>NZ_AULB01000008.1 GCF_000425065.1 Actinomadura rifamycini DSM 43936
GCTCGCCCGTCCTGTACTACGGCGACGAGATCGGCATGGGCGACAACATCTGGCTCGGCGACCGCGACGCCGTCCGCACCCCGATGCAGTGGACGCCCGACCGCAACGCGGGGTTCTCCAAGTGCGATCCCGCGCGGCTGTACCTGCCGGTGATCATGGACCCGATCTACGGCTACGAGGCCGTCAACGTCGAGGCGTTCGCGGGCAATCCGGGCTCCCTGCTGCACTGGACGCGCAAGATGATCGAGATCCGGCAGCGGCACCCGGTGTTCGGCGTCGGCTCGTACGTCGAGCTGTCCGCGTCGAACCCGTCCGTCCTGGCGTACACCCGCGAGATCGGCAACGGGGACGCCAACCAGTGGGGCGGCATGGACACCGTCCTGTGCGTGAACAACCTGTCGCGCTTCCCGCAGCCGGTGGAGCTGGACCTCCGGCGGTTCCGGGGGTCGACGCCGATCGAGTGCATGGGCGGCGTGCGGTTCCCCGCGATCGGCGACCTGCCCTACCTGCTGACGCTGCCCGGCCACGGCTTCTACTGGTTCCTCCTCTCCCCGCCGCCCGACGAGACCGCACCCGGTGAAGAGGTGATGTGACCGTGGCGCCGCCCGACCGCTCGCTCGTCCGGCTCCTGGCGGAGTGGCTGCCCCGGCAGCGGTGGTTCGGCGGGAAGCACCGCCCGATCGACGGGCTGTCGATCGGCACCGCGACCGTGCTGCGGCCGGGCGACCCGGGCCTGCACCACCTCGTCCTCGACGTCGGGCAGGACGGCGCCACCGACCGGTACCAGCTCCTGCTCGGCGTCCGCCGCGTCCTGCCGGAACGGCTGCGGCCCGGCGAGATCGGGCGGCTCGCGGCGGCGGGCGGCGGCGTCGAGCACGTCTACGACGCGGCCCACGACCCCGAACTGACCCGCCCGCTGCTCGCGCACATGGCGGCGGGCGACGCGCTCGGGCCCGTCCGGTTCCGGCACGCGCCCGGCGCCGCCATCCGCACCGACCTGGACGCGGCGCCCAGCCCGGCCGAGCAGAGCAACACCTCGCTGATCTTCGGGGACGCCTACATCTGCAAGCTGTTCCGCCGGCTGGCGCCGGGCGTGAACCCCGACCTGGAGATCAACCTCGCGCTGTCCCGGCAGGGCTGCGCGCACGTCCCGGCCGTCCACGGCTGGATGGAGCTCGACCCGGCCGCGGGCGGGGACGAGGGCGGCGAGCCGGTCACGCTGGCGCTGCTGTCGGAGTACCTGCGGACCGGGACCGACGGCTGGCAGCTCGCCCTCACCAGCGTCCGCGACTGGTTCGCGCAGCCCGAACCGCCCGCGCCGCCCGGCACCGGGCCCGGCGCGGCGCCCGCCCCGGCGGCGCGGGACGCCGGCGCCGCCGGGGGCGACTTCGCGGCGGAGGCGGAACGGCTCGGCGCGGCGACCGCGCAGGTGCACCGCGACCTCGCCGCCGCGTTCGGGGTGACCGAGGCCCCGCCGGACGAGCTGCGGGCCCGGGTCGCGGACATGAACGAGCAGCTCTCGCAGGTCAGCTCGGCCGTCCCGGACCTGCGCCCGTACACCGCGGCGATCCGCGAGGTGTTCGCGCGGTGCGCGGCGAACGCGCGGCCGCTGCCGTTCCAGCGCGTCCACGGCGACTACCACCTGGGGCAGGCGATGCGGACCGGCACCGGGTGGGTGCTGCTGGACTTCGAGGGCGAGCCCGCCCGGACGCCGCGGGAGCGGCGGGCGCTCGGCCACCCGCTGCGGGACGTCGCGGGGATGCTGCGCTCGTTCGAGTACGCGGCGCGGTACCTGCAGGCCGGGGACGGCGGCGACGCTCCCCCGGCGGCCGCCGCGGCCGTCGAGGAGCGGGCGCGGGCGTGGGCGGAGCGGAACCGGGCGGCGTTCTGCCGCGGGTACGCGGCGGCGGGCGGCCCCGACCCGGTGGCGCACGCCGGGCTGCTGCGGGCCCTGGAGCTGGACAAGGCCGTCTACGAGGTCCGCTACGAGGCGCGCAACCGCCCGTCCTGGCTGCCCGTCCCGCTCCGCACCCTGGAGCGGCTGGCGGGCTGACGGCCAGGCGGCGGCGCGGTAGGAGTCGGCGGCGCGGTCAGAGGTCGATGGCGTAGTCAGAGGTCGATGGCGTAGTCGAGGACGACGCGGTCGGCGGGGAGCACGATGTCGCGGCACACCTCCATCACGCCGGGTCCCGACAGCAGCCGGCGGGTGATGGCGAGGACGGGCACGCCGCCGGTCAGCCGGAGCGTCTCCACCTCGTCGGGGGTCGGCATCCGCGACCGGACCGACTCCTCGACGCGCGTCGGCGGGTGCCCGAGGTAGGCCAGCTGCGCGAGCGTCCCGCCGGGCCACGGCTCCCGCGCAGGATCGGCGACCGGGGTGTCGCCGACCAGCGCCCACGGCAGGAAGTTCACCGAGATCTGCTGCGGTTCGTCCCGCGCGTAGAAGACGAACCGGCGGCGCAGCAGCTCCGTCCCGGGCGGCAGCTCGAACAGCGCGCCCAGTTCCGGGTCGGCGCGGACCCGGGTGAACTCCTTGTCGAGCCGGTACTCCTCCCAGGAGATCTTCTGGTCGCGGGTGAACGTCGTCTGCGGCGCGGCGTCCTGCTCGTCCGGGTCGGCGGGCGGACCGGCGGGCGGACCGGCGGGGGCGACGGGGGCGACGGCGCGGTACCGGTCCATGGCGACGCGGCGGACGGGCGGCCGGATCCGGACGACGGTGCCGCCGCCGCGGCGCGTCTCGACGAGGCCCTCGCCGCGCAGCACCCCGATGGCCTGCCGCGCGACGATCTCCGAGACGCCGTGCGCCCGCCGCAGCTGCGCCATGGTCGGCAGCCGCGATCCCGGCGGGAGGCTGCCGTCCCGGATCCCTTCTCGCAGCGTGTCGGCGATGCGCAGATAGGCGGGACGGTCCGGCACGGGCGTCCACCTCCCTTTCCTCGGCGCGCCCCGCCGCCGCACGGTCCGCGGCGCGGCGCTCCCTCCGGCGTTCGATCCGGCGTTCGATTCTCGGCGGCCCCTCCGGTCCCTTCCATCCCTGCTCGGCGCTATCCCCGGGGGCACGGTCCGCTTACGGACAGCTTGACACCTTCAAGGCTGAGTAAGACTTTTGTATACAGAAAGCCGCCTCGGGGAAAGGACGACCTTGATGGGCGACTTCGACGATCTGAAGACGGCCATCGAGACGGAGTTTCCGGGCTGGCAGGTCTGGCGCAGCGACGCGGGGCGCTGGTACGCGACGCGCAGCGGCGACCTCACCGACGCCCAACTGCAGGCGGGATATGCGATGACGGTGGCCGCAGACGACTCGGCGGGCCTGCGCGCGCTGCTGCGCGAGCAGACCGGAGAGGGGCGCGGCGACCGGTGACGCGGACGCGGGGACCGTCGCGGCCCGGCCCGTGCGCGGGGCCGGACCGGGCCGGGGCGGGACGGGACGACAGGTACTTGTGTCTCTGGAGTGACACCAAAGTGGAGCCCGGGGCGGAGGGGTCGATGTAGCCCCTGGGGCCATATGGACGTGACCGTACGGGCGGCGCCTTTCCGCGCGACCCCAAACAAAGAGTGGCGCCTCCCGTACGGTCGCAACTTTTCCGCTGAGAATCCCACCGGACGCCAAGAATTGTTCGGCGGCCCGAAGCGCCGCCCGTCCACCGCCGAGAGAGGCACAACCGTCACAAGACGGTGCATCCTCCCCGATCGCAACCCCCGCCCCCTGAACGGATCGCAATCTGTTGGAAAGGGGTCGGTCCGCTCATGTGAAACACGCCGATCTCGGGGCACTCATCCCTGTGGAAACGACGACCGGGGACGGGGACGAGGAGGCCATGACGCCATGGCGCGGGTGACGCACGCGGAGATCGACAGGCTCGTCGGCGGCGACCACCACGATCCGCACGGCGTCCTCGGGGCCCATCCCGGCCGCTCGGGCGTCACCGTCCGGGCGCTGCGGCCGCTCGCCGAACGGGTCGAGGTCGTCCTGCCGAACGGCGACCGGCACCCGCTCCGGCACGTCCACCAGGGCGTGTTCGCGGGCACCCTGCCGATCGGCTCGTCGCTGTCGGGCGACGACGAGGACGAGGCGCCGCTCGCGGTGCCCGACTACCGGCTCGCCGTCGCCTACGGCGACGGGGTCGAGAACGTCCAGGACGACCCGTACCGGCACCTACCGACGCTCGGCGAGCTGGACCTGCACCTCATCAGCGAGGGCCGGCACGAGGAGCTGTGGCACGCCCTCGGCGCCCGCGTCCGCACCTACACGTCGGCGTTCGGCCAGGTCACCGGCACCGCGTTCGCGGTGTGGGCGCCGACCGCGCGCGGCGTCCGGGTCGTCGGCGACTTCAACCACTGGGACGGGCGCGCCCACCCCATGCGGTCGCTGGGCTCCACCGGTGTCTGGGAGCTGTTCGTCCCGGGCGTCGGCGACGGGACGTGCTACAAGTTCGAGATCCTCGGCGCCGACGGGCACTGGCGCACGAAGGCCGACCCGATGGCGCGCTTCACCGAGCGCCCGCCGGCGACCGCGTCCCGCGTGTTCACGTCGTCCTACGAGTGGGGCGACGCCGAGTGGATGGACGCCCGCAAGCAGCACGACTGGCTGCACGAGCCCATGAGCGTGTACGAGGTCCACCTCGGCTCGTGGCGTCCCGGCCTCGGCTACCGGGAGCTGGCAGAGGAACTCACCGCGTACGTCAAGGACATGGGGTTCACGCACGTCGAACTCCTGCCCGTCACCGAGCATCCCTACGGGCCGTCCTGGGGCTACCAGGTGACGTCCTATTACGCCCCCACGTCCCGTTTCGGGGACCCGGACGACTTCCGGCACCTCGTCGACCGGCTGCACCAGGCGGGCATCGGCGTCCTCATGGACTGGGTCCCCGCCCACTTCCCCAAGGACGAGTGGGCCCTCGCCCGGTTCGACGGCACCGCCCTGTACGAGCACGACGACCCGGCGCGCGGCGAGCACCCCGACTGGGGGACGCTCGTGTTCAACTACGGCCGCGCCGAGGTCCGCAACTTCCTCGTCGCGAACGCGTCGTACTGGCTGGAGGAGTTCCACATCGACGGGCTCCGCGTGGACGCCGTCGCGTCGATGCTGTACCTGGACTACTCCCGCGAAGAGGGCGGCTGGACCCCGAACGTGTACGGCGGGCGCGAGAACCTGGAGGCCATCTCCTTCCTCCAGGAGATGAACGCCACGGTCTACAAGCGCAACCCCGGGATCATCACGGTCGCCGAGGAGTCGACCGCCTGGCCCGGCGTGTCCCGCCCCACCCACCTGGGCGGCCTCGGGTTCGGCTTCAAGTGGAACATGGGGTGGATGCACGACACGCTGGAGTACCTGCGCCACGAACCGGTGTTCCGGCACTACCACCACAACGAGATCACGTTCTCGCTCATGTACGCGTTCTCGGAGAACTACGTCCTGCCGCTGTCGCACGACGAGGTCGTCCACGGGAAGGGCTCGCTGCTCAGCAAGATGCCCGGCGACACGTGGCAGAAGTTCGCCGGGCTGCGCGCGCTCCTGGCCTACATGTGGTCGCACCCCGGCAAGCAGCTCCTGTTCATGGGGCAGGAGTTCGGGCAGGGCGCCGAATGGGCCGAGGAGCGCCCCCTGGACTGGTGGCTGCTGGAGAACGCCGCCGAGGGCGCGAACCACCTCGGCCTGCAGAAGCTCGTCCGCGACCTCAACCTCGCCTACCGCGGGGAACCCGCGCTGTGGACCCGCGACAGCGACCACGAGGGGTTCCGCTGGATCGACGGGAACGACGCGGGCGGCAACTCGCTCTCCTACCTGCGGTACGGGACGGCGCCCGAGGCCGGCACGCCGGGCGGTGCGGCGGGCGGTGCGGCGGGCGGTGCGGCGGGCGCGGCCGAACCGCCGGTCGTCGCCTGCGTGGTCAACTTCTCCGGGAACCCGCACGAGGACTACCGGCTCGGGCTCCCCCGCACCGGCGGCTGGCGCGAGATCCTCAACACCGACGTGTACGAGTACGGCGGCAGCGGCGTCGGCAACCTCGGCCGCATCGAGGCCGTCGCCGAACCCTGCCACGGGCTGCCCGCGTCGGCCGTCCTGCGCGTCCCGCCGCTCGGCGCCGTCTGGTTCGCGCCCGAATAGCCCGGCCGCCCGTCGGCGCCGCTCAATAGAGTTGCCCCATGAGCGCCGACCGCCAGCACCTCCACCTCGTCCCGAACCGGTTCACCGTGGGGCACCTGCCGCACGCGACGTTCCCCGAGGACGACGAGTGGATCGCGCTCGTCCGCGCGCCGGAGGGCCTCACCGTCGTCCGCGAGGCGTCCCCGTACGGCGACGCGCAGCGCTGGGTCGGCTTCTACGGCGACCCGGGGGACGGCCTCGACGTCCCCGGCGTGCTCGCCGCGATCACCGGCCCGCTCGCCGGCGCCGGCGTCCCGGTGTTCGTCGCCTCCACCTACCACGCCGACCTCGTCCTCGTGCCCGAGCACTCCCAGAAGTCCGCCGCCGACGCGCTCCGCGCCGCCGGGCACCGCGTCGACGGCGCGTAACGCCCCGTAACGTCCTATAACGCCCTGTAACGAGCCGTAACGGCCGGTCAGAGCCGGTCGAGGAGCCAGCGGGGGCCGGTGACGGCCGCGCCCGCCGCCGCGCAGCGGGCCCGCAGCTCCCGGTCGGCCGTCACCACCAGGTGCACGGTGCCGGGCGCGGGATCCGCCACGAGGTCCACGATGTGGTCGTCGCCGCTGCCGGGCGCCGCCGTGACCCGCACGCCGTCCACCGGCTCGTCCGCGACGCCCCGCGCCTGCCCTTCCACGACCAGGACGACCTCCGGGAAGCAGCGGTCGAACGGCACGAGCCCGTCCGGAACGCCCGTCACTCCCCCGTCCAGCGCCTTCAGGTCGTCCCGCAGGCGGGCGTTCGCCCCCGCCCGGTCCTTCCACCACCCGAAGTGCTCGCCCCGACCAACCGACCCCGACCGACCTCCCATCCGCGCGCCCACCACGTTCGCCGCGTCCACCACGAGGACGAGGCGGCGCATGGCGTCCTTCAGGCGCGGCCACGACCGGGCGAACGGCTCGAACAGCTTGTGCGACGTGACGTCCTCGACCCGTACCCAGCGGGCGCCGCGCGTCTCGGCCGACGCGGCCCGCACCGCGGCCCGCTCGGGCAGCTCGCCGATCACCGAGGTGAAGAACCAGCCGCCGTGGTCCTCGACGCTGGTGCCGTGGACGGTCACGGCCCCGGTGTCGAGCGTGCACTCCTCGGCCGTCTCGCGCAGCGCGCCCGTCACGGCGTCCTCGTGGCTGTGCAGGGCGCCGCCGAACATGCCCCAGGTGCCGCCGCCGAGCCCCCACCACGCGCGCTGCTGCAGCAGCGTCCATACCTGGCCGTCCGGATCCCGGTGGTAGGCGAGCAGCCCCGCCGCGCCGAACCGTCCCCAGTGGCGGTGCCCCTGCGCGCAGTCGGCCCACCCGTCGCCGTCACCCATGCAGCCGACCATATCCGCTGCTCGGGCGCTCGCGAGGGCAAGTACCGTGGTGAGGTCCGCCCGGCGTCCCGCCGGTCCCGCACGAGGAGAGAGATGCCGCCTGCCCCGCTCCAACCCGACGACCCCCGCACCGTCGGGCGGTTCCGCCTGACCGGGCGGCTCGGCGAGGGCGGCCAGGGCGTCGTCTTCATCGGCGAGGGCCCCGCGGGCGAGCGCGTCGCCGTCAAGATGCTCAAGACCACCGACGCGTCGGCCCGCGCGCGCTTCGCCCGCGAGATGGCGGCGGCCCAGCAGGTCGCGCCGTTCTGCACGGCCGCCGTCCTGGACGCCTCCGCGGACGCGGCCGTCCCGTACGTCGTCAGCGAGTACATCGACGGCCCCTCCCTGCAGGACCGCGTGCTGGAGCAGGGCCCGCTGCGGGAGGGCGAGCTGCAGCGGCTCGCCGTGAACACGGCCAGCGCCCTCGCCGCGATCCACGGCGCGGGGATCGTCCACCGCGACCTCAAGCCCGCGAACGTCCTGCTCGGCCCGGACGGCCCCCGCGTCGTCGACTTCGGGATCGCCCGCGCCATCGACGCCGAGACCCACACCCAGCTCGTCGGGACGCCCGCGTACTTCGCCCCCGAATGGCTGGAGGGGCACCCGCCGACCGACCGGTCGGACGTCTTCGCGTGGGCGGGCACGATCGTGTACGCGGCCACGGGGCGCCCGCCGTTCGGCCCCGCCGACAGCATCCCCGCCGTCATGCACCGCATCGCGAACGGCGAACCGGACCTCGACGGGGTGCCGTCCGGGCTGGCGCCGCTGCTCACCGAGTGCCTCGCGAAGGACCCGTCCCGCCGCCCCACCGCGCGCGACCTGATGGTGCGGCTCGTCGACCCGTCCGCCCAGCACGGCCCCGCGCCCCTCCCCCCGCCGCCGGCGGGAGCCGCACCGGCCGCACCTGCTGGACCGGCCGCGGAGGCCCCGCGGCGCCGCGGGGGCGCCCGCGTCGCCGTCCCGGCCGTCGTCGCCGCGCTGGCGCTGCTCGCGGGCGGCTGGTTCGCCTTCGACGCGCTCACCGACGGCGGCGGCGGCGCCCCGCCCGCCGCGTCGTCCTCCTCCGGCGTCCCCGAAACGCCCGTGCAGCGCCCGTCCAGCCCGTCGCCGAGCCCGTCCGAGTCGTCCGACGGGCCGCTGCCCGCCGGGTTCGCGGGCACCTGGACCGGCACGGTCACCCAGACCGGCGGCATCACCATCGGGGACGCGAGCACCCAGGTCACGATCGAACTCGACGACGACGGCGAGGGCACCGCCGACTACACCGGGTGGGGCTGCCGGATGTCGATGTCCCTCACCGAGTCGGGTCGGTCCCGCGCCGAGTTCCGGGAGCACGTCGAGGACGGCACCGGCATCACCGGCTTCTGCATGGGCGGCGAGGTCACGCTGGAGCGCGTCTCCGGCGGCCTGCGGTACCGCGCGTCCGGCACCGGCGACGTCGAGGGCCTGCTCCGCGCCGGGTGACCCGTGATGAACGGCACAGTGCCGCACCCCGCGCCCCCGAATACCATTCGGGACGGATGTGCGAGTCGATCAGGGAGCAGCGTTGAGCGTCGAAGCGGGACCGCAGGAGCATGCCGACATGTGGAACACGCTGTCGGGCGCCGAGCTGATCCGCGCGCTCGCCGACGGCCGGTTCCCCGAGATCTCCGACGTCAACGCCCACATCGGCCAGGTCATCACGGGCGCCGAACCGGGCCGGGTCGACATCTCCTGGACGCCCGGCGAGCACCTGTGCAACCCCGGCGGCACCGTCCACGGCGGCTACATCGCCATGATCATGGACAACGCGGTCTGCCTCGCGGGCTCCAGCACGTGCGAGCACTTCATGCCGATGCTCACCCTGAACCTGAACGTCGACTACCTGCGCGCCGTCCACGCGGGCCGCCCCTACACGGTCACCGGCACCTGCGTCCACCCGGGCGGCACCCGCATGGTCGCGAACGCCCTCATCTCCGACGCCTCCGGCCGCCCCGTCGCCCAGGCGTCCGCCAGCGTCCTCCCCAACCGGGCCTTCGCCCGCTGACCCGTTTCCGAGACCCCGCCCCGCGAGGCCCCGGTCGCAGGGGGTCGCCCCCCTGGACGACACAGCACATAGGCTGAACGCATGGTGGATCCCGGCACGGTCGTCAACGTCATCAAGCAGGCACGCGAGCGGCGGACGGCGCCGCTGATCCTCGAGCTGGACCTCACCGAGGGGGTCGTGGAGACCGCGCCCGCCGACCCGATCTCGGCGCTCATGTCGATGCGCCGCACGCACCTGCGGGACGTCCTGGACGGGCTGCGCCGCGCCCGGACGGACGCGCGGGTGCGCGCGCTGGTGGTGAAGGTGTCCGGCGAGATGCGGATGGCGCTCGCGCAGGAGCTGCGGGAGTCGGTGCGGGCGCTGCGGGACGCGGGCAAGCACACGGTCGCGTGGGCCGAGACGTTCGGGGAGGGCGGGCGCGGCAACGTGCCGTACTACCTGGCCAGCGCGTTCGACGAGGTGTACCTGCAGCCGACGGGCGACGTGGGGCTGACGGGCGTGGCGCTGGAGGAACCGTTCCTCGCGGGGGCGCTCGAGAAGGCCGGGATCCGGCCGCTGTTCGCGGCGCGGCACGAGTACAAGACCATGGCGAACACGTTCATGGAGAAGGCGTACACGCCCGAGCACGAGGAGTCGTCGCGGCGGCTGGTGGCGTCGTTCGGGGAGCAGCTCGCGGCCGGGATCGCCGAGTCGCGGGGCCTCCCGGTGGAGCGGGTGCGGGAGCTGGTCGACCGCGGCCCGCTGCTGGCCGACGAGGCGCTGGAGGAGGGGCTCGTCGACCGGCTCGGGTACCGCGACGAGGTGTACGCGGCGCTCCGGGAGCGGTTCGGGGACGAGGCGCAGCTCCGGTTCGTCTCCCGCTACAGCCGGACGCAGGGGCTCGCGAAGAAGCTGCCGCAGCCGGGCCGCGCGGACGTCGTGGCGCTGATCAACGGCCAGGGGCCGATCCGGCTCGGCCGCAGCGGGCGCGGGGGGCCGCTGCCGAACTCGGGTCCGGCGATGGGCTCGGACACGGTCGGGGCCGCGTTCCGCGCGGCGGTGAAGGACGAGCGGGTCAAGGCGATCGTGTTCCGGGTGAACAGCCCGGGCGGATCGGCGGTGGCGTCGGACGCCATCTGGCGGGAGGTCGCGCTGGCCCGGAAGGCCGGCAAGCCGGTGGTCGTCTCGATGGGCGACGTGGCGGCGTCGGGCGGCTACTACGTGGCGATGGGCGCCGACGTGATCCTCGCGCAGCCCGGGACGATCACCGGGTCGATCGGCGTCGTGGTGGGCAAGGCCGTGGTCAGCGACCTGCTCGACCGGATCGGCGTCGGGATGGGGACGGTCGCGGACGGCGACCACGCCCGGATGTTCAGCTCCACGAAGGAGTTCAGCGAGTCGGAGTGGGAGCGGATCAACGCGTCCCTCGACCGGATCTACGACGACTTCACGGCGAAGGTCGCGCAGGGCCGCGGGCTGTCCCGCGACCGGGTGCACGAGCTGGCGCGGGGCCGGGTCTGGACGGGCGCGGACGCCCGCGAGGGCGGCCTCGTGGACGAGCTGGGCGGCCTGGAGGCGGCGCTCGAACTGGCGCGGAAGAAGGGCGGGCTGCCCGCGGACGCGCCGGTCCGGTCGTACCCGCACGCGTCGCCGCTGGAGCGGCTCAAGCCGCCGGAGTCGAGCGAGGACCGCACCGCCGCGTCCGCGCGGTTCGACGGCTGGGGGTCGCTGGGCGGGCTCGCGGCGCGGCTGGGGCTGCCGTCGGCCGGGCCGCTGACGCTCCCCGGCTCCTGGGAGATCCGCTGACGTGGCGGCCGGCACGGACTTCGTCGACGCCGTCGCCGGGTTCGCCACGGGCGTGGTGGTGCTGACGGTCCGCGACGGCCGCGACGACCACGGGACGACGGTGACGTCGTTCATGTCGGTGTCGCTGGAGCCGCCGATGGTGCTGGCGGGGGTGTCCTCGTCGTCGTACCTGGCGGAGGTGCTGGGGCGCCGCGACCGGTGGGCCGCGACGGTCCTGTCGTCCGGGCAGCGGGCGCTCGCCGGGCGGTTCGCGGCGGCGGGCCGTCCGGGCGCGCGGATCCTGCTGGCGGGCGAGCCGCACCACCGCGGGCCGGTGTCGGACGCGCTGGTCCCGGAGAACGGGCTCGCGGCGCTGGAGTGCGAGAACCGGCAGACGATCGTGGCGGGCGACCACACGCTGTTCGTCGCGGAGGTCCTGGCGGCCGACTACATCGCGCGGGAGCGCAAGCCGCTGATCCGGGTCAACCGCCGCTACCTGGGGCAGTGACCCGCGCGCCCTTCTTCCAGACCGCTCTGGTGAGGGGGACGCCGGGGCGGTAGGCGAGGTGGATGTACGAGGGGGCGTCCAGGACGTGGACGTCCGCGCGCGCGCCGGGCGCGAGGCGTCCGACGTCGGTGCGGCGGAGCGCCCGCGCGCCCCCCGCGGTGGCGGCCCGGACGGCCTCGGCCGGGGTCATCCGCATGTCGCGGACGGCGACGGCGACGCAGAACGCCATGCTCGAGCTGTAGCAGGAGCCGGGGTTGCAGTCGGACGCGAGCGCGACCGCGGCGCCCGCGTCCAGGAGGCGGCGCGCGTCCGGGTAGGGCTGCCGGGTGGAGAACTCGACACCCGGCAGGAGCGTCGCGACGGTGCGGGACGAGGCGAGCGCGTCCACGTCGGCGTCCGACAGGAACGTGCAGTGGTCGGCGGACGCGGCGTCCAGCTCGACGGCGAGGCGGACGGCCGGGCCCTCGGTGAGCTGGTTCGCGTGCAGGCGCGGCGCCAGCCCCGCCTCGATCCCGGCTCCGAGGATCTCGCGGGCCTGGTCGGCGTCGAACGCGCCGCGCTCGCAGAACACGTCGATCCAGCGGGCGTGCGGGGCGCACGCGGCGAGCATGTCGGTCGCGGCGAGCCGGGTGTAGGACGCGGCGTCCGTGCCGTCCGGAACGATGTGGGCGCCCAGGTACGTGACCTCGTCGGCGTGCTCGGCGGCGATCCGCACCGCCCGTTCCTCCTGCTCGACCGTGAGCCCGTACCCGGACTTGCACTCGACGGTCGTGGTGCCCTGCCGGGCCATCTCGGCCACGAGCCGCCGGACGGTCGCGCGCAGCTCGTCGTCGGACGCGGCGCGGGTGCGGGCGACCGTGGTGCGGATGCCGCCCGCCGCGTAGGGCTCGCCGCTCATCCGGGCGGCGAACTCCTCGGCGCGCTCCCCCGCGAACACCAGGTGGGCGTGCGAGTCGACGAATCCGGGCAGGACGGCGCGTCCCCCGGCGTCGTACCGCTCGTCGGCGTCCGGGGCGCCGGCGGCGGGGCCCGTCCACGCGACCGTGCCGCCGTGGAGGACGAGCGCGGCGTCGCGGACGATGCCGAGGGGGCCCTCGCCGGCCGCGGGGTCGTTCGTGACGAGTTCCCCGATGCCGGTGATCAGGGTGCTGCGCTCGTCGGGTCCGGTCATGCGGGCTCCTCCCGGGTGGCGGTGCCGATCGCGGCGGCCAGCGCGCCGGGCACGTCGCCGATCAGCAGGTGGCGGCCGTCGCGGACGACCGGGCGGCCGGAGACGACGACGTGCCGGACGTCGGCGGCGGTCGCGGCGAACACGGCCGCCTCGGCGGCGTGCTCCCGCCCCGCCCCGGCCGTCCGGACCGAGCCGAGGTCGACGGTGACGAGGTCGGCGTACGCGCCGGGTTCGAGGCGGCCCGCCTCCGGCCAGCCGAGCGCGTAGTGCCCGTGCCGGGTGGCGGCGGTCAGCAGCTCCCCGGCCGTCCAGTGGCCGCGCCGCCGGGTGCGCAGCCGCTCGTCCAGCTCGACGGCGCGGGCCTCCTCGAACAGGTCGACGACGGCGTGCTGGTCGGAGCCGAGGCAGAGCGGGGCGCCCGCCTCGGCCAGGTCGCGGGCGGGGCCGATGCCGTCGGCGAGGTCGCGTTCGGTGGTCGGGCACATGCACACGCCGGTCGCGGTGGTGCCGAGCAGGGCGATGTCGTCGCCGGTCAGGTGGGTCGCGTGCACGGCCGTCGCGAACGCGCCGAGCGCCCCCGCCTCGGCGAGCAGCCGCGCCGGCGTCGTCCCGTACGCCTCCCGGCAGGCGTCGTTCTCGGCGGGCTGCTCGGACAGGTGGACGTGCAGCGGCGCGCGCCGCTCCCGCGCCCAGGCCGCGACGGCGCCGAGCTGCTCGCGGGGCACGGCGCGGACGGAGTGGATCGCGGCGCCGACGCGGGCGTGCCCGGGGCCCGCCTTGTGGACGGCGTCGTGGAGGGCGCCGGCGCGGCGGGCCCAGTTCCCGGCGGTGCCGTCGCCGAAGCGGAGCTGGGTGCCGGTGAGGGGCCGCCCGATGCCGCCGGCGAGGTAGCAGGCGTCCAGCAGGGTGATGCGGATGCCGGCGTCGGCGGCGGCGGCGATCAGCGCCTCGCCCATCGCGTTCGGGTCGTCGTAGGGGTCGCCGCCGGGGCGGTGGTGCAGGTAGTGGAACTCGCCGACGCAGCTGATCCCGGCGAGGGCCATCTCGGCGAACGCGGCGGCGGCGAGGGCCCGGTAGGAGCCGGGGTCGAGCCGGTCGGCGACCCGGTACATCTGCTCCCGCCACGTCCAGAACGTCCCGCGGTGCTTCTGGACGCGGGAGCGGAGGGCGCGGTGGAAGGCGTGGGAGTGGGCGTCGGCGAGGCCGGGGAGGGTCAGGCCGGGGAGGCGGGCGGCGCCCGGCGGGGCGGGGACGCCGCGTTCGACGCGGGTGATCCGCTCGCCGTCGGCCGTGACGAGCACGTCGGCCGCCACACCGTCACCGAGCCAGGCGAACTGCGCATGCCACTGCATACCGGTCCCCTACCCGGCCGCCAGGTCGTCCAGCACCGCGGCGAGGGCCGCGACGCCCGCGAGGCAGTCGGCGGTCTCGGCGTGCTCGGCGGGCGCGTGCGACACCCCGGTCGGATTCCGGACGAACAGCATCGCCGTCGGCACCCGCGCGGACAGGATCCCGGCGTCGTGCCCGGCGCCCGTGGGCAGCACCGGTACGCCGCCCAGCACCGCCGCGACCCGCTCGCGCAGCGCGGTATTGAAGTCGACGACCTCGGTGTACGACTCCTCCGCGAGGTGCACGGCGACGCCGTGCGGGCGGGCGGCGGCGCGGGCCGCCGCGTCCACGTCCGCGACCGTCCGGCGGACGGCGGCGTCGTCGGGCCCGCGCGCGTCCAGCCAGCCGGTGACCGACGACGCGACCGCGTTCACCCCGTTCGGCGCGACCCGCACCTTGCCGACGGTCGCGACCGTCCCGTTCCGTTCGGCGGCCTCGCGCGCCGCCAGCACCATGCTCGCGAACGGCGGCATGGGGTCGCGGCGGTCGGCCAGGCGGGTCGTGCCCGCGTGGTTGCCCTCCCCCGCGAAGTCGAACCGCCAGCGCCCGTGCGGGACGATCGCGCTCGCGACGCCGACGGGCCCGGCGAGGGCCCGGCCCTGCTCGACGTGCAGTTCGACGAAGCATCCGACGCGGGCCAGCAGGTCCTCGTCGGGCCCGATCGCGTCGGGGTCGAGTCCCGCGTGGTGCAGGACGTCGGCGAACGTCCGCCCGTCCGCGTCGGTCAGCGCGCGCGCCCGCGCGGGGTCGATCGCCCCGGTGAGCAGCCGGGAGCCGAGGCAGGCGACGCCGAACCGGGCGCCCTCCTCCTCGGCGAACGCCGCGACGCCGACCGGCCGCCGCGGCCGGGCGCCGCGGTCCCGCAGCAGGTCGATCGCCGCGAACGCCGACACGATGCCGAGCGGGCCGTCGAACGCGCCGCCGTCCGGGACGGAGTCGAGGTGGCTGCCGGTCAGCACGGCGTCCGCCCGGGAGCCGTCCGCGGGCCGCCACCACGCGATCATGTTGCCGTTGGCGTCGTGCTCCAGGTCGAGCCCGCGCCGCCGCGCCTCGTCGGCGAACCAGGCGCGGCACTCCAGCTCGGGCGGCGTCCACGCGAACCGGCGGTAGCCGCCCGTGGCCGCGTCCCGGCCGAGCGGCAGCAGGTCCGCCCACATGTCCTCGAAGGCCATGCGCCCCTACCGGCCCTGCATGGGGATCCGGACGCCGCGCTCGGCGGCGACCTCGGCGGCGCGGCCGTACCCGGCGTCCACGTGCCGCATGACGCCCGTGCCCGGGTCGTTCGTCAGGACGCGCCGCAGCTTCTCGGCGGCGAGCGGCGTCCCGTCCGCCACGCACACCTGCCCCGCGTGGATCGACCGCCCGATGCCGACGCCGCCGCCGTGGTGGATCGACACCCAGGTGGCGCCGGACGCGGTGTTGAGCATCGCGTTCAGCAGCGGCCAGTCGGCGATGGCGTCCGACCCGTCCGCCATGCCCTCGGTCTCCCGGTACGGGCTCGCGACCGACCCGCAGTCGAGGTGGTCCCGGCCGAGGACGATCGGCGCGCCGACCTCGCCGCGCGCCACCAGGTCGTTGAACGCCTCCCCGGCCCGGTCGCGCTCGCCGTAGCCGAGCCAGCAGATGCGGGACGGGAGCCCCTGGAAGCAGACCTTCTCCCCCGCCATCCGGATCCAGCGGGCCAGCGACTCGTTCTCCGGGAACAGCTCCAGGATCGCGCGGTCGGTGCGGGCGATGTCCTTCGGGTCGCCCGACAGGGCCGCCCACCGGAACGGGCCCTTGCCCTCGCAGAACAGGGGGCGGATGTAGGCGGGCACGAACCCGGGGAAGGCGAACGCGCGCTCGTACCCCGCGAGCTCCGCCTCGCCCCGGATCGAGTTGCCGTAGTCGAACACCTCGGCGCCCGCGTCCTGGAAACCGACCATCGCTTCCACGTGCTTCGCCATGGAGGCGCGCGCGCGGGAGATGAACCCGTCGCGGTCCTTCTCGCGCGCGTCCGCCATGTCGTCGAACGCGACGCCGGACGGCAGGTACATCAGCGGGTCGTGCGCGCTGGTCTGGTCGGTCACGATGTCGATCGGCGCGCCGCGCCGCAGCAGCTCGGGCACGACGTCCGCCGCGTTGCCGAGGACGGCGATCGACAGCGGGCGCCGCGCCGCGCGCGCGTCCGCGGCGAGCCGCAGCGCGTCGTCGAGCGACGCGGCCCGCACGTCGCAGTACCCGTGCTCCACCCGGCGCTCGATCCGCGACGGGTCGCACTCGACGCAGATCGCGACGCCGCCGTTCATCGTCACCGCGAGCGGCTGCGCGCCGCCCATGCCGCCGAGCCCCGCGGTGAGCGTGACCGTCCCGGCCAGCGTGCCGCCGAACCGCTTCGCCGCCACCGCCGCGAACGTCTCGTACGTCCCCTGCAGGATGCCCTGCGTCCCGATGTAGATCCACGACCCGGCGGTCATCTGCCCGAACATCGTCAGCCCGAGCGACTCGAGCCGCCGGAACTCCTCCCACGTCGCCCACTGCGGCACCAGGTTCGAGTTCGCGATGAGCACCCGGGGCGCCCACTCGTGCGTGCGGAACACCCCGACCGGCTTGCCCGACTGGACGAGCAGCGTCTCGTCGCCCGCCAGGTCGGTGAGCGAGCGGACGATGCCGTCGAAGGCGTCCCAGCTCCGCGCGGCCTTCCCCGAGCCGCCGTAGACGACGAGGTCGTCCGGGTGCTCGGCGACCTCCGGGTCGAGGTTGTTCTGGATCATCCGCAGGGCGGCCTCCTGGGGCCAGCCCTTCGCCGTCAGCGCGGCGCCGCGGGGGGCGCGTACCGTCCGAGGTCCGGACATGGGGAACTCCTTCAGGAAAGGGGGCCGACAACGGATTCGGCGGCCGCCACGAGCGAGCCGTCCCGGACGAGCGCGGTCGCGGCGGCGATCTCGGGGGCCAGGTAGCGGTCGGGGCCGGGCGGCGGCACCGCCTCGCGCAGCCGCGCGACCACGGCGCCGGTCGCCGGGCCGGGCCGCAGCGGCGCCCGCAGGTCCAGCGCCCGCGCGGCCGTGAGGATCTCGATCGCGACGACCTGGGCGAGCCCGTCGACCGCGCGCCGGAGCTTGCGCGCCGCGTTCCAGCCCATGGACACGTGGTCCTCCTGCATCGCCGAGCTCGGGATCGAGTCGGCGCTCGCGGGCGCCGCGAGCCGCTTCAGCTCCGACACGATCCCCGCCTGCGTGTACTGGGCGATCATGTGCCCGGAGTCGACGCCCGGATCGTCCGCGAGGAACGCCGGCAGGCCCGCCGACCGCCCCCTGTCGAGCATGCGGTCCGTGCGCCGCTCCGACATCGACGCGACGTCCGCGACCGGGATCGCCAGGAAGTCGAGCACGTACGCGACCGGCGCGCCGTGGAAGTTGCCGTTCGACTCGACGCGCCCGTCCGGCAGGACGACCGGGTTGTCGACGGCCGAGGCCAGCTCCCGCCCCGCGACCAGTTCGGCGTGCGCGAGCGTGTCGCGCGCGGCGCCGTTGACCTGCGGCGAGCAGCGCAGCGAGTAGGCGTCCTGGACGCGGGTGCAGTCGGGCCCCCGGTGCGACTCCATGATCTGGGACGCGGCCAGCAGCAGCCGCAGGTTGGCCGCCGACGTCCCCTGCCCGGGGTGCGGCCGGAGCTCCTGGAGGTCGGCGGCGAAGACCCGGTCGGTGCCCAGCAGCGCCTCGACGCTCATCGCGGCGGCCAGGTCCGCGGTCGTGAGGAGCCTGCGCAGGTCGTGCATCGCCAGCACGAGCATGCCGAGCATCCCGTCGGTGCCGTTCAGCAGCGCGAGCCCCTCCTTGGCCGCGAGCTTCACCGGCGCGATCCCCGCCTCCGCGAGCGCCTGCGCCGCGTCCCGCGGCTCCCCGTCCGCGTCGCGGACGCGCCCCTCCCCGATCAGGGCCAGCGCGACGTGCGCGAGCGGCGCGAGGTCGCCCGAGCAGCCGAGGCTGCCGTGCTCGAACACCTGCGGGGTGATCCCCGCGTTGAGCAGCGCGGCGAGCGTCCGCGCGGTCGTCGGCTGCACGCCCGTCCGTCCGGTCGCGAGCGTCCGGAGCCGCAGCAGCATCAGCGCCCGGACGACCTCGCGCTCGACCTCGGGCCCCGACCCGGCCGCGTGCGACCGGACGATGTTCACCTGCAACCGGTCGCGCATCTCCGGCGGGATGTGGCGCGTCGCGAGCGCCCCGAAACCCGTCGAGACCCCGTACACCGGCGTCGGCCGGGCGGACAGCTCCTCGATGTGCGCCCGCGCCTCCCCGATGACCTTCAACGCCTCGTCCGTCAGCGCGACGCGCGCCCCGTCGCGGGCCACCGCCACCACGTCGTCGAACGCGAGCGGGTCCGGGCCGACCCGGACAACCCTGTCCCCCACACCAGAAGCCATACCCACCATTGCAGCGGCCACGGCAGCCGGAGACGACCCCGCCGGCCCGCAATCCGTCTCGGATACGAGACAATCGGGCCATGAGCCAGGTCCCCGCCGCGCGCCGCGCCCTGGCGGTCCTGCGCCACCTGGCCGCCGCGCCCGGCCCGCTCCCCGCGTCGGCCATCGCCCGCGCGCTCGGCCTGCCCCGCTCGTCCGCCTACCACCTGCTCGCCGCGATGGCCGAGGACGGCTTCGTCGCCTACGTCCCCGAGGAGCGCCGCTGGGGGCTCGGCGTCGCCGCGTTCGAGATCGGCTCCGCCTACCTGCGCCACGAACCCCTCGAACGCCTCGCCCGCCCCCTGCTGCGCCGCCTCGTCGACCGGACCGGGGAGATCGCGCAGCTCGGCGTCCTGCACGGCACCGAGACCCTGTACCTGCTCAAGGAGCAGCCGCCGCACCACGCGACGCTCGTCACGGACGTCGGCGTCCGCTTGCCCGCCCACCTCACGGCGAGCGGCCGCTCCCTCCTCGCGCACCTGCCCCCGGCGCAGCTCCGCGCCCTCTTCCCCGGCGGCCCGCTCGTCGACCGCACCGGCCGCGGCCCCACGACCCTGCGCGCGCTCCGCCGCGTCCTCGCCGAGGACGCCCGCCGCGGCTGGGCGTCCGAGGACGGCCACGTCACCGAGGGGTTCGCCAGCATCGCGGCCTGCGCGTTCGACCACACCGCCCACCCGACCGCCGCCGTCGCCGTCACCTTCCGCCGCGACGCCCGCCCGCCGGAGACCTGGCCCGCCCTCGCCGCCGGCATCCGCGCGACCGCCGCCGCCCTCACCACCCGCCTGGCCGGCCGCCCGCCCACCCCCTGACCCGCCCCGCCTGGTCCCGCAATGCGTTCGACCAGGAGCGAAAACGACACGCTTGCTACCGACCATTCTCTATTGGGACAAAAGTGCCAATTAGGTCGATGATCCGACAATGGGTAGATTGCCACTGTTGCTGTTGATCACCATTCCGTAAGCTCGGTGGTCGACCGGAAGCGCCGGTGCGCGAACCCCTCTCGAAGGAGCCCCACGATGGGCAGGCGTGGACGTCGCGGTGGCCGGGGAGGCGCCGCGGGCGGAGTCTTCGGCAAGATGAGCGGCAGCCTGTTCCGGTCGCCCCCCGGCCGCCGATCCTCCACCGGCACGCCCTCCGCCCCGGCCCCGACACGCACACCGGCCGGCGGTCGTCCCGGCCCTCGCGGCGGGCCCAGGCGCGACACGTCCCCCCAGTCCCAGAGCCGCCCCACCGACCGGACGTGCAAAGGCGGCGACCCCGTCGGGATCGTGACCGGCGAGGTCATTCTCACCGAGACCGACCTCGCGCTGCCGGGCGTACTCGCCCTGGTCCTCAGCCGCACGCACATCTCCGCCTACAGGAGCGGCCGGCTCTTCGGCCCCTCTTGGGCCTCGACGCTCGACACCGCCCTGGAGCTCGACGGCCAAGGGGTTCACTTCCTGGCTCCGGACGCCAGTGTCCGCACCTACCCCCAAACCCTGATCCCCAACGTGGAGTTCATGCCGGCCGCCGGGCCGCGGCATCCGCTGATGCTCACGTCCGAGGGCGGTTACCGGCTGGCCGATCCGCATACCGGGATCACGTGGCACTTCCCCGCACCGGGCCCCGAGACCGGCTGGTCGCGGCTACCGCTGGTGGCGATCACCGACCGGTACGGCAACCGCGTCGAGTTCCTGTACGAGGACCAGGCCATCACCGAGGTCCGCCACTCGGGCGGTTACCGGGTGATCGTCGATACCGTAGCGGTCGAGGAGGGCGACCGCCGCGTCACCGCGCTGCGCACTCCCGGCGGAACCGTGCTCAGGCGCTTCGCGCACGATCCGGTGACCGGCGATCTGACCGAGGCGTACGACTCCGCCGGCGTCCCGGTCCGCTACACCTACGACGACCACCGGCTCACCGGCTGGACCGACCGCAACGGCCACCGGTACCGCTACGTCTACGACGAGAACGGCCGCGCCGTACGCGGAGAGGGCTCCGAGGGCCGGCTGAACTCCGCATTCCACTACGACCCCGATAACCGCGTCACCCGCCTGACCGACTCGCTCGGCAACACCACCGTCTACCGGTACAACGAATACGACCAGGTCGTCGAGGAGACCGACCCCCTCGGCGGCGTCGTCCGGTCGGAGTGGGACCAGTTCGACCGTCTCCTCTCCCAGACCGATCCCCTCGGGCACACCACCCGGTTCTCCTACGACGACCGGGGCAATATCGTCCAGATCCGGTACCCCGACGGGCTGACGGCTTCCGCCGAGTACAACGAACTCGATCTACCCGTCCGCATCGTGCAGCCGGACGGCTCCGTCTGGGTCCAGGAGTACGACGAGCGCGGGGCCCTCGTCCGCCGCACCGATCCGGCCGGACGGACCACCGTGATCGCTTACGGCCCCAACGGCGCGCCCACCGCGGTGACCGACCCGCTCGGCCACACCACCCGCATCGAGTCCGACCCGGCCGGGCTCGCCGTCCGCGTGACCGACGCGCGGGGACGCGTGGTGCGAACCGAGTTCGACGAACTCGGCCGCCCCGTCGCATCCACCGATCCGGTCGGTGGCGTGACCCGGCTGACGTGGGACGCGGAGAGCCGCCTCACCTCCCGCACCCTTCCGGACGGGACGACGGACCGGTGGCGGCACGACGCCGAGGGCAACGAGATCGAGCGCATCGATCCGCTCGGCCGGACGACGCGCACGGCGTACGGCCCCTTCAACCTGCCGTCCCTGCTCACCCGTCCGGACGGCTCCACGCTCGCGTTCGCCTACGACACCGAGCTGCGCCTGACGTCGGTCACCACCGGTGATTCGCGGAGCTGGACGTACACCTACGACGGCGCGGGGAACCTTACCGGGGAGTCGGACTTCAACGGACGGACGCTCCGCTACGGCCACGACGCGGCGGGGCGCCTCATCTCCCGGTCCAACGGCGCGGGCGAAACGGTGACGTTCGCCCGCGACGGCCTCGGCCGGCTGATCCGCCGCGACGCGGCCGGCCGGGTCGCCACGTTCGCGTACGACCCCCTCGGCCGGCTGACCGAGGCGGCGAACCCGGACGCGACGGTCAAGCGCGCGTACGACATCGCAGGGAACCTGCTCAGCGAAACCGTCAACGGCGCCGCCGTCCTCTACACCTATGACCCGCTCGGCCGGGTCCTGTCCCGCACCACCCCGAACGGGGTGGTGTCCCAATGGACCTACGATCCGGTCGGCCTTCCCACCGCCTTGTCCACCGGCGGGCGGACCATCGCCTTCGACCACGATGAGGCGGGCCGGGAAGTGGCGCGGCGCGTCGGCCCGAACGTGGCGCTGGCCCAGCGCTGGGACACGCTCCACCGGCTGACGTCCCAGACGCTGTGGGGCGCGCCGGATTCACCGGGCGGCCAGGCTCGGCTCTTGCAGCACCGCTCGTACGCCTACCGCGCGGACGGCGACCTCGCGGGCATCACCGACCGCCTGGCCGGGGACCGCCGGTACGACCTGGACGCCCGCGGCCGCATCATCGCCGTCCGGGCACGGGGCTGGGAGGAACGCTACGCTTACGACGAGGCGGGCAACCTCGTGCAGGCCGACCACCCCTCTCCCGCCGCCGAGACGGGAACGCGCGAGATCGCCGGCACGCTCGTCCGGCGGGCGGGCCGGACCCGTTACGAGCACGACGCCCAGGGAAGGGTGATCCTCCGGGAACGGGTCACGCTCTCCGGGCGCCGCGACCGCTGGCGATTCCACTGGGACGCCGAGGACCGCCTCATCGGCACCGAGACGCCGGACGGTGCCCGCTGGCGCTACCACTACGACGCTCTCGGCCGCCGCACGGCGAAGCAGCGTCTCGGCGCGGACGGCGGCCCGCCCGCCGAGGTGTACCTGTTCACCTGGGACGATGTCCGTCTCGTCGAACAGACCCGCACCGCGAACGGGACGTCCTCGGTCACGAGCTGGGAGTACCTGCCCAGGTCGCACGCCCCGCTGGCCCAGTCCCGGGTCGCGCGCACGGTCGACAGACCCCAGGAGTGGTTCGACCACCGCTTCGAAATGATCGTCACCGACCTCGCCGGCGCGCCCGCCGAGCTCGTCGCCGCGGACGGGACGACCACCGCCATGCCGCCCACGACCGCGTGGGGCGCCCCGCTCGCCGGGACGGCGGACGCCCCCTGCCCGCTGAGACTGGCCGGGCAGTACCACGACGCCGAGACCGGCCTCAGTTACAACTTCCAGCGCTACTACAACCCGGAAACGGGCGCCTACTGCTCCCCCGACCCCCTCGGGCTCGCTCCCCAGCCCAACCCGCACACCTACGTGCGCAACCCGACCACCTGGACCGACCCGCTCGGGCTCAGCCCCGCGCAGGGGTGCGGCACCGGCGGCAACCAGAACCAGCCCTACATTCCCAGTCCGGCGACCCGCCGCGGCGCCCCCGGCGGGCGGGCACCGGTCTACCAGGACGTCCCGGTCGCCGGAAACTGGACGCCGCAGGGGCAGGCGAACGCGGCCACGGGGGCGCTCCCCGAGTTCGCGACGTCCAGCAGGACGGCGCGCACCGCGTCGCGAACCTACGTCGGTGCCGTGGACACCCAGACCGGACGGACGGTCCTCGCCTCCTCCGGGAACGGTTACTGCGCCGAGGGCAACGCCATCAACCGGTTGGGCATCCCAGCGGAACGGGTGCTGTTCACCCAGGCCGTGACGGTCGTGAAGAACGACAACGGCGACCTCACCACGGTGACGAAGCCGGTGTGCCAGGGGTGCCAGATCGACTTCCCCGATCGCGGTAACTTCGTACCCGGGACCCGGGGAGCCCCCGGAGGATGGTGGGGGGACACATGAACACCGCGAGCGGAGCCGAGCGATGACGAACGAAGCCGGACACGACCTCCTGGACGCCGTCGTCGCGGCCACCGACTGGTCGGGGTACCGGTGCGGCTGCGGACGCGACGCCTCGCACCTGCCCGAACTGCTGACCCGGCTGCTCGCTCCCCGCGGAGAATCGGACACCGACGTCCATCACGAGATCACCTCGCACGTCGTGACGTCCGAGTACCTGAACGAGTCGGCGCTTCCCGCCACCCGAGCCCTCCTGGCGGGACTCGCCGACGGAGTCGGGTGGGACGTCTACGCGAAGGTCACCCAGGTCCTCCTCTACATCCTCTCCTGCGAGACCGTCGCCAACGCCTTCCCCCCGGTCGACCCCGGATACGTGGACCTGTGCCACGCCGAGGCCCGGAAGGCCGAATGGCTCCTCCTGCGGGACTTCCGTTCCGGCCCCCCGGTCGTCGTCGACGACATCATCGAGATCTTCGAGCTCCTCGACGAAGAGGAGTGGCGGGAACGGCTGGTGGCGCTCCGCGACCGTCGCGATGACGCGGTGCGCCGCCCGTCCTGAGGCCGCGCCCCACCGTCACGTGGCGAGGCCGTCGTCCCGCGAGCGGTCCCGAGTCGTACGTCCGGGGGCACGGCCTCGACGAGAGGAACGCACCGTTTACACCTCCAGACGTTTGACGACCCCGCAAGCAAGGTACCTATAATCGTAGTTGCAGGTTTCCTCTTCCAGGAAGGACAGGAACCCCGGGCAACGGGCCCGGGAGAGATCTTCGGAGGTGAGGCGCACCATGCTGCTGACGTCGATCGACCCGTTCGTGCAGGAATTCGAGCGCCAGTTCGACCGGGCCGTCCGCCAGGTCGCCGGCCAGACCGGCGGCGCCGCCGTGCCGATGGACGGCATCCGCCGCGCCGACGACGTCGTCCTGCGGTTCGATCTGCCCGGCATCGACCCCGGCTCCATCGAGGTGACCGTCGACCGCGGCGTCCTGACCGTGTCGGCGCGCCGCGAGGAGGAGATCGCCGAGGACGAGCGCGCGTTCGTCCGCGAACGTCCGATGGGCTCCTTCACCCGGCGGGTCTACCTGTCGGAGCACCTGGACGCCGACGCCGTCGAGGCCGCGTACGACAACGGCGTCCTGGCCGTCCGCATCCCGGTCCTGGAGCGGGCCAAGCCCCGCAAGGTCGCCGTCCGGCAGAGCGGCGCGAAGGCCATCCAGAACTGACCCGCACCGGGAGCCCCCGCGCGGGCGGGCGGCCTCCGCCGCCCGCCCGCGGCGCCCCCCGACCAGCAGAGAGGATCGCATGCCGGTGCCCCTTCCGATGGACGACGAGCACGCGGCCCTGTTCACCGTGGGACAGGTCGCCGACATGCTCCACGTGCAGCAGGCGTTCCTGCGGCGCATCGACGACCACCGGGTCGTCTCCCCCCGCCGCTCCGCCGGCGGCCAGCGCCGCTACAGCCGCAACGAGATCGGGCGCATCCAGCAGGTCGTCACCATGATGGGCGAGGGCATGACGCTGCCCGCCATCCGCCGCATCATCGAGCTGCAGCACGAACTCGCCGAGGTCACCCGCGAGCGCGACGAGCTCGCGGCCCGGCTGGCCGCCCTCGCCGGGGCGCCGCGCGGGCCCCGGAGCACCGGAGGCGGGCGATGACGCCCGCGGCCGACGAGGCGGTGACCGCGATGCCGCCGGACATCCTGACCGTCGAGGAGTACCGGCGCGGCCGGAGCCGCGTCGTGCGCCTGATCGGCGAACTCGACCTGGCCGGGGAACGGCGCGTGCGCGCCGCCGTCGGCCGCGCGCTGGACGCCCGCCCCCGAACGCTGACGCTCGACCTGGCCGGCCTCCGTTTCATGGACTGCACCGGCCTGTCCGTCATGGTCTGGGCCCGCAACCGGCTCGCCGAGCACGGCGGCGTGCTGCGCGTCCGCGACCCGCGCCCGAACGTGCGCCGCCTGCTGACCTTCGCGGGCCTCGACCCCCACGTCACCGACGGCCCCGCCGCCCGCACCGGCCCCGTCCGCCCGGCGCACAGGGAGGCGTGCACGCGCGATTCGGCGCGGTAACGGGCGCTCAGGCGATGAGGCCCTCGGACTCCGCGTGCTCCAGTGCCTGCCACGCCTCGCGGGTGTCGAGCATCTCCAGCCCGCGGACGGCCCAGAACCGGACCGCCTCGTCCATGCTCTCCAGTTCGCCGCGGAACAGCTCCAGCGCCTGGACGGCCCGCGCCTCGGCGACGAGCTCCAGCAGCAGGCAGCGGAGCGCGTCGTCGCCCTCCGCGCGGTACTCGGCGATCAGCTCGCCGACGTACGCGTCGGCGTGCTCGCGCAGGAAGTCGAACGCGTCCGCCCGGACCTGGGCGTCGCCCGTCCGCATGCGTTGGATGGCCTGATCGAAACGCCGCAGCGACATACGCGGACCATACCGCCGTACACCGACAAAACCCGTCGCCCCCGGCTCCACCGGACGCGCGTACTCTTCGGGACGTGACAAAGCGGACAGGTCGCGTCGTCGGCGCGCCGCTCGACCGGCTGACGCAGCAGTGGGTGCGGGTGACGGGCCGCCCGGTCGGCCCGCGGGACGAGCCGTGGCTCGCGGGACCGCGCGGTGACCGGTACCGGGTCGGCGACTCCTGGCTGCCGCGGGAGGCGGCCCGCCTCGGCGCCCGCGTGGCGGCCGACGCGGCCGACGCCGGGCTGCTCCCGTCGATGGCCGTCCTGAGCGGCCCGGCCTTCGACCCGGACGCGCTGCACCCCCGGGTGCGGGACTTCTACGAGCACACCACCCGCTGGCGGATCGACCTGTGGTCGCAGTGGTCGCCGTGGGCGTGGCCGTTCGGCTGGCTGGTGTCGGCGCTCTTCGCCCGCCGCCTCCGGCAGCTCGCCCTGCCGCTGCGCCCGCTGGACGTCGCGCACGGCATGACCAGCGAGATCACGCCGGTGGTCGGGGCGGACGGCGGCACGCTCGGCGCGTCCTGGCGGCGGCGCCTGCGCGCGACCGGCGCCACCGTGTTCAGCGGCTGGTACCAGGCGATCGTCCTGCCCGGCGTCCCGCAGCCCCGGGTCCGGGTCGTGTTCCCGCTGCCGAACGGGCGGCTCGTCGTCCTGCTGCGCCCGCACGTCACGGCCGGCGGCGGCCTCCTGCTCGCCTCGCCCGGCGGCGGCTGGGGCGAGGACGGCGCCTACCTCGTCGTCGAGCGCGGCCCGCGCGCGTGGGCGCGCCGCATCCCCGTCCACGAACGCTTCCACGTCCACGTGGACGGCGAAGGCGTCCTGCGCACCGACCACGCGCTGAACCTCTGGACGATCCCCGTGCTCAGGCTGCACTACCGCCTCGACCGCGGCGCCACCCCGCCAACGCGGTGACCGGCTCGTCGAGCACGCCGAAACGCAGGACGAAAAAGTCGGATCCCGCCGGCGGATCACCGACCGGACGCCGCACGTACGCCGTCCGCATGCCGCTCGCCCGGGCCCGCGCACCTGGGTGCTCGCCGACCACACGGTGCCGGACAGCGGCCTGGTCGTCCTCACCTACGACGGCGGACGCGTAGGCGCCCGCCCGAAACGCGGGAGAGCCCGCCGCCCGGGGCGGGCGGCGGGCTCTTCGGGTTCGCGGGTCAGGCGGGGGTGTTCTGGTCGGACCGGTCCAGCCAGGACGACAGGCGCTCCAGGAACGCGGCGCCCACCGGGGGCCGCGGTTCCAGGAGTGCCGCCAGGTGGAACGCGTGCGGCATGCCGTCGTAGACGTCCAGCGCGACCTCGACTCCCGCTCCGGCCGCGGCCTCGGCGAAGCGCCGCGCGTCGTCCAGCAGGACCTCGTTGCCGCCGGCGACGAGGAGCAGGCGCGGCAGGCCCGCCGGGTCGCCGTGGAGGGGCGACTGCGGCGCTCGGTCGTTCGGCCGCCCGCCCAGGTAGCGGCCGACGATGTGCTCCAGGACGTCGCGGCCGATCATGTCCGGGCCCGCGGGGGCGTCGATCGACGGGCTCGCCAGCGTCAGGTCCGCGATCGGCGAGACGGGCACCGCCGCGCCCGGGAGCGGCACGCCCGCGGCGCGCACGGCGAGCAGCGCCCCCAGGACGAGCGTCGCACCGGCCGACTCGCCGAACAGCACGGTGCGTCCGGGCGGGACGCCCTCGGCCAGCAGCGCGCGGTAGACGGCGACCACCTCGTCGTGCGCGGCCGGGAAGGGATGCTCCGGGGCCAGCGAGTAGTCGATGGCGAACGCCGGACGGCCCGCCGCCTTCGACAGCCGGTACGCCATCGGGTGCTCGAACTCGGGGTTGCTCTGCTCGAAGCCGCCGCCGTGCACGTACAGGACCACGCCCGCCTCCCGGGGCGTGCGTCCGGACGCGTTCGCCCACCGGCCCGGCACGGGCAGCGCGAACGGCTCGGACGTGTCGGCGTCCGGGGGCATCGGCGGCGGGCCGGCGGTCAGGGCGCCCATGGCGGCGACGACGGTGTCGAACGTGTCGGGCCCGGTGACGCGGGTCGTCGTCGGGCCGGTGGCGGAATCGTCGGTCGGTTCGGTCAATGCGTGCCTTCGTTTGGTTTTTCCGCATGCCGGAACGCAATGCGGAGTGAATCCGGGAAATGGACGGACCCGTTCAATGGGCGGCCGAAAGGCGCCTGGGAGGGACGGGTGCGGCGGAACGACGCGTCAGGGCGCGGCAGACGGCGCCCAGGCTCACATGGGCGCAGGTCGGAACGGCGCGATGCGGCTAGGCGCGGTCCGTGCGAGAGGCGGCCACCTGCATCATTCCCTTCGGGCTTCCGGTGCTCGCCCGGTCGTTACGCGGCCTGGCCCCTGTCCTCGTCGGGCACTCTTGCGCACGCCACGCGGCACCGCCGTCCATTCAACGCAAAAGTCGCACCGATCGTCAAACCAAAAGCGCCTTTGTCGCCGCCGGGCGGTCCGGGCCGCGACCGGCCCGGCCGGACCACGCGGACGGTGGGTGGCCGGACGGTCGCCGACCCGGCAAAGTCGGTCGAGTCGGGACGTTTTGCGCATGTCTCGCCGCCGCGGCTATTCTCCGAAAAGCCGACTTGATCTTGAACGACCACGGAGCCTCCCGCTCCTCGCACGTGATGGGGGTCGTGCATGGGCGGCCGCAGGGGCAACAACGGCGGCGGCAACGGGGGCCGCAGGGGCAACGCGGCCTCGGGGGCCGGCGGCGTCTTCGGCAGGGCGACGTTCCCCGCGCCGCGCCGCACGGGGTCCGGGGACCGGCCCGCGCTCCCGCCCGGACCGAGCCGGCCCGCGCGCCCGTCCGGCCGGAACGGGAACCCGCGCAACGGCGGCAACCCGCAGTCGCAGGGGCGGCCGACCGGCAACACCCCGGCGGCCAGCGACCCGGTCGGCATCGTCGCGGGCGAGGTGCTGCTCTCCCAGACGGACGTGACGCTCCCGGGCGTCCTGCCGCTGACGCTCCAGCGCACCCATATCTCGACGTACCGGGCGGGCGCCCTGTTCGGGCCCTCGTGGGCGTCGACGCTGGACATCGCCCTGGAACTGGACGGCACGGGCGTGCGGTTCCTCCAGGAGGACGGGTCCGTCCGGACGTATCCGCAGCAGCTGGTGCCGAACGTCGAGTTCCTCCCGGAGGCGGGCCCGCGGGAGCCGCTCGTCCTCACTGGCGACGGCGGGTACCGGCTGACGAACCCGCGGACCGGCGTCAGCCTGCACTTCCCGGCGCCCGGCGCCGACACCGGCTGGTCGCGGCTGCCCCTCACCGCCGTCACCGACCGCAACGGCAACCGCATCGAGTTCGTGTACGAGGACCGGGTCCTCGCGGAGGTGCGGCACTCGGGCGGGTACCGGGTCGTCGTCGACACCGTGCCGTTCGGCGAGGAGCGCCGCGTCGGCGCGCTGCGGACCCCGGACGGAACGGTCCTGCGCCGGTTCGGCTACGACCCGCGGACCGCGGACCTCACCGAGGTGTTCGACTCCTCGGGCCTCCCCCAGCGGTTCCGGTACGACGACGAGCACCGCCTCACCGGGTGGACCGACCGCAACGGCCACTGGTTCCGCTACGCGTACGACGGCGAGGGGCGCGCCGTCCGCACCGAGTCGTCCGACGGGGTGCTGAGCGCGACGCTGGCGTTCGACCCGGACAACGCCCTGACCCGGGTCACCGACGCGCGCGGCCACACGACCGTCTACCGGTACAACGAGCGCCACCAGGTCGTGGAGGTGGTCGACCCGCTCGGCAACGCCACCCGGTCCGCGTGGGACGAGTTCGACCGCCTCCTGTCGACGACGGACCCGCTCGGCGCGACCACCACCTACTCCTACGACGAGCGGGGCAACCTCGTCCGGGTCGGCTACCCGGACGGGACGAGCGCGTCCGCCGAGTACAACGAGCTGAACCTCCCCGTCCGGTTCGTCGCGGCCGACGGGGCGGTGTGGACGCAGGAGTACGACGAGCGGGGCAACGCGGTCCGCGTCACCGACCCCGCCGGGAACACCACGACGACCGAGTACACCGCGAACGGCGCCGTCGCGGCGGTCACCGACGCGCTCGGGCACACCACCCGCGCGGAGACCGACGCGGCCGGACGGACGGTCGCGATCACCGATCCGACGGGGGCCGTCACCCGCACCGAGCTCGACGCGCTCGGCCGTCCGGTCTCGCTGACCGACCCGGTCGGCGGGGTGACGCGGCTGGAGTGGACGGTCGAGGGGCGGCTCCTGTCGCGCACCCACCCGGACGGGGCCGCCGACCGCTGGCGCTACGACGGCGAGGGCAACCAGGTCGAGCACGTGGACCCGCTCGGGCAGACGACCCGCGCCGAGTTCGGCCCGCTGGACCTGCCGGTCCGGGTGACCCGCCCGGACGGCTCCACGCTCGCGTTCGCGCACGACGCCGAGATGCACCTGACCTCCGTCACCACCGGCGGCGGGATGTCGTGGACGTACGAGTACGACCCGAACGGCAACCTGCTGGCCGAGACCGACTTCAACGGGCGCACCGTCCGCTACGGCTACGACGCGGCGGGGCGGCTCGTCACGCGCACCAACGGCGCGGGCGAGACGACGGCGTTCACGCGGGACGTGCTCGGCAACACCGTCCGGACGGACGCGGCGGGCAAGGTGACCACGTTCGCGCACGACGCCATGGGGCGCGTGACGGAGGCGCGGAACCGCGACGCGACGGTCGTCCGCACCTACGACCCGCTCGGCGACCTGCTCACCGAGACGGTGAACGGCGCGACCGTCGCCTACGAGCGGGACCCGCTGGGCCGCGTCCTGGCCCGCACCACGCCGTCCGGCGTCCGGTCCACCTGGACGCACGACCCCACGGGCCTGCCCACGAGCCTGTCGACCGGCGGCCACGCGCTCGCGTTCGGGTACGACGCGGCGGGCCGCGAGACCGAGCGCCGCATCGGGGCGGCCGCCGCGCTCGTCCAGCGCTGGGACGCGGCGCACCGCGTCACCGGCCAGACCGTGTGGGGCGCGCCCGCCGCGCCGGGCGAAGGGGCCCGGCTGCTGCAGCACCGCACGTACGCGTACCGGCCGGACGGCGGGCTCACCGGCGTCACCGACCGGCTCGCCGGCGACCGCGGCTACACCCTGGACGGGCGCGGCCGCATCACCGCCGTCCAGGCGCGGGGGTGGAGCGAGCGGTACGCCTACGACGACGCGGGCAACCTCGCCCGCGCCGAGCACCCGGCGGCCGATCCGGACACCGCCGGGGGCGGCGCCCTCGCCCACGCCGGGACGCTCGTGCGGAGCGCGGGCCGGACCCGCTACGAGCACGACGCGCAGGGCCGGCTGGTGCTGCGGGAGCGGGTCACGCTGTCCGGCAAGCGGCTGCGGTGGCGGTTCCACTGGGACGCCGAGGACCGCCTCGTCGGCACCGAGACCCCGGACGGGACCCGCTGGAGCTACCACTACGACCCGTTCGGCCGCCGCACCGCCAAGCAGCGCCTCGCGCCCGGCGGCGGCCCCTCCCCCGAGGTGTACCTGTTCGCCTGGGACGGGACGCGGCTCGCCGAGCAGGTGCACACCGGCGGCGGCGCCTCCCGCGTCACCACCTGGGACTACACCCCGGGGACCCACACGCCGGTGGCGCAGACGAGCGCCGCGCGGGCGGCGTCCGCGCCGCAGCAGCGGATCGACCGGGAGTTCCGGGCGATCGTCACGAACCTCACCGGCGCGCCCACCGAACTCGTCTCCCCGGACGGCACCGCCGCGCCCGTCCCGCCCGCCACGCCGTGGGACGTCCCGACGACGGCCCGGCCCAGCCCGTGCCCGCTGCGCCATCCCGGTCAGTACCACGACCCGGAGACGGGGCTGAACTACAACCTCAACCGGTACTACGACCCGGAGAGCGGCGGGTACGCGTCCCCGGACCCGCTCGGGCTGGCGCCGCAGCCGAACGCGCACGCGTACGTCCCGAATCCCACGACGTGGATCGACCCGCTGGGCCTCTCGCCCCGGTTCAGCGCGGGGCCGAACGGTACGATCACCGACAACCGACCGGAGCGGGGCACGCGGGGCCGGGTGTCGGCCCGGGACAACTACGAGCCGCCCCTGGTCCGCAACGCGCCGAAGGGGCCGTGGAACCTGGAGGACCGGATGGCCGCCGCGCGGAACATGCTCACGAACGAGGCGTTCGGTTCCGAAGGCAAGGCGCGCGGGAAGACCTGGGTGGGCGCCGTCAACACGCGGACGGGCGAAGTCGCGGTCACGACCTCGGGGCGCGGGAACTGCGCCGAGCCGAACATCCTGGTGGGAACGGGGTGGAACATGAACGACGTCCAGTTCACGCGGGCGCTCATGCTCGACAAGATGGACAACTTCCCGGGCGGGAAGGCATGGCAGGAGCGCGCCGTCTGCACGACGTGCCAGAGCATCTTCCCCCGTGACCGGTTCGCGCCGGGCACCTCGGCCGACCCGGGAGGTGCCTGGGCATGACGAACCGGCCCGCCATCTCGGACGCGCAGGCCCGCCACGCGTTCGCGCTGCTCGAACGTGAGCTCGACGCCGTCCCGTGGAACCGCGTCCGGTGCGAGTGCGGGCAGACGGGCGAGCATCTGGCGTCCGCGATACGGGACGCCGCCGACCCCGACTCGCCCGCCCGCGAGCTCGGCTTCGACCTCGAAGGGCACATCCAGTACGACACGTACGTGTACGCGGCCGCGGTGCCCATGATCGGCGTGCTCCTCCAGGCGCTGCTGTGCGACGTCGCGCCGGGGCTGCGGCGCGACATCCTGCAGAACCTCTGGCGCATCGCCGGCGGCGAGGGGCCCTACGCCGACGAGTGCTTCCCGCGGCTGGTGCGGGGCACGTCCGTCCTGTACCGGGAGCTGGAGCACGGGGAGACCGCGTTCGCGCGGGACGTCCTGGAGGCGCTGGACGAGGACGACGACCGCCGGGCGTACTACGCGCGCATGTACGGGGAGGGCTGAGCGGCCGATGTCGGAGAAGTCCCGCCTGCTGAAGGCCAACGCGGACCTGTACGCCTACCCCCTCGCCGTGCTGGAGCTCGAACGCCGCGACTGGACGTCCCTGCGCTGCGGGTGCGGGCGCGACGCGGCCCACGTCCGGGACGCCGTCGCGTCCCTGCTGGCCGGGGGCGGGGACGGGTCGGGGCTCGTCGACCATCTGGGCGGCGGCGACGCGGGGCTCGCGCCGCCCGCCGCGCCGGTCGCCGCGGTCCTCGTCAACGCCCTGTCCGACGGTGCCGAGGGCGGCGTCCTCGACGACATCGCGTTCGTCCTGCTGTACCTCGCGGACGCGGTCCGCGGCGCGGGGGCGGTGTCGCCGGAGGGCGCGGCGTTCCTGCGGGTCCTGAACGAGGGGTACTACACCGTCCGCGCCATGGGCGCGGGCGCGTACGCCGAGGAGGCGGAGACGATCCTCGGGCTCCTTCCCGGATAGCGGGAACCCCGGGCCGCGCGGGCGGCCCGGGGTCCACGGCGTCCGGATCGTCAGGCGAGGGCGTTCTGCTTGAGCCACTCCTCGGCGACCTTCTCCTGGTCGTCCTTGTCGACGACGATGCGCTTCATCATGTCGAGGAGGTGCTGCGTCGTGAGCTTGGCGGACACGGCGTCGAGGGCCGTGCGGGCCTGCTCGTCGACGCCCTTCTCGTAGACGAGCGGGGTGACGTTCTGGGCGCTGAACACGTGCTTCGGGTCCTCCAGGACGACGAGGCCGTGCTCGGCGATCATGGGGTCGGTGGTGAACAGGTCGGCGGCCTGGATCTCGTCGTCGACGAGCAGCTCGACGAGGGTCGCCTGGGCGCCGGCGTCCAGCGGCTGGAACTTCTCGAACTTCAGCCCGTACTGGCTCTCGAGGCCGACGAGGCCCTGCTGGCGGGTCTTGAACTCGGACGGCCCGCCGATCGTCATCCGCCCCGCGACGGACGCCAGGTCCTCGATCGTCTTCAGGTCGTGCTTCTGCGCGGTCTCCTTGGTGACGGTGACCGAGTCCTTGTCCTCGGCCGCCGCGGAGGCGAGGATCGCGACGCCGTCCGGCAGCTTCGCGGTGAGCTCCTTGTTGATCTCCTCGGTGGTGGCGGCGGTGCTCTTCGGGTCGACCGAGGTGGTCAGCAGGGCGCCGTTGTACTCGGGCATGACGTCGATGCCGCCCTTGACGACCTGGTCGTAGTAGACCTCGCGGGCGCCGATGTTGAACTTGCGCTCGACCTTGACGCCCTTGCCTTCGAGGGCCTGCGCGTAGATCTCGCCGAGGAGCGCGCTCTCGGGGAAGTTGGCGCTGCCGACGGTGACGGCGGACGCGTCGCCGCCCCCGCCGGCCAGGGGGTTGTCGCCCGAGTCGTCCCCGCCGCCGCAGGCGGTCAGGGCGAGTGCGGCCGCGAGGCCCACGACCGCGCCGCGGATCATCTTCTTCATGGGTGTGCGTTTCCTTCCGTGGGGACGGTCAGGAGCGGGCCGTTCCGAGCAGGCCCGGGGAGACGAGGAGGCGGCGCAGCACCGCGAAGACCAGCTGGACGAGCAGCGCGAGCGCCACGACGAGGACGGTGCCGCCCACGACGAGCTGGTAGTCGTTGCGGGCGAGTCCGTCGATGATGTAGCGGCCGAGGCCCCCGAAGCCGGGGTAGGCGGCGAGGGTCGCGGTGGCGACGACCTGGATCGCGGACGTGCGCAGGCCGAGCAGGATCAGCGGCATCGCCATCGGCAGCTCGGCGCGCCACAGGACGCTCCACCCGGTCATGCCCATGCCGCGCGCGGCGTCGCGGGCGTCGGCGTCGACGCCGCGGACCCCCTCGTAGGTGTTGACGAGGATCGGCGGGACGGCCAGCGCCACCAGGGCGATCAGGACCGGGGTGATGCTGTAGTCGATCACGACGATGACCAGGACGAGCCCGAACGTGGGGATCGCGCGGGCGATGTTGGCGACACCGGTCGCGAGGAACCCGCCGCGGCCGGTGTGCCCGACGAGCAGGCCGAGCGCGAGCCCGATCAGCGTGGCGAAGAACAGCGACGTCCCGCTGTAGACGAGGTGCTGCCAGAGGCGGTGCGGGATGCCGCCCTCGCCCTCCCACTGCTCGCCCGACGTCAGCCACGTCCAGGACAGGTCGATCTGGTTCCACACATCGTTCATGACGCACCTCGCGCGCGGGCCCACGGGGTCAGGAAGCGCTGCAGCGCGACGAGGAGCGCGTCGGTGACGAGCGCGAGCGCGACGATCAGCACCGAGGCGGCGAGGATCTGCGTCGGGAACTGCAGCTGGTACCCGCGGACGATGTCGTAGCCGAGGCCGCCCTGCCCGATGAGCTGCCCGACGGCGACGAGGCTGATGGACGAGACGGCGGCGACGCGCGTCCCGGCGATGACGACCGGCACGGCGATCGGCAGCTCGACGCGGACCAGCCGGCGCAGCGGGCCGAAGCCCATCGCGGTGGCGGCCTGCCGCACGGGTTCGGACACCGAGCCGAGGCCGTCCACGACGTTCGGGACGAGGACCGACAGGCTGTACAGGGTCAGCGGAATGATCACCGTGGAGGGGGTCAGCCCGGTGTACTGGATGAAGACCATGAACAGCGCCAGCGACGGGATCGCGTACAGGACGTTCGCGAGCGTCAGCGCCGGCGGGTACAGCCAGCCGTAGCGGCGGCACAGCACGCCGAGCGGCAGCGAGATCAGCAGTCCGAACAGCACCGGCAGGAGCGCGAGGCGGAGGTGGAGCAGGGCGTTCTCGGACAGGTCGGCGGTGTGCTCGCCGATCCAGCCCCAGTCGATCTCCATCAGGCGGACGCCCCGTCCTCGCCGCTCGGCACCGTGGCCGCGGGGGACGGCGCGGACGGCGCCGCGGGCGGAGGCTCGGGCGGGGACTCGGGCCGCACGCGGGTGCCGGAGGCGCTGATCGCGGCGCCGAGGTCGGCCTGGTCGGCGAGGCCCAGCACGCGCCCCTCGCCGTCCACCGCGACGGCCCGGCCGGACGGCGACAGGATCGCGGCGTCCAGCGCGGCGCGCAGCGAGTCGCCCTCGATGGAGAACGAGTGCCCGATGGGGGCGAGCCGCGCGTCGGCGAGGACGCCCTCCGCGGGGAGCGCGTCGGCGGCGGCCCAGCCGAGCGGGCGGCCCGCGACGTCGACGACGAGCGTCCAGCCGTCCGCGGCGTCCCGGGCCTGCTCGACCGGCGCGTCCGCGGGCAGGATGCCCCGCTCGGACAGCGGCGCCTCGGCGGCGGGGACGAACGAGAGGCTGCGGATGCCGCGGTCGTGCCCGATGAACCCGGCGACGAAGTCGTCGGCGGGGCGGGCGAGGAGGTTCCGCGGGCTGTCGACCTGGACGAGCTCGCCGCCCGTCCGGAACACGGCGATGCGGTCGCCGAGCTTGATCGCCTCGTCGATGTCGTGGGTGACGAACACGATGGTCTTGTGCAGTTCGTCCTGGAGGCGGAGGAACTCGTCCTGCAGTTCGGCGCGGACGACCGGGTCGACGGCGCTGAACGGCTCGTCCATCAGCATGATCGGGGGGTCGGCGGCGAGCGCGCGCGCCACGCCCACCCGCTGCTGCTGCCCGCCGGAGAGCTGGAACGGGTAGCGCTTCGCCATCGCCGGCTCCAGCCCGACGAGCTTCATGAGCTCGTGGGCCCGGTCGCGGGTCTCCTTCTTCTTCCGGCCCAGCAGCCGGGGCACGGTCGCGATGTTGTCCTCGACGGTGCGGTGCGGGAACAGCCCGGCGTGCTGGATGACGTAGCCGATGCCGCGGCGGAGTTCGGCGGGCTTGCGGTCGCGGACGTCGCGGCCGTCGATGAGCACCCGGCCCGCGGTGGGGTCGACCATCCGGTTGATGGTGCGCAGCGCGGTGGTCTTGCCGCCGCCGGACGTCCCGACGAACACGGTGATCCGGCCGGTGGGGCACTCCAGGCTGACGTCGTCGAGCGCGACGGTGCCGTCGGGGTAGCGCTTGGTGACGCCCTCAAAGGTGATCAAACGGGATCACGTCCTCGCTGGGCGCCGGAGACGCCGATGTTCGATTTCGGCCATCTGCCCAACCGTAGCCAATGGGTACCGCACGTGCAGCGCCCCAATATGACCGAAACGTCGCCTATACAGGCCGATAGCCCGACTCGATGTGACGGTCGCCTCATTCACCGCCCGTCGACGTCCGGACGCGCAGCGCCGGTTCGCGGACGACGCGGCCGCCCCGGGCCCCGCCGTCCGCAGCGCCGTCGCCGGCACCGTCGCCGGCACCGTCGACGCCGCCGACGACCAGTCCGACGGCCGCCTCGACGATGCCGTCGATGTCCCAGTCGACGCTCGTCAGCGGCGGGGTCAGCAGCGCCGACATCGGATGGTCGTCGTACCCGCAGACGGCGACGTCGCCCGGCACGTCCAGGCCGAGTTCCCGGGTCGCGGCGTACACGCCGTAGGCCATCGAGTCGGTGAAGCAGAACACCGCCGACGGACGGTCCGGCCCCCCGAGCACGCGCAGCGCGGCGTCCGTCGCGGCGGCGAGGCCCTGCGGGACCGCGACGACGTCCGCGCGCAGCCCGAGCCGTCCGGCCTCGGCGTCGACGTGCACGTCCGCCGGACGGTCCGGGGTGCTGGCGCGGGTGGCGGTGAACACCGCGAGGTGCCGGTGCCCGAGGCCGCGCAGATGCTCCAGGGCGAGCGTGACGCCGCGCCGGTTGTCGAACACGACCTCGCCGTGCGACCGCCCGCCGTGCAGCGCGTCCCCGATCGACACCACCGGCAGGGCGCCGCCGATCTCGGCCCACAGCGCGGCGGCCGGGTCGAGCGGCTGCACGATGAGGCCGTCCACCCGCTGGTCGCGCAGCCGCCGGGCGAGCGCGAGCTCCCGCTCCGGGTCGCCGCCCGCGTCGACGATGAGGGCGTACCGGTCGCGGGCGAGCAGCGCGCGGCCGATGCCGACCGCGAGCGACTGCTGCCAGTAGTCCTCCAGCGAGCCGCACAGCAGCCCGATCTGCCCGGTGCGCCCGCTGGCGAGCGCGCGGGCGATCGGGTGCGCCTCGTAGCCGAGCCGCTCGGCGGCCGCGCGGACCCGCGCCTGCGTCTCCTCCGACGTCTGGACGCCGCGGAGCGCGTACGAGACGGCGGCGGGCGACAGGCCCGTCTCCTCGGCCACTTCCCGGATGGTCGCGCGTTTCCCCCTCGCCGCCATCCTTCACACCCTAGGCGGCGGGGCCGACAGGGCGCCGGTCGAGCCACCGGTCCGTCACCGCGCACACGGCGACGGCCGTGCCGAAGCACACGGCCGCGCCCCTGAGCAGGCCCGCCTCGTAGTACACGTCCGTCACCGCGCGGACGGCGGCGAACCCCGCGAGCCCGCCCGCGGCGAGCGCGGCGGACGCCTGCCCGCACCACAGGAGCGTCCGGCGCGGACCGGCGCCCGCCAGGGCCGCCCGCAGCGCGAGCCCCGCCGCCGCGCCGCACACCAGCAGCCCGGCCGCGCCCGCGAGCGGCGGCGAGCCCAGGTTCGGGCCGTACCGGACCGCGAGCGCGGGCACCAGGAACAGGACGAGCGCGTACCGCAGCGCGTGCCGCACGCTCGCCACCGCCCGTCCCGGCTCGCCGCCGGGCAGCCGCCCGGCCGCCAGGCGCGCCGCCGCGAGTACGGCCGCGGCGGCCACCGCGCCCGGCAGCCGCCCGCCCAGATGCCCGAGGTTGTAGAGCAGCGCGGTGTCGTACACCGTGAGCACCAGGTGGCCCAGGGCCCAGACGGACGCGGCGAAGGCGAGGAGCCGCGCGGGCGACGAGACCCGCGGGCCGCCGTCCCCGTCCCGCCGCGCGAGCCACCGGACGAGCGGGGGCGTGACCGCCGCCGCGCACCCCCGGATCGCGATGTCCTCGGTCGTGTACGGGTTGCGCAGCCCCCACTCCACGGCGCAGAACACGAACGTGTACGACAGGGACGCCGCCCAGACGAGCCACGACCCCGCGACGCGCCGGTACAGCCCGCGGTCCAGCCACCGCAGGACCGTCACGTAGGCGAGCAGCACGAAGGGCAGTTCGAGGAACGCCTGCACCCGCAGGACGGACGGAGCCAGCAGTTCGGGCCCGGGAACCCGTTCGGCGACCGCCCGCATCGCCGGACCGTCCGCCAGCGCGAACCACCCCTCGGGCAGGTACCGCGCCACGAACGCGGCGTCGCCGCCGTGCACCCGGAGCACGTAGACCGTGAACAGCACCTGGTTCACGTACACGAGCGCCGCAACGATCCCCAGGACGGCCTCGGGGCACGCGAACCGGGAGAGAACCGGTCGGCCTTCGTTCCTCAGGCCGCCCGGGAGAAGGACCCCCCGGCGCGGGACGTCGCCCTCCGGGTGCGGGTCTTCGTCGTCGTTTCGGTGGTCGTCATGGGGCGGGGTGGGGTGGAACCTTGGGCGGGCGGTCGCCGCGAGGGTCGCCGCCGTCGATGCCAGGACCGCGGCGTCCCCCCAGAGCCTCATGCCGCGCCAACCTAGTGCCGGCCGCCCCGGCGGCGCGCACCGGTTCGAGGGACGCGCGGAGGCGCGCCTTCATCCAGCGCGCGGCGGGGCCCTCCACCAGCCGGTGCACGGCGTAGGACAGCAGCAGGGACGCGGCGACGGTGGCGGCGAGCGCGCCCCAGCGGCCGGCGGCCGGGTACAGGGCGTCGACGAGCGGCAGGGCGAGCTGCGAGTGCACGAGGTACAGCGGGTAGGTCAGCGCGCCGAGGACGGTCAGCCCGCGCCAGCGGATCCACCTGAGCCTGCCCAGCGCGACGAGGCTCATCAGCGCGAAGATGCCGGTGACGGCCACGCCGACGGCGATCTCGTTCGCCTCTTCCCACGCCGTGCGCGCGCGCCACGCGCCCCAGTGCAGGGCCAGGAGCCACGACACGGCGACGTATCCCCACAGGAGCAGGGTGGGGCCGAACTTGTAGATCATGAACAGGGCCATGCCGCCGATGAAGTACGGGCTCCACGTCGGCAGCAGCATGACCTGGAGCAGTTCGTTGTCCGCCTGGTTGGCGTAGAGGCCGCCGAACAGCCAGGCGGCCATGAAGACGAGGCAGGAGCGGTACGTAATGCCGATTCCAGCGAGGACAGCGACGAGCACGTAGAAGTGGAGCTCGACCCAGAGCGTCCAGTACACGGCGTCCACGTTCCGGACGTCGAGACCGCCCTGCAGCATCGTCAGGTTGGGGATGACGAGGCCCGGCGCGCCGTGCCCCATCCGGAACACCGCGTACACGGCGGCGCCGAGCAGCACGCTGAACCAGTACGCCGGCATGAGGCGGACGAGGCGGGAGACGCCGAACTCGCCGGGCCCGCGTCCCCACGCGCTCAGCAGGATCACGAATCCGCTGATGACGAAGAACAGGTCGACGCCGAGGTACCCGTAGCTCGTCACGGCGCCGAGGCCGGGGAAGACGTCCAGCGAGGGCTCCGGCCACGGGCCGGCGCCGTCGAAGCCGGTGAAGTGGTACAGCACCACCGCGACCGCCGCGAGGAAGCGCAGCAGGTCCAGCTCGCGGAGCCGGCCGTGCCCGGTGCGTGCGGGCGCGGGGAGCGGCGGCAGGTCCCGCGGGCCCGCGTCCCGCGGGGGGCGGTCGTCCGGGGGGAGGGCGGGCGGGGGGAGGTCGGGCCGGGACCGGACCGCCGTCGGCGGCGCCGCGTCCGCGGGCGGGGATTCGTGTCGGGTCACCGGCGGAACCCTCTCGGCGCCGGGTTTCCCGGCGCGTACCCGGACGTGAGGAACGGGTGAACGGCCGGTGTAGGTCAGACCTCCGGACGGGCGACACGCGGCGGGGGGCGCGGGCGGTCCGCTCACGGGAGGGTGTCCGGATCAGTAAGATACGGATGCATCCCCCAGTTCTTGGACGGTCTCCATGTACCTTCGCCGCGCCCGTCGCGGCGCGGCGTTGACGCTGTGCCTTGCCGTGCTGGCCGGCCCGTGGGCCGTCGCGGGCTGCTCGGCGGTCGCCAACCCGGTGCACAGCTCCGCCGTGGCGGACGAGCCGTCCGCACCGGCGTCGGGCGCCCCGCGGACCGCGCCGCCCGTGGTGATGTTCCTCGGCGACAGCTACACGGTCGGCGAGGTCGGGGTCGCGCCGGAGGAGACGTACGCGTCCGGGACGGCGCGGCTGCTCGGCTGGCAGGTGATCGTCGGCGGGCGCGGCGGCACCGGGTTCGTGAAGACGACGAACGGCCGCGACGACTTCCTGGGCCTGTTCGAGATGCAGCTCGGCTGGCGGCCCGCGCCGGACATGCTGGTGGTGTCCGGCGGCCACAACGACCGGCGGGTGCCGCCCGCGGAGGTCGCGGCGGCCGCGCGGACGCTGCTGGACCGCGCGGCGCAGCGGTGGCCCGGCACGCGCCTGCTCCTGATGGGGCCGATGTGGGGCAACGGGACCCCGACGCCGCAGGTGCTCGGCGTCCGGAACGCACTGCAGCAGCTCGCGGGGCGGCTCGGCATCCCGTTCGTCGACCCGCTCGCCGAGCAGTGGATCACCGGCGGCCGGGTGGGCGGCAACGCGTCCCGGTACATCAAGGCGGACGGCACCCACCCCACCCCGGAGGGCCACCGCTACCTGGCGTCCCGGCTGGCCGCCGCCGTCGAGCGCCTGGGGCTGTCCGCGCCGGTGCGGCAGACGCCGTAGCGGGCGGCGTCACGCGGGACGGGCGAGGCTGAGCGAGAAGTCGCCGGCGGGATCGGTCCAGAACTCGGTGAGGGCGAGGCCCGCGGCGCCCAGCTCGCTCTCGAGGCGGTCGCGCCGGAACTTCGCGGAGATCTCGGTGCGCATCTCCTCGCCCGCGGCGAACGACACGTCGAGGTCGAGGCCGCCGATGCGCACGTCCTGGTCGCGGCGGGAGCGCAGCCGCATCTCGATCCACTCCTCCGCCGCGTTCCAGCAGGCGACGTGCTCGAACGCGGACGGGTCGAAGTCGGCGTCCAGTTCGCGGTTCAGCACCCGCAGGACGTTCCGGTCGAACTCGGCGGTGACGCCGGCGGCGTCGTCGTAGGCGCGGACGAGCCGGTCGGGGTCCTTGACGAGGTCGGCGCCGAGCAGGAGGAAGCCGTCGTCGCCGAGGGCGGCGCCGATGCCGCCGAGGAAGCCGATGCGGGCGGCGGGCGGCATGTTGCCGATCGTCCCGCCGAGGAACGCGACGAGCGTGCGCTCCCCGCCGGGGAGCAGGTGCAGGTGCTGCTCGTAGTCGGCGGCGACGGGCCGGACCGCGAGGCCCGGGTGGTCGGCGGCGATGCCGCGGGCGGCGTCCTCGAGGAAGTCGGCGCTGACGTCCACGGGTATGTAGGTCCGGAGGGTGCCGGAGAGGGCGTCGAGGAGGAGCCGGGTCTTCTCGCCCGACCCGGCGCCGAGCTCCAGGAGGGTGCGGGCGCCGGTCGCGGCGGCGATGTCGGGGGCGCGGGCGGTGAGGATCTCCCGCTCGCGCCGCGTCGGGTAGTACTCGTCGAGCGCGGTGATCTGCTCGAACAGCTCGCTGCCGCGCTCGTCGTAGAACCACTTGGGCGGGAGCGTCTTGGGCACGGCGGTGAGGCCCTCCCGGACGTCGGCGCGGAGCGACTTGGCGAGGTCGTCGGCGGTCAGGAACCGGTCCACGTGGTTCTCCTTACAGGGATTCGATGCGGACGCCGGACGCGCGGTCGGCGGTGACGAGGCTGCGGTCGGGGACGCGTTTCCACCCGGGGCCGCCGTCGAGCGGCTCGGACGCGACGCGGATCGCGTCGGCGTCCTCCCGGACGAACAGCGAGTCGCCCCACGTGGTCGCGGCGAGGGCCGCGCCGTCGGCGGCGAGCAGGTTGTAGCGGCCGGGGGCGAGCGCGGTGACGGCGGCGACGGTCGCGGCGAGGCCCGCGCCGAGCCCGGCGCCGTCCCGCCAGTGCCGCGCCGCGATGGCGAGCAGCGGGGCGGAGTCGAGCGGGGCGCGGGCGTCCGGGACGCGCGCGACGTCGCCGGCGAGCTCGCGGAGCCGGCCCTCGACCTCCGCGTAGCCCCGCACGACGCCGTTGTGGCTGAACAGCCGGCCTTCGGCGCGCAGCGGCTGGGCGCCCGACTCGTCCACCGGGAACCCGGCGGTCGCCGACCGGACGGCCGCGACCGCGCACGACGCCCGCACGGTCGCGGCGATCTCGCGGAACGACGCGTCCGTCCAGAGGGGCTGCGCCCGGCGGAACCGGACGGCCTCCCCCGCGGCGTACCAGCCGACGCCGTACCCGTCGGCGTTGAGGAGGTTGCCCTGCGTCATGCGGGGCGCGTACGCCTGCGTCTCGAGGGAGTGCTCACCGTCGTAGACGAGCGAGTGCAGCGTGCGTTCGGGGCCGAGGTACCCGAGGTGGCGGCACATCAGCGGGTCCCGGCGTCGCGCGCGCAGCGGAACCCGGAGAAGATCTGCCTCCTGATCGGGTAGTCCCAGTTGCGGAACGAGCCGCGGATCGCGAGCGGATGGGTCGCCCAGGAGCCTCCTCTGAGCACCTTGTATTCGGGTCCGAAGAAGACTTCCGAGTACTCCCTGTAGGGGAAGGAGCGGAATCCCGGGTAGCCGTGGAAGTCGGACGACGTCCACTCCCAGACGTCGCCGAGCATCCGGCGCACGCCGTAGGCGGACGCGCCCGACGCGTAGGAGCCTTCCTGGGACGGGCGAAGCGCGCGCTGCCCGAGGTTCGCGCGTCCTTCTTCGTACACCTCTCCCCACGGGTACTTGCGGGACCTCTGCACGGCGGGGTCCCAGCGTGCGGCCTTCTCCCATTCGGCTTCGGTGGGCAGCCGCTTGCCCGCCCACCGCGCGTAGGCGTCCGCCTCGTACCAGCACACGTGCTGGACGGGCTCGCCGGGCGGGACGGGTTCGGTGCGCCCGAACCTGCGGCGGAGCCACTGCCCGCCCTCGCGCCGCCAGAACGCCGGGGACCGCTTCCCGCTGCCGTTGCGCCACTCCCATCCGGCGGGCGTCCACCAGCGCGGGTCGTCGTACCCGCCGTCGTCCATGAACCGCGTGTAGGCGGCGTTCGACACCGGTTCGGCGTCGATGTAGTACGACGGCACGTCGACGATGTGCCCGGGGCGCTCGTTGTCGTACGCCCACGGCTCGTCCGACGTCCCCATCTGGAAGGGGCCGCCCTCGACCAGCACCTCGTCCCGCGTTCGGGCGCCGGGCTCCCGGACGGTCCCGCCGGGCGGGTCGAGGAGCGCGGGGGCGCCCGCGCGGAGCTGGTGGGTGGCGAGCATCGTCTCGTCGTGCATGTGCTCGTGCTGGACGACCATCCCGTACACGAATCCGCCGCCGGTGAGCGGGTCCGGGGTGTCGAACGGGACGGACGGCAGCGCGTCCAGTACCTTCGCGCGGACGGTCGAGATGTACGCGCGGGCCTCGTCCGGTGGGAGCAGCGGCAGCGACGGCCGCGCGGCGCGCGGATGCTCGAACGCGTCGTAGAGCCCGTCGATCTCCGGGCGCATGGCGTCGGCGCCCGCCGCCGCGCGCAGCAGCCACAGCTCCTCGTAGTTGCCGACGTGCGCGAGGTCCCACACGAGCGGCGACATCAGCGGCGACACCTGCGCGACCAGGTCGTCCTCGGCGAGGACGTCGGTGGTGAGGCCGAGGCTGCGGTCGCGGGACGCGCCGAGCTCGGTCGCGATCAGCTCCTTGAGGGCGTCCTCGTCGCGGACCGGTTCGGTCCGGGTCACAGGGGGCATGCCGGGTCCTCCTCGTGGACGGTGGTGTGCTCGGCCGGGTCGTCGGCGGGGCAGCGGCCGCGCTCGCAGGCCCGGCCTGCGTCGGCGGCGGCCGCCAGGACGAGCCCGGCCGCGCCGAGCCGGGGCAGCGCGTCGAGCGCGGCGGCGAAGCAGGCGCGGGCGGCGGCGGCCAGCGGCGGGTCGGCCGGGCCGGACCGCGCGGCCTCGGCCCAGCGGTCCGCGACCGGTTCGGCGGCGGCCTCGGCGAGCGCCGACGCCGCCGGGTCGTCCAGCAGCGCGGCGACGACGGCGACCGGGACGGCCCAGTACGGTCCGCGCAGCGCGTCGATCATCCGCAGTTCCAGCCAGCCGCGCGGCCGGACGGGCGGGAACAGCGTCGACAGGTGGTAGGCCAGGTCGTCCGGGCCGGGTTCGCCCTTGCCGAGCCACTCCAGGAACGACATGCCGGGGTCGGACACCCACTCGCCGGACGCGGTGTGGACGAGCATCACGCGGGCGTCCAGCGCGTACCGGGTCCACGCCTCGGCCGGGTCGCCGTCGCCGTCGCGCAGGACGGGGAGGGTGCGGCAGGGGTCGAGCTCGGTCCAGATGCCCTGCCGGGACGACCGGAGCCCGGTGCGGCGCCCGGCGCGGACGGGCGAGTTGGCGAACGCGGCGACCAGCACGGGGCCGAGCGCGTGGGCGAGCCGCCAGCGGCGGGCGGCGTCCGCGCGGTCGGCGCCGATGTCGACGCAGACCTGCACGGACGCGGTGGAGCACATCATGGCCTCGCCCGCGTCGGGGAACCCGCCGGAGACGAAGTAGTCGCGCATGCAGCGGTAGCGGGGGTGCTCGGCCTGGAAGCGGGGACGGCGGACGGGGTCGACGCCGTGCCCGGCGAGGGCGAGCCCGGCCGGGGCGAGGACGTCGCGGACGCGGGCGATGTCGCCGGCGAGCGCGGCGTGCAGGGCGGACAGGCCGGGGTAGGGCGCGGAGCTGAGTTCGAGCTGCCCCCCGGGTTCGTAGGTCACGGTGCTGCCGCCGGCCGGCGGCCCGGCCGCGGCGGCGTCGGCGTCCATGAGGGCGCGGACCTTCGCGGCGGGGACGTGCGCGGCGGGATCGGCGGCGTCGACCACGAACCACTCGGTCTCGGCGCCCACCGTCCCGGGCGGGCCGGTCTTGAAGCAGACCCCGTGTATGTGCTGGTAGACGTCGTCCACGGTCAGCCGGGTCACCCTTGACTCCTCTGGTCGGTCGACGGGTTCGGATCCTTCCCTGCTGAACCGCATCAGATATCCGGCGATTTTCATGATCTTCCTGAAATCTCCGTGAACATCACGGTTCGCACGCGTCCCGATCACCGTCCGTGGCATTCCGCGAATCACCCATTACCGGACTTCTCACCTCTTGACTGGACGCGCTACAGTCCCGATCACCACCGGTGTGCGCGCCTGCCGAAGGATGGGTTCCGAGCGATCGGGCCGATCGTGCGGGAGACCGGGCACCGGCCCCGCAGGCGGACGACGTGGAGGTCACATGCGCGCAGACACGGGTTCGCTTTACGACGCGCACGCGGACCGCCTCTACGCGTACTGCTGGTCCCTCGTCGGCGACCAGGTCGCGGCCGCCGCGCTCGGCGACGCGTTCGCCGCGGCCGTCCACCGGCCCCCGCGCGGCGACGGCGTCCTGTGGCTGTACTCCCTCGCCCGGACGGTCTGCGCCGACCGCGGCGCGTTCGCCCCGCGCGGCGGACCCCTGTTCGCCGACCCGGACCCGCTGCTGCGCGCCGCCGCGGCGCTGCCCTCCGACCACCGCGAGGCCCTGCTGCTCCAGGCGGGCGAGTGGCTGGACGTCCCCGACATCGCCCGGCTGCTCGGCGTCGCCCCCGACACCGCGGCGCAGCTCGTCGCGACCGCGCGGGCCCGGCTCGAACGGGCCGTCCTCGACATCCTCATGCGCGGCACCACCGAACCGCGGCTCGACCTCATCACCGCGTTCGAGAAGGGCAAGCTGCCGAAGCTGCTGGCCCGGCGTGCGCCCGCGCACGCGCCCGGCTGGCTGCGCGAGCGGGTCCTCGCCGCCTGCGAGGAGGAGGCGCGGCGGGACGTCCCCACGGTGACCGCCCCGATCCCGCTCGTGGTGCTGGGGCGGGACGCCCCCGCCGAGGACCGCCGCACCCGGCGCGGACTCTCGGGCGCCTGGTCGCGGGGCCTCGGCGCCGCCGCGGGCGTCGCGGCCTCGGCCGCCGCCGTCATCGGCCTGCTCGCGTCGTGGCCGACCGCCCGGGGCGCCGGGTCGTCGTCCACGATCGTCCCCTCGTCGGGCGAGGGCCGCACGCAGCCCGCGTCCGTCTCCCCCAACGGCACCGGCCGCGAACCGGCCGCCGCCGACTCCGGTCCCGCCGGGGTGGCGAGCCCGTACGGCGACGCGCGGCGGCCCGCCGGGAGCGGCGCGCCGGCCGGCGGCCCGGCCGCGGGTCCGGCGGGCGGCGCGTCCGGCGGGGCGGCGGGCGGGAGCACCGAGCGCCGCGCCCCCGCGCCCGCCTCGAAGCCCGCACCGGAGAAGTCGCCCGCGGACGGCGGCGGGAAGGGCACGCCGTCCCCGTCGGCCCCGCCGTCGTCGGCCCCGCCGTCCGACGGCACCCCGTCGGCCCCGCCGGAGCCGACTCCCCCGGACGGCTCCGCGCCCCCGACCTCTCCCCCGGACACCGGGACGCCCCCGCCGTCGGCGGAGCCGACGCCGCCCGGCACGCCGAGCCCCACCTCGAACCCCGCGCCGAACCCGGGCTGACCCGCGCCCGCCCGCGCTACAGGGCCGCCGCGCCCTCGACCGGGGACGAGCCCCGCCGGACGAGCAGCGCCGCGAGCACCGCGGCGGCGGCGACGGCCCCGGCGACGGTCAGCGACGTCTGGAAGCCGTCCATGAACGCCAGGTGGCTGCCGGTCGTGATCGCGTCGGCGGCGGGCCCCGGCGTGCCGGGCGGGACCGGCGCGACGCCCTGCGCCACGATGCCCTCCTGCCCGGCGAGGCTCCGGGCGGCGGCGTCCGGGACGCCCGCCTCCGTCAGCCGCCCGAACAGCACGTCGCCGACCCGGGTGGACAGCAGCACCCCGAGCACCGAGGTGCCGAGGACGCCGCCGACCTGCGACGCCGTCTGCTGCAGGCCCCCGGCGACGCCCGCGAGCCGCGGCGGCGCGTTGCCCACGATCGCCTCCGTCCCGGCGACGATCACCATGCCGAACGCCAGCCCCATCAGCACGAACCACGGCCACAGCTCGGCGTAGGGCGCGGCGGCGCCGACGCGCGACAGCCCGAGCAGCGCGGCGGCGGTGGACGCCATCCCGAGCGCCAGCGGCACGCGCGGCCCGAACCGGCTGGTCAGCATGCCCGCCACCGGCGACGCCACGATGAACACGGCCGTCATCGGCAGCAGCCGGACGCCCGCGTCGACGGGGCTCATCCCGTGCACCTGCTGCAGGTACAGCGTGATGAAGAAGATCGTGCCGAACATGGCGAAGAAGCCGAGGACGATCAGCCCGGTCGCCGCCGACAGCGACACCGACCGGAACAGGCTCAGCGGCAGCAGCGGGTTCTCCGCCCGCCGCTCGTTCCAGACGAACACCGCGAACAGCACCAGCGCCGCCGCGAACGACACGCGCGGGACGGGGTCCCCGAAGCCGTCCTCGCCCGCCCGGATCAGGCCCCACACCAGGGCGGACAGCGCGCCCGACAGCAGCGCGACCCCGGCGAGGTCGAACCGCCCCGCCGCGTCCTCGTCCCGCGACTCGCGGATCACCCACAGGCCCACGGCCAGCGCGACCAGCCCCAGCGGCGCGTTGACGAAGAACACCGACTCCCAGCTCACGTTCTCCACCAGCAGCCCGGCCACGATCGGGCCGCCGGCGATCGACACGCCGACCGTCGCGCCCCAGACGCCGATGGCGGTGTTGAGCCGCTCGGCGGGGAAGGTGTTGCGCAGGATCGCCAGGCTCGCCGGCTGGAGCAGCGCGCCCGCGAAGCCCTGCACGACCCGCCAGAAGATCACCATGCCGAGCCCGCCGGACACCCCGATGAGGACGCTCGACGCGGCGAACCCGACGACGCCCGCCAGGAACGTCCGGCGGCGTCCGAACCGGTCGGCGATCTTCCCGGCCGGGATCAGGGTCACGGCGAGCGCCAGCAGGTACGCGTTGGTCACCCACTGGAGGCCGGACAGGTCGGCCCCGAACTCCCGCGCGATCGCCGGGTTGGCGATGGCCACCACGGTCGCGTCGAGCCCGACCATCATCACGCCCAGCGCGACCGCGAGCAGCGTGAGCCAGGGATGCCCCCGCCCCGCCCGCTCCCGCGGCCGCACCGGCTTCTCGAGTACCTGCGTCATCCTTCGTCCTCCCGATCGGCAACCCCCTCAAAGTGTCATGGCATGACAGTTGTCGTCAAGCGCCGCGAGTCACAGCGCGACATCAGTCACAAAATGCCAATAGTCGGCCTCAGTCGCTTTACCTGCCACTACCCGGCCGTTAGGATTCGCCCATGACCGCGACCGTCCCCGACGCCCGGCCGCCCGGCCGCCGGGAGCGCAAGAAGCAGCGCACCCGCGAGGCCCTCGTCGACGCCGCGTTCGCCCTCTTCGCCGAGAAGGGGTACGACGCGACGACCGTCGAGGAGATCGCCGACGCGGTCGACGTGTCGTCCCGCACGTTCTTCCGCTACTTCGCCTCGAAGGAGGACGTGGCGCTCACCTTCCAGGACGAGCAGCTCCGCGCCGTCCTGCGCCTGCTGTCCGAGCGCCCGGCGGACGAGCCGATCATGACGGCGCTGCGCCGCACGGTCGTCCAGGTCTCCCGCGCCTGCGAGACGGGCGCGCTCGGCTTCACGCCGGAGCGGTTCGAGTGCCTGATCTCGATCACCACCGACAGCCCCGCCCTGTCGGCCGGCAGCCTGGAGCACGCGGCGCGCAAGCAGATGCTGCTCACCGAGGTCATCGCCGAGCGGATGGGCCTCGACCCCGCCACCGACCTGCGCCCGCACCTCGTCGCGGCCACCGCCACGGGCGCCTTCCGCACGGCCGCCGAGGCCCTGCACTCCCCCGGGATGGGCTACACGTCCCTCACCGAGGCCGTCGACGCCGCCTTCGCGATCCTGGAACGCGAACTCAACACGCTCTGACCCCGCTCAGCCCAGCAGGCCGGCGAGGAACCGGGCCGCGTCGCGCCGCAGCCCGTCCATCGTCGGGTCGTCGCCGGCGCCCGCGAGCGCGTAGAACATCACGCCCTCGGCGAAGACGACGAGCCGGCGCCCGTCCGCCTCTGGATCGGCGGACCCGAGGGCCTCCATCAGCGCCACCGCCGGCCTCGCGAAATGCCGGCCGCTCGCGTCGTACGCGCCCCGCAGCTCCGGACGGCGGGTGGCCTCCAGGGCCAGCTCGTAGCGCGCCAGCGTGCGCCGCCGGTCCCGGGTGATCTGCCCGTGCAGCAGCCGCGCCACCAGGTCGGCCGCGCCCTCCCGGTCCGCGGGGACATCGTCGACGGACACCGCGGCGAACTGCCGCTCCTCCAGCTCGTTCAGGCGCTCCAGCGTCAGCGCCAGCAGCGCCGCGCGGGTGCGCGCGACGTTGGAGGCGGCGCCCGGGGGCAGCCCGGCGGCCTCGTCCACCGCCCGGTGCGTCAGCCCGCGCATCCCGCGCTCGGCCAGCAGCGTGATGGCGGTCTCGGCGACCAGCTCGGCGCGCGGCGATCTCATGGCGACACACTACTTGCGTAGTCTCCACTACAGACGTAGTCTCCTCACTACGGACGTAGTGAGGAGTTCTCGTGAAAGCGATCGTGATCGGCGCCGGGATCGGCGGCCTCGCCGCCGCCGCGGCGCTCAAGGACCAGGGCTGGACAGTCCGCGTCCTGGAACGGTCCCCGGCGCTGGAGCCGGTCGGTTCGGGCCTCGCCGTCATGCCCAACGCGCTGCGCGCCCTCGACGTCCTCGGCGTCGGCGACCGGGTCCGGGCGCTCGCCGCGTTCGCCGGCGACGGCGGGATCCGGCGGCCGGACGGCGCCTGGCTGAGCCGCACCAGCGCGGAGGCCGCCGCCGAGCGCTTCGGCGACCCCACCGTCGTGATCCCGCGCGCCACCCTGGTCGGCCTGCTCCGGGACCTCCTCGACCCGGCGGAGATCCGGCTCGGCGTCGCCGTCGGGTCCGCGTCCCCCGGCGGGACGGTCGCGACCGCGGCGGGCGAGGAGAGCGCGGACCTCGTCGTGGCCGCCGACGGCATCGGCTCCGCGGTGCGCGCCGCCCTCTTCCCCGGCCGCCCCGGACCCCGCCCCACCGGCCTGACGGCATGGCGCCTGCTCACCGCCGACCCGCGCGAAAGCGGCGCGGCCTCCGAGACCTGGGGCCGCGGGCTGGTCTTCGGCGTCAACCCGCTCGCCGACGGCCGGGTCTACTGCTACGCCACCGCGCCCGCGCGCCCCGGCACGGCCGCCCCGGACGAGCGGCGCGAACTGCTGCGCCTCTTCGGCTCCTGGCACGACCCGATCCCGGACCTGCTGCGGCAGGCCGATCCGGCGACGATCCTGCGCAACGACATCTCCTCCCTGCCGCGCCCGCTCCCGGCCCTCCACCGCGGCCGGATCGTCCTGCTCGGAGACGCCGCCCATCCCATGACCCCCAACCTCGGCCAGGGCGCCTGCCAGGCGATCGAGGACGCCGTCGTGCTGGCCCACGAGGTCACGAAGGGCGGCGGCCCGGCCGGGTACACCGGCGCGCGGCTGGCCCGCACGGCGATGGTCATGGCGAAGTCGAGGCGGATCTCCCGCCTCACCCGGCTGGACGACCCGCTGAGGGTCGCCCTCCGCGACGCGGCGATGCGGGCGGCGGGCCGGCTCGGCCCGAACGTCGTCCTGCGGCAGGCCGCCCCGGTCGTCGACTGGAACCCGCCCGCCTGACGACCGGCGGCGGAAGAGAACGCAGCGAGGTCCGCCCCGCACCCGTCGAGACGGGTGCGGGGCGGACCTCGCTGCGAACGGCGCCTGCACGAGCCGCCCCTATGAGCGGCGTGCGCGAGCCGCCTGTATGAGCCGCATCACACCGTCTCGGAACGGCGGCTCCGCCGGGACATCCGCGATTCCCCCTGCATGCGCCTTTGCGCGCACGTTCCCCATGCCGTCCCGACCCGGCCCGGTCAAGGTCATCTCAAGACCGATTTGACCGAGAGGTGTGGATTTCGTGGAGCGGGTACGAAGGGGCCGTCCGCCACTAACAGAAGACGTGGCCGCCGACAACCCCCTGCCCCCGATTTCCGAGGAAACCATGGCGAAGAACGAACAGGACGACGGCGAGGACCGCGGCGCCTCGGAGACCTCCCGCGAGGACGGACGGGACGCGCCCCGCGTCTCCGCCCGCGAGGCCATCCGCGGCGCGGCCGTGCAGCTCACCGAGCTGCTCGGCGCCCAGCCGGACTCGGTTTCGGCGCTTCAGCCGCGGGACGGCGGCGGGTGGGTCGCGGACGTGGAGGTCGTGGAGATCGAACGGATCCCCGACACCTCCAGCGTCATGGCGACCTACCGGGTGACGCTCGACCAGCGGGGCGAGCTCATGGGGTACGAGCGCACGCGGCGGTACGCGCGCGGACAGCTGGACCGGGCCTGAGGGCGGCCGCCCCGAGCGGGCGGCGACTCCCCTACGGACCCAGCGCCATACGAAGGGAGCCCCCCAATGACCGTCATGCAACAGCAGCAGGCGCGCCCCTCCTCCGGTGGAGGGAGTTCGAGCCTCTACGACGTCCTCGAACTGATCCTCGACAAGGGACTGGTCATCGACGCGTTCGTCCGGGTCTCGCTGGTCGGCATCGAGATCCTCAAGATCGACGTGCGGGTCGTCGTGGCCAGCGTCGACACCTACCTGCGCTTCGCCGAAGCCTGCAACCGGCTCGACCTGGAGTCCGGCCGCAAGGCGCCGACGCAGCTCACCGACATCGTCGGCGACTCGGTGGAGAGCGGCGCCAAGGGCAAGTCGAAGGGCGCGCTGACCGGCGCGGTCGAGGCGTTCAGCGAGTCGCTGCAGCGCGGCCGGGACGGCGACGAGGAGGAGCCCGCCGAGCGCAAGAGCCGCTCGTCCTCGTCGTCCACCGCCCGCCGGAGCCCGCGGCGCAAGGAAGGCGAGTAAGCGACCATGCCGGTGTACGTCTACGCGATCACGGATGCGGAACACCCGCACCGCCTCGACGACCTGAAGGCCATCGGCGAGTCCGCCGGGCCGCCGACGACCGTCGCCGGACGGTCGCTGAAGGCGGTGGTCAGCGACGCCCCCGCCGACCTGCGGCCGAAGCGGCGCGAGGTGCTCGCGCACCAGGCCGTCCTGGAGCGGCTGCTCGAGGACGGCGCCGTCCTGCCGATGCGGTTCGGCTTCGTGGCCCCGAGCCACGACGAGGTCGCCGGCGCCCTCGACGAGAACGCCGACACCTACGCGGCGACGCTGGAGCGGCTCTCCGGCCGCGTCGAGTACCACCTCCGGTGCGGCCGCGACCAGGACGACGTGCTGCGCGAGATCCTCACCGAGTCGCCGGAGGCCCGGCGGCTCAACGAGGCCACCCGCCAGAACCCGTCCGCGCAGGGCGACCGGATGGCGCTCGGCGAGCTGATCTCCCAGGAGATCGTGCGGCGCAACGACGCCGACGCTCGGGAGATCGTGGACGCGCTCGCGCCCGCGGCCGCCGAGGTCGCGGCGGGCGAGGCGCGCGGCGAGCACTTCCTCGCCGTGTCCTTCCTCGTGGACCGGGCGCGCGCGACCGAGTTCGCCCGGCTCGTGGAGGCGGAGAAGGAGCGCCGCGGCGCCGGGTACGCGCTGACCCTGCACGGGCCGCTGCCGCCTTACAGCTTCGTCTGACCGGAGGACCGGCATGGGCCTGATCACGCAGGTGCTGACCCTCCCGCTGGCCCCCGTGCGGGGCGTCGGCTGGGTCCTGGACCAGGTGGTCCAGACCGCCGAGCGGGAGTACTACGACCCCGCGCCGGTCCGCGCCGAGCTGCGCGAGCTGGAGCAGGCGCTGCTCGACGGCCGGATCGACGAGGACGAGTTCGACCGCCGCGAGGACGAGCTGCTGGACCGGCTGGCCTGGCTGGAGGAGCGGTGGCGCGAGATCGGCGGCGACGGCCGCACGACCACGGAAACGAGATGAGATGCAGAGCAACGCGAAGATAGCCGTCGCGCTCGTGGGGGGCTACCTCCTCGGGCGCACGAAGAAGGCGAAGATGGCGATCGGGCTGGGCATGTTCCTGGCCGGCAAGAAGATCAGCCTCGACCCCCGCGAGCTGTCCCGGCTCGCGGCGGCGTCGCCGCTGGTGAGCGGGCTGAGCGACCAGGTGCGCAAGGACCTGGTCGACGGCACCCGGACGGCGCTGACGTCCGCGGTCACCCAGCGCGCGAACACCCTGGCCGACACGCTCCACGAGCGCACCCTCGACCTGGGCGACCCGCTCGGCCGCGGCGGCCGGGACGGCGGCGGGGCCGAGCCGGACACGGCGCGCGAGGACACGGACGCCGGCGCGGACGCCCCCGAGGGGGACACCCCCGAGGGGAACGCGGACGACGGGAAGCGCCGCGGCGGCGCCCGCAAGGCCGCGCCGGCGAAGGCGTCCAAGGCCGCCGAGCCGGCCGCGCGCCGGCCGGCGGGCAAGGCGGCGTCGGCCGGGCGGTCGGCCGGACGGTCCACCGCCCGCAAGACCGCCGGGACGGCGCGCAAGGCGGCGTCCGGCGGCCGGCGGAAGGCCGCCGACCGGGCCGGAGACGCCGATGGCTGAGTCGACGATGAGCAAGCTGAAGGACGACCTGGCCGGCGACCCCGCGACCGACCGGCTGAAGACCGAGCTGCAGTCCTACCTGCACGCACGCGCGCTGAAGGCCGTGTCGGGCCTGGGCGAGCGGATCGGCCAGGGCGCCGGGAGACTCGCCGAGGGCGGCGGCTCCCCCGGCGGGCTGCTGGGCGGGCTCGCCAGGGGCGGGCAGGCCATCGGCGACGGGAAGTCGCCCGCGCAGGCGGCCGTCAAGGCCGGCGGCTCCATGCTGAAGGACCGCGTGAAGTCGATGTTCGGCGGGGGCGGCAAGAAGGGCAAGGGCGGCGGCGGCAAGTCCAAGAGCGTCGTCATCATCGAGGACGTCGACGTGGGCGTCCCGGTGCGCACGGCCTACGACCAGTGGACGCAGTTCCAGGAGTTCGCGTCCTTCGCGAAGGGCGTCGTCAGCGTCGACCGGGCCGACGACACCAAGAGCAACTGGACGGCGAAGGTCGCCAAGTCCACGCGGAGCTGGCAGGCCACCGTCACCGAGCAGGTGCCGGACCGGCGCATCTCCTGGACGTCCGAGGGCGCGAAGGCCACGGTCAAGGGCGTGGTGACGTTCCACCCGATCACCGACGACCTCACCCGCGTGCTGCTGGTGCTCGAGTACTTCCCCAAGGGGCTGTTCGAGAAGACCGGCAACATCTGGCGGGCGCAGGGCCGCCGGGCCCGGCTCGACCTGAAGCTGTACCGCAAGTTCATCACGATGCGCGGCGAGGCCACGGACGGCTGGCGCGGCGAGATCCGCGACGGCGAGGTCGTCGTGGAGCACGACGACGCCGTCGAGGAGGAGGAACGCGCCCGCGAAGAGGAGGAGCGCGGTTCCGAGGGCGCGCACGAGGACGTCCACGAGGACGACGGGTACGCGGACGAACCGGCCGACGAGGCCGACGAGGCCGGCGCCGAGGAGTCCGAGTACGACGAGCGGGACGAGCGGGATGAGGGGGACGGGGACGACGAGCCCCGCGACCTCGACGAGACCGACGAGACCGACGAGACCGACGAGTACGACGACGAGCCGGACGAGGAGCCCGCGGACGAGTACGGGCCCGAGGACGCCGAGTACGACGAGCGGGACGAGGAGTACGAGGAGGAGCCCGACGAGGAGATCGACGATGAGCGCGAACGGGCCGGGGCCGGCCGCCGCTGACGCGGCCGCCGCGGCGCAGGACGACGACCGGACGAGGCTGGTGTGACATGTCCGACTCACTCGCGGGCCGCATGGGGCCCTCCACCGGCGTGAGCCCGTACGCGGCCCGCGACGGCGGTTCGTCGGCGAACCTCGCCGACATCCTGGAGCGGGTGCTCGACAAGGGCGTCGTGATCGCCGGCGACATCCAGATCAACCTGCTCGACATCGAGCTGCTGACCATCAAGCTCCGCCTGCTCGTCGCCTCCGTCGACAAGGCGAAGGAGATGGGCATCGACTGGTGGGAGCACGACCCGTCGCTCAGCTCGCACGCGCGGCGGCCCGCCGTCCAGGCGGGCACCCCGCGCGGGCGGGACTCGCTGGCGGAGGAGAACGCGCGGCTGCGCGAGGAGCTGGAGCGGCTGCGCGAGGTGGCCGGCCTGCCCGCCGCCGACCGGGAGGAGGACACCCGATGACCGTCGCACCGACCCCGACGACGACGGCCGAGCTGAGTTACGTGTACGCGGTGGGGCCGCGCGTCCCGGAGCTGGAGCGGGCCGTGCCGCGGCTCACGGGCCTGCTGGACCGGCCCGTCCACACCGTGGAGTCGGGCGGTCTCGCGGCGGTGGTCTCGAGCGTGCCGGAGGCGCAGTTCGGCGAGGAGGGCTTCAAGGCCCAGCTCGAGGACCTGGGACGGCTGGAGGTGATCGCGCGGACCCACCACGGGGTGGTCGACACCCTGTTCCGCGCGGTCACCGTCCTGCCGCTCCGGCTCGCGACCGTCTACCGCGACGACGCGCGCGTGGCGGCGATGCTGGACGAGTCGGGGCCCGAGTTCACGGCGCTGCTGGAGCGGCTCGCCGGGCACCTGGAGTGCGGCGTGAAGGTGTACGCGCTGCCGCCGGGCCCGCGGAGCGCCCCGTCCGCCCCGGCCCGGCCGGACGCCGCGCGGCCTGACGGCGGCGGGACCAACCCGGGCCGGGCCTACCTGCAGCGGCGCAAGGCGCAGCGCACCCGGCACGAGGACGCGGCGCGCGAGGCGGCGGAGACCTCCGCGCGGGTCCGCGAGGTGGCCGCGGCGCACGCCGTGGACCGGGTGGTGCACCGCCCGCAGCAGGGCGAACTCGCCACCGGGGAGGGCCGCAACATCACGAACGAGGCGTACCTGGTGCCGAAGGGGACGACCGACGCGTTCGCGGCGGCCATCCGGGAGGCGGCCCGGGACCTGCCGGGCGTGCGCGTCGAGGTGACCGGCCCGTGGGCGCCGTACAGCTTCGCCTCGCCGCCCGCCCCGCGCGCGGAGGACGGGGACCGGCGTGGGCGATGACGTCCTGCTGCGGGGGTTCGACGAGGAGCCGGCCCTCGCGGGCCACCAGGTCGCGTTGATCGACCTGCTGGACCGGCTGCTGAACAGCGGCGCCGTGCTGACCGGCGACCTGGTGCTGTCGATCGCCGACGTGGACCTCGTCCGGATCAACCTGCGCGCCGTCATCCATTCCGTCACGCCCGACGACCCGGCCCCTTGGTGATCTCTGTGCACGAACCCGCCGCCGACGCCCCCGACCCGGCCGGGCCCGCCGAACCGGCCCGGCCCGACCCGAAGCGCGTCCCGACCGAGACCGATACGAACAGGTCCGTCCCGACCCCGCCGGGACGCCGGCCCGCCACCGGCGGTCCCGGCGGTCCCGGCGGCCCCGAACGGCGGGGTCCCGCCCCGCCCGGCCGTCCCGCCCCGCCCGGCGACCTGCGGCTGGACGGGGTGGCCGACGCCGCCGCCCGCGCGTTCGAGCTGCTGCCCGCCCCGCCCGGCGAGCCGCGGGTGCCGTCCGTCGCCGAGCGGCTGAACACCGACCCGGAGACGGTCGAGCGCGACCTCGTGAAGCTCGTCCTGACCGTCGTGGAGCTGCTGCGCCAGCTCATGGAGCGCACGGCGCTGCACCGCGTCGACCAGGGGGACCTGACCGAGGAGCAGGAGGAGCGGATCGGCATGACGCTGATGACGCTCTACGACCGGATGGAGGACCTCTGCGAGCGCCACGGCCTGACGATGGACGAGCTGAACCTCGACCTCGGCCCGCTGGGCACCCTCCTGCCGCCCTCCTGACCGCTACCCGTTCAGCTGGGCGATCTGGATGAGGTTGCCGCAGGTGTCGTCGAGGACGGCCGTCGTGACGGGCCCCATGTCCACCGGTTCCTGCGTGAAACGGACGCCGAGGCCCGTCAGCCGCTCGTACTCGGCGCGGACGTCCGGCACGGCGAACGACGTGAGCGGGATGCCGTCCGCGACGAGCGCCTCCTTGAACGGCTTGGCGGCCGGGTGGGCGTCGGGCTCGAGGAGGAGCTCGACGCCGTCGGGGTCGTCCGGGGACACGACGGTGAGCCAGCGGTACTCGCCGGCGGGGGCGTCGGTCTTCTTCACGAACCCCAGCACCTCGGTGTAGAAGCGCTCGGCCCGCTCCTGGTCGTCGACGTAGACGCTGGTGATGTAGATCTTCATCGCTGCCTCGCATTCCGCTTGAGCCACCGGTCGGCGATGCGCTCAAGCGGTTCGGTGTCCAGGTCGTGGAACTTGTAGCGGCCCTCGCGCCGCGTCCGGACCAGTCCGGCGGCCTCGAGCACGGCGAGGTGCTGGCTGATCGCCTGCCGGGACGACGTGAGCCCGTGCTTGGTCGTGAGCCGCCCGCAGATCTCGAAGAGGGTCTGCCCGTCGCGCTCGGTCAGCTCGTCGAGGATCGTGCGCCGCGTCGGATCGGCCAGGGCCTTGAAGACGTCTTCCGCCACGCGCCCCAGCATAGGAAAGCTTCCACTTGCATATCAAGCCGGGACGTGCACGTTTATCGCCGCCCCGTCGAGGGATGGGGTCATCGGCACGGCGGCCGGAGCATTCTCCGGGGCGGGATGTCGAGAACCGGGCGGCGGCTCCGATCCATGGGCGAGGGCGCCCGCGAGGGGCGCCGCGAACGGAGGTTGCACGATGGGCGAGGTCACCTGCGACGTCACGATGTCCCTGGACGGCTACGTGGCGGGCCCGGAGCAGAGCCTGCGGAATCCGCTGGGCGAGGGCGGCGAGCGGCTGCACCGCTGGCAGTTCGAGCAGCGGGAGCGGAACGCCGCCGCGGTCGAGAAGATCACGGCGGCGGGCGCCTACATCATGGGCCGCCACATGTTCGCCCCCGACCGCGGCGCGTGGGACCTGGACTGGACGGGCTGGTGGGGCGAGGAGCCGCCGTACCACGCGCCGGTGTTCGTCCTGTCCCACCACCCGCGCGAGCCGGTGGCGATGCGGGGCGGGACGGTGTTCCACTTCGTCACCGACGGGATCGCGGCGGCGCTCGTCCGGGCCCGGGAGGCGGCGGGCGACCGGAACGTCGCGATCGCGGGCGGCGCGCAGACGATCGACCAGTACCTCGCCGCCGGGCTGATCGACGAGCTGCGGCTGCACGTGGCGCCGGTGGTCCTCGGCGGCGGCGCGCGGCTGTTCGACGGGGTGGGCGACCTCGCCCTGCGGGCGTCCGGCGACGCGCCGGGCACCGACCTGGTCACCCACCTCACCTACCGGATCTCCCGCTAGCCCCGGCTAACCCGCGGGCGGCACGAACTCCGGCTGGTCGATGACGCGCAGCCAGCTCCCGTCGGGCTGCCGCCGGACGACCTGGGCCCGGGCGCCCGCGCCGTCCCGCGGCGGCGTCGAGGTGAGCGCGATGTCCCCGTTGACGAGCGTGGGGAGCGGCTCCTCGGGCTCGAAGCGTGGGCGGTTCGCCAGGACCTTCTCCCACAGTTCGCGGATCGCCTCGCGGCCGACGGTGACGGCGCCCGGTGGGTACGCCAGCACGGCGTCCTCCGCGTACAGCGCCGCCACCCCGGCCGCGTCGCCCGCGTTGGAGCGCTCGACGAACAGGCGGGTGATGTCTTCGGGGCGCATGGCCTTCTCGTGATTCGGCATGCCTCCATCATCGAAGCCGGACCGGCCATAAGTCCAAGAGATGCTTCTTCTAACCATAAGAAGGAGCAGTTATAGACATGTACGAGCGACGCGGCCCGGCCGCTTCCCTCGTGAGCTCGCGATCGGTTGTTAAGATCCGGCAATGCGGCTTTTGAGTGACGAGGACGTTCGCGCGCTGCACGCCAAGTACGCCCCGACCCAGGAGGCGTTCGACCTCGTCCACTCGCACTGCGAGACCGTCTGGCGCATCGCCGAGCACCTGCTCGCGCGCCGCCCCCTCGACGTGGACGCCGAGCTGGTCCGCGTCGGTTGCCTCCTGCACGACATCGGCGTCTACCGGCTGTACGACGCGGACGGCGTGCTCGACCACGCGGGCTACATCCGGCACGGGATCCTCGGCCACGAGATCCTCGCCGACGAGGGGTTCCCCGAGGCCGTGTGCCGGTTCTGCTCGCACCACACCGGCGTGGGCCTCACCCGCGAGGACGTCCGCCGGCAGGGGCTGCCGCTCCCCGTCGCCGACTACCTCGCGGAGACGGTCGAGGAGGAGCTCGTCATGTACGCCGACAAGTTCCACAGCAAGAGCGACCCGCCCCGGTTCGTGTCCGCGGGCGAGTTCGCCCGGCACGTCCGCCGGTACGGGGACGACAAGGTCACCGCGTTCGAGGAGATGAGCGGCCGGTTCGGGCTGCCCGACCTGGCCGCCGTCCGCGCACCCGGCTGACCCCGGTCCGCCCGCCGCCGACGGGCGGGCCGGCGGGCGGGCCGGGTGCGCCGGGCACCTCCCCCGGACGTCAGCGCGGGGCGCGGGGCAGCCCGAGGCCGATCATCGAGATCAGCTCGCGCTGGATCTCGTTGACGCCGCCGCCGAACGTCAGCACGAGGGCGCCCTTGACGCCCTCGTCGAGCCGCTCGATGAAGTCGGCGGTCGCGGGGTCGCCCGGGTCGCCGAAGCGGGCCAGCACGTCGCCGATGATCCGGCCGACGTCCTGCATCCGCTCCGAGCCGTAGATCTTGCTGGCGGACGCGTCGGCGGCGCCGAGCCAGCCGAGGTCCTGGTTCGCGGCGACCTGCCAGTTCAGCAGCTCGTTCACGCGCAGGTAGGCGTACACCCGGCCGAGGGCGCGGCGGACGGCGGGCTCCTCGATGGGCGGCCGGCCGCCCCGCCCGTCCGCCGTGCGGGCCCAGCGCTCGAACCGGTCGTAGGTGTGGCCGATGTTCCCGGCGGGGGCGAGGGTGACCCGCTCGTGGTTGAGCTGGTTGACGATGAGGTCCCAGCCCTTGTTCTCCTCGCCGATCAGCATGTCGGCCGGGACCCGGATGTTCTCGAAGTACGTCGAGTTGGTGTGGTGCCGGCCGTCCATCGTGATGATCGGCGTCCACGAGAACCCCGGGTCCCGGCAGTCGACGATGAGCATCGAGATGCCCTTGTGCTTCTTGGCGTCCGGGTCGGTGCGGGCGGCGAGCCAGACGTAGTCGGCGTGCTGGGCGCCGGAGGTGAAGATCTTCTGCCCGTTGACGACGTAGTGGTCGCCGTCCCGGACGGCGGTGGTGCGCAGGGCCGCCAGGTCGGTGCCCGCGCCGGGCTCGCTGTAGCCGATCGCGAAGTGGCACTCGCCCGCGAGGATGCGCGGGATGAAGTACTCCTTGTGCGCGTCGGAGCCGTACTGCAGGATCGTCGGCGCGACGGAGTTCAGCGTGATGAGCGGGTAGGGGACCTCCGCCCACGCGATCTCGTTGGCGAAGATCGTCTGCTCCACGGGGCCGTAGCCGCGGCCGCCGTACTCCTTCGGCAGCGCGACGCCGAGCATCCCGTCGCGGCCGAGCCGCCGCGTGTGCTCCATGAACTCGGGCCCGAACGGGTCGCGGCGGATGGCCTCGGCCTGCTCGGCGGTCAGGCAGCCGCGGAAGTACTCGCGCAGCTCGGCGCGGAGCTTCTTCTGCTCGTCGGTCAGGTCGATGAACATTCAGTCCTCCCGGACCCGCACGAGGGCGCCGATCGTGTCGAGGGTGTCCTCCGCGCCGCCGAGCAGGTGCCCGTAGTGCTTGCCCCAGGCGAAGTAGCGGTGCAGCGGGTAGGTGACGTCCAGGCCGATGCCGCCGTGCAGGTGCTGGCAGGTGTAGAGGGCCTGCACGACGGGCTCGCAGGCGTTGAACGCGGCGACCGCCAGCACCTCGTCGGCGTCGGGCGCGCCCTCCGCGAGCCGCCACACGCCCGCCCAGACGGCCACGTCGAGCGCGCGCTTGGCGATGTAGACGTCGCCGATCTGCATCGTGACGGCCTGGAACTGCGCGAGCGCCCGGTCGAACTGCTCGCGCGTCTTCACGTACTCCTTGGTGAGGTCGAGCGCGCCCTCGATCACCCCGGACGCGACGGCGACGGCCCCCGCGACGGCCGTCCGGCGCAGGGTGTCCCACGCGGCGCCGTCCGCGCCGGCGTCGGGGCCGCCGAGCAGCGCGTCGGCGCCGACCCGGACGCCGTCCAGCGCGATCCGCGACAGCGGCTCGGAGATCGCCGACGGCTGCGCGGTGATCGCGACCCGCGACGGCTCGACCAGGAACACGCCGACGCCCGCGCCCTCGACCCGCGCCGGGACGAGGATCCGCGCGGCCTCGCGGGCGCACGGCACGAACGTCTTGACGCCGTCGAGCACATAGCCGTCGCCGTCCCGGCGGGCCGTCGCCCCGACCTCCCCGGCCGGGCCCGGCTCGCGGTACGCGCCGGTCAGGACGGTCTCGCCCTCGGTCAGCGGGGCGAGCAGCGCGCGCTGCTCCGCCGTGCCGTGCCGGGCGATCGGCAGCGCCGCGAGCGCCAGCGACGCGTACGCCGGGACGGGCGCGACCTTCGCGCCGACCTCGCGCAGCACGACGGCCAGCTCGACCGGGCCGAGGCCCGCGCCGCCGACGTCCTCGGGCAGCACGACGCCGAGCAGCCCGGCCTGCGCGAGGGCCTTCCAGGTGCCGCCGTCGAACGCGGGCCCGCCCTTGCCGTGCTCCTCGTCGAACGCCTCCAGCCGTTCGGCCGTCGCCTCGCGCGCCAGGACGTCCGCGGCGAGGCCGCGGAGTTCGCCCCGGGTCTCGTCGAGGTTGAAGTCCACTCATCCGCTCCCTTCCAGGAGGTGCGGCCGGCCGCGCCGACCCCACGGCCGAAAGTAGAACAGATTCTACTTTGTGTCCAGAGGGTTGATCGGCGCCCGTTCGGGCGCGATTCACCTAGCATGGCCGCGTGGACGGGACGGCGACGGACGGTCGCACGGCACCCTGCGCCGACCGTTCAGATAACAGGTTCTTGCAACCGTTGTAGGCTGGGGGCGACACGGCGGGCGATCGGGCCCGCCCGAAGGGAATGTGAGGACCGTGACCGCAGAGCCGACCGTGGCCGAGGACGAGAGCCCGGGTCAGCCCGCCGGGCGGGCGGGCCAGAACGCGCGGTCCCGCAGCCAGCACCAGCGGCGCAAGCGTATCGTCCAGGCGGCGGCCGCGCTCGCGTCGCGCGGCGGCATCGACGCCATGCAGATGCGCACCGTCGCCGAACGGGCCGGGGTGGCGCTCGGCACCCTCTACCGCTACTTCCCGTCGAAGGACGACCTCGTCGTCGCCGTCGTCGGCGAGGAGATCGAACTGCTCGAACGCAGCATCGAGCGCCGCCCGCCCCGCGCGGGCACGTCCCCGCAGCGGGCGGTGGAGGCGCTGATGCGCGCCACCCGCGGCCTGATGCGGGAGCCGGAGCTGGCCGCCGCGCTGATCCGGTCGCTGCTGCTGTCGGACGTCCAGACCGACTTCAGCGACCGGATGACCGGCCTGCTGCTGCGCGCCGCCCTCGGGCCCGAGACCGGCGCGACCGACGGCGGCGCGCCCGAGAGCGGCGCGCCGGAGCCGGGCGCCCGCGTGGACGACCCACGGCGGGTGATGGCGCGCGCGCTCACCGCCGTCTGGACGATGGAGATGATCGAGATGCTGCGCGGGCAGGCCGGGGCCGACGAGATCCAGGCCCGCCTGGAGATCGCCGCCGCGCGGCTCCTCGCCGACTGAACGCGGACGGGCGGCCGGAGGACCCGCCTCCGGCCGCCCGTCGCGTTCCGCGCTACGGAAGCTGCCCGGCGTCGTCCACGATCCCGGTCTTCACCTGGACCGTCAGCCGCATCAGGTCGCCCTTGCGGAACGCGAGGGTCCCGTCCTCTCCCCGCGTCGAGTGCTCCCTGATCGCGACGGCCCGCTCACCGAGGTAGCCGTACGTCTTCGGGTCGAAGAGGATCTCCTCGTGGAGGTACCCCTCGGTGATCCGGCCGAGGGCGATCGCCTGCCGCCCGGACATGTCCAGGCGCCCCTCGACGAGCGTCACGTCCGGGATCTGCTTGATCGCCCGGAACACCGCCGCCTCCAGCTTCGGCGGCAGCACGTTGTCCCGCAGGATCGCGCTGAGCGTCGTGTAAGCCGTCGCGTAGCGCCCCTCGGCGGTCTCGCCGAGCCCGCCCATGTCCGCGTAGACCCACGTCAGCAGCGCGTCCGGGTCCGTCGGCAGCTTCGCCAGGCTCGCGTAGTCCGACGGCGGCGACCCCGCGATCATCGGCGACCGTTCGAGCCGCCCGTTCTCCATGTACGCGATCATCTTGCCGTCGGCGCGCGTCCAGCTCTTGTTCGTGCGCGTGTCGGCCGGGTCGTCCGACAGGGGCCCGTTGGGGGTGTCGCCGCGCCGCGACCGCGACTCGACGTAGACCCACTGGTCGGGGCGGGGCGCGGTGAACGCGCGGGTCTCCGCGGACATCGCGGCCCGCTCCAGCAGCTCGGACGCGTTCGCGACCGGTCCCGCCGGGATGCCCGGGACGACCGGCGCCGGCCGTCCGTGCTCGTCCACGCCGCCCGACTGGAGCACCGTCACGCCGACGACGGCGGCGGTGGCGAGCGCGCCGACCGCGGCGAGCCGGATCCCGAGGCGGGGGAGGCGCCCGCCGGGGGCGTGCCGGGGCGCCGCGGCGGGCGCGCGTCCGGCGGTGCGGTCCATGAGGGCGGCGCGGGCGCCGGTCCGGGCGGCGGACGAGGGCGCCGCCGGCTCGTCCCACGCCTCGCGCAGGGCGTCGATGTCGTTCATCGGATGGTGTCCTCTCCCAGGTCGAAGCCGCCGCCCAGTGCGGCACGGATCTTCTTGCGGGCCCGGTGCAGCCGCGACCGGGCCGTCCCGGCCGGGATGCCGAGCGCCTCGGCCGCCTCCTGCACGCCGAGGTCGGCCCAGGCGACCAGGAGCAGCACGTCCCGGTCGCCGCGCGACAGCTTCCGCAGCGCCTTGGCGAGCGGCCCGCGCGCGGCCTGCGCGTCGAGCCGCCCGGCGACGCGGTCGGCGTGCCCGGCGTCGGCGGCGGGAGCCGCGGCGCGGGCCAGCGCCCGGTACTGGCGGGCCTCCGCGCGGTGCTGCCGCGCGATCAGGTTGGACGCGATCCCGTACAGCCAGGGCCGGACGTCCGCGCGGGACGCGTCGTAGCTCCCGCGCCGGTCGAACGCGATCAAGAACGTCTCGGCGGCCACGTCGTCGGCGAGCGTCGGCCCGAGGCGCCGCGACGCGTACCCGTGGATCGCGGCGTAGTGCCGGTCGAACAGGGCGGCGAAGCACTCCGGTTCCGTCAGCGAGCGCCGGACGATCTCGGTGTCGCCGTCGATGGCGGGCGCCGTCATGCGCGCCCGCCCGGCGGATCAGGGGGACGCGGGCGGTCCGGGAACGCCGCCCGCGTGGGGTCAGGGATCATGTCGTGCCTTCCGCTGTGAGCGTCGGTCACTCCCGCTTCGCCGATCCCCCGGCGCGCGTTCGCGGTTTTTTCCGCCGAGACGGGCGGCCCCTTCGACGACAACGGGATACACACTGAAAAAGCCCTCGAAGGCGATTCATTGTGGCCGATCGTCCTCGCCCGTACAGTCCGGCATGCGGGCTCCTCCCCGCCGCGAGGCCCCGCCCCGGCCGCCGCTCCCCGCGGCGGGCGGCCGCTCCCCCCACCGTGGGCGGCCGGGGCGTTCCGCTGTGTGACCGGCCCGTCCCGGACTACGCTGGGCGCCGACAGCGCCGGGACGAAGAAGGTGTGCAGTGACCGAGCAGGAACCGATCCTCAGCGACGGGGTCATCATCGAGTTCGTCGACGGCGGCGACGTCCCCGTCCGGCACAAGGACTTCGGTGAGCGGGCCGTCGTGATGCGCGACGCGAAGAACCCCGAGGGCCCGATCCTCTACTTCACCGAGGCCGAGTGGGACGCCTTCATCGCGGGCGTCAAGGACGGCGAGTTCGACGACCTCCTGGAGGAGGAGCCCGCCGAGGGGGCCTGACCCCCGCTCCGGCCCCGCGCTCCGCTCCGGACCGCGGGGCCGAATTGCCCCGGTTTCGACGGGCATGTACCCCTCATCGGACGAGCCCGCCGCGCGGGCGGGCGGTCGAAGGGGGCGACCATGACCGACGTCGAGATCATCGAGACCGCCGCACTGGGCGACCGCAGCCACGTCGCGCACGACGGCGGGCACGCCATCGTCATCGACCCGCAGCGCGACCTCGACCGCGTCTCCCGCGTCCTGGACGGACTCGGGGTGCGCTGCGCGCTCGTCCTGGAGACGCACGTCCACAACGACTACGTGTCCGGCGGCCTCGAACTGGCCCGCGCCACCGGCGCCGACCACGGCCTCCCGGCGTCCGCCCTCCTCGCGTTCGACCACCGCCCGCTGGCCGACGGCGACGAACTCGACGTCGGCGACCTGCACGTCCGGGCCGTCGCCACCCCCGGCCACACCGACGCCCACCTCGCCTACGCCGTCGACGGCCCGGGCGGGACGGCCCTGTTCACCGGGGGCTCCCTCCTCTACGGGACGGTCGGCCGCACCGACCTCGTGGCCCGGTCCCGCACCCGCGAACTCGCCCGCGCCCAGTACCGCTCCGCCCGCCGGCTCGCCGGCGTCGCCGGCGACGACGCCCGCGTCTACCCGACGCACGGGTTCGGCAGCTTCTGCTCGTCCGCCCCCGCCACCGACGACGCCGTGTGGACGCTCGGCGACGAACGCGCCCGCAACGACGCGCTGACCGAACCGTCCGAGGACGCCTTCGTCGACCGCCTCGTCGCGGGCCTCTCCGCCTACCCGCGCTACTACGCCCAGATGGGCGAGCGGAACATCGCGGGCGCCGGCCCCGCCGACCTCTCCCCGCCCGCCCCCGTCGCCCCGGACGAGCTCGCCGCCCGCATCGCGCGCGGCGCATGGGTCGTCGACCTGCGGTCCCGCACCGCCTACGCCGCCTCCCACGTCCGGGGCACGGTCGGCGTCGAGCTCTCCCGCCCGTTCGCCACCTACATCGGCTGGCTGATCCCCTGGGGCGCCCCGATCACCCTGATGTCCGACTCCCCCGAGCAGATCGCGGAGGCGCAGCGCCAGCTCGTCCGCATCGGCATCGAGCGCCCGGCGGGCGCCGCCGTCGGGCCGCCCGAGGCCGCCGCCCCGGGCAGCGTCACCGGCTACCCCACCGCCGCGTTCGCCGACGTCCCCTCGGGCGCGACCGTCCTGGACGTCCGCCGCGCGGACGAGCGCGCCCGCGGCGCCGTCGTCGGCTCGATCGGCGTCCCGCTGCACACCCTCGGCGCCCTCGTCGACGAGCTTCCCGGCGACGAGCTGTGGGTGCACTGCGCGAGCGGCTACCGGGCGTCGATCGCCGCGAGCCTCCTGGACCGCGCCGGCCGCGACGTCGTCCTGATCGACGACGACTACGCCGCCGCCGACGCCGCGGGCCTCACGACGTCCCCCGCCGCGGGCTGGGCGTGACGGCCCGCCGTCCGGGCCACCGGAGCGCGCCGGGGCGGCGGTGGACGAACGGGGGGCCGGGACCGCCCGCGGCGGCGGCCGCGTCCCGGACGAGGCCGTGGTCCGGGGAGAGCGCGCGGGCCGGGTCGGTGCGGGCGGCGTCCCCGGTGAGGGCGTGCGCCCGGCGGCGGCAGCCGCCGAAGTCGGTCTCGCGGCGGGGGCACTCCCGGCACGGGCCGGTCATCCAGCTCGTGCCCCGGTAGGCGCTGAAGGCCGGCGAGTCCGTCCAGACCCGGGCGAGGGGCTCGTCCCGGACGTTCGGAACGCGAGGTCGGTGATCCCGTAGGCGGCCGGGCACGGCAGCGCGGTGCCGTCCGGCCCCACGGGGCGGCGGGTCAGGCGGGGGCGCCGGGATCCCAGTGGGCGAGGTCGCGCATGGCGGCGGCGGTGCGCAGGAACCCGTCGTCCCCGAGGAGCTCCCGCAGCTCGGCATTGAACCGGTCGATCTCGGGTTGGGCGGCGCGGAGCGCGGCGCGCCCGCCGGCGGTCAGCTCCAGCACCACGGCGCGGTGCTCGCGCGGATGCGCCCGCCGCGCCACGAGCCCCGCCTTGACGAGCCGGGCGACGAGCGCGGTCACGGCCGACTCGCGCAGCCCCAGGGTGCGGGCGAGCCCGCGCTGGGTGACGTCCGGCCCCTCCCGTACGGCGAGCAGCGCGCCGAGCTGGGCGGTGGTCACCCCGGCGGCGGCGAGGCAGCGCCGGTCGGCGACCGTGCGCAGCCGGTGCGCCGCCCGTTGCAGCAGGAAGAACAGACGCGGATCGGGCTCAGCCTCGGACATAGCGCGATCCTGGCAGACCCCGCGAGCCGGCGACGCCCGCGCGGTGGGGCGTTGACACGCGGGGAGACGGCCCGGCATTCTCACTTCACTAGTGAAGTGAGGTGGCATGGACACGACGGTGGATCTGGCGACCGCGCAGCAGGTGCTGGCGGCGCAACCCTTCAACACGCTCGTCGGCGCGCGGCTGGTCGCCTTCGGCGACGGGGAGGCGACGCTCGAACTGGACGTCCACGACGGCCTGCGGCAGCAGAACGGCCACGTGCACGGCGGGGTGCTCGGCTACCTGGCGGACAACACCCTGACGTTCGCCGCGGGGAGCGTGGTGGGGACCCGGCTGATCACCGCGGGGTTCACCATCGACTACCTGCGCCCCGCCCACGGGACGCTGCTGCGGGCGCACGCCCGGATCGTCCGCGCCGGCCGGACCCGGGTCGTGTGCCGCTGCGACATCGCGGCGGTCGCCGCCGACGGGACGGAGCGGCTGTGCGCGGCCGCGCAGGGCACGATCGCCGTGCCCGGGGAGCGCGCGTTCGCGTCCTGACGCCGTCCCGGGTCACGCGCCCGCGAGGTCGTCCCACCGGGCGCGCACGGCCCGCTCGCCGTCCGGGGTGAGCTCGCCGAGCAGGCGGAGCCGCGCCAGGCCGCCGTCGGGGTGCACGTCCACGCGCACGAGGGACGCCTCCACGGGCGGCACGCGGAACCGGTGGCGGGTGTCGGGCCGGACCCGGGTCCGCGGCAGGACGTCGTGGGAGGGCGCCCGGCCGCCGTCGCGCATCGCCCGGACGGCGACCTCGGCGGGGGCGTTGAACTTCAGGTTCGTCGTGTCGACCTCGACCAGCGTGACCAGGCCCGGGCCGGCGAGGCGCACGAGCGCCCAGTCGTGCCCGGGGCCGCGGCGGCGCGCCGTCTCCCAGCCCTCCGCCTGGGTGCGGGCGAGGCCGGGGAGCAGCATGTTGCCGGGCGACGAGTAGAACGCGTCCGAGCACCCGACCACCCGCGCGCCGTTCTCGAGGGCGGCGAGGTCCACCGTGAGCCCGGTCAGCAGCCGCGGATCCGGGACGACCTCGCCGTGCACGCGCAGCCGCGCGATGCCGCCGTCCGGGAACATGTTCAGCCGGACGTGCGTGAACAGCCGCCCCGCGTCGACGGGGAACGCGTGCGCGGCGTCGCCCCCCAGCGGCGACTTCGGGACGATCTCGACCCAGTCGGCGTCCGCGAGTTCGGCGGGGCCCGGGTACCCGTCGGCGCGGCACGCCTCGACGGACGCGTGCGGCGGATAGTTGCCTCTGAACCAGGCGGTGTCGACGACGACGCCGCGGACCACGCCGGGCAGGCCGAGCCGGACGAGCGCCCAGTCGTGCCCGGGGCCGCGCCGCCGGGCCGTCTCCCACCCGTCGTACTCCTGCCCCTTCGGCCCGAACGTCTCCGGGCGGAACGCGGGCGCCCACGGGTTGATCAGGTTCTCCTTCGCCGCGAACGACTCGTCGCCGGCGGCGAGCACCGAGCCGCCGAGCGTCCGGACGGCCAGGTCGGGGAGCGCGGCGAAGCCGGTCACGCGGTCTCCGATCGGGTCAGCGGGCGGCCGGCCGGGGCGCCGCCGGCGGGCGCGCCGCGCAGCCAGGTCGTCCGGACGGCGCCGGTGAGGGCGCGGCCCGCGTACGGCGTGCCGGGGTGGCGGTGGTGGAGGGCGGCGGGGTCGACGGTGAACGCCGCGTCGGGGTCGAAGGCGACGAGGTCGGCGTCCCGGCCGACCTCGATGGCGCCCTTGCCGGGGACGCGGGCGAGCGCGGCGGGCGCCGCGGACATCCAGCGGACGACGTCGGCGAGCCCGTGGCCGCGGGCGCGCGCGGCCGTCCAGACGGCGGGCAGGCCGAGCTGGAGGGACGACACGCCGCCCCACGCGGACGCGAAGTCGCCGCGTTTCAGTTCGGGCGCGCAGGGCGAGTGGTCGGTGACGACGCACGAGATGACGCCGTCGGCGAGGCCCCGCCACAGTTCGTCCCGGTTGCCGGGGTCGCGGATGGGCGGGCAGCACTTGAACGCGGTCGCGCCGTCCGCGACGTCGTCGGCGGTGAGGGCGAGGTAGTGCGGGCAGGTCTCGGCGGTGACGGGCAGCCCGGCGGCCCGCGCCGCCGCGAGCGGGGCGAGGCAGTCGGCCGCCGAGAGGTGCAGGACGTGCGCGCGGACGCCCGTCTCCGCGGCGAGCCGCACGACCCGTTCGACCGCGCGGCGCTCGGCCGAGGGCGGGCGGGACGCGAGGAACGCGGCGTAGCCCCCGCCGGCGGGGGCCGTCAGGGCGGCGGGGTCCTCGGCGTGCACGACGGCGAGGCCGCCGAACGACGCGATCTCGGCGAACGCGTCCCGCATCTCGTCCGGGGACAGCGGCGGGAACTCCGGGACCCCCGAGTCGGCGGTGAAGCACGTCAGCTTCTCGGCCCTGAAGGGACCGAGCTTGCAGCTCCTCGCCACCACTGGGTGTGATGGGTCAGGCCGCGTCGTCGGCAGCGTGACTCACTGCCCAGCCCGCCGCACCGCGCGCGGCGATGTTGCGGGCTGCGTTCACGTCGGCGTGCTCAGCGAAGCCGCACGAGGTGCATCTGAATGTCGCCTGGTCGGGGCGGTTGCTCTTGTCGATATGGCCGCACGCCGAACACCCGCGGGAGGTGTTGCGAGGATCGACGTGCACCACGACCACCCCGGCCCGGCGCGCCTTGTAGGCGATGAACTCGCCGAGCTGGGAGAAACTCCACGAGTGCAGCGTGACCCGCTGGGGCTTTCTGAGCCGGACCCTGCACCGGATACCGCCCAGGTCTTCCAAGGCGATGCCGCGGCAGGTGCGTTGAGCCTCGGTCACGATCTGCTTGGACACGCAATGGTTCGTATTCGCCGCGAAGCGCGCTTCGCGGCCGGCCAGGTGCCGCAGCCGCCGTCTGGCGGACTTGGTGCCCTTGGACTGCAGCTTCTTGCGGAGGCGGCGGTTGCGGTGCCGGACCCGGTTCAGGTCCTTGCCGGCATGGACGGTGCCGTCGCTGGTGGTGGCGATGTTGACAATCCCCAGATCGGTACCCAGGAACCCGTTCTCAGGGTTGTTGATCTCGGGTTCGGGGATGTCGCAGGTGGCGTGCAGGTACCAGTTCCCGCCCCGGTGGACCAGGTCGGACTCGCCCCGCCGGTACCCGGTGAGGAGTTTCAGCTGCTCGGGCGAGCACTGGAAGGCGATGCCGGGTGTACGGCCGCGCACGGTCCAGATCGACACGGTGCCGGCGTCGAGCCGCCAGGACAGCGACCGGTCGTCGAACGGCTGCGCGGCGTCCTTGCGGAACCGCACCGGTCTGCCCTCCACCTCACGGCGCCGCCTGCAACCCTCCGGGCCGTAGTTGCCCGCCTTCAGGTTCTCCCTCAAGGTGGCGTAGGCCCCGGCAGCCTTGCGGGCGGCGTGGATCGCCGGCTGCGCCGACAGGCCCATGCCCTTCAGCTCCCGGTAGACGAGGCGCTGCAGGCCGGTTCTGCTGGTGATGCCGGTGGCGAACGCGCGGCGGGAGGCGTGGTTGGCGGCCCGGTTGCAGGCGTGCAGCGTGTCCCGGAGAGCCGCCGCGGCGGTCTCGTCCGGGCACAACTTCACCTGCACGACCAGCTTCACCGCGCCAGGTTAGCATCTTGTCCATGTCACCGAGGTGGGTTCCAGACCCCAACATCAGGCGTGGCCGCAGCGTCGTTTTCAACCTCCATGTTCATCTTGTCTTTGTCACGAAGTATCGGCGTGGTGTGTTCACCGGGGCCATGCTGGAGCACTGCGAGACGGTCATGCGGGAGGTGTGCGAGGGGATGGGCGCCGAGCTGCGCGAGTTCAACGGCGAGGACGACCATGTCCACCTGCTCGTGCACTACCCGCCCAAGCTGGCGATCTCGACCCTGGTCAACCGCCTCAAGGGCACCTCGGCGCACTACCTGCGCAAACAGTTCCCCGCCCATGTCCGCACGTATCTGTGGGGCAATCATTTCTGGTCGCCGTCCTACTTTGCGGCATCCTGCGGCGGGGCGCCGCTGACGGTCATCGCCGAGTACATCGACCGGCAAAAACGCCCGGACTGACGTCCGGGCGCGGGGCAGGGAAGCGATTCCTCCCGGCCGTGAACGACCGGGATTCCTCGCTAGAGCGTGTTGAACCCGAACACGCCGCGCTCGTGCAGCGGCCGCAGCGCGGCGAGGTTGCCGGGGACGGCGCCGCCCCAGAACCCGACGTCCACGTGGCACGCGCCGTCCGCCGCCGCGCGCTTGGCCGCGAGCGCGGCCGGGCCGGTGGTGGGCGGCAGCGAGTTGAGCGGCATGTCGACGAGGGCGGTGACGCCCCCGGCCGCCGCCGCGCGGGTCGCGGTCGCGAACCCCTCCCACTCGGTGCGTCCGGGCTCGTTGATGTGGACGTGCGTGTCGACGAGGCCCGGCAGCAGCGCGGTGCCGCCGAGGTCGACGCCGGACGGCGCGCGGAGGGGCCCGTCGTAGGGGCCGATCGCGGCGATCCGGCCGGCGCGGACGGTGACGGCCGCGGGGCGCTCGCCGTCCGGCAGGACGGTCCGGCGGGATCTGATCACGAGGTCGGGGGGCACGCGGCTCCTTCCGGGGAGCGGAGACGCCGCGGGCGCCCCCGCGGCGGCTCACGGTCGGGGCCGCTCATGCCCGGAGGTCCTCCATCCAGGCGAACTCCCGCTCCGTCGGCCCGTCCGGCCGGTACTCGAGCGCGACGCGGCCGTCGTACCCGATGGCGTCGAGCACGCGGAACAGGCGGGGGAAGTCGATCTCCCCGGTGCCGGGCCGGCCCCGGCCGGGGGCGTCGGCGATCTGCACGTGCCCGATGTCGGCGGCGTGCTCGCGCGCGGCCTTCTCCAGGTCGTCGCCGTTCACGGTCAGGTGGAAGGCGTCGAAGAGGAGCTTCACGTTCGCCGCGCCCGCCGCCCGCGCCCGCCGCACGACGGCCATCGCGTCGGCGGCCGTCTCCAGCGGGTACGCGCCGTTCGCCCCCCGGGAGAGGGGCTCGATCAGCACCGTCCCGCCGAGCGCCCCGACCGCGTCCGCCGCGAACACCAGGTTCGCCGTCGCGGCGCGGTCCTGCTCGGCCGCCGCGACGCCGCCGAGCCGCTGCCCGTACAGGGCGTTGAACGACCGGACGCCCGTCCGCTCGGCGATCCGGACCAGCACGGCGACGCTGTCGCGGAACTCGCCGGCGCGGGCCGGGTCCGACAGGACGCCCCGCTCCCCCGCCGGCATGTCGCCCGCGTAGAAGTTCAGGCCGATCAGCCGGACGCGGGCGTCCGCGAGCGCGGCGCAGAACGCGTCGACGCCGGCGGCGGACGGCACGGGCTCGCCCGGCCACGGCCACCAGAACTCCACCGCGTCGAACCCTGCCGCCTTCGCCGCGGCCGGACGTTCGAGCAGCGGCAGCTCGGTGAACAGGATCGAGCAGTTCACGGCCCACCGCATCCTCATCCGCGCCTCCCTCGGGGCTTCCGCATCCGATGCATGCCGTCATCCTCGGCCACGGCGGTCCCACTCCCCCACCGGGGCCGGGGCGATGTGCTCGGGCCGCACCGGCACCCGGGTGAGCGCGGCGCCCGTGGCGTCGCGGATCGCGGCGACGATGGCGGGCGTGGAGGAGAGCGTGGGCGGCTCCCCGGCGCCCCGGAGCCCGTAGGGGGCGGCGGGGTCGGGGTATTCGAGGATGTCCAGCCGCATCGGCGGCATGTCCAGGATGGTCGGGATGAGGTAGTCGGTGAAGGACGGGTTGCGGACGAGCCCGCCGGACACCTGGATCTCCTCCAGGACGGCGAGGCCGAGGCCCTGCGCGGAGCCGCCGTGGATCTGGCCCTCCAGCGCCTGCCGGTTGAGGATGCGGCCGACGTCCTGGACGGCGGCCAGCTCCACGACCTTGACGAGGCCGAGTTCGACGTCGACGTCCACGACGGCGCGGTGCACGCAGATGGCGAGCTGGGCGTGGCTGGCGCCCTGCCCGGTCACCGGGTCCATCGGCACGGTGGGCCGGTGGCGGTACTCGCGGGTCTCGTCGAGGACGGCGTCGCCGAGCGCGTCCTCGACCGTGCCGAGCACGCCGTCCGCCCGCGAGACGATCATGCCGCCGGCGACGGCCAGGTCCGCGGTCCCGGCGCGGCCGTACCGGTCGGCGGCGAGCGCGAGGAGTCCGGCGCGGACCGCCTCGCAGGCCGCCTTCACCGCGCCGCCCGACATGTACGACTGGCGGGACGCGCTGGACGAGCCGGCGTCGCCCACCCGGATGTCGGCCGGGGCGATCGCCACCTTCCCGATGCCGAGTTCGGTGCGGGCGATCTGCGCCTGGATCGTCACGAGGCCCTGCCCGACCTCGGCGGCCGCCGTGTGGACGAGCGCGGTCGCCGCGCCGCCGATGACCTCCAGCCGGACGCGGGCGGTGGACAGGTCGTCGAAGCCCTCGGAGAAGCAGATGTTCTTGATCCCGACGCCGTAGCCGACGCCGTAGCCGACGCCGCGCACGACGCCCTCGCCGCGGGTGGTCTGGGACGCGCCGCCCGGCAGGTTCCGGATGTCGGACGTGTCGGCGGGCGCGGGCATCGGCACGGCCTCCAGCCGCCCCAGCATGTCCGCGAGCGGCGCCGGGGAGTCGATGATCTGCCCGCTCGCGATCGCCGACCCCTGCGAGACGGCGTTGCGGCGGCGGACCTCGACCGGGCCGATGCCGCACGCGGCGGCGACCCGGTCCATCATCGACTCGTAGGCGAAGCACGCCTGGACGGCGCCGAACCCGCGCATCGCCCCGCACGGCGGGTTGTTGGTGTACACCCCGTACGCGTCGATCCTGATGTTGGGGATCTCGTACGGGCCGACGCCGAGCGACGCGGCGCCGCCGACGACGTTGCGGGTCGACGACGTGTACGCGCCGCCGTCGAGGACGATCTCCACGTCGGCGTACAGGAGCTTCCCGTCCGCCGCGGCGCCGTACTCGTACCGCATCCGCGCGGGATGCCGGTGGACGTGCCCGAAGAACGACTCCTCCCGGTTGTACGACATCTTCACCGGTTTGCCGGTGCGCAGCGCCAGCATCGCGGCGTGGATCTGCACCGACAGGTCCTCCCGGCCGCCGAACGCGCCGCCGACGCCCGCGAGCGCCATGTGGATCCGGTCCTCGGGGAGGCCGAGGCACGGCGCGATCTGCGCGAGGTCGTTGTGCAGCCACTGCGTCGACACGTACAGCTCGACGCCGCCGTCCTCGGCCGGGACGGCCAGCCCGGCCTCCGGCCCGAGGAACGCCTGGTCCTGCATGCCGACCTCGAACTCCGCGGACACCACGACCGCGGCGGCCGCCTGCGCCGCGCCGACGTCCCCCACCCGGACGGGCTGGTGGCGGACGATGCCGCCGCGCGGCTGCACCCGGAGCCCGTCGGGGTCGGCGACCACCGCGCGGGGGTCGGTGACCGGCTCCAGCACCTCGTAGCCGACGGCGATGCGCTCCAGGGCGCGGCGCGCCGTCTCGGGGTGGTCGGCGGCGACGATCGCGACCGGCTCGCCCTGGTGCCGGACCTCGCCGAACGCGAGGACCGGCTGGTCCGCGGCGCCGTCCTCCCCGTACACCTTCGCGCCGGGCACGTCCTCGTGCGTGAGGGCGGCGTGCACGCCCGGCACCGCCAGCGCGGGCCCGACGTCGATCGACCGGACGAGCGCGCGGGGGTGCGGGCTGCGCAGCGTGGCGCCCCACAGCATCCCGTCCATCCACAGGTCGGACGCGTACGCGAACTCGCCCGTGACCTTGAGGGTGCCGTCGGGGCGGGCCGGGCTCTCGCCGACGCCGCCGGCGCCGGGCGCCTCCACCCTGCCCGGGCTCTTCACCGGACCGCTCCGCACCGGACCGCTTCCCAGCGGGCCGCTTCCCATCGGGCCGCTTCCCATCGGGCCGCTTCCCATCGAGGACGCCATCTACAGCACCTCCTCCGCGAGCCGCATCAGCCGGCGGTGCGCGTCCGCGCCGCGCCGCGCCGCCTCGTCCTGCGGGACGCTCACCAGCACGTCGCCGTCGACGATCGTCCGGCCGCCGACGAGCAGCCGCTCCAGCGGCGGGGTGCCGCCGAACGCGAGGGCGACCACCGGGTCGTCGACGGCCGCGTGGAAGCCGTCCACCCGCCACAGCGCGACGTCCGCGAGCTTCCCCGGTTCGAGGGTGCCCAGCTCGTCGTCGCGGCCCAGGCAGCGGGCGCCGCCGAGGGTCGCCATCTCCAGCGCCTGCCGGGCGGTCAGCGCCGCCGGCCCGTACCGGGCGCGCTGCAGGTAGATCGCCTGCCGCATCTCCCCCGCGAGCGGGACGAGCTCGGCCGACGCCGCCCCGTCCACGCCGAGCCCGACGATCGCGCCCTCCCGCAGCAGGTCCGCCACGCGGGCGATGCCGGCGCCGAGCCGGGCGTTGGAGCTGGGGCAGTGCGCGGTGCCGGTGCGGGTCTCGGCCAGCCGCTTCACGTCGGCGTCGTGCAGGTGGACGCAGTGCGCGAGCCACACGTCGGGGCCGAGCCAGCCGATCGAGTCCAGGTACTCGGCCGGGGTCGTGCCGAACCGCTCGCGGGTGTGCTCCTCCTCGTCGAGGGTCTCGGCGAGGTGCGTGTGCAGCCGGACGTCCTTCTCGCGCGCCAGCTCCGCCGACCGGACGAGCAGGTCGCGGGTCACCGAGAACGGCGAGCAGGGCGCGACGGCGACGCGCAGCATCGACCCCGGCGACGGGTCGTGGTACCGGTCGATCGCGGCCGCGGTCTCGGCGAGGACCGTGTCGAGGTCCTCGACGACCTCGTCGGGCGGCAGGCCCCCGTCGGACCGCCCCCGGTCCATCGAGCCCCGCGCCGGGTGGAACCGGACGCCCAGCTCGGCGGCCGCGTCGATCTCGGCGGCGAACAGGTCGCCGCGCCCCTTCGGGAACAGGTAGTGGTGGTCGGACGCCGTGGTGCAGCCCGACTTCGCGAGCCAGCCGAGCCCGGCGCTTGCCGCGCCCGCGACCACCTCGGCGTCCATCTTCGACCACGGCTCGTAGAGGGTCGTCAGCCACTCGAACAGCGTGCTGTCGCTCGCCATGCCCTGGCTGGCCCACTGGTACAGGTGGTGGTGCGCGTTGACCAGGCCCGGGGTGGCGACGCAGCCGGTGCCGTCGATCTTCTCCGCGCCCTCGATCACGGGGGCCGGCCCGGACCCCACGGCGGTGATGCGGTCGCCGTCGATCACGATGTGCCCGCCGGGATGCTCGTCCCCCGACACCGTCACGACGTGCGCGTTCTCGATGACGGTCCTCATGCGGTCGCTCGTCCCCGGGCGGCCGCCTTGCGCGCGGCCGCGAGGCGCACCGCGTCCAGGATCTGCTCGTACCCGGTGCAGCGGCACAGGTTCCCGGCGAGCGCCTCGCGGATCTCCGCGTCGCTCGGCGCGGGATTGCGTTCGATCAGGTCGTGGGACTGGACGATCAGGCCCGGCGTGCAGAACCCGCACTGGACGGCGCCCGCCTCCACGAACGCCTCCTGCACGGGATCGAGCCGCTCCCCGCCCGGCGCCCCCTCGGCCAGCCCCTCGACGGTGCGGACCTCGCGGCCCTCGGCCTGTCCGGCCGCGACCAGGCACGCGCACGCCGGAACGCCGTCCAGGTACACCGTGCACGAGCCGCACTCGCCCTGCTCGCAGGCGTTCTTGGAGCCCGGCAGGCCCATGCGCTCCCGCAGCATGTACAGCAGGCTCTCGCCCTCCCACACGTCGTCCACGGTCTCCGCCGAGCCGTTGACGGTGAGGTTCACGCGCATCAGGACGCCTCCCTTCCCTCGATGCCCGCCCGGTGGTCGTTCCAGGCCCAGGTGAGCGTGCGCCGCGCCATCACCGCGAGGGCGTGCCTGCGGTAGTCGGCGGTGCCCCGCACGTCGTCGATCGGGGCCGCCGCCCGCGCCACCAGCTCGCCGAACGCCCGCGCCGCCGATTCCCGCAGCGGGCCGCGCCCGTCCCAGTCGAGCCCGGCGGCGGCGAACTCCTCCGCCTCCCGCGCCCGGCGCGGGGTCGCGGCGGCCGAACCGAACCCGGTGCCGACGCGGCGCTCGTCCGGGTGCAGCGCCACCGCGAACGAGCACACCGCGATCACCATCGCGTTCCGGGTGCCGACCTTGGAGAAGTACTGCGGGCCGGACGCCGGCCGGACGCGGAACGCGCGGATCAGCTCGTCCGGCTCCAGCGCCGACCGCTTCACGCCCAGGTAGAACTCCTCCGCCGGGACCGGCCGGACGCCGCGCGCGGCCGACTCGACCTCGATCACCGCGCCCCCGGCCAGCAGCGGCGGGTGCGCGTCGCCCGCCGGGGACGCCGCGCCCAGGTTGCCGCCGACCGTCCCGCGGTTGCGGATCTGCGGCGACCCGACCGTCCGGGACGCCTGCGCGAGCCCCGGCAGCCGGTCGCCCAGCTCCCGGATCAGCCGCGCGTACGGGACGCCCGCGCCGACGCGGAGCGTCCCGCCGTCCTCGTCCCATGCGGCCAGCTCACCGACGCGGGTCAGGTCGAGCAGCGCCTCCGGCCGCCGCGCGTCGAAGTTGATCTCGACCATGACGTCGGTGCCGCCCTGGATCGGCAGCGCACCCGGGTGCGCGGCCTTCGCGGCGAGCGCGTCCTCCCAGGTCGCCGGTCGCAGGAACTCCATCGCGTCCCCCTCAGTTCCACGCGTCCGGCGCGCCCGGGGCGTCGTCGTCGAGCACCGTGCCCTCGATGAGCCCGTACGGGCGGTCGGCCGCGTGGTACACCTCGTTGTCGTTGTCCATGCCGAACGGCCGCAGGTCGACGAGGACGTGGTGCCGGTTCGGCATCGACATCCGCACCTCGCAGACCTCGCGGCGCTCCCGCAGCACGCGCCGCCCCATCGCGTAGAGCGTCTGCTGCAGCGACATGCTGTACGTCTCCGCGAACCCCCTCAGCAGGTGTTCCCGCACCGCCCGGTACGAGTCGTCCCAATCCGCGCCGGCCCGGCGGTGCCGCCAGGTCGCCGTCACGGCCGTCGCCAGGATCCGGTCGTCCGCGGGCTCCAGCGTCGTGAACTCGTCCTCGGCGAACCCGCGGAACTCGCTGCCGGTCGAGTTCAGCAGCGCGAGGCCCGTCACCCCCGACACGACCGTCTCCCGCCCGCCCGTCCCGTCGCTGTGGACGAGCGCGGTCCGCACCTCCGTGCCGTCCCGGACGAACGAGTGCCGCCCGGTGACCCGGCTCCAGGCGTACTCCTCGACCTCCACCCGGGCGTGCGCGACCGGCGGCAGCGCGTCCGCGAAGTGCCGCGCCAGCCGCAGCCCGAAGGTCTCGATCTCCCCGACCCCGTACCGCTTCGCGAACGCGAACACGGTGTTCTTCTGCGTGTCCGTGGGCAGCACCGCCGCGTTGTCGCCGGTCAGATGCGCGGCCTCCATGTCGCCCGACAGCAGCACGCTCACGTTGACGTCCTTGATCCGGTGGACGTCGCCGTCGCGGGTCACGCGGACGACCCGCGTCTCCGCCTTCCCGTACCGGTTGCCGCCGAGCACGATCGCCATGCGTCCTAGCTCCCTCGGTAGGTCGAGTACGCGAACGGGCTGACCAGCAGCGGGACGTGCAGGTGCGCGTCCGGGTCGGCGATCGTGAACGCGACCGCCGCCTCGGGGTAGAAGTCCGACAGGCCCGCCGTGTCGAACGTCAGCCGGTGCACGCCCGCGCCCGGTGCGACGCCCCAGTCGCGGACGCGCCCGTCCCCGTCCGTCCGGGCCTCCGCGAGCGCCGTCCACGCCCCGTCCGGCTCCCTGCGCTCCAGCAGCACCCGCACGCCCCGCGCGGGCAGCCCGCGGGACGCGTCCAGCACGTGCGTCGAAAGGCTCACGCCGACTCCCCGTGGGGGGACGGCCCCCCACACCCCCCGGCAAGAGCCGCGCTCATGCCTTCGCTCCGCTCAGTCATGCCGCTCCCCCATCAGCTTCGCCAGCCGCAGATCGACGATCCCGGCCAGTTCCCGGCGGACGACCGCGCGCTCGGCCTCCGGGTCGTTGCCCAGCCGCTCCCGGAGGGCGGCCAGCATCTCCGCCGCGCTCAGCCCGGTCGCGCAGATGAGGAACACATGCCCGAACCGCTCCTCATATGCGCGGTTGCCCTCGATCAGCGCGTCCCGAACCTCCGCCGGGGCCCCGTCCGCCCCGGACTGCTCGCCCCGCGACCACGCCGGGCCGCGACCGCCGCCCCGCACCCGGTCGCCGATCCGGGGGTGCGCGGCGAGCGCCTCCGCGACGCCGGCCCAGTCCAGCCCGTCCAGCGCCCGCGCCGACGCCGTCCGCAGCTCCGCGGGGCCCGCGCCGCGCACCGCCGCGAGCCACGCGCGGGACGCGCAGCAGGCCCGCAGGTCGTCCTCGGTGACCGGCACCCGCGCCTCCCCTCGTCCGTCCTGACTGCAGTAGACCCGGCGGCCCGCGGCCCGGTCGAGGGACAGGACCTCCGAGAAGCGGCCCCGGTCGGGGCCCCGGTTTCGTGCGTTGCTCCAAGCGCGCCCTACACCCGGACCCGTCCCCCTGGGTTAACTGGCCGTATGAGACTGCGTTCCCTCCTCGCCATGCCCCTGCGGCTGGAGGTCGTCACCGGGGAGGACGAGCTGGACCGGACGATCCGGTGGGTCGTCACCACCGACCTGCTCGACCCCGGCCGCTACCTGCGCGGCCGCGAGCTCGTGCTGACCGGCCTCGTGTGGCGCACCGGCCCCGCCGACTCCGAGACGTTCGTGTCGGCGCTCGCCGCGGCCGGGGTGTCCGCCCTCGCCGCGTGGGACCTCGCGTCCGGCACCGTCCCGGACGACCTCGTCGCGGCGTGCGCACGGCACCGGATCCCGCTGTTCAAGGTCCCCGAGGACGTGGCGTTCGCGACCGTCACCGAGGAGGTCGTCCGGCGGCTGTCGGGCGCCCGCGCCGCCGACCTGACCGCCGTCCTCGACCGGCACCGCCGGCTCGTCGCGGACCGGGGCGCGGGCCTGGACGCCGTCCTCGACCTCCTGGACCGCGACCTCGGCATGCGCTGCTGGGTGCTCGCCCCCACCGGCCGCGTCGTCGCCGGGCCGCCCGCGCCCGCCCCACCGGCCGCGTCGTCGCCGGGCCGCCCGCGCCCGCGCCGCCGGACGCCCTGGCCCGCGCGTTCCTGACCGCGCCGCGGCTCCCGCACCACCTCGCCGACCCGGGCGTCACCCTCTTCCCCGTCGCGGAGGACGCCACCTCGCGCGTCGCCGACTGGTTCCTGGCCTGCGCGGGCGACGCCGCCGACTGGCCCCCCGAGCGCCGCGCCCTCGCCGCCGAGCTCGCCGCGATCGCCGCGCTCGAACGCGCGCGCCTCGACGACCGCCTCGGCGTGGAGGGCCGGGTGGCGCAGGAACTCGTCCGCCTCGTCGCCGCCGCCGCGCCCCCCGACGAGATCGCCCCCCGGCTCGAACTCGCGGGCCTCGACCCCGCGGCGTCGTTCGTCGCGGTCGCCGCCACGGGGCGCGGGTCCCTGCGGCCGGGCGAGCTGCGCACGCTCCTCGCGGAGGCCGCGCCGGTCCCCCGCCCCCTCGTGGGCCTGCTCGACGACGAGGCCGTCGCGCTCGTCCCCGCCGCCCCGGACGCGGACGTCGCCGGCGGCGTGCAGGCCGCCCTGCGGGCCCTCGCCCCCGGCCTCGCCGGCTCCGGCATCGCCGTGGGCGTCAGCGACGTCGTCCCCGCCGCCGAACTGCGCGGCGCCGTCGAGGAGGCGCGCTGCGCGCGCCGCATCGCCGCCGGCCGCACCGACCCCGTGCGCATCGTCCGGCACGACGAGCTCGCCACGCACGTCCTGCTGCTCGCGAGCGTGCCGGACGACGTCCGCCAGATGTTCGAGATGCGGCTCCTCGCTCCGCTGCGGAGCTACGACGACGCCCACAAGGCGGACCTGATCCGCACCCTCGAGACGTTCCTGCAATGCTCCGGGTCTTGGACGAAATGCGCCGAACGGCTGCACCTGCACGTGAACTCCGTCCGGTACCGCATCCAGCGCATCGAGGACCTCACCGGCCGCGACCTGTCCCGCCTGGAGGACCGGGTCGACTTCTTCCTCGCCCTCCGCCTCGCCTAGGACCGCCCCGAGCCCGGTGCGCGGTCGCGCCCGTCAGTTCCGGGCGAAGCGGTACCTCGTCTGCCCGTGGGGGTCCTTGGCGAACGCGAACACGGCGGACGGCTCGACGCGGAACACGGCCGCGGCGTCCTCGCCCGCGCCGAAGACACCGTCCCCGACCTCGAAGCGCCAGGTTTCGCCGTACTTGTCCACGTACGCGTCGGCCAGGCGCCGCAGGGACGGCCGGTCGGTCACCCGCACGGCGGCGCCCTCGACGACCACGTCGAGGCCCTTCGCCCACGCGTTGCTCCCCGTGGTCAGCGTCACCTGCCGGCTGTGGTCGAGGTTGCGGGCCTTCTGCTCGCGCAGGCCGGTGCAGAAGTGGACGGCGTCCTCCCGCAGCACCCCGATGAGGGGCGTCACGTGCGGACGCCCGTCCCTTCGCACGGTGGCGAGCCAGTACAGTTCCGCGTCCCGCAGCACGCGCCGCGCCTCTGGCCACGGCGTCGCTCGCGCGGACGGGTCGCTGAACCGGCCGTCGAACTCGGTGACGGGTCCGTCTCCGGTCATGGGATGCCTCGCTCTCAGGCGGTGTGGCGGGTGATGGCGGGGACGACCGTGTCCCAGGTGCGGCGCGGGAGGCCCTGGCCGGTGCGCGGGAGGACCAGCAGTTCGGCGCGGGGGATCTCGGCGGCGAGGGCCTCGGCGTTGCCGAGCGGGAAGAACGGGTCGTCCTCGCCGTGGATCACCAGCGCGGGGGCGGTGATCTCGGGGAGCCGCTCGCGCCAGCGGTCGCCGCAGTCGAGGGCGGCGAACACGGTGCCCATCTGGTTCGCGCGGTGCGCCTTGCCGGGGTCGTCGCCGGCGGGCGTCCGGTCGTAGACGCGCTCGATGTCCGCGCGGGCCTCGTCCTCGTCGAAGTCGCGGCCCCCGGTCACGCGGGCGCTCGCGAGCCGGAAGGCGACGACGGACGCCCGGTCGGTCCAGTCGACCGGCGGAGCGTTCATGAACGCCTCCATGACCTCGGGCGCGTGGTCGGGGAGGTCGGGGTCGACCGGGCCGGGGGCGACGGGCCGGGTGCCGATGAGGGTGAGGGTGGCGACGCGGTCGGGGTGGTCCAGCGCGAGGAGCTGGGCGATCCAGCCGCCGGGACCGGCGCCGGCGACGTGCGCGCGGGGCAGGTCGAGCGCGTCGAGCAGGGCGGCGGCGTCCGCGACGAGGTCGCGGAGGGTGTAGCCGGGGGCGTCCGGGTCGACGGTGGTGGAGCGGCCCACGTCGCGCAGGTCGTACCGGACGACGAAGCGGCGCAGGGCCGCGAGGCGGGTGCAGAAGGCGTCGGGCCAGGTGAGCATCGTGCCGCCGATGAGCAGGATCGGCGGCTCCGCGGGGTCGCCGAAGGTCTCCGCGCACAGCTCGACGCCGTTGGCCTTGATGAGTTCTTCCATGCCCGTTCCGACCCGCGCGGCGCCCGGAACTCATCGGCCGGCGGCGCGGGAGCGCCGCCGGCCGGGGGCGGTCAGGACCCGGTGACGGCGGCCGGGGCCGCGGAGATGCTCTCCTCGGCGGCGTCCCGGCGGACGCCGAGGCCGGGGCAAAACGCCGTCGCCGTCCTCCAGTTCGAGGAGCGCGAGAAGGAGGTGCTCGGTGCCGATGTAGTTCCGACCGTCAACCGCACGTTGACGATCACCAGTCGGCGGCCCCCGCGAAGGACGTCCGGTGCGGCCGGTAGCCGAGGATCCCGCGGGCCGCCGTGATGTCGAGGGTCCGCTCGACGGCGAGATGGCTGATCGCGTACCGGGTGATCCGGGGCGGTTCGGGACGTCCGGCCAGCAGGAACGCGCCCTCGGCGACGGCGGCGACCGGGCGGGCCAGGGCCGCCGGGACGTAGACCGGCCTGGCCCGGACGCCGCGCTCGCGCAGGATCTCCCGGAACGCCGCGTCGATCGTCACGGGTTCGGCGTCGGCGACGTTGAACGCGCGCGGGACGACGTCCGGGACGGTCGCGGCCAGCGTGCACGCCTGCACGAGGTTGCCGATCGACGTGAGGCTGACGCGCTGCCCGCCCGTCCCGACCGCGGGCAGCACCGGCCCCCGCACCGCGGAGAGCACGCGCGGGAGCAGGGTCGTGTCGCCGGGCCCGTAGACGGCGTGCGGCCGCAGGACGACCGCGCCGCGGGAGAGCGCGAGCCGTTCGGCCGCCGCCTTCGAGGCCCCGTAGGCGTTCATGTAGCGGCGGACGGGCGCCTCGTCCTCGGTCGCCATGGCGCTCGGCCGGAACGGGTCGTACACGCTCGCCGTGCTGACGTGCACGAACCGCGCGTTCGGGAACGTCGCGAGGGCACTGCGGGTGCCGGTGAGGTTCGCGGCGAACAGGCCGGCGGGGCGTCCCCAGTCGGTGACGCTCCCCGCGCAGTGGATCACCGCGTCCACGCGGGGCGGGTCGGGCGGCGGGCCGTGCGCGAGGTCCCACGGCCGGTAGGGCGCGCCGCCCACGTGCCCCGTGGCCACGGCGGGACGGCGGCCGAACGCGAGGACCGTCGCGCCCTCGGCGGCGAGGGCGCGGCACACCGCGCCGCCGACGAACCCGGACGCGCCGGTCACGGCGATCCTCACCGCGCCACCGCCTCGCGGAGCCGGTCGCGGTCGAGCTTGCGCGTGCGGCCGGAGCGGGGCAGCTCGGGGAGGACGACGACGCGGTCGGGCAGCGCGTCGTGGTCGATGACGTCCGGGAGGACGCGGCGGAGCCGTCCGGGCAGGCCGGGCGGGGCCGCACCGGCGGGCACGACGGCCAGGACCACCTCCTCGTCGCCGGTGGACGGGTCCGGGACGCCGACGATCGCGGCCTCGGCGACGTCCGGGAGCGCGGCGATCGACGGCTCGTACAGGCCCGGGTACAGGTTGAACTTGCCGCGGATCAGCATGTCCTTCTTGCGGCCGGTGAGGACGAGCCGCCCGCCGTCGAGGCGGGCGAGGTCGCCGGTCGGCAGTTCGTCCAGGGGGTCGGCGCCGAGGTAGCCGCGGCACAGGTTCGGGCCCGAGAGCAGCAGCTCGCCGTCGTCCGCGACGCGCGCCCCGACGCCCGGCAGCGGCGTCCCGAGCAGGTCGCCCGGCCCGGCGAACGCGAGCTTCTCCTCCGCCGATGCGATCGCGACCGGAAGGATCTCGGTCATCGCGTACACCGACGCGACCTCGGCCGACGGCGCCGCCGCCGCGGCCCGCCGCAGGATCGCGGGCGGCGCCGGGGCAGCGCCGAGCAGGACGTGCCGCAGCGTTCCCGGCAGCTCCGGCGTCGCGTCCAGGATCTCCGCGAGGTGCACGGGGACGCAGAACGTGTGCGTCGCCCGGCGGTCGCGGAGCAGCCGGGCGAACTCGGCGGGCGGGCAGCCGAGCGGCGGCAGCGACCAGCGGGCGCCGGAGATCAGCGTGGGCAGCCCGAGCATGAGCTGGTCGGTGTGGACGACGTCGCCCGGGCCGAGCGGCAGCCGCGCCCGGAACAGGTCGAGCGCCGCCGCGAGCGATCCCTGCGTGTGGACGACCGCGCGCGGATCCGCCGTCGTCCCGGACGTGAAGATCACGGCGGCGGGCGCGTCCGGATCGGCGTCCGCGGCGGGTTCGGGCGCCGGGCCGGACGCGAGGCGGGCGAACGCGAGGGAGCCGCGCGGGACGCCCGGCAGCCGCCGGCCCACGTGGACGTGCCGCATCGGCCCCGCGCCCGGGACCCGCAGCTCGGCGAGGTTCGGCAGGAGCAGCCCGCGGCGCCGCGCGTACGCCCGGACGGGCCGCAGCCGGCTGCCCGCGTACAGGACCGACTCCGCCGCCGACCAGCGGGGCCGCGCCAGCCGCAGCCGCGCGGTGAACATCTCCGGCCCGGCACCCGGGTCGGCGAACACGACCACTCCCCCGGCGGCGACGACGCCGAGCGCCAGCGCGAGCGACTCCGGCGACGGCCGCACGGAGAACAGCACCCCGTCCCCGGGTTCCAGACCCTCCGATATCAACCCGTGCCGGACGGCCAGCACCCGCCGCCGCAGTTCCCCGTAGGTGAGCGCGGCGCCGTCCCCCGCGACGAGCGCGACCGCCGCGGACGTCCGCCCCGCCTGCTCCAGCAACCGCCGAACGAGCGTCATCGCGCCCCCTCCCCCGGCCGGGCGGCCCGCCCCCGCCGCAGGCGCGGCGCGAGCGCCGCGCCGCCTCCGCGGGCCCGGCCGGCCGGGCCCGCCCCTGAACAGGCGGCCCGCTCGCGCCGCGGCCGCGGCGCAGGCGCCGCGCTCTCCGCGCGCGTCCGCCGCGGGAGGGTCCGCGGCCGGACGGTCGGCTCGGGCAAGGCACGCGGGCGCGTCATCGGCGGGGCTCCTTGCGGATCGTGAGGCGGCGATAGGTCGGGATCAGGACGTTCCGGGCGGCGGAGCGTTCGACGATCCGGAGGGGGGCGGCGTCCAGGACGGTGCGGGCCACGCGGCGGATCTGGGCCAGCGCGAGGGGGTAGCCGATGCAGAAGTGCGGGCCCGCGCCGAACCAGAGGCGGCGCAGCTCGGGCGGGTGCGGGCGGGCGGGGTCGAAAGGCCCGAGGTCGCGGCAGCAGTTGTGCGTGGCGATGAGGATCCGGTCGCCCGGCCGGACGGCCGCGCCGCCGATCCGCGACGGCCGGTGCACGCTGCGCAGCATGACGGGCGTCGGGGTGGTGACCCGCATGGCCTCGTCGATCGCCCGGTCCAGGAAGCCGTCGGACGCGGCGGCGTCGGCGAGCAGCCCGGAGTCGGCGAGGAGGGCGACGAGGCGGGGGGTGAACGTCGCGACGGTCTCGGTGCCGGTGAGGAAGAACGCCCCGGCGGCGCCGCGCGCCTCCTCCTCCGACAGCCCGAGCGTCCGCATGCGTCCCATGACGGTCGACTCGTCCCCGGCGGCGTACGCCTTCGCGGCGGCGTCGCCGAGCGGGTCCAGCACCGCGCGGGCGCGCCGGACCTGCGCGGGTGACAGCCGCCGGGTCCGCAGCGAGACGGCCGAGACGACCCGCTCGCCCTGCTCGAACAGCCGCCGGAACTCGTGCTCGGTGCGCAGCTCCAGGCCGACGACCTCGCTGATCACGGCGCCGGCCATGACGCGCGCGGCGTCCACGAGGTCGACGGGCGCGCCGCCCGCGAGGCGTCCGGCGAGCCGGTCCAGCGGCCCGTCCAGGACGCGCGCGCACAGGCCGTCCGCGTAGGCGGGGGTGAACAGGTCGGTGAGGCGGCGCCGGAGGGCCCGGTGCGCCTCGCCCTCCATGTTGAGCAGGACGGACGGCCCCAGCACGGGCGTCCACAGGTCGCCGGGCGATCCGGGGCCGTCCTTGCGGAACGTCTCGCCGTCCATGAGGACGCCGCGGGCGAGGGCGGCGTCGTTCACGACGACGCCCACGCCGGGCACCCGGACGACGGGGCCGCGCCGGGCGAGGCCGCGCAGCAGCGGGTACGCGAACGGGTGCGCGGCGAGGTAGAGGCGGCGTTCCCGGTTCATCGGATGTCGACCTCCGCGGGCCGGTACCGGTGGTCGGCGTACCAGCCGAGGGTCCGGACCAGGCCGAACGCGCGCAGCCGCCGCACCGACCCGTAGACGACCACGTCGTCGCGCAGCCCGTAGGCGGACGTGAGGTACCGGACGCGGTTGACGAGCGCGCGGTCCTCGTGGACGTCCTCGATGCGGGTGCGCGGGAAGCCGCCCGCGCGCTCGTACAGGTCGGCGGTGATCGCGAGGTTGCAGCCCGGCATCATCACGTAGGGCCCGAGGTAGAGGGGGTCCTGGTTGCCGGGGCGGAACCGGCCGAACAGGGCGGCGGCGTCGATGACGGCGGGCAGCAGCGTGCGCTCCCACATCTTGAGCGGGAACTCGTCGGTGCGGGGCCGCAGCGGCCCGCTGACCAGTTCGAGCCCCGCGCCGAACGCCCGCTTCACGGCCGCGATCCAGCCGCGGTGCGGCAGGCAGTCGGCGTCGGTGCGCGCGATGTGCGTGGCCCCGGCGGCGATGGCGTGCCGGAACCCGGTGTCGGCGGCGGCGCCGGTGCCCTTCTCGTCCTCCCGGACGATCCGGACGCCGAAGCCCGGGCCGTCCGCGGCGAACTCCTCGACGATCTTCACGGTGGCGTCGGTGCCGGCGTTGTCGACGACGACGAGCGTGAACGCGGTGTCGGTCTGCTCGGCGAGGCGGCGCAGCGTCGCTCCGATCGAGCGCTCCTCGTTGTAGGCGGGGACGACGACCCAGAGGTCCATGGTCACAGCTCCGCGAACAGCACGCCGAGGCTGAGGCCGCCCGCGAGGCCGACGAGCGCGACCCGGTCGCCCGGCCCGCAGCGCCCGTCGGCGACGGCGGTCGCCAGTTGCAGCGGGAGGCTCGCGGACGCGACGTTGCCGTGGTCGGGCAGCGTCACGACGAGCTTCTCCGGCGGGACCCCGAGGGCCGCGCGCAGCACCTCCAGGTACGGGACGGTGACCTGGTGGACGGCGACGACCGCGAAGTCGTCCCAGGTCAGGCCGGTCTTCTCGAGCGCGGTCGTGAACAGTTCGGTGCCGCCCGCGAGGAACGCGTCCTTGAGGCGGCGGCCGTCCCCGCTGAAGTAGGTGTACTCGGGGTCGCGGGGGTGCATGGAGCCGCCGCCGGGGAGCGTCCCGATCTGCCAGGACGCGGAGGCGGCCGCGAAGTCGCGGTAGAAGATCCCGCCGTCGGGGGCGGCCTCGACGAGCATCGCGGCGCCGCCGTCGGAGAGGGTGTAGCCGGCGAACGCGTCGACGAACTGGGCGCGGTCGCGGACGCTCCAGCGGATCGCGCGGGACGGGCTCTCGCCGGTGCAGACCAGCACGCGCTCGTGCTGCCCCGTGCGGATCAGCGCCTCGGCGGTCTGCAGGCCGTTGAGGAAGCTGTTGCAGGCGTTCTTGACGTCGAAGACGGGGCAGGTCGCGCCGAGTTTCGCGGCGACGATGTGGGCGGTGGCGGGCTCGACGAGGTCCTGCGACGCCGACCCGAAGACCAGCAGGTCGACGCCGTCCGGGCGGAGGCCGCGGGCGGCGAGGACGCGGCGGGCGGCGGCGACGGCGAGGTCGGACGCCTGCTCGTCGTCGCGCATGACGTGCCGGGCGCGGATCCCGGTCATCCGCTCGACGATCGTGGGGTGCGGCCGGTAGCCGGCGCTCTCGCGGGCGATGCGCGCCTCGACCTCGGCGCTGCTCACGGTCCGCTCCGGCAGGTGCGCGGCGACGGCGGTGATGCGGGCTCTCATGGGGTCCCCCGGTTCCTCGTGCTCGGTCGGCGGCCAGGACGGCCAGGTTCGCCGACGTGGGCGCCCTCCGGACAGCGAGACCTTACGGAAAGGCCACCGGGGAAGTAGCCCAGTTCGAGGTGAGTACTACCACTTATCCCGAATGAGCGATACAGCCGGTCCGTCCGGTGACACGATCCGCGACAATCACCTGGTGACCAGGACGAAGACGACCCGGCCGGCACCGCGGCCGGCGACGGGACCGAGCGCGAGGGCGGCGGCGGAGGCGCGGCGGCACGAGGCTCGGCTGCTGTGGCACGGCAACCGGGGGCTGTTCGCCCTCCTGCAGGCCGGGCGGCGCACCGGCCCGGTGGCGCGCGTGCCGCGGCTCGGCTGGGTGGTGACCGACCCCGTCCTGGCCCGCCGCGTCCTCAACGACCACGAGCACTTCGGCATGAACGGCGAGGGCGGCGTCGGCCACCTGTGGACGCAGCTGTTCGGCGCGGAGATGGGGCAGTTCTTCGGGGGCGCGCGGCACACCGAGGTCCGCACCGCCGCCCGCGACCTGTTCACCGAGGACGCCGCCCGCGCGCTGATCGACCGGTCGCAGGGCGCCCACCACGCCGACCTGGCCCGCCGCCTCGCCGCCGGCGAGGCCGTCGACGTCGCCGACACCGCGCGCGTCCTCGCCGGCCGGATGGTCGCCGACGTCCTCGGCCTCCCCGCGGACCGGCCGGACGGGACGTACCGGGCGCTGTTCGGCGCCGGGGAGAGCCTCGCCGCCCTCGCGCTCGGCACCGCGGCCTCGACCGAGCTCGACCCGGCGACCGTCGCGCGGGCCCGCGCGATCGTCGAGGGCATCACCGCGGACGTCCCCGAGGCGTACCGGACGGGCGGGCCCGAGACCCTGCTCGGCCGCTGCCGGGAGACCGGCATCGGGCTGCCGATGGCGCGCGGCCTCGCGACCCTGCTGGTGATCGCGGGCACCGAGACCGGGGCGTCCGGGACCGTCCGGACGGTCGCGCTCGTCCACGACACCGGCGGCCAGCGCGCCCTGCTGGACGACCCGTCCCTCCTCGACGGCGCGGTGCGGGAGGGCCTGCGGGTCGCCGCGCCCGCGCCCGTCATCGGACGGCACGTCGTGCGGGACGCGGACGTCGCGGGGCGGACGCTGCGCGCCGGGGAGCGCGTGCTGGTCCTGACGTACCTGGCGACGAACGGCGCGGGACCGTTCGACGTGCGCCGCCCGTACGTCCCGGAGACCCGGCAGCTGTGGTTCGGCGGGGGCCGCCACCTGTGCCTGGGCGCCGCCGTGGCACGCGTGCAGGTGGCGCGGATGCTGGCGACGCTGCTGGCCGACGGGCGCCCGTACACGATCACGCGCCGGCGGGCGGCGCGGCGGGTGCTCGTCCCGTCGTACGCGGAGCTGCGGGTGGCGCCGGCCCCCTGACGTCCGCACGTCCTGGTGAGCGGGGGCCACCGGGGCCCGGCGGGCCGGGCGGGTCAGATGCGCGGGGGCACCGGCTCGCCGGACGGCTCCGCGGACGGCACGGGCGGCGACACCGTGGTCGTCGGGGCGGGCTCGACCCGGCCGGGCGCCTCCATCTCGCGCGACGGCGAGTTCCACCACCAGAGCGCGACCGAGATCGCGAGGAGCACCATGATGCCGCCGAGGAGCTGCGCGACGGCCATCCGGTGGCTCGGGTCGCGGAACCGGCGGCCGCGCGGCGGGCGCGCGGCCCGGCCGCGGCGCCGCGCGGCGCGGTGGGCCGCCCGCCGGTCGCGGCGGCTCGGCGGGCGGGCCCGCTCTCGTGCCGAGGGTTCGGTGAACGCGGCACCGCGGACGAAGTCTTCGTCGAACACGGGCTCGTCGAAATCTGCGGGCATCGGACGTCTCCGGCGCGGGGGGCGGACGCCTCCACGGTAGTTGACGCCGGCACCCACCGGACACCGCGCCGTTTTTCAAGCGCCGAGCCAAAACCGATAGTTCACTATCGGTTGATAGGCTGAGCAGGTGCCGAGCGAAGCTTCCCGACCGCTGCGCGCCGACGCGGCCCGCAATTCCGCGAAGATACTGCGGGCCGCGCGGCGGGTCTACGCCGAGCGGGGCCCCGACGCGCCGCTGGAGGAGATCGCCCGCCGCGCGGGCGTGGGCATCGCGACGCTGTACCGCCGCTTCCCCGACAAGGCCGTCCTCGTCCGGGCCGCCCTCGACCAGAGCTTCACCGAGGAGCTCGCGCCGGTCATCGAGGAGGCCCTGGACGACCCGGATCCGCGCCGCGGGCTGGCCCGGGTGATCGAGACGGCCGTGGCGCTCACCGCCCGCGATTACAACATGGTCGCCGCCGCCCGGAACGCCGGCGGCTCCCCGGTGGACGCGGGCGCCCGGTTCTTCGCGTCGCTGGCCCCGCTGATCCGGCGCGGCCAGGAGGCCGGGCTCGTCCGCGGCGACCTCGTGCCCGACGACGTCCGCCGGATCATGTCCATGCTGGTCAGCGTGCTGTGGACGCTCGACCCGCGGGAGGACGGCTGGCGGCGCTACGTCGGGCTGCTCCTCGACGGGCTCAAGCCGGAGGCGGCGAGCCCGCTGCCGCCCCCGGCTCCGCTGCTGATCCGGCGCCCGGGCGGCTGACGCGCCGCCGGGGCGGGCCGGTCTGGGCCCGGACGGCGGCTACCCGTCGCCGTGCGCGAGGTCGATGTCGTGGCCGTCCAGCCCGCTCCCGGTGACGGTGACCGCGGTCGCCGTCGGCGGGTAGCCGGTCGCGATGACCGTGTACGCGCCGCCGTCGAGGTCGGAGAAGGCGTAGGCGCCGTCCGGGCCGGTCGTGGTCGTCGCGACCGCGTTCCCGGCCGCGTCGACCAGCGTCACCCGGGCGCCGCCGAGCGGCGCGCCCGCGCCGCGCACCGTGCCCCGCACGTGCGCGCCAGCGCGGAGCTCCACCTCGACCCGGGTGGCGGCGCCCGCGCCGACCTCGACGGGGACGGCCTGCGGCCGGTGCCCGGGCGCGTTGACCGCGAGCGTCATCGCGCCCGGGACCAGGTCCGCGACGGCGAACTCGCCCCGCGGGCCGGTCTCCGCCGTCGCCAGGACGTCGCCGCGCACGTCCGTCACGATGACCACGGCCCCGGCGACCGGCGCCCCGCCGGGCACCGACCGCACCGCGCCGGACAGGCCGCTCGTCCCGCCCAGCAGGACGTCGTGCGCGACCGGCGCGCCGCCGACCGCGATCGACGCGGCCTGCGGCTGGTGGCCGTCGGCGGAGGCGATCAGCACGTAGGAGCCGGTGTCCGGCGCGGTGAGCACGTACGCGCCGTCGCGGTGCGCGACCGCCCGGCCCACCTGGCGTCCCGCCTGCGAGATCAGCGTCACCGCGGCGCCCGCCACGGGCGCGCCCTCCGCCCCGCGGACGTGCCCGGTGACGGGGATCCCGGCCGCGCCCGTCCCGTCCGGCGCGCCGGACGGGACGGCCGGGCCCGGGCCCGCCGGGGCCGCCGGGGTCGCCGGAGCGGCGGCGGCGCCGGGCCCCCGGGCGGCGGCGAGCGCCTCCTCCTTCACGTCGGCCGCGGCGGCCGGCTCGCGGGCGCCGCCGCCGGGCGCCCCCTCGACCGCCGTACCCGACGCGGGCGGCCGCGCGGCGGGACGGCGCCGCGGGATGAGGGCGGCGATGGCGAAGGCCAGCAGGGCGGCGCCCGCCCCCGCGCCCATGACCGCCTTGAAGCCGTCCTCGGAGGGCACCGGGACACCGCCGAGGCTCACGACCATCTCGGCGAGGATGACGCCCGCCGCGGCGCTGGCGACCGACGTGCCGATGGACCGCATCAGCGTGTTGAGGCTGTTCGCCGCCCCCGACTCGGACGCGGGCACCGCGCCCATGATGAGCGTGGGCATCGCCCCGTACGCGAAGCCGATGCCGGCGCTGATGACGCAGGTGGCCAGCACGAGGTGCCAGATCTCCTCCATCAGCAGGATGTTCACCCCGTACCCCGCGGCGACGATCAGCGCGCCGGCCATCAGGGTGGTCTTCGGCCCCGCACTCCTGGAAATGGCGGCGGAGACCGGTGCCGTCGCCATCATCACCAGCCCGCCGGGCATCATGACCAGGCCCGCGACCAGCAGCGACTCGCCGAGGCCGTGCCCGGTGGCCACCGGAAGCTGGACGACCTGCGGGATGACCAGCGACATCGCGAACATGGAGAAGCCGATCGCGATCGACGCGATGTTGGTGACGAGCACCTGCCGGCGCGCGGTGGTGCGCAGGTCGACCAGCGGGTCCCGGACGCGCAGCTCGAACGCGCCCCACACCAGCAGGACGGCGGCGGCCGCACCGAACAGGCCGAGGGTCGTGCCGCTCGTCCAGCCCCAGTCGGCGCCCTGCGAGATGGCCAGCAGCAGGCAGACCAGACCGATCGCCATGCCGGCGGCCCCGACCAGGTCGAACCGTCCGCCGGTCCGCATCCGCGACTCCGGCACCAGGGTCAGCACGAGCAGGAACGCGACGCCGCCGAGGCCGGCGGAGAACCAGAACAGGGCGTGCCAGTCGAAGGTGTCGGCGATGAGCGCGGCGGCGGGCATGCCGAAGGCGCCGCCGACGCCGAGGGAGGCGCTCATCAGGGCGATGGCGGACGGCAGCCGCTCGGCGGGCAGTTCGTCGCGCATGATGCTGATGCCGAGCGGGATCACGCCGGCCGACAGCCCCTGCAGCACCCGCGCGACGATCATCGGCGGGAGGGTGTCGCTGAGCCCCGCCGTGACCGAGCCGGCCACCATCGCGGCCACGCTGACCAGCAGCATGAGGCGCTTGCCGTACATGTCCCCGAGCCGTCCGCTCACCGGGGTGGCGACGGCCGCGGCGAGCAGCGTGGCGGTGACCGCCCAGGCGGCGTCCGCCGCCGAGGCGTCCAGCAGCCGGGGCAGGTCGGGGACGATCGGGATCACCAGGGTCTGCATCAGCGAGACCACGATCCCGCTGAACGCGAGGACCGCCACGACCAGGTTCACCCGCACCGGCGCGGGCACCTCCCGCTCCGCGGACCGGGGTTGCGCATGGGACATGTATCGAGCCTCCGTGGGAGCTTTCGGATGATCACGACGGATCGCGCTCGGCGGATCGGGCGGCGCCCGCGCGGGGACGGCCACAAGCGATACGCAACTATCACTTAATGCTCCAGCGAAGCTAACACAACCGAGAGTGAACTCTCGGTTGTTCGGCGACAGCGTGTCCGACGCCACACGCTCACTAGAACGTGTTCTATCTAAACCTGGTTCGCCCGGTGACGAAGCTCACCGCCCCTCACCTTGAGAACGATCACGTCCTCATGGCAGGACGTTCCGCGCCCGTTTCGCCTGCCGAAAGTGCGATTCAACCAAGCAAGCACTTGAATAAGACTCTTGATTAGACTTGAGTCTCATTTTCTCTTGTCCGGCCCGTGGAACGCGTTCTACGGTGGGCGGAGCAGCAGCGTCGTCGCAGGCAAGGAGCGCCGCCATGACCGCCACCGCACCCGAGACCGCCGCACCCGAGACCGCCGTCCCCGCCGGCTTCGACTTCAGCAGCCCCGACCTGATGGCCGAGCGCGTCCCGCTCGCCGAGTTCGCGGCGCTGCGCCGCACCGCCCGCCCGTGGTGGAACCCGCAGCCACGGGGCGCGACGGGCTTCGACGACGACGGCTTCTGGGTGGTCAGCAAGCACGCGCACATCAAGGAGATCTCGCGCGACCACGAGCTGTTCTCGGCCGCCCGGAACGGCTCGGTGATCCGGTTCAACGAGCGGTTCGCGCCCGAGGAGCTGGACGTCCAGCGCGAGAACCTGCTGCTGCACATGGACCCGCCGACGCACGCCAAGCTGCGCCGGATCGTCTCCCGGGGCTTCACCCCGCGCGTGATCAACGGGCTGCACGACGCCCTGCGGGACCGCGCGGAGCGGATCGTGGCGGACGCGCGGCGCCGCGGCGGCACCGGCGACTTCGTCACCGAGATCGCCGCCGAGCTGCCGCTGCAGGCGATCGCCGAGCTGATGGGCGTCCCGCAGGAGGACCGGGGGCGGCTGTTCTCCTGGTCGAACCAGATGCTCGGCTACGACGACCCCGAGTACGAGGGCGACCCGGCGTGCGCCGCCGCGGAGATCATCGGCTACTCGATGGAGCTGGCCGAGCAGCGCCGCGGCTGCCCCGCCCACGACATCGTCACGAAGCTGGTCGAGGCGGACGTGGACGGCCGGGGCCTCACCGACGACGAGTTCGGCTACTTCATGATCCTGCTCGCGGTGGCCGGCAACGAGACGACCCGGAACGCGATCACGCACGGGATGATCGCGTTCTTCGACCACCCGGAGCAGTGGGAGCTGTACCGGGCCGAGCGCCCCGCGACGGCGGCGGACGAGATCGTCCGGTGGGCGACGCCGGTGACGGCGTTCCAGCGCACGGCCGTCCGCGACACCGAGCTCGGCGGCGTGGAGATCAAGGCCGGGCAGCGCCTCGCCATGTACTACAGCTCGGCGAACTTCGACGAGGACGTCTTCGACGCCCCGGCCGCGTTCGACGTGCGCCGCTCCCCCAACCCGCACCTCGGGTTCGGCGGCACCGGCGCGCACTACTGCATCGGGGCGAACCTCGCGCGGCTGGAGATCGGGCTGATCTTCGACGCGATCGCCGACCGGATGCCGGACATCGCCCGGGCCGGCGAGCCGCGGCGGCTCCGCTCGGCCTGGCTGAACGGGATCAAGGAGCTGCCCGTCCGCTTCCGCTGACCCGTCGCGGCGATCTCACTCTCCGGGACCGCCCTTCCGACCCGAACTAGAACGCGTTACCTTCGAAAGCGAATCGCGTTCTAGAAGGAGACCGCATGGGGAACCCGGTGATCGTCGAGGCCGTGCGGACGCCGCTCGGCAAGCGGAACGGCGTGCTCGCCGGCCTGAAGGCCCAGGCCGTCCTCGCGCACGTGCTGACCGCCGCCGTCGAGCGCTCCGGCATCGACCCGGACCAGGTGGAACAGGTCTTCGCCGGGTGCGTCACGCAGGCGGGCGAGCAGGGCGGCCACATCGGCCGCTACGCCTGGCTGTACGCGGGGCTGCCCTGGCAGACGGGGGTCACGACCGTCGACGCCCAGTGCGGCTCCGCGCAGCAGGCCGTCCACCTCGCCGCCTCGCAGGTGGCGGCCGGTGTCGTGGACGTCGCCATCGGCTGCGGCGTCGAGGTGATGAGCCGCACGCCGCTCGGCGCCAACGTCTACCCCGCCGACCCGCGCCCGGACGACTGGTCGCTCGACATGCCGGACCAGTTCGGCGCCGCCGAGCGGATCGCGGCCCGCCGCGGGTTCACCCGCGCCGACATCGACGCGTTCGGCGCCCGGTCGCAGCAGCTCGCCGCCAAGGCGTGGGCCGACGGCCGGTTCGAGCGCGAGATCGTCCCCGTCGAGGCGCCCGTCCTGGACGCCGAGGGGAACCCGACCGGGGAGACCCGCACGGTGACCCGCGACCAGGGCCTGCGGGAGACCACCGCCGAGGGCCTCGCGAAGCTCAAGCCCGTCCTCGGCGAGGACGCCCTGCACACCGCCGGGACGTCCTCGCAGATCTCGGACGGGGCCGCGGCCGTCGTCGTCATGTCCGAGGAGAAGGCCGCGGCGCTCGGCGTGCGCCCGCGCGCGCGCCTCAAGGCCCAGGCGCTCGTGGGCGGCGAGCCGTACTACCACCTGGACGGCCCCGTGCAGTCCACCGAGCGGGTGCTGGCCCGCGCGGGGATGACGATGAACGACATCGACATCACCGAGGTCAACGAGGCGTTCGCGTCCGTCGCGCTGTCGTGGGCGTCCGTCCACGAGCCGAACATGGACAAGGTCAACGTCAACGGCGGCGCCATCGCCCTCGGCCACCCCGTCGGCGCCACCGGCGCCCGGCTGATCACCACCGCGCTGCACGAGCTGGAGCGCCGCGACGCGGGGACGGCCCTCGTCACCATGTGCTGCGGCGGGGCCCTCTCGACCGCGACCATCCTCGAGCGCGTCTGACCCCGGACGCGTCCGCACCCGGACCCCGTCCGGGCGCGGAGACAGTTGCACCGCCCGCGCCCGGCCCCGGGCGCGGGCGTCCCCAGGCGCGAAAGGCGGTCTGCCATTGCAGCCGGAACCGGAGGACCTCGGCGGGGGCCTGTGGAGCGTTCCCGTGCCCATCCCGGGCAACCCGCTCGCGTACACGCTGGTGTACGCGCTGGACAGCCCGCGCGGCCCCGTCCTGATCGACGCCGGCTGGCAGCACGAGGACGCCTGGACGGCCCTGACGGGCGGCCTCGCGACCTTCGGCATCGACGCGGCCGACGTGCACGGGGTGGTGGTCACGCACTTCCACCCCGACCACGCGGGCCTCGCGGGCCGGGTGCGGGAGACGTCCGGCGCGTGGATCGCGATGCACCGCGCGGACGCCGAGATCGTGCGGCTGTTCAACTCGGTCGACCGCGCCCAGCGCACCGGCATCGAGCACGACTCGATGAAGCGCGCCGGGGCGTCCGCGGCCGAGCTGGAGGGCTTCGCCGGCGGCGGCGGCGGCCGGGTCGACCCGCCCGCGATCCCCGACCGGGAGCTGTCCGACGGCGACCTGATCGACCTGCCGGGGCGCAAGCTCCGCGCGATCCACACCCCGGGCCACTCCCCCGGCCACATCTGCCTGCACCTGGAGGACGCGGACCGCATCTTCACCGGCGACCACGTCCTGCCGCGCATCACCCCGCACATCGGGCTGTACCCCTACGACATCCCGGACGTCGACCCGCTCGGCGCGTTCCTCGGCTCGCTCGCCCGCATCGGCGAGATGACCGTGGACGAGGTGTTGCCCGCCCACCAGTACCGGTTCGCCGACCTCCCCGCGCGCGTCCGCGAGATCGTCGAGCACCACGAGGAGCGGCTCGGCGAGGTGACCGCGCTGCTGTCGGCGGCCCCGACCGCCCTGTGGGACGTGGCGGCGGGCCTCACCTGGCGGCACCCGTGGACCGAGATGCCCCTGGAGGCCCGCCGGATGGCGACCGGCGAGGCCGCCGCGCACCTGCGCACCCTGGAGAACCGCGGCCTCGTGCGCCGCCGGGACGTCGACGGCGTCCTGAGCTTCACCTTGGCAGGCTGATCCGGCGGCTCTCCAGCCACTCCTGGTCGGCCTCGGTCCACAGCATCGGCCCGAGGGTCTCCAGCTCCTCCGCCCACGCGGCGGCCGCCGCCGCGTGGGCGGCCGCGGCGCGCCTCCGCCGCACGCCCGTCCGCACGAGGTCGAACAGCGCGTACACGAGGACCCCGCAGACCAGGATCGCGACGACCACGGCGGGACCTCCCCTCAGGACGCCCGCGGACGGGCGGCCCGGCCCCGCATGATCCGGAGCGCGGGAACCGGCGACGGCATCTCTGCTCAGGGGATCCCCGCTGGCACGCGCCCGAACCTTTCGTGATCATGTCCGCTCGTCCCGGCCGTCACCCGCGCGCCCCGGCGCCCCGGACGGCGTCGCGCGTTCCCGCGCGCGCGTCCGGGGCCGTCACCGCCGGGGCGGCGTCCCGGGTCAGTCCCCGCTCAGGTCGAGGCGCGGCCAGGGCGCCGCGTCCTTCTGGAGCTGACGGTCGTGGGTGGCGAGCACCACCGCCGCCGGGGTCGCGCCGAGGGCCTCGGTCAGCTCGTCCACGAGGGCGATCGACAGGTGGTTCGTCGGCTCGTCCAGCAGCAGGACGTGCGGGCGCGCGGCCAGCGCCATCGCGAGGTCGAGGCGGCGCTGCTGCCCCATGGACAGCTCGCGCATCGGCCGGCCCGCGTCCGCCGGCGGCAGCAGGCCGAGGTCGCCCAGCGCGACCGCCTCCCCCTCGGCGAGGACGCCCGTGCCGACGAGCCGCCCGACGCGCGCGGCGAACACGTCGCGGGCGCGGCGGCCGCTCGCGCTCGGCGACTCCTGCGCGAGCAGCTCCACCCGCGCCTTGCGCGCCCGCCGCACCGACCCGGACGTCGGCTCGACGGTCCCGGCCAGCACCGCCAGGAGCGTCGACTTGCCCGCGCCGTTCGGCCCGGTCACGACCAGCCGCGAGCCCGACTCCAGCGCGACCGACGCCGCCCGGTGCAGCCGCCCGTCGACCCGGACGTCCGTCGCGGTGAGCAGCCGGGCGCCCGGCCGCGCCGGGAGGCCGGGCATCCGGAACCGCAGCGGCGGCACCGGCGCGGTCACCGCGTGCCGCTCCAGGTCGTCGCGGCGGCGGTGCACGGACCGGACGAGCGCGGGCGCCCGCGTCGCCCGCTGGTGCTTGCCCGTCCCCTTGTCGGGGCGCCACCCGGTGACGAGCCGGTTCTGCGCCTCCGACAGGTCGCGGGTGAGCCGCGCGTGCTCGGCCCGCTGCCGGTCGTACTCGTCCTCCCAGCGCCGCAGCTCCGCCTCGCGCCCCTCCCGGTACCCGGCGAAGCCGCCGCCGTACACGGCGGGCCGCCCGTCGCGGCTCGGGTCGAGGTCGAGGACGGTCGTGGCGACGTCGGACAGCAGCGCCCGGTCGTGGCTCACCACCGCCACGCCGCCGGGGTGGGCGCGCAGCCGCGCGGTGAGGAAGTCGAGCCCGGACGCGTCCAGGTGGTTCGTCGGCTCGTCCAGCAGCAGGAAGTCGTGCTCGGCGCCGAGGAGGCACGCGAGCCGGACCCGGTAGCGCTGCCCGACGGACAGCGCGGCGAGCGGGCGGGTCCGGTCGGTGACGGCGCCGAGGTGCTCCAGGGCGAGGTCGACGCGGCGGTCGGCGTCCCAGGCGTCGAGGGCCTCGGCCGCGTCGAGCGCGGCGGTGTAGGCGTCGTCGGCGCCGGGCCGCCCGTCGGTGAGCGCGGCGGTCGCGTCGTCGAGGGCGCGCAGCGCGGCGCGGGCGTCCGCGAGCTCGGCGTCGACCGCGTCGCCGACCGTGGCGCCGTCCCCGGCGGGCATGGCCTGCTCGGCGATCCCGAGGGTGCCGACGCGCTGGACGGCGCCCTCGTCGGGCGTGAGGACGCCCGCGAGGACGTGCAGCAGGGTCGTCTTGCCGCGGCCGTTCTCGCCGACGATCCCCCAGCGCGCGCCGGGCGAAACGGTCAGGGTGACGCCGTCGAGGACGGTGCGCCCGCCGCGGGCGACGCGGATCCCGTCGGCGACGAGCTGGGCGCGGGCGCGCGCGGGCAGGGTGATGGAGAGGGTGTTCATTCTTCCTCCGGACGGAGGCGCGCACGTGCGGACGGCACGTGGACGGTGCGCCTTCGAGCTGGCTGATGGCAGCGTCAGACCGCCCGCGGCTCGCGCTGCGCGAGGGACGGGCCGTCCGGAAGGGGATCAGAGGAAGAACAAGCGTGGCACGGGACCGACGGTACCAACCGCGCCCCGGGGCCCCGCAAACGATTTTCGGCCGGGCCGGATCCCGCCGCCGTCCAAGATCGTCACAGTGCCGTACGCGGTGTCCGCCGAGGGGGGCTCGGCGGACCACGACGAGACGGAGGTGCGATGGCGGAGCAGATCCCGGACGCGGAGGGGGCCGTGGCGCGGGAGCAGTGGGCGCTCGTCGAGCGCGTCGCGTCCGGCGACGTCGACGAGCGTCCGCTGACCGAACATCTGCGGCGGCTGGCGGACCACCCGGACCCGCGGACGGCGCACCGGTGGGCGCGCGAGGCACTGGGCGCGTTCTTCGACGCGGGCGCCGTCCCCGCCTACGCCATGCCCGACCTGGCACGCCTGGCGCGGGCGGCGGGCACCCGCCCGGACACCGAGCGGCGGTTCGTCGCCGAGCGGCTGCTGCGGGACGGGTTGCTGCCGCGGGCGCCCATCGGCATGTGGGCGGAACTGGGCGCCGCGCTGCGCGACCTCGCCCGGGACGACGAGGCGTTCGAGCTGCTGCTGGCGGCGCGTCCCGCTCCCGGCCCCGGCACCCCGCCGGACGTCCACGCCCGCACCGAGCACCTCTGGCGGCTGCTGGTCGGGAGGTCGGGAGCGGGACGGCTGCCGCGCGACTGGTACCGGGACATCGGACCGCTGCATCTGGACGACGCGATGGGGTTGGCGTACGACGCCGGCGCATGGGCGTTCCCTCCGCCCGATCCGCGCTTCGCCGTGGACGCCGACCCGGTCGCCTGCCGCGAGAACCCGCGCGCGCACCCGCTGTCCGGGACCGACGCGTTGTGGCCGTCCTTCAGTGCTGAGAGGGGCGACCTCCTGCGGCTCGCGGCGCGGCTCGGGGACCCGGAGAAGGAGCACGAGGCGCGTCGCGACCTGGACGCCTACATCCGCGCTATCGGCAGGGCCGCCAATATCGACTATCCCTCCGCGGTGCGGAAGATGATGAAGCACGGGCCGGTCCGCCGGGTTCTGGAGGAGCAGTTCGCGGAGTGGCGGGAGGAATGCGCGGCGGGCCGACTCGACGGCCTCGCGGAGGCGCTGCCCCGGCTGGCGCCGGTGGCCGAGGCCGTAGCGGTCTCCCGGCGGCTGCCGATGGACGCGGACGCCGCCGGGACCGGACTCGTCGACGGCGTCGCCGCCGCCGACCCGGTGGACGCGGCGTGGCGGGCGCTGCGCGCCGGACTCCCCGAGGAGTTCCGTCCCCCGGAGGGCTGGGTCGAGGGGGCGAGCGCCGCCCTGCACGGCGACTTTCTCACGTTCACGTCCCGCATGCGCATCGCCGTGCACGGACCGGGCGGACCGGTGCACGAGGGAGAGCTGCCCTTCTTCCCGGGAAGCGCGAGGTGGTTCAGCGACTTCAGCAGGCTCGTCCCCTGGTTCGACGGCACGGACACCTTCCTGTCGTGTGTATTCAGGGGACGGCCGACGACGCTCCGGGTGGCGGGCAACGACCGTGTCGAGATTCCCGCGGGCGAACGGCTGCCGTGGCCGCAGAGCGCGACGTCCGTCCCGGTCACGTTCCCCGGAGCCGCCGAACCCGTCCGGGTCGCGCTCGACCGGGGCGTTCTGGAGGTGCGCGCCGACGGCCGGACGGTCACGCGCCGGCGGGCGTTCACGGGCGTCCCGCCCGGCTTCTGGCCGCACCTGGCGCCCGCCGACCCGGACGGCTCGGCGGCACTGCGCCGGGTGGAGCGCGGTACCGTTCGCGACCTGGTCGGCGCGGCGCTGATCGGCGAGGGGGAGCTGGACGCGGAGCTCGCCCGGGTCCTGCCCGAGATCACCGACCCGGTGCTGCGCGACACCGTCCGGGCGATGCTGGCCGAAGCCGCCCGTCTCGTGCTCCTGGCGCTGCGGCTCTGCGACGCCCTCGGCCGGGAGCACCCCGCCGGGCTGCCCGGCCGGGTCCGAAGCGCGAGCGGGCTGCGGGCCGGCCGCCGCATCGACCAGGTCCCGGCCGTCCGGCGCCTCGCGGAGGTACTGGGCGAGGCCGCGGCGTCCGGTCCCGCGCCCGACGCCCCGGTGCCGCTCGACCGCGCCGTCCCGCCCATGCCGAACCGGCTGCTCTTCGGCACGCTGGGAGGCGAGGCGCTGCGGGCGTCCCGCCCGTGGTCGCCGGACTTCGCGCGCGCGCAGGCGCGCGACCTGCTGGGCGCGCTGGGCGACACGCCGTGGGGCGACGGCAGCGGCCGGTGGCGGCGGTTGCAGTTCCGGGCGATGCCCGAGCAGGCCGCGGACGACCGGGTCTGGCGAACCCCGGACGGGGCCATGCTGACCTACGGCTCGGAAGCGATCGAATACTCCCCCGACGCGGTCTTCCGCCGCACCTCTTTCGCCGGCTGGACGAACAAGTACGAGCCGCGCCCGCAGGGCTGGGGCGGCGCCGACCGCATCGCCCGGTTCCTGCGCCTGCTGGACGAGCGCGGCCCCGCCCCCTACGACGTGCGACAGATCCACCGCCTGGCCGACGCCACCGGGCTGCGCCTGCACACGGCGGCGTCCGCCGCGTACGGGTTCCCGTACACGGTCGGCCGCGAACGCGAGGCGGCGCTCCTCCCGGCCGAGGTCGCGGCGCTCTACCACGACCCGGAGACCGGCGAACTCGCCATACACGAGTCGTGGCAGCTCGACGACGCGCTCCGCGAGGTCCTCATGCCGGACGACCCCGAGGACCTCTGGACCGGCGGCCTCGCCGTCGACAAGGCCGTCGAGTGGTGGGACCGCGAAGGCCGCCACCGGGACTGGCCGGGATCCGCCTACTGGGCGGCCAGGAAGTGATGCCGCACCGTTCCCGGCCGTTGGGAGCCGCGCGGCGGGCCGGTCCGTCAGACTCGGGAGAAATGATCAGGAGGGTGTGGATGACCAAGGAATGGCCCGGTCTGGACGGGGCCGCGGCACGGGCCGCGGAGGACCCGAAGGGTGCGCGGGAGGAGGTGTTCCGGGCGGCGGCGGCGCTCCCCGCGAGCGCGGTGGCCGAGTTCCTGGAGCACGCCGCGGGCGTCTTCGCGGCGGCCGGACGGACGGAGGACGCGGCGTTCCTGTTCGGGCGGTCCCGCGAGGTCGCGGACGCGCACGCACGGCTCCTCGACCTGCCCCCGGACGACGCCCGGACGCAGCGGACGCTCCTGGCGCTCGTCCCGTCCGGGGCGATCACGGCGAGCCTGCTGTACGACCACCTGCGGCGGCTCGCGACCCACCCCGAGCCGGAGGAGGCGCACCGGTGGGCCCGCGAGGCGGTGGGCGCGTTCTTCGACGCGGGCACCGTCCCGTACCCCAACTTCGTGGACGACCTTGGCCGCGTGGCGCGGGCGGCGGGGGCCGACCCGGCCGCCGAGCAGCGGCACGTCGCCGAGCGGCTGCTCCGGGAGGGGCTCCTGCCGCGCGCGCCGCTGCCGGTGTGGGAGGCGCTGGACGAGGCGCTGCGCGGGCTCGCCGCGGACGACGAACTGCTCGACCTGCTGATCGCGGCGCGCCCCGACGCGGCCCTGTACGACGACCCGGAACCGCGCGACGCGCACCACCGGCACTGGCTGCTGCTGCTCGGGCATGTCCGCGCGGGGCGGCGGCTGTCGCGCGAGTGGTTCCGCGCCGCGGGCCCGCTCCCGGCGGCCGAGCTGCTGCGGCTCGCGCCGGCCGCCGGCGACCGGCTGTTCCCGCCGCCCGGCCGCTTCTTCGACCCCGAGGCCGACCCGGTCGTCGGCCGCGCCCCCGTGCACCCGCTGACCCCCGTCAAGCCGAAGGGTCGGTTCGACCAGGAGGCGCCGCACTGGCGGGAAAACACCGACTTCTCGGCCATCGCCGAGAAGATCGAGGGCTCCCCCGACGAGCGCCGGAAGCTGGACGCGTTCGTCCGCGCCCTCGGCTACTACGGCAACGTCGACTACCCGGCCATGATGCGCGCGATGACGGCGCAGGGCCCGATCCGGCGGGTGCTCGCCGAGCAGTTCGCCGAGTGGCGGGACGAGTGCGCCGCCGACCTGGAGGGGCTGGAGCTCGCACTGCCCCGGCTCGTCCCGCTGGCCGAGACGCTGCCGGACGCCGAGATGCTCGCCGGCGTCGAGGCCGCCGACCCGGTGGACCGCGCGTGGCGGGCGCTGCGCGCGGGCCTCCCGGAGGAGCTGCGGTTCCCGGGCGCGGGGAAGGGCTCGGTGACGGCCGTCCTGCACGGCGAGCTGCTCACGCTCGGGCTGGACGGCGAGCGCATCGTCGTGCACGGACCCGGCGGGATCGTGCACGAACGGTCGACGCCCTTCCCGTCCGGGACGTTCCCGTGGTTCGACGGCACGGACGCCTTCCTGTCGCGCCTGCACAACGGGCGCCCGGAGACGTACCGGTTCGCGGACGACGGCCGCCTGGAGATCCCCGACGGCGAACGGCTGCCGTGGCCGCAGAGCGCCACGTCCGTCCCGGTCACGTTCCCCGGAGCCGCCGAACCCGTGCAGGTGACGCTCGACCGGGGCGTCCTGCGGCTGATCGCGGACGGCCGGACGGTCGCGCGGCGGCCGTTCCCGCACGGCGCCGTGGACGGCGCCGTCATGCCCCCGCCGGGCTTCTGGCCGCACCTTCCGCCCGCCGACCCGGACGGCTCGGCCGCGCTGCGCCGACTCGACCGCGCGGGCTTCGGCCGGCTCGTCGACGCGGCGCTCGTCAACGCGCGGGAGCTGGACGACGCACTCCCCCGCGTCCTGCCCGACGTCACCGACGCCCGGCTCCGCGGCGCCGTCCGGACGCTCGTCCAGCGGACCGCCGCCGCCCTCCTGCGCGCGCTGCGGCTGCACGACGCGCTCCGCCGGCCGCGCCCGGCGGGCACGCCGGGCCGGGTCGCGAGCGTGAGCGGGCTGCGGCACGGGCGGTTCATCGGCGAGGTCCCGGCCGTCCGGCACCTCGCGGAGGTGCTGGCGGAGGCGGCCGAGTCCGGCCCGGCCTACGACACCCCGCACCCGCTCGGCCGCGTGGACATCCCCCGCCCGAACTACCTGCGGTTCGGCGTGCTGGGCGGCGAGGCGCTGCTGGCGTCCCGCCCGTGGACGCCCGAGCACGAACGCCTGAGGTCGCTCGCCGTGCTGGGCGCGCTGGGCGACACGCCGTGGGGCGACGGCAGCGGCCGGTGGCGCCGCCTGTGGTTCCAGTCGAAGACCACGCAGGACCCGGTCGGCCAGATCTGGCGGACCCCGAACGGGGCGATGGCGATCCTGTCCTTCCAGAACCACCCGCACAAGGACTCGGTGGCGATCGAGTACTCGCCCGACGCGACCTTCCGCGACTTCGTCTTCCCCGGCTGGACGAACAAGTACGAGCCGCGCCCGCAGGGCTGGGGCGGCCCCGACCGCATCACCCGGTTCATGCGTCTGCTCGACGAGCGGGGGCCCGCCCCCTACGACGTGCGCCAGATCCACCGCCTGGCCGAGGCCACCGGCCTGCAGCCGAACACCGCGGCGTCCGCGGCATACGGATTCCCGTTCACCCTCGGCCGGGAGAGCGAGGCGGCGTTGCTCCCCGCCGAAGTCGACGCGCTCTACAGGGACCCGGAGACGGGCGACCTCGCGAAGCACGAGTCGTGGCAGCTCGACGACGCGCTCCGCGAGGTCCTCATGCCGGACGACCCCGAGGACCTCTGGACCGACGGCCTGGCCGTCGACAAGGCCATCGACTGGTGGGACCGCGAAGGCCGCCACCAGAACTGGCCCCGAGCCGCCTGACCCACCCGACCGGCCACCCGGTCGGCCGCGAACGCCCGTGAGTGCATTGTGCGCTCGCGGGCGTTTTGCGTGGTGGCGGTGGGGTGAGAGGGGCGTGCGGCGGGGCACGATTCCTGATTGAGACTCTTGATGAGACTGGAGTCTCATGCTAGAACGTGTTCTAGATCTTCGACCGAGCAAGCGCTCAGTCAGAGTCCCGTGCGGCGCGACGCGGGGCCGGCTCTTCACGAAGGGACGACCGTGACGCAACAGGACGTGGCCCCCGCCCCCACCGGCCGGGAAATCGACGTCATCGATCCCGGCGTGTACGAGCGGGGCGGCATCCCGCACGAGCAGTTCAGGTGGCTCCGCCAGAACGACCCGGTGCACTGGCACGCCGACCCGAACGAGGGCGTCCCCGGGTTCTGGGCGATCACCCGGCACGAGGACGTGGTCCGCGCGTCCCGCCGTCCCGACCTGCTGTCCTCGCAGACCCGGACGGCGATGTTCGAGGAGTTCACCGAGGACGACATCGCCCTGTACGGGCAGATCATGCTGTTCCAGGACCCGCCGGACCACACGAAGCTCCGCAGCATGGTCAACAAGGGGTTCACGCCCCGGATGATCGGACGGCTGGAGCAGCACATCCGCGACATCTGCAACAAGCTGATCGACGAGGCGGCGGCGCTCGGCGAGTGCGACTTCGTCGAGCACTTCGCGGCCCCGCTGCCGCTCTACACGATCTGCGAGCTGCTGGGCGCGCCGCTGGACCAGCGGCAGCAGATCTTCCACTGGTCGAACCAGCTCGTGGCGTTCAACGACCCCGAGTTCATCGGCGACCGGTCCGAGTCGCAGATGTACGCCGCCGAGTTCGCCGGATGGGCGGGCGAGCTCGCGCGGGAGCGGGAGTCCACGCCGCGGGACGACATCGTGACGAAGCTCCTCACGCCGGACGAGAACGGCGAGCGGATCAGCGAGGACCAGTTCGCGATGTTCGTGATCATGCTGTCGATCGCCGGCAACGAGACGACCCGGACGGCGACGGCGGGCGGCATGCAGGCGTTCTTCGAGCGTCCGGAGCTGTGGCAGCGGCTGCGGGAGGACCGGAGCCTGCTGCCGACGGCCGTCGAGGAGATCGTCCGCTGGGTGAGCCCCATCAACCAGTTCCGCCGGACGGCGACCGCGGACGTCGAGATGGGCGGCAAGACGATCAAGGCCGGGGACAAGGTGGTGCTGTTCTACAGCTCCGCGAACATGGACGAGACGGTGTTCGACGACCCGTTCACGTTCGACATCGCCCGCGACCCCAACCCGCACATCGGGTTCGGCGGCGGCGGCCCCCACTTCTGCCTGGGCACCCACCTCGCCCGGATGAACCTGAAGGTCGTGTTCGACACGATCTTGGACCGGATGCCCGACATCCGGCCCGCCGGCGAGCCCCGCCGGCTGCGCTCCAACTTCGTCAACGGCCTGAAGGAGCTGCCGGTGCGGTTCACGCCGTCGGCCAAGCGTGCTTGACTCCACCCCGTGCCCTGCCCCCCATGACCCGGAGGCGCGACGATGACGGCCACCCCCGACATCGACCTGGTCGAGCCCGGCTCCTACGAGCGCGGCGGCATCCCGCACGAGCAGCTCGCGTGGCTGCGCGAACACGATCCCGTCCACCGGCACAAGGGCGACCCGGAGCGGGGCGGCCCGCCCTTCTGGGCGGTGACGCGGCACGCGGACGTCGTCCACGTGTCGCGCCACCCGGAGGTGTTCTCCTCGTACGAGCGGCTCGCGCTGTTCGAGGAGCCGGACGAGGAGCACCTGGCGCTGCAGCGGCTCATGATGCTCAACCAGGACCCGCCGGACCACTCGCGCAAGCGGAGCATCGTGAACCGCGGGTTCACGCCGCGCGCGATCGGCGCGCTGGAGGAGCACATCCGCGACATCTGCCGGCGGCTCGTCGCGGAGACGGCGGAGCGCGGGGACGAGGCGGAGTTCGTCCGCGACCTGGCGGCGCCGCTGCCGCTCTACGTGATCTGCGAGCTGCTCGGCGCCCCGCCGGAGGACCGCGACAAGATCTTCCACTGGTCGAACACGCTGATCGGCGCGGACGACCCCGACTTCCAGCGCAGCCCCGAGGAGGGGCAGCAGGCCGCGACGGAGCTGTACGCGTACGCGGCGGAGCTGGCGGCGGAGCGGCGGCGGAACCCGCGCCGCGACATCGTGACGAAGCTGCTGCAGCCGGACGCCGACGGCGAGGTACTGGACGGCGACGAGTTCGAGCTGTTCGTGATGCTGCTGTCCGTCGCGGGCAACGAGACGACCCGCAACGCCGCGTCCGGCGGGATGCTCGCGCTGCTCGAGCACCCCGAGCAGTGGGCGCGGCTGCGGGCCGACCCCTCGCTCGTCCGGACGGCCGCGGACGAGATCGTCCGGTGGGTGACGCCGGTCAACCTGTTCAAGCGGACGGCCGTGCGCGACGTCGAGCTGGGCGGCAAGAAGATCGCGGCGGGCGACAAGGTCGTGGTGTTCTACGCGTCCGCGAACCGGGACGAGGCCGTGTTCGGCGACCCGTTCTCGTTCGACGTCGGCCGCGACCCCAACCCGCACATCGGCTTCGGCGGAGGCGGCCCCCATTTCTGCCTGGGCGCCCACCTCGCCCGACTCGAGCTGAGTGTGCTCTTCGAAACACTCTTGGACGCTATGCCCAATATCGAACTCAGCGGTAACGTACGGAGGCTAAGGTCTAGTTTCATCAACGGCATAAAGGAGATGCCGGTGCGTGTGCGACCGGTGTCCCGGGACTGACGGGAGTGGTGCGTGGGCAGGGGCTGGCGTGGGTGAGGCAGACGAGCCGGGCGGTCCACTGCGGGTGGCCCTGCTCTCGTACCGGAGCAAGCCGCACTGCGGAGGCCAGGGCGTCTACCTGCGGCATCTCAGCAGGGAACTGGTCGATCTCGGGCACACCGTGGAGGTGTTCTCCGGGCAGCCCTATCCCGAGCTGGACCGCGACGAGATCCGGCTGACCAAGCTCCCGAGCCTGGACCTGTACCGGGACGAGGACCCGTTCCGCACCCCGGCCCTCGGCGAGTTCCGCGACTGGGTGGACGTCCTGGAGTTCGCCCACATGCGGACGGGCGGGTTCCCGGAGCCGCTGACGTTCAGCATCCGGGTCCTGCGGGAGCTGCGGCGCCGCCGCCGCGACTTCGACGTCGTCCACGACAACCAGGTGCTCGGCGTCGGCAACCTCGGCATCCCGAAGCTCGGGCTGCCGCTGGTCACCAGCATCCACCACCCGATCAGCGTGGACCGGCGGATCGAGCTGGAGGCGGCGCAGGGCATCCGGCAGAAGTTCGGCAAGCGCCGCTGGTACGGGTTCGTGGGCATGCAGGCGCAGGTGTCGCGGCGGATCGGGCCCGTCCTGACGGTGTCGGAGTCGTCGAAGGTCGACATCGTCAAGGATTTCAAGGTCGACCCCCGCGACATCGACATCCTGCCGCTGGGCGTCGACACCCGGATCTTCCACCCGCGCGGCGAGCGCGTCCCCGGCCGGATCGTGGCCATGGCCAGCGCGGACGCGCCGATCAAGGGCGTGGACGTGCTGCTGCGGGCGGTCGCGAAGCTCGCCACCGAGCGGGACGTGCACGTCGTCGTCGTGAGCCGCCCGCAGAAGGACGGCCCGACCGAGAAGCTCGTCCGCGACCTCGCCCTCGGCGACCGCGTCCAGTTCGTGAGCGGCATCAGCGACGACGAGCTGGGCGCGCTGCTCGCGTCCGCGGAGATCGCGGTCGTCCCGTCCCGCTACGAGGGCTTCTCGCTGCCCGCGGTCGAGCACATGGCGTCCGGCACGCCGCTGGTCGCGTCCCGCGCGGGGGCGCTGCCCGAGGTTGTGGGGGACGCGGCCGTCCTCGTCGAGCCGGGCGACGTCGAGGAGCTCGCCGCCACCCTGCGCGGCCTGCACGACTCGGCGGACGAGCGCGCCCGCGCCGGCGCGGCCGGGCTGGCCCGCGTCCAGGAGCGCTTCGCCTGGCCCGCCGTCGCGCAGGCCACCGTGCGGCACTACCGCGAGGCCGTCGCGCAGCAGAACTACCTGCGGCTGGCGCGGCGCGGCTGACGACCAGACCCCAACAGCAAGGCCCGTGGGAACGCCCGCCGGGCGTTCCCCGCATGGAAGGAGCACGACCCTGCTGACCGTGGATTTCCAGCGGTTCCGCGTCGCACCCGGAGACCGCATCCTGGACATGGGCTGCGGAGCGGGACGGCACGCGTTCGAGCTGTACCGCAGGGGCGCGCACGTCGTGGCCTTCGACCAGGACGCCGACGAGCTGGCCGGCGTCGAGAAGATGTTCGGCGCGATGCGGCTCGGCGGCGAGGTCCCCGAGGACGCCGCCGCCGAGACCGTCCGGGGCGACGCGCTGGAGCTGCCGTTCCCCGACGACCACTTCGACGCGATCATCGCCTCCGAGGTGCTCGAGCACATCCCGGACGACATGCGGGCGATGCGCGAGCTGCTGCGCGTGCTGCGGCCCGGCGGGCGGCTCGCCGCGACCGTCCCGTCCTGGCTGCCGGAGCGGGTCTGCTGGGCCCTGTCGGAGGACTACCACACCGCCCCCGGCGGCCACGTGCGGATCTACACCCGCGCCGAGCTGGAGGCCAAGCTGAAGTCGACGGGCTTCACGATCGGCGGCCACCACCACGCGCACGGCCTGCACGCGCCCTACTGGTGGATCAAGTGCGCCGTCGGCGTGGAGAACGACGGCAACCCGCTCGCCAAGGCGTACCACCAGCTCCTGGTGTGGGACATCATGAAGCGGCCCCTCGCGACCCGGGTCGCCGAGCAGGTGCTCAACCCCCTGATCGGCAAGAGCGTCGTCGTGTACTGCAGCAAGCCCGTCAAGACGGGGACGTCCGAGACCCCGGCGGAGGAGACCGCCGATGCGGTCTGACATCCCCGCCGTCCCCGGAGTCCTGACCCGCGGCGACGTCGTCGAGACCGCCCGCAGCATCGCCCGCCAGCAGGAGCCGTCGGGCGCGATCCCCTGGTTCGCGCCGATCGACGGCATCGCCGGGCACGTCGACGCCTGGAACCACGTCGAGGCGGCGATGGCGCTGACCGTCGCCGGGATGGGCGACGCCGCCCGCCGCGCCTACGCGTGGCTCGCGGACGTCCAGCGGGAGGACGGGTCGTGGCCCGCCAAGTGGGTGCTCGGCGAGGTCACCGAGCCCGGCGGCGAGTCCAACCAGGCCGCCTACGTCGCGGTCGGCGTCTGGCACGAGCTGCTGATGACCGGCGACGAGGACTTCGCCCGCGCCATGTGGCCGACCGTGCGCCGCGCGATCGACTTCGTCCTCGGCCTGCAGACCCGCCGCGGCGAGATCATCTGGATGCGGACCGAGGACGGCCGCGCGTCCGACCACGCGCTGCTGACCGGCTGCTCGTCGATCTACCAGGCGCTCCGCTGCGCCGTCGCGCTCGCGGAGCGGCTCGGCGAGCCGCAGCCGGAGTGGGAGCTCGCCGCCGACCAGCTCGGCCACGTCGTCGCCGCGCACCCCGAGGCGTTCGCCGACAAGAGCCGCTGGTCGATGGACTGGTACTACCCCGTCCTCGGCGGCCCGGTCCGCGGCGAGGCCGCCGCGCGCCGGCTCGCCGAGCAGTGGGACGTGTTCGTCGTGCCGGGCCTCGGCTGCCGCTGCGTGTCCGACCAGCCGTGGGTGACGGCCGCCGAGAGCTGCGAGCTCGTCCTGGCCCTCGACGCGTCCGGCGACCGGGACCGCGCCCTGGAGCTGTTCGCCACGATCCAGCACCTCCGCCACGAGGACGGCTCGTACTGGACCGGCTGGCAGTTCGAGAACCGGCGGCACTTCCCGGGGGACCGCTCCACCTACACCGCGGCCGCCGTGGTCCTCGCCGCGGACGCGCTGGACGGCGCGTCCCCCGGCGCCCGCATCTTCAAGGAGATCGCGGGACGCCCGCTGGGGCCGTCCGAGGCGTCCGACCCGGCGGCGTGCGGCTGCGCCTTCGTGCCGGTCGCCGACCCCGTCCGGTCCCGCCTCTGAGGCGTCGCGGGGGCCGCACCGGACGCCCGTCCGGCCCGGCCCCCGCGGTCACGCCTCGGCGCGCGGATCCGCGTCTGAAACCCGTTCCAGTACGCGCAGCGAGCCTTCGGCCCGGCGCTCCTCGAACGCGCCGCTGCGCAGCGCCCGCAGGTACACGCGGTACGGCGCCTGCCCGCCGTCGGCGGGGTCGGGGAACACGTCGTGGATCACCAGCGCGCCGCCCACGGCCACGTGCGGCGCCCAGCCCTCGTAGTCGCCCTGCGCGTGCTCCTCGGCGTGCCCGCCGTCGATGAACAGCAGCGCCAGCGGGGTGCGCCAGAACGCCGACACGGTGCGGGACTGCCCCACGACCGCCACGACGTGCTCTTCGAGGTCCGCGGCCCCGATCGTCTTGCGGAAGGTCGGCAGCGTGTCCATCCGCCCCGTGCACGGGTCGACCAGCGACGGGTCGTGGTGCTCCCACCCCGCCTGGTTCTCCTCCGAGCCGTGGTGGTGGTCGACGGTGACCACGACCGTCCCCGCCGACCGGGCGGCGGCGCCCAGGTAGATCGCCGACTTGCCGCAGTAGGTGCCGACCTCCAGCAGCGGGCCGACGCCCGCGAGCCGCCCCCCGTACTCCAGGGCCGTCTCGTACAGGGCCGCGCCCTCGGCGTCGGGCATGAAGCCCTTCGCCGCGCGCGCCGCCCGCAGCAGCGCCGCGGGCATCTCGGTCGTCCCCGGGCCGGTGGACGCCTCGGTCTGAGTCATCGCCTCGCCTCCGCCGGGCACTTTATCCGACATGCCCCGGCGTGCCGCACCACCCCGCCGCCCTACTTGCCGATCCAGAGTGGAACGTGTTCTACTTTCCCCGAGCGCACCTCTCCGAACCATGTTCGGTAGGTTGGCGGCCGAGGACGGTCCGGGTCCGCGCGCGTCCCGCGCGTGCGCTCCGGGCCATCGAACCCTCACCGGGACCCGCGAACGGAGAAGGCGATGAGAGTAGGAGTCGACCCGCTGGTGTGCGAGGCGAACGGCGTGTGCGTCGGGCTCGCCCCCGAGGTCTTCGACCTCAGCGACGACGACGAGCTCGAGATCCTGCAGCCGGACGTGCCCGAGGGCGAGGCCGACCGCGTGCGGCACGCGGTCCGGTCGTGCCCGAAGGCCGCCCTGACGCTCGAGGAGTAGCCGCCCCGCCGTCCCTCCCGGACCGTCGCGCAGACCCGCTCCAGGCGGATTTGGACGGATTTCCCGGCGCGGTTGGTCACCGGAACCCTTCGCGTGCCATCCTGCTGCCTGTTCGGCGCGGACCACGAGACGATCATGGAGTTCCGGGGTGGCCTACACGGGTGGATCGGGGCGGCCGCGCCGCCCCCGCGCGGTCCGGGCGTTCGGCGGGATCCCCCGGCTCGCGGCCGCGGCGGTCCTCGCCGTCCCGCTGGGCCTCCTCCCGTCCGCGGCGCACGCCGCGCCGCGCCCCGCCCGCATCCACGACATCCAGGGCGCCGCGCACGTCTCGCCGCTCAACGGGGCCTCGGTCGTCGGCGTCCCCGGCGTCGTGACCGCCGTGACCGGCACCGGCTTCTGGATGCAGGACCCGAAGCCCGACCGGCGCGCCGCGACGTCCGAGGGGATCTTCGTCTTCACCCGCACGGGCCCGAGCGTCGCGCGCGGCGACGCCGTCCGGGTGGACGGCCGGGTCAGCGAGTTCCGGCCGGGCGGCGCGGAGTCCGGGGGCCTCACCCGGACGGAGATCGGCGCGACGAAGGTCGCCGCCGCCGGGCGCGCGGACGTCCCGCCCCCGGTCCTGCTGGGGCCGAAGGGGGTCAGCGCGCCGACGAGCGTCGTCCGGGGCACGCCCGGCAACGTCGAGCGGAGCGGGACGTTCGATCCGGGCCGCAACGGCCTCGACTTCTACGAGGCGCTCGAAGGCATGCAGGTGCGGCTCCAGGACGCCGTGGCGGTGGGCCCCACCCGGTTCGGCGAGCTGCCCGTCCTGCCGGCGGGCGGCGCGGGCGCCGGGACGCGCACCGGGCGCGGCGGCATCCTGCAGCGCGACGGCGACGCCAACCCCGAGCGGATCGTCCTCGACGACTCGCTCGCCCCGCTGCCGGCCGCGAACGTCGGCGACCGGCTGCCCGGCGACAGCGTCGGCGTCGTCGACTACGCCCTCGGCCACTTCAAGGTGCTGGCGACCGCGACGCCGCGGCACGCCGCCGGCGGGCTGCCCCGCGAGGCGACCCGCCCGCAGCGGCCCGGCGAGCTCGCCATCGCCACGATCGGCCTCGGCGGCCTCAGCCCGAACACCCCCCGCGACCGGTTCCGCGCCGTCGCCGACGACATCGTCACCGGCCTCGCCTCGCCCGACCTCGTCGCGGTCGACGACCTCCAGGACAACAGCGGCGCCCGCAACGACGGGACGGTCGCCGCCGACCAGACCGTCGCCGAGCTGATCACCGCGATCAGCGCCGCCGGCGGCCCCGCCTACGAGTGGCGCTCGGTCGAGCCGAAGAACAACGCCGACGGCGGCGACAAGGGCGCCAACCCGCGCGTCGGGTTCCTGTTCCGCACCGACCGCGGCCTGGCGTTCGTCGACCGTCCCGCCCGGACGGGAACGCTCGCGGAGGAGGAGCCGGCCGAGGAGCCGAACCCCGCGGTGACCGCCGTCCGCCCCGTCGCCCGCGGCGGGACGGCCGGGCTGTCGCGCAGCCCCGGCCGCATCGCGCCGACCGACGCCGTGTGGGCGGGCACCCGCAAGCCGCTCGCGGGCGAGGTCACCTGGCAGGGCGAGCGGATCATCGTCGTGACCGGCGAGTGGTACCCGGGCACCGCCGACGACGAGCCGCTGTTCGGCCGGAACCAGCCGCCGCAGCAGCCGACCCGCTGGCGCCGCGACGCGCAGGCGAAGGCGGTCGCCGGGTTCGTCCGGTCGGTGCGGAAGGTCGACCGGAACGCCAACGTCGTCGTCGCGGCCCGCCTCAACGACACCCCGGAGTCGCTGCCGGTGCAGGCGCTGGCGCAGGCGGGCCTGACCGACCTGCCCGCGAAGCTGCCGCCGAAGGACCGCTACACCGCCGTGACGGACGGCAACGCGCAGGCGCTCGACCACATCTTGCTGAGCGAGTCGCTGGAGCGGCGCAAGCACGAGTTCGACATCGTGCACCGCACCGCCGAGTTCGCCGACCGGCCCGACGAGCACGACCCCGCGGTCGTCCGGATCGCCCTGGCGAAGCGGGACGCGCGCGGCGCGAGGCCCGCCGGCTGAATTTGGGACGCACCGAAAAATCGGCAACGGACGTCCCGTTAAGCGTCCGGAGTTATCCCGACATGGGGCGGGGCAACGGTGGATCGTCAGATTCCTCCGGGAGGAGACGACCCCCATGCCTTACCGCTACCGCCGCACCCACATCGGGCTCGTCGGCATCATCTACCTCGTCATCGGCCTGTTCGTGGCCTGGGACCGCGGGTACATCACCCCCGACCTGCTCGGCAAGGTGCTCAGCGCCGTGCTCGCCGTCGTCCTGTGGATCCTCGTGCTGCTCGGCGTCGACCTGACCATCGACACCTAGGCCCCCGGCGCGGACACATGCACCTCGCCGCCCCGGCCATAGACCCCAAAACGGCACAGAGGTTACGTTCCGGGCATGACTCAGAAGAACTGCAGTTGCGGACACGGCGGCGGATGCTCATGCCCGAAGGGCTGCTCCTGCGGCTGTAACGGCTGACCGGGGCCGCCGCGCCCCGGCCCGCCCCCTCGGACGGGCCGGGGCGCCGGCGGTCAACCGGCCGCGGACCGCCCCGGGACGTCCGCGCGCCACAGCAGCGGCGTCACCGCCGCACCGTCGTCGCTGCTCCCGGTACCGAGCACACCCCCGCCGAACGGCGCCAGCGCGGTCAGCCTCCGGTCCGCCGGGCCGTCGAGCCCCGGCACCGCCACCCGGCGCCACGCGGCGCCGTCCGCGGACGCGAACACGACACCGTCCAGCGCCCCGGTGACGCCCGCGACGACGAACCCGTCCGGCGTCGCGGTGACCGCGGTCGGCGCCACCTCCCCGACGTCCCGCGGCGTCCACGTCGCGCCGCCGTCCGCCGACACCAGCGGCGGCGCCCCCGGCCCCACCGCCACGACCGTCCCGCCGGACGCGGCGACACCCGTCAGCGGCCCGCGCAGGCCGGACGGCAGCCGCACCGGCCGCCAGACCGCACCGTCCGCGGACGTCCACACGGCGGGCTCCTTCGCGCGCGCGCCGACCGCCACGTACCCGCCCGCCGTCACCGCCACATCGGCCGCGGCGCCGTCGAGGCGGGCGCCCCGCCACCGCTCCAGGTCGGCCGAGCGCCACGCCGCGCCCTCCCCGACCGCGACGTACCCGGCCGGGCCCGCCGCGACCGCCGCCGGACGCCCCGCCGGGAACGCGGCCCGCCGCCACGCGACGCCGTCGGACGACCGCAGCGCGAGCGCCGCCTCGCCCGTCCGGCCCACCGCCAGCCAGCCGCGCGCCCCGTGCGCCACGTCCGCCAGCCTCCCCCGCAGCGCCGGGACCTCCGCCCGGGCCCACGCGGCGCCGTCCGCCGAACTCCACACCGCCGCGTCCCCGTTGCCGCCGCCGACCGCGACCGCCCGGCCGCCCGCCGCGGCGACCGCCCCGACCGCCCGCTGCTCCCGCACCGCCCCCGGCACCTTCCCGAGATCGACGCCGGACAGGTACGCGTCACCGTCGAGCTTCCCGGCGATCGCGAGCCGGCCGCCCTCCACGACCGTCAGCCCGGCGACCTCCGCGCGCCCCACCGTCCCGTCCGCCCGCCACCTGCGCCCGTCCGCGCTCCGCACGACCTCCCGCCGCTTCCCGCGCACCACCGCGACGAGCCCCGCCCGCGACCCGCCGAACGACTCGACGCCCCGGTGCCCGGCGACGCCGATCTTCCCGATCGCGCTCCACCGCGCGCCGTCCGCCGAACCAAACACGACCGCGAACCGCTTCTTCCCGTCCTTCGCGTCCCGCACGGTGTAGAAGCCGCCCGGCCCCGCGACCAGCCCCTTCGTCGCCCCGTGGGACCCGTGGGACTGCCGCACATGGACGGGCCGCCACGTGCGCCCCCCGTCCGCCGAACGCCACAGCCCCTGCGCCGCGACCGTCCGCTCGACCTTCCGGCGGCCCTTCCGCTGCACGACCTTCTTCGGGTACGTCCCCTGCGTCACGAGCACGTCCCCCGACGCCGCCGCCCCGTACAGGCCGATGATCCCGCGAAGGCCGTCGACCCGCTGCCACGCCCGCCCGTCGGCCGAACTCCACACCACGCCCCGGCCGTCCGCCGCCCCCACGGCCACGAACCCCGCGGACGTCCGCACCAGGTCGTTCACCTCGTCGGACGCACGGAACGCGGGCCCGAGCGCGCGGCGCGTCCACGCCCGCCCGTCCTCGCTCGTCCACGCCACGCGGCCGCCGTCGGCCGCCAGGCCCAGCGCCGCCCAGCGGCCCCCGCCGCCCGCGACCAGGCGCGGCCGGTCCCCGCTCGGCGGCACGGTCCCGGTGTCCGTCCGCGCCGTGCCCGCCGCCCACGTCCGGCCCCCGTCGGCCGACGCCACGAACTCGGCCCGGCCGCCGTCCTCGCTCCCCACCGCGACGACCGTCCCGCCCGCCGCGTCGACCGCCGCGAGCTCCTGCACCAGCCCGTCGTCCGCCGCCGCCGGGTCGAGCGCGAACTGCGCGTCCGCCGCCACGGGCCCCGGCACCGACGGCCGCGCCGGCCGGTCGTCCCCGCGCCCCGCGACGAACACCGCGCCGCCCGCCACCAGCGCGATCGCCGCAGCGACCGCGCCCCCGGCGAGCACCCGCCGTCCCCGCCCCCGCGACACCGCGGGCGGCGCCTCCGCCCGCTCCGCGTCCGGCGCGCCCCCCACCTCGACGACCGCGGCCTCCACGGGCTCGGGGGGCGCGGGCTCCGGCTTCGCGGGCTCGACGGGCTCGGGCTCCACGGGCTCGACGTCGCGCGGCACGTCGACCGTCTTCCGTTTCGCCGCCATCGCGACGACTCCCGGCCCCGCGGGCGTCGCGGCACGCCGCGTCCCGCTCGCCGCGGCCGCCTTCCGCCCGGACACCCCACCCGATCCGGACTTCGCAGGACGAGCCTCTTCCGTACCCTCTGCACCCGGCACGGCCGCGTCGCCGCCCCCAGCCGTCACACCCATCTCCGCCCCGGCGGCAACGCCCGCCCCTTCCTCGGACACGGCCACCTCCGACGGCGCGGCATCCGCCCCGCCCCGCCCGCTCTTCGATTCCGCGGCATCCGTCGCACCGGTCGACACCGGCGCAACAAGCACGTCTCCCGGCTCCGCAGCCCCCACCGAGCCCCCAACGCCCTTACCGGACCCGCTCCCGCTCACGCCCCGCCCAGTGTCCGCAACCGACCCTGCCGAGCCAGCACTCCCCGCACCCGACACCGACGCGACTTCCCCCTCCGCACCGACCCCGTCCGGCACCGGCCCAGACACCGCCCCACCCAACACCGACACGACTTCCCCGTCCGCCTCGGTGCCGTCCGCCTCGGCCCCGTCCGACACCGGCTCAGAAACCGCCGCAGCCGACACCGACGCGGCACCCCCATCCACACCCGCCCCACCCGACACCGGCTCGGGCTTCGCGGCATCCGACACCGGCGCGGCATCCTCGTCCACACCCGCCTCGCTCGGTGCCGGCTCGGGCCTTGCGGGCGGTTGTGTCGGGGAGGCTGACGTCGACGGGCGAGGGGTCTCGGGTTCGGGCGCGTGACGCCATGGGATGCCGGCGGCGCGCCAGGCCCGGAGGGCGCGTTGCCAGGGCGACAGGGACGCCGGGAGGTCGGCGGTGACGCCGAACGTCAGGCGGCGCCGGATCTCGCGGGAGTCGGCCGGGTCCTCGGAGCGGGCCTCGTCCTGCTGCGGGCTCCTCGCCGTCACACGCGCTCCTTTTCGGGCCATGGGTGATGGCACACCATCAAACCGCGTTACATGGCGGCTTGTTCGGACATTGAGGTGAACGGCGGCCGATCGGGCCGCGTGAGGGTTCTATCACCTTTCACGGGCAACAGCCGAAATATGCCGAAGAGTCGACCCGAATGGGCCCACCGCGACCTTCGCGAGCATTAGCGACTGGGCTCCCAAGCCTCTCGAATCTGTAACCGCTCGAACGCGTGCCGCGATATCGAGCCACCGTGAGCCGCCCGGTCGGGGCCCTCCGGCGGGCCCGTGTACGTGTGAATTCAGGTGTACGCGGTGGAACCCTTCGACTCGCAACCGCCGAGGGACCCTGGAAACCGTGTCACCGCGTGCGTGGACGACGCCGCGGCGAAAGCGTGCAGCACCACCACGCAGGCGGCGCGGACGACGGCCCGGCGGAAGCCGGGGTGGGGGCCGACGGGTTCGAACTCGTCGACCGCGCTCATCTCGTCGTACCGGCCCCGGCAGTACGCGGTGGAGCCCATCGACTCGCAGCCGCCGAGGCCCCCGGGGAGACCGTGTCACCACGTGCGTGGACGACGGCGGGGACGACGGTCCGGCGGCGGGGTCCGGGGCGGGTTCTGCGGGAGGGCGGGGCCGTGCACGGTGATCATGCGCCGGGGGCGGGCCCGGTCACGCGGCCGAGTGTTCGCGGGTGCCGCGCGCCTCGATGCGGCCCTTGTACGCGATCCCCTGCACGCGGACGACCGGTGCTTCGGCGGCGGGGGTGCCGTGCACGTCCGTGGAGACGCCCATCCCCGAGACCTCGACGCGGACGGCGGCCGGGACGACGATCTCGACGGTCGACTTGTACGCGACGACGCGGAGGGTCGTGACGGGTTCGGTGAGTTCGGCGACGCGCAGGTCGAGCAGGGTGCGCGCCTTGTAGGCGACGGACGTGAACGTGTCGGGGACGCGCCAGCGGCCGGCGCGCGTGACGGTGTCCTTGTACGCCACCTGCAGGCGGCCCGCGGGGGTTCCGGGGGCGGCGGGCCTGGGGAGGTCGGCCGAGACGCGGCCGAGGTCGTCGTGGGTGCGGGCGGCGAGGGTGAGGTCGATGCGCTCGTCCAGTTCCGTCTCGCTGAGCCGGCCTTCGGCGTAGGCGGTGTGGAGCCGGACGAGGACCTCGTCGCGGTCGCGGTCGGAGGCGCGGAGGGGCTGGTGCTCGACGCTCATCGCATCTCTCCTTCGAGAAGACGAGATGTATCTTAACCCGGACAGGTCCGGGCATCGAGACATATCGCCAAATCCGGCCACCCCGCCGCGTGATCATGCTCGGCGGACGTCCGCCGCGCTAGGTTTCGGACATGCACGTAGCCGCCACAGGGGGGACGCTCGGCCGCGCGCACGGCCCTTACACGCTGTACGACCTGGACGCACTGCCCGAGGACGGGCGGCGCCACGAACTCGCCGACGGGTGGCTGACCGAGCTGCCGGGCGACGTGTGGCACGACCACGCCGCCGACCGGTTGAAGGAGATCCTCAAGGACGCGGCCCGGCAGGCCGACGCGGACGTCCACGTCGCGGGCGCGCCGCAGGACGTGACGACACGCGCGGGCATCCGCAGGCCGGACGTGTTCGCGGTCGCCCGCGACGTGGCGCGGCTGGCGCTCGAACGCCGCAGCCGCACGTACTACGGCCCCGACCTGATCTTCGTCGCCGAGGTCGTGACGCCGCGCACCGGCAACGAGCAGACGGACCGGGTGCGCAAGGTCGAGGAGTACGCGGCGACGGGTATCCCGCACTACTGGCTCGTCGATCTGGAGCCGCGGCCCGCGCTGACGCTGATGGAGCTCGCGGACGGGCGGTACGAGATCGTCCGCCGGGTCCGGTCCGGGGAGACGGTCGAGGTGGAGCGCCCGTTCCCGATCGCGTTCGACCCGGCCCGGCTGTCCGAAATGGAATGATCACCCCGTCGAGGGAGGGGACGATGAGCGAGAAGATGCGAGCGGTCCGGCAGGACGTGACGGGCGGGCCGGACGTGCTGGAACTGGTGGAGGTCGACCGGCCGGTGCCGGGGCCCACGGAGGTCCTGATCCGGGTGCACGCGGCCGGGGTGAACCCGACCGACTGGAAGCACCGGGCCGGCAAGGGCTTCCTCGGGGACCCGCCGTTCACGCTGGGCTGGGACGTCTCGGGCACGGTCGAGGCGGTGGGCGTCGGGGTGACGATCCACAAGCCGGGCGACGAGGTGTTCGGGATGCTGCGGTACCCGTTCGGGGTCGGCTCGCACGCCGACTACGTGGCGGCGCCGTCGCGGACGTTCGTCCGCAAGCCCGCGAACATCGACCACGTGCAGGCGGGCGCGCTGCCGCTGGCGGCGCTGACCGCGTGGCAGTCGCTGGTCGACACGGCCGGGGTCCGGGAGGGACGGCGGGTGCTGGTGCACGCGGCGGCCGGCGGGGTCGGGCACCTGGCGGTGCAGATCGCGAAGGCGCGCGGCGCGGAGGTGCTGGGGACGGCGAGCGGCGGCAAGCACGGGTTCCTGCGGCGGATCGGGGTGGACGAGCCGATCGACTACACGTCGGTGGACTTCGCCGAGGTCGCCGAGGACGTCGACGTGGTGCTCGACCCGATCGGCGGCGAGTACGGGACGCGGTCGCTGCGGGTGCTGCGGCCCGGCGGCGTCCTGGTGTCGCTGCTGCGCAACGCCCCGGAGGGGTTCGCGGGCGCGGCCGAGGACGCCGGGGTGCGCTGGGAGGGGCTCCTGGTCGAGCCGGACCACCACGCGATGCGGCAGATCGCGGCCCTGGCGGAGGCCGGGAGGCTGCACGCCGAGATCGACGCGGTGTTCCCGCTGGAGGAGGCGGCGCGCGCGCACGAGCGGGGCGAGACGGGTCACGTCACCGGCAAGATCGTCCTGACCATGGTCTGACGCCGTCCCCGCTCCTCTAGGTTGTGATCATGCTGCTGCTCACGACATCGGACGGCTGGCGCGCGCAGCCGGGACCACGGTTCGTCCTGTCCGAGGCGGGGGGTGTGTGGGCGCCGGACCAGGAGCAGGACGTCCTCGCGGTCGCCGACGACGCGTTCCCGGACGGCCAGGTCCTCGCGGTCACGCTGGACCCGGCGCCGGGGATCCGCCCGCCGCAGGGCGTGATCGACCGGACGACCGCGGCGCGCGTCCGGTACCTGCGGCGCGGCCCGGACGGACGGCACACGGCGCTCCTCGACCGCCCCGCGACCGCGGAGGCGCTCGACCTGCTGCCCCACCCGGAGGGCGGCTGGTACCGGGAGACGTGGCGCTCGGACGTCCGGTTCGTCCCGGACGGCTACCCGGGCGAGCGGGCGAGCGCGACCGGCATCTACTTCCTGCTGCCGCCCGGCGAGGAGTCGATGTGGCACGTGGTGCGGTCCGCCGAGCTGTGGCTGTGGCACCGCGGCGGACCGCTGCACCTCGTGCTGGGCGGCACCGGGGAGCGCCCCGGGGAGGAGCGGACGGTCGTCGTCGGCGGGGACGTCGAGGCCGGGCAGGCGCCGCAGGCGGTCGTCCCCGCCGGGACGTGGCAGGCGGCGCGGCCGGCGGGGCCGGAGGAGGTCCTCGTGAGCTGCGTGGTCTCCCCCGGCTTCGACTTCGCCGACTTCCGCGCCTGACCGCCCTTCCTACTCGTCCTTCGCGAAGGCGGCGTCGAACGACGCGGTCGGCGGCTCCATCGCGTTGAGCGCCCGGACGAACCGGAGCGCCTCGGGCGCGCCCTGCAGGCGGTCCATGCCCGCGTCCTCCCACTCGATCGAGACGGGGCCGCCGTAGCCGATGGCGTTGAGGGCGCGGAACACGTCCTCCCACGGGACGTCGCCGCGGCCGGTGGAGATGAAGTCCCAGCCGCGCCGCAGGTCGCCCCACGGCAGGTGGGACGACAGCCGGCCGCGGCGGCCGTCGCCGGTGCGGACCTTGGTGTCCTTGCAGTCGACGTGGTAGATCCGGTCGCGGAAGTCGAACAGGAAGCCCACGGCGTCGAGTTCCTGCCAGACGAAGTGGGACGGGTCGAAGTTGAGGCCGAACGCGGGCCGGTGGCCGATCGCCTCCAGCGTCCGGACGGTCGAGTGGTAGTCGTAGGCGATCTCGCTCGGGTGGACCTCGTGCGCGAACCGGACGCCGACTTCGTCGAAGACGTCCAGGATCGGGTTCCACCGGTCGGCGAAGTCGGCGTAGCCGCGCTCGATCATCGACTCGGGGGTGGGCGGGAACATCGCGACGGTGTGCCAGATCGACGAGCCGGTGAACCCGATGACGGTGTCGACGCCGAGTTTCGCGGCGGCCCGCGCGGTGTCCTTGATCTCCTCGGCGGCCCGGGTCCGGATCCCCTCGGCCTCGCCGTCGCCCCAGATCCGCTCGGGCAGGATCGCCTGGTGGCGCTCGTCCGGGATGTCGCAGACGGCCTGCCCGACGAGGTGGTTGGAGATCGCCCACACCTTCAGCCCGTGCTCGGCCAGCGTCTCCAGCTTGCGGGGGATGTAGGAGTCGTCGGCCAGGGCCTTGTCGACCTCGAAGTGGTCGCCCCAGCAGGCGATCTCGAGGCCCTCGTAGCCCCAGCCGGACGCCAGCCGGCAGACCTCCTCGAACGGCAGGTCCGCCCACTGGCCGGTGAACAGGGTGATCGGTCGTGCCGCTTTCTCCGACATGTCACGCGTTCCCTTCGACGGTGGTCCAGCCGCCGCCCTCGGCGGCGCTGCGCTCGACGGCCGCCAGCACCCGCTGCACCCGCAGCCCGTCGGCGAACGACGGGGCGGGGTCGGTGCCCTCGGCGATGGCGGTGAGCAGGTCGGCCATCTGGTGGGTGAAGGTGTGCTCGTAGCCGAGCATGTGGCCGGGCGGCCACCACCGCCCGGCGTAGGGGTGCACGTCCTCGGTGACGACGATCCGGCGGAACCCGGCGGTCGCCGCGTCCTCGGCCGCGTCGTGGAACCACAGCTCGTTCAGCGACTCCAGGTCGAACGACAGGGCGCCCGCCGAGCCGCTGACCTCGATCCGCAGCGCGTTCTTGCGGCCCGCCGCCACCCGCGTCGCCTCGAACGCCGCGACCGCCCCGCCGTCGGTGCGGCCGAGGAACAGCGCGGCGTCGTCCACGGTGACCGGGGCCGTCCCGCCGCCGGGCAGGGGCCGCTCGTGGGTGAAGGTCTCGGTCAGCGCGGTGACGCCGGTCAGGAGCTGCCCGGTGACGAACTGCGCGGTGTCGATGATGTGCGCGCCGATGTCGCCGAGCGCGCCCGACCCGGCCCTGTCACGGTCCAACCGCCAGGTGTGCGGGGACTCGGGGTCGGTCAGCCAGTCCTGGAGGTACTGCGCCCGGATCTGCCGGACGGTCCCGATGCGGCCCTCGGCGACCAGCCGGCGCGCCAGCGTCACCGCGGGGACCCGCCGGTAGTTGAACCCGACCATCGAGCGGACGCCGCGCGCGCGGGCCCGTTCGGCGGCGGCGACCATCGACTCGGCCTCGGCGACCGTGTTGGCCAGCGGCTTCTCGCACAGCACGTGCTTGCCCGCGTCCAGCGCCGCGACCGCGATCTCGGCGTGGCTGTCGCCCGGCGTGCAGACGTCGACGAGCTGGACGTCGTCGCGGCGCAGCAGTTCCTTCCAGTCGGTCTCGGCCGACGCCCAGCCCAGCGCGCGGGCGGCGGCGCCGGTGCGTGCGGCGTCGCGCCCGGCCAGGGCGGTCATCACGGGGGTCAGCGGCGGATCGAAGAACGGTCCGACGCTGCGCCACGCCTGGGAGTGGGCGCGCCCCATGAACGCATGCCCGACCATCCCGACTCCGACGGTCGTCATTTCGTGCTCACCTCTCTGTATCGCCCGGGCCGCGCCCGCCGGGTCTCGGCGGGCGCGTCCCGGGACGGTTCGGACGGGTGCGGGACGCGGGCGCGGCCGCCCGCGGCGGCCGCCTGCGGCTGCCGGCTACGACTCGAAGCCGAGCGGCATGTACGTGTCGACGTTCGCCTTGGTGATCGTCTCGGACGCCAGCGTGATCGACTGCGGGACCTGCAGCTCGACGAGGTCGGCCATGCCCTTGCCCTGCGCGATCAGCCGCGCCAGCTTGACCGCCGAACCCGCCATCGTCGGCGGGTAGGTGACGGTCGCCTCCAGCACCCCGCCCTTCTTGATCTCCCGCATGGCGTTGGCGGACCCGGCGCCGCCGACCATGAAGAACTCGTCGCGTCCGGACTGCGTGATCGCGGCGAGGACGCCGACGCCCTGGTCGTCGTCGTGGTTCCACAGCGCGTCGATCTTCTTGTGGGCCGACAGCAGGTTGCTGGTGACCTCGTTGCCGGACTCCACGGTGAACTCCGCGGCCTGGCTGTCGGTGACCGAGAACCCGTAGGTCTTCAGCGTGTCCGCGAAGCCCTTGCTGCGCTCCTGGGTGAGCGGCAGCGTCGCGATGCCCTGCACCTCGACGATCACCGGGTTCGAGACGCCGTCGTCCTTCAGCTTCTTGCCGATGTAGTGGCCCGCGGACACGCCCATGCCGTAGTTGTCGCCGCCGAGCCACGTCCGGTAGGACAGCTTGTCGGGGAAGACGCGGTCCAGGTTGATGACCGGGATACCGGCGTCCATCGCCTTGCGGGCGACCTGGTTCAGCTGCTCGCCGTCGTTCGGCAGGATCACCAGCGCGTTGACCTTCGCCTGGATCAGCGACTCGACCGCGGAGATCTGCTGGTTGATGTCGTTGGTCGGCTCGACCGGCTTCCACTCGACGTCGGTGTACTGCTTGGCCTGCGCCTCGGCGTCCTTGGCGATCGCCGCCATCCAGCCGTGGTCGGCGGCCGGGGCGGAGAACCCGATCGTGACCTTCTTGCCGGGCTTGTCGTTGTCGCCGGCCAGCGTGCCGCGGGCGGCGGTGCCGCCGTCGTCCGGCTCGGCGTTGCTCGTGCACGCCGCGGCGAGGGTGCCGGCGGCGACGACGGCGCCGCCGAACAGGACGCCTCTGCGGCTGGGACGGGACGGGCTGCTCTGATCGCGCATGTCGTGCTCCTGATCGGGGGGTGGGGGGTGACGCGGGATCGGGGCGGGGGACGTCAGGTGGGCGAGCGCAGCGCCCGGCGCTGCAGCAGCACGGCGACGACGATGATCGCGCCCTTCGCGATCAGCTGGTCGCTGGTCTGCAGGCCGTTGAGGATGAACAGGTTCGTGATGAGCGTGAACACCAGCACGCCGAGGATCGAGCCGATGACCGTGCCGCGGCCGCCGGTCAGCAGCGTCCCGCCGATGATCACGGCGGCGATGGCGTCCAGCTCGTACAGGTCGCCGTGCGTGCTGGACCCGGTCGTCGTCCGGGCCATGATGATGAGCGCCGCGACGCCGCAGCAGAACCCGGACAGCGCGTACAGCAGCACCGTGTGGCGGCGGACGTCGATGCCGGCGAGCCGCGCGGCCTCCGGGTTGCCGCCGACCGCGAACGTCCGGCGGCCGAACGTGGTGCGGTTCAGCAGCACCCAGCCGGCGGCGCCGACGGCCAGGAAGATGTAGACGACCAGCGGCAGCCCGAGCACCTTCGTCGTGGACAGCTCCACGATCGCGTTGTTCTCCTGCTGCACGAGCTGCGTCTTGCGGTCGGAGAGCCGCTGCGCCAGGCCGCGCGCCGCGACGAGCATCGCCAGCGTCGCGATGAACGGCACCAGCCGCCCGTAGGAGATCAGCAGGCCGCTGACGACGCCCGCGCCGGTCCCGACGAGGATCGCGCACATCGCCATGACCCACGGCCCGTACGACTGCGTCGCGACGGTCGTCGCCCACACCGACGCCAGCGCCATCACCGACCCGACCGACAGGTCGATGCCGCCGCCGATGATGACGAACGTCTGGCCGACCGTGATCACGCCGATGGTGGCGGCGAGCACCAGGATGCCGACCATGTTGCCGGTGGTGAGGAAGTTGTCCGGCTCGGTGATCGCCCCGACGGCGCACAGCAGCAGCAGCGCCAGGACGAGCCCGAGGTGCCGGGTGTCGTCCAGCGGCGGGCGCCGCCACCACGGCGCGTCCGCCGCCTTCGCGGCCGGTGCCTCCTTGCCCACCGAGACGCGCGCCTCGCCGCGCTCGTCCACGCCCGCGTCGCTCACAGCGCGCTCCCTTCCATGATCATGTTGAGTACGGCGGCCTCGTCGAGGTCGCGGGCGTCGCCGGTGTGCACGACCCGCCCCTCCCGGACGACCAGGACCCGGTCGGCCAGCCCGAGCACCTCGGGCACCTCGCTGGACACCAGCAGCACCGCGATGCCCCGCCCGGCCAGCTCCCGGATCACCGCGTACAGCTCCGCGCGCGCGCCGACGTCGACTCCCCGGGTGGGTTCGTCCAGGATCAGCAGCCGCAGGTCGTCGGAGCCCAGCAGCCAGCGGGCCAGCACGACCTTCTGCTGGTTGCCGCCCGAGAGCGTCACCACGGGACGCCGCGGGTCGGGCGGCCGGATGTCGAGCGACGCGATCTGCCGCCGCACGTCGTCCTGCTCCCGCCGCCGGTCGAACCAGCCGAGCCGCGAGTACCGGCCGAGCCCCGCCACGGTCACGTTCGCCGCGACCGTCTCGTTCGGCAGCAGCGCCTGGCTCTTGCGCTCCTCCGGCGCCATGCCCATGCCGCGCCGGACGGCCGCGCCCGTGTCGCCCGGCCGCACGCGGCGCCCGTCCACGAGCACCCGGCCCTTCGCGGGGCGCCGCATCCCGTAGACCGTCTCGAGGATCTCCGAGCGGCCCGACCCGACGAGCCCCGCGAGGCCCACGATCTCGCCGGCCCGCACCGTCAGCGACACGTCCGCGAAGGCGCCCGGCACCGTCAGGTCCTCGACCCGCAGCACCTCCGGGCCGTCGGGCGCCTCGCCCCGCTCGGGGAAGACGTACTCGACGTCCCGCCCGGTCATCAGCGACACGACCTTGTCGGTCGACGTCGTCTTCGCGGGGAGCCCGTTCGCGACCGACCGCCCGTCCTTCAGCACGGTCACCCGGTCGCCGATCTCGCGGATCTCCTCCAGCCGGTGCGAGATGTAGACGACCGCGACGCCCGCCGCCGTCAGCTCGCGGATGATCCGGAACAGGTTGCCGACCTCGTCGTGCGCGAGCGCCGCCGACGGCTCGTCCATCACGATCAGCTTCGCCTCGTGGGACAGCGCCCGCGCCATGCTGACGACCTGCTTGCCCGCCGCCGGGAGCCGCCCGGCCTCCCGGCGCGGCGGGATCTCCCCGTGCCCGAGCCGGCCGAGCAGCTCGCGCGCCGCCCGCTCGGCGTCGCCCCGCCGGGTGAACCCGAACGACGCCTTCTCGTGGCCGAGGAAGATGTTGTCCGCCACCGACAGGCCGTCCACCAGGTCGAGCTCCTGGTAGATGGTGGCGATTCCGGCGCGCATGGCCGCCGTGGGCCCGGCGAGCCGCACCGTCGCCCCGTCGAGGACGATCTCGCCCTCGTCCGGCTGGTGCGCGCCGGCGAGAACCTTGATCAACGTGGATTTGCCGGCGCCGTTCTGCCCGAGCAGGCAGTGCACCTCGCCCGGGAGGACGTCGAGGTCGACGCCGTCCAGGGCGCGGACGCCGGGGAACTGCTTGACGATGCCGCGCATCCGCAGCAGGGGTTCGCCCATCGGGACTCCTAGGCGGTGGAGAAGACGTGGTCGCTGATGAGCCGGGCGCCGCCGACCACGCCGGCGGCGCCGGCGAGCTCGGACAGCACGATGGGCAGGTTGCCGGTGGCGAGCGGCGCCGACCGGCGGTAGACGACGCTGCGGATCTCGGCCAGCAGCGTGTGGCCGAGCCCCGCGACACCGCCCGCGATGATCACGAGTCCGGGGTTGAAGAAGCTGACGAGCCCGGCGAGCACCTGGCCGACGTGGCGTCCGCCCTCGCGGATGATCCGCACCGACGCGGGGTCGCCCGCCGCCGCCGCGAGCGACACGTGCTCGCCCGTCAGCTCGCCGTGCGTCTCCAGCAGCGCCGCGAGGTGGGCGGACTCGCCCGACGCCGCGGCCGCAGTCGCGTCCCGCGCCAGCGCCGCGCCGCCGAAGTACGCCTCGAGGCAGCCCGCGTTGCCGCACGCGCACACCGGCCCGCCGTCGTCGACGCGGATGTGCCCGATGTCGCCGGCGCTGCCCGAGACGCCCCGGTAGATCGAGCCGTCCACCACGATGCCGCAGCCGATGCCCGTCCCGATCTTGACGAGCAGGAAGTCGTCCACCGACCGCGCCACCCCGGACGTCAGCTCGCCGAGCGCCATCAGGTTCACGTCGTTGTCGACGAGCACCGGGCAGCCGAGCTCCTGCCCGATCGCGTCCCGCACCGGGAACCGGTCCCAGCCGGGCATGATCGGCGGCACGACCGGCATGCCGTCGCGGAAGCTGACCGGCCCCGGGACGCCGATGCCCGTCCCGTGCACCTGCCCGTCGATCAGCCCCTGGTCGCGGAGCTTGCCGAGCAGGTCGAGCGCCCGGTCGAGGACGGCCGTCGCGCCCTGCCGCACGTCGCAGGGCTCGTTGACGTGCCCGAGCACCTCGAGCTCCCCGTCGGTGACCGCGACGTCGATCGACGTCGCGCCGATGTCGAACGCGACGAACCGCAGCCGCGGCGACAGCCGCACGATGCCCGACCTGCGCCCGCCCCGCGACGCCGCCAGGCCCGCCCCCTCGACGAGCCCGAGCTCCACGAGCCGGTCCAGCTCGACCGCGAGCTTGGACCGCGAGAGCCGGACGACATCGCCCAGCTCGGCCCGCGACCGCGGCCCCTCGTCGCGCAGCAGCCGCAGCAGGCGTGCCTGGTGCACGTTCTGCGGACGAGCCGTCATGCGCATCTCGCCGTCCCTCCGGGTCCACGCAGCACCGGCACCACGGACCCGGCCCCCGAACGGGCCGGCCGCGCCGGTCGTGCCGAGAACGTAACCGGCTTTCGCCGCGTTGAGAAGACCTTTTCGTGAGATCACCCGAACTTTTTCCACTCAGAAGACAAAGCCCCACACCGCCCCCCAGCACGGCAAGCACAAACGCTCTGAACGACGCACGCGCAGGAGCACGGGCAGCCGCACGGCAGGCCGGCGGCACGGTGGACGCGAGCGACGCGAGCGGTGGGCTTGTGGCGCGGGACGGCACCGGCGCGAGCGGCCGGGGCAGAAGCGCGGCGGATCCGGACGACACGCGCGCGGGCGGCCGCCCCGCCGCGGCCGGTGAGCTTGTGGCGCGGGGCAGGTGGCGTCAGGTTTCGGCGGCACGCGGCGGGTGCGTGCATCGTGGCGGCGGGCCCGGACGGCGCGCACGGCGAACGCGAGCGGGCGGAAGCGCGGGGGCCTGGACGGCGCGGACGGCGCACGCGGCGCGGGACGGGAACGGCGCGGTGGAGCGCCAGCGGGTGGAAGCGCGGGGGGCCTAGACGGGACGGACGGCGCACTCGGCGCGGGACGGGAACCGGCGCGGTGGAGGCGGGGTGGGTGGGTGGTTCGGTGGGCTTGGGCTTGGGCGGGCATGGGGGCGGTGGCCTTGGCGGGGCCGAGAGGGCCGCCGCCGAGGCCGCCGCCGGGTACCGGCGTGCGCGGGCCGCGAGGGGGCGCGCCGCTGCGTCAGTCGTCGCCCCGGCCCGAGGGGGCCGGGGCCACGGCTATCGCGACCGGAGGCAGGTTCGAGCTTGCGAGAACCTGATCGCGCGGCGAGCCCCCGGGCGAGTCGGAGCGATGCGGCGATCGCACCGCGGCACCCGTTGAGGGAAGGCCCCCTGGGGCCTGACGCCGAGGGCGACGCCGGTGAAACGTGACGCTAATGAGATGCGACGCGCTGGGTGCTCATGGTTCGCATGATGTGTTCGACCAGGGTGATGAGGACGCGCTTGGCGTCCTCCCGGTCCCGGACGTCGCAGGAGATCACCGGGACGTCCGGCGGCAGGTCCAGGGCGTCGCGGACCTGTTCGGGCGGGTGGTGGCCCGCGCCGTCGAAGCGGTTGACCCCGATGATGAAGGGGACGCCGCGCCGCTCGAAGTAGTCCACGGATGCGAAGCAGTCGGCGAGCCGGCGGGTGTCGACCAGCACGACCGCGCCGAGGGCGCCCTTGGCCAGTTCGTCCCACATGAACCAGAAACGGTCCTGGCCGGGGGTTCCGAACACGAAGAGCACCAGGCCGTTCGGCAGCGTGATGCGGCCGAAGTCCATCGCGACGGTCGTCGTCGTCTTCTGGGCGACGGCGCTGGTGTCGTCGATCCCGATGCTCTTCTCGGTCAGGGACTCCTCGGTGCGCAGCGGCCGGATCTCGCTGACGGCGCTCACCAGGGTGGTCTTGCCGACGCCGAAACCACCGGCGACCAGGATCTTGACGGTCAGCGCGGAATCGCCCGCCGAGGCGACCGCGTCAGAGCGCACGGATTCCATCGATCACTTCCTTGAGTACGCGCTCGCTGGGGAACTGCGCCACCGGCGCGGGGCGTCGAACCTCGATCAGCGAGTGGTCGAGCAGGTCGCCGAGAAGGACCCGGACGACTCCGAGGGGAAGTTCCAGATCCGACGCTATCTCGACAACCGACAACGGGGTGCGGCAAAGCTCCAAGATCATGTCATGTTCCGGCTCCGGGGCCCACCCGGACGCGGGGCCGCGGTCGTCCTCCCGGTCGCCCGGGCGCGGTGCGGCGACGATGAGGGCGACCATGTCGAACTGGTCGGCGTCGTCGTGGTGGGTCCGCCCGCCGGTGAGCGCGTACGGGCGGACGACGGGCCCGGCCGCGTCGTCGTACCAGCCCGCCCCCTCCGAGCGTTCCATGTCACCCGCCGCCCGGCTCGACCGCGGCGACGCGGGGGTCGGCCGACAGGTGCTGGCCGACGCGGGTGACGAGCATGGCCATCTCGTAGGCGATGATCCCGAGGTCGGCGTCGGCGTCGGCGAGCACGGCCAGGCACGCGCCGCGCCCGGCGGCGGTGACGAACAGGAACGACGACTCCATCTCCACGATGGTCTGCCGGACCGGGCCGCCGCCGAACGACTCGCCGGCGCCGCGGGCGAGGCTCTGGAAGCTCGCCGCGACGGCCGAGAGGTGGTCCGACTCGTCCTCGGCCAGTCCGCGGGACGCGGCCATGCGCAGCCCGTCGCTGGACAGCACCACCGCGTTCTGCACGGGCGCGACACGGTCGACGAGGCTGTCGAGCAGCCAGTTCAGGCCGCCGCCAGCGGGCTCCGCGCCGGAGTGCTGGGCATCTGTCATGGGGTGTCGTCCTCCTGGTCGCCTCGGTTCTGCGAAGTCTGTTCGTCCGCCGCCGACTCGTCCCGGCCGCGCTGCCAGCCCTGCTGCATGGCCGACATCATGGACCGCAGCGCCTCGGGCGAGCGCGCCCCGTCGGGCCCGTCGGCGGGGACGGGCGCGGACAGCGGCGCGTCCGGCGGCGGTGCGGCGTGCCGGCCGACGGACGGCGGCGCGGACCACCCGGGCGCCGGAGGCGGCGCCTCCGGCGGCGCGGCGGGTTCGGGGGGCGTGCGGCCCTGGGCGGCGAGGTGGGCGTCGACGCGCTCCTTGAGCTGCGGCGCGAGGTGCGTCTGCCGCCTGCGCTTGGGCAGTTCGCCGTCCTTCAGCGGCGGCTCCGGCTCGGGCGCCGGCTCCGGGACGGGCTCCGGCCGGACGGGCTCCGGCGCGGCCTCCTGCCGGACGGGCTCGGGTTCGGGCTCCGGCGCGGGCTGCGGCCGGACGGGCTCCGCCTCGGCGACGAGCCGGACGACGCCGCCCGTCTCCTCCGCCGGGCGGGCGCCGGCGGCCAGCGCCGCGGTCGGCTGCTGGATCGCGGGCATCGGCCCGCTGCTCCTGCGCTGGAGCCGCTCCTGCTCGGCGGGCTCCACCAGGAGGGAGGCGGGGATGAGCGCGATGGCGGTCGTGCCGCCGTACGGGGACGGCCGCAGCGTGACCTTGACGTCGTGCCGTGCGGCGAGCCGCGCGACGACGAACAGGCCGAGCTGGGCGCTGTCGGTGGGGTCGAACTCGGGCGGGTCGGCCAGCCGGGCGTTCGCGGCGCGGATGGCCTCCTCGGTCATGCCGAGCCCGCGGTCCTCGACCTCGATCGCGAACCCGTTGGCGACGGGGTGCCCGCTGACCCGCACCGGCGACTGCGGCGGCGAGAACGTGGTGGCGTTCTCCACGACCTCGGCCAGCAGGTGGACGACGTCCGCGACGGCCGAGCCGAGCAGCGAGACGCGCGGCAGCGGCTGCACCCGGACCCGCGGGTAGTCCTCGACCTCTGCGACCGCGCCGCGCACGACGTCCACGAGCGGGACGGGACGGCGCCAGCCGCGGCCCGCGGTCTTGCCCGCGAGGATCACCAGGCCCTCGGCGTGCCGGCGCATGCGGGTGGCGAGGTGGTCGAGGCGGAACAGGTCGGACAGCTCGGCCGGGTCCTCGGTGCGGCGCTCCATCGTGTCGAGGAGGCTGAGCTGCCGGTGCAGGAGGGCCTGGTTGCGGCGCGCGAGGTTCACGAAGACCTCGCTGATGCCGCGCCGCGCCGCGATCTCGCCCTCGGCGGCGACGATCACGGCTTCGTGGGCGCGGTCGAACGACTCGGCGATCTGCCGGACCTCGTTGATGTGGAAGTCCTCGTCGCGGAGGGTGCGGGCCTCGGCGGGGCGGCCGGCGCGGATCTGCTCGGCGAGCCGCGGCAGCCGCCGCTGGGTGAAGTCGACGACGGCGTCGGCGAGGGTGCGGCACTCGCGGACGAGCCGGCGGGAGACGCGGGCGGCGATGAACACCGACAGCGCGACCGCGAGCAGGCCGAGCCCGGCGGCGGCGCCGAGCCGGACGAACACGTCCGTCGCGATGCCGCGGGCCCGGGCGGTGAGGTCGTCCAGGACCCGGTTCTCCAGGCGGAACAGTCCCGCGTTGGCGGCGTCGGCGGCGGCCCGCCAGTCGGCGAGGGCGACGGGCGGCGCGGCCCGGTTCGCCGCCGCGTTGCCGGCCGCGGCGGTCGCGGGGGCGCCGCGGACGACGCGGTCCTCGAGCTGCCGGAAGCGGCGGAGCTCCTCGGACGCCGCGAACTGCTCGAACTGCTCGCGCCCGCCCTCGGGGAGGTTCTTGACGTTGTCCTCGTACAGGTACCGCTGCGCGCCGACGAGCTGCGCGAACTCGCCGCGCTCGGTGGCGGTGAGGCGCCCGTCGGCGAGGGCGGCGGTGAGCAGCGCGTCCTCGCGGGCGAGGAACTCGCGGGCGCGGCCCATCAGCACGAGCGTCTGCGCGTCGGCGGTGATCTCGCCGTTGCCGGGGGTCGTGGCGGTGTAGACGGCGAACCCGGCGTCGATGAGGGAGGTGTAGTCCCGCAGGACGGTCGCGCGGTCGTCGGTCGCCTGGTCGACGCCGGCGCGGACGGCGTCCAGGGACCGCAGTTCGCTCACGAGCGCGTCCCACCGGCCGACCACCTGCGGCAGGAGGTCCTCGCGCAGGCCCTCGTCGCGGGCGCCCGACGCCACGAACGCGGCGGCCCGGTCGGTGGCGAGCCGCTGGTCGCGCAGCTCCGGCCCGCCGTTGCCGATCGCGGTCATCGACAGGCGCCGCTCCTTCTGCAGCGCGTCGATGAGCCGCTGCGTGGGCTGCACCGCCTTCTCCTGGAACGCCCGCGCCTGCATGAGCTGGTTCGCGTCGCCGTAGGTGACGGCGGTCAGGAACGCCCACAGCGACGCGACGGCCAGCAGCGGCGCGAGGACCAGCAGCGTGATCCGCGACCGGATGGAGGAGAAACGCGAGGTCGTCACGGTCGACAGCCCCTGCTCACGGGTTCGGGTCTCGGCACTCGGGGGTGGAACATGCGGGGGGAAACCTCCCGATGCGTCGTGTACGGGGGTCTGCGGAGCCTACTACGTCACGGGTTCGGGGTGATCGGCGACCGAGCGTCATCAGACCGGTGTCAGCATCCCGTTACGGAGGGTTCCCGCGATGATAAAGGGACCGGTCAATTCCCCCGCAACCCGGTACTACGCATCTGTCTCCCCTCCCTCACGACAGGGTCACAGATACCGGCTTCATCAGGCCGGGACGCCGACAGGTGCGGCGCGGGACGTTACGATGCCCGCCGTGAGTCCCGAAAGCCAGGCATCCGAGGCACTTCCGTCGCGACGCCGCCGCACCCCCCGCGGCGGCCGCCACCGCGGCGACGAGTCCTTCCTGCTGCCCCCCGGATCCCCCGCGCTGGTCCTGGCCGTTCCCGGCGCCCGGCGCCCCGGTACGGAGATCGCGGACGAGCTCGCCCGGCTCGTCGAGATCGAGCACACCGGCCAGCGCGCCCACGTCGGGCACCTGGAGGGGGGCGAGGCGTCCCTGCACGGGGTCCTCGCCGGGCTGCCGCGGCAGGAGGGGGAGCTCGCGGCGGTGGTGGTCCCGCTGTCCACCGGTCCCGATCCGGCGCTGGACGACGCCGTCCGCGCGGCCGTCGCGAACGCGCCGGTGCCGGCCGTCGCCGCCGAGCCGCTGGGCCCGCACCCGCTGATCGCCGAGGCGCTGCACGACCGGCTCGCGGACGCCGGCCTGGCGCGCGCCGACCGGATCCGGATGATGACGATGGTGACGGCCGCGTCCGGGTTCGTCGTCGCCACGCCGGGCGGCCCCGACGCGGTGCGGCAGGCCGAGGTGACCGGCGTGTTGCTGGCGTCCCGGCTGGCGGCCCCGGTGTTCACGGCGTCGCTCGCGGAGGAGGCAGCGGTGAAGTCCGTCGCGGACCAGCTCCGCGCGACCGGCGCCGCGTCGGTGGCGATCGCGCCGCACCTGATCGGCATCGAGCCGGAGACGGCGTACGTCGCGGCGGCCGCCGAGGCCATCGGGGCCGGGTACGCGGCGCCGCTGGGCCCGCACCCGGCGCTGGCCCGCCTCGCCGCGCTCCGCTACGTCGAGGCGCTCGCCACGGCTCTCGCCGACTGAGCGGCCCGCGGGACGCCGCGGGGCCTCCGGGCCCCACGCGGCCGCAGGGGGCCGGTGCACGCGCGACGCGAGGGCCGCGGCGGGACGACGTCCCGCCGCGGCCCTCGCGGTCTGTCAGCGGTTCTTGAACTCGGGGCGGCGCTTCTGGAGCGTCGCGGCCATGCCTTCGGCGAGGTCCTCGCTGAAGAACGCGAGGGTCTGCACGCCCGTCTCCGCCGCGAGCTGGCGCCGCAGGCCGGGGGCGTCCAGCGCCATGTTGAGCAGTTCCTTCGTGCGCCGCAGCCCGTACGGCGACTTGGTGAGCAGTTCGTCGGCGAGCGCGTGCGCGCCCGCGAGGTCCCCGCCCTCGTCGACGATCTCGGTGAGCAGCCCGAGGTCGAGAGCGCGCGCCGCGTCCAGCCGCTGCGCCCGGTAGGAGATCTCGGCGGCCTTCGCGGGGCCGACGAGCCGGGGCAGCAGCCAGGACAGCCCGCAGTCCCCGGCCGACAGGCCGAGGTCGGTGAACGGGACGACGAACCGGGTGGTCGGGTCGGCGACGCGCAGGTCGCAGGCCAGCGCCCACGACACGCCCATCCCGGCGACCGGCCCGTGCAGCGCCGCGATCACCGGCTGCGGGATCTCCCGGAGCCGCGCGGTGACCTCGCCGCCGTTCGCGATGCCCCGGTAGAGCCGCTGGACGCGTCCCTCCGCGGCCTCCGCGCCGTCGTCCGCGCCGCCGCCCTGGATGTCCATCCCGGAGCAGAACCCGCGGCCCTCGCCGGTGAGCACGACGACCCGGGTCGCGGGGTCGCGCATCAGGCCGTTGAGGACGTCGAGCATCTCCTCGGTCAGCGCGCCGTCGACGGCGTTGAGGCGTTCCGGGCGGGCCAGGGTGATCGTGAGGACCCCGTCCCGGCGGTCGAGCTTCAGCCCGCTCAACGGCTCAGGAGGTGAGCTGCTTGATGAGCGGCCCCATCTGCTCGCCCACGTTCTTGAAGACCGTGAGCGGGTCGCCGGAGTTGATGGCCGTCCAGTTGTCCCGGACGTCCTCCACCGACAGCGTCGACTTCTGCCCGTAGCCGGGGCCCTCCGCCACGAAGATCTTGGCGATGCGGCCGCCGCCGACCGTGTAGACCTCGCCGGAGTCCTCGACGCTGTCGTGCACGAGGAAGGCGACCAGCGGGGTGACCTGGTCGACGCCGAGCTTGTCGGCGAAGTCGGCGGGGAGGAGGTCCTCGGTCATCCGGGTCCAGGCGACCGGGGCGATCGCGTTGGCCTTGATGCCGTACTTGGCGCCCTCCTGCGCGAGGGTCTTGGTGAAGCCGACGAGGCCCATCTTGGCCGTCGAGTAGTTGGCCTGGCCAAAGTTGCCGAAGAGGCCCGCGGGGGACGAGGTGTTGACGATCCGCCCGTAGCCCTGCTCGCGCAGGTGCGGCCAGGCGGCGCTGGAGACCAGGAACGAGCCGCGCAGGTGGACGGCGATGACCGCGTCGAACTCCTCCGGGGTCATGTTCTTGAACGACTTGTCGCGCAGGATGCCCGCGTTGTTGATGACGATGTCGACCTTGCCGAACGTGTCCAGCGCGGTCTGGACGATCGCCTGCGCGCCCTCGGGGGTGGCGACGTTGTCGGGGTTGGCGACGGCCTCGCCGCCGTTCTTCTTGATCTCGTCGACGACCTGCTGCGCCGGGCCGGCGTCGGCGCCGACGCCCGAGCGGTCGCCGCCGAGGTCGTTCACGACGACCTTCGCGCCGCGGGAGGCCAGCTCCAGCGCGTGCTGCCGGCCGAGCCCGTGCCCCGCACCGGTCACGACCGCGACCCGGCCGTCGTAGCGCAGTTCCGCCATCTGTGTCTCCTCACATCGAGCACCGACTACGCCCCCCAGGTAATCACCCGGGGGTTACCCAGTGGTACCACCTAACCGAATCCCGCTCGGGAGCGGCCCCCGTGATTCTTTCCCACCGGGGTGGGACCTCAGTCCCGCGTACATTGGGACAAGAGGGAAAGTTGCGTCAATTGCCGCAATTCGCCGGAGCCTCGGCGTAGTCTCCTGCCCCATCGGCTCGCCCGTACGACGCCGCGAGGAGCAGCCCATGACCTCTTCCGACCGCCCGTTCCGCGTCGTCCAGTGGGCCACCGGCGCACTCGGCCGCAGCGTCATCCGCGGCGTCCTCGACCGCCCCGACATGGAACTGGCCGGCGTGTGGGTGCACACCCTCGCCAAGGAGGGCTCCGACGCGGGCACGCTCGCCGGGCGCCCGCCGACCGGCGTCCTCGCGACCCGCGAACTCGACGACGTCCTCGCCCTGGACGCCGACTGCGTCGTCTACGCGCCCGGACGGCCCCCGCTCGACGACATCGACACCGTCTGCGCCCTCCTCGCCTCGGGCAAGAACGTCATCTGCACCAACGGGCTCGTCTACCCCGCGGCCCACGGCCCCCACCTCGTCGCCGAACTCGAGCGGGCGTGCAAGCAGGGCGGCGCGTCCGTCCACGGCACCGGGTTCAACAGCGGCTTCATGGCCGACGTCCTCCCCCTCCTCCTCGCCCGGCTGGTCCGCCGCATCACGCACGTGTACTCCCGCGAGTGCTCCGACCTGTCCCGGCACCCGTCCTGGGGGATGGTCCACCACATGCTCGGGATCGGCCGGGACGAGGACGCGTTCCTGCGCTCCCTCCGCCCGGCCCGCACCGCCATGCGCGCCCTCTACTCCGAATGCCTCCACCTCGTCGCCGCCGGCCTCGGCGCCGACCTCGACGAGATCGACGTGGACGTCGACCACCGGCTCGCCGGAACCGACCTGGACATCGCCGCCGGCCGCATCCCGCGCGGCACCGTCGCGGCGGCCCGCTGGACGTTCAGCGGCCTCATCGGCGCCCGTCCCGCGATCACCGCCGAGGTGATCTACAAGGCCGACGCCGCGCGCGTCCCCGACTGGGGCGAACCGGGGCACTCCGTCCGCGTCGACGGCCGCCCGGCCCTCGCCCTCACCACCGACGACGCCTGGGTGTCCGACGACGTCTCGGCCGCCGCCGCGCACGCGCTGAACTCGATCCCCGCCGTGTGCCGCGCCGCCCCCGGTATCCGTACTCATCTGGACCTTCCGGTCTTCTCCGGACGCATGCAGATCTGACTATCGTGGCGAGCAGAACCTTCTCCGAAGGAGGAATCGGCATGTCCGTGCAGGAGGTCGAGGGCGGCCGGTTCGTCCGGCAGCCGAACCGCTTCACCGACCGCATCACCGCCGACGGCTCGTCCGGCTACCCGGCCGAAACCGGCCGCTACCGGCTGCTCGTGTCCTACGCGTGCCCGTGGGCCCACCGCACACTGATCGTCCGCCGCCTCCTCGGGCTGGAGGACGCCGTCGGCGTCGGCGTCGTCGACCCGATCAGGGACGAGCGCGGCTGGCGGTTCCCCGAGCGCGACCCGGTCACGAACGCCGAGTTCCTCTCCGAGCTCTACCTGGCGCGCGACCCGTCCTTCGAGGGCCGCTACACCGTGCCCTGCATCTGGGACGCCCGCACCGAACGCCTCGTCACGAACGACTTCCCGAACATCACGACGATGTTCGAGACGGAGTTCACCGCGTTCCACCGCCCCGGCGCGCCCGACCTCTACCCAGAAGCCCTCCGGCCCGAGATCGACGAACTGAACGACCTCGTCTACCGGACCGTCAACAACGGCGTCTACAAGGCCGGCTTCGCCACCTCCCAGGACGCGTACGAGGACGCCTTCGACGCCCTCTTCGCCACCCTGGACACCCTGGAGGAGCGCCTGGCCGACCGCCGGTTCCTCTTCGGCGACGACATCACCGAGGCGGACGTCCGGCTCTACCCCACCCTCGCGCGCTTCGACGCCGTCTACTACTCGCACTTCAAGTGCAACCTGCGGCGCCTCACCGACTACCCGAACCTCTGGGCCTACGCACGCGCCCTGTACGCGATCCCCGCGTTCGGCGAGACGACGGACTTCGACCACATCAAGCGGCACTACTACGTGACGCAGCGCAACATCAACCCGTCCGGCGTCGTCCCCAAGGGGCCCGCGATCGCCTGGGACGAATGATCACGGCCTGGTCACCACTGTCCCGACCCATCGTTATGCTGCGGAACCGGCAGATAACCCGCACCGAGAGGCCCCGACCATGCGCAGCCAGTTCTTCGGGAACATGGACCAGGGACAGCAGCTCCCCGGCCACTTCGCCCTCCAGAACTCCAAGATGCTCCGGATCCACCTCAACGGCGACGTCCTGGCCCGGCAGGGCTCGATGGTCGCCTTCCAGGGGCAGATGGACTTCGACTACGAGGGCTCCGGAGGCATGGGCAAGTTCCTCAAGAAGGCCCTCACCGGCGAGGGCGTGCCCCTGATGCGCGTCCGCGGCCAGGGCCTGCTGTTCGTCGCCAACGACGCCGACGACATCCACCTCTTCTACCTGGAGAACGAGGGCCTCACCGTCAACGGCTCCAACATCCTCGCCTACGACTCCCACCTCCAGTCCGACATCCAGCGCGTCCAGGGCGCGGGCATCGCCGCGGGCGGCCTGTTCAACACGACCCTCCAGGGCACCGGCTGGGTCGCCCTCACCACCCACGGCACCCCCGTCATGCTCGACTGCGGCCGCGCCCCCACCTTCGCCGACGGCCAGTCCGCCGTCGCATGGAGCACCACGCTCCAGGTCGGAGTCAACAAGACCTTCAAGGCCGGCGCCCTCATCGGCCGCGGCAGCGGCGAAGCCATGCAGCTCGCCTACCAGGGCCAGGGCTTCGTCCTCGTCCAGGCCAGCGAAGGCCCCACCGTCGCGCCGCACACTCACTGAGCGGCGCCTCGGCGTCGGGCCCTGGGGTCCTCCTTCACCGGCGCCACTGGCGATTGCCGCATCGCTCCGACTCGCCTGGCGGCTCACGTGCTTATTGCAAGACCCTCGGCGTCAGGCCCCCAGGGGGCCTTCCTTCAACGGGCCTTGCTGCGATTGCCGCATCGCTCCGACTCGCCTGGCGGCTCACTGCGCGATCAAGTTCTCGCAAGCTCGAACTTGGCTTCGCTCGCAATCGCGGTGGCGCCGGTCGCCTCGGGCTGAGGGAGCGGTGGGCGGGGACGTAGCCCTCACGCCGACGCCGAGGGTTCTGGGGTCGGGCTGATGTGGCTGCTATTGCGACGTTTCAAACCGTGACCTTCGTCACTTTTTTCGGGGGGCGTTCTCGGGTGAAGGCGAGTGCCGGGGTTTTCCGGGGAGGCGTGGGTGCGCTCCCGGCCGACACCTCGCCCACCCGGATGGCCGGGCCGCCGCGATCGCGGGCGACGCCAGGGGCGGGCGGAGTGAGCGCCCGATCGCGAGGGCACCTTCCGGGCGACGCGGCGATCGCAGGCGGCGCCCGTTGGAGGAGGGCCCCCGGGGTCTGGAGCGGAGAGTGGCGCGATCCACGCAGCCGGGGACGGCGCAATAAACACGCGATAGCCTTGACACGTCTCAACACTTACCTGCGAGCTGCGGAAGAGGGCGATCTCCGCCGTGTCGACAGAGTCGTCGCAACCTAGTGCCGACCCGAAGATGACAGATTTCGGCGCCAACGAGTGGTTGGTCGACGAGCTGTACCAGAAGTACCTCGAAGACCCGAACTCGGTTGACGAAGCCTGGTGGAACTTCTTCGCGGACTACCAGCCGGACAGCCGGCCTGCCGCGAGCACCCCGGGCCCGTCGACGGGCGCCGCGGCCCCCAAGGGCGCGAACGGCACGGCGGCTCCGCCGACACCGAAGCAGCAGCCGCCCGCCAAGCCGGCGCCGAAGGCCGAGAAGAAGCAGCCGGCGCCGCCGCCGGTGCCGGCGGGCGCGGAGGAGGTCAAGCTCCGCGGCGTCGCGGCCCGGACGGCCACCAACATGGAGTCCAGCCTGGCGGTGCCGACCGCGACCAGCGTGCGCGCCGTCCCGGCGAAGCTGCTGATCGACAACCGCATCGTCATCAACAACCACCTGAAGCGCGGGCGCGGCGGGAAGGTCTCCTTCACGCACCTGATCGGGTACGCGATCGTCAAGGCGCTCGTGGCGATGCCCGAGATGAACGCGTCGTTCACCGAGGTGGACGGCAAGCCGGTGCTGGTCCGGCCCGAGCACGTGAACTTCGGGCTGGCGATCGACCTGCAGAAGCCGGACGGGTCGCGGCAGCTCGTGGTGCCGAGCATCAAGGCCGCCGAGACGCTGGACTTCCGCCAGTTCTGGGCCGGCTACGAGGAGATCGTCCGCAAGGCCCGCGGCAACAAGCTCACCCTGGACGACTTCCAGGGGACGACGATCAGCCTGACGAATCCGGGCACCATCGGCACCGTGCACTCGGTGCCGCGGCTGATGCCCGGCCAGGGGACGATCATCGGCGTGGGCGCGATGGAGTACCCGGCGGAGTTCGCGGGCGCGTCCGGCGAGACGCTGTCGCGCATGGGGATCAGCAAGGTCATGACGCTGACCTCCACCTACGACCACCGGATCATCCAGGGCGCGCAGTCCGGCGACTTCCTGCGCCGGATCCACGAGCTGCTGCTCGGCGAGGACGGCTTCTACGACGAAATCTTCGAGGCCCTGCGCATCCCGTACGAGCCGGTGCGCTGGGTCAAGGACATCTCGGCGACGCACGAGGACGACGTCGCCAAGGTCGCGCGCGTCCACGAGCTGATCCACGCCTACCGGGTCCGCGGCCACCTGATGGCCGACACGGACCCGCTGGAGTACAAGCAGCGCCGCCACCCGGACCTCGACATCCTCAAGCACGGGCTCACGCTGTGGGACCTGGAGCGCGAGTTCGCGACGGGCGGGTTCGGCGGCAAGCCGACGATGCAGCTGCGCGACATCCTCGGCGTGCTGCGGATGGCCTACTGCCGGACCGTCGGCATCGAGTACATGCACATCCAGGACCCCGAGGAGCGGGCCTGGATCCAGGAGCGCGTCGAGGTCCCGCACGACAAGCCGTCGCGCGAGGAGCAGCTGCACGTGCTGCGGCGCCTCAACAACGCCGAGGCGTTCGAGACGTTCCTGCAGACGAAGTTCGTCGGGCAGAAGCGGTTCTCGCTGGAGGGCGGCGAGTCCGTCATCCCGCTGCTGGACTCGGTGATCTCCGCGGCGGCGAAGGCCAGCCTGGACGAGGTCGTCATCGGCATGGCGCACCGCGGCCGGCTGAACGTGCTGGCGAACATCGTCGGCAAGTCCTACGGGCAGATCTTCGGCGAGTTCGAGGGCAACCTCGACCCGCGCAGCGCGCAGGGCTCCGGGGACGTGAAGTACCACCTGGGGGCGTCCGGCGACTTCGTCGCCGACGACGGCTCCAAGATCCACACCGAGCTGGTCGCGAACCCGTCCCACCTGGAGACGGTCGACCCGGTGCTGGAGGGCGTCGTCCGCGCCAAGCAGGACCTGCTGGACGTCGGCGAGGCGGGCTTCAGCGTGCTGCCGATCCTCGTGCACGGGGACGCGGCGTTCGCGGGGCAGGGCGTCGTCGCCGAGACGCTGAACCTGTCGCAGCTGCGCGGCTACCGGACGGGCGGCACCGTCCACGTGATCATCAACAACCAGGTCGGGTTCACCACGGCGCCCGAGTACTCGCGGTCCAGCGTGTACTCGACGGACGTGGCGCGGATGATCCAGGCGCCGATCTTCCACGTCAACGGGGACGACCCGGAGGCGTGCGCGCGGGTGGCGCGGCTGGCGTTCGAGTACCGGCAGACGTTCAAGAAGGACGTCGTCATCGACATGGTCTGCTACCGGCGGCGGGGCCACAACGAGGGCGAGAACCCCTCGTTCACGCAGCCGCTGATGTACGACCTGATCGACGCGAAGCGGTCGGTGCGCAAGCTGTACACCGAGGCGCTGATCGGCCGCGGCGACATCACGGTCGAGGAGGCCGAGCAGGCGCTCCGCGACTACCAGGAGCAGCTCGAGCGGGCGTTCACCGAGACCCGCGAGGCGGTCAAGAAGCCGCTGGAGCCGGGCTCGGTGGTCAAGCCGGACGTCGAGGAGAGCATCCCGATCGACCACAAGTCGGCGGGGACCGCGATCCCGGTGGAGACGGTCAAGCGGATCATCGAGACGCAGGTCACGCTGCCCGAGGGCTTCACCGTGCATCCGCGGCTCCAGCCGATCCTGCAGCGCCGCGTGCAGTCGATCGACGACGACGCGATCGACTGGGCGACCGGCGAGCTGCTGGCGATGGGCTCGCTGCTGATCGACGGCCGCCCGGTGCGGCTCGTCGGGCAGGACACCCGGCGCGGCACGTTCGGCCAGCGGCACGCGGTGCTGGTGGACCGCAAGACGGGCGAGGAGTACACCCCGCTCAAGCGGTTCGACCAGGGCGTGTCGAAGTTCTACGTGCACGACTCGCTGCTCAGCGAGTACGCGGCGATGGGCTTCGAGTACGGCTACTCGATGACCCGCCCGGACGCGCTCGTGGCGTGGGAGGCCCAGTTCGGCGACTTCGCGAACGGCGCCCAGAACATCGTCGACGAGTACATCTCGTCCGGTGAGCAGAAGTGGGGCCAGCACTCCAGCGTCGTGCTGCTGCTGCCGCACGGCTACGAGGGCCAGGGGCCGGACCACTCGTCCGCGCGCATCGAGCGCTACCTGCAGCTGTGCGCGCAGGACAACATGACGGTGGTCTACCCGACGACCCCGGCGAACTACTTCCACCTGCTGCGCTGGCAGGTGCTGTCGGGCCGCGGCAAGCCGCTGGTCGTGTTCACGCCGAAGTACCTGCTGCGGCTCAAGGCGGCGATGTCGAAGGTCGCGGACATCACCGACGGCGCGTTCCAGCCGGTCATCCCGGAGAGCGACCCGGCGATCGAGGCGAAGAACGTCCGGCGGGTGCTGCTGACCACCGGCAAGATCTACTACGAGACGGTGAAGGCGCGGGAGGCCGCCGGCGCCACCGACACCGCGATCGTGCGGGTCGAGCGGCTGTACCCGCCGCCGGTGGACGAGATCAAGGCGGAGCTCGCGAAGTACCCCGCGGACGTCGAGGTCGTGTGGGTGCAGGACGAGCCGGCGAACATGGGCGCCTGGCCGTTCATGGCGCTGAAGCTGCCGCACCACATCGAGGGGCTGAAGATGTCGCGGGTGTCGCGCCCGGCGTCGTCGTCCCCCGCGGTGGGGTCGGCGAAGCTGCACCAGGCGGAGCAGGACGCGCTGATGGCGCGGCTGTTCGGCGAGCAGAAGTAGCGGAACGCGGCACCCGAGGGCTCCGGCGCGCGCGCCGGGGCCCTCGGCGTCCCTGGACATAGAGGATCTACCGGCATGTACTTCACCGACCGCGGCATCGAGGAGCTGACGGACCGGCGCGGCGAGGAGGAGGTGTCGCTCGCCTGGCTCGCCGAGCGCCTGCGCGAGTTCGTCGACCTCAACCCGGAGTTCGAGACCCCCGTCGAGCGGCTGGCCACGTGGCTCGCCCGCCTCGACGACGAGGACGACGACTGACAACGCGATATGTCTTGACTTTCCGGCGACGCGACATATCGTGTTGATCGGAACGGGTCCTCGGCGGAAGGGCAGGCGACATGTCGCGTTGGACGATCGACGAACCGACCACCCTCGACTTCGACGGCGTGGTGGCCCTGCGGGCGACGCTGATCGCGGGCAGCGTCTCGGTACTGGCCTCCGACGAGCGGCCGTCGATCATGATCGGTGACGTGGAGGGGCCGCCGCTGGCGGTGTCGCACGAGGCCGGGATGCTGACGGTCAGCCACGAGAAGCTGTGGGAGGGCGTCCTCACCTGGCTGCGCACGCAGAAGGCGCGGGCGACGATCACCGTGACCGTCCCGCACGACTGCCCGGTGAGCCTGAACCTGGTGTCGGCGGACGCGGTCGTCACGGGGATGACGGTCCGGACGTCCATCAAGAGCGCGTCGGGCGACGTGACGCTCGACGGGGTGGCGGGCGCGATCGACGCGAACACCGTGTCCGGGGCGATCGAGGCGCAGGGACTGGACGGCACGGTCTCGTTCACGTCCGTGTCCGGGGACCTCTCGCTGGCCGGCGCGTCGATCGAGCGGCTCGCCGCGCGGACGGTCAGCGGGCGCATCGCCGCCGACCTCGACCTGCCCGGCGAGTGCCGGATCGAGGTCAACAGCGTGTCCGGGGAGGTCGCGCTGCGGATCCCCGAGTCGGCGGGCGCGCACGTGTCGCTGAACTCGGCCGCCGGGCGCATCGAGACGTCGTTCCCCGAGCTGGACCACCAGGACCGGACGGTCTCGCGCAGCGTCAACGGCAAGATCGGCGACGGTTCCGGGCGGGTCGCGGTCAACACCGTGTCCGGCGCCGTCACGCTCCTCGGGCGCGCCGAGGACGACGCGCCGGGGATCGACGCCCCCGGAATGGAGAAGTGAGTTGAGCCCCGTTTTCGGCCACGGCCGCCTCCGGCTCTACCTGCTGAAGCTGCTGCAGGAGAGCCCGCGCCACGGCTACGAGATGATCCGGCTGCTGCAGGACCGCTTCCTCGGCGTCTACTCCCCCTCCCCCGGCACGATCTACCCGCGGCTGGCCCGGCTGGAGTCGGAGGGCCTGGTCACCCACGAGGTGATCAAGGGCAAGAAGGTGTACTCGCTGACCGACAAGGGGCGCGAGGAGCTGGAGCGCCGGATGGACGAGCTCGCCGACCTGGAGGAGGAGATCTCCGCGTCGGCGCAGGAGTTCGCCCGGGGCGTCCAGCAGGACGTGCGGCAGACCGTCCGGACGCTGCGCGAGGAGCTGAGCCAGGCCGCCAAGACGATGCGCGACCAGGGCCGCACGGCGTCGAAGGACGCGTGGCGCGAGACGTCCGAGCGGCAGAAGGACGTGTGGCGGGAGACCACCGAGCGGCAGAAGGACGAGTGGCGGCGGCAGAAGGACCACTGGCGCGACCAGACGCAGGCGTGGAAGGAGGAGTGGCGGCAGACGTGGGAGGACGCCTGGAAGACGGCGACCGGGTCCGCGGAGGACGTCGCCCGCCTCAAGCTCGAGCGGCACCTGCGGCGGTTCGTGGAGGACGTCCGCCGGGCCGCCGGGGACGCGCGGCTCGACGACGACGCCCTCGCCGCCGCCCGCACCCTGCTGGACGAGACGCGCGAGCGGCTGCGGCGGGACGTCTTCGGCGGCGCCCCGGACGCCCCGGGCGGCGCGGACGCCCCGCACAACGCGGAAGGCCGGAACGGCGACGGGAGGCCGTGACGCGCACGGCCCCCCGCACGTCCGTCAGGGCGTGAAGACGATCTTGCCGAAGAGGTCGCCCTCGGCCATCGCCGCGAACCCCGCGCGGGCGTCCCGCAGCGGCAGCACCCGGTCGACCGTCGGGCGCACGCCCGTCTTGACCAGGAACCGCGCGAGCCGTTCGAGCTGCCCGCGCGTCCCCATGGTGGAGCCGATGACCTGGAGCTGCAGGAAGAACACCCGGTTCAGCTCGGCCGGGGGCACCTGGCCGCTCGTCGCGCCGGACACCACGACGCGCCCGCCGGGCCGCAGCGACTTCAGCGAGTGCGCCCAGGTCGCCTGCCCGACCGTCTCGATCACCGCGTCGACCCGCTCGGGCAGCCGCGCGCCGGTCTCCACCGCCGCGTCCGCGCCGAGCTCCAGCGCCCGGCGGCGCTTGTCCTCGCTGCGGCTGGTCGCGTAGACGCGGAACCCGGCGGCGGACGCCAGCGCGATCGCCGCCGAGGCGACGCCGCCGCCCGCGCCCTGCACGAGGACGCTCCCGCCGGGTTCGAGCCCGGCCTTGCCGAACAGCATCCGGTACGCGGTGAGCCACGCCGTCGGGAGGCAGGCGGCCTCCTCGAACGACAGCTCGGCGGGCTTGGGGACGAGGTTGCGGCGCGGCACCGCGACCTTCTCGGCGAGGGTGCCGGGGTGGACCTCGGAGAGCAGCGAGCGCTTCGGGTCGAGGGTCTCGTCGCCGCCGCCCCGGTCCGGGTCGCCGATCACCGAGTGGACGATCACCTCGTTGCCGTCCTCGTCGATCCCGGCCGCGTCGCAGCCGAGGATCATCGGGAGCCGGTCGGCGGGCAGCCCGACGCCCTTCAGCGACCAGAGGTCGTGGTGGTTGAGGGCGGCGGCCCGCACCGTGACGGTCGTCCAGCCGTCCGGCGCCTCGGGGTCGGGGCGCTCCCCCGTCGTCAGGCCGGACAGCGGGTCGTCTGCGTCGATCTTCGTGGCGGTGACAGCGAACATGAACGCACACTAACGGCCCGCCCGGAACGCCGGACGGCCCGCCCCCGTGCGGGGCGGGCCGTCCGGAGAGCGCCGCCGGAGCGGCACCGGTTCACAGCACCTTGGACAGGAAGTCCCGGGTGCGCGAGTGCTGCGGGTTCGCCAGCACCTCGCGGGGCGCGCCCTTCTCGACCACGACGCCGTCGTCCATGAACACCAGGGAGTCGCCGACCTCGCGGGCGAACCCCATCTCGTGCGTGACGACGATCATCGTCATGCCGTCCAGGGCGAGCTGCTTCATGACCTCGAGGACCTCGCCGACGAGCTCGGGGTCGAGCGCCGAGGTGGGCTCGTCGAACAGCATCAGCGCGGGCTCCATGGCCAGCGCCCGCGCGATCGCCACCCGCTGCTGCTGCCCGCCGGACAGCTGCGCCGGGTAGCTGTTCGCCTTGTCGCCCAGCCCGACCCGGTTCAGCAGGGCGGTGGCCCGCTCGCGGACCTCCGCCTTGGGGTGCCGCTTGACCCGGACGGGCGCCTCCATGACGTTCTCGAGCGCCGTCATGTGCGGGAACAGGTTGAACCGCTGGAAGACCATGCCGATCTCGCGGCGCTGCGCGGCGACCTCCTTGTCGCGCAGCTCGTAGAGCTTCCCGCCCTTCTCCCGGTACCCGACCAGGTGCCCGTTCACGTACAGGCGCCCCGCGTTGATCTTCTCGAGGTGGTTGATGCAGCGCAGGAAGGTGGACTTGCCGGACCCGGACGGGCCGATGACGCACATCACCTCGCCCGGCTTGACCTCCAGGTCGATCCCCTTGAGGACCTCCGTGCGGCCGAACGACTTGTGCACCTGCTCGGCGCGCACCATCGGGCCGCCGGACGCGGGGCCTTTCGCCAGTGCGTCGCTCACGGATTCCTCACCTCGCTCGTCCCGCCGGTCACGACTGCCCGCTTCCGCGGCCGCGCAGGCGCAGCCCGGCCGACGCGGACTCGCCCTTGCTGGTGCCCTTGCTGTAGTGCCGCTCCAGGTAGTGCTGGCCGATCATCATGATCGAGGAGATCAGCAGGTACCACAGGCACGCCATCACCAGCATCGGGATGATCTTGTACGTGGTGGCGTAGATCGTCTGCGCGGTGAACGTCAGCTCTGCGTACGGGACGGCCGCGACGAGCGACGTGTTCTTCAGCATCGAGATCGACTCGTTGCCCGTCGGCGGGACGATCACCCGCATCGCCTGCGGCAGCACGATCCGCCGCATCGTCTGCGCCCGCGACATGCCGAGGGCGCTCGCGGCCTCCTGCTGCCCCTCGTCCACCGACAGGATGCCGGCCCGGACGATCTCGGCCATGTAGCCGGCCTCGTTGAGGATCAGCCCGAGGGCCGCCGCGCTCGCGGCGTTGATCAGCGCCTGCGTCTCCCAGGTCTGGAACTCGGGCCCGAACGGGATGCCGATCCCCACCGTGGGGAACAGCGTCCCGATCGCGCCCCAGATCAGCAGCTGGGTGTAGAGCGGGGTGCCGCGGAAGAACCACAGGTAGATCCAGGCCGCGCCGCTGAGCAGCGGGTTCGCCGACAGCCGCATCAGGGCGAGCACGATGCCGATCGCCGTCCCGCCGACCATCGCGGCGAGCGTCAGCCAGACCGTGTTGCGGACGCCCTCCAGCACCGGCTCGGAGAACAGGTACTCCCACTGCTCCGACCACTCCAGGGCCTTGCTGGTCAGCAGGAAGTGGATGAACATCGCGACCAGCACCAGCACCGCGGCCGCGCCCACCCAGCGGCCGGGGTGCCGGACGGGGACGGCCTTGATGGGGTCGGGCCGTCCCTTCCCGACGTCGTCGCCGATCGTCATGCGATCAGCTCTGCGCCGCGTTGATCGCCGGTTCGGTGATCGCGCCGCTCTCGACCCCGTACTCCTCGAGGATCTTCGTGTAGGTGCCGTCGGCCATCAGCGCCTTCAGCGCGCCCTGCACGGCCTCCTTGAACTGGCCGCTCTGCTTGTTGAGCGCGTAGCCGTAGGGGGCCGTGTCGTACGCCTCGCCGATGATCTCCAGCTTGTCGCCGGTCTGCTTGACGGCGTAGCCGACGATCGGCGAGTCGGCGGCCATCGCGTCGACCTTGCCCGCCACCAGGTCGTTGTTGACCTCGGTCTGCTGCTTGCGGACGACGCTCTTGATGGCCGGCTTGCCCGCGTCGGTGCACTCCTTGCTGCGGGCCTCGAGGTCCTCGACCTGCACCGTGCCCTGCTGGACGCCGACGCTCTTGCCGCACGCGTTGTCCGGGTCGACCTGCTTGGGGTTGCCCTTGAGCGCGGCCCAGCCGGTGCCCGCCGAGTAGTACGTGACGAAGTCGACGGCCTGCTCGCGCTCCTTGGTGTCGGTGAAGGAGGAGACGCCGATCTCGTACTTGCCGGACTGCACGCCCGGGATGATCGTGTCGAAGCCCGCGTTCTGGAACTCGGTCTTCAGGCCGAGCTTGGCCGCGACGGCCTGGAACAGCTCGACGTCCCAGCCGACGATGTCCTGCGAGGCCGGGTCCACCGACTCGTTGGGCGGGTACGAGGCGTCCGACCCGATCATGATCTTGCCGTCGCTCTTGATGTTCTCGGGGACCAGGCCGGCGAGCCGGGAGTCGACGGCCACCTCGGACGCGGCCTCCGAACCGCCGCCGCCGTCGTCCTCGGAGCCGCACGCGGAGAGGGCGAGGGCCCCCGTCAGGACGAGCGCACCTGCCGCGACGGCGCGGCGGCGCAGAGAACCGGTGATCACGGGTTCCCCCTCCAGTCGATGTCTGCGGATCCGCGAGGATCCGGAGGTCAGGAGCACATTTTGGCGCATAACGGGCATGGTCCCGGTTAAGGGTGCGACACAATCGGACAACGAGGCAGCGCCGATCACGTCTCGACCGCGCCCGCGATCGCCACGAAGCGTCACCACCCGGCGACCTTTCACTTCCCCTACGTGACGGCCGCCACCGTCCCACCCCCCGGACCGACAGCGGACCGTGTGGCACAATCGGACAACGGGTGACCCCCGTACGTCGCGAGATGTCCACCATGGTGACGGCCACCACACCACACCACCGCGGCGGCATCACTCGAAAGCAGATCATCTTTCACAGACAGGGGTCGCTGTGGCTGCTCAGCCCATTCCCACCGAACCGCGCACACTGGACGACGATCCGGCATTTCCGCTGCACCGGGGCGGAAAGCTCGAAATGCGCTCGACCATCCCGGTGCGCAACAAGGAAGACCTCTCCCTCGCCTACACGCCGGGCGTCGCGCGCGTCTGCACCGCCATCGCCGACCGTCCCGAACTCGCCCACGAGTACACGTGGACGTCCAAGGTCGTCGCCGTCGTCACCGACGGCACCGCCGTCCTCGGCCTCGGCGACATCGGCCCGGCCGCCTCCATGCCCGTCATGGAGGGCAAGTCGATCCTGTTCAAGGAGTTCGCCGACGTCGACTCGGTGCCGATCGCGCTGAGCTGCACGGGCGTCGACGAGATCGTCGACACGGTGATCCGGATGGCGCCGAGCTTCGGCGGCATCAACCTCGAGGACATCAGCGCCCCCCGCTGCTTCGAGATCGAGGAGCGGCTCCGCGACGCCCTCGACATCCCCGTCTTCCACGACGACCAGCACGGCACCGCGATCGTCGCGCTCGCCGCGCTCACCAACGCCGCGCGCCACGTCGGCAAGCCCCTCTCGGAGCTGCGCGCCGTCGTGGCCGGCGCCGGCGCCTCCGGCATCGCCGTCTCGCAGATCCTCATCGAGGCGGGCATCGGCGACATCGCGCTGTCCGACAGCAAGGGCCTCATCTACGCGGGCCGCGACGGGCTCAACCCGATCAAGGAGCGGATCGCCGCGATCACCAACCGGACCGGGCTCAAGGGCTCGACCGAGGAGGCGCTCAAGGGCGCCGACGTGTTCATCGGCCTGTCCGGCAGCACGGTGCGCGAGTCCTGCGTCGCCACGATGTCCGACAACGCCATCGTGTTCGCGCTGTCGAACCCCACCCCCGAGGTCCACCCCGACGTCGCGCGCCGGCACGCCAAGGTCGTCGCCACCGGCCGCAGCGACTTCCCGAACCAGATCAACAACGTGCTGGCGTTCCCGGGCATCTTCCGCGGCGCGCTGGACGTCCGCGCCCACTCGATCACCGAGGGCATGAAGCTGGCCGCCGCGAACGCGCTGGCCGACATCGTCGGCGACGACCTCACCGCCGACTACATCATCCCCGGCCCGTTCGACGACCGGGTCGCGCCCGCGGTCACCGCCGCCGTCGCCGCCCAGGCCCGCAAGGAAGGCGTCAACCGCGTCTGAGCCCACCCCCGGCGGCCCGTGTTCCCCCGGAACACGGGCCGCCGCTTTCCGCGCGAAGCGGTGTAATCTCCGCCACGAAGAAGCGACATCGGGCCCTGCCGGCGGACCGGCCGCCCGTCACCCGTCGGCCCGCGGTCCGCGACCGCCCCGCGCCACCGTCCCCCACCGCGACGGGGGCCAGTAGCGCGCCACGACCCGGCCGAGCACGAGCCCGTCCGGGACGGCGCCGAAGTCCCAGCTGTCCCGCCGCCCGGGCGCCCGCTGGTTGTCGCTCTCCAGCCACCAGCCGTCCGGGTCCCGCCGCACGGCCCGCTTGACGATCAGCAGCTCCGTCCGCTCGGGATGCCGCGCCACCACGACGTCCCCCGCCGCCGGGGAGCCGTCCCGGACGACGAGCCAGTCCCCCGGCCGCAGCTCCGGCAGCATCGACTCCCCCTCGACCAGCGCCGTCCGCAGCCGCCCGCGCGCCCAGCCGGCCGCCAGCACCGCCCCGCCGCCCGCGAGCAGCGCCCCCCAGATCCGCATGGTCCTCCTCACCGGCGGCCGCCGGCGCGCATATCCGGACGGCGGGCGGTCACATTCCCCTGCGGGAGGGGTTCCGGGCCGCCCGCCGGCCCGGGTCTTAGGCCGAAATACCGAGTCCCTGGCCGCACGCGGCCGGGGCCACAAGGGTAATGTCGGTGCCCTGAGCATGATCCGCAACGAGGGAAGGGAATCGCAGGTGTTCAAGCTTCTGCGCCCGAAGACGACGGTCTCCGCGCACTGCGACCTGCCGTGTGGTGTCTACGACCCGGCGCAGGCCCGGATCGAGGCCGAGTCGGTCAAGGCGATCTGCGAGAAGTACGCCGCCAACGAGGACCCGGAGTTCCGCACTCGGGCGATCCTGATCAAGGAGCAGCGCTCCAACCTGGTCAAGGAGCACCTCTGGGTGCTGTGGACGGACTACTTCAAGCCGCCGCACTTCGAGAAGTACCCGCAGCTCCACGAGCTGTTCAACAAGGCCACGAAGCTGGCCGGCGCCGCCGGCACCAAGGGCAGCATGGACGTCAAGACGGCCGAGGAGCTGCTGTCCCACATCGCGGAGATCGACAAGATCTTCTGGGAGACCAAGCAGGGCTGACGGCCCGTGCTTCAAGGCCCGGCCCCGAGGGCCGGGCCTTGGTCGTCCCCGGTCCGCGGCGGCGGGCCCGGGCGGGCGCGGAGAGCCCCGCCCGGGCCCGCCGCCGTCGCGGGGCGGGCGCCCGCCGGGCGCCGGTCAGCGGGCCGAGGGGGCGGGGGCCGCCAGGGAGCGCAGTGCGTCGCCGGTGAGGCGGTAGACCGTCCACTCGTCCTGCGGACGGGCGCCGAGGGCCTCGTAGAACCGGATGGATGGCTCGTTCCAGTTCAGGACGGACCACTCGACGCGCTCGTAGCCGTTCTCGTCGGCGACCCGGGCGAGTTCGGTGAGCAGGAGCCTGCCGTAGCCGCGGCCCCGGACGTCCGGGTCGACGTACAGGTCCTCCAGGTAGATCCCGTGCGTGCCGTTCCACGTGGAGAAGTTGAGGAACCACAGCGCGAACCCGACGACGCGGCCGCCGTCCTCGACGACGTGCGCGAACACCTTGGGCTCGTCGCCGAAGAGCCGGTCGCGCAGCTGCTCCTCGGTGGCCTTCACCTCGTGCAGGGCGCGCTCGTACTCGGCGAGGTCGCGGACGAGCCGCAGGATGTCGGGAACGTCGTCGGGCGTCGCATGTCGGATCACGGCGGCCAGGCTACCCCGGTGCAGGTCATACGAGGGGCGCCAGGGGCCGGGACGGGTCCGCCCAGCGGTCGTTCGGGACGATCGGGTACCAGCCGGGGCGTCCGGGGTCGCGGTCGTAGGGGTAGCCGCCGAGTTCGCGGTAGAGCTCGGCGTACTCGGCGAGCTTGTCGCGGTCGAGTTCGACGCCCAGCCCCGGGCCGGACGGGACGCGGATGCGGCCGCCCTCGTAGCGGAACGGGCCGCCCTTGATCACGTCGTCGGCGAGGTGGTGGTAGTGGGCGTCGGCGGCGTAGGTGAGGTTGGGCAGGACGGCGCCGAGGTGCAGCATCGTGGCGAGCTGGACGCCGAGTTCGCCGGACGAGTGGACGGCGACGCCGAGCTGGAACGTCTCGCAGACGGCGGCGGCCTTCACGCAGGCGCGGATGCCGCCCCAGAACGTGGTGTCGAGGAGGACGACGTCGGCGGCGCGGCGCAGCACGTTGGCGGCGAGCTGCTCGAAGTTGACCACGACGGTGTTGGTGGCGAGGGGGATGTTGACGCGCTCGCGGACGAGGCGGAGCCCTTCGAGGCCGAGGACGGGGTCTTCGAGGTAGTCGTTGGGGAGGTCCTCGATGGCCCGGCCGAACCGGAGCCCCTCGTCGAGGCTGAGGACGGAGTTGGGGTCGTAGCGGAGGCGGTCGCCGGGGAGGGCCTCGGCGAGCGACCGGTAACAGTCGAGCTCGTGGTCGGGCGGGAAGACGCCGCCCTTGAGCTTGTGGACCGTGAAGCCGTGCCGGTCCTTCAGCGCGCGCGCGTGCTCGACGAGCTGCTCGGACGTGCGCACCTCGGGCACGTCCCCCTGCGGGTAGCGGAAGAAGAGGTACGACGCGAACTGGACGGCGTCGCGGATGCGGCCGCCGAGGAGGTCGTGCACCGGGACGCCGAGATGCTTGCCGACGAGGTCCAGGCAGGCGAACTCGATGGCGGCGAGGAGCTGGGTGCGGTTGTTGTAGAGCCCGGCGGTCGGGTTGGCGATCTTGAAGCGGAGCGCTTCGAGTTCGAACGGGTCGTGCCCGACCAGGTGCGGGACGAGCGCCCGGAAGGCGAGTTCGGCGCTCTCCCCGCCGCCGCCCATCTCGCCGAGCCCGACCAGGCCGTTGTCGGCCTCCACCTCGACGATGGTGCGGACGAACCGGCCCCAGTGGGCGCCGTTGCTGTGCAGCAGGGGCGCCTCCAGCGGCACGGTGACGGTGGTGGCCCTGATGTCCGTGATCTTCATGTCTCCCCGATCCTCAACGCCGAACGGTGACGGTGGCGACGCCGCACGCGGGCAGCCGGACCGTCGTCGTGCCGTCCCGGACGGGCAGGTCCGCCGGGTCCCGCTCCAGTCCCGCCGACAGGCTCGCCCGGGTGTAGCCGGGCACGTGCAGCCCGGTCTCCACCGGCCCGGACGCGAGCGACTGCAGGCGGATCGCCAGGCCGTCGCCGTCGCGGGCGCGGCCGACGGACGTCACGAGCACGTCGGGGTCGTCGACGCGCAGGAACGCGCCCGCCTCGGCGGGCTCCGCCCCGGTCGCGAGGGTGGCGACGAACGGGTCGGTGAGCCCGGCGGCGGTGCGGGCGCCGAGGCGGCGGCCGGACCCGGCGGGCGCCGACGCGAACGCGTACCGGAACGTCGTCTCGCCCTGCTGCTGGGACGGGAAGTTCGTGTCCCAGATGTTGTTGAGGGCCCACGAGTAGACGGTGCCGTCCTCGGGGTCGAGGGTCGGCGGGAACGGCGCGTACGGCATGTGGATGGAGCCGAACTGGACGAGCGGCGCCTCCAGCGTCGCCCACGCGACGGTCAGGTCGGGGTCCTCGAACGCCACCCAGTGCCGGACGGGCCGCATGTGCTCGGCCGACCCCGGCACGCTCGGGACGTGCGTCCCGCCGACGCCGCCGGTCAGCTCCCACGCGGCGGGCGGGCCGCCGACGGCGAACGGGAACGCGAAGAACACCGCCTCCTTCGCCGCGGTCGGCTGCTTGCCGAGCTGGAACCGGACGTCGACGCGCGGGACGTCCGTCCACAGGTCGATGGTCGTGCGGAGCCAGTCGACGCCCTTGCCGCGGGCCTCGACGACGAGGCGCTCCCCGGCGGGGGTGCGCTCGCGGCGGACGACGGTCGCGTGGGTGGCGATCGCGCGGTCGCCGAGCATCGTCTTGTCGTGCACGAGCATGTGCCCGGACATGTGGTTGAAGTGCGGCGCGGTCGCGTACCGGTCGTAGACGTACTGGCCGAAGCCCGCGGCGGCGCCGGCGTTCACGAGCTCGCGGCCGGCGGCCTTGTCGAACACCGAGGCGATGTGGCCCTCCCGGACGTCGAACGCGACGCGGTAGTGCGCGTTCTCGATCGTCGCGTCGGCGGTGCCGAGGTCGGCGGGCGCCGGCGCCGGCTCGGCCGCGCGGACGACGTCGAGCCGGACGTGCCCGTGCCCCGGCAGGTCGCGGACGATCGCGTCGAGGTGCCGGCCGATCGGGCGGGTCGGCCACTCGTCCGGATCGACCTCCTCCTCGCGGTGCGGGACGGGCTCGCCGGTGCGGGCGTCGACGAGGGCGATCGGGACGTCCGCGGGGACGACGTCGCGGGGCAGGAACGCGCGGGCGACGTCGGTGCGCGCGGCGGTGCCGGGGTTGACGACGACGAACGAGGCGAGCGCGTCCGGGGCGGGACCGAACGTCGCGCCGATGCGGCGGGCGCCGGACTGCAGGAGGTCGAGGGCGTCGTCGTGCGCCTGGTAGCCGACCTGCGACTTGCGGGTCCACTGCAGGCCGCCGGAGTCGCCGCCCTCCTCGGCGTCCTCCCACGGGTTCGCGGCGCCCCACGTGTGCTCGTCGAACAGCGCGGCGCCGTCGTAGGCGGCGTCGATCGCCGCGGGGGCGCCGGTGCGGTCGCCGCTGCGCTCGTCCGCGAACGCGTGCAGGGTCTCGGCGGCCCGCAGGGCGCTCTGGGCGCGGCGCACGTATCCGAGGGGGCGGGCGCCGGAGCCGAGGCCGTCGGCCCACCAGTCGGTCCAGTCGCCCTCGTGCACCTGGAGCCGGTCGGCGTGGTGCTCCTCGACGTACGCGAAGAAGTCGGCGTTCGCGGCGGACCGCAGCCGCGGGTACGCCCAGGTCTCGTTCCAGCGGTGCGCGATGTCCGCGGGGACGAGGGACGGGCCGGCGTTGTCGGCGTGCGCGCCCTGGACCCGCAGGTGGACGGCGTCCAGGACGTCGGGGTCCTTGGCGGCGCCGACCTGGCCGGGCGCGGCGTACCAGCCGAACGTGCCCGGCCCGTACGGGTAGGGGCGGTCGGCGAGGGCGGACAGGTAGCGGGGCAGCAGGTCCTCGGCGAGGTCGTAGCCGTCGACGAGCCCGACCGTGTTGCCCTCCATGTACGCCATGCCGTGCGGGGTGTCGGTGAACCACACGAGCAGTTCGCCGCCGCCCGGGGAGCGCCAGCGGAACGGGCGCCCGAGCTTGTCGCCGCCGGTCACGTAAGGGACGGAGCGGCCGGCCCAGTTGTGCGCGGCGGCCAGGTACCGGACGCCCGCGGCGTTGAGCGCGTCGACGGTGCCGACGACGGCGCCCGGGACGTCGGTGTGCATCGCCGACCGGACCTCGATGCCGTGGTCGCGGCGCAGGTCCTCGACGAAGCGGAGCTGGCGGTACAGCTCCTCGGTGGAGCACGCCTCCAGGTGGAGCTGCATCGGGAACGCGGTGATCTCGATGTTCCCGGCCCGCACCCGCTCGACGAACTCGGCGACCTGGTCGTCCGGGCGGGTGGCGAGCCAGCGCAGGGCGGGCAGCGACGACTCGACCGACCAGCGGAACCGGGCGTCGTCGGGGCGCCCGTCGGTCTCCCGGGCGAGGCGCAGCGCCGCGTCCAGGTAGTCGAGGTGGTGCCGCAGGACGGTGCCCTGCGTGTCGGTGTAGCCGATGTCGAGGTGCGAGTGGTGGACGACGAAGACGTTCCACTTGCGCTGCGGGGTGATGTCGAGGGGCGCGGCGCCGACGAGGCCGCCGCCGCCGCGCACCTCCAGGGTGACGCGGCGGGGGGCGTCCACCTCGGGGACGAGCAGGGTGACCGAGGGCCCGTCGGCGGGGGCGGACGCGAGGACCTCGCCGCCGTCGACGAGCGCGACCTCGAGCCCGCCGCCGGCGGGGCCGTCCGCACCGGCCGCCTCCAGCGTCAGCCGGACGGCCTGCCGGAGCGGGCCCGCCGGACCGTCGGCGGGGTCGCGCCGGAACAGCGGCAGGACGGCGGCGCGGACCGACAGCCCGCGGACGGCGAGGACTTCGGCGGACGTGTCGCGGCGCAGCGCGTCGCGGATCCCGTCGTAGTCGGGCGAGCCGAGGCTCGCCTGGAGCAGGCGACTCGTCATCGTTCAGCGTTTCCTTCGGAGGGAGCCGGGGTGCGGATCGGTACGTGCGGATCAGAACTGGGCGGATCAGAACTGGGCGAGCGTGAGCCCGCGGGTGAACAGCCGTTGCGTGGCGAGGAACAGCACGACGGTCGGGAGGGAGACGACGAGGCCGGCGGCGAGCGCGATCGGCACGGGCGTCCCGGCGTACACGTCGGTGGTGAGCGCGGACAGCTCCGCCCACACGGGGCGGACGGTCTCCGACTGCGACAGCGTCAGGCCGAACAGCAGGTCGTTCCAGACGTAGGTGAACTCCAGGATGAACACGGCGGCGAGGGCGGCCGACGACAGCGGCAGGTAGATGCGCCAGAAGATGCGGAAGGTGGACGCGCCGTCCAGCCGCGCCGCCTCGAAGATGGAGACGGCGACGCCGCCGAAGAAGTTGCGCATGACCAGCGCCGCGAGCGGCACGCTGATCGCGGTGTAGACGATGACGAGGCCGAGCTGGCTGTCGTACATCGACACCCTGCTGTACCCGACGAACAGCGGGATGAGCAGCATCTGGAACGGCACGACGGTCCCGGCGAAGATCACCACGAACCACAGGAAGCCGTGCCTGAGCCGCAGCACGACGATCGCGTACCCGGCGAGCGCGCCGAGCAGCACCGCGATCGCGGGCGACACGATGCTGTACATGAGGGTGCTGAGCAGGGTGGCGCCGACGTCGGTGCGCTCCCACGCCGCGGCGATGTTGTCGAACAGCCCGATCGAGGCGGGCGGCGACACGGCGTCGGAGGCGTCGTAGTCCTCGGCCGGGCGGACGGCGTTCGCCACCACGAGGTAGGTGGGGAACAGCCACGCCAGCCCGAGCACGACCAGGATCACGCGCCGGACCGTTCCGGTGAGCGGGCGGGCCTTCATCGGTTCTCCTTGCCGACCTGGTGGCGCAGGTAGATGTACGAGGCGAGGCCGGTGACGGTGGTGAGCAGCACCGCGATCGCCGACCCGTAGCCGTACGACCCGGCGACGAACACCTCGCGGTACATCGTCACGGCGAGCGTCTCGGACGAGCGGCCGGGCCCGCCCTGCGTCATCACCCAGACGATGTCGAAGGTCTTCAGGCTCGCGACGAGCGCGAGGCCGAACACGACGGTGGTGATCGGGCGCATCAGCGGCCAGATGACGTGCCGGAACATGCTCCAGCCGGACGCGCCGTCGATGCGGGCGGCCTCGATCGGCGCCTTCGGGATCGACTGCAGGCCGACGACGAACAGCAGCATGTTGACGCCGAGCTGCTGCCACGTCCACACCACGATCATCGCGACCGTGTTGCGGGGGCCGTCCTGGAGGAACGCGGTGTCGCCGCCGGGCATCCCGAGGAACGTGAGGATCTGGTTGGCCATGCCGTCCGGCTGGAGGATGAAGCCCCAGATGACGCCGAGGCCCGCGCCGGACATCGCGTACGGGAGCAGGAACGGCAGCCGGAACCACGCGCCGCCCTTGATGTCGTACGACAGCACGGCGACGAGCAGCCCGAGCCCGACGGGCAGCACGACCGTCCCGGCGACCCACAGCAGCGTGTTGCGGATCGAGACGAGCAGGGCGTCGTCCTCGAGCAGCCGCCGGTAGTTGTCGATGCCGGTGAACTCGGGCGAGGCGAGCCCGTCGTAGGCGGTGAAGCTCAGGTAGACCGTCCACAGGAACGGCAGGTAGAGCAGCACCGCGACGAACAGGACGGCGGGCGACACGTACAGGTGCCGGAACCGGCCGTACAGGGCGAATCCCCGCCCGGCCCGGCCCCCGGCCCCGCCGGGCCGCCGGCGGGCGCCGGACGGCCCGGTGCCGCGCGCGCCCGCCTTGGCGGGGCGGTCGGCGGTGGCGTTGCGGATGGTCATCGGGTGCTCAGCTTCCGGCCTTCTGCTGCTTCCAGTACCGGTCGTTGGCCTTCTGGATCGTCTGCAGCACTTCCATGTACGAGCCGGGCTCGTTGAGGAACTTGTCGAGCGCGCTGAGCGCCTCGGTCAGGACGGGCGACGGCGTGGCCTCGAAGTACCGCAGGACGAGCCGGTTCTCGTCGCTCGTGGCCTTCTTCGCGACCTCGCCCAGGTCCGGGTCGGCGATCTTCACCTTGGGGTTGGCGGACACGTCGCCGCGCGCGTTCGCCCACTTCTCCTGCGCCTCGGCGCTCGTCCACCAGGTGAGGTACTTCTCGCTGGACTCCGGCGACGGCGCCTTCTTCAGCGAGCACAGCGGCCCGCTCTCGAAGATCAGCGACCGTTTCGGCAGGTCCGCGTTCACGTTGGGGATGAGGAAGAAGCCGTAGTCCTTCCCGAGTTCGAGGCCGCGCTGCGTCATGCTGGTGTTGAACCAGGTGCCGTTCATGACCATGGCGGCGTCGCCGGACTTGAAGTGGTCGGCGGGGTCGGCCTTGTCGCCCGGCTCGGTGAGGTAGCCCTTGTCGATGAGCCCCTTCCACTGCTCCATGACCTTGACGACGCCCGGGTCGGTGTAGGACGCCTCCCCCTTCGACAGCCGGTCGTACAGCTCGGGGTCGGTGCCGGCGAGGAGCTGCTCGAACCAGACGAACGAGAACAGCGACGTCGGCGTCGTCTGGTGGAACGGGACCTGCCCGGCGGCCTTGAGCTTCGCGGCGACGTCCATCAGCTCGTCCCAGGTCTCGGGCGGCTCCAGGTCGTGCTTCTCGAAGACCTTCTTGCTGTAGAACATCCCCCAGTACGCGGTGTTCAGCGGCACGCAGTACTGCTTGCCGTCGATCGTGTAGTACTGGCGGAGCTGCTCGGTGAGGTCGCCGGACTTGATGCCCTGCGCCCAGATGTCGCCGGTCTCGGCGACCTGGTCCTGCTCGACGATCTCGCGGAGCCGCTCCCCGGTCGTCCAGGTGAACAGGTCGGGCTTGACGTTGGTGCGGAACGACGACTTGATGAACGCGGTGTACGCGGGCTCGTCGGTGTAGCCGACCGGCTCCATGTCGATGCCGATCCGCTGCTCGCCGAACTCCGCCATCTGCTCGAAGTACGGCTTCCAGGCGCCCTTGTCGTTGTACAGCTTGAGGTGGTTCGGATCGCCGGATCCGCCGCCGGAGCCGCAGCCGGCGGCGAGCAGCAGCGCGCCCGTGGCGAGCGCGGTCACCCGCAGTCGCTTCGTTGACGGCATGGTGAGCCTCCTTCATCGGGGGGCGCCCGATCGGGGTGGGGATCGGGAGGTTCGGGGACGGTCGGAGGAGTCGGTGAGCGGGCCGTGCGGCCGTGCTCGGCCGGACGGCTGTTCCTTCGGGTTTCTGAGGGTGCGAGGGGGCGGGACGGGACGGGACGGCTCAGGCGAGCCGCTGCTCGATCACGTGCTTGACGTCGGCGAGGTGGGCGCGCATGAGGTCCTCGGCCTCGCCGTCCGCGCCCCGCTCGATCGCGCCGAGGATCGCCCGGTGCTCCTCGTAGTCGCGGGTGCGGTCGTCGAAGATGCGCTGTATCTCGCGCTGCTCCGAGGAGTGCACCTTCAGCAGCGAGTCGATGACCTCGCACAGGACCGAGTTGCCGGCGGCGCCGGCGGTGGCCCGGTGGAACGCCATGTTCGCCTCGTGGAGCCGCGCCTCGGCCTCCTGCACGTCGCCGGTCAGGTTCCGGCCCGCCTCGTCCAGGACGGTGCGGAGCCGGTCGAGGTCGTCCGGGGCGCAGCGCCGCGCGGCCTGCGCGGCCAGCGGCGGCTCGATCAGCAGCCGGGCGTCCAGCAGGTGCAGCACCCGCTCGCCGTCCAGCGTGCGGACGTTCGGGTTGGCGATGACGACGCGTTCGAGGTCGGCGCCCACGTAGATGCCGGAGCCGTGCCGGAGCTGGATCGCCCCGGTCGCCTCCAGCCGGCGCAGCGCCTCGCGCAGCGTCGGCGTGGTCACCGCGAACCGCTGCGACAGCTCCCGCGCCGACGGCAGCCGGTCGCCCGGGCGCAGGCCGTCCGCCCTGATCAGCTCCAGCATCCGCTCGGTCAGAGCGTCCGCCAGGCTCGGCCGGGCCACATCCTGTGCCATCGCCACCTCGCTCCCAGAAGGTCAAGTCATCTAATCACTTAGTCTACGGCGCTGTCCATAGGTTCCGCCGCAGGACGTCGCGCTGCTCGGCGAACGCCCGCCGGGCGGCGTCCGCCGACGGGACGCCGTCGAACCCGTGGCACACCCCCGGCACGTGCCGCAGCTCGGTCGGGACCCCCGCCTCGATCAGCCGCCGCGCGTACTCCAGCGCCTCGTCGCGCAGCGGGTCGAACTCGGCGGCCAGGACGTACGCGGGCGGCAGCCCGGCGAGGTCCGCGGCCCGCGCGGGCGCCGCGTACGGGGTGGCGGGCCGCCCGCCCAGGTAGTGCCGCCACATGTGCTCCGCGTCCGTCCGGTTGAACAGCGGGGGGTCGGTGAACGCGCGCATCGACGGGGTGTCCATGCGGTCGTCCAGCACCGGGTACAGCAGCATCTGGAACGCCAGCGGCGGGCCGCCCTCGTCGCGGGCGCGCAGCGCCACCGCCGCCGCGAGCGCGCCGCCGGCGCTGCCGCCGCCCACCGCGACCCGCGCCGGGTCGCCGCCGAAGTCGGACGCGTGCGCCTGCGCCCACGCCGTCGCCGCGCGGCAGTCGTCGAGGCCCGCCGGGAACGGGTGCTCGGGCGCCAGCCGGTAGTCGACCGACACCACCGCGATCCCGTCCTCCCCCGCGAACGCGAGGCAGCGGCCGTGCTCGTTCTCCAGGCCGCCGGTGACGAACCCGCCGCCGTGGAAGTACACGAGGACGGGCGCCGGGCGCGCCGCCCGCAGCGGCCGGTAGATCCGGACGGGCACGGGCGGCGCGCCCGGGACCGTCCGGTCGGTGACCTCGACCCGGAAGTCGCCCGCGGGCTCCTCGAGCGCCGCCACGAGGGCGCGCATCGCGGCGCGCGCCGGCCCGGGACGCGCGAGCCCGACGTGGGGCGCGTCCCGCAGCGCCTCGGCGAGCTGGGGGTCGAGCCCCGGCGGCATGGACATGGCGACCTCCGGATGGTCGTGGAAGGGGCGCTCCCCCCGGCGGGAGGGACCGGGGGGAGCGCGGGGAGGAGGGTCGGGGTCAGCCGCTCACCGGCACGTTCACGTACCGGGGGCGGTAGATGCTGGCGTACTGGTAGTTGTCGTTGACGCCGTCGTCCTCGGCGGTGTCGAGGGTGTTGACGTTGTACGAGATCACCAGGTTGCCGCTGGACGACAGCGACGCGTGCTGGTGCGCGTTGTAGGTGTAGACGTCGGGCCAGGAGCCCGTCTCCGGCGTCGTGTAGACGGTCCGCTCGTCGGTGAAGGGGCCGTCGGCGGAGCACGCCAGCGAGATGTCGATCTCCGCGCCGAAGGCGTACTCGGTGTCCTGGTTGACCATGATGTAGTGGGCGCCGCGCCGGGTGACGCTGAACTCGTTGGACACGCCGCTCATCTGGCGGACCGAGTCGGCCTCCCGGGTCGACCAGCCGCCGGCCGTCCGGTAGCTCCACTGGCCGCGCAGGTCGTCGCCGCTCACCTTCGCGATGTGCAGGTACTTGGTGTTCTGCTGAGTGTCGGGGTCGGTGTAGTCCTCGGTGCCGTAGATGTAGGTGTTCCCGCCGTCCTTCAGCAGCGCCGACCCCCACTGGACGCCGATCGCCGACGGCATCGCCTGGACGCTCGTCGGGTCGGACAGGTCCGCCGTGGAGAAGCGCGCGAGGACGTTGCGCTTCCACGTCAGGTCCCAGGACGTCCCGTTGCCGGGGTCCGGGTCGTAGTACTCGCGGTAGAGCTGCTGGACCTCCGACCCGCGCTGGGTGAGGTCGCCCGCCCAGTACCAGTGGGCGGCCTGCGGCGGCGGCATGGGCGCCTCGGGGTTCGCCGAGGTCCCGCCGGTGACGGTCGACAGCGCCCCGTTCGCGCCCTGCACGACGAACGAGTTGTTGATGAACGGCGTCGTCCCGCCCTCCTCGATCACGGGCGAGCGGGACCCGTCCGCGTTGACCTTGCCGAGGAACGTGTCGGAGTAGGCGAAGACGATGCGGCCGTCGGACAGCTTCAGCGAGTACGTCGTGTCGCCGCCCGTCCAGTCGTCCAGCCGGGCGTTGCTGTTGCCGTAGTCGGTGAACTTCGCGTTCATCGCGAGGTTCTGCGTCGCGGTCCCGAACGTCGGCGCGGGACTCCCCGCGCAGACCGGGCCGGCCTGCGCGGCCGCCGGGGCCGCGGGCACGGCCACCAGCCCGGCCGCGAGGGCCAGCGCGAGAGCGGACTTGGACATGCGTTACCTCCGTGGGGGGATGCGGACGGTTGCAGCGGGGCTCAGTGGTCCGGCAGTGCCGCCGGGTTGCGGGCGAGGAGGCCGCCGTCGACGCGGTGCTCGGCGCCGGTGACGAACGAGGAGCGCGGACCGGCCAGGAACGCCACCACCTCGGCGACCTCCTCCGGACGCGCGACGCGCCCGAGCGGGTGCGCGCGGCCCCACTCGGCGACCTGGGCGTCCTGGTCGGCGCCGCCGCGGAACAGGTCCGCGGCCCAGCGCAGCATGGGGGTGTCGACCGACCCCGGGCACACCGTGTTCGCCCGGATCCCGTCGGCCGCGTGGTCGAGGGCCATCGCCCGGGTCAGCGCGTTGATCGCGGCCTTGCTCGCGCTGTAGGCGGCGACCCCCGCCTGCGACACGAACGCCTGCACCGACGACACCGTGACGATCGTCCCGCCGCCCCGGCGCCGCAGCTCGGGCACCGCCGCGCGGCACGCGAGGAAGACGCCCTTGACGTTCACGTCCAGGACCTCGTCCCACGTCTCCTCGGACGTGTCCTCGACCGTCCCGTACCGCTGCACCCCCGCGCAGGTCACCACCGTGTCGAGGCCGCCGTGCTCGGACACCGCCGTCCGCACCAGCCCCTCGGCGGCCGCCGCGTCCCGCACGTCGGCGACCACGCCCGTGACCGTCCGCCCGGCCGCCCGCAGCTCCGCCTCGGCGCCGGCCACGCCGTCGAGCCCGCAGAACACCACGGCGGCGCCCGCGCCGGCGAGGCGCTCCACCACCGCGCGCCCGATGCCCAGCGACCCGCCGGTGACCAGCGCGACCTTGCCCTCGAACTCGCTCACCCCGTGCTCCCCTCGATGACGCCCGCGCGCAGCCACAGCCGCCGCACCGCCCGCGGGCCCAGCTTCAGCGCCGTCCCGTTCTCCACCGCCGCCGCCAGCCCGTCGGTCGGGTGCCCGGCGAACGGCTCGAGCCCGACCACGTACGCGCGGCCCCACCACGGGTGGTCCGCGGTCGCCCCGAGCTCCTGCCAGAGCCACAGGTGCGGCAGGACGGACTCGTCCCACCGCACCCGCAGCCCCGGACCGCCCGCGGGGTCGACCACCTCGTAGCGGCCCTCGTCCAGGTCGGTGAGGTAGACGATCTCACTCGGCCCGCCCGGCGCGGGGACGACGCTCAGGTCGACCGTCCCGCCGCCGTCCGCGGGGACGTGCGGCCACCGGTGCGGGCCGCCCGCGCGCACACGGCGCCCGCCCGGCCCGATCGGGGTCGCGTGCGGGACGACCCGCGCCCCGTCCGGCACCCGGATCCGGTGGCCCGGCTTCAGGAAGGGCGCACCGAACACGATGTGGTGGCCCCACATGGCGTCCAGCTCGACATCGGACTCGTTCGCCAGCTCCTCCTCGACGACCAGCTCGGCGACGCCCGAGACCATCCGGAACGTCTTGACCACCCGCAGGGGCATCCGGTGCGCGCGCACACTGAGCCGGACGGCGACCTCCTGCTCGTCGTCGGCGACGACCTCCGCGTCCCACGGCAGCCCGGCGACCTCGCCGTGCTGGGCGAAACGGGCGCCCCGGTAGACGCTCGGCGCGCCGCCGTTCGGCAGGACCTCCTGCCAGCCGCCCTCGTAGCGGTCGAGGAACACCGCGACGTCGTCGGACGCGCCGTCCCCCGGGGCGCGCAGCCCGTCGGGCGAGAGCCACACGAAGTCCGTGTCGGACGGCTTGTGGAGGAACTCGACGACGTCGCCGCCCTTGCCGGCCAGGACGACCACGCGCAGCAGCTCGTTCTCCAGCACGAAGGCCCGCAGGCCCGCCAGCGCGATCTCCCGCAGGCGGGCGCCCCAGTTCCGCATCACGTCCAGCTCTCGGCGCCCCGGAAGGCGAAGTGCTCCCCCGCCGCGTACCGGGGCCGCGGCCGGTACTCGTTCACTCCCGGCTCGCCCCGCAGGTGCAGCGCCGACGGGAACGGCGACGGCTCCGCGGTGATCTTCGTGGACGTCGGGATGTACCGGATCGTCAGCCCGCACCGCCGGTACGGCGACTCGTTGGCGTTGCTCCCGTGCATGATGTTCGGGTGGTGGACCTCGACGTCACCCGGCTCAAGCACCAGGTCGACGGCCTCGCGCTCGTCCACCTCCCGCGCGCTCTCGACCCCGAACACCGCCTCGACGTCGTCGCGCTCCCGGACGTCGTGCAGCCCGCCGCGGTGGCTGCCCGGGATGACCCGCAGGCAGCCGTTCTCCGGCGTCGAGCGGTCGACGGCCAGCCACAGCGTGACCACCCGCATCGGTTCGAGCGGCCAGAACGAGCCGTCCTGGTGCCAGAGCACCGCCTTCCCGGTGTACGGCGGCTTCGAGATGTACGCCGACGCGAACAGCGCGATGTCGGGCCCCACGAACCGCTCCGCGACGTCGAGCAGCCGGTCGTCCGACACGAGCCGCACCCAGAACGGGTCCTCGGCCACGAGTTCCGTCGACAGGTCCTCGCCGCCCTTCTCCGGGTGACGCTCCTGCAACCAGCGGACGTGCTCGTCCGCCTCGGCGATCAGCTCGGCGTCCAGCACGTTCCGGAAGATCGCGTAGCCGTCCGTCTCGTAGCGCTGCATCGGATCCATCGGGCCCCTCCATGGCGTGTGAATCACGGCACATGAAGTCTTAGTCATCAGATCACTTGTTGTCTAGATGTATCGTCGCCCCATCACAGACGGGAGCCGCCATGCAGAACATCCGCGTCGCGCTGATCGGCGAGTGCATGATCGAACTGAGCCACCTCGACCCGGACCGGCTGGCGCTCGGCTACGCCGGCGACGCCTTCAACGTGGCCGCCTACCTGGCCCGCTCCGCCCCCGTCGACGTCCAGTTCGTCACGGCCGTCGGCGACGACCCCTACAGCGCCGAGATGCGCGCCGCCTGGGCCGACCGCAACGTCGGCTCGGCCCTCACCCGCGTGATCCCGAACGGCCGTCCCGGCCTCTACCTCATCCGCACCGACGACCGCGGCGAGCGCACGTTCCACTACTACCGGTCGCAGTCCGCCGCCCGCGCCCTCTTCGGCCCCGGCCACCCCGACGCCCTCGACGACGCCCTCGCCGACCACGACGTCGTCTACCTCTCGGGCATCACCCTGTCGATCCTCACCACGTCCGCCCGCGCCCGCCTCCTCGCCGTCCTGGACGAGACCCGCCGCCGCGGCGGCCGCGTCGCCTTCGACGGCAACTACCGCCCCGCGGGCTGGGCGTCGCCGACCCTCGCCGCCGTCGCCATGTCGGACGTCCTCGCGCGCACCGACATCGCCCTCCCCACCTTCGAGGACGAGCGCGCCGTCTTCGGCGACCGCACCCCCGACGACACCGTCCGCCGCCTCCGCGCGTCCGGCGTCCGGGAGATCGCCGTCAAGCTCGGCGCCCGCGGCAGCCTCATCGCCGACGCCCGCACCACCGAGCGCGTCCCCGCCCGCGCGGTCGCGAACGTCGTCGACACGACCGCCGCCGGCGACTCCTACAACGGCGCCTACCTGGCCGCCCGCCTCACCGGCGCCACCCGCCGCGCCGCCGCCGCATCCGCGACCGCCCTGGCCGCCGAGGTCATCACCCACCGCGGAGCCCTCCTCCCCGCCCCCGCCACCACCTGACCCAACGTGACCGACCCCACCCCACCCCGCACCGACAGGGGACCCGAGTGCCGCCCCCCGCCCGCAAAGCAAGGCACCCACCCGGCCGACCGCTTCCCCAGCCAGAGCGCACGGGAACCACTGTGATTGCGAGCGAAGCCAAGTTCGAGCTCGCGAGAACTTGATCGCGCAGCGAGCCGCCAGGCGAGTCGGAGCGATGCAGCAATCGCCGCGAGGCCCGTTGAAGGAAGGCCGCCCCGCGGCCTGACGCCGAGGGCCTTGCAAACAAACACGCGCGTTGGAGTCTCGCGGAGTGCTTCGCAGGCGGTAGTTTCGAAGGCAGCGGGACCATCCTGCGAGGGAGTGACGTGACCGAGGAAACCGCTGCAATGCCGGCCAGTACGAAGTTGTCCGTCCGCGACGTGGTGACGGTGAAGCTGCCCGCCGCGAGCGCGTACCTGTCCGTCCTGCGGACCGCCACCGCGGGGCTCGCCGCGCGGCTGGACTTCACGCTGGACGAAATCGAGGACCTGCGCATCGCGGTCGACGAAGCCTGCGCGATGCTGCTGGCCCAGGCCGTCCCCGGGACCGACCTGTCGTGCGAGTTCGAGCTGACCGGGGAGGCGATGCGCATTTCCGTATCGGTGCTGACCGTGGACGGCCGGGAGCCCAGCCGTGACACGTTCGCGTGGACGGTCCTCTCGTCGCTGGCCGGCGAGGTGGACGCCAAGGTGGGCTCCGACGACCGGGTCACCGTGACGCTGCAGAAGCGGCGCGGTGCGGGTGGGCCCCAGTGACGGAGAAGACGACCCTGGCGGGCGAGGACAACGAGCGGTCCGACAGCGCGGTGCCGGACCGCGCGCGGGCGCGCGCCCTGTTCGAGCGCCTCGCCGAGCTGCCGGAGGGCGACCCGGAGCGCCAGCGCATCCGCGACCAGCTCGTGGAGCTGCACCTGCCGCTGGTGGAGTACCTCGCGCGGCGGTTCCGGAACCGCGGCGAGTGGCTGGACGACCTGATCCAGGTCGCCACGATCGGGTTGATCAAGTCGATCGACCGGTTCGACCTGGAGCGCGGCGTGGAGTTCTCCACCTACGCGACGCCGACGATCGTCGGCGAGATCAAGCGGCACTTCCGCGACAAGGGCTGGGCGGTGCGGGTGCCGCGCCGGCTGCAGGAGCTGAAGCTGTCGCTCACCAAGGCGATCAGCGACCTGGCGCAGCGGGAGGGCCGCGCGCCGACGGTGAGCGAGCTCGCGGCGCACCTGCAGATGAGCGAGGAGGAGGTGCTGGAGGGCCTGGAGTCGGCGAACGCCTACTCCACGGTGTCCCTGGACGCGCCCGACTCCGGTGACGAGGACGCGCCCGCGGTGGCGGACTCGCTCGGCATGGTGGACGAGTCGCTGGAGGGCGTCGAGTACCGCGAGTCCCTCAAGCCGCTGCTGGAGAAGCTGCCCGCGCGGGAGAAGAAGATCCTGCTGCTGCGCTTCTTCGGCAACATGACGCAGTCGCAGATCGCGGCGGAGCTGGGCATCTCGCAGATGCACGTGTCGCGGCTGCTGGCGCGGACGCTGGCGCAGCTCCGCGAGGGCCTGACCGCGGACGAGTGACCCGTGCGGGCCCGGTGGCTTCGGCCGCCGGGCCCGTCACTTTCCGCCGGACGGCTTCCCGGCGGACTTCTCCGCGTCCGCACCGCCCTCCGCGCCGCCCTCCGAGTCGCCGTCGTCGTCCTCGTCGTGGTCGGTGACGAGCCAGGCGGTGCTGGGCGGGCTGAGCAGGGTGACCAGGGCGAGGATCGCGGCGACGCCCAGCGGGACGCCGATGGCGTACTGCTCGGCCTGCCACAGCGACCACGCCACCGGCAGCGCGAACAGCTGGGTGAGGACGGCGGGGGCGCGGCTCCACTGGTCGGCGCGGAGCAGGCCCCGGGCGCAGGCGAGCATCCCGATCCCGCCGGCGAGGGCGAGGACGGTCACACCGATCGCGCTGACCGGGTCGACGGGTTCGCCGATGGCGGTCTCCACGCCGACGTACGCGCCGTACACGACGGCGGCGGCGCCCTCCGCGGCCTCGAGGCCGGCGGCGGCGTACACGGTCTTGGGGCGGGCGGCGCTCAGACGCTTGGACACAACGAAACCCTACTCGGCCCGGCCCGGTGGGCTCTCCCGGGTCGCCGCCCGGAGGGGCGCCCGGCGGGCGTCCGGGCGACGCCCCGGGGAACGTCCGGTGCGACTCTCGGTAACCTGGCGCCGTGCGCGCCATGCTCATCGCCAACCCCAAGGCGACCTCCACCTCCCGGCGGGCCCGCGAACTGCTGGTCCGGGCCTGCGCCGGCGACCTCGACCTCGTCATCGCCGAGACGGGGCACCGCGGGCACGCCGTGGAACTGGCCCGGGACGCGGCCACGGACGGTTACGACGTGGTGATCGCGGTCGGCGGGGACGGAACGGTCAACGAGGCCGCGAACGGCCTGCTGTCGGCGGGCGTCGCCGAACCCCCCGCGCTGGCGGTGCTGCCGACCGGGAGCGCGAACGTGTTCGCGCGGGCGCTCGGGCTGCCCGACGACCCGATCGGCGCGACCGGCGTGGTGCTGGAGGCGCTGCGGGCGGGCCGCTACCGGACGGTCGGGCTGGGCGCGGCGCGGCCGGGCGACGGCCCCGAGCGGTACTTCATGTTCTGCGCGGGCGTCGGGCTCGACGCGGAGGTCGTCCGGGAGGTCGAGCGGCGGCGCGGAACGGGCCGGAAGGCCGATCCGTCGCTCTATGTTCGAACGGCCGTTCGCCATTTCTTCGCGGGCACGGATCGGCGCCGGCCCGCGCTCACGTTGGAACAGCCGGGGCGCCCGCCGAAATCGGGCCTGTTCCTGGCGTTCATCTCTAATACGTCGCCGTGGACTTTCGTGGGCCGCCTTCCGGTGAATCCGAGTCCGCTCGCGCACTTCGCGCGGGGGCTCGACGTGTTCGGCGTCCGGACGCTGCGGGTGGGGCCGACGCTGGCGGCGGTGGCGGGGATGCTGCTGGCCCGCACCCGTCCTGTGCAGGGACGGGACGTCGTGAACGTGCACGACGCGGCGGAGGTCACGGTGCGGGCGGAGCGTCCCGTCGCCTTTCAGTTGGACGGCGACTACCTCGGCGAGCACCGCAGTGTGACGTTCCGTTCGGTGCCGAAGGCCATCCGGATCGTCATATGAGGCACCCCGGCCGTTGTGTTGAGATCCAAGTAACACGTTCGACCCACTGATGTGACACATGCGACACCCATACTTTGAGAATCCTTTCTCAAAGGTCTTGCGCCTGGTAGTGCGCCCCTGACACGCTCAAGTTGCGCCCGAACGACAGGGGTCCCGATGACGCCGACCGCCTGCTCACGGCGCCGTCGAACAACCACCCCTGGACCCGGCCACCGCCGCTCCGGGCGTTCGCGACATGTGAAATCGTTCACAATTGGGTGGAGTGTCTCCACCGCCTGACGAAGGAGTGGACCGCATGGACTGGCGCCACCGCGCAGCCTGCCGTGACGTGGACCCCGAGCTGTTCTTCCCGATCGGCAACACCGGGCCCGCGATCCTGCAGATCGAAGAGGCCAAGCAGGTATGCCGGCGCTGTGACGTCACCGACGCGTGTCTGCGCTGGGCGCTGGAGTCCGGGCAGGACTCGGGCGTCTGGGGCGGGATGGGCGAGGACGAGCGCCGCGCCCTCAAGCGCCGCGCGGCCCGCGCCCGCACCCGCGCGAACGCCGGCCTGTAACCGCCGTCCACCGCACGGCGCCGCCTCCGAGCCCGCCCGGCCGGAGAGCCGAACCAGCGCCGCGAGACTTCCGAAGTGCCCGTGACCCCGGGGTCGCGGGCACTTCGCCGTGCCGGGCCGGTCACCACGGCGGGCCGCCCCGGTGGCCGGCGTCCAGCGGGACGTCCACGACGACCTCCGTGCCGCCGCCCTCGCGCCGCCGGAAGTCCAGGTTCCCGCCCAGCTCCCCGACGATCAGCGTCCGCACGATCTGCAGCCCGAGGCTGTTGCTGCTCTCCACGTCGAAGTCGGCGGGCAGCCCCACCCCGTCGTCCGCCACCACGACGACGAGGCGCCGCTCGCCCGCCGCGTCCCGGACGTCCGGCCCGTCCGGGCGCGGCTCCGGCTCGCCCGCCGCCGACAGCTCCCCCCACACCGGCTGCCGCGCCGCCCTGCGCCGCAGGTCGGACGGCTCGTCCGCCGCGCCGTCGCGGCCGCCGCCCGTCCGGTGCGCGACGACCTCCAGCGTCCCGAACCGGTGCGCGAGCCCGTGCTCCAGGGCGTTCTGCAGCAGCTCCGTCAGTGCCATCGCGAGCGGCGTCGCGACCTCCGCGGGCAGCACCCCGAAGTTCCCGGACCGCTTCGGCGTGACCTTGGTCTCCGGCGTCGACACCTCCCCCGCCATCGTGATGACCCGGTCGGCGATGTCGTCGAAGTCGATCAGCTCGTCCGGCGTGAGGGACAGCGTCTCGTGCACGATCGCGATCGACCCGACCCGCCGGACCGCCTCGTCCAGCGCCGCCCGCCCCTCCGGGATCCGCAGCCGCCGCGCCTGCAGCCGCAGCAGCGCCGCGACCGTCTGCAGGTTGTTCTTCACCCGGTGGTGGATCTCCCGGATGGTCGCGTCCTTCGTCATCAGCTCCCGGTCCCGCCACCGCAGCTCGGTGACGTCCCGGCACAGGACGATCGCGCCGATCCGCGTGCCGCCGACGACCAGCGGTATCGTCCGCAGCTGCATGATCGGGCCGTGCGCCTCCACCTCCACCTCGCGCGGCGCCCGGCCGCTGAGCAGCACGCTCAGCGCCTCCTCCAGCGGCTCCCCGGTGTCGCACAGCTCCGCGGTGATCTCCCCGAGGTTCTCGCCCACCAGGTCCGTCGGGTAGCCGAGCCGCCGGTACGCCGACTGCGCGTTCGGGCTCGCGTACGTGACGCGCCCCGACCGGTCCAGCCGCATCAGCCCGTCCCCGACGCGCGGCGAGCGCACCAGGTTCGGCTCCTCCCCCGGCACCGGGAACCGCCCCTCGGAGATCATCTTCGCGAGGTCGCTGGCGGACTGCAGGTACGTCAGCTCCAGCCGGCTCGGCGTCCGCGCCGAACTCAGGTTCGTGCTCCGCTGGATCACCCCGAGGATCTTCGCGCCGCGCCGCACCGGGATCGACTCCTCCCGCACCGGGATGCCGCTCCCCCACTCCGGGTCGCCCTCCCGGACGATCCGGCGCTCCCGCCACGCGACGTCGATCAGCTTCCGGCGTCCCGTCCGGACCACCTTCCCGACCAGGTCCTCCGGATACGCGGTCGGGCCGGTCGTCGGCCGCATCTGCGCGATCGCCACCCAGCCGGGGACGGCCGCGCCGGTGTCGAGGGCGCGGCCCCGCGCGTCCGCGGGCGGCGCGTCCCCGATCCGCAGCGGCACCCACAGCAGCAGGTCGGCGAACGACAGGTCGGCGAGCAGCTGCCAGTCCGACACGAGGGCGTGCAGCCACTCCACGTCCGTCTCGGTCAGGTCGGTGTGATCGCGGACCAGATCGGTCAAGGTAGGCACACCACCATCATCGCCCATCGCTTCCGGGCGCGACCCGCGCGTCCCCCCGCCCCGGGCACCTGGCAGGATGCCCGCATGATCCCCGCAGATCCCCTCGCCAGGCTCCGGGACGCGGCCGCGCGGCGGGACGCGGCGGGGCTGCGCCGCACGCTCCGGCCCCGCACCGGCGACCTGATCGACCTGGCGTCCAACGACTACCTCGGGCTGTCCGGCGACCCCCGCCTCGCCGCCGGCGCCGCCGCCGCGGCCCGCGCCTTCGGGACCGGCTCTACCGGGTCGCGGCTGGTCAGCGGCACCACCGAGCTGCACGCCGAGCTCGACCGGCGGCTCGCCGCGTTCACCGGCGCCGCCGCCGGGCTCGTGTTCTCCTCCGGCTTCCTCGCCAACCTCGGCGCCGTCACCGCGCTCTCCGGCCCCGACGTCCTGGTGGTGTCCGACCGGACGAACCACGCCTCGATCGTCGACGCCTGCCGGCTGTCGCGGTCCCGCGTCGCGGTCGTCCCGCACCGCGACACCTCCGCCGTCGCCGAGGCCCTCGCCGACCGCGACGAGGACCACGCCGTCGTCGTCACCGACGCCGTCTTCTCCGTCGACGGCGACCTCGCGCCGCTCGCCGAACTGCACGCGCTCGTCCGGTCGCACGGCGCCCTCCTGGTGGTCGACGAGGCGCACGCCCTCGGCGTCGTCGGCGCGGGCGGCCGCGGCGCCGCGCACGCCGCCGGCCTGGCCGGCGAGCCCGACGTCGTCCTCACGCTCACGCTGTCGAAGTCCCTCGCGTCCCAGGGGGGCGCGGTCCTCGGCGCCCCCGAGGTCGTCGACGCGCTGGTCGACACGGCCCGCTCGTTCATCTTCGACACGGGCCTGAACCCGCCCGCCGTCGGCGCCGCCCTCGCCGCCCTCGACGTCCTGGAGGCCGACCCCGCCCTGCCCGCCCGCGCCCGCGCCGTCGCCCGCCGGATGACCGGGCTCGCGGCCGGTTCCGGCCTCGAGACCGCGCCGCCCGCCGCGGCGGTCGTCCCCGTCTACCTGGGCGAGCCGCACGCCGCCCTCCGCGGCGCCGAGATCTGCGCTGACCACGGTGTCCGCGTCGGCTGCTTCCGCCCGCCCTCGGTACCGAAGGGACGCGCGTGCCTGCGGCTGACCGCCCGCGCCACCGTGGACGAGGCCGACCTCACAAGCCTCGGGAGCGCCCTGGCGGAGATCGCGCGCTCTACCGGCCGTAGTCTGCACGCATAACATCGGGGAGAACCGATGATGAACGTGAGGAGATGCCGTGACGGAGGTCAGGGGCGGGCCCCGGCACGGGGGCGGATTCGACCGGGCCTCGTTGAGCGACATCGGTAGGCACCACTCCAGCCACGCACCCCGCATCCCGAAGTACTACAAGCTGAAAGAGCTGCTGGTCGAGCTGATCCAGTCGCTCCCGCCCGGCAGCCCGCTGCCCCCCGAGCGGGCCCTCGCGGAGAAGTACGAGACGTCCCGCACGACCGTCCGGCAGGCCCTCGCCGAACTCGTCGTCGAGGGCCGCCTGCAGCGCATCCAGGGCAAAGGCACGTTCGTCGCCAAGCCGAAGGTGTCGCAGGAGCTCCAGCTCGTCAGCTACACCTCCGACATGCGGCACCACGGCCTGCGCCCCGAGACCCGCATCCTCGAGGCCGGGTACGTCAGCGCCGACGAGCACCTCGCCACCCTCCTCGGCATCCGCCCCGGCGGCCGGGTCCTGCGCGTCCACCGGCTCCGCCTCGCCGACGGCGAGCCCATGTCGATCGACACCTCGCACCTGCCCGCGCGCCGCTTCCCCGGGCTCCGCCGCGAGCTGCCCCGCCACCACTCGCTGTACGAGACGCTCGCGACGGCCTACGACGTCCACCTCACCGAGGCCGAGGAGACGATCGAGACCGTCCTCGCCACCCCGCACGACGCCCAGCTCCTCGGCGTCGACGTGGGCCTGCCGATGCTCCTGCTGTCCCGGCACGCCTTCGACACGACGGGCCAGCCGGTCGAGTGGGCCCAGTCCCTCTACCGCGGCGACCGCTACAAGTTCATCACCCGCCTCCGCCGCCACTGACCTCCCCTCCCGCCCCCCGCACGGAGTGCGACGTTCCGCGTACACTCCGAACACGCGTTCCGTGCGATGACGGGGCACTTCCGCGACGAGGACAAGCGGCGGATCGCGCGGATCGCGGAGCGGCGTGCCGCGCGGCACGCCGCTAGGCGGACGCGTGAGTTCTCGGACCGTCAGAGGGTCTTGTTGAGGGCCTTGATGGGCATCTGGAGGTCGGTGAGCAGGTCGAGGTCCTTCTCGGCCGGACGGCCCAGGGTCGTGAGGTAGTTGCCGACGATGATCGCGTTGACGCCGCCGAGCATGCCCTCGCGGGTGCCGAGGTCGCCGAGGGTGAGTTCGCGGCCGCCCGCGTAGCGCAGGATCGTCCGCGGCAGGGCGAGCCGGAACGCGGCGATGGTGCGGAGCGCGTCCGGGCCCTCGACGAGCGGGAGGTCCGAGAACGGGGTGCCGGGGCGCGGCGCGAGGAAGTTCAGCGGGACCTCGTCGGGCTCCAGCTCGGCGAGCTGGCCGGCGAACTCGGCGCGCTGCTCGACGGTCTCGCCCATCCCGATGATGCCGCCGCAGCAGACCTCCATGCCGGCGTCCTTCACCATGCGCAGGGTGTCCCAGCGCTCCTCCCACGAGTGGGTGGTGACGACGTTCGGGAAGTGCGAGCGGGCGGTCTCCAGGTTGTGGTTGTAGCGGTGGACGCCCATCGCGGTCAGCTCGTCGACCTGCTCCTGGGTGAGCATCCCGAGCGAGCACGCGATGTTGATCTCGACGGCGTCGTTGATGGCCTTGATGCCGTCGCGCACCTGCGACATCAGGCGCTCGTCCGGGCCGCGGACGGCCGCGACGATGCAGAACTCGGTGGCGCCGGTCTTCGCGGTCTCCTTCGCGGCCTCGACCAGCTCGGGGATGTTCAGCCACACCGAGCGGACCGGCGACTCGAACTGGCCGGACTGCGAGCAGAAGTGGCAGTCCTCGGGGCAGCCGCCCGTCTTCAGCGACACGATGCCCTCGACCTCGACCTCGGGGCCGCACCAGCGCATCCGGACCTCGTGGGCGAGCGCGAGCAACTCCTCGACACGGTCGTCCGGCAGGGTCAGGCACTCCAGGACCTGGTCGGCCGTGAGCCCCTTGCCCTCCTCCAGCACCTGCCGCCGCGCGGTCTCGATGACGTCGCTCACGCGGCCACCTCGCCCGGGGCTCGGTGGCCGGCCTCGCCTGGCGGCTCGGCCATGCGTGAGCTTCGCCGCCGTGTTTCCTGGTTCGCTTCGCTCACGTGTTCTCCTTGTCGAGGCCGTAGCTGTCGCGGAAGGTAGCAGGGTCGAAGGCACCGCCCAACGCGGGGGCCAGGCCGCGGTGCGCGGCGACGAGGAACTCGGGGGCGTCGAGGGCGCCCGCGCCGGCGGGCAGCGCGCCCGCGAGGGGGCGGGCGGCGATGGTCTCCAGGTCGCGGATGTTGCTGCGCTGCGCCAGGTCCGGCTCGTCCGGCCAGGCGCCGATGACGATGCCCGCGAGCTGCACGCCGCGGTGCGCCATCGCCTCCAGCGTCAGCGCCGTGTGGTTGAGGGTGCCGAGGTCCGGGCGGGTGACGACGACGACCGCCGCGCCCAGCCAGCGGGCCAGGTCGGCGATCGTGCCGCCCTCCTCGTCGTAGCGGACGAGCAGGCCGCCCGCGCCCTCGACGAGCACGAGGCGGCGGTCGTCCGACAGGGCCCGGACGCGTTCGGCGACCTCGGGCAGCCGCACCGGCGGGGTCCCGGCGACCCGGGCGGCGGCGGCCGGCGACAGCGGGTCGGGGAACCGGGCGAACTCGTGCACGTCCTCGATGCCGGCGAGCCGGCGGACGTCGTCCAGATCGCCGGGCTCGCCCGGTGCGATACCCGTCTGCCCGGGTTTGACGACCGCGACCGACGCGCCGCGCGCGGCGGCGACGGCGGCCAGCGCGGCCGTCACGACGGTCTTCCCCACGCCGGTACAGGTCCCGGTGATCACGAGCACGCTCACGCCCGGCACACTAGCGCGGGCCCCGGCGCCCGGTCCGTCGCCGAATCCCACAGGATTCGGCGGGGCGGTTTGTAATCGGCTCAGCCCCCGAGGGCCTCGGCGACCTCCCGGGTGACGGCCCGCAGCTCGGGGTCGAGCTGGTCGAGGCGGGCGTCCAGGTCGGCGGCGAACGGCAGCCGCTCGACGTCCGGGGCGGGGCGCGCCTCGGGCATCCACGCGGAGTGGATCAGGAACGGGACGGTCGTGCCGGGCGGCGGCGCGAGGACGGCGACGGGCCCGCGGCCCACGTCGGCGGCGTCGAACAGCTCGACGCGGAACCGGTCGTCGTTGTGGACGGCGACGACGAGGTAGCCGTCGTGGCCGCCCGGGGACGCCCCGGCGTACCGGGTGCCGCCCGCCGCGGCGGTGCCGCGCGGGACGAACGCGGGCGACGTCGGGTAGTCGTCGAGGGCGAACGTCCACTCGGCGAGGGGCTTGAGGTCGCCGCGGTCGTGGGTGACGAGGACGGCGGGGGTCTCCTCGGCGGGGAACAGCGCGGTGTCGACGCGGCCCTCGTAGTTGCGGAGGGCCCGCTGGTTGATGGCCTCGGGATGGAAGCCGATGTAGACGAGGTGGTGCCGCGTCGGGTCGGTCTGGCCTTCGAGGCTCCAGTCGATGGCGGACAGCTCGGCCTGCCACCAGCGGGACGGGTTCCGGGCGCGCGCGAGCTCGCGCACCCGGCCGCTCTCCGGGTCGAACCGCATAATGGTGGTGAACGCCGGGGTCATGCCGTGGCAGTACATCCCGCGCAGGGCGGGGTCGATGGGGCGGCCGTGCACGTCGAGGTCGTCCTCGCGCAGGTACATCCCGATGTCCACGCCCGGGGTGTTCTCCATGACGATCTGGACGCCGTCGGAGTCGTCGTAGCGCGCGTAGAAGTGGTTCACCTCGGGCGCGATCCGGAACTCCTTGCAGGTGACCGCGGACCGCCCGGGGGCGAGGTCGTCCTTGCGGATGAGCAGGAGCGGCCCGTCGGGGTTGTTGGCGACCGTCCGGTCCCCGCCGAAGATCTCGTCGGCGTCGATCTTGAAGGCGGTGTCGGCGAGGACGAGCCAGTCGCGCGTCTGCGTGATGGTGTGCGTGGCCTGCGGCAGCGTCGCGTTCTCGACGTCCCAGCGGTGCACCCGCGCGCCCGTCCCGTCGTAGCGGATCACCGAGACGGTGCCGGTGAGGACGTCGCGGCTGACGTTCCACATGCAGCCGCGGTCGGGGTCGACGACGGGATGCGCGGTCGTCGAGATCAGCGGCAGCACGGCCTGGTCCATCGCGGGCTTCCAGTCGTCGCGGTGCCCGACCTCGGCGACGAACGCGAGCGTGACCGGGTCGATCTCGACGGGCCGTCCGGCGTCCCACGTCGCGAACAGGCGGTCGCCCCACGGCAGCGGGGCGGTGTTGGCGCAGTTGACGAATCCCCACGGCGAGCTCGTGCCGACGGGGCCGGCGGCGAACAGGTCGGGACGCGCCCGCTTCAGCCGGACGGACGGGGTGTCGAGCACGCGGGCGCGCCACGGGAACCGCCCGTCCGGGCCGGGCCGCAGCGGGAGCCGCGCCATGATCCCGTCGCCGAAGAACGCGTGCAGGGGGTGGCTGCGCTGGTCGGAGGTGCTGACGACGAAGTGCCCGCGCACGTCGTCCGGCCAGGCTCCCGCGATCACCTCCAGGTCCATGTCGGGGTGGTCCTCGCCGAGGATCGAACGCGGAATCGGCATGACGCCTCCAGGGGGGTCGGCTCCAGCCAATCAACCTCGGGAGGACGGGCGTCGTCAACCCTCTAACGACTATGTCCGAAACGTCCTTTCGCGCGGCTAATCTGGGCTCGGCCCCGTCCGTCCCGGCGGGGCGCGAACCGGACCCGGAGGTGCATCGGTGCCCGAACCCGCGATCGTCCGGACGGCCCGCCCGGACGAGTACGAGCTGATCGGCGCACTGACCGTCGAGGTGTACGTGGACAGCGGGCTGGTGTCGCCGGACTCGTCGTACGCGGCGACGCTGGCCGACGCCGCCGACCGCGCCGCCAAGACCGAGCTGCTGGTCGCCGAGGTCGGCGGCGAGGTCGTGGGCGCCGTCGCGTACTGCCCGCCCGCCAGCCCGTACGCCGAGCTGGCCGCGCCGGACGAGGCCGAGTTCCGCATGCTGGCCGTCCTGGCGAAGGCGCGCGGCGCGGGCGCGGGACGCGCGCTGGTGACGGCCTGCGTCGACCGCGCGCGCACCGCGGGGCTGCGCGGGCTGCGGCTGTCGACGCAGCCGAACATGGCCGACGCGCACCGCCTCTACGACCGGATGGGCTTCGCCCGCACCCCCGACCGCGACTGGTCGCCCGTCCCCGGCCTGCGGCTCCTCACCTACGCCATGACCTGGTGACGGGGCGGCCCGTCAGGCGCGCGCGGCGGCGTCCTCGCCGGGCTCGGCGCCGGGAGCGCCGCCGGACAGGTCGCCGTGCCGGGAGCAGCGCGCCGTCCAGCCGAGCGGGGTGACCTGCACGACCATCCGGCGGCGGCAGCGGACGCAGTAGCGGGGCGGCTCCATCCGCCGGGCGGCGCGGCAGACCGCGTGGTCGCCCCGGTCGGCGGGCTCGCCGCAGCGGTCGCAGTACGTCTCCACGGTGGGCTACCGTACCGGCGCGTCGGCGCGCATGCGCGACACGAGTCCCGTGTCGTAGGAGCCGTCCGCGAACTCGGGGCGGCGGAGCAGCTCCGCGTGGAACGGCAGGTTGGTCGGGAGCCCCTCGATGCGGAACGCGTCCACGGCGGCCCGCGCGCGGCTCAGCGCGTGCGCGCGGTCGTCGCCGTGCACGCACAGCTTCGCCAGCAGCGGGTCGTAGTGGGCGGTGACCTTGTTGCCCTCGGCGTACCCGGCGTCGATGCGGATGCCGTCGCCGACGGGCTCCTCCCACACCTTGATGCGGCCGCGCGCGGGCAGGAAGCGCTCGGGGTCCTCGGCGTAGACGCGGAACTCGATGGCGTGGCCGCGGGGCGCCGCGAAGGCGTCCGGGACGGGCTCGCCGGCGGCGATCAGGAACTGCATCTCGACGAGGTCGACGCCGGTGACCATCTCGGTGACCGGGTGCTCGACCTGGAGGCGGGCGCTCATCTCCAGGAAGTGGCACTCCTGCGCGGCGGGGTCGACGAGGAACTCGACGGTGCCCGCGCCGCGGTAGCCGACGGCCTCCCCGGCCCGGACGGCGGCGGCCAGCAGGCGCTCGCGGAGCTCCGGGCCGACGCCGGGCGACGGCGACTCCTCGACGAGCTTCTGGTGGCGGCGCTGCACGGAGCAGTCGCGGTCGCCGAGCGCGACGACCGTCCCGTCGGGCAGGCCGAGGATCTGCACGTCGACGTGCCGGGCGTGCGGCACGAAGCGTTCGAGGAGGATGTCGGCGCGGCCGAAGATGCGTTCGCCGCGGGCCCGGGCGGTCTCGTAGGCGCGGCGCAGGGCCGCCTCGTCGTGCGCGGCGCTCATCCCGATGCCGTTGCCGCCCGCGGCGGGCTTGACCATGACGGGGTAGCCGATGCGCTCGGCCTCCTCGGCGGCGGTGTCGGCGTCCGGGACCGGCTCCCACACGCCGGGCACGACGGGGACGCCCGCCTCCTTCACCAGGTTCCGGCCGTTGATCTTGTCGCCGAGCCGGGCGATGGCGAGCGGCGGCGCGCCGACCCAGACGAGGTCGCGGGCGGCGACCTGCCGGGCGAAGTCGGCGTTCTCCGCGAGGAACCCGTAGCCGGGGTGGACGGCCTGGGCGTTCGTCCGCCGCGCCGCCTCGATGATCGCGGGCGCGTTGAGGTAGCTGCGGGCGGCGTCGGCGGGGCCGATGAGGATCGCCTCGTCGGCCTCGGAGACGAACGGCAGGTCGGCGTCGGCCTGCGAGTACACCGCGATGGCCTTGAGGCCCATCGCGCGTGCGGTGTGGATGATCCGGCTGGCGATCTCTCCCCGGTTCGCCACGAGCACGGACTCGAACACCTGCGGACTCCTTCGGGGGACGGCGGACCGGGCGGCCCGTCCCGGCCGACACTAGCGGCCGCGGCGGTGCGCGTCCGACCGCGCGGGTGACAAATACCGGGCCCCAGTTTTGTCGATCACGGCCGGGTGCGGCGGTCCACGACGCGGCTGAGCGCCTCGACGACCGTCGGATCGTACTCGGCGGCGGAGTCGAGCCGCAGTCGTTCCAGGACGGCCGCGCCGCGGTCGCGGTCGGGCGACTCGCCGACCAGGTCGTCATAGGCGTTGGCGACCTTGATGATGCGGCTGGCCAGGGGCGGCGCGACGGGGCGGTCGGCGTCGTCGGCGCCCGCGTCGGACGCGTCGTCGGCGGGGCGGCCCGTCCGGTAGGGGTGCGAGGACAGCCGGACGATGTGCGCGACGCGGTCGAGGACGCCGGTCTCCTTGATGACCTCGGCGCCGAGTTCGGCGATGCGGCGCTGCTCGGCGGGGGACGCGAGGACGGTGGCGCCGCCGGGGATCGGGTCGCCGAGGGACAGCTGCCCGATGTCGTGCATGAGCGCCGCGTACTCCAGTTCGAGGAGTTCGGCCTCGGCCATGCCGAGTTCGCGGCCCATCGCGACGGCGAACGCGGCGACGCGGCGGGAGTGCCCGGTCTCGACGTAGCCGCCGACCTCGGTGACGCGCGACAGGGCGCGGACGGTCTGCAGGTAGGTGGCGCGGACGCCCGCGTACCGGCGGAACGCGAACTGGGTGACCAGGATCGGCACCGTGAAGATCAGCAGCGCGGCCTGCCCCATCGCGGTGGTGGAGACGGCGATGAGCATGGCGGTGGCGCTGGTCGCCGCGCACAGCGCCATCTTCGCGCCGATCTCGTCGCGCAGCGCGATGCCGAACCGGGTGCGGACGGCCTCGGCGCGGATCAGCGCGGCGATCACCACGTCGGTGAAGCAGGACGCGATGACGACCAGGCCCATCGCGGCGAGCAGCAGGTACCAGGCGAGGCCGAGGTCCAGGAGCGGGCGGAAGCACAGCGCGACGATCGAGACGGTGAACAGCCGCCGCGCCATCGCGTCCGGGCGGGGGGTGCGGCCGACGGCGATGTGCGGCAGCGAGCCGATCAGCATGCCGGCGGCGGTGACGGCCACGACCTGGAGCGGCGAGTGGACGGCGGGGACGACGCCGAGCGGCGCGTCCGCCGGGGCGCCCTCGGGGCCGGCGCCGACGAGCAGCGCGTAGCCGATGGCGCCGGCGGTGGCGATGGGCGCCATCTCCCGGTTGCCGGGCATCACCATGCGGAACAGCTCGCCGAGCGCGATGAGGACGCCGAAGATGACCGCGAGGTCGGGCTGGACGAGCCCGACGGCGGCGACCTGGGTGATCGCGACGACGACGAACAGCCCGGCCGTGGCGATGAGCAGGAGCTGGCCGGAGTCGATGGACTGCCACGCGGCCCGTTCCCGGGCGCGGATCTGGGTGCTGGTCACGCTTGCTTTCCCGCCGGGTCGGTCACTTGCGCACTTCGTCCCCGGCGACGCGCAGCGGCGTGCTCGGGTCGTCGTGGTCCTGCCGGGTGGTCTCGGCGACGTCGTCGTCGGGCGGCGTCATGGGCTCGGGCGGCTCCCAGCCCTCCCGGTCGAGGGCGCGCAGGAACGCCTCGACCATGACGGGGTCGAAGTGGTCGCCCATCCCGCGCCGGAGTTCCTCGACGCCCTCGTCGACGCTGCGGGCGGCGCGGTAGGAGCGGGTGGAGGTCATGGAGTCGAAGGCGTCCGCGACGGAGATCACGCGGGCGAACTCGGGGATCTCGTCGCCGGCGAGGCCCATCGGGTAGCCGCGCCCGTTCATCTTCTCGTGGTGGTGCATGATCCCGGCGAGGGCCTCGTCCAGGAAGCCGATCTCGCGGACGATCTCCAGCCCGCGCATCGGGTGGAGCTGGATCGCGGCGAACTCCTCGGCGGTGAGGGAGCCGTTCTTCTGCAGGACCTTGGTGGGGACGCCGAGTTTGCCGACGTCGTGCAGCATCCCCGCGTAGCGGATGGCCTCGACCCGGTCGGGCCGCATCCCGATCTCCTTGGCGATCATCACGGAGCCGCGGGAGACGCGTTCGGAGTGGCCGCGGGTGTAGTAGTCCTTCGTCTCGACGGCCTGGCAGAGCGACGCGAGCGTGGCGGCGTGCGCTTGGTGCTGGTCGTGCGCCTGCTCCATCGCCCAGCGGGCGATGAACAGCGGCAGCAGCACCAGGACGGCGGCGAGCGGCCCGACCCGCGGCCACAGCCCGGCGATGAGCAGGCCGAACATGCCGTAGGCGAGGCAGCCGACGGCGAGCTGGCCGCTGTCGCGGACCAGCTCGCGGGGGGCGGCCTGGCGGCTGAGCAGCAGCACCCCGGCGGTGAGCGCCATGTTCACCAGGACGAACGCGACGAGCGCGCCGAGGAACGGTCCGATGACGTTCTCGACCCAGCGGGCCTGCTCGGGGCGGAAGCGGTCACCGCCGAGCAGTTCGAAGACGGTTCCGGCGATGAAGCCGCTGAGCGCGAACTGGGCGCCGTTGAACAGCCGCTTCTCCGGGGCGAAGATCCGCTGGCCGGTGACGACGGCGCAGCAGCCGAGCAGCGCCGCGCCGGCGGGGCCGAGCAGGACCACCGACGCGAGGCTGGCGGCGAAGCTCATCGAGACGCGCGCGCGTTCGACGTTCAGTCGGGCCGGTGCGGAGTCGCAGACGAGGAAGAGCACGGCCAGGACGGCCAGCTTCTTCCAGTCCAGCTCCGCGAAGGACGACGTCGCGATGAGGCCGGCCGCGAGGACGACCACACCGCACACGTACGCCCAGGCAGCGAGAGGTAGTCCACGCATTGCCGCCCCCTCGGGGATGACGAATGGGCGGGCCGCCGCCGGGATCGCTCGTGCCTGCCGGCACTAGACCCAGGACACGCCCTTGGGCATCATCAGCGACGACGCCGTGGCGCTCGAGTGCCGGGCCGTCCGGACAGGCATCTCGCGATGCAGCATGACTCCTTGCCTCCCCCCGCGGAAATCCGGAACGCCGGTGCACGACCGGCGGGCCGGGACTCTGACGACCCCGACCTCCGGGCGAGCACATACCCCGAATTCCCGGGTGCGCACCGTGCTCCCGTCGCTGAATTCGGCACAAGCCTAACGCGAACTGCCCAGGTCACACAGGCATGCAGGGAATCGTGAGCAAAGTGTGAACCAACCGTCACCTAAAGTGATCATTTTTCGGCCGTAAAACACGCAACGTATGCGCACCGACCTTATGCACGACCTCAATGCACGTGCAGAAGGCAAACAGTAAACTAAACAACCAGAAACAGCGACGGAAAGGGATGGGCCGGTCATTCAGCGGCGTTCGGCGCCGCATACGGCATCACGGGCGGTTCCCGGACGCTTCCGCACACGAGGCATTCCCGCCCCCCGGCCCGCCCCACCGGACGTCCCGCTTCAGCGGCGCTCGCGGGCCCACGCGACCGTCTCGGCGAGCCCGTCGGACAGCGACACCTGCGGCGTCCAGCCGAGCGCCCCCCGGGTCGGCCCCGGGTCGATCGCCATGGCGGGGAGGTCGCCGAGCCGGGGCGGCGCGAACTTGGGCTCGTCCGGGGCCCCCGCCGCCGCGGCGACGAGCGTGTGCAGCTCGCGGTCGGTGGTCTGCAGCCCGGTGCCCACGTTGAGCCGCCGCCCGCCGCCGCGCTCGTCCACCGCGCGGGCGAACGCGTCCACGACGTCCAGGACGTACACGTAGTCGCGGGTCTGCGTACCGTCGCCGTACACCTTCGTCGGGCGCCCGTCGAGCAGCGCGTCCGTGAAGATCGAGACGACGCCCGCCTCGCCCTCGGGGGTCTGCCGGGGCCCGTACACGTTCGCGAGCGTGAGCGTGGTGAAGTCGACGCCGTGCAGCGCCCGGTACGTCTGCGCGTAGACCTCTCCCGCCACCTTCGACGCGGCGTACGGCGACGCGGGCCGCAGTTCGGCGTCCGGCGGGACGGGCAGCGCGTCCGGCACGCCGTACACGGCGCAGCTGGACGTGAAGACGATCTTGCGGCCGCCCGCCGCCCGCAGCGCCTCCAGGACGTTCGCGGTGCCGAGCACGTTCGTGCGGGCGTCGCCCAGCGGTTCGGCGACGCTGGCCCGCACGCTGACCTGCGCGGCCAGGTGGCAGACGACCTCGGGTCGGCGCGCGGCGGTCCGCTCGACGAGCGCCGGGTCGGCGACGTCCAGCTCCCAGAACTCGGTGTCGGGGCGGACGTTCGCGCCGGACGACAGGTCGTCCACGCCGACGACCTCGTGGCCGTCGGCGAGGAGCCGGTCGACGAGATGGGAACCGATGAAGCCGGCCGCGCCGGTGACCATTACGAGCACGGGAAAACGATAACCCGCGGCGCCCGGAGGGGCCCGTCGGACGGCCCGACCAGGCGGTTCGCCCTGGAACGTCCGCTCGGGCGGCTCGGTCAGGCGGTCTCGGTCAGGCGGTCTCGGTCTCGGCGCGTTCGGCGCCGGGGTCGGCGCCCTTGATCTCGCCGCAGATCTGCTCGATGCGGCCGAGGACCTTGCTGCGCAGGTCCTCCGGCGCGGGTTCGCAGCCGCAGGATTTGTTCACCAGCTTCTTCACGGCCTCTTCGAGGCCGTACTCGCGCAGGCAGGGCCCGCACTCGTCGAGATGCTGGCGGACCTCGCCGCAGCCGCCCTGGTCCAGTTCGCCGTCGAGGTACGTGTAGACCCGGGCCAGGACCTCGTCGCAAGGGGTGTCATGGTGGTCGCCACAGCTCATGGCTCACTCACCCTTCTCGCTCACCGCGCGGCGTCGGCCCGCGGTGCTCGGCATGTCACTCCACTCCCGGCGGCGGACGGGCGAGCGGTTCATGACCGCCCCCCGTTCGCCCGCGTGAGGCCGCGCTCCTGAGCGTAGTCCTCGAGCATGCCGCGCAGCTGGCGCCGGCCCCGGTGCAGCCGCGACATCACCGTGCCGATGGGCGTGCCCATGATCTCGGCGATCTCCTTGTAGGCGAATCCCTCGACGTCGGCGAGGTAGACGGCGATCCGGAACTCCTCCGGCAGGTCCTGCAGCGCCCGCTTCACGTCGGAGTCGGGCAGGTGCTCCAGCGCCTCGGCCTCGGCGGACTTCAGCCCGCTGGAGGTGTGCGACTCGGCGCGTGCGAGCTGCCAGTCCTCGATCTCCTCGGTGGCCGACTGCTGGGGCTGGCGCTGCTTCTTGCGGTAGGAGTTGATGAACGTATTGGTCAGGATGCGGTAGAGCCACGCCTTGAGGTTCGTGCCCTCCTTGAACTGGTGGAAGGACGCGAACGCCTTGGCGAACGTCTCCTGCACGAGATCCTCGGCGTCCGCCGGGTTGCGCGTCATGCGCAGCGCGGCGGAGTACAGCTGGTCCAAGAACGGGAGCACATCGCGCTGGAAGCGCTCCTGGCGCTGCTCCACGGTCTCCGTGGTGCCCGGTACCTGACCCACCCCCTCGTCTGCGGCGACACCGGCCGTGTCGTCCCCGCTAGACGATATCGGGCCGCGCAACCTCAGCGCGCCCCTGGGTGCCGGTGCCTTGCCGAGGGGCGATACCCCGGCACCGCGCGGGTAATCGGCAACGGCCGTGGTCATGGAACCCCCACCTTCGGCTGTACTCGTTCGTCTCACGCTTATGAGACGGTGCAACGCCGGGACGTCCCCGTCGATTCCCGCGATCCCGATCACGGTCGCGGCCCGGGGGGAGGGCTCTTCGCGGAGTGTCCTGCACGGAGGGTGATGACCGGGCCCGGACGGGGAAGAAGTGACTTATATGGCGAGAACAGGAGCAAAACGGTGCTACCGGTGCCGGCAGGACCTCCCGAGCCCACCATCGCCAGTCTGCGCGATCCCTCCGGCGACGGAGCAGGGGACTCTCTGGAGCGCTACTGGACCTTCTACTGGGCGGTGGCCGATGCCCAGCTGACGCGGTGGCTGCCCCGCGCCCCGTCCCGGGTCATGGACCTGTCGGGCGGGGACGGCCGGTGCGCCGGGCTCGCGGCCGGCGCGGGGCACTCGGTGCTGGAGGTCCGCGACCCGCTGCTGGACCGGGCCGCCCCGGACGGCGGCGCCCCCGCGTCCGGGAACGGGCGCGGGGCGGCGACCGTCCCGGTGCTCGGCGACTCGGGGACGCTCGACTTCCTCGACGACGCGTCCGTGGACGCCGTCGTCGCGGAGAACCGCGTCCTGTCGCGGCATCTGGCGACCGAGGCGACGGTCGGCGAGATCGCCCGCGTGCTGCGCCCGGGCGGCCGCGTCCTGCTGTGCGTCGACTCGCTCACGCTCGGCATGGCGCTGCTCGCCGAGCGCAACTACTGGGCGCACCTGTCGGACGTGCCGAGCGCGGAGGTCGTCCTGGTGCCGTGGCCGGACGGGACGATCACGCGGTGCTTCGGCACCGAGCAGCTCCGCGAGCTGCTCGGCGGCGCGGGCCTGGAGGTCGAGTGGGTCAGGCCGCGGACGGTGCTGTCGCCCTCGACGGTCGAGCACGTCCTCGGGCGCTCGCCGCGGGCGCTGGACCGGCTGGTGCGGACCGAGCTGAACGCGCCCCCGGGCGACGAGTCCGGGATCCACCTGCTGGCGAGCGCCGTCCGGCCGTGACCGGCGTCAGAACAGGGCGTCCGGCGGGCCGGCGGGGTCGTCGGACTCCGGCCGGACGAGGTCGGGCCCGTTGTTCTTGACGTTGTTGACCGCCTTCGACACCGGGTAGGCGTCCATCGTCCCGGCCATGGCGGGCACGAGCAGCCCCCGGACGCGGTCGGGTTCGGTGAGGGACGGGTCGAGCCAGGCGTCCCAGCGGTCCGGTTCGACGACCATCGGCATGCGGTCGTGGATGCGGCCGAGGTCGTCGGGCGCGTCGGTGGTGATGACCGTGCAGGTCCAGAGCCACTCGTCCTCGGGCGTCTTCCACAGCTCGTACAGGCCGGCCATGGCCATGATCCCGCCGTCCTTGGGGCGGATGAAGAACGGCTGCTTCTGCGGCCGCTTCTTCTTCTCCGCCTCCTCGCTCTGCTGGACGTACCACTCGAAGTAGCCGTCGGCGGGCAGCAGGCAGCGGCGCCTCGCGAACGCGCGGCGGTAGGACGGCTTCTCGTGCACCGTCTCGGCCCGCGCGTTGATCATCCGGTTGCCGATGGCGGGGTCCTTCGCCCAGGACGGGACGAGGCCCCAGCGGACGGTCCGGAGCTGCCGGACGGGCGCGGCCTCCTCGGGCGCGTCCTTCGGGGCCCGGTCGAGGATCACCGGGACCTGCTTCGTCGGGGCGACGTTGTAGTCGGGTTCGAGATCGCCTTCGACGGCGTCGACCTGCGCGCGGAACTCGTCGAGCAGTTCCTGGCGGGCCCGGGAGGTGGCATATCGACCGCACATGGCTCCATCCTGCCGCGCTTGAGGCGCGACGTGTTGGGCATGTAGCGCTGCATGCGACCGTTCACGACTCTGGCCCGCCCGTTCGTGGCGGCCCCTTTCATCATGACCGGCCTGGACGCGATGCGGGACCCGCGGGAGCGCGCCGAGCGGGTCGGACCGGCCGCCAAGCCGGTGACGGACCGGCTCGAGTGGCTGCCGAAGGACCCCGAGGCCCTCGTGCGGATGCAGGGCGCGCTCAGCGTCGGCACCGGCGCCCTCCTGCTGACCGGCCGGTTCCGCCGGCTGACGGCGCTGCTGCTCGCCGCGCAGGTCGTCCCGGCGCTGGCGACCGAGCACCGCTACTGGACCGAGGACGACCCGGACGCCCGGGCGAACGAGCGCGCGCACCTGCTGAAGAACGCGGGGCTGTTCGGCGCGCTGCTGATGGTGGCGGCCGAACCCCGCCGGGCTCCCCGGCTGGCGGAGGTGCGGCGCGCCGCCCGGGAGACGCAGGCCAAGCGCGGCGCGGAGGCGCGGGCGCTGCGCCGCGAGGCCGCGACGACGCTGCGGGACGCGCGCCGCGAGGCGGCCCGCCAGGTCGCGATCGCCCGCGCGGAGAGCGGGAAGAAGGCCGCGAAGCAGACCGCCAAGACCGCGAAGACGGCGAAGGCGGCGAAGGCGGGCAGGGCGGCCAAGGCCGGCGTCGCCTTCCGCGCCGGGAAGAGCGCCGGCAAGGGCGCGGGCATCGTGCAGAGCGCGAAGAGCGCGACCAAGGGCGCCGGCAAGAGCGCCAAGGGCATGACGAAGGGCATGTCGAAGGGCATGACCAAGGGCATGGGGAAGGGCGCCCGCAAGGGCGGCAAGAGCGCCCGGATCATCGGCATGGGCCCGTTCAAGGCCGTCGCCAAGGGCGCGGGCAGGAACGGCACCGGCCCCCTCCAGGCCCGGGTGCAGCAGGGCAAGCAGGCGGGACGCGCGGTCAAGGCCGGAACCGGCGCGCAGGCGCAGCGGGCGATGAAGGCGGGCCAGACGGTCCGGACCGGCACCGCCGCCCAGGCCGGCAAGGTCCTCCACGCCGTCAAACGCTGACGCCCACCCCCTCCGGCCGGGCGGCCGCGGGCGCGGGCCGCGCGCGGCGCCGGCGGCCTCCCGCGGCGGGGAGGGCGGTCCACCGCCCGCCTGCGGGGGCGACGCAATAAACTCGTCGCATGTCCTCCTCTTCTCCGCATTGGCTCGCGCCGGTCGCCGACGGGCCCGTGGACGCCACCGTGGCGTTGCCCGGGTCGAAGTCGATGACCAACCGGGCGCTGGTCCTGGCCGCGCTGGCCGATGAGCCGGTGTGCATCCACCGCCCCCTCCACAGCCGCGACACCGAGCTGATGGCGGACGCGCTGCGCGCGCTGGGGACCGGCATCGGGGAGGACTTCGACGACTGGCAGGTCCTCCCGGGCGAGCTGGCCGGGCCGGCGCGGGCCGACGTGGGCCTCGCGGGCACGGTGATGCGGTTCCTGCCACCGGTGGCGGCGCTCGCGCGCGGCGAGGTGGCGATCGACGGCGACCCGCGCGCCCGGGAGCGGCCGATGGGCCCGATCATCGAGGCGCTGCGGGCGCTCGGCGCGGAGATCGACGACGGCGGGCGCGGCGCGCTGCCGTTCACGGTCCGCGGGACGGGCGCGGTGGCGGGCGGCGCGGTGACGATCGACGCGTCCGGGTCGTCGCAGCTGGTGTCGGGGCTGCTGCTGGCGGCGCCCCGGTTCGGCAAGGGCGTGGAGGTGCGGCACGAGGGGCCGCCGGTCCCGTCGGCGCCGCACCTGGCGATGACCGTCCAGATGCTGCGCGCGGCGGGCGCGACGGTGGAGACCGGCGAGAACGTGTGGCGGGTGGCGCCGGGCCCGCTGCAGGGCGGCGAGTGGGTCATCGAGCCCGACCTGTCGAACGCGGCGCAGTTCCTGGGCGCGGCGCTCGTCGCGGGCGGGCGCGTCACCGTCCCGGACTGGCCGGACGCGACGACGCAGCCGGGCGACGCGCTGCGCGGGCTGCTCGCGCGGATGGGCGCCGAGGTGTCGCTCGGCCCGGACGGGCTGACGGTGCGGGGCCCGGGCGCCGGGGAGTACGCGGGGCTGGAGGCCGATCTGCACGAGGTCGGCGAGCTGACGCCCGTCCTGGCGGCGCTGGCGGCACTGGCCGGGTCGCCGTCGCGGCTGACCGGCATCGCGCACCTGCGGGGGCACGAGACCGACCGGCTGGCGGCCCTAGTCGCCGAGCTGAACCGGCTGGGCGGCGACGCCCGGGAGCTGCCGGACGGGCTGGAGATCCGGCCGCGGCCGCTGCACGGCGGCGTGTTCCGCACCTACGACGACCACCGGATGGTGATGGCCGCGGCGGTGCTCGGGCTGGCCGTCCCCGGCGTCGAGGTGGAGAATCCGGGCACGGTCGGCAAGACGATGCCGGACTTCACCGGGCTGTGGGCGTCGCTGCGGGCGTCCGCCTGAGGACGAGAGGGCGGGACGCTGGCACGACGACGCGAATACGACGAGGACGACGTCCGGGTGCGGCCCGGGCGGCGGGGGTCGCGGCCGCGCACCCGCCGCCGTCCGGCGCACGAGGGCGCCAGCCCGGCGCTGGTGATCGCGGTGGACCGGGGCCGCTACCGCTGCCTGGCCGACCCGGGCACCGGCGACGAGCGGGCCGTGACCGCGATGCGCGCCCGCGAGCTCGGGCGCAAGGGCGTGGTGGTGGGCGACCGGGTGGCGCTGGTCGGTGACGTGTCGGGCGACACCGACACGCTGGCCCGCATCGTCCGGGTGGAGCCGCGGACGTCGGCGCTGCGCCGCACCGCCGACGACACCGACCCGTTCGAGCGGATCGTCGTCGCCAACGCCGACCGGCTGGTCATCGTGACGGCGCTGGCGGACCCGGAGCCGCGGCCCCGGATGATCGACCGGCAGCTCGTCGCGGCCTACGACGCGGGCATGGACCCGCTGCTGTGCCTGACCAAGGCCGACCTCGCCGACCCGTCCGGGCTGATCGCCGAGTACGCCCCGCTGGGCTTCCCGTGCGTGGCGACGCGGCTGGCCGGGGCCGACGACGGCGACCTGAGCGAGCTGCGCCGGCACCTGTCCGGACGGACGAGCGTGCTGGTCGGGCACTCGGGGGTCGGGAAGTCGACGCTGGTGAACGCGCTGGTCCCGGACGCCGAGCGCGCGGTCGGGAACGTCAACGCGGTCACCGGGCGGGGCCGGCACACGTCGTCGTCGGCGATCGCGCTGGAGCTGCCCGGCGGGGACGGCTGGATCATCGACACCCCGGGCGTGCGGAGCTTCGGGCTCGCGCACGTCGACCCGGCGAACGTGATCCACGCGTTCGAGGACCTCGCGGAGGGCGCGGCGGAGCGCTGCCCGCCGCAGTGCGACCACTTCCAGGACGACTGCGGGCTGGACGGCTGGGTCGCCGAGGGGCGCGCGGGCCGGGCCCGCCTCGACTCGCTGCGCCGGCTGCTCGCCAGCCGCGAGGGCGAAGCGGAATAGCCGTCCGGTCCGGGGCGGGACGTCGGTATCGTCCTCCCCATGCGCCAAGTGATCGCCGACCGGTACGAGCCGGTGGAGCTGCTCGGCCGCGGCGGGATGGGCGCGGTGTGGCGGGCCCGCGACCGCGTGCTGGACCGCGAGGTCGCCATCAAGGAGGTCACGCCGCCCGCGGGCCTGGACGACGAGCAGACCGGCCGGATGTACACGCGGACGTTCCGGGAGGCCAGGTCGGCGGCGCGGCTCGACCATCCCGGGATCGTCACCGTGTACGACGTCGTGGAGGAGGACGGCCGCCCCTGGATCGTCATGCAGCTCGTCCGGGCGAAGTCGCTCGACGCGATCGTGAAGGGCGAGGGTCCGCTGCCGCCGGAGCGGGTCGCGGCGCTCGGCCTCGACCTCCTCGACGCGCTGCGGACGGCGCACGCGGCGGGGGTCGTGCACCGCGACGTGAAGCCGGGCAACGTGCTGCTGCCGCCGAACCGGGCGGTGCTGACCGACTTCGGCATCGCGACGGTGGCGGGCGACGAGACGATCACGCAGACGGGGGCGATCATCGGTTCCCCGGCGTACCTCGCGCCCGAGCAGGCCCGCCGGCAGAAGGCGTCCCCGGCCTCGGACCTGTGGTCGCTGGGCGCGACGCTCTACGCGGCCGTCGAGGGCCGGTCCCCGTACCAGCGTCCGGACGTGTGGGGCGTGATGAGCGCGCTGCTGTCGGAGGAGCCCGATCCGCCGCGGCGGGCCGGGCCGCTCGCGCCCGTCCTGCGCGGCCTGCTGCGCCGCGATCCGGACGAGCGGATCGGGCACGACGAGGCGGAGCGGCTGCTGCGGCAGGCCGCGGCCGGGACGCCGGCGCCGTTCGCGCCGCCGGAGTCCGCGCCCGTCCCCGCTCCCCCGCCGCACCTGACGGCCGCCCCCGGTGCGATGCCCCCGGGCGAGGCGCCGACGTACCCGCCGCGGCGGCCCGGCACCGCACCTCCCGGTTCCGCGCCTCCCGGTTCCGCGCCTCCCGGCACCGCACCTCCCGGTTCCGTCCCTCCCGGCACCGTCCCTTCCGCCGCCGGCGAACGGACGGGCGGGGAGCGGCGCGGCAGGCGGTGGGCGCTGATCCTGCCGATCGGGGTGTTCGCGGTCCTGCTGGCCGCCGGAGTGCTTTCGGCCGCCGTCTTCCTGTCGGAGCGCGACGGGAACCGCGAGCCGTCGGGGCAGGCGGGTTCGTCGGGTTCGGCGGGCGCGGGCACGCCGGGGAGCGGAACCGCCGCATCTGCGGGCGCCGGCGTCCCCGCCGGATACGAGCCGTACCAGGGGGCGGGGTTCGCGGCGGCGGTGCCCAAGGGCTGGAAGGCGGAGCAGTCCGGCGACGACGTGACGTTCACCGATCCGGCCGCGGACAGCAAGCGCGGCATCGTCATCCAGCGGATCGCCGAGAACGCCGCCGACCTGGGCGGCGCCCTCGCCAGCGCGGCGAAGGAGTTCGAGAACGATCCGTCGTACCAGGACTACCGGCAGGTGGACTTCAAGAGGGGCCTCTCCTACCAGGGGGACGACGCGGCGGATCTGGAGTTCACGTTCACGCAGAACGGCACCGCCGGGCGCTGCCGCGTGCGCGTGTTCCGTTTCGACGATGCCGTCTACCAGGCCATTCTGGTGAGCCGCGCGGAAGGCTGGGACCAGAGCGTCCCGTATTACACGACGTTCCTGAAGACGCTCCGCGCGACGTCCTGACAAGGTAGTTCGCCACATCTCGGGCGGCCGGTTCCGGTCTCGGCGGTTCCTCGGGCAGGCCATGACCGGCCAGTCCGCGGCGGGAAAATCCGCTTACCGTCATTGATATGACCCACGTCGTCGCCGGACGGTACGAGCTGGTGGAGCCGCTCGGCCGGAACGGGACCGGCCCCGTCTGGCGCGCCCGCGACCTCGTCCTCGACCGGGAGGTCGCGGTCCAGGAGGTCTCCCTCCCGGAGCGGCTCGGCCCCGACCGGATCCGGGCGGCGCACGCCCGCGTGGCCAGGGAGGCGGGGGCGGCGGCGCGGCTCGACCATCCCGGTCTCGTCACCGTGCACGACGTCGTCGAGGAGGGCGGCCGCCCGTGGGTCGCGGCGCGGCTCGTCCGGGCCGGGTCGCTCGCCGCGCTCATCGAGCGGGACGGGCCGCTGCCGCCGGAGCGGGCCGCGGCGCTCGGCCTCGACCTCCTCGGCGCCCTCCGCGCCGCGCACGCCGCGGGCCTCGTGCACCGCGACGTCGAACCGGGCACCGTCCTGATCGAGGCCGGGCGCCCCGTCCTCGCCGCCCTCGGCACCGCGCCGGACGCGGCGGACGAGCGCGCCGCGCCGCCCGGCGCGCTCGCCTGCCCGGCGCCCGAGCGGGCCGCCGGGCATCCGGCCACCGCGGCGTCCGACCTGTGGGAGCTCGGCGCGACGCTGTTCGCGGCGGTCGAGGGGCACCCGCCGTACCCGCGGGCGGCCGCGGCGTCCACGGAGCCGGCGGCGACGCGGCTCGCGGGCCCGCTCGCGCCCGTCCTGCACGGCCTGCTGCGCCGGGCCCCGGAGCAGCGCGTCGGCCACGACGAGGCCGAGCGGCTGCTGCGGCAGGCCGCGGCGCCCGGCGCCGCGGCGTGGGCGGCGCCGGGCACGCCGCCGCCGTTCCCGCCCGCCCTGCCGCCGGCCGGGCCGACCCCGGCGGGCGAGCTCGGCTGGGGGCCCGGCACGCATCCGGGCGGGCCGCCGCCGCGCACGGGCCCGCGGTGGACGGTCATCGTCCCGGCCGCGGTCGTCGCGGTGGTGCTGGTCGTCGCCGCCGTCGCGGTCGCGGTCCTGCTCGGCCTGGACGACGACGCCGACCCCGGGGCGCCGATCGCCGGGGCGACGTCCGAGACCCCGGGCGCGGCGGCGCCGTCGAACCCGGCCGAATACCGGGAGCACCGCGGGGACGGCTTCGCGGCGAGCGTGCCGGCCGGCTGGGAGACCGCGCGCGACGGCGAGGAGGTGTCGTTCTCCGATCCCGCGGAGATCCGGAGCATCTCGCTCACGAAGATCGGCGCCGCCGAGGACCCCCTGGCGCCCACCGACGTCGCCGCCGCCCTCAGGAACGCCGCGGAGTCGTTCGCGAGCGACCCGGTGACCTATCCGGGGTACCGGGAGGAGCGGTTCACCGAGTTCGACTACATGGGCGACGACGCGGCCGAACTCCAGTTCACCTTCACCGCGGGCGGCGTCGAGGCGCGCATGCTGATGCGGCTGTTCCGGTTCGGCGACACGGTCCACAGCGCGATCCTCACCGCGGACCTGGGGCAGTGGGACGCGTCGCTCCCCCACTACGAGACGTTCCTGCGGACGCTCCGCGCCGAGTGACGCCCGTCAGGGCCGCTCGCTCCCCGCGGAGCCCTCGAAGAGGGCGCGGGCGCGTTCCTCGGCCTCGTTCAGCGCCTCGGCGTGCTCGGGGGCGAGGTCCTGGACGCAGCGGGTCATCTCCTCGGTGACGTGGCTGAACGCGGCCTCCTCGGCACCGCGCAGCGCCGCCCGGACGGTCGCGGAGCGGGCGCCGAGCGCGGCCCACTCGAGTTCGAGGCGGGCGACGGCCTCGTCGAACGCGCGCGCCGCCTCGGCGGCGGAGTCGGCCAGGTCGGCGGGGACCGGGCCGCGGCCGGCGCGGCGGGCGGAGCCGGACAGGGCGGAGATCCGCCCGGCGAGGTCGAGGCCCTCGCGGGCGAGGGGCAGCACGTCGTGGACGAGGGCGGTGACGGCCTTCGCCAGCTCCTCCACGCGGGTGAGCAGCGTCCGCGTCGCCTGCTCCAGCGCCCCGGACGTCCGCTCGGCGACCCGCTCGGCGGCCTCCCGCTGCCGTTCCGACAGGGTCGCGACGACGTCGCGGTCGAGGAGGCGGCGCAGGTCGCGCTCGCGGGCGGCGTGCGCCGCGCGTTCCGCGTCGCCGCCGGCGGGGCGGGCCCGTCCGGCCCGCTCCGCCCAGAGGCGTTCGATGCGCCGCTCCCCCGATCTGGCGATCTCGCCGGTGACCTCGTCGAGGGCCTCGCCGGCGCGCGCCTTCAGCCGTTCGACGCGGCCGTAGAGCGCCTCGCGCTTGAACGGGTCGTTCAGCTCGTTCAGCTGGGCCTGGAGCCTGCGGGACACGTCGATGGCGTGCTCGGCGAGGGGGACGAGCCGGTCGGCCAGCTCGTCCAGTGTCTGCGCCCGGCGCGGGTCGGTCAGTTCGGCCACCCAGCCGGGCAGGTCGTGGGACATGCGCCCATGCTGCCACCGGACGGGCCTTCCGGGCGGGCCGTCACGCCGACGGGCGGCCCGAAAAGCGGGAACGGCCCGGCGCGGGGCCCGCGGGGGTGTGTCGGGGCGCCCGCCGGTCGCGGTAGCGTGGCACGCCGTGGCGGGCTATTCCGATGACCTGCGTTTCGCGCACGTGCTGGCGGACCAGGCCGATGACATCACGACCAAGCGCTTCCGGGCGCTCGATCTCGACGTCGAGACGAAGCCGGACCTGACACCGGTGAGCGACGCCGACCGCGGCGTGGAGGAGCAGCTGCGCGCCACGCTCGGCCGGTCCCGGCCGCGCGACGCGATCCTCGGCGAGGAGTACGGGCGGACCGGCGGCGGGAACCGCTGCTGGGTCATCGACCCGATCGACGCGACGAAGAACTTCGTGCGGGGCGTCCCGGTGTGGGCGACGCTGATCGCGCTGATGGAGAACGACGAGGTCGTCGTCGGGGTCGTGTCGGCCCCCGCGCTGAACCGGCGCTGGTGGGCGGCGCGGGGCGGCGGCGCGTTCACCGGCCGGAGCCTGACCCGCGCGACCCCGATCAGCGTGTCGGCCGTCGGTGAGCTGTCGGACGCGTCGCTGTCGTTCTCGAGCCTGAGCGGCTGGGAGGAGGCGGGGCGGCTGAACCACTTCCTCGACCTGACGCGCGAGGTGTGGCGGACGCGGGCGTTCGGCGACTTCTGGTCGCACATGATGGTCGCCGAGGGGGCCGTCGACGTGTCGACGGAGCCGGAGGTGTCGCTGTGGGACCTCGCGGCGCTCCAGGTGATCGTCGAGGAGGCGGGCGGGATGTTCACCGACCTGTCCGGCGTGCCCGGCCCGGACGGCGGCAGCGTCGTGTGCACGAACGGGAAACTGCACGCGGACGTCCTGCGCACGCTGGGCGGCGGGCAGCTCTCCCTGCGCATCTAGCGGCGGAACCCGCCTCTTCCAGGGACTTTCCACCGGGCCACTCGCGACATATCGTGGAACGACGGTCGGCGCACGGCCGTTGTCCCGGTAGGGCGGCCCGTATCGGAGGTAGGCATGTCGACCCAGACCAAGATCGTGATCGGCGGTGTCGCCGTCGGCTTCCTCACGTTGTTCATCTTCCCGTGGTGGCTCACCGCGCTGATCATCCTCGGCGTGCTCGCCGCGCCGCTCGCGGGATACCTGATGCTCGACCCGTCCCAGCGCAAGCGGGTTCGGGCGCAGGGCCGCAAGCGGCTGAACGGCTGACCCGTCCGGCCGGGAGCCGACTCCCGGCCGGCGCGGGGCGGCGTCAGGCCCAGAGCTCGCGGTCGGCGCCGCGCGGGTCGCGGACGGTCGCGAACGCGTCCCCGTCGAAGACGCGCACGGCGCGGGCGTCCGCGTCGTACCGCTCCCAGCCGGGGTCGCCGTCCGCCGCGAACCGCACCCACGCGCGGTGCAGGGCGTCGGCGAGGGCCTGCGGCGGGTTCGGCCCGGCCAGTTCCGAGTCGGGCACCAGGTTGTCGAACACGAACCCGAGTTCGAGGGCGTGGCAGGCGCCGAGGTCGTGGTTCGGGGACCGCCAGCCGAACTCGTACATCCACGTCCGGCCGCCGTTCGCGGCGTGCCCGGCGGCGGCGCGGTGCGCCGGGACCCGGAACAGGCTGTCGGTGACGATGGCCGCCATCAGCTCGCCCGGGGCGAGCCCGGGGTACCGCTCCCGGTAGGCGGCGGCGACCGCGGGCGGCACGCCCATCCCGGCGGTGGCGGCGCCGACGAGGTCGTCGGTGAGGACGGCGGCGACGCCGGTCGGCATCAGGAACAGCCGGAACTCCTCGGCGGTGTAGCCGGTGAGCAGGTCGACGCCGCGGCCGGCGCCGGCCGCGATGGCGTCCTCGGGGCGCCGGGCGAGCAGCTCGCCGTCCAGGACGGGGGTGAGCGCCATCCCGCCGGCGGCGGTGGTGGCGCCCCAGCGGGCGGGGTCGGGCAGCGCGGACACCTCGCCGGAGACGGCGGCCTGCACGGGGACGATCGCGGCCGGGTCGAGCGCGGCGAACCCCTCGGCGGTCGGCTCGACGCCGAGGCGGGCCGCGATCTCCTTGGCGACGAGCAGCGCGTCGTCCGGGTCCTGCGCGATCTGCCCGGCGCCGCTCTGCGCGACCGCGCGGTGGAACAGCCCGAGGTCCAGGGAGAGCAGGGTGGTGACGCTCATCGCGCCCGCCGACTCGCCGAACACCGTGACGCGTCCGGGGTCGCCGCCGAACGCCGCGATGTTGTCGCGGACCCATTCGAGCGCGGCGATCTGGTCGCGCAGGCCCCGGTTGGCGGGGGCGCCCGGCAGGTACGCGAAGCCCTCGACGCCGAGCCGGTAGTTGATCGTCACGCAGACGACGCCGTCCCGCGCGAAGTTGCCGCCGTCGTAGGTCGGGACGGCGCCGGACCCGTTGACGAACGCGCCGCCGTGGATCCACACCATCACCGGCAGCCCGGACCCGCCCGGCTCGGGCGTCCAGACGTTGAGGTTGAGGCAGTCCTCGCCCGGGATCTCGGGGTCCGGGAGGAGGGTCTTGAACGGGCCCGCGTAACCGGGTTTCGGCGCGGTCGGGCCGTACGCGGTCGCGTCGCGGACGCCGTCCCACGGCGCGGGCGGGCGCGGCGCCCGGAAGCGGTCCGGGCCGAACGGCGGCGCGGCGTAGGGGATGCCGAGGAAGGCGGTGACGCCGTCCCGGGTGGTGCCGCGGACCCTGCCGTGCTGCGTGCGGACGACCGGCTCCATGTTCGCGCCTCCGGTTCTAGAACGATATTCGAACAACCGAAGACTAAGGGACGGCGCGGCGGTCGGCGAGCCCTTATCGGCGCAGCATGCGGGTCAGGTAGTCGCGGGCGAACGCGCGGATCTCGCCGTCCTCCTCCAGCGGCAGCCCGCCGCCCGGGACGAGCAGCAGCGAGGCGGCGAGCCGCACCAGCACCTCGGCGACCGCGTCGTGCTCGGCGGCGTCCGCCGGACGGGCGCGGCGGAGCCGCTCGGCGAGGACGTCGCGGGCCGCGACCAGGACCGCGCCGCCGTTCATGCCGAGCTGCGGCAGCAGGGTCTCGGGCTCGCTCTCCAGGACGCGCCGCATCAGCGGGTGCCGCCGGGCGCCCTGCAGGCCCGCGACGAACCCCTCGACGACGGCGTCCTCGGGCGTCGCGAGGCCCTCGGTGGCGCGGGCGATCGCGGTGAGGAACCGGCGCACCTCCCGCAGGATGACCGCCTGCAGCAGCCGGTCCTTGTTGGTGAACCGGCGGTAGATCGTGGTGCGCGCGACGCCCGCGCGCCGGGCGACGTCCTCGACGCTGACGCGGCGCAGCCCGTAGGTCTCGAACTCGGCGAGCGCGGCGTCCAGGATCCGGGCGTCCAGGTCGTCGGCGCCGCCCGGCTCGGGCGACGACAGCCGGGCGAGCAGCCCGCCGTCCGCCGCCGCGTCCGGGCCGCCGCGGGCCGCGTCCGCGCGGGCCGCATCCGTCGCATCGGTGGTCATGCCCGCACCCTAACCGCGGAGCGGCCCCGCCGGTGACCACCGGGAAGCAACAAAGCTACAATCTTCGTCATTCTGTTCCTCTCGCGTTCCCCCCGGCGGTGCACATGACGGACCCGGCCCCCTCCCCGCTCGGCCCCGGCTCGCTCACCTGGCGCTACTTCGGCGACACCCGCATGCTGCTCGTCGGCCCGCGCGCGGCCGTCCTGCAGAACATGCTGCCCGCGCTCGGCCAGGGCGTCCTCGACCACTCGGTCTTCTTCGCGGAGACGTTCGCGCGGCTCAAGCGGTCCGCCGGGCCGATCCTGGACACCGTCTACGGCGGGGAGCGCGCCGCCGCGACCGGACGCACGGTGCGCGACTACCACCGCGACATCAAGGGGACGATGCCGGACGGCTCGCGCTACCACGCCCTCGACCCCGAGACGTACTACTGGGCGCACGCCACCTTCCTCGACAACATGATCTACGGGATCGAGACGTTCGTCCGGCCCCTGTCGGAGGCGGAGAAGCGCCGGATCTACGAGGAGTCGAAGGTCTGGTTCCGGATGTACGGGGTCAGCGACCGGGCGATGCCGGACGACTGGGACGGCTTCCGGCGGTACTGGCGCCGGATGCTCGACGAGGAGATCGTCGCGCACAAGACCGCCAGGTACGGCGTCGGCTACGTGACCAAGGGGCTGCCGGCGCCGCCGCGCGTCCCGGCGCCGCTGTGGCGCGCGGTGTCGCCGCCGCTCGACGCGGTCGCCCGGTTCATCACGGTCGGCGGCATGCCGCCGCGGATGCGGGAGCTGCTGGACCTGCCGTGGAGCGCGGCGGACGAGCGCCGGCACCGGCGGTTCGCCGCGCTCGTCCGGAAGGGCAACGCGCTGTGGCCCCTGCTGCCGGAGTCCGTCCGGTACCTGCCGCAGGCCCGCCGCGCCTTCCGGGAGGCGCGGAAGGCGCGGCGGGATCCGCGGCGGGGCGGCGCTCAGGAGCCGGCGCGGATCCGGGCGTCGTAGCCCTTCCGGGCGGCCGGGTCGTATTCGAGGAAGATCCGGTCGAGCCCGTACCGGCGGGACACCGCCCGCCGGACCCGGTCCGGGAGCAGGGCGCCCAGCCGGGTCTGCGTCCCGAGCCGCTTCGGCACCACGACCTGCGGGCGGGGCCGCCCGATCAGCCCGACGATCGCGGCGGCGATCTCCTCGGGCTCGCAGTTGCGCATCCCCGTCGGGCTCGCCGTCCCGGCGACCAGCTCGGTGTTGGTGAAGGACGGCAGGACGGCGCTCACGTGCACGCCCCGGTCCCGCACCTCCAGCCGCGTCGCCTCGGTGAACGCGACGACGGCGGCCTTGCTCGCGTTGTAGAGCGCCAGCCCCGGCGTGTAGAGCAGGCCGGCCAGCGACGCGACGTTGACGACGTGGCCGCGCCCGCGCGGCAGCATCCGGTCGAGGGCGAGCTTGGTGCCGGTCATCACGCCGTGCACGTTGATGTCGAGGCAGCGGCGGGCGTCGTCCTCGCTCTCCTGCGTGACGGGCCCGATCGGCATGATCCCCGCGTTGTTGACCAGGACGTCGAGGGGCCCGGCCTCCGCTTCGGCCCGGTCGAGGAACGCCTCGAACGACGCGCGGGACGTGACGTCCACGACGAGCCCGGTGACGCCCAGGTCGTCCGCCGCCGCCCGCACCGCCGCCTCGTCGATGTCGCCGATGACGACGGTCGCGCCGCGCGCCTCGGCGGCGCGGGCGGTGGCGAGGCCGATGCCGCGCGCCGCCCCGGTGATCGCGATGACCTTGCTCACGGGGTCTCCCATCGTTCGAGGCGGACGGGCAGCCCGTCCTTGGGCGACGGCAGCGACGTGGTGTCGAGCGGCCACTCGTACCGCGCCGGGACGCTCCACCGGTACCGCTGCAGGATCTGGTGCAGGATCGTCTTCACCTGCATACCGGCGAAGTACAGCCCGATGCACTTGTGCGCGCCGCCGCCGAACGGCGCCCAGGCGTACTTGTGCGCCTTGTCCTCGCGGCGCTCCGGGGAGAAGCGCTCGGGGTCGAAGCGCTCCGGGTCGGTCCACCACTGCGGCATGCGGTGGTTGCTGAGCATCGGCACCACGACGACGGTCCCGGCGGGGACGTGGTAGCCGAGGACGGACGTGTCCTTGACGACCTTGCGGGGCAGCGCCGGGACGGGCGCGACCATCCGCAGCGACTCCTTCATCACCATGTCGATGCCGGTGAGGGCGTCGAGGTCCTCGTACCCGGGCCGCGGCTTGCCGAGGGCGAGCGACTCGTCGCGGAGCCGCTCCTGCCACTCGGGGTACTTCGCGAGGTAGTAGGCCATCGTGGTGAGCGTGATGGTGGTGGTGTCGTGCGCCGCCATCAGCGCGAAGATCATGTGGTTGACGACGTCCTCGTCGGTGAACCGGTGCCCGTCGTCGGTCTCGGCGTGGCACAGCGCGGCGAACAGGTCGTCCCCGCCGTCGCGGCGCTTGGCGGGCAGGTGCCGGTAGAAGAACTCCTCCAGCACCTTGCGGGCCCGCAGGCCCTTGTGCCAGCGCAGGCCGGGCACGGGGAAGCGCACGTAGGCCGTCCCGGCGCGGACGGCGTCGACGAACGCGCCGTTGACCCGGTCGCGTTCCGCGCGGTCCAGTTCGACGCCCATGAAGACGTCCACGGCGAGGTCGAGCGTGAGCTGCTTGACGTGGTCGTAGACCTTGAACTCCCGCCCCGGCGTCCACGCGTCGAGGCCCTGCACGATGCCGGGCTCCATCGCGTCCATGTAGGCGCGCAGCCGGGCCTTGGTGAACGCCTGCTGCATGATGCGGCGGTGGTGCAGGTGCTCCTCGAAGTCCAGGAGCATGATGCCGCGGTTGAAGAACGGGCCGATGAAGTAGCTCCAGGCGGGGCCGTTCGCGAAGGCCTTGTCCCGGTTGACCAGGACGACCTCCGCGGCTTCGGGGCCCTGCACCGTGCAGGTGCGCTGCCCGAGCAGCCAGCCCCAGGCGACCGGCCCGTACGCGTCGTAGCGCTTGCGCGCCTGCCCGATCGGGTCCCGCATCACGGCCAGCGTGTTGCCGATGTAGGGGATGCCGGGCACGCCCGGGACCGGTTTGAGGTCGCTGCCCTGGGGCGGCGGCGCGAGGACGCCCGTCATGGCACCTCCGGGGGGTTGCGCAACAAAAGGACGGAAAATGTTGCTTCGTTATCGGTTGCTTCGTTGTAACGCAGCGGACACCGGTAAGTCCAGACTTATCAGGGGTGACCTGCGACGCCCTCCGGCGCGCCGGCGCCGCCGGGTGGCCTGAGGAGCCGCCGGCGCGCGTACCGCGACAGCGGCCGGTAGCCGCCGCCCCGGTCGCGCGCGTACGCCCCGTCCCCGGCCTCCGGGACGCCCTCGTCCCGCAGCGGCCCGGTCTGCAGGCGCCGCCCGGCCGTCACCGGGATCTCGTCGACCACCCGCACCAGCGCGGGCCGCAGGCCCGGGTCCACCCGCAGCAGCGCCTCGGACAGGTCGACGGGCTTGAGGTCGGCGCCGTCCCGCAGCCGGACGGCCGCCGCGACGATCTCCGCGTCGCCCACCGGGATCCCGTAGACAGCGACGGCGTCGATGTACGGCAGGTCGCCGAGCGCGTCCCGGATCGGGCCGGGCGGGACGATGCCCTCGGCCGTCCGGATCAGTTCGGCGTCCCGCCCCAGCAGCCAGAAGTCGCCGTCGGCGTCGCGGGTGAACAGGTCCCCGGTGATGGACCAGGCGTCGTCCGGTTCGAACACGCCCCGCACCGGGCGGGACGCGTCGCCGAGCGCCGCGGGCCGCACCCGCGACAGCAGCATCCCGATCTCGTCCGGCGCGCACTCGATCGCGAGCCCGTCGGGCCCTTCGGCGAGCCGGCCCCGCTCCAGGTCGTAGCGGGCGAGCCGCACCTCGGCGCTGCCGGGCAGCGGGCGGCCCAGCGACCCCGGCTTCTTGCCGCTCAGGTTCACCAGCACCGACTCGCCCGCGGTGGACGCGTAGAACTCCAGCACCCGCGCGGGCGCGAACCGCTCCTCGACCCGCCGCCACAGGCCGCGCGGCATGCCCGAGCCGATGAACAGCCGGACGGCGTGGTGCCGTTCGGCCGGATCCGGCGGCGCGTTCACGAGGTCGCGCAGCAGCGTCCACGTGTACGACGCGACCGTCACCCCGTACCGGCGCGCCTCGTCCCAGAACGTCGCGGGGTCGTAGCCGCCCGCCAGCGCGAGCCGCGCGCCGCCCGCGACGGCGCCGCCGAGGCTCATCAGCAGCGCCGACGGGTGCTGGATCGGGGTGATGCTGTACACGGTGTCGGACGGCGACAGCGCGGCCGACGAGGCCGTGCCGAACGCCGACAGCGCCCACCGCCGGTTCGTGATCCGGCTGGCCCGCAGGTGCTCCCCGTCCCCGCTGAACACCACGAACGCGAGGTCGCCCGCCCGTCCGGGGTTCGGCCGGTACCAGGCGGGCGGCTTCATCGCGGCGACGTCGATGCGCTCCATGTCCGGCAGGACGTCGCGTCCCGCGCCGCGCGCGCCGCCCAGCAGGTGCGCCGGGACCCCCAGTTCCGCCGCGCGTACCGCGTGCTCCGGGTCGGCGATCACCCGGCCGACGCCGCCGAGCCGCGCCTCCGCCGCCGGGTCGCCGTCCGGGCGCAGCAGCACCGCCACCGCCCCCAGCCGGGACAGCGCCGCCACCAGCGCGAGCGCCGACGGCCGCGTCCCCATCAGCACGCCGACCGGGTCGCCCTGCCGCACCCCGATGTGGATCAGCCCGCGCACCACGGCGTCCACCCGCCGCTTGGCCGCCTCGTGGGTGTGCCCGCGCCCCTGGTAGACGAAGAAGACCTCGTCGGGCATCCGCGCGGCCTGCTCGTCCAGCAGCAGCCCCATCGACATGCGGGTGGCCGAGTGGATGCGCTCCAGCCGCGCGAGCCGCGGCAGGTTCTGCGCCGCCTCCCCCGCGAGCTGCCGGGTGCCGCCGACCGCCCGCGACACCGCCCGGACCGCCGACGTCGCCGCGCTCGTCCCGACGCCCATCGCGAGCTGCAGCCCGTACCCGGCGGCGCCGCCCGGCGGGCGCGGCGCGCGGACCTCCTCGCCGCCCGTGACGGGCACGACGGCCTCCGGGAGGTCGCCCCGCCCGTCCCGCCACCGCGCCCACGCGGCGACCGCGGGCCACGTCTGCTCGGTCGCGACCGTCCCGACGACCAGGCCGAAGTGCCCGGCGCGCAGGGACGTCTCGTACACCCGGGCGCGCGGCGCGGCCTTCCGGATGCCGCGCACCATCGGCGGCGCGGCGATCTCGTCGACCTCGCCCACGAACGTCAGCACGGGGCACGTGATGTCGGCGAGCGTGACGAGCCGGTCCCCGATGACGAACCCGCCGGTCAGCATCCGGTTGTGCTGGATGAACTGCCGCAGGAACTCCGCGAGCGCGGGCCCGGGCCACGACACCCAGCCCTCCCGCTCCAGGAACCGCCGCTGCCGCTCCCGGGGCGCCAGCCGCTCCCGGTCGTGGAGCTGCAGGATGAACTCGGCGCGCGACCGCACCGACTTCACCGGGCTGAGGAGCTGGAACCCGAGCCGCGTCACCCACCCGGGCACGGCGAACTCGCCCAGCACCCAGTCGGGGACCCGCTCCAGGCCCTCGACCGCCACCCGGCTCGGCACCCCGAACGGCAGCCCGACGCTCGTGTCGGACGGGCTGCCGAACGTGACGACCGACGCGACGCCGGCGCTGCGCCGGTACGCCGCCGCCTGGTAGACGAACATGCCGCCCTGCGAGTACCCCGCCAGGTGCACGTCCCGTCCGGTGGCCTCCCGGACCCGGTCGACGGCGTCGCTCACCGCGAGGACGTGGTCGGTGACCGTCCGCTCCAGCCCGCCCGGCTCCCGCTCCGGCGCGCCGAAGTCGACGACCCACGGGTCGGCGCCGAGCCGGCGCAGGACGCCCACCGCGCTCGACCGCGACGAGACGTCGTACACCTCCGCGGTGATCATCAGCGGCGGGACGAGCAGCACCGCCGGTCCGCCCCCCGCCTCCGGGAAGTAGTGCCGCAGCCGGTACACGCGCTGCTCGGTGACGACCTCGCTCGGGGAGGCGTCCTCATCGGTGTCGAACCCGCCGAAGCGGGCGACCTCCAGGGCGTTCTGCGCGGTGGACCCCAACCGGCGCAGCATTCCGGACACAGACGGCATCGTCGACCTTTCACAGCGTCAACGACATGTTGTCCGTTCTCGCCGCGTTTATCAATCGATCACGCGGCCGCCCTCCATCCGGCCCGCCTGGAAGTGCTCCAGCATGTACCGCCGGCGCGGCTTGCCGCTGGAGGTCCGCTGGATCAGCCCGCCGCCGACGACGATCGTCAGCTCCACGTCGTCGCCGAGGCGGCGCCGCAGCATCTCCCGGACGTCCGGCGCCCACGACTCGTCCTGCGTCTCGGCGAACAGCACGATGCCCTTGCGCCCGGCGCCGGGCACCCCGACCGCCACGATGCGGCCCTTGCCGAGGCCCGTGCTCTCGGCGATCTTCGCTTCGAGGTCCTCGACGTAGACCGAGCGGCCCCGCACCTTGATGCTGTCGCCCATCCGGCCGAGGACGAACAGCTGCCCCTCGTGGAAGAACCCGGCGTCCCCGGTGAACACCCGGCCGCCGGAGAACCGCGTCGACTTGGCTTCCGCGCCCGCGTAGTACCCCGGGCACGCCGACGCGCCGCCGACGACGATCTCGCCGAGCAGCCCCTCGCCGAGCTCGCGGCCCTCGTCGTCCACGATCGCCACCGGGACGTCGTCCTCGGGCGTCCCGCAGCCGACGATCCAGCCGGCCTTCGCGCCGAGCGACCGCGGGCCGAGCGGGTGCTGCTCCAGGATCCGGACGGGCTCGCCGAACGACAGCGCGTCCGGGTCGGGCCGCACCGCCAGCGGGGGCCGCCACGCGTTGTCCATGGTGACGAGCAGCGTCGTCTCGGCCATCCCGTAGGCGGGCCGGAACGCCGACCGGTCGAACCCGAACGGTTCGACGAGCTGCGCGAACACCTCCAGCGCATGCGGGTCGATCGGCTCCGCGCCGATCAGCGCCATCTTCCAGCCGGACAGGTCGAGCCCCTCGAGCTGCTCCGGCTTCACCCGGCGCGCGCAGTACGCGTACGCGAACGGCGGCGCCGCCGTGTGCGCAGCCTCCGCGAAGCAGCGGATCCAGCGCGCGGGGTCGCGGATGAAGTGGTCGGGCCGCATCAGCCGCAGCATCCCCTGCCGCGCGATCGGCGTCAGGAACGTCCCGATGAGCCCCATGTCGTGGTAGAGCGGCAGCCAGGACGCGACGACCTGCTCGTCCTCGAACCCGGCCGTCCGCGCGATCAGCTCGCTGTTGGCCTCGAGGTTCTCCCAGGTGACCATCACGCCGCGCGGCGACCCGCTCGACCCGGACGTGAACTGCAGCAGCGCCAGTTCCCCGGCGGGCTGCACCGCGACGTCGTCGCCCTGCCGGGGGCGCCACGGCGTCCCCTCGATCCCCGCGTCGGCCATCGCCCGTCCGGCGTAGTCCGCGAGGCCGTCGGACGCCACCACCAGCGCCGGCCGAGCCTGCCGCAGGATCGCCGCGACGTGCGCGACGTAGTCGTCGCCGTCCTGGAACAGCGGCGGGGTGATCAGGCACACGGTCGCCCCGGCGGCCCACACCCCGAAGTAGGTCTCGACGCAGGTGTAGTCGGTGGGCAGGATCACGCACACCACGTCGCCGGGCCGGACGCCCTCCTCGATCAGCGCCCCGGCGGTGCGCCGCGCGGCGGCCGCCAGCGCACCGTAGTCGCGGAAGTCCCACCCGCCGTCGTCGGTCGCCAGGTGAACGCCGCGTTCGGGGTTCGGCTTGTCCAGCCAAGCGCGCAGCGCAGATGCCATCGTGTCCCTTTCGACATGCCGAGATCGGTCACCCACGTGACTCGTGGGTAACTTCACCAGCGCCCGGCAGTCCACGTCAACCGGGAGGAATCACCAAAAAGACCGCCCGGTCATTCGGCGGCGGCGACCTTGCGCGCCCGCAGCAGCGCGACTGCGCGCCAGCCGAGCATCGTCGCCCCGAGGAAGAGCAGCGACACGATCACGAAGGCGGGCGCCGTGCCCTGCCCGGACACGGCTCTGAGCAGCATCCCGACGGCGACCGTCGACGCCCACACGACCACCCCGGCGGGCACGACCGCCTCGGGCCGCCGCCATACGCGCCCGATCGCCCATCCGGCGGCGACGGCGACGGCGAACGGCCAGAGCGTCGCGGCGAATCCGCTCAGCCCACCGGACCCGTCGTGCTCGGCCCGCCCGATCACCACGAAGGCCACCACGCAGACGACGTCCGCGAGACCGGCCAGAACCCTGCGCTGCATGCCCGACACGCTATCCGCCCACCCAACGTGCTCAAGTCCACCCTCCCGAGCCGACCAGAGGGCACCGGAGAGGATCGACTCGAACGCCCATCCCCACTTACGCCCGGCATCAGACGGAAACGGCGGCCACCCAGCCCCACCCAAGCGCACCCGAGGGGCGGCTCGGGGGGTTCGGGGGGTCGCCCCCCCGGTAAAACGCGAAGAATCCCCTGGAAGGGGGACGAAGTCCACCGACCAGGGGATTCCCGATTCGTAGCGGGGGCAGGATTTGAACCTGCGACCTCTGGGTTATGAGCCCAGCGAGCTACCGAACTGCTCCACCCCGCGTCGCGTTGATGTCTTAACTCTATGGGGCGCGGGGGGCTTGCGCAAATTGATGGAGGTTGCGGCGTTGCGGGCGGCCGGTGTCGTGGTCGTGGTCAGGAGAGGGGTTCCTGGTACTGGCAGCTGACGCTGGCGAACCGGCCTTCGGAGGAGCGTCGTTGGACGACTTCGCCGTCTACGCCGATGCTGCATCGGATGGTTCCGGTTCGGGTGCCGGTGTTGCCGCTGACGCCGAGGATCGTGAAGTTGGGGACTTCGTATTTTCCGGTCCATGGCAGTTTGACGGTTCGGGTGGATGTGCCGCCGTCTGGGTGGAAGACCTGGACTTGGGCTTCGGGCAGGCTGCCGGTGACCGTGTAGACGATTGTGTGGGCGGCCGGCGGGGTCGGGGATGCCGGGGTCGTCGTGGGTGTGGTGGGTGTGGCGGGGGGTTGGACGCGTGCGGCGTTCGCTCGGCGGTCGGGTGCGCGGTCGAGGACGATGAAGGCGGTGACGCCGACGAGGACGGCGGCGGCCGCGAGTGCCGTGCAGAGGGCGGCGATCGCCCGTCCGGACGGTCCGCCGCCGTGCGGGGGGACGGGGGGCGGGAGGGGTGCGCCCGGGATGCGGGGCGGTGGTCCGGCGGGCGGGACGGCGGCGGGCGGGACGGCGGCGGGCGGGGGCGGGGGGCCCGGCCGCAGGGTGTCGCGCAGGAGGGACGCGACGGCTTCGGCGCCGGCGGGGCGTTCGTCCATCGGCTTGGCGAGGAGGTCGCGGACGAGTGCCTCGAGCCGCGGCGGGACGTCCGGTCGGGTGGCGGTGAGCGGCGGCGGGGCCTCGTTGAGGTGCGCGTACATCAGCCGCGCGAGCCCGGTGGCGGCGCTGAAGGGCGGTTCGCCTGTGAGGAGTTCGTAGAGGACGCAGCCGAGGGCGTACAGGTCGGATCGGGCGTCGACGGCGCCGCCGCCGAACTGCTCGGGCGCCATGTAGAGGGGCGTGCCGACGGTCTGGCCGTCGCGGGTGAGCCGGGTGGCGGCGTCGGCGAGGCCGGCGATGCCGAAGTCGCACAGTTTGAGGCGTCCGTCGGTGAGGACGAAGAGGTTCGCGGGTTTGATGTCGCGGTGCACGATGCCGCGCGCGTGGGCGGCGGCGAGGGCGTCGGCGAGCCGGGCGGCGTGGGCGACGGCGTCGGCGACCGGGAGGCCGCGGGGGTGCCGGCGCACGACGGCCCGGAGGTCCTCGCCTTCGAGGAGTTCCATCACCAGGTAGGCGAGCCCGCCGGTGCGGCCGACGTCGAACACGACGGTGATGCCGGGGTGCTGGAGGGCGGCGGCGGCCTCGGCCTCCCGCTCGAACCGGTCGATCGCGCAGGGGACGTCGGCGAGTTCGGCGGGCAGTACTTTGACGGCGACCGGGCGGCGGAGCCGCAGGTCGACGGCGCGCCAGACTTCGCCCATGCCGCCGCGGCCCAGCACGCTCTCCAGGCGGTACCTGCCGTCGAGTTCGGTCCCGGCGGTGAGGCCCGGCCCGTCCGTCACGCCCGCCTCCGGACGGCCCGCCTCCGGACGGCCGGGGGCCGGTCACGCGTCGGCGGAGGGGCGGCGCGGCGGCATGTCATGAACACGACCAAAGAGTACAACCTGCGCGAACTTCCTCTCGGGCGTGCGCGACGCCCGCGACCGGGACGGGTCGCGGGCGTCGGAGCGGGCTCACGCGCGGGCTCGCGCGCGGGCGCGTCAGCCCATGTGCGGGTAGCGGTAGTCCGTCGGCGGGACGAACGTCTCCTTGATCGAACGCGGGGACGTCCACCGCAGGAGGTTGAACACCGACCCGGCCTTGTCGTTCGTGCCGGACGCCCGCGCGCCGCCGAACGGCTGCTGGCCGACGACCGCGCCGGTGGGCTTGTCGTTGACGTAGAAGTTGCCCGCGGCGAACCGCAGCACCTCGGCGGTGTGCGCGACGGCGGCCCGGTCGGTCGCGATGACGGCGCCGGTCAGGGCGTAGTCCGACACCGACTCCATCTGCGCGAGCATCTCGTCGTACCGGTCGTCCTCGTACACCAGGACGCCCAGGACCGGCCCGAAGTACTCGGTGCGGAAGATCTCGTTCTCGGGGTCGTCCGACACGAGCACGGTCGGGCGCACGAAGTAGCCGACGGAGTCGTCGTAGGTCCCGCCCGCGACGATCCGGACCGACGGGTCGTCCGCGGCCCGGTCGATCGCGGCCTTGTTCTTCGCGAACGCCCGCTCGTCGATGACGGCGCCCATGAAGTTCGACAGGTCGGCGACGTCGCCCATCGTCAGCCCGTCGACCTCCTCGGCGAGCCGCTCCCGGAACCCGTTCTCCCAGATCGACCGGGGGACGTACGCGCGCGACGCCGCCGAGCACTTCTGCCCCTGGTACTCGAACGCGCCCCGCACGAGCGCGGTCCGCAGGACGTCGGGGTCGGCGGACGGGTGCGCGACGACGAAGTCCTTGCCGCCCGTCTCACCGACGAGGCGCGGGTAGGAGCGGTACTTGTCGATGTTCGCGCCGACCGTCTTCCACAGGTGCTTGAACGTCGCGGTCGAGCCGGTGAAGTGGATCCCGGCCAGGTCGGGGTGCTCCAGCGCGACGTCGGAGACCTCGAGCCCGTCACCGGTCACCAGGTTGATGACGCCCGGCGGCAGCCCGGCCTCCTCGAGGAGCCGCATGGTGAGGACGGCCGCGTACGTCTGGGTCGGGGACGGCTTCCAGACGACCACGTTCCCCATCATCGCGGGCGCGGTCGGCAGGTTCGCCGCGATCGCCGTGAAGTTGAACGGGGTGATCGCGTAGACGAAGCCCTCCAGCGGCCGCAGGTCCGACCGGTTCCAGACGCCCGGGGAGCTGATCGGCTGCTCGGCGATGAGCCCGCGCGCGAAGTGGACGTTGAACCGCCAGAAGTCCGCCAGTTCGCACGGGCTGTCGATCTCGCCCTGCTGGACGGTCTTGGACTGCCCGAGCATCGTCGCGGCGAGGATCGTCTCCCGCCACGGGCCGGACAGCAGGTCGGCGGCCCGCAGGAAGATCGCGGCGCGGTCGTCGAACGACATCGCGCGCCACGCCGGCGCGGCCGCCAGCGCCGCGGCGATCGCGTCCCGCGCGTCGTCCCGCGTGGCCGTGCCGTACGTCCCGAGCACCGCCGCGTGCCGGTGCGGCTGCACGACGGCGACCTTCGCGCCGGCGCCGAGCCGCCGCTCGCCGCCGATCGTCATCGGCAGGTCCACCGGCGCGGCGCCGCCGAGCTCGGCGAGCTTCGCCTCCAGCCGGGCCCGCTCGGCGCTGCCGGGCGCGTAACCCCGCACCGGCTCGTTCACCGGGGTCGGGACGTTGGTGACGGCGTCCATGAATGTGCCTCCTGGTCAGCGTGAGACGAACGAACGGAGAAAGAAGACGAGGTTGGCGGGACGCTCGGCCAGGCGCCGCATGAAGTAGCCGTACCAGTCGGCGCCGTAGGGCACGTAGACCCGCATCGTGTGGTCCTCCGCCAGCCGGCGCTGCTCGCCGGCGCGGATGCCGTAGAGCATCTGGAACTCGAACGAGTCGGGCTTGCGGTCGTTCTCGGCGGCCAGCGCCAGCGCGATGTCGATCATGCGGGGGTCGTGGCTGCCCACCATCGGGCGCCCGTCCCCCGCCATCAGCAGCTTCAGGCCCCGCACGTAGGCGCGGTCGACCTCGTGCCTGCTCTGGTAGGCGACCGACGACGGCTCGGCGTAGGCGCCCTTGACGAGCCGGACCCGCGACCCCTCCCCCGCGAGGTCCCGCAGGTCGCCCTCGGTCCGCCGCAGCATCGACTGGATCGCGACGCCGACCCACGGGAAGTCGGCCCGCAGTTCCCGCAGCACGCCGAGGGTCGAGTCGACCGTCGTGTGGTCCTCCATGTCGAGCGTGACCGTCATCCCGGCCCGCTGCGCCGCGGCGCAGATCGTCCGCGCGTTGTCCAGCGCGAGCCGGTCGTCCAGGGCCTGCCCGAGCGCCGACAGCTTCAGCGACGCGTCCGCCCCCGGCGCGGACTCCCCCAGCGCCTCGAACAGCGCCAGGTACGCGTCCCGCGTCGCCTCCGCCTGCGCCCGGTCGAGCGTGTCCTCGCCGAGGTGGTCGAGCGTGACCTGCAGGCCGTCCCGGTTCAGCTCCCGCACCGCCCGCACGGCCGCGGCGAGGTCCTCGCCCGCCACGAACCGGTCGACGACGCCGCGCGTGACGGGTACGGCGGTCACGAGACCGCGCGCACGCTCGCTGCGCGCGGCCGCCAGAAGGAGCGGACTCAGCATCAGGGCCTCCGAACTGCGTTGGACACTTCGCACGCTAAACCGGCTTTGCCCGACCGCGTATAGTCAGATGCCACTTTCGGAAGCCGAACTCTTCATCCATATGTAACAGGTGCCATGGACCTCCAAGAGATCGTCGAACTGTCCGCCGACCTGCTCGGCGCGCCCGCCACGCTGGAGGACCGCGACTTCCACCTCGTCGCCTACGCCGCGCACGGCGACACGATCGACCCCGTCCGGATGGAGTCGATCCTGCACCGCCGCGCCACCGAGGCCGTCCGGACCCGCTTCGAGCGGCACGGCATCGCCCGCGCCACCGGGCCCGTCCGCATCCCCGCCGACGCCGCCCTCGGCCAGCTCGGCCGCCTGTGCCTGCCCGTCCGCTGGAACGACGTCACCTACGGCTACCTGTGGCTCCTCGACGATGAGGAGAGGATCAGCTCGGCCGAGGCCGCCCGCGCCCTGCCGCTCTGCGAGCGCGCCGGGCTGCTCATGGCCCGCCGCGCCCGCGAACGCGACGACCTCGGCTGGCGCGTCGCCGACCTGCTGTCCTCGCAACCCGACGTCCGCGCCCAGGCCGCCGCCGAACTCGCCGAGTCAGCCGCCCCCGAACCGCCCCTCGCCGTCGCCGTCCTGCGCACCGACGCGCCCGTCCCGCTGAACCCGTGGATGCTCCCGCACTCCGTGCTGCCCACGCTCTGGCAGCGCGACCACGTGCTGCTGATCCCGTCCGGCGTCGCGCCCCGCCCCGTCATCGACCGCGCCCGGCGCCTCCTCGAGGAGCGCGGCGCGCCCGTCCGCGCGGGCCTGCACACCAGGTCGTCCGCCCTCGACGCCGTCCACGAGGGCTGGCTCCGCGCCCGCGTCGCCGCCCGCGTCGCCGCCCCCGGCGAGACCCGCACCTGGACGTCGCTCGGCGCGCTGCGGCTCCTCCGCACGGCCCCCGACGACGCGCTCGCCGAGGCCGTCCGGGTCCCCGGCGCCCTGCGCGACCACCCCGACCTCGAGGCGACCGCCCGCACCTTCCTCGACCACGCGGGCAGCGTCCAGGCCGCCGCCCGCGCGCTGAACGTCCACCGGCAGACGCTCTACCACCGCCTGCGGCGCATCGAGGAGCTGACGTCCCTATCCCTCGCCGACGGCCAGGACCGCCTCACCCTCCACCTGTCCCTGACCCTCGCCCCCCACCTGGACTACTCCTGAGCCAGGGAGGCGTGGGCCGCGCGGAGTTCGCGCTTGAGGATCTTGCCGCTCGGGTTCTTCGGCAGCGACTCGGCGATCACCACGTACTTCGGCCGCTTGTAGGGGGCGAGCCGTTCCCGGGCGTGCGCGTTCACGTCGTCGACGCCGAGGGACGCCCCCGCCTTCGGCACCACCACGGCCGTGACGGCCTCGATCCAGTGCGGATGGCCGATCCCGAACACCGCGACCTCCGCGACCCCCTCCAGCTCGTAGATCGCCTCCTCGACCTCGCGGCTCGCGACGTTCTCGCCGCCCGTCTTGATCATGTCCTTCTTCCGGTCGACCACCGACAGGTAGCCGTCCTCGGTCATGATCCCGAGGTCGCCCGAGTGGAACCACCCGCCGCGGAACGCCTCGGCGGTCTTCTCCTCGTCGCGGTAGTAGCCCCGCGCCGCGTGGGGGCTGCGGTGGACGATCTCGCCGATCTCCCCCGGGGCCACCGGGTTCCCGTCGTCGTCCACCAGCATCGTCTCGACGTTGATCGCCGCGCGCCCGGCGCTCCCGGCGCGCTCCAGCTGCTCGTCCGGCCGCAGGATCGTGGCGAGCGGCGCCATCTCGGTCTGCCCGTAGAAGTTCCACAGCCGCACGTCCGGCAGCCGCCGCTGCAGCTCCCGCAGCACCTCCACCGGCATCGGCGACGCGCCGTAGTAGCCCTTCCGCAGGCTCGACAGGTCCCGGACGTCGAAGTCGGGGTGCCGCAGCAGCGAGATCCACACGGTCGGCGGGCAGAACAGCTTGGTGACCTTCTCGCGCTCGATCGTCTCCAGCAGCCGCGCGGGGTCCGGCCCCGGCAGGATGATGCTCGTCGCCCCCAGGTACACGTCGACGCTGAAGAAGCAGTCGAGCTGCGCGCAGTGGTACATCGGCAGCGCGTGCGCCTCGACGTCGTCGGCGCTCATCTCCCCGTCGATGACGCAGCTCACGTACTGGCTGATCAGCGACCGGCTCGTCAGCACGACGCCCTTGGGCCGCGACTCGGTCCCCGAGGTGTACATGAGCCGCAGCGGATCGTCGTCCTCGACCGGCACGTCCGGGGCGCCGTCGGGGCCCTGCGCGGCCCACGCGTCGACGTCCTCCCACCCGTCGGCCGGCGCGCCGATCACGCCCCGGACCCCGCCCTCGACGCCCGCGATCGCGAGCGCCTTCTCGGCCACGGGCACCAGCACGTCCTCGGCGACGATCCCGGACGCCCCGGAGTGCCCGAGGATGTAGCCGATCTCGTCCGCGTTGAGCATGAAGTTCACCGGGACGAGCACCACGCCGAGCTTCGCCGTCGCGAACGCCAGCACCGCGTACTGCCTGCAGTTGTGGCTCACCAGCGCGAGCCGGTCGCCCTTCCCGAGCCCCCGCGCGGCGAGCGCGTGCGCCGTCCGGTTCACGGCCGCGTCGAACTCCGCGAACGTCCACCGGACGTCCCCGTCGACGACCGCCGCCTTCCCGGGGTACCGCCGGGCCGTCCGGTGCAGGAGATCGCCGTACGAGTGCTGCCGGGCACGAGCGACCGATCCGGACATGGGCGCCTCCACAAAACCGCTGCTTAGGCCCACTTTCGGCCATGTCGGCCGATCATAACCACGCTCCCCGGCCCCCCACCAGATTCCCGCCCGAAGATCCGCCCCAGGATTCCCACGGCCAGCCCCCGCGAAAAGGGGGTCTAGGGGCGAAGCCCCAGGGGCGGGCGGGCGGGGGAGGCAGGCGGCCCGGGGGGTTCGGGGGGTCGCCCCCCCGGTAAAACGCGAAGAATCCCCCGGAAGGTGGACGAAGTCCACCGACCAGGGGATCCCCGATTCGTAGCGGGGGCAGGATTTGAACCTGCGACCTCTGGGTTATGAGCCCAGCGAGCTACCGAACTGCTCCACCCCGCGTCGCGTTGATGTCTTAACTCTATGGGGCGCGGGGGGCTTGCGCAAATTGGTTTCAGCCGGTGCAGGCGGGGACGGTGCCGTTGCCGGTGGTGAGGGCGTCGAGGGCTTGGCGGGCGCTTTTGAGGGTGTCGGCGCGGATGAGGCGGAGGCCGTCGGGGCGGGCTTTGACGGCGGCGGCGCAGTTGCCTTCGGGGGTGAGGAAGACGGTGGCGCCGGCGCGGCGGGCGGCGATCATCTTCTGTTCGATGCCGCCGATGGGGCCGACCTGGCCGTCGGGGGTGATGGTGCCGGTGCCGGCGACGAACCTGCCGCCGGTGAGGGCGCCGGGGGTGAGTTTGTCGATGATGGCGAGGGAGAAGATGAGGCCGGCGGAGGGGCCGCCGATGTCGCCGATGCTGATGTCGATCTCGAAGGGGAACTTGTAGTCGCCGGCGAGGACGACGCCGATGACGGCGCCGCCGTCGGGTCCTTTGGCGGTGGTGATCGCCTGGTCGGTGTCGTTGCCGTCGCGGCGGACGGTGAGGGTGACGGTGTCGCCGGGCGTCACGCCGCCCATGACGTCGCTGACCTGCTGCACTTTGGTGATGTCGGTGCCGTTGACGGCGGTGATCTCGTCGCCGGCTTTGAGTTTGCCGTCGGCGGGCCGCCCTTTCTGGACGCTGTCGACGACGACGCGGGTGCCGACGGGGATGCCGAGTTCGTGCAGGGCGGCGGCTTCGGCGTCCTGCTGGGAGTCGCGCATCTGCCGGGTGTTCTGCTCGTCGACCTCTTCGGGCGACTCGTCCTCGGGGAAGATCGTCTCTTCGGGGACGACGGCGGTGTCGCCGTCGAGCCAGCCGCGGAGGGCGGTGAGGAGGTCGATGCGTCCGCCGGGGCCGCCGCGGTAGGTGACGGTGGTGAAGTTGAGGTGCCCTTCGGTGGGGTAGGTCTGCCGCCCGTCGATGGCGATGAGGGATTCGCCTTTGGCGTTGTCGGCGAGGGTGTTCTGCGTGGGTCCCGGCATCAGCGTGACGTACGGGACGGGCATGAGGGAGCCGACGAGGGCCAGTACCAGGACGAGCACGCTCGCGACGGTGAGCGTGGCGGCACGACGAGACATGGTCGGAACTCTATGCGGCACGGCGGTGTCAGCAGGCCCCGACCCATTCGTCGCCTCCGTCGGCGAACGTCTGGTGCTTCCAGATGGGGACGTGCGCCTTGAGGTCGTCGATGAGGCGGCGGCACGCTTCGAACGCTTCGGCGCGGTGCGGGCAGGACGCGGCGACGACGACGGCGAGGTCGCCGATGCGGAGGTCGCCGACGCGGTGGAGGGCGGCGAGGGCGCGGACGGGGAAGTCGGCGGCGACCTTCTCCATGACGGCGCGCAGTTCGCGTTCGACGGTGGGGTGGGCGCTGTAGGAGAGGGCGTCGACGGCGCGCGCGTGGTCGTGGTCGCGGACGGTGCCGACGAACAGGGCGGTGCCGCCGGCGGCGGGGTCCGCGACGGCGCCGAAGACCTCGTCGACGGACAGGGGCGTCTCGCGGACGCCGATGAGCCGGATGACGTCGGGTGCTTCGGCGCTGTCGTCGTTCACGTCTCGAACACTACCTTCAGGACGGATCTTCGGGTTCGTCCGGTTCGAAGGTGCCGGCGAGCGCTTCGGCGAGTGCGGGGACGAGGTCGGGCCCGGCGAGCACCTCGTCGTCGGCGTCGTGGCGGCGGAGCCGGAGGGCGGAGTGGCGGGCGCCGTCCCGCAGCACGCCGACGATCATGCGGACGTCCTCGCGCCGGGGGTGCTGCGCGGCGAACGCGGCGGCTTCGGCTTCGTCGTCGGGGATGTCGTCTTCGACTTCGGGGGGCAGGACGACCCGTTCGATGACGAGGGCGCAGCCGTCGACGGCGTCGGGCCAGGCGATGGCGGCGAGGGCGTCCTCGACGGCGGCCTGTTCGGGGAGGGCGGGCTGTTCGAGGGCGGCGAGCGTGTCGCCGTCGGGGGGCAGGCCGAGCTGGTCGGCGAGGTCGGGTTCGGCGGCCCGCAGTTCGGAGCTGCGGACGAGGGCGTAGAGGCGGGGTGCGGCGTCCCATCCTTCCTGTGCGGTATGGCGTTCGAGGTCCAGGACGACTTCTTCCAGAAGGCTCACGGGCCCATCTTTCCCCCAATCGGTCCGGGGACATGCTGGAACCCCCGTTCCAGTCGGTAAGTTGCTTACACAGCACCGGCGGGCGGCCGGTGGGCGCGATCTCGATCGGAGTGGGGCCTTGACCTTCCGGACTCCCGGCCTCGGACGCCGAGCCGGCGGCGGGCGAACGCGGCTGTTGCTGCCTGTGCTGGTGGCGCTGGCCGTGTTGCTGGTGGCTTTTCTAGTCTTCACCGCCTTCTATACCGACCTGCTGTGGTATCGGTCGATCGGTTTCGAGACGGTCTTCACGACGCAACTGCAGGCGCGGGCGGTCCTGTTCTTCGGGGCGGGACTGCTGATGGCGCTCTTGGTGGGCGCGAACGTCCTGGTGGCCTATCGGCTGCGGCCCGCGTACCGGCCGCTGTCGGTGGAGCAGCAGGGGCTGGAGCGGTACCGGTCGGTGATCGATCCGCGGCGGCGGCTGATCGCGATCACGATGCTCGGGCTGCTGGGCGTCTTCACGGGCGCGTCGGTGTCGGGGCAGTGGCCGACGTGGCTGGCGTTCATGAACCGGACGTCGTTCGGCGTCGAGGACCCGCAGTTCCACAAGGACGTCTCGTTCTACGTCTTCACGTACCCGTTCATCCGGCTGCTGCTGAGCGTCGTGTTCACGACGGTGATCCTGTCGATCATCGCCGCGGTGATGGTGCACTACCTGTACGGGGGGCTGCGGCTGCAGGGGCCGGGCGACAAGGCGAGCCCGCCCGCGCGGGCGCACCTGTCGGTGCTCGCGGGCCTGTTCGTCCTGCTGAAGGCGGTCGCGTACTGGTACGACCGGTACGGGCTCGTCCATTCGGAACGGGGCGTGACGACGGGCGCGTCCTATACGGACGTGAACGCGTTGATGCCCGCGAAGACGATCCTGGCGGTCATCGCGGTGCTGTGCGCGATCATGTTCTTCAGCAATCTGCTGCGCCGGGGGATGATGCTGCCGGGCGTGGGCTTCACGCTGCTGGTGCTGTCGGCGATCCTGCTGGGCGGGATGTACCCGCTGCTGATCCAGCAGTTCCAGGTGAAGCCGGACGAGCTGGCGAAGGAGCGCCGGTTCATCGAGCGCAACATCGAGGCGACGCGGAACGCCTTCGGGGTGGAGGGCGCCGAGCTCGTCCAGTACGGCGGGCAGCCGAAGACCGATCAGGCGACGATGCGGGCGGAGGCGGAGAAGCTGGACGGCGCCCGCATCCTGGACCCGAACGTCGTGGGCGAGACGTTCAAGCAGCAGCAGCGCATCCGGCCGTTCTACAACTTCCCCGACATCCTCGACATGGACCGGTACGAGATCGACGGGGAGATGGTCGACACGGTCGTCGCGCTCCGCGAACTGTCGGGCGCGCCGGAGGGGCAGCACAGCTGGATCAAGGACCGGATGGTCTACACGCACGGGTACGGGTTCGTGTCGGCGTACGCGGACCGGCTCGCCGGCGGCGGCGTGCCGGACTACATCACCCGCGACATGCCCGTGTCGGCGAACCAGCGGATCAACGTGGCGCGCCCGGAGATCTACTTCGGGGAGCGGACGCCGACGTACTCGGTGGTCGGCGGCAAGGGCCAGGAGGAGCTGAACTACCCCGACAACAGCGATAACGGCCAGCAGACGAGCAACTACGACGGGGACGGCGGCGTCTCCATCGACGCGTTCTTCAACAAGCTGCTGTACGCGACGAAGTTCCAGGACAAGAACCTGCTGCTGTCGGGCGCGATCAACGACGGGGCGAAGATCCTGTACGACCGGTCGCCGCTGGAGCGCGTGCAGAAGGCCGCGCCGTGGCTGAAGCTGGACGGCGACCCGTACCCGTCGGTGGTGAACGGGCGGATCGTCTGGATCGTCGACGGCTACACGGCGTCGAACAACTACCCGTACTCGGAGGAGATCAGCCTCGGCGAGGCGACCCGCGACACCATCACCGACACCCGGTCGGCGGTGGCGCGGCAGGCCGACGACCACGTCAACTACATGCGCAACTCGGTCAAGGCCACGGTGGACGCCTACGACGGCTCGGTGCGCCTGTACCAGTGGGACGACAAGGACCCGATCCTCAAGACGTGGATGAAGGTCTTCGACGGGACCGTCCAGGACCGGTCGCAGATCCCTCCGGAGCTGGAGAAGCACTTCCGCTACCCGCAGGACCTGTTCAAGGTGCAGCGGACGATCCTCGCGAAGTACCACGTGACCGACCCGGCCGCCTTCTACAGCGGTGAGGGCTTCTGGGAGGTCCCGGAGGACCCGAGCGCGAAGGGCAAGCGGCAGCCGCCCTACTACCAGAGCCTGCGGCTGCCGGGCGAGGAGCAGAAGTCGTTCTCGCTGACCACGGTGTTCAACCCGCGCAACAACCAGCAGCTCGCGGCGTTCATGGCGGTGGGCTCCACGCCCGGACGCGACTACGGCAAGATCAGCGTCCTGCAGATGCCGCGGAACGCGCAGCCGCCGGGCCTCAGCCAGGTGCAGAACGAGTTCGAGACCGATCCCGGCGTCAAGAAGGACCTGAACGAGCTGAGGCTCGGTCAGACCGACACGGTCGGCGGCAACCTGCTGACGATCCCGTTCAGCGGCGGGCTGCTGTACGTGGAGCCGATGTACGCGATCCAGGAGAGCGCCAAGCAGCCGTATCCCGTCCTCGGCGCGGTGCTGGCGCGGTACGGCAACACGATCGTCCTCGCGAACACGCTGGACGAGGCGCTGAACCAGATCGTCGGGGACGGCGCCCCGCCCGGCGACGAGAAGGAGGGCGAGCAGGCGGACGGCGGTGAGCCCGCGGCCGGCGACGCCGGTGCCGGGGGCGCCCTCACGCCGGAGGCGCAGCAGGCGATCAACGATCTGAAGAAGGCCGTCACCGACTACGAGGACGCGCAGAAGAACCTGGACTACGACAAGATGGGCCAGGCTTGGGAGGCGATCAAGAAGGCGCGGGACGCGCTCGCCACCGCCCAGGAGGCCAAGCCGGAGTCGTAGCCGGGGCCGCGAGGACGACCGAGGGCCGCCGCCCGCACCCGGGCGGCGGCCCTCGCCGTCCGCGCGTCCGCGGTCAGACCCGCCGGCGCTTGCGGGCGCGGCGGATCGCGGCGGCGGCGCCGATCGCGGCGACGGTGGCGCCCGCGGCGGTCGCGGCGGCGGCTTCCCGGCCGCCGACGCGGCGGCCGACGACCGCGTGCCGTCCGGCGATCTCGTCCATCAGCCCGCGGAGGGCGGCGGCGTTGTCGTACATGGGCTTCCAGCCGGCGGCGCGGAGCCGGGCGCAGTCGACGACCCACGGGTAGGCGACGTAGCGCAGTTCGGTGGCGGGCGCCGGGGTCATGCCGAGCCGGTGCAGCCGCTGGGCCGTCCCGAAGGTGAGGGCGGCGGGCAGTTCGAAGCCGCGCTTGCCGGTGATCTCGGCGACCTCGTCGGGGCCGATCCAGCCCTCGCAGCCGACGGCGACCGGGCCGGGGACGTCCTCGGTGACGACCAGGTCGAGGGCGGACGCGAGGTCCTCGATGTGGCAGAACTGCCAGCCGGGGGTGCTGCCCTTGACCGACAGGAGCCGCGGCGCCTCGAAGTGGCGGGTGACGAGGGTGTCGACGCCGGGCCCGACGAGCGCGGCCGGGCGGACGACGGTGACGTCGAGCCCGGGGTGGGTGCGCGGCGCGGCGGCGGCCAGCTCCTCGATCTCCAGGTGGTCGCCGGCGATGCCGGTGTCGGCCTCGGCGAGCAGCGGCGCGTCCTCGGGGAGCGGGACGTCGTTGCCGGGCTCGGCGCCGTACACCATGGCGCTGGTGACGAGGACGACCCGGCGGACGCGCGCGGCGGCCGCGGCGGTGACGACGGTCTGCGCGCCCCGCACGTTGTGGGTGCGGCGTTCCCGCTGGTCGATCTCGGGCGACTGCTCGACGTCGAGGTGGACGATGACGTCGACGTCCGACAGCCGGCCCGACAGCAGCGGGTCGCGGACGTCCATGACGCGCCACGTGACGCCGGGCACGTCCCCTCGCTGCCCGTCGATGGCGACGACCTTGCGGATCTCCCCGCGCTCGGCGAGCCGGGCGGCCAGCAGCCGCCCCGCCCCGGTGGCCGCGCCGGTGACCGCGACGACCGGGCCCTTGCTACGCCGAGGGCGAACCTTGCCCGTTGCCACGGAGGTGCCCCCTTCCTTTTGTTCGCGACCTTGCCGGGACCGGCTAACGTTGCGGATATGAGCCCATCATGCATCCCAGGGGCGAACCGATATGAGTGACACTCCCTTCGGCTTCAACCGTCCCGGTGACGGAGACGACGACCGGCCCCAGGATCCATTCAAGGCCATGGGCGGCGACATGGCGCAGTTCGCCGACATGCTGCACCGCTTCGCCGACATGATCGGCGGCCAGGGCGCGGCCGGTGCGGGCGGCCCCGGCGGCGGCCCCCTGAACTGGGATCTGGCCAAGAACATCGCCCGGCACTCGGTGTCCGAGAAGGGCGACCCGTCGATCGTGGACGCCGAGCGGCGCCAGGTCGAGGAGGCGCTGCGGCTGGCCGAACTGTGGCTCGACGAGGGCACGACGCTGCCCGCCGGCATCCGGACGCCGCAGGCGTGGAGCCGGTCGGAGTGGATCGAGCAGACGCTGCCGGTGTGGGCGAAGGTCTGCGACCCGATCGCGGCGCGCATGGTCGAGTCCATGGGCGGCGCGCTCGGCGGCGGCGAGATCCCCGCGGACGTCCAGGCGATGGCCGGGCCGCTGATCGGCATGGTCAAGCAGATGGCGGGCGCGATGGTCGGCGGGCAGGCCGGGCAGGCGCTCGGCGAGCTGGCCCGCGAGGTGACCGGCTCGGCGGACGTCGGGCTGCCGCTGGCGCCGGACGGCGTCGGGGCGCTGCTGCCCGCGGGCGTCGAGGCGTTCGGGTCGGGCCTGGAGGTGTCCGGCGACGAGGTGCGGCTGTACCTGGCGCTGCGCGAGGCGGCCCACCAGCGGCTGTTCGCGCACGTCCCGTGGCTGCGGTCGCACTTGCTGGGCGCGGTCGAGGAGTACGCGCGCGGCATCACGGTCGACCTGTCGGGCATCGAGCAGGCCGTGCAGGGCCTCGACCTGAGCAACCCGCAGGCGATCCAGGACGCGCTGGGCGGTGAGATCTCGCTGCAGCCGGAGGAGTCGCCGCGGCAGAAGGCGGCGCTGGCCCGGCTGGAGACGACGCTGGCGCTCGTCGAGGGCTGGGTCGACACGGTCGTGAACCGGGCGGCGGAGAACCGGCTGCCCGAGGCCGGGAAGCTGGCGGAGGCGGTGCGGCGGCGCCGCGCGACCGGCGGTCCGGCGGAGCGGACGTTCGCGACGCTGGTGGGGCTGGAGCTGCGGCCCCGGCGGCTGCGCGAGGCGGCGGCGCTGTGGCGGACGCTGACGGACGTGCGGGGCGTGGACGGCCGCGACGCGGTCTGGGACCACCCGGACCTGCTGCCGACCTCCGACGACCTGGACGACCCGGACGGGTTCGTGCACGGCCGCGAGGAGGGCCTGTCGGACCTCGACCTGTCGAAGCTGACCCGCGGCGAGGACGTCCCGGAGACCGAGTCCGAGAAGACCGAGTCCGAGAAGACCGAGTCCAAGGAGACCGGGCCCGAGGAGACCGGGTCCGAGGACGGGAAGAAGGACGACGGGCCGGACGAGGGGCCCGACGGCGACGCGGGGCCGCGGCGGTGAGCCGGCAGCGGCCGCACCGGGTGAGCGGCTGCCGGTACGAGCCGGGTTCGTCGACCAACGTGATCCGGCGGCGGGTCGCGCGGGCGAGCCTGTGCTGGCAGCGGCCCATCGACCAGGAGCGACGGCGGCGCCATCTCGTCAACTCCCGCTACCCGCGCATCGGGCGCGCATGACGGGTGACGCGCATGACGGGTGACATGCATTGACAGGTGATATGGAGCGCCTGCTCGCCACCGTCACCCTCGGCAGGAACGTGACCGACGTGCTGCGCCGCTGGCAGGCGCCGGACGACGCGCAGCGCGAGCTGGCGCTCGATTTCCTGCGGCACCTGCGCGACCACACGCAGGACGGCCTGTGGCGGGAGTGCGCGGCGGGGCACATCACGGCGAGCACGATCGTGCTGGACGCGACGCGCACCCGGGTGCTGCTGACGCTGCACGCGAAGATCAAAGCGTGGCTGCAGCTCGGCGGCCACCTGGAGCCGGGCGACGCGACGCTGGCGGACGCGGCGCTGCGGGAGGCGACGGAGGAGTCGGGCATCCGCGGCCTGCGGCTGCTGGGGAAGGGTCCCGTCCAGCTCGACCGGCACGCCGTGCGCTGCCATCCGCAGGGCTCGTGGCACCTGGACGTCCAGTACGCGGCGGTCGCGCCGCCGGGCGCGCGGCACGTGGTGAGCGACGAGTCCGACGATCTCGCGTGGTTCCCGGTGGACGCGCTGCCCGAGCCGACGGACGACGCGCTGCGCCGCCTCGTCGCGCGGGCCGTGCGGGTCTGACCGGCCGAGCGGATGCGGGGCCCGCGCACGCGGGTTCAGCCGCGCAGCGGGTGCCCCTCCAGCAGGGCCCGGGTGGTCTCCCAGCCCTCCAGCCCCGGGTCGAGGTACCGCAGGTCGGCGGCGGTGCGGATGCGGTGCCAGCCGGGTCCCTGCGGGACGAGCCCGGGGCGGGGCGCGGCGGCGCGGAGCCGGGCGAGCGCGTCGGGGGTGTCGAGGTCGACGCCGGTGAGGGCGGCGGCGAGCCAGCCGGGCAGCGGGAGCCGGGCGGCGAGCGCGGCGAGCCCGTCCGGACGGGCGGCGCACGCGGCGGCCGGGGCCTGGCCGAGCGCGCGGAACAGCTTGCCGATGAGCAGCGGCGGCAGGTCGGGGGCGTCGCCGGCGACCAGCACGGCCTCCGCCGCGCCGGCGGCGTGCAGCGCGGCGAACGCGTCCGCGGGGGTCGCGGCGCGGACGACCAGCGTGCCGGGCCACGTGACGGCCTCGGCGTCCGGCTGGTCGGGCGGATCCAGCACGAGGGCGGGGGCGACCAGGTCGAGGCCGGCGACGACCTCGCAGACGTCCTCGAGCAGCGCGAGCCGGAACGCGTCGGGGTCGACGCCGGGCGGCGCCGCGCCGGAACCGCCGCGGGCGTGCGACAGCACCGCGGCGAGGCGGGCGGTGCTCAACCGGCGACCTCGTACCGCCGGGCGCGGTGCAGGGCGTCGCCGCGGTGGGCGTCCTTGCCGGTGTCGTCGCCGGGCGCGTCCGCCTCCATGGGCAGGTGCGCGGCGGCGGCGACGCCTTCGAGGTAGCCGCGGGCGCGGTCGGCCTTCGGGTAGTGGCCGACCAGTTCCCAGAAGTCGGCGCCGTGGCCGGGGATCAGCAGGTGCGCCAGCTCGTGGACCAGGACGTAGTCGACGACCCAGCCGGGCATGCCGCGCAGCCGCGTGGAGAGCCGGATCGTCCCGTCGTCGGGTGTGCACGATCCCCAGCGGGTGCGCTGGTTGTCGACCCAGCGGACGCTCACGGGATCGGCACGGCCGTCCAGGTAACGGCGGGACAGTTCGCGGGCGCGGGACTCAAGGTCGGCGTCGCTGGGACGCCGCTTGCGTTCGCGCTCCTCCAGCCGTTCCAGGATGGTCGCGATCCACTGTTCCTCTTCGGCCTTGCTCAGCCTTGACGGAACCATCACCACCACCTTGTCCCCGTCGCGGTAGGCGGACACCGTCCGCCGGCGGCGGGAGCTGCGGCGGACCTCAACGTTTGGGGGCACGCCAGAACCGTACCCAAAAATTTGCGTCCGCCACAGGGGGTGTTTGGCGTTTTCGCAGGTCAGACGCCATCTTTTAACTACCTCATAGGCGTCCGCACACGTCCGCGCCACCTACGCCGGGCCGATCGCGGCCGTTAGACGCCCCGATCCGTGGTATTGATCATTCGCCGGTGAAGCGCGGGGCGCGGCGCTCCCGCTGCGCGGTGAGGCCCTCGACCATGTCCCGCGTGGCCATCGTGACGGGCTGCGCGAGCGACTCCCAGCGCAGCGCGGACTCCATGTCGGGGTGGCCTCCTCCGGCCAGCGCGACCTTCGTGAGCCGGGTCGCGACGGGCGCCTGCGCGGCGACGCGTCCGGCGACCTCCAGCGCCTCGGCCAGCACCCGCTCCCGGGGGACGGCGCGGTTCACCAAACCGGACGCCTGCGCTTCGGCCCCGGTGAGGACGCGCCCCGCGAGCAGCATCTCGCGGGCGATCGGCAGCCCGGCGACCTCGGGGAACAGCCAGGTGGCGGCCATGCCGGGGTGCAGGCCGAGGGCGGTGAACGGGGCGAGGAGCTTGGCGTCCTCGGCGGCGTACCGCAGGTCGCAGGCCAGCGCGAGGCAGAGCCCGGCGCCGACGGCGTGCCCGTTGACGGCGGCGATCGTCGGGACCTCCAGGTCCCGGACGGCGAGCCACGTCCGGTAGAACTCCAGCATCCGGTCGCGCAGCGCGGGGACGGCCACGGAGTTCGTGTCGGCGAGCCAGGAGAGATCGCCGCCGGAACTGAACGCGCTGCCCGCACCGGTGATCACGACACAGCGCACGTCGCGATCGGCGCGCAGGTCGGCGACGGCCTTTTTCCAGGCCGCGGTCATGTCATCGGCCATCGCATTGCGGCGATCCGGATCGTTCAGGGTGAGAACGGCGATTCCGTCCGGCCGGCGTTCGACGAGCAGCTCTTCGGGCACGGGACGCACCGTACCCTGCGGCCCGCGAGCGCCGCGCGGCGGGGCGCCGAGACGCGTGAGAAAGCGCACACTTACCACATTTTCGCTGGTCACGCGAGTTCACCGTTTCCGGCCATGGCGATTGTTCATCCGGCACTGTGGCGGAAACGGCGGCCGATCGCGGACAATGGCCGGGTGAGCGATCTTCCCCGCCGCGCGGTGACGCGGTCAGCAAAGCTGGCGTCCCTCCCCCTCGGCTTCGCGGGGCGTACCGCCCTGGGCGTGGGGAAGCGGACCTTCGGGCGGCCCGCCGAGGCCGTCGCGATGGAGATCCAGACGCGCACCGCCGAGCAGCTGTTCAAGGTGCTCGGCGAACTCAAGGGCGGAGCGATGAAGCTCGGCCAGATGCTGTCGATCTTCGAGGCGGCGCTGCCGCCGGAGATCGCCGGCCCGTACCGCGCCACCCTGACGAAGCTTCAGGAGGCCGCTCCCCCGCTGCCCGCCTCGGCCGTCCACAAGGTCCTCGCCCAGGCGCTCGGGGACGACTGGCGCGACTCGTTCTCCGAGTTCGACGACGAGCCCGCCGCCGCCGCGTCCATCGGGCAGGTGCACAAGGCCGTCTGGCACGACGGCCGCACGGTCGCCGTCAAGGTGCAGTACCCCGGCGCCGGCAAGGCCCTGATCAGCGACTTCAACCAGCTCGCCCGGGTCGGCCGCATGTTCGGCGTGCTGATGCCCGGCCTCGACGTCAAGACGATGCTCGCGGAGCTGAAGGAGCGCGTCGCCGAGGAGCTCGACTACGAGATCGAGGCCGAGTCGCAGACGATCATCCGCGAGGCGTACCTCGACGACCCCGACTTCTACATCCCCGAGGTGATCGCCCAGTCCGGCGACGTCCTCGTCACCGAGTGGATCGACGGCACCCCGCTCTCGAAGATCATCAGCGAGGGCGACCAGGAGACCCGGAACCACGCCGCGCTCCTGTACTGCCGGTTCCTCCTGTCGGGCCCGAAGCGGTCCGAGCTCCTGCACGGCGACCCGCACCCGGGCAACTTCCGGCTGCTCGACGACGGGCGCCTCGGCGTCCTCGACTTCGGCGCCGTCGACCACATCCCGGGCGGGTTCCAGCAGCGCCTCGGCCTGCTGCTGCGCATCGGCACGATGGCCGACATCGACGAGGTCGAGGACGCGCTGCGCCGCGAGGACTTCATCCGCGAGGACGTCGACATCGACGCCGAGTCGCTGCAGGGGTTCCTGGCGCCGATCACCGAGCCGTTCGTCACCGAGACGTTCCGGTTCAACCGCGAGTGGCTGCGCGAGCAGGCCGCCCGCGTCACCGACCTGCGCCCGACGAACGTGGTGCGGCAGCTCAACCTCCCGCCCGAGTACGTGATCATCCACCGCGTCCTGTCGGCGGGCACCGGCGTGCTGTGCCAGCTCGACTGCGAAATCCCGGCCCGCGCCGAGTCCCGCAAGTGGATCCCCGGCTTCGCCGACGACGAAGACGAGGAACTCGTCACCGGCTGACCCCTCCGTGCGCGACGCCGAGGGGCAAGCAAGCAAGCAAGAAAAAGGGGCCCTGCGCGCCGGTGCGGCGGGCAGGGCCCCTTCTTCGCGGCGTCCGGCAGTGGGGGGCCGGACGCCTCTTGCGGGTCCGCCGGGAGGCGTTCCGCGGCGTCGCGCCCGGGGCCGGGTGCGGACGCGCGGCCGCCTGCGACCTCGCGGACCCCGGGTCAGGCCCGGCCGTGCCTCCGTGGACGGCCGCGCGGGTTCGCGTAGGGGTCCGGGGCCGCCGTCGGGGCGAGCAGGACCCGGCGGACGCGGGACGCGCGGATCTGCGCGTCCCGGCGGGCCCGGCGCAGGGCGCGCACCCGGACGGCCAGGTCGTCGGCGGCGATCGCGGGCGCCGGCTCGGGCTCGATCCCGAGTCCTTCGGTCATCGTCGTCATTTCGTCCTCCCGGGTCTCTGAAATGCCTTCCCGGGTGTTATTTCCCCTTTGGGGTCTTCGTGTTTCCCTTCGGTCGGCGGAAGGCGCGTATCAATTCGGAAACGCGCCCTCCGCCGGCGGTCGGGTCCGGCGCGCGACCCGGGCACATCACCCGCGGTCGCCGCGCCGATGCTCGCGTGAGCGGCTGCCGTCGTCCGTCCCTCAGACGGTCACGTCCTCCGGACGGGGGTGCTTCCGGGGGCGGCCGCGGGGCCGCTTGCGGGGCACGATCACGCCGCGGACGAAGAGCTCACCGCCCCAGACGCCCCAGGGCTCCTTCCGCTCGAGCGCCCCGGCGAGGCACTGCTTGCGGACGGGGCACTCCTGGCACAGCGCCTTGGCGAGCTCGACGTCGGCGGGGTCCTCGGCGAAGAACAGCTCCGGGTCGGTCCGGCACGGAAGCGTGAGGTCCTCCTCGCTCACTGCGAGAGCCCCCTGCATCACAGTCACCCTTGTTCCTCTCGTTGGATCTCAACGGGCGTGTCGGTGGGTTGTCTGGGCAAAAGAGAAGGCCGCGGATCCGGTGTCTGGATCCGCGGCCTGGGGGGCTTGCCGGTGTCTTGCTAGACCGGTCGCCTCCAGGGGTACGGACCCGACACGCCGCCCATCAGGGTGGCGCCCTTGCGGGCCGTGGCCGAAGCCTGGATGGTCACGTCTTCGAGAAGGTGGTCGAAGACACTCCACCCCTGCTCGTCCTGGAATCGCTGCGCACGGCGGACGCCGCGCAGATCACGGAGATCGCGCAGGTCACGCGGCTGCTCGCCGATTTCGGCACAACGCCGGACGGCAGGGATCGCCTCGTAGCCGAGGACTGATCCGCTGATCGGCTCGTGACCGCCGGTGCCGGCGGACGCGCCGCGCACTCTGGCCATGCGCGGGGCGTCGGCGGACACCGGGGAATAGGCGGTCGGGGAGCCGGGGCATGCGGCGTTCCGGGACGGCGTGTTCGAGAACATCGTGAAGATCACCGGACTGCACACCACCTCTCTGGCTCCTCGGGCCGGACCGGGCGGACCAAGATCCACCAGGCGGCCGCCTGATTGCTCGCGTACGAGACTACGGGGACTTCGGCAAATCGAGCAAGGTATTTTTGACCTGCGGTTTTGTGGGCCACTTCACCAAGATCGCGGGGAACCCGCGCCGTTCCGACCGCGTCGAAACTCTCGGGAGAGCTGCGGGACGATCAGTCCGAAACGCGGACGAGCCCCTCCTGCATCACGGACACCACCAATTCCCCCGAACGGGTGAACACCTGCCCCCGGGCGAGCCCGCGTGCGCCCCCTGCGAACGGGGTGTCCTGGTAGTAGAGCAGCCAGTCGTCGGCGCGGAACGGGCGGTGGAACCACATCGCGTGGTCGAGGCTGGCGCCCATCGTCCGCTTGTCGCCCCACGCGAGGCCGTGGTTGAGCAGGACGGTGTCCAGGAGCGTCATGTCGGACGCGTACGTCATCAGGCACACGTGCAGCAGCGGGTCGTCCGGGAGTTCCCCGTCGACCTTCAGCCACACCTTCGACTCCGGCGTGGCCAGCGCCGGATCCTTGGCGGCCTCCCAGGTCAGCGGGGTGGCGTGCCGGATGTCGATGGGCCGCCGGTTCACGAACTCCTCGGCGCCGCGCCGTCCGAACAGGGGCGTGAGCCGGGTGAGCGAGTCGGGGAGCGTCTCCGGGTCGGGCGCGTCCGGCATCGGCGCCCGATGCTCCGGGCCGTCCTCGACGATCTGGAACGACGCGGACAGCGTGAAGATCGCCTTGCCGTGCTGGACGGCGGTGACGCGGCGCGTGGTGAAGGACCGGCCGTCGCGGACCCGGTCGACCGTGTAGACGATCGGGACGAGCGGGTCGCCCGGCCGCAGGAAGTAGGCGTGCAGCGAGTGCACGGGGCGGTTGACCGGGACGGTGCGGCCGGCGGCGACGAGCGCCTGCCCGGCGACCTGCCCTCCGAAGACGCGTTGCCGCCGCTCCTCGGCCGTGCGGCCGCGGAAGATGTCGTTCTCGATCTGCTCCAGGTCCAGCAGGTCCAGCAGAGCCTTCAGAGTCTCCTTCACGCCCGACAGTCTCCCTCATCCGGCCGTGTGACCGGCCTCTCACCCTGGCCCGGAGGGCCCGTTCAGACGCCGCAGAGGCCGAGGACGGCGTCGCCGTAGCGGTCCAGCTTGACCTTGCCCACACCCGGGATCCGGGCGAGTTCCTCCCGCGACTCGGGCCGGTGCTCCGCGATGGCCTGCAGCGTCGCGTCCGTGAACACGACGTACGCGGGGATCCGCTGCTCGGCCGACACCTCGGCGCGCCAGTCCTTGAGGGCGGCCAGCAGCTCCTCGTTCAGCTCGGCCGGGCAGTCCTCGCAGCGGCCCAGCTTGCGCTCGACGGCCGCGGTCAGCGGGCGTCCGCACACCCGGCACGGCTGCGGCCCCTTCGCCGGACGCCGCTTCGCCGACCGGTCGAGCCGGGCCGGGGTGTGCGTCGCGGTCTTGCCGGTGAGGCCGTCCAGGAACCGGGACGGGCGCCGCGCCTGCGCCCCGCCCGGCGACCGCGACAGCGCCCACGACAGGTGCAGGTGGGCGCGTGCCCGGGTGACGCCCACGTAGAGCAGGCGGCGCTCCTCCTCCACCTGGGCGGGCGTCTTGGCGTAGATGATCGGGACGGTGCCCTCGGCGAGGCCCACGAGGAACACCGCGTCCCACTCCAGGCCCTTCGCGGCGTGCAGGGACGCGAGGGTGACGCCTTCCAGCGGCGGCGCGTGCTGGGCGGCGGCGCGCTCCTCCAGTTCGGCGACGAACTCGGGCAGCCCCGCCCGCGGGTCGTCGGCGGCCATGTCCTCGGCGAGCTGCGCCAGCGCGGCCAGCGACTCCCACCGCGCGCGCGCAACGCCGGCCCCTTCGGGCGGGCGGTCGGAGAACCCCGCGCCCGACAGCACGTGCCGCACCGTCCGGATCAGCCCGGTGCCGTCGGTCTCGGCGTCGGCGCCCGCGCGGGCCGCGCCCCGCAGCCGCACGACCGCCTCGCGCACCTCGGGCCGTTCGAAGAACCGCTCCGCGCCCCGCAGGACGTACGGGACGTTCGCGGCGGCGAGCGCCGACTCGTACGTCTCCGACTGCGCGTTCGTCCGGAACAGGATCGCGATCTCGCGGGACGGGACGCCCTCGTCGACGAGCTTGCGGACGCGCCGCGCGGTGTCGTCGGCCTCGGCGATCTCGTCGTCGTACTCGTTGAACAGCGGCGCGGGGCCGTCCGGGCGCTGCGCCACCAGCTCCAGCGCGTGCCCGGACGCGGGCGCCCGCCCGAGCAGCCCGTTCGCCAGCCCCACCACCTGCGGCGTCGACCGGTAGTCGCGGACGAGCCGGACGACCTTGGCGCCGGGGTGGTCGGCGGTGAAGTTCAGCAGGTGGGCGGCGCTCGCGCCGGTGAACGAGTAGATCGTCTGGTTGGGGTCGCCGACGACGCAGATGTCGTCGCGGTCGCCGAGCCAGGTGTCGAGCAGCATCTTCTGCAGCGGGTTGACGTCCTGGAACTCGTCGACGACGAAGTACCGGTACTGGTCGCGGACCTGGTTGGCGACCTCCCGGTGCTCGGTCAGCACGGCGGCGGTCAGCTCGAGCATCCCCTCGAAGTCGAGCAGGTTGCGCTGCCGCCGCAGCTCCTCGTACATCGCGTACGTCCGGGCCACGTCGGCGATCTCGACGGACGGCCGCCGCGCCGCCCGCGCGGCCGCCGCCGCGTAGTCCTCGGGGCGGTGCTGCGTGACCTTCGCCCACTCGATCTCGCCCGCGACGTCCCGCAGCTCGCCGCCGCCCAGCGACACGCCGATCTCGCGCGCCGCGTCCGCGACCACCCGGATCTTGGACTCCAGGATCTTCGGCGGCTCGCCCCCGACCACGCGCGGCCAGAAGTAGGTGAGCTGCCGCAGCGCCGCCGCGTGGAACGTGCGGGCCTGCACGCCGGGCGCGCCGAGCGCCCGCAGCCGCCCGCGCAGCTCCCCCGCGGCGCGGGTGGTGAACGTCACGGCCAGCACCCGCTGCGGGGCGACCACGCCGGACCGCACCGCGTACGCGATGCGGTGCGTGATCGCCCGCGTCTTGCCCGTCCCGGCCCCCGCCAGGACGCACACCGGCCCCCGTACCGCCTCCGCGACGGCCCGCTGCTCGGGATCGAGTCCCTCCAGCACCGACTCCAACGACATCCCCCCATGTTCGCAGCAGTCACCGACCGGGTCGGCCCGTCCCGCGCATTGTGGACGGCCGATGTCCGCACGGAATGAGAATCGGGCATCTAGTGTTCTTCCGTACGCGCGATCTCGCGCGACCGTAGGAACGACGAGGGAGGACGACGCACCGATGGCGACGCCCACCGCCGACCGGGCCGAGGTGCCCGCCGGGCAGCTCACCATGTACACGACGACCTGGTGCGGCTTCTGCCGGCGCCTCAAGAGCCAGCTCGCCCGGGACGGGATCGAGATGGTCGAGATCGACATCGAGCGCGACCCGAAGGCCGCCGAGTTCGTGATGAGCGTGAACGGCGGGAACCAGACGGTTCCGACGGTCACGATCTCGGGCTCCGACATCGTCCTCACCAACCCGAGCGCGAAGGAAGTCAAGCGCCACCTGGCGGAACTCGCCGCCGGGGCCTGATCCCACCGCGTTGCGAAGGCCCGCCGACCGCCGGAACCCGAGCCCGGTCGGCGGGCCTTCGGCGTCCGCGCGGACCCCGGGGTCAGAACGGGGGCATGTTGGGGAGTTCGCCGCCGTACCAGCGCATGATGAGCTGGGCGGCGATGGACAGCGGGCCCGGGGCGACGATGTCGCCCGCGTCGAGCGCGGAGCGCAGGTCGTCGCGGGTGTACCAGGCGGCGTCCACGATCTCCTCCTGGTCGGGGCGCAGCGCGGTCTCGTCGGTCGCGGCGGTGAAGCCGAGCATGAGGCTCTGCGGCATCGGCCACGGCTGGCTGCCCAGGTACCGGACGTCCCGGACGTGCAGGCCGACCTCCTCGTGGACCTCGCGGGCGACGGCCTGTTCGAGGGACTCGCCGGGTTCGACGAACCCGGCGAGGATCGAGCGGCGGTCGGCGGGCCACTGGGGCCCGCGGGCGAGCAGGACGCGGTCGTCCGGATCGGTGACGAGCATGATCACGGCCGGGTCGACGCGGGGGAACTGCTGGGCGCCGTCGCGGGGGCAGACGCGGACGTGCCCGCCCTGCGCCACGCGCGTCCCGGCGCCGCAGCGGGGGCAGAACCGGTGGGTGGCGTGCCAGTGCTGGAGCGCGACGGCGTGGGTGAGCAGCCCGGAGTCGCGGTCGCCGAGGACGGCGCCGACGCGGCGCAGGCCGGCCCGGTCGGCGCCCTCGACGGCGACGTCTCCCGCGACCGCGAAGTAGGCGGTGCCGTCGGCGTCGACGCCGAGGAAGAGGCGGTCGCCGTCGGGGGCCTGGGCGGGCGGGACGAAGACGAGCGCGGGCGCGGGCTCGTGGACGACCGGGGCGCGGCCCTCGTGCACCGCCAGGACGCGGGTGCGCGGGTCGTCCCAGGCCGCGGCGAGCCAGGCGTCGTCGCGGCGCCGCTCGGCGGCCCGGTCCAGGGTGCCGCGCGCGAGCGCCAGCCATTCGAGCGGGCCGTCGGTCACCGTCATGTGTCTCCCCCTGTTCGTGTCGCCGCGGGCCGTGCCGGCGGCGGCGCGGTCGGCGCCGCCGCCGGTGGTGTCAGCGCAGTGCGGCGGCGAGTTCTTCCCACAGGTGCGCGGCGGTCTCGGCGCCCTTGAGCAGCAGCGGGATCTCGGCCTTCTCGTTCGGTGCGTGGATGCGGTCGTCGTCCAGCCCGACCGCGACGAAGATGAGCGGCGCGTCGAGGACGTCGGCGAGGTCGGCCTCGGGGCCGCTGCCGCCCTCGCGGGTGAACAGCACCTCGCGGCCGAAGGCGCGCTCCATGGCGCGGCGGGCGGCGAGCACGCCGGGCGAGTCGATCGGCGAGAAGCAGGGCCGGACGCCGCCGCCGGGGATCCGCACCTCGGCCTCGACGCCGGGCGGGGTGCGCTCGGCGACCCAGGCGCGGAACGACTCCTGCACCTTGCCGGGGTCCTGGCCGGCGACGAGCCGGAACGAGATCTTGGCGTGGGCCTCGCGGGGGACGATCGTCTTGCCGCCGGCGCCGGTGTGCCCGCCCCACATGCCGTTGATCTCGGCGGTGGGGCGCGCCCAGACGCGTTCGAGGGTCGTGTAGCCCTTCTCGCCGTGCGGGGCGCGGCTGTTCCCGGCGGTGCGGAGCCACTCGGCCTCGTCGAACGGGAGTTTCGCGAACAGGGCGCGCTCGTCGGCGGTCAGCGGGACGACGTCGTCGTAGAAGCCGGGGAGGGTGACGCGCTCGTCGGCGTCGTGCAGGCCGGCGAGGAGCGCCGCCATCGCGTGCAGCGGGTTCGGGACGGCGCCGCCGAACGAGCCGGAGTGCAGGTCGGTGGCGGGGCCGCGGAGGGTGACCTCGGCCTCGGTGAGGCCGCGCATGCCGGTGCACATGGACGGGACGTCGGCGGCCCACATCGTGGTGTCGCTGATGACGACCGCGTCGCAGGCGAGGCGGTCGCGGTGCGCGCGCAGCAGGTCGGCGAAGTGCAGGGAGCCGGACTCCTCCTCGCCCTCGACCAGGAGCTTCACGGTGACGGGCGGGGCCTGCGCGCCGGTCGCGGCGAGCAGGGCGCGGAGCCCGAGGGTGTGGAAGAAGACCTGGCCCTTGTCGTCGGACGCGCCGCGGCCGATGAGGCGGTCGCCGTCCTCGACGGGGGCGAACGGGTCGGTGTCCCATGCGTCGAGGGGTTCGACGGGTTGGACGTCGTGGTGCCCGTAGACGACGACGGACGGGGTGTCCGGGTCGGCGGCGGGCCATTCGGCGAACACGGCGGGCAGTCCGGGCGTGTCCCAGACCTCGACGGTGGGCCAGCCCTGGCCGCGCAGGTGGTCGGCGAGCCAGGCGGCGGACCGGCGGACGTCGCCGGCGTGGGCGGGGTCGCCGGAGACGGACGGGATCGCCAGCCATTCCTTGAGGTCGGCGACGAACCGGTCGCGCTCGCCGCGGATGTATCCGACAACGTCGATGTTCTCGACTGCGTCGTTCACGTGCCATGCCCCTTTGCATGTCGTCGTACTGTCGTGCACAGTACGGGATCGCCGCACTCGCCCACGGGAGGGCCTCTTGATCCTCATCGATCCGCCGCTGTGGCCGGCGCGCGGCCGGGTGTGGTCGCACATGGTCAGCGACGTGTCGTACGCGGAGTTGCACGCGTTCGCCGAGGAACTCGGGATGCCGCCGCGCGCGTTCGACCGCGACCACTACGACGTCCCGTCCGAGTTGTACCAGGCGGCGGTCGTGCAGGGGGCGGTACCGGTGGGCTGCCAGGAGTTGCTGTCGCGTCTGACGCGTGCGGGGCTGCGCCGCCGCAAGGTCGTGCGGGAGTCGCTGCGCGCGCGCTCGGCCGTGGCCGATGCGTCAGGTTTTCAGTAGGGCCAGTTCCGTCTGGATGTTGTGCCGTGCGGCCTCCTCGAAGCGCGCGCGGGCCGGCGGCGTGTTGAACAGGGACGGCAGCGCGAGCAGGGACTCGAGCACCTGCGCGCGTCCGGCCCGGTAGAGCTCCTCGGGGACGAACGCGTACTCCTCGCGGACGGCGGCGGCGTAGGCGGCGTACGCGTCGGGTGCGGCGCCGAGGATCGCGAGGTCGGCGTCGCACAGCACCCGGCCGTCGCGGTCGCCGGGGTCGGGCGCGTGCGCGGCGGTCAGCTCGACGAGCCGGACGACCCGGGCGACGTCGCCCGGGGGCAGGTCGGTGTCGGTGAGCATGCGGTCGGCGAGGCGGGCGCTGCGCTCCTCGTTGTCGGCGCGCTCGGGGTCGTAGACGGCGTCGTGGAACCAGGCGGCGAGCCGCACGACGTCGGGGGACGCGGCGTGGTCGGCGAGCTCGTCCACGAGGTCGAGGACGGCGGCGAGGTGCTCGCGGGTGTGGTAGCGGCGGTGCGGTTCGCCGTAGCGGGCGTCGAGCTCGGCGCCGATGTGCCGGGTGTGCGGCCCGGCCAGCGCGACCCACCGCTCGATGAGGTCCATGGGCCCATCTTGGCGGATCCGGGGACGGCGGGAGACACGCGGTGCCATCGTTCTTGCCCGCGGGGTGCCGTGCCGCCACTATGGTGGGCGATCTGGAGTTAGGCAAGGCTTACCTCATTGGAAAGGCCCCCTCGTGGCCGCCTCCCTCTACCTGGCCGCCGGCAAGGCGACCGACTCGGTGACGCACGGGTTCCTGCCCGCCGCCGGACGCCTGGGGCTGGACGTGGTCCTGCTCACCGACCGTCCCGCCGAGCACGCGGACGCCCCGGCGCCGGTCCGCGCGGTCGTCGAATGCGACGTCTCCGACTTCCGGGACGTCATCGACCGGATCGACCGGACCGCCGCGCCCGGGACGCCCGCCGGGGTGTTCTCCAACAGCGACTTCCTCCAGGCTCCGGCCGCCCTGGCCGCCGCGTACTTCGGGCTGCCCGGCAAGGACTGGCGGGCGGCCGCGCGGGCGAAGAACAAGGCGCTGGCCCGCCGCCACCTCGCGCACCTCGACCCCGTCTTCTCCGCGGACGCCCGCGCGGTCCCGGCGGACGCGCCGTACCCGCTGGTCGTCAAGCCGCGCGAGGGCGTCGCCAGCGAGGACGTCCTGCTGGTGCGGGACGCGGCCGAGCTGCGGGCCCGCGTCGCGGAGATCGGCGCGCGGCGCGCGGACCCGCTCGTCGCCGAGGAGTACCTGCCCGGGACGCTGCACACCCTGGAGACCCTCGGGGACGGGCACGAGGTGCGGGTGCTCGGGTCGTTCCGCACGGACGTGTCCCCGCCGCCGCACTTCGTGGAGGAACGCCTCGAATGGGCGCCTCCTCCCCCGGAGACGCCGCAGGTCCTCGCCCAGCTGGAGGCGCTCGGCGCGGGGTTCGGCGCGTGCCACACCGAGTTCGTCGTCCACGCGGGCCGCGCCCGGATCATCGAGGTGAACTACCGGCTGATCGGCGACCACTGCGACTTCCTGCTCGCCGACCTGCTGGGCGTCCCGCTGCACGAGCAGATCCTCCGGGCGCACCTCGGGGAGCGCCTGGCCCCGGCCGTCCCGCGCCCGCGCGGGCACGCGGTCGCCGAGCCGGTCATCGCCGACCGCCCCGGCCGGCTGGCCGCCGCGCCCGGCCCCGTCGAACTGGACGACGGCGGCGTGCGGCTCGCGTACCGGCCGCAGCGCGCCGTCGGCGACGAGGTCGCCCTCACCCGGACGAACCGGGACTACCTGGGCACCGTGCGCGCGATCGGGCCGGACCCGGACGGCGTCCGGGCGGCCCTCGCCCGCTTCCGCGCCGCCCACGAGTGGACGATCGCGTGACCGGGGGCGACGCCGCGTCCCCGGGCTCCCCCGCCGCCGGTCCCGGCCCCGCCCGCGCCGCCGTCCCCGCCGACCCGGAGGGGCCGCTCGCGGCGCGCGTCCTGGACGCCCTGCTGCGGGAGGACTACGCGGGCCTGCGGGGGCTCGTCCGGGGGCGGACCCTGCGGTTGCCGAGCCGTCCCGTACGGCTCGTGGAGGCGCGCCCCGCGTTCCTGTCGGAAGTCCGGGTGGACCCGGCGCAGGGGCTCACCCTGGACGACGTCTTCCGCGCCGTCCGGGTCCTCGCCCACCCCACGGACGACGTCGCCGCGTTCGAGCGCGAATGCCGGGACGCGCTGGCCGTCGCCGAGCTGCACCTGGCCGCGCGCCCCGCCGTGTACCGGCGGCTCGCCCGCGTCCCGGACGCGCTCCGCACCGGGCCGGGCACGTTCTACGAGACCCTCGCCGCGTACGGCGGGCACCCGGTGCACCCGACGGGCCTCGGCCGGGCGGGCCTCGGCCCGGCCGACCTGAGCCGGTACGCGCCCGAGTTCGGTCCCGCGTTCCCGCTGCGGTGGGCGTCCGTCCGGGACGCGGTCCTCGCGGGCGACCCGCCGCCGTGGTGGCCCGCGCCGTCCGACGTCGGGCTGCCGCCCGGCGGGGCGCTGTTCCCCGTGCACCCGCTCGCCGCGCCGCACGTCCGCGAGCAGCCCGGCGCCGTCCTCGCACCGGACCCGTACCTGCGGGTCGCGCCGACGCTGTCGATGCGGACGGTCGCCGCGGCGCCGCTCGAGCACGTGAAGGTGCCGCTGCCGACGAGCACGCTCGGGCTGCGGAACCGCCGCACGATCGTGCCCGGCACGCTGCCGGACGGCGCGCTCGTCGAGCGGATCCTGCGGCGCGTCCTCGACCGCGAACCGTCCCTGCCCGTCCTGCTGGCGGACGAGCAGACGTACGGGCACGCGCAGAACCCGCTGCTGGGCTACCTCGTAAGGCGCTTCCCACCCGAGACGGCGCGCGCGCACGTCGTCCCAGTCGCGGCGTTACTGGCCGAGGCACCCGAACACGGTCACGTCATCGAACGCTGGGACGTCGAGTCCCTCTTCGCCTCCTACCTCGACGCACTGTTCTCCTGGAACGTCACCCTGTTCCGCTACGGCATCGCCCTCGAAGCGCACCAGCAGAACGTGTCGCTCGTCCTCGGCGACGGCCCGCTCCGCCTCCTGCTCAAGGACAACGACGGCGCGCTCATCGACCCGGTCCGGCTCCGCGAACGGCTCCCGCCCGTCCCGGACGCCGACCCGCGCGACCTCATCGACCGCCGCATGACGACCCGCGACCCGGACGCCCTCGCCCGCGTCTTCGTCACGATCACCCTGCACCTGTGCGCGGCGGCGCCCGCCGTCGGCCTCGCCGAGCGCGGCCTGCTCCCCTGGCGGACGGGCCGCGCGCTCGTCCGCGACCGGCTCGCCGCCGCGCTCGGACCGGGCGACGCGTTCCTGCGCTCGCGCACCCTCGACGCCGCCGCGCTGCCGGGCAAGGCCATGGTCACCGCCGGAACCCTCGTCGCCAAGGCCAGGACCGGCTCCGCCGACATCAACAAGCACTACGGCCCGGCCGGGCCCAACTACCTACGGGACACCACGTGCTGCTGACCGACCCCGCCCTCTCGGCCGACGACGCCACCGCGACGGCACTGCTGAACTGCCTGATCCGGGAGGTGTGCGCGCCCGAGCAGCAGGTCCGCGCGGACGGCCGGCGCCTCGTCGTCCGGCTGCCGCGGGCGGGCGTCGTCCTGCGCGCCCGCCTGGCCCGGCCGCCCGCCGGCCCCACCTACCGGCTCGAACCGCCCTACGAGGAGCGGCGCGGCGACGCCTGGACGCCCGCGCCGTGGCGCCGGCTCGCCGACCTCGTCGCCGGCGAGCTCGAACTCGCGACCGGGCGCGCGAACCCCGAGTTCCTCGCCCAGGTGGACGACAGCCGCACCGCCCTCGCCGCGATCATCGAGGCGCGCGGGGACGCCTCCCCGCGGGACGACCCGTACATCGCGTCCGAGCAGTCGCTCGTCGCCGGGCACCGCTTCCACCCGTCCCCCAAGGCGCGGCAGGGCGCACCGGGCGACTGGCTCAAGTACGCGCCGGAGGCCCGCGCGCGCTTCCGGCCGCACTGGCTCGCCGTCCCCGAGGAACTCGTCGCCGAAGAAGGCGACCCGGACGCGTTCGCGACCCTGGAGAAGCACGGCCCGCCCCCGGGCCCCGGCCGCCGCCTCGTCCCCGCGCACCCGTGGCAGCTCACCCTGCTCTCCGACCGCCTGCACCGCGCCTTCCAGACCGGGCTGCTCACCGACCTGGGTCCGTCCGACGCCGAAGCCGTGCCGACCTCGTCCGTCCGGACCGTTTACCTTCCGGACGCCGACGTCTTCTGCAAGTTCAGCCTCGACGTGCGCATCACCAACTGCGTGCGCAAGAACGCCTGGTACGAACTGTCGGGCGCGATCGCACTGAACGACCTCCTGGCCCCGGTGTTCGCGGCCACGGACATGACGTTCCTGGCCGAACCCGCCTACCGCACCGTCACGCTCGCGGACCGCCGCCTGTACGAGGGCTTGGGCGTGATCCTGCGGCAGGGCGTCAAGCACCTGCCCGGTACACCGCTCCTCGCCGGCGCCCTGGCCGACCCCTACGGCACCCTCCTGCGCTCCTTCCCCGCCCTGTCGACCCCCGAAGGCGCACTCGCCTGGTGGGACGCCTACGTCGCCCACGTCGCGCCGCCCGTCCTGCGCGCGTTTCTGGAGCACGGGGTCGTCCTGGAGCCGCACCTGCAGAACGTCCTGGTCTGCGTCGACACCGACGGGACGCCGGTCCGCGCCGCGTTCCGCGACCTCGAAGGCACCAAGCTCGTCCAGGGCCGCCGGGACCTCTCCCACCTCCCACCCCGCGTCGCCGAGAGCCTCACCTACGCGCCCGACCGAGGCTGGAACCGCGTCGTCTACTGCCTGCTGATCAACCACCTCACCGAGATCGCCGCCGCCGTCGCCGACCTGCACCCCGACCTCGGCCTGTGGGCCGCCGCCCGCCGCCACTTCGCCGCCCACGGCCACCACCCGCAGGTCCGCGCGCTCCTCGCCGGGGTGCCGCTGCCCGCGAAGGCGAACCTGCGGACCCGCTGGTCCCGCGCCGCCGACCGCGGCGCCGCCTACGTCCCCGCCCCCAACCCCTTGGCGCGACCGCTGTGAACCTCGACGACGTCCCCGAACGGCTCCCCGCGTACGTGTACGACCTGCGCGGCCTGAACGACCACGTCGCGTCCGTCCGCGCGGCCCTCGGCCCCACCGAGCTCTACTACGCCGCGAAGGCCAACCCGGACCCGGAGATCCTCCGCACGGTCGCCCCCCACGTGGACGGCGTCGAAGTCTCCTCGGGCGGCGAACTGGCGCACGTCCGGGAGACGCTCCCGGACACCCCCCTGGCGTTCGGCGGCCCCGGCAAGACCGACGACGAACTGGCGCTGGCCCGCGACCTCGGCGTCGAACGCGTCCACGTCGAAAGCCCCCGCGAACTCGACCGCCTCGCCGCCCTCGGCCCCGCGGACGTCCTCCTCCGCGCGAACCTCCCGATCCCCACGGGGGACGCCGCCCTGCGCATGAGCGGCCCGTTCGGCATGGACGAGGCCGCGCTCGCCGAGTGCGCCCGCCGCATCCGCGCGACGGACCTCACCCTCCGCGGCGTCCACGCGCACCTCGCCTCCGGCCTCGACGCCCCCGCGATGCTCGACCTCGCGTCCCGCATCACCGCCTGGGCCCTCCCGTTCCTCGCCGACCACGGCGCGACCGACCCGGAGATCAACATCGGCGGCGGCATGGCCGTCGACTACACCGCCCCCGGCGCCCGCTTCGACTGGGAGACCTACGGCGCGGGCCTGCCCGCGCACGTCCGCCTGCGCGTCGAACCCGGCCGCGCCCTCACCGCGTACCACGGCTGGTACGTCACGGACGTCCTCGACGTGAAGACGACCCGCGGCGAGACCTACGCGATCCTGCGCGGCGGCACCCACCACCTGCGGACCCCCGTCACCAAGGGCCACGACCAGCCCTTCGACGTCCTGACCTCGACCGCCGCCCCGACCACCCGCGCCACCCTCGTCGGCCAGCTCTGCACCCCGAAGGACGTCTTCGCGAGCGACGCCCCCGTCCCGCCCCTGTCACCCGGCGACGTCATCGCCTTCGCCATGGCCGGCGCCTACGCCTGGAACATCTCCCACCACGACTTCCTGATGCACCCGAAACCCACCTTCCACTACCTCCCCTGACCGGCCGGGCGGCCGGTCGTCATCGGGGGGTGCCGTGCCAGCGCCAGGTTGTGGGGCGGGGGCGGCCGGGGAGGTCGGTGCGGCCCGTGGCCCACAGGAGCGTCGGCCACGGGGGCGTGTCGTGCGGGGCGTCCGGGAACAGGCGGGCGAGCGTGCGGGCGCATACGCCGGCGGGCGGGTCGTACGGGGCTTCGAGGCCCTCGATCAGGTCGCGGGTGTGGACGAGCGTCTCCACGATGCCCATCGCCGCGAAACCCTCGGGGTCGGACGCGCCGTAGACGTGGTAGGCGCGGACGTCCGGCGGGGTGACGCGCACCTTCGCGACGAGCAGTGCGCCGCACGCCTCGAAGACCTGGAGGAGGCCGTCCGGGCCCGCGGCGGGGTCGGCGCGGACGATGGTGGAGGGCGCGGCGGGCCGGCGGGCTTCGCGCGCGAACGGCACGTTGCCGTCCATGGGCGGCGTCCGGGGGCCCAGGTTCATGGCGTAGAGCGTGATCGCGTTGCACATGTGCTCGACGGTCTCCCAGCGGGTCCAGTCGAGCGAGGCGGGGTCGCCGTCCCAGGCGGACGGCGGCACCGCGCGGAGGGCGGCGAGCGCGGTCTGGACGGCGGTGTCGAGGTCGTCCGGGGTCACCGGTTCATGTGCTGGCATCGCCGTCACCCTAGCCTTTGCGGGCCGTTGAACTTTCCGTCTAACGGGTATGGCAACCTTCCCGACAAAGGAGATATCGGTGCTGGAGCGGGTGCGTTCGTTCGCGAGCCAGGGAGTACGGGCGGCGCGCGCGGTCCGGGACGTGGGCGCGCTGCGCCCCGTCCGCCCGGACCGGGCGGTCCGGATGCCGCTGGCCTACTTCCGCTACGGGCCCGTCCCGGCGACGATCGGGGCGATGTCGGCGCTGCGGTGGCCCGACCGGACGGCGGTCGTGGACGAGCGCGGCACGCTCACCTACGCGGAGCTGGAGGGACGGGCGGCGGCGCTGGCCACGGCGCTGCGGGACCGGGTGCGCGACGGCGACCGGATCGGGATCCTGTGCCGCAACCACCGGGGGTTCGTCGAGGCGGTGCTCGCGGCGACCAGGCTCGGCACCGACGTGGTCCTCCTCAACACCGACTTCTCCGCGAAGCAGCTCGCGGACGTCGCCGAGCGCGAGGGCGTCGCGCTGCTCGTCCACGACGAGGAGTTCGGGCCGGTCGTGGACGGCGCCGGGTTCGGCGGGGCGCGGATCCTCGGCTGGACGGACGCGCCCGCCCCCGAGTCGATCGACGCGCTGGTCGAGGGGACGGACGCCGAACCGCTGAAGCCCCCGCGGACCGGCAACGTGATCATCATGACGTCCGGGACGACGGGCACCCCGAAGGGCGCGCGGCACGAGATGTCGGTCGCGGCGCTGATCCCGGCCGCGCTGACGCACCTGATGCGCGTCCCGGTCCGGTCGGGCGCGCCGATCGTGGTCACGCCCCCGCTGTTCCACCTGCTCGGGTTCGCGTACTCGACGGTGGGGCTCGGCATGGGGATGCCGCTGGTGCTGGCGCGGCGCTTCGACGCCGCGCGGGCGCTGCGGCTCATCGCGGACACGGAGGCGGAGGCGCTCGTGGCCGTCCCGGTCATGCTGCAGCGCATCCTGGACGCCCCGGACGTGCCCGTGCCGTCGCTGCGGGTCGCCGTCTGCGGCGGGTCGGCGCTGCACCCGCACGTGTCGGACGCGTTCATGGACCGCTTCGGCGACGTCCTGATCAACGTGTACGGGGCGACGGAGATCGGCTGGGCGACGATCGCGACCCCGGACGACCTGCGGGCGGCGCCCGGCACGGTCGGACGCCCGTCGCTGCGGCTGACGATCCGGATCCTCGGCGAGGACGGGCGCGAGCTGCCGCCCGGGGAGCCCGGCGAGATCTTCGTCGGCGGCGGGCTGCGGTTCGCCGGCTACACCGGGGGCGGCGGCAAGGAGGTGCGGGACGGCCTGACGAGCACCGGCGACCTGGGCCACTTCGACGACGCGGGGCGGCTGTTCGTCGACGGGCGCGCCGACGACATGATCGTGTCGGGCGGGGAGAACGTGTTCCCCGGCGAGGTCGAGGCGCTGCTCGGCGGGCATCCGGGCGTCGCGGACGCGTCGGTGACCGGGGTGGACGACGCCGAGTTCGGGCAGCGCCTCGCCGCGTACGTGGTGCGGGCGCCCGGCGCCGGCGTCGGCGCCGACGACCTCAAGGCGTACGTCAAGGAGCATCTCGCGCGGTACAAGGTGCCCCGGGACGTCCACTTCGTCGACGAGCTCCCCCGCACCAGCACCGGGAAGGTCAAGGCGAAGGCACTGCGCGGCTGACGCCGGGGATCTTACGGATGTCGAACGGAGCCGCCGCTCCCCCCGCCGCGCCCGGTCCGCCCGGCCAGCGTCCCCCGGAGCTGCGCGTGGCCGCCGGACCGGCACGCGGGGGCGCGCCCGCAGCGCGCGCACGCACCGGCCGCCGCCGCGCGCCCGGGCGCGCCCGGCTAGGCGGCGCGGCGCTTGGCGGCCATGCAGATGCGGGCGAGGTCGTTCAGGGCGTCCGCGCGGCGCTCGTCCAGCGGCCGGTCGTCGCCCGGCGCGGCCTCGGCGAGGGTGTCGATGACCAGGGAGAACAGCGGCCATTCGGCGGGGCCGATGGCGCCCTGGAAGTCGACGCCGTCGGCGAGGTCGTCGACGTCGAGGTTGCGCGCGAAGGCGGCGAGGGCGGCCTCGGCCGCCACCACGCCGATGCGCATCGCCAGCGCGGCCGGCTCGCGCTCCAGGGGCCGGTCGAGGGGAAGGGTGCTGGAAGACATGCGCGACAACATAGAACACACGAGCGAGCGACGTCGAACGTTTGCTCGAAAAAGCGGCCCGTGTCGCGCCCGGAACGCCGGACGGCTCCGGGTTTGTTCTCCGTCAGCCGGCGATGGCGTGCAGGAAGAGCAGCGAGTGCGTGAAGTGCAGCTCGCCGTCGCGTTCGCTCGGCCGCATCCCGGTCGGGGGCCCGCCGCCCAGTTCGTCCCGCAGTTCGCGGCGGATCGGCTCCCGCACGTCCTCGGGCGCGCCGGTGAACGCGAGCCACGGCTCCAGCGGACGGACGACGTCGAACCGCTCGGCGCGCTTCACCTCGGCGCCCGCGCCGGTGACCAGCTCGACGACCTGCGACTCGGTGAGGATCGTCCCGTGCGAGGGGTCGCGGAGCCGCTCGATCCGGTCGGGGTCGCCGTCGAGGTCGTCGGGGCGGACGAGGTCGGCGACGAAGAGCGCCGCGCCGGGCCGGCTGACCCGCTCCATCTCCTTCACGACGGCCTTCGGGTCGGCCGTCTGGTGCAGGGAGAAGCGCGTCACGACGAGGGTGAACGACCGGTCGAGGAAGGGCAGGGCGGCGGCGTCGCCGTGCGCGAAGGTGACGTTGGTGACCCCCTCGCGGTCGACGGCGCGCTTGCCCTCGGCGAGCATCGCGGGCGTCAGGTCGAGGGCGGTGACGTGCCGGACGCGCCGGGCGATCGCCCGCGACACCAGCGCGGTGCCGGCGGCGACCTCCAGCACGTTGTCCTCGAGGTCGATCTCGGGGTCCATGAACCGGACGAGCCGGTCCAGATGCCGGGTGAACGCCTCGTTGCGGGCCGGGTCGGCGAACCCGGCCGCCTGCTTGGAGAACTCGCGGACCACCTTCTCGTCATGGGACTCCGTCATGCCGCAGCCTCCCTCGTCGGTTCCCCGGATCATCCCCGAAAGCACCGCCGGTGAACAGAGCCCCGTGACGTCGATCACCCGGCGGGTCAGCCCGCGGGGACGCCGTCCAGCAGCGCCGCGAGACCGCGGGCGTCCAGCAGGTCGGCCGGGCGGACGGTGACGCCCGCGCGCACGTAGTGGAACGCGGCGCTCACCCGCTCGACCGGGACGCCCGCGAGCTGCGCCCACGCGACCCGGTACGCGGCGAGCTGGACGGCCGCGTACCGCGCGTCGTCGCCCGACGGGGGCCGCCCGGTCTTCCAGTCGACGACCTCGTAGCCGCCGTCGGAGGACCGGAACACCGCGTCCATCCGGCCCCGGACCAGCCGGTCGCCGATGATCGTCTCGAACGGCACCTCGATGTCCAGGGGCTCGCGCGCCGCCCACCGCGACGCCTCGAACGCCTCCCGCAGCCGCTCGAAGTCGGCGTCGTCGGCCGCGCCCTCGTCCGCCGCGCCGGGCAGCTCGTCCGGGTCGAGGAGGCGCTGCTGCCCCCAGCGCCCCTCGAGCCAGGAGTGGAACGCGGTGCCGCGCCGCGCGTAGGGGGCGGGCGGGCGCGGCATCGGGCGGCGGATCTGCCGGGCGAGCGCGGCGGGGTCGCGGGCGAGCGCCACCAGCGACGACACCGACAGGTGCCCGGGCAGCTCGACGAGCGTGCCGTCGCCGCCGCGGCCGCGGTCCCGCTCGGCCAGCAGCAGCTCGACGTCGCGCGCCCACGCCGACATGCGGGCCCGGTCGGCGTCGGCGAGGCCGTCGGCGCCCGCCCAGTGCAGGACGCGGCCCGCCATCGCGTCCTCGACCATGCGGGCGCCCTCGACGACGGCCTCGTACCGCTCCCGCGCGGACAGGTCGCTCTGCCCGCGCTCGCCCGGCGCCGCGGGCCACGGCGCCTCGTCGGGGTCGGCGAGCAGCGGGTTCGCCGCGTCCGCCGGCGGCCGGTCGGCCCACGCCACGATCTTCCCGGCGCCCGCCGCGCACACCTCCCGGACCTCCTCCAGGAACGGCGACGGCCCCAGCGGGCGGCCCGACGACCCCCACCAGTAGCCGGTGGCGATCAGCAGGGCGGACGCCCGCGTCACCGCGACGTACGCGAGCCGCCGCTCCTCGCGCACGTCCCGTTCGGCGCACGCCTGCTCGAACGCCGCGAGGTCGTCCTTCTCCAGGCCCGCGAGGTGCGGCAGGTCGGCGCGGTCGCCGCGCAGCGGGAACGGCAGGACGCGGGGGTTCGCGGTCCAGCGGGTGGCGTTCTGCGGCGGCGACGGGAAGATCGACCCCTTCGCCGGGTTCCCGTTCTTCTGCGCCGTGTACGCGAGCCCGGGGACGACCACGACCGGCCATTCCAGGCCCTTGGACGCGTGCACGGTCAGCAGCTTGACGCTGTCGGTCTCCCCCACGCGCCCGGCCTCGAGGCCGAACTCCTCGGTCTCGGCGGCCTTGAGGTAGGCGAGGAACGCGCCGAGGGTCGGGTCCTCGGCGTCCCCGGCGAACCGCGCGGCGGCGTCGATGAACGCGTCGAGGTCGGCGCGCGCGGTGACCGGGTCGAGCCCGGAGCGGGCCGCGACCTCGATGTCGAGCCCGAGCGCCCGCTCGACCTCGTTCACCAGATCGGGCAGCGGCAGCCCGACCTGCCCGCGCAGCGCCCGCAGCTCGTCGCGGAGCCGCCGCAGCCGCCCGTACCCCTCGGGCGAGTACGCGGCCGGGTCGCCCAGGTCGTCGAGGGCGTCCACGAGGCTGCCGGTCTCCTGGTTCAGCTCGCCGACGAGCTGCCGCAGCGGATCGTCCGGCCCCTCCGCGGCGGCCTCGCCGGACGGCCCGGCCCCCGGCGCCGCGCCCTCGCCGCTCTCGCCGCCGGACTCGCCGCCGCTCTCGTCCCGCGCGGGCGGCGGGGTCACGTCGCGCGCCTGCTCCTGAGCCAGCGCGCGCGCCCGCCGCCCCAGCGCGACGAGGTCGCGGGGGCCGAGGCGCCAGCGCGGCCCGGTGAGCAGGCGGGCCAGGGACGCCCCGGCCGACGGGTCGTGCATGACGCGCATCGTCGCGACGACGTCCTGGACCTCCGGGACGGTGAGCAGCCCGCCGAGCCCGACGACCTCGACGGGGATCGCGCGGGCCTCCAGGGCCCGCCGCAGCAGCGGGAACTGCGACCGCTTGCGGGCCAGCACGGCGATGTCGGAGCACCGCAGCGGCTCGGCCTGCGGCTCCCCGTCCGGCGCCGTGCCCGGGTCGGCGGCCAGCAGCGCCGCGATGCGGGCCGCGATGCGTTCGGCCTCCTCCTCGACGGTCTCGAACAGGGCGCACTCGACGCGGCCGCGGCCGTCCCGCCCGGCGCCCGGCACGAGGACCGGCACCGCCTTGGTGTCGGCGCGCAGCTCCTCCTGGATGCGGGCCGCCGCGTCGAGGATCCGCTCCCCGTTCCGGAACGACCGGCTCAACTGGACGACCGGCGCCGGAACCGGCCGCCGCCCCGCCTGCTCCCCCCGCCCGGCCGTCCCCGGCCGGCCGGGCGGGGACGGCTGCGCCGGGAAGTCGTACGCGAAGCGCAGCAGGTTGCCCGCGCTCGCGCCCCGCCACCCGTAGATCGACTGGCACGGGTCGCCGACGGCGGTGACCGGGTGCCCGCCCGCGAACAGCGACCGCAGCAGGACGAGCTGCGCCTGGCTGGTGTCCTGGTACTCGTCGAGCAGCACGACGGAGAACCGCGACCGCTCGATCATCCCGACCTCGGGATGCCGCGCCGCGATCCGGGCGGCCAGCGCCATCTGGTCGCCGTGGTCGATGACCTCCTTCGCCGCCTTCGCCCGCCCGTACGCCTCGATGAGCGGCATGAGCTGCTCGCGGACCGCCTGCTTGGCGAGGACGTCGCGCTGCGCCTTCAGCGGCTTGCGCAGCGCCGCGAACATCTCCTCCAGCCGCGCCCCGACACCCCGGACGTCGTCGGCCGTCCGCAGGTGCTCGGCCAGGTCGCCCGACAGCTCCATGACCGCCTTCGTGACGGTGTCGGGCGACCAGTCGATGCGGTCCATCGGCCCGTTGTAGGCGTCGACGACCCGGGAGCAGATCTGCCACGCGACCGCCGGGGAGATCAGCCGCATCGTGGGTTCGAGGGCCTCGCGGAGCGCGTGGTCGCCGAACAGCCGCGCCGCGTACGCGTGGTACGTCGACACCATCGGCTCGCCGTCGAACAGGGACTCGCCGCCGAGCCGCTCCAGCTCGTCCGCGGGGAGCACCTCCCGCAGCGCGTCGAGCCGCTTGCGGACGCGCGCGCCCAGCTCGGCGGCGGCCTTGCGGGTGAACGTGAGCCCGAGGACCCGCTCGGGCCGGACGAACCCGTTCGCGACGAGCCACACGACGCGCGCGGCCATCGTCTCGCTCTTGCCGGACCCGGCGCCCGCGACGACCGCCATCGGGGCCATCGGCGCCTCGATCACGCGGGCCTGCTCGTCGGTGGGCTCGGGGATCTCCAGCAGCCGCGCCAGCTCGGCCGGGGTGATCACCGAAGGCCCCCCGCGTCCGCCCGCCTAGTCACCGACCTGCCCGCCCTCGTCGTGGACGGGGCAGCAGGAGCGTACGGGACACGTCCGACACTTGTCGTTCGCGCGCGCCTGGAAGACGTCCGAGGACATACCGGTCGCGACGACCTCGATGAGCTTCTTCGGCCACTCGGGATCCGGGTCCTCGGCCGGGGGCGGCTGCTCCTGCTCCCGCGCGCGCGCCGCGAACGCCGCCTTGCCCACCTGGATGAGCTTCGCGCCGCCGGGTTCGATCAGTCCGTGGCGCTCGAACGCGCCCAGCATCACCGCGTACTGGTACACGCCGAGCTGCGGGTGGCGCGCCAGGTCGTCCTTCGGCACGGCGGTCGTGGACGTCTTCACGTCGATGATCACGGCGCGCCCGTGCTCGTCCCGTTCGGCGCGGTCGATGCGGCCCTTGATGACGACCCGGCCGAGGTCGACCTTGAACGACTCCTCCAGCGCCACGACCTCGTTCGGGTTGTCGCGGTGCCAGGTCAGGAACTTGTCGACCATCCGCGCGGCCTGCTCGCGCTGCTTGTCGGAGTACCACGAGCTGCGGAACTCCAGGTCGTTCCAGATGTCGTCGAGCCGCTCGGCGACGTGCACCTCGTCGATCCCGTCGTCCGCGCCCGCCATCTCCGCGACCGCGTGCACCACCTTGCCCATGGTGCTGAACTCGTTCGGGCCGCCCTCCTGCGCGCCGACGGCCGACGCGAGCAGCCACCGCAGCCCGCAGGTGGTGAACGCCTCCACCTGCGACGGCGAGATCGTGATCTGCTCGTCCTCGGCGAAGGCGGGGCCCGGGTCCGACAGCGCGGTGATCGCGTACCAGTTCTCCGGGCGGGCGCCGCGCACGCCCGCGCGGGCGAGCCGCGCGAGGTGGCCGGCGGCCGCGCGCCGCAGCGGTTCGGGGCGCCCCGGGTCGCCGACGACCGAGCGGAGGTCGGCGACCAGCGCCGACAGCGACAGCCAGCGCGTCTTCTCGTCGAGCTGCGACTGCTCGATCGCGCCCGGCAGCAGCTCGTTCAGGAACCGCGACGGCCGCTCCTCCGCGTCGTCGCCGCCGACCGCCGTCACGACGAGCCGCTTGCGCGCGCGCGTGACCGCGACGTAGAAGAGCCGGCGTTCCTCGTCGAGCATCTTCGCGGCCATCGACGCGCCGACCGCGGGCCCGTCCGCCGGGCCGTCCTCCTGGGAGCCCGCGTGGTACTCGACCAGCTCCTCGACGCCCAGCAGGGAGCCGCGCAGCCGCAGGTCCGGCCAGACGCCCTCCTGCACGCCCGCGACGACCACGACGTCCCATTCGAGGCCCTTCGACCGGTGCGCGGTGAGGATCCGGACGGCCTCGCCCTCGGGCGCCTGCTCGGCGAGCGTGTCCCCGGCGATCTCCTGGGCGGCGATGTTGTCGACGAACAGCTCGGCACCGGCCTGCGGCAGCCGGTCGACGAACCGGGCCGCGTGGTCGAACAGCGCCACGACGGCGTCGAGGTCCCGGTCGGCCGCGGCGCCGCGCGTCCCGCCCCGCATGCTCTGCTCCAGCAGCACGTCGGCCTGCCCGCTCTCGCGCCACACCTCCCACAGGACGTCCTCGGCGGTGCCGCCCTCGGCGACGCTGCGGCGCGCCGTGTCGATCAGGTGGGCGATCCGCTCCGCCGGGCCCCGCACCCGCTCGTGGACGAGCGCGACTTCCCTCGGGTCGTTCACCGCCGCCACCAGCAGGTCCCCCAGTGGACGGTTCCCGCCCGAGAGCTCCTCCAGGTCGCGCAGCGCGCGCTTGAGGCGGCGCATGCCGAGCGCGTCGGCGCCCCCGAGCGGGCCGGTCAGCAGGTCCTCGGCGACGGCGTCGTCCAGGTAGTCCTTCTTCAGCGCCGCCCGCAGCAGCACCAGGAACGGGCGCACGGCGGGCTCGGACACCAGCGGCACCTCGTCGCCCGCGACGACGACCGGCACCCCGGCCTGCGCGAGCGCCCGCCGCAGCACCGGCACCTGCCGGACCGCGCTGCGCACCAGCACCGCCATCCGCGACCACGGCACCCCGTCCAGCAGGTGCGCGCGCCGCAGCTCGTCCGCGACCAGCGCCGACTCCTGCGACTCCGAGTCGGCGATCACCGCCCGGACCTCGCCCTCCTCGGCGTCCTCCGGCGGGACCAGCGCCCGGTGCTCGGCCGCCAGCGACGACCCGGCGGGCAGCCGCCGCGCGATCCGCCGCGACGCCTCCAGGATCTCCGGCCCCATCCGGCGGCCGTTCCGCAGCGCCACCACGGGCGCCGGGTCGCCCTCGACCGTCCGGAACCGCTCGGGGAACTCCAGGATCCCCCGCACGTCCGCGCCCCGGAACCCGTAGATCGACTGGTCGGGGTCGCCCACCGCCACCAGGTCGCGGCCGCCGCCCGCCAGGTGCCGCAGCAGCGCCTCCTGCGCGGGGTCGGAGTCCTGGTACTCGTCGACGAACACGGCGTCGTAGGCGTCCCGCTCGCGGAGCCGCGCGTCCTCGTCGGCGAGGGTCTCCGCCGCGATCTGGATCAGCTCGCCGTAGTCGTAGGTCGGGACGGGGTCGAGCGCGAACCGCTCCTCGTACCGGTCCATGAACCCGGCGATGGCGGGCCAGTCGTCCCGGCCCCGGATGCGGCCGAGCGCGTCCAGGTCGTCCGGCAGGTAGCCGCGCTCGACGGCCCGCAGCACGAAGTCCCGCAGCTCCTCGGCGAACCCCCGCGTCGCCAGCGCCGCGCGCAGCCGCTCCGGCCAGTCGCGGGCGCCGTCCGCCAGCTCGCCCTCCAGCAGCCGCCGCACCTCCAGGAGCTGCTCGGGCCCGGACAGCAGCCGCGGCGACGGCTCCTCGCCCTCGACGGCCTCCCGCCGCAGCAGCGCGTACGCGTACCCGTGGAACGTCAGCGCGAGCGGCGTCCGCGTCGTCCGGTGCAGGCGGCCCGCGATCCGCTGCCGCAGCTCCCCGGCCGCCTTCCGGCTGAACGTGAGGACGAGCACCCGCTCGGGGTCGACGCCCCGGTTCTCGATCCGGTCGACGACCGCCTCGACGATCGTCGTGGTCTTCCCGGTGCCCGGCCCCGCCAGCACCAGCAGCGGGCCCCCGGCGTGCTCGACCACCCGCCGCTGCCGGTCGTCCAGGACGGGCGCGACGGCGCGCGCGGGACCGGCGCGGCGCACGAGACGGTAGGAAGCAGGCGGCACAACAGTTCATTGCAGCAGATCAACGAGCATGATCGGACCACAACGCACTCATGTCGCGGAAGTGTGCAGGGTGGAACGCCGAAGTGACGGTGACGAGACCGGTTCAGACGGGTTCGTCCGGGTTCCATCGGGCCCGCGCCATGTCCACGCGGCGGCCGTCCGGACGCAGCGGGGTGCCCTCGGCCCGCCAGTGCCCGTGCGCCTCCACCTCGTTGCAGCGCGGCGGGCTCCCGTCCGCCCGGATGACCCGCCACCACGGCACGCCGCCGCCGAACAGCGACATGACCCGGCCGACCTGGCGGGGCCCGCCGCGCCCGACCAGCTCGGCGATGTCCCCGTACGCCAGCACCTTGCCGGGCGGGATCCGCTCCACGGTCTCGAGCACGGCCTCGGAGTACTCGTCTGGGTCCATCACCCGATCGTCTCGCGTCCGCCGGGCCGCCAGGGCCCCGGCGCGGGATCCCGGCCGGAGCGCAGGCCGGGCAGGTGCAGGCCGGGCGGGCCCGCGCCCGGGCCCGCGCCGGGCGGCCGTCCGGGCCCCGGACCGGGGGCGGGCGGGCGCGGGGCGCGCGGGTGGCGGCGCGCGAACAGTGCCGAGATCCACACCGCGGCGACCGTCCCGCCCAGGATCCCGCCGACGACCAGGACGAGCGCGCCCGTGAACCAGGCGGGGCGCTCGATGACCCGCACCGGCTCCGGCTCCGCGGCGCCGAACCGCCGCCCCGGCGGCTTGCCCGCGGTCGTCTTCGCCCGCTCCCGCGCCAGCTCCGCCGCGGCCGACAGGGACCGCGCCGCGTGCACCACGCCGAACCCGATCTCGGCGTCGTAGACGTCCGGCGGGCCGTTGCGGGTGCCGTCGACGATCGCCTGCGCGACCAGCGCCGGCGGCAGCTCCGGGTACTCCGCCTTGATCAGGGCCGCGATGCCCGACACGAGCGCGCTGGAGTCGCTCGTGCCGCTGCCCAGGGCGTACCGCCCGCCCGGCAGCCCGACCGGCAGCCCGGTGCCGGGCGCCGCCACGACCACCGAGTAGTTGCTGTTGGAGAACGCGGCGCGCGCGCCGTCGGCCCGCGACGCGGCGACCGCGATCACGCCCGGGTACGACGCCGGGTACGAGTACGGCGCGAACCCGTTGCCGTCCCGCAGGTCCGGGTCGTCTCCGTCGTTGCCGACCGCCGACACCACCACGGCGCCCTTCGCCATCGCGTACGCGATGGCCTGCCGCTCCGCCGTGATCTCGCCCTCCTTGCCGAGCGAGAGGTTGATGACGTCCGCGCCCCGGTCGGCGGCGTGCCGGATGCCGCGCGCGACCGCCTCCTCCGCCTTCTTCGAGCGGCGGAACCGCGTGTACGAGGCGTCCTCCTCCTCGGCGATCGCCCGGATCGACAGGATGCGCGCCTCCGGGGCGACGCCGACGACGCCGTCGCGCCCGCCCGGCCCGTGGCCGCGGCCCGCGATCAGCGACGCCATCCCGGTCCCGTGCAGCCGCTCCGGCTCCGTCCCGGCGTCCTCCTCCGCGAGCATGTTGGGCCCGACGGTGACCGCGCCCCGCAGGTCGGCCTGGTCCGGGTCGACGCCCGAGTCGACGACCGCGACCGTCACCCCCTCGCCGCGCGTCACCTTCCACGCCTGGTCCACGCCGAGGGCGTCCAGGACCGGCTGCTGGCGCTGGCGCACCTCGTCCGCGCGGGCCGGTGCGGCGGGCAGCCACGCGACGGCGACCGCGGTCAGGGCCGCCGCCGCGCGCCTCAGCACTGCCACTCGCGCTTGGAGCAGTCCGGCAGCGCCGGCGTGGACAGCGACTCCTCCAGCGCGTTCGCGAGCTGCGGCGCCAGGATGAACGGGCGCCCGGGGCGTTCCCGCTCGACGGCCGCCGCGGGGCGCCCGTCGCTGTGCCCGGACGTCGTCAGCACCACGTACGGGCCGCCGCGGTCGCTCCCCCGGGCCTGCCGGGCCGCGTCGGTGAACCGCCCGGAGGCCGTCCCGGGGAACGCCGCGGCCCGCAGCGCGGGCCGCACCCCGCCGGACCCGTCCGGCCCCTTACCGCCCGGAAGCTCCTTGAACGCCCGGTCGGCCTTGAAGGCGTCCGGGAAGACGACGACGCCGACCGTCGTCACGATGCCGTTCAGCGCCCCCACGTACGTCGCGCGCAGGACCGCCTTGCACCCGTGCCGGGCGAGCGTCTCCGCCATCGCGGAGTCCACGGCCCGCGCGCAGTCGGTCTCGGGCACGATGCCCGTCCGCGTCGCGTACTCGGTGACGCCCTCCTCGACCCGGTACGGGACCCGGTCGGGGAAGATCCGCTCCGCGGGCCACGCCTGCCAGCGCCGCGCCACCTCGGCCCGGGACGCGATCTCCAGTTCGGCGTCCGTCGGCTCGCGGGTGTAGGAGTTCCACACGCTGCCCAGCGCCGCGACGGACGCCAGCACGTAGCAGCAGCCGACGACGATCGCGACGACCGTCCACTGCCGTCCGCGCAGCCCGAGCACAGTCACGCGCGGGGGCGGTTCCGGGGGAGGGAACGGCACGGGGGGCTGGGGGGAAGGGGGCAGGAACGCCACAACAGCCTAGATTAGCTGCGGTTCCGGCATTCCGCCCCTCTCGCCGGGGTGACGCCGGGGAATGCGGCCGGTCATGGCAAGGTTGTGCGAGTGGGGACGACGATGTCCCGCCCCCTTGAACAGCCGAGCGTCAGCACAGGAGCACCCACCGTGTCGTTGCCACCTCTGGTCGAGCCCGCAGCGGAGCTCACCCGCGACGAGGTCAACCGCTACTCGCGGCACCTGATCATCCCCGACGTCGGAATGACCGGTCAGAAGCGACTCAAGAACGCGAAGGTCCTGGTCGTGGGCGCGGGCGGCCTCGGCTCCCCGGCCCTGCTGTACCTGGCCGCCGCGGGCGTCGGCACCCTCGGCGTCATCGACTTCGACGTCGTCGACGAGTCGAACCTGCAGCGGCAGATCATCCACCGGCAGTCGTCCCTCGGCAAGCCGAAGGTCGAGTCCGCCGCCGACACCGTCCGTGAGATCAACCCGCTGATCGACGTCGTGGTCCACAACACGGCGCTCGACCGCGACAACATCATGGACATCTTCTCCGGCTACGACCTCATCCTGGACGGCACCGACAACTTCGCCACCCGCTACATGGTGAACGACGCGGCCGTCCTGCTCGGCAAGCCGTACGTGTGGGGCTCCATCTACCGCTTCGACGGCCAGGCGTCGGTGTTCTGGGCCGAGCACGGCCCGTGCTACCGCTGCCTGTACCCCGAGCCCCCGCCGCCCGGCATGGTCCCGTCGTGCGCCGAGGGCGGCGTCCTGGGCGTCCTGTGCTCGTCCATCGGGTCCATCCAGGTCAACGAGGCCATCAAGCTGCTGGCCGGCATCGGCGAGCCCATCGTCGGCCGCCTGATGATCTACGACGCCCTGGAGATGACGTACCGCTCGGTCAAGGTCCGCAAGGACCCCGAGTGCCCGCTCTGCGGCAAGAACCCCACGCAGACCGAGCTGCTCGAGGACTACGAGGCGTTCTGCGGCGCCGTGTCCGACGAGGCCACCGCGGCCGCCAAGGACTCGACGATCTCCGTGCACGACCTCAAGGCCATGCAGGACCGCGACGACGACATCTTCCTCGTCGACGTCCGCGAGCCGAACGAGTACGAGATCGTCTCGATCCCGGGCGCGACCCTCATCCCGAAGGGCGAGTTCCTGAACGGCTCGGCCCTCGAGCGGCTGCCGCAGGACAAGAAGATCGTCCTGCACTGCAAGTCGGGCGTCCGCTCCGCCGAGGCGCTCGCCGTGGTGAAGAGCGCCGGCTTCGGCGACGCCGTCCACGTCGGCGGCGGCGTCGTGGCCTGGGTCAACCAGATCGACCCGAGCCTCCCGTCCTACTGACGCGCCCGACCGGCGCGTCCGACCGGACGCAGCCGAAGGCCCCCGGAACCGCACGGTTTCGGGGGCCTTCGCGTTCCGGGGGCTTCGCGTTCCGGGGGCGGGGCCGCCCCGGGCGTCAGCGGCGGAGGGCCGCGGCGCCGCGGGACGCCAGGGCGACGGCGAGCGCGGCGGCGGCCAGGGCGGCGGCGGCCAGGGCGGCGGCCAGCGCCATGAGGGGGCCGGTCCCGGCGCCGTCCGCGACGAGGCCGCCCGCGAAGGCGCCGAGGGCGATGCCGCCGTTGAAGACGCCGACGAACAGGGCGGTGACGCGCTCGGCGTCGTCCGGCGCCGCCGCGAGCAGCCACGTCTGCACGCCGACCGACACGCCGCCGTAGGCGAGCCCCCACACGACCATGAGGGCGGACGCGCCCGCGTGCGTCGTCCCGAGCAGCGGGACGAGCGCGACGGCCCCGGCGACTCCGGCGGCGAGGACGGCGAGAGTGGCGCGGGGCGCGTGCGGGGCGCGCAGGCCCGCGGCGACGTTGCCCGCGACGCCCGCGATCCCGTACAGGAGCAGCAGCGTCCCCACCGCCCCGGGGCCGAGCCCCGCGGTCTCCTCCAGCACCGGGCGGACGAACGTGTACGCGGCGAAGTGCCCGGTGACCAGCAGGGCCGTGACGGCGAGGCCCGTCGCGACGGCCGGGCGCCCGCCGAGCCGGCGCGCGGCGCGGCCCCCGAGCGTCCGGTCGGGTGCCGGGAGGCGCGGCAGCAGCGCGGCCATCGCGGCCGCGACGGCGGCCGCGAGGCAGGCGACGGCGACGAACGCGGCCCGCCACCCCGCCGCCGCCTCGACGAACGCGGCCGCCGGCACCCCGAGGACGGACGCCGCCGCGACCCCGCCGAAGATCGTCGACGTCGCGGCGGCCACGGCGGGCGGCGGGACGAGCCGGGGCGCGAGGCCCGCGGCGAGCGCCCACACGCCGCCCATGCCGAGCCCGACGAGGACGCGGGCCGCGAGCAGGACGCCGAAGTTCGGCGCCCACGCGGCGAGCAGGTTCGCCGCCGCGAGCAGCAGCATGAGGACGATCAGGGCGGTGCGGCGGTCGGCGCGGCCGGCGGCGCGCGGGACGAGCGGGGCGGTCACCGCGGCGACGACGCCCGTGGCGGTGAGGGTCCAGCCGGCGGCGCCCGCGCCGACCCCGAGGGACGCGCCGATCGGTGTGAGCAGGGCGACGGGCGCCATCTCGGCGGTGACGACCGTGAACGTGCCGGCCGCGACCGCGGCGACGGACGCGCGGCTTCCGGCGCGCGCGTCCGCCCGGACCGGCTTGTCGGAGACTTCGTGCATGCCGTCCATCCCACGGCCGGGGCGGGCGCCGAACAACGGCCGATCCCTCATGCTTCAATGAGCCGGGCTCATCGATGCAGGCGGGAGGGGGTCGCCGTGGCGGGGCTGGAGATCCGGGAGCTGGAGTGCTTCCTCGTGCTGGCCGAGGAGCTGCACTTCGGCCGGGCGGGCGAGCGCCTCTACGTGTCGCAGAGCCGGGTCAGCCAGCTGCTGCGGTCGCTGGAGACCCGGATCGGCGCGCGGCTGGTCGAGCGGACGAGCCGCCGGGTGCGGCTGACGGCGTTCGGGGAGGCGTTCGCGGCGTCGCTGCGGCCCGCCTACGGCGCCCTCGCGGGGGTCGTCGAGGAGGCGCGGGCGACCGCCCGCGGGCGCACCCGCGTCGGTTTCCAGGGCGCGGTGTACGAGCAGGTCACGCGGGCGATCGCGGAGCTGCGCCGGGACCGGCCGGAGCACCGGGTCGACATCGCCGAGCTCCCGCTCGGCGACCCGTTCGGGGCGCTGCGGCGCGGCGAGGTGGACGCGGCGGTGGTGCTGCTGCCCGTGCGGGAGCCCGATCTCACGGTCGGCGCGGTGTTCTCGCGGCGGCCGCTGACGCTGGCCGTCCCGGCCGGGCATCCGTTCGCCCGCCGGGCGCGGCTGGCGGCCGAGGACCTCGCCCGCACCGCGCTGATCCCGGTGGAGGGGCCGGCGCCGGACTACTGGCGGCGGTTCCACTGCCCCGCGACGACGCCGGACGGCCGCGCGATCCCGCACGAGGACGGCGTCCGCACGCTGCAGGAGGGGCTCACGCAGGTCGGGGCGGGACGCGGCGCGATGCTGCTGTGCGACGCGACGGCGCGCCTCAACCGGCGCGGCGACGTCGCGTTCGTCCCGGTCGGGGGCCTGCCGGAGTCGGCGCTCGGGCTGGTGTGGGCCGGGGACGGGACGGCCGCGGCGCGGGCGCTCGCCGCGGCGGTTCAGGCGTCGGACGGCGGCGTGTAGGGCAGGTGCAGGATCCCGCCGAGTTCGGCGAGCATGAGCTCGAACATCGGCTCGGGGTCGTCGAGGGCGAACTCGAGGTGGCCGAAGACCTCGAGGCTGACGCCGCCCTGCAGGCGGATCCAGCACTTGAGGAACTGCAGGACGACGCCCAGCGGGAGCGAGACGCCGAGGTCGGCGCGGTAGCGGGCGAGCTGCTCGCGCAGGCCGGCGGGGATGTCCTCGTCGGCCGGGACGGGGAACGGCCGCTTCTGCCACAGGTCGAGGAACAGCGACATGAACGTCCAGCCGAAGCGGCGGGCGCACTCCTGGGCGAAGTCCGTCTCGTCCCGGTGGCCGGCGCCGCGGACGGGGACGCCGAACAGCAGCCCGTACTCGCGGGGGTGCGCGAGGGCCCAGCGGCGGAACTGCCGCGCGACGGCCAGGAACTTGGCGCTCATGTCGTCCGGCGGGACGGCCTTGGCGGCGCCCATCAGCTCGGCGGTGAGCTCGGTGAAGATCTCGCCGATGAGGTGGCGGAGCAGTTCGCCGTGGCTGCCGAAGTAGCGGTACAGGGCGGGCGCCGTCATCCCCATCTCGCGGGCGATGGCGCGGAGCGTCACCGCGTCCGGCCCCTGCTCGATGAGGATGCGGCGGGCGGTGTCGGAGATCTCCCGGACCGTCGCCGCCCGCACCCGGTCTCGCCGTGTCGCCACCTGCGTCGCCCTCCCTCCGTCCGCCGGCCGCCCCCGGCCGTCCCCGCATGATCCCGCAAAAACACCATTGACGAAAGTGAACGCCGTATGCCAAGTTTACGGCGTTCGCAGTTAACGGCATTCACTCTTGTGACCGAGTGTAATGGGGGTCAACGGTGTTCGACCGATGGGGACGATGGGTGGACCGGCGCCGCCGGTGGGTGCTCGCCGTCGCGGGCGCCGCGCTGGTGTTCGCGGGCGTGTGGGGAACCGGCGTGTTCGGCGCGCTGTCCCCGACCGGCGGCTTCGACACGCCGGGCAGCGAGAGCGCCCGGGCGGCGGCGATCGCCGAACGCGACCTCGGGCGGGACGCCGCCGACGTCGTCGTCCTGTACCGGGGCGGCACGACCGTCGACGACCCCGCGTACCGGACGGCCGTCGAGGCGGCCCTCGCCGGCCTGCCGGCGGACGAGATCGCCTCGACCGCCACCTACTGGACGACCCGGGCGCCGCAGTTCGTCAGCGAGGACCGCACCGGCACCTACGCCGTCCTGCGGCTGGCCGGGGCGGACGACGCGGAGCGCGAGGAGAGCTACGAGGCGGTCCGGGACGACCTGACCCGGGTCGGCGGCGGGCTCACCGCGCAGGTCGGCGGGGCCGTCGCCACGAACGTCGCGATCAACGAGCGGGTGTCGGGGGACATCGCGCGCGCCGAGCTGACCGCGATGCCGGTGCTGCTCGTGCTGCTGGTGCTCATCTTCGGCGGGCTGGTCGCGGCGAGCCTGCCGCTGCTGGTCGGGGGCCTGGCGATCCTCGGCTCGTTCACCGCCCTGCACGTCCTGACCTACCTGACGGACGTGTCCGTCTTCGCCGTGAACATCACGACGTTCCTCGGGCTCGGCCTCGCCATCGACTACGGGCTGTTCATGGTGAGCCGGTACCGCGAGGAGATCGCCCGCCGCGACCGCGCCGACGCGCTGGCCGCCACCATGGCCACGGCCGGGCGGACGGTCGCCGTCTCCGGCGTCACGGTCGCGGTGTCGCTGTCCGGGCTGCTGCTGTTCGACCAGAACTTCCTGCGCTCGATGGGCTACGGCGGCATCGCCACCGTGTTCGTCTGCATGATCGGCGCGCTGACCGTGCTGCCCGCGCTGCTCGCCGTCCTCGGGCCTCGCGTCAACGCGCTGTCGTTCCGCCGCCGCGGGACGAACCGCGGCGAGAGCGGCGAGGGCTGGTGGGGACGGCTCGCGCGCAGCGTCATGCGCCGCCCGGTGGTCTACGCCGTCGCGACCGTCGCGCTCCTGCTCGCCCTCGGCGCCCCCTTCCTGCGCATCAACTGGGGCGGCGTGGACGCCAAGGTCCTGCCGGCGGACGCGGAAGCCCGGGTCGTCGCGGAAGCCCTCGAGACGGACTACCCGCGCAACGCGACGAGCCCCGTCGAGGCCGTGGTGACCGGGACGTCCGACCGGGCCGCGATCCAGGCGTATGGGGACCGGCTGGCCGCCCTCGACGGCGTCACCGGCGCCGCCGTCACCGGCTCGAACGGCGACGGCGGCACCACCCGCATCGCGCTCGCCTACACCGCCGACCCGAACAGCGCCGCGGCCCGCGACCTGGTCGAACGCGCCCGGGACGTCCCGCCGCCGCCCGGCGCTGACGCGCACGTCGGGGGCGCCACCGCGGCCGTCGTCGACCAACTCGCGAGCGTCGGCGCGACGCTGCCGCTGGTCGGGCTGCTCGTCGGCGCGGCGACGTTCGCGCTGCTGTTCCTGGCGTTCGGGTCGGTGGTGCTGCCGCTCAAGGCGATCGCGATGAACGCGCTGTCGCTCGCCGCGGCGTTCGGCGTCGTCGTGCTGGTCTTCCAGGACGGCAACCTGTCCGGCCTCCTGGACTTCACCGCCACCGGGGCGATCGCGCCCGCGATGCCGATCCTCATGCTCGCGATGCTGTTCGGCATCTCGATGGACTACGAGGTGTTCCTGCTGTCGCGCGTCCGCGAGCAGTACGACCTCACCGGCTCCAACACGGCGGCGGTCGCGGCCGGCGTGCAGCGCACGGGCGCCGTCATCACCAGCGCGGCGCTGCTGTTCATCGTGGTCATCGGCGCGTTCGCCACGTCCGGCATCACGTTCATCAAGATGACGGGCGTCGGGATGGTCGTCGCGATCATCGTGGACGCCACGGTCGTGCGGGCCCTGCTCGTCCCGGCGACGATGCGGCTGCTCGGCCGCGCGAACTGGTGGGCGCCCGGCCCGCTCGCCCGGTTCTACGGCCGGTACGGGATCCGGGAGGGCGACGCCCCCTCCGGCACGCCCGCCGGACCCGGGCCCGAGCCGGCGCCGCCGGTGCCGGTCCGCTGACCGTCCGGACAAGGGAAACGCACCACCAAGTGAGCGAAAGCGCTTGTGCTCGCCCATGAGCGGGGAGAGACTGAACGCGATTCGCCCGGCTGCCCGCGCGTGACGCGCAACCGCGACGGAGCCCGCCCGGCGTGCACTCTCACCGCTCATGGGACGTTCCCTTGGAGGCATCACCATGCCCGTGCAGGCGATCACCGAGGCCGAAGAAGCCCTCGGACACCTGGAGCACCTCACCGACGTGCTGCGCTCGCGCGGCTGGACGGTCGAGGTCTCGGCCCACGCGGACCGCTGGCCGAGCGCTCTGGTCGCCAACCCCGACATGCCCGCGATGAACGAGTCGGTCATCGCCGTCCAGGAGGGCCCCGACCGGCTCTGGACGTACTACTACGGCTGGGGCGAGCGCATCGCGCCCTGCACGGACGCGCCCGCCGCGGCCGCCGCGCTCGTCCGGGTCCTGGCCGTGCGGCGGGACGGCTAGCGGGACGTCCGGCGGGGCGTCCGGCGGGCATCCGACACGCCCCGCCCAACCGCCGTGTGGCCGTCTCTTGACCAGGTCAGGGCATGTGAGTCGTGCGGCCTTCACTCTCCGTGAGGATGATCGTGAGCCACCGGTCATCGCGGACCGGTACCTACGGAGAGGAACACCCATGCGACTGCCCACCCGGGCCGCCGTCACGCTGGCCGCGGCCGGCGCCGCCCTGCTGCCGTTCGCCGCGCCCGCCATGGCCTGCCCCGAGGACGACCACGGCGGCAAGGGCCACCACGGCTGGGGTCACGGCAAGGGCCACCACGACGGCGGCCACCACGGGGACAAGGGCGGCCACCACGCGCGCAAGCACGTGGTCGGCGGCCCGACGTACGTGTACGACCCCTACTTCAAGAAGGTCGACACGCAGGTCGTCACCGAACTCGACAAGCACGGCACGACCGTCCGGTTCAAGGTCGCCCACATGCCGAAGAAGTACTGGGGCAAGACGATGGGCACGCACGTCCACGAGAACAAGTGCGGTGTGAAGCCCGACTCGTCCGGCCGCCACTACCAGAACCCGGACGCCCGCAAGCACACCCCGCTCCGCAAGAAGGAGATCTGGCTCGACTTCAAGGTCGAGAAGGGCGGCAAGGGGTACGCGACGGCCCGGGTGCCGTGGCGCGTCGACAAGAAGGACGCCCGTTCGGTCGTCATCCACCAGCACCGCACCGACCCGAAGACCGGCGACGCCGGCAAGCGCCTGATCTGCACGGACGCGGTGTTCTTCTAACCGCGGCGCGTGCCTGCGTGCCCGTCGCCGCGACCCGGCGGCGGGCACCGCCGTCACGCGGACTTGCGGCCGCGGCCCTTGGCGGGCTCCTTCTTCGCCGTCTCCTTCTTCGTCCCCCCGGACGCCTTCTTGCGGGCCGGGGCCTTCTTCGCCGGCGCCTTGCGCGCCGCCTTCTCCCCCGCCCCCGCGCCGCCGCGGCTCTTCTTCGCGGCCTCCACGCTGGCCCGCAGCGCGCTGAGCAGGTCGGCCGCGGGCTCCTCCTCGGCCTCCTCGGCGGGCCGCGCCACCTCCCGCCCCTCGACCTTCGCGTCGATGACGGCCTGCAGCGCCTCCCGGTAGGCGTCCTTGTACTCCGACGGGTCGAAGTCGCCCTCCATCGACTCGATCAGCGACGTCGCCATCGACAGCTCCTGCTTGCGGACCTCGATGTCCTCCTCCAGGAACGGGAAGTCGGGGGTGCGGACCTCGTCCGGCCACAGCATCGTCTCCAGAACGAACACGCCGCCGCGCACCCGCAGCGTCGCCAGCGACTCCCGCTGCCGCAGCGCGATCTTCACGATCGCGACCTGCCCCGAGTTCTCCAGCGCGTCCCGCAGCAGCACGTACGGCTTGGCGCCCTGCGCGTCCGGCTCCAGGTAGTACGACTTCGCGAAGTAGATCGGGTCGACCTCCTCCTGCTCGACGAACTGGAGCACGTCGATGCGGCGGCTCGTCGACAGCGGCAGGTCGGCGAAGTCCTCGTCGGTGAGGATCACCATCTCGCCGCCCGGCAGCTCGTAGCCCTTGGCGATGTCGGCGTACGCGACCTCCTCGCCGTCCACCGAGCAGACCCGCTTGTACTTGATGCGGCCGCCGTCCTCGCGGTGCACCTGGTGGAAGCTGACGTCCCTCTGCTCGGTCGCCGAATAGACCTTCACGGGTATCGTCACCAGCCCGAACGAGATCGCGCCCTTCCAGATACTGCGCATGACGTGTCCTTACCCAGCGGCATCCGCCCCTAGCGTTCCCGCCGTCGCGTTCGCGACACAACGCGCTCTTGATCCTTTTCCTTTGCGCGGGCGCCGGGTAAGACGCGGATATGACCATGCCTTGGCCCGTCGAGCCCATGACGGCCGCCACCGGGGACCTCCCCGGCGACGGCGCGCGCTGGGGCCTCGAGCTGAAGTGGGACGGCGTCCGCGCGGTGGCGCAGGTGTCGGCCGACGGCCTGCGCGCGGCCGGGCGGCGCGGCGGCGACGTCGCGTCCCGCTACCCGGAGCTGTCCGCCCTGGTGGACCTGCTGCCGGGGCACGACGCCGTGCTGGACGGCGAGGTCGTCGCGTTCGACCGCCGGGGCAGGCCGAGCTTCGAGCGGCTGCAGCGGCGGATGCACGTGGCGCACCCCGACCCCCGGCTCGTCCGGGACGTCCCGGTCCGGTACGTGGTGTTCGACCTGCTCTACCTGGACGGGTACATCCTGTTCGACACCCCGTACGCGGACCGGCGGGCGCTCCTCAGCGGGCTCGACATCGCCGGCGGCGGCCCCGTCGAGGTGCCCCCGTACCTGGACGGCGGCGACGCCGAGCAGGTCGCGGAACTGCTCGCGTTCACGCGCGAGCAGCACCTCGAGGGCCTCCTCGCCAAGCGCCTCGACTCGCCGTACCGTCCGGGCCGCCGCGTCGACTACTGGCGGAAGGTGAAGAACTTCCTCACCCGCGAGGTGGTCGTGTGCGGCTGGAAGCCCGGCAAGGGGCGGCGCGAAGGCGGGGTGGGGTCCCTCCTGCTCGGCGAGTACGACGGCAAGGGACGGCTGGGGTTCGTCGGCCACGTCGGCACCGGCTTCTCCGACCGCTTCCTCGACGAGCTGTACGAGATCCTCTGGCCGCTGCGGCGCCCGACCAGCCCCTACGACGACCCCGTCCCGCGCGAGTTCGCCCGCGACGCGCAGTGGGTTGAGCCGAACCTCGTCGGGGAGGTCGCCTACAGCGCCCGCACCCGGGACGGACGCCTCCGCTTTCCGTCCTGGCGCGGGCTCCGCGACGACAAGGACCCACGGGAAGTGACGAGCGAGCAAGGGGCCGTGAGTGAGCAGTAAACGGGTGGAGGTCGACGGAAGAACGCTCGGCCTGTCCAACCTGGACAAGAACCTCTACCCCGCATTCACCAAGGGCGAGGTCATCGACTACTACGCGCGCGTCGCACCGGTCATGCTGCCGCACCTGGAGAACCGTCCCGCGACCCGCATCCGCTGGCCCGACGGCGTGGACGGCGGCAAGTTCTTCGAGAAGAACGCACCCTCCCACACCCCCGACTGGGTACGCACCGCGACCGTCCCGAGCCCCGGCAGCACCCGAGGACGCGACACGGTCGACTACGTCGTCGTCGACGATCTGGCCACGCTCGTCTGGTGCGCCAACCTCGCGGCCCTCGAACTGCACGTCCCGCAGTGGAAAGTGGGGCCGCGCGGCAAAGTGCACACTCCCGACCTCCTGGTGTTCGACCTCGACCCGGGGCCGCCCGCCACGATCGTCGAAGCATGCGAGGTCGCCGCCCTGCTCCGCGACCTGCTCGCCGAGGACGGCCTCGAGTCGTACCCCAAGACCAGCGGCAAGAAGGGTTTGCACCTGTACGTCCCCATCAAGGAGCCCCCGCAGGCCGAACGGACGTCCGAGTACGCGAAGGCCGCCGCCCAGAACCTCGCCGGAGAGCACCGCGGCCTCGTCGTCGCCAAGATGGAGAAGCGCCTGCGCAAAGGCAAGGTGTTCGTCGACTGGAGCCAGAACAACCCCGCCAAGACCACCGTCGCGCCCTACTCCCTCCGCGCCGCGGACCGCCCCGCCGTCTCGACGCCCCTCACCTGGGACGAACTCGGCGCCTGCAAGGACGCCGCCGACCTCGTCTTCACGCCCGACGAGGCCCTCGCCCGCATCGACGAGCGCGGCGACCTCCTCGCACCGCTCCTCGCGGAGGACCGCCCCGCCCTCCCCTAACGCCCCGGCTGCCCTATGTGTTGGATTCGCCACGCTCCGGCACCGCCGTCCGCCACTATGAGGCGGGGGACACCACACGGGGAAGGACCGGGCAGTTGAACCACCACTACGACGCCGTGGTGCTGGGCGGCGGCACCGCGGGGGAGCGCATCGCCGCGGGCCTCGCCCGCGCCGGGCGCGACGTCGCGCTCGTCGAGGACCGCCTGGTCGGCGGGATCTCACCGTACTTCGCGTGCCTGCCGTCCACGTCGCTGCTGCAGTCGGCGCGGCGGGGCGAGCCGTGGGAACTCGCGGTCGCCCGGCGCGACGCGCTCACCGGCGGCCGCACCGACGACCGCGCCGCCGCCCGGATGGCCGAGGCGGGCGTGACCGTCCTGCGCGGCCGCGGCCGCGTCGCCGGCCCCGGCCGCGTCGAGGTCGACGGCGCCCCGCACGGCTACGCCGAACTCGTCGTCTGCACCGGCAGCGAGCCGGTCATCCCGCCGGTGGACGGGCTCGCCGACGTCCCGCTGTGGACCAGCGACGACGCCCTCTCCGTCCCCGACCTGCCGCGCCGCCTCGCCGTCCTCGGCGGCGGCCCGGTCGGCTGCGAGCTCGCGCAGGTGTACGCGTCGTTCGGCTCGCAGGTCGCGCTGGTCGAGGCGTCCGGGCGGCTGCTGGCCGCCGAGGCCCCGTTCGCGGGCGACGTCCTCGCCGACGCGCTCCGCCGGACGGGCGTCGACCTGCGGCTCGGCGCGGACGTCGCGCGCATCGAGCGCAAGGAGTCCGGCCTGCGGTTCTGGCTGTCCGACGGCGGCACCCTCGACGCCGACCGGGTCCTCGTCGCCGCGGGCCGCCGCCCCCGCGCCGCCGGCCTCGGCCTGGAAACGCTCGGCCTCTCCCCCGGCCGAGGCGTCCCCGTGGACCCCACGTGCCGCGTGCAGGGCGTCGAGGGGGGCGTGTGGGCCGCCGGCGACGTCACCGGCGTCGCGCGCACGACCCATGCGGCCCGTTACCAGGCGGACATCGTCCTCGCCAACCTCCTCGGCGGCCGCCGCGAAGCCGACTACCGCGCCATCCCCCGCGTCGTCCACACCGTCCCCACCGTGTACGCGGTCGGGATCACACCGGGACAGGCCGCCGAACTCGGCATAGACGTCGCCGCCGCCGGGTACGACCTCGCCGCGACGGCCCGAGCCGCGGTCGCGGCCGACGTCCCGGGCCGGGTGGAGCTGTACGCCGACCGCGCCCGCGGCCTGCTGATCGGCGCCGCCGCGGCCGGACTCCACGCCGAGGAGTGGATGAGCGAGATCGCGCTGGCCATCCGCGCCGAGACGCCGCTGAGCCTGCTCGCCGACGTCGTGCACGCGTTCCCGACGTACGGCGAGTCCCTCGAGGCGCCCCTGCGCGACCTGGCCGGGCGCCTCGCCGCACCAGAGGAGGAAGCGCGATGAGCGAGACCGACGACCTGGCGCAGACGCCCGACGACGCCCCCGAGGCCGACGCCGCCGAACAGCGCGCCGTCCTCGACGACACCGACGACGGCCCCGACGCCGTCCCGCGCATCCCGCTGGACGCCAACGAAGCCGACGCCGCCGAACAGAGCCGCGAAGTCCCCATCGACGAAGACGACTACCGTTGACCCCGCCCCGGCCCCCGTCCCGCGACCGGGAACGCCCGGGCTCGGAAAGGCAAATACACTGGCCTGCGCGTAGGTAGACGTCGGCTTTGTTAGTGACCCGCGAGGTTACCGACGCGTAGGATGATGGGATTGTCTCCCCGCGACGGACACCCATACCCGTCGCACTGATTCGGTGATCGGAGAGTGTGGTGACCGCGACCCCGGACGCCCGCCCCCGTGGCACACGACTGCCGCGACTGGCGCGCCGTAGGCAACTCCTCGGCGCGGCCCAGGAGGTGTTCGTCGCCCAGGGGTACCACGCGGCGGCGATGGACGAGATCGCCGAACGCGCAGGCGTCAGCAAGCCCGTCCTGTACCAGCACTTCCCGGGCAAGCTCGAGCTGTACCTGGCGCTGCTCGACGAGCACGCCGAGGCCCTCGTGAAGATCGTCCGCGACGCGCTGGAGTCCACGACGGACAACAAGCTGCGGGTGCAGGCCAGCATGCAGGCGTTCTACGACTTCGTCGCCGGCGACGGCGAGGCGTACCGGCTCGTGTTCGAGTCCGACCTGCGCAACGTCGCGCCCGTCCGGGCCCGGGTCGACCGCGCCAACCAGCAGTGCGCCGAGATGATCGCCCAGGTCATCGCCGAGGACACCGACGCCCCCCGCGACGAGGCGCACCTGCTCGGCATGGGCCTGGTCGGGATGGCCGAGGTCAGCGCGCGCTACTGGCTGTCGCAGCACCGGGCGATCCCGAAGGACACCGCCGAGAAGATCATCGCGCGGCTCGCCTGGCGCGGGATCTCCGGCTTCCCCCGGACGACCTGACCGCGGTTTCACCCGCGAGGGGCCGCACGGCGGACGATCTCCGTGCGACCATCGGAGACGGGGCCGCCGGGCGTCGGCGGGCCGGAGCAGACGACGGGAGCATCACGTGCAGGTTCGCATCGGCGTGCAGTCCGTGCCCAAGGAACTCGTGGTCGAGACGGCGCAGTCCGCCGACGAGATCCAGAAGTCCCTCGCCGACGCGCTCGCCCAGGACAACGGCGTCCTCGTGCTGCGGGACCGCCGGTCCGGCCGCGTCGTCGTCCCCGCCCGCAGCGTCGGCTACCTGGAGATCGCCGAGGACGAGCAGCGCAGCGTCGGCTTCGGCTCCTGACGGCTCGCGCGCGGCCCCGGCCGCCCGACCTCTTTCCTTACCTCCGCTCGTCCTCGCCTTGACGCGGCCGGGACGCTCCGGCACCGTGCCGGGTGTCCGGATGTGGCCGCCCCGCCGGAGGTTTGAGCCCGCCGCGACGCAGGCCCACCGCGCCCTCCGCGGCGCACCCGGGGAATACCTTCCGCATCCCCGGCGTTGGGTGAAGAGATCGGCTATTGGTGTAGGCAATCAACGGTCGGTACACTGCGTCGCGGAGTGTGACCGCACGCAGCCACAGTGAGTGACTGCTTTCAACCCCTGACTGCGGTCGCCGAGTAATTTGATTGACGGCTGGTCCCTCCCGCGCGAGCGCGCGGCCACAGGAAGCGACCGGCGGGCACGCCCGGACGGTGCGGCCCGCCCGAGGCCCGTCCTGTCTTCGGATGACAGGGCCCGCGACCGTCCCGCCCGTCGGCAGCCGGCCGGCCCGGGCGCCGCGCCGCGCCGCACCGGGGAGCGAGGACCCCGCATATTGGAGGCTGAAAGCCCTGACTACCTTTCGTGACCTCGGGGTCGTCCCCGAGATAGCAGACGCCCTCGAGACCGAGGGCATCGTGGAAGCGTTCCCGATCCAGGAGCTCGCCCTGCCGATCGCGCTGGGCGGGCACGACATCATCGGCCAGGCCCGCACGGGCACCGGCAAGACGCTCGCGTTCGGCATCGCCGTCCTGCAGCGCATCCGGCACGGCGGCCGCAAGCCGCAGGCGCTGATCGTCGCCCCGACCCGCGAGCTGGCCCTGCAGGTCACCGACGACCTGCTGGTCGCCGGCGGCAAGCTCGGCACCCGCGTGCTGTCGGTGTACGGCGGCCGCGCGTACGAACCGCAGATCTCGGCCCTGCGCGACGGCGTCGACGTCGTCGTCGGCACGCCCGGCCGGCTGCTCGACCTCGTCAAGCAGAAGCACCTCGACCTCTCCGAGATCGGCGTCCTCGTCCTGGACGAGGCCGACCGCATGCTCGACCTCGGGTTCCTGCCCGACATCGAGCGGATCATCAAGAAGGTCCCGGACGTCCGGCAGACGATGCTCTTCTCGGCCACCATGCCGGGCGAGATCGTCGCGCTGTCGCGCAGCTACCTGACCCGGCCGACGAACGTGCGCGCCGAGGCGCACAGCGAGTCCGAGGCCACGCCGCAGGTCGTCCAGCACGTCTTCCAGGCCCACCAGATGGACAAGCCGGAGATGCTGGCGCGGCTGCTGCAGGCCGAAGGCCGCGGGCTGACGATGGTGTTCTGCCAGACGAAGCGCGCGTGCGACCGCGTCGCGTCCGACCTCGCCCAGCGCGGGTTCGACGCCGCCGCCGTGCACGGCGACCTCGGGCAGAGCCAGCGCGAGCGCGCGCTCCGCGCGTTCCGCAACGGCAAGATCGGCGTGCTGGTGGCCACCGACGTGGCGGCCCGCGGCCTCGACGTCGACGACGTGACCCACGTCGTCAACTACGAGTGCCCCGACAGCGCCGACACCTACGTGCACCGCATCGGCCGCACCGGCCGCGCGGGCAAGGAGGGCGTCGCCGTCACGCTCGTCGACTGGTCCGACCTCACCCGGTGGAAGCTGATCAACGGTCAGCTCGACCTGCCGTTCGCGGCGCCGGAGGAGACCTACTCGACGTCGCCGCACTTCTTCGAGGCGCTCGGCATCCCCGCGGGGACCAAGGGCCGGCTGCCGAAGGAGAAGCGCAACGACCGGGCCGGGCTGGACGCCGAGGAGCTCGAGGACATCGGCGAGACCGGCAAGGCCCGCAGCACCGGCGCGCCGCACGAGCGGGAGCGTCCGCGGCCGCCGCGCCGCAAGCGCAACCGGACCCGCACCCGCGGCGGCAAGCCGGTCGAGCAGGCGGCGCCGAAGGACGACAACGTCGTCGACGCCGTCGCCACCGAGCGGAAGCGGAGCCGCACCCGGCGCCGCACCCGCGGCGGCAAGCCGGTCGCGGAGTCGACGGAGTCGCAGACCGCCTGACCGGGGCCGCCCGGCCCCGGAAGGTCCGGCGACCGCGAGGCACCCGCTTCGCGGTCGCGGTCCGCGGCGCGGACGGCCGCTCAGCCGTCCCGCAGACTCAGGGCCTTCGCGGGATGGTCCGTCACCAGGACGGCCACCCGCGGATCGCCCAGGAAGCGGCGCATCACCGGCTCCGCGTTCACCGTCCAGATCATGGCGGGGAACCCGGCCCGCGCGCACTGCCGCAGCACGCCGACCCGCGCCAGCCGGTGGTTCAGCGCCACCATGTCGGCGCCCGCGCGGCGCATCAGCGGCAGCGGCGCGAAGTTGTGCGCCGCGCCCCGCTCCCACAGGTTCCGGCCGACCGACAGCGCCGTCATCGCCTGCGGGAACCGCGCCTTGATCTCGACCAGCGACGGCACCTCACCGGTCGTCACGACGAACTGCGGGCCGAACGCCTCCAGCGCCAGCGCGACCGTCTCGTGCTCGCAGCCGCGCTCCTTCAGGTCCAGATGCCCCCGCGCCTTCCCGGCGATGATCTCCATGGCGTCCTCGACCAGCGGCACCGGGCGCGGCGACAGCTCCTGCACGCGCTCGTACGTCAGCCGCTTCAGCGGGAGCCCGCCCACCGTCGCGTCGTGGTGGACGACCAGGCGCCCGTCGCCCGTCCGGCGGATGTCGATCTCCACGTACTCGGCGCCGGACTCGGCCGCCTCCCGGAGGCCGTCCAGCCCCGCCTCGTCCCGCCGATGCGCGGACACGGCCGGCTTGGGTTGCACGCTGTGGACGTTACCAGTGCGGGGCCGTCGCGGCAGGCCCGGCCCGAGGTCCGTTTAGTAAGGTGGCGCCCCGTGAGTACGCCCCGGTTCCTGACACTGCCCACCGGCGTCGCCCGCACGACGATCGAGACGTCCCGCGGTCCCTTCGCCGCCCTGGAGGCCCTCCCGGGCTCGGGGGTGTCCGAGCGCTGCCCCGCCCTGCTGGTGCCCGGTTACACCGGCAGCAAGGAGGACTTCCTCGCCGTCCTGCAGCCCCTCGCCGCATCCGGCCGCCGGGTCGTCGCGATCGACCTCCGCGGCCAGTACGAGACGCCCGGCCCCGACGACCCGTCCGGCTACGGCCGGGCCTCCCTCGGCGAGGACGTCACCGCGCTGCTGGACGTCCTCGGCCCCGACCCCGTGCACCTCGTCGGGCACTCGTTCGGCGGGCTCGTCACCCGCGAGGCCGTCCTCGCCGACCGGGCCCGGCCCGCCTCCTACACGCTGATGGGGTCGGGCCCCGCCGCCATTTCCGGACCGACCGGCACCCGCGCGGCCGCCCTCCGCGACGCCCTTCCCGAGATGGGCATGCAAGCCATCTGGGACATCAGCATGGAACCCGAGCTGATCGCCAAAGGCGTCCCGCTGGACATCGTCGACTTCCTGAAGCGCCGCATGCTCGGCACGTCCGAGGCGGGCCTCATCGGCATGGCGCGCGAACTGCTCACCGCCCCCGACCGCACCGACGAACTGGCCAAACACTGCGCCGGCACCGGGCTGCGCACGCTCGTCCTGTACGGCGAGGACGACGACGCCTGGCCGCCCGAAACGCAGGCCGCGATGGCCGAACGGCTCACCGCGGACCGAGTCGTCATCCCCTCCGCGGCCCACTCCCCCGCCGTCGAGGCCCCCGAAACGACGGCCGGCGCACTCATCGATTTCTGGAATCAGGCAGAACGCGCCCTGGGCTGAGAATTTCATGCGTGCACCCGCCCGTATTTCCGGGTTATCGTAACGCGCAGCCGCTTTCTCGCTTCGGGAGTTGATCAGCGTGACGATGGGCGGGACACCGGACGTCGAATGGCCCGCCGCACTGAACGTCCAGACTCTCCTGGAAGAGGGCTGGCGCCCGACGCCGTTCCGGCAATTCGTGCTGAAGATGCACAGCCGCTGCAACCTGGCGTGCGATTACTGCTACATGTACGAGATGGCGGACCAGGGCTGGCGGCGGCAGCCCCGCCGCATGTCCCGCACCACGATCGACCAGGTCGCCGCCCGGATCGCCGAGCACGCGCGGCACAACGGCCTGCCCCGCGTCGACGTCATCCTGCACGGCGGCGAACCCCTGCTGGCCGGCGTGGACCAGCTCCGATACGCGCTCAAAAGCATTCATTCGGCAGCCGCTCCGGATGTTTCGGTCGGCTTCCACGTCCAGACGAATGGCGTCCTCCTCGATTCGTCCTTCCTGGAACTGTTCGAGGGGCACGACGTGCACATCAGCGTGAGCCTCGACGGCGACGAGAAAGGCCACGACCGGCACCGGCTCCGCAAGAACGGCGACGGCAGCCACCACGCCGTCACCCTCGGTCTGCAGCGGCTCACCGCCCCCGCCTACCGGCACCTCTTCAGCGGGCTGCTCTGCACGATCGACCTCGCCAACGATCCGCTGGACACCTACGAGGCCCTGCTCTCCCACGGCCCCCCGACGATGGACTTCCTGCTCCCCCACGGCAACTGGGAGGAGCCGCCCCCCGGCCTCCCCGCCGACGGCACCCCGTACGCCGACTGGCTCACCGCCGTCTTCGACCGCTGGTACCACGCCCCCGTCCGGGAGACCCGCGTCCGGCTGTTCTCCGAGATCATCCGGCTGCTGCTCGGCCGCCCCTCGCACAGCGAGTCCATCGGCCTCTCCCCCGTCGCGGTCGCCGTCGTCGAGACGGACGGGAGCATCGAACAGGTCGACACGCTCAAGTCGGCGTACGAGGGCGCGGCCCGCACGTCCCTGCACACGCGGCGCGACCCGTTCGACGCGGCCCTCATGCTCCCCGCCATCGCCGCCCGCCAGATCGGCCGCCGCGCCCTCTCCGCCGAGTGCCGCGCCTGCCCCGTCCACCGCGTCTGCGGCGGCGGCCTCTACGCGCACCGCTACCGCTCCGGCACCGGCTTCGCGAACCCCTCCGTCTACAGCCGCGACCTCTTCCGGCTCATCACCCACATCCGGGACGTCGTCGCGCGCGACGTGGAAGACATCAAACGGAGGGCCACATGATCCTCACCCGCCACGAGATCCCCGAGGAGATGTTCCTCGCCCTCGCCGCGGGAGGGGGCGGCGCCGAAGCCGTCGGCCTCCTCAACCGGGCGCAGTACAGCAAGCGCCTCCTGCTCCTGCGCGGCATCCGGGACACCGGGCATCCGGGCGCGCTCGCCGCCTACGACCTGCTCGCCCGCATCCAGGAGGAGGACCCGCGGGCCGTCGAGGCCGTCCTGCGGTACCCGACCGTCGGCGAGTGGGCCCGCCGCACCCTCCTCGTCCTCACCGGACGGGAGGCGGGCACCGCCGACCCGGAGGAGTTCGCCGCCCTCGCCGCGGCCGCCGCGGTCCGCGCCGGGCACCCCTGCGCGATCCACGTGCCCGACCGCGACGGCGCGATCGTCCTGCCGTCCCTGGGCCGCGCGCCGGTCCCCGGCGACCTCGTGCGCGTGGACGGCCGGGGCGCCGTGATCGGCACGGGCGCGGACACCCTGCGGATCCCGCCGGACCCGCACGAGGACGCCCCCGGCTGGCAGGCCGTCCGCCGCCTCCCCGGCGGCCTCCTCCTCGACGACCACGACCCCGACCGGATGCCCGGCGGCACCGCCCTCCCCCGCCGCCTCACGCCCGCGGAACTCGACCACTGGCGGGAGACGCTCGTCCGGGCCCGGCGGATCCTGGATCTGCACCACCCGACCGTGGCCGCCGAGACCGCCGCGGCCCTCACCGTCCTCACCCCGCTGGTCGCCCCGGAGCACGGCCAGTCCAGCGCCACCCCGAAGCACGCGTTCGGCAACATCGGCCTGTCCACCCCGCCCGACCCGCTCTTCCTCGCCGTCACCCTCGCCCACGAGGTCCAGCACACCAAGCTCACCGGCCTGCTCGACGTCGTCCCGCTGACCCGCCCCGACGACGGCACCCGCTACTACGCGCCCTGGCGCACCGACCCCCGTCCGGTCCCCGGCCTGCTCCAGGGCGCGTACGCGCACCTCGGCATCGCCGGGTTCTGGCGCGTCCAGCGCCACCACGAGACCGGCGAGCCGGCGCTCCGCGCCCACGCCGATTTCGCCCGCTGGCGCGCCGCCACGGACCTGGTCCTGCGCACCCTCGCCGCCACCGGCGACCTCACCCCCGACGGCGAGCGCTTCGTCGCCGGGATGGCCGAGACCCTCGCCCCCTGGCTGGACGAGCCCGTCCCGGCCGACGCCCTGGCCCTCGGCCGCGACGCCGCCGACCGCCACCTGGCGGCCTGGCGCGCCGCCCACGGCGCCCCGCCGGCGCTGCAGGGCCTCTAGATCGGCGGCGGGTCGAAGTCGAAGTCCAGGTGGCGGCGCTCCGCCGCCACGATCGCGTCCCGGTGCTCGAGCCCGAGCGTGTGGACGTAGGCGTCCATCGTCTCCTTGTACAGCTTCGCCGCCTCGTCCCCCCGCCCGACCGCCTCCAGGTCGACCGACAGGTTCGCCCCGCACGCCAGCGTCATCGGGTGCCGCTCGCCCATCGTCCGCCGCAGCCGCCGCAGCGTGTCCTCGCCCAGCCGGCACGCGTCCTCGACCTCGCCCAGCTCCACCAGGTCGCTGGCCAGGTTCGCCGCGATCGTCAGCGCGTAGTGGTGGTCCTCCCCGAGCACGTTCCGCAGCCCGGCGACCGCCCGCTCGTTGAGCGTCCGGGCACCGGCGACGTCGCCGCGCACCCGCAGCAGGACCGCCAGGTTGCCCATCGCGCCGTAGTTGTAGGGGTGCTCGGGCCCGTACGCCCGCGGGTACCTGCGCACCGTGTCGGCCGCCAGCTCGTACGCGTCCGCCACCTCCCCCATCGTCCGCTGGACGTTCGACAGGGCCATCGCCGCCGCGAGGGTGTCCGGGTGGTTCAACCCGTACAGCCGGACGAACTTCGCGTGCACGTCCAGGGACATCTCGAGCGCCGCCTCGAGGTTCTCCCCGAGCCGCCGGTAGGCGATGGCGAGGTCGGTCCCCGCACGCATCGTCCACGGGTGCTCCGCGGTCAGCTCGTTGACGCCGTAGGCGTACACGTCCTCACCGCTGTCGCACGCCTCCGCGTAGTCCCCGCACAGCCGCGCGGCCCGCGCCAGCCCGTTCCACGCGTTCAGGATGTTCGTCGAGGGGTCGACGTCCGAGATCCGGGTGAACCCGGCGTACGCCCGCCCGTGCAGCTCCTTGGCCCGCTCGTAGTCGCTGTTGAGCCCGTAGTCGAGCGCAAGGTTGTTGACCAACTGCAACGTGGCGAAATTGTGGGGGCCGAACACGCGTTCATAGAGTTCAAGCGACTCGAAATCGTACCTCTGAGCCGCCCTGAAATCACCGTTCGCCCGCAGGTTGGCTCCGATGCTGTTACGAAAGCGCAAAGAAAGTTCGTACTCGGAACCGGCGACTCGCTCGGCCTGCTCGAGGCCGATCTTGTCGATGTCATAGGCGGCGCCGAAGTCGCCGAGCGCGCGCAGCACGTTCGCGAAGTAGAACCTGAGCCGGAGGACTTGCGGATCCCCCTCGGGGGTGTCGGCGACCCACCGGTCGAGGAAAAGTTCGGCGACGCGGCGGCCTAGCGAATAGTCCCCGGAGTTGTAGAGATATTGCACGATCTTGATGGCGAAGTCGCGGACCTTCGGATCCTGGCTCTCGCTCACCTCGGCCGGAACGATGTGCCCGAGGAGTTCCGCGTAGCGCGGCCAGGTCGGCGGCGTGACCTCCAACGGCGCCGCCTCCACCAGCAGCCGGTGCACGTCGTCGCGGATGCGCTGCCGGACCGGCGCCGCGATCTCGTCGCGCAGCAGTGCCTGGATCAGGCGGTGCACCTGGATGGTGCGGCTCTTCGACTCGACGCGGGCGAGCGCGTAGCGGCCGAGCTCGCCCAGGGCGCGGGAGAGCCTGATCGGGTCTTTCAAGAGACCGGCCAGCGGTTGCCCGATCCCTTCGGGCACCCGGGTGAAGACGTCCCGCGGGATGGGTTCGGGTCCGAAGAAGGCGCAGCAGCGCAGCAACTCCACGGCTTCGGGAAGCTTGTCGGCGAGGCTGTCCACGGACAGCTTCCAGGCCGCGGTCATGGAAACCGGGTACTCGGTGGGCTTGCCTTCGGCCAGCAGCTGGCTCGCGCGCTCCTTCAGGAGCCGGAGGTACTCCGTGACGGTCATGCCCGTCTCGGCCTGCAGTGCGCCCGCCTGCTCCAGGGCGAGCGGCAGATCGCCCAGTTCGTCCGCCAGCCGGTCGGCGTCGTTCCGGCTGACCGTGCGAGACACCCGCTTGCCGAGGAACTCGATGCTCTCCTCGCGCGTGAAGACCTCGACCGCGACGGTCCTCGCGACGGTGTCCCAACGTGGATTGCGCGACGTGATGATGACGTGGCCGTCGCCCTGCGGCACGTAGTCGCGGAGGTCCTCGGGCTGGTCGGCGTTGTCGAAGATCAGCAGCCAGCGCGAGTACGGTTCGCCCCTGCGGAGGCAGTCCAGCACCGCGTTGGCCGCCTCCTCGACCCCCATCGTGCCGACGGGCGGCAGCCCGAGGTGGGGCGCCAGCGCGGCCAGGGTCGGGCGTACCAGGGAGGGCTGGTCCGAGGGGATCCACCAGACGACGTCGTAGTCGGTTTTGAAGCGGTGCGCGTACTCGACCGCCATCTGCGTCTTGCCGACACCGCCGTAGCCCTGGAGCGCGTGCGGCACGACGGCGGTGACCTGTCCGGAGATGCCGGCGCGCAGCCGGTTGAGCAGCTCTTCCCGGCCGGTGAAGTTTATGTTCCGCCCCGGCACCCTTCCCCACACCGTGGGCGTCGGGCCTGGAGTACGTCCGATCCTGGCGGACACCGGAAGCGACATACCCCCACCTCGCCTTATACACACCAAAGGGTTCAAGGACTTAGAGACCGTAATATCTCATCCTGGTGAGCCAGGGAACCGGTCATACGACACAGTGTGCCCACATGACGCAGGACGCTGCTTTTGGACGCCCGAATATCCTCGTTCCGTCCCAGCCGCAATAGACACTCAGCACTATGGCCACTTTGTGCCACATGACACGAAGATGGTTGTACATCCTTTTTGTGTCATGCTGGGGTTGTCCGTCCGAAGCATGTGCCGCCCATGCCGCACCGTGCCCATCGCGCACGAAGGCTACCGAGGAGGACCCGTGGGCATCCACGACACCGCGGTCGACAGGCTACTGATCGATATCTCGGACCTCTCGCTCCGCCAGTTGAGAGATGCCGACCTCGAAGGCGGAGCGCTCGAGGAGGCCCTGCTCGAGCTCCTCGACCCGACCCTCGGCGAGGCCGCGGCGGCCGGCTTCGACAGTTTCGTGGAAACGGCGAAGCCCGCGGCGCTCCCCGGATAGCGAAACGCGGACCCGCCCTACCTGGCATAACGACCGCTCGCCCCGACCCGCCCCCCGGAGGGCCGCACACCCGGCCCACGCCAAAGCGGTCACCCATGGACACCCCGCTCCGGCACAGAGTCACCCGCGCCCGGGGCTGGGCATTGCCAAGTACGCCACATTTCTCCTGCCTGCGCGACTAGAGTCCTCATTAAGTCAGGTAGCATTTCCGCGCTGGTTACGGAGTGTCTTTGGTGTGCCCTTTTTGGGCGTTGTGCACTAGCCATCCGGTTCTTGTGACGGCCCGCCCGCCACGGCGCCGGGGCACCCGCCCAGCACGTCCGGCCGTGCACGAGCGCCGTCGGCGGCGGTCATGAGCCTGCCGGAGAGCACGGTCGGCGAACAATGGGAGCCTCCACCCCAGCGGAAGACCAGAGCCCCTCTGCCGCGCAACTTCTCCCTGCTGTGGCTCGGTTCGGCGACCTCTCAACTCGGCAGCACGAACGCCGCCATCGCCTTCCCCCTGCTCGCCCTGGCCCTGACCCATGACCCGGTCTTCGCCGGCTGGGTGACCGCCGCGGGAACGTTCCCAAGCCTTTTGCTGTACCTCCCGGCCGGAATGGTCGTCGACCGTTTCGATCGCCGGAGGCTCATGGTCTTCTGCCAGATCGCCCGGTGCACCGTGGTGCTCAGCCTGGCCATCGGTATTCTCACCCTGGCCACACCGAAGATTCTCTTGATCAGTGCGGCGGCGTTGGACAGGATCCTCGCCTCCTTCTACAACCTCGCCGAGACCACTCTCGTCCGCCGTATCGTCCCGGAGAACGCGCTCCCCGAAGCCATGGCGAGGAACGAGGCGCGCAGCCACATCGCGCTCCTGCTCGGCCGCCCGCTCGGCGGGTTCCTCTATAACTGCCACAGATCACTGCCCTTCGTCATGGACGCGCTGTCGGCCCTGGCCTCGGTGGCCATGATTCTCAAGATCAAGCCGCATGACGCCCGGGCATCGCCCGTGACGGCGCAGGAGAATCCGGAGGCCGGGTTCTGGGAGTGCGTCCGCTTCCTGCTCAAAGACCCGTTCCTGCGGATGGTGCTCAGCGTCTGCGCCGTGACGAACTTCGCCTTCCAGGTCATCTTCCTGATGCTCATCATCCAGGCTGAGAACCAGTACGACTCCGGCACGGTGATCGGGCTGCTGTTCACGGCGTCCGGTCTCGGTGGAACGGTGGGCGCCGTGGCCGCACCGCGGCTGGTCCGCAAACGCCGACCGCTCAGAGCCATCTGTTTCTCGGTCTGGGGATGGGTACTGCCGGTCACCGCGGTGTGGGTCTTCGACCATCCGGTGGCGGGCTTCCTGGCCTGGGCCGTGATCAGCGTGGTCGGCGCGCACGTCAACGTCGCGCTCACCGTGCACCAGGCACGGCACGTCCCCGATCAGATGCTGGCCCGCGTCGCCGGAGTGAACAACTTCGTCACCCGAAGCGCCGTTCCGCTGGGGGCGCTGTTCGCCGGCTATCTTCTGTCCAGCGTCGACGAGACCCGAAACGCCAGCCTTCTCGTCCTCTGTTTGACACTCTGCGTAGCCGTTTCGGTCAGCGTTTACGGGCTGCACCGGAGGAGGACCCAGGTACGGCGTCGCGCACGGTCAATGCTCATCCACCTCCGGACAGCTTGTGCCCCACAGCTTTCGCCGCCGCCCACGTACCATGACCCCACCGATGAAGGGCACCTGACCGAAGGGGTCCAAGGGGGCGTGGCTGGAAGTGAGATCGCCACTAGACCGTCAGAACGTCAACCGGCTGGTCGAGGCACTGTGGCGCCTGGATGCCTTGCAAAGGCAGCGGATTCGCGATCAGTACCTCGCCCACCTGCGTAAGGAACTCGGCGTCCCACTGCCCGTACGCAGGGACGAGCGAGACTTCTTCGATCTGCAGTGCCTTGTCGAAGGCTGCCTCGACCATCCCGGCGCGCTCCACGCTTTCCTGCGCGTCATCGAGCGTTTCCACTCGGGAAGCAGCACATTCGCCGAGGTCATGCGATTGGCCTCGGCCATGCTGCCGGAGCCGCTCCTCGAACCCGGAGAACGCCGGGCGCTGCACGAACTGGTCAAGGTGCTCCAGGATCGCAGTCCGGACGTGCTGCACCCCGGAACCGTCCGGGAATTGTTCTGGACGGTGGTGGATCCCGTCGGCTCCCTCGACATCGACCCCGGGGACATATGGCCGGTGCTGGATGATCTCGAGGACCGCACGGTCGACGCGGACGGCGTCCCGCGGCTGCTCGACTTCGTCGAGCGCCTCGCCTTCCGCACCGGCGAGCCGATGCGGAAGGCGCTGCGCCGCTGGACGGAGCAGGCGGCCGAACGCCTCGGCGTGGCGGACGTCGTCCTGCAGCGCCGCGAAACCCTGGCGGACGGCCCGGAGCCGCCCCGGATGTACCTGGTCATCGCGTTCCGCCCGGACGGGGTCTCCCCCGACAAGTACCTCGTGTCCGCGTGGCTGCAGTCGGACGACGGTCACGGGGTGACGCTCCGCTGCCAGGACGACCACCCGATACCGGTGGCGCAGTTGCCGGCCCTCGTGGTGGAGCTCCTCACCGAAGAGGAGCAGGTCGTGAACCGGCCCGCGCTGGCGGAGCTCGCCATCGAGTTCGTCCTGCCGCTGAACCTCCTCGGGACGGCATCGCTCGACCAGCTGCGCATCACCGTGGACGGTCTGGAGCGGCGGCTCGGGATCGAGCACCCCGTCGTGGTACGGAGCCTGGACCGCATGATGAAACCGAACTACCACCCCGCCTGGCGGCGGAAGTGGAAGTGGATGAGGGAACACCCACACGACGCCAAAGTGTGCTCGGTGACACAACCCGGCGAGTATCGCGGCGAAAGCCTGTACAACATGCTCTTGGCCAATTCCTCATTCGTCTGCCTCGCCCTGGCGTTCCCTCCGCGCACGGACGGCGCCGGAGCACCCGACGAACTCCGCATCGGACTCCAGGCCGGGGCTCCCGTCATCGCATGGTGCCGGGACGGGCTGGCACCGGACATGTTCGCCGAGGGATTCCACGAACTGGTGTCCCGGGGCGTACCGGCCCTGCCGGACAGTGTGCTGGCCCTTCGCAGGGAGGCGGTCGCGGTCCGCGACCGCGATCCGGGTGCCGACCATCTGGGATTCCAACTGACACTGCTCTTCGACGACGCCGACAGATTCCCCGAACCACGCGGGCGGTTGCGGGCACCCGCCTGATCGGCGCCGGCCAGACCGATGACGAACCCACCCGATGACGAGGAGGTGCTCCGTGACGACCCAGCGATCGGTTCCGGACGGCGGCCGTGATGACTGGCTGGTCTACCGCGGAGACGGCACGACGCACGACGGGCTCCGGCGTCTTCCCGACCCGCCGCCGTGGCGGCGCTTCGAGCGGGACGGCGACACGGCCCTGGGTCCCGGCGGGACCGCGCGGGCGCTGTCGTACCGGCCGCCGCGGAACGCGGTGACGATGGTCAACGTCGCACTGCACCTGCGCCGTCCGCTGCTCGTCACGGGCAAGCCGGGCACGGGAAAATCGACGCTCGCCCACAACGTCGCGCACGAACTCGGCTTGGGCCCCGTCCTGTACTGGCCGATCAGCAGCCGCGCCACCCTGGAAGAGGGGCTCTACCGCTACGACGCCATCGGGCGGTTGCACGAGACGAGCCTGCGCCAGGCGGTCGCCTCCGGGGCGGCGGCCAAGGCCCCCGACATCGGCCGCTACATCCGGTTGGGGCCGCTGGGGACGGCCCTGCTGCCGTCGGCGCGTCCCCGGGTGCTGCTGATCGACGAGCTCGACAAAAGCGACATCGACCTTCCCAACGACCTGCTGAACGTCTTCGAGGAGGGCGGCTTCACCGTCCCCGAACTGGAACGGCTGCCCGAGGAGGACGAGGTCGTCCGGGTACTGTCGGCCGAGGGCGGCGAACGCGTGCCGGTCACCCGGGGCAGGGTGCAGTGCACGGCGTTCCCCCTCGTGATCATCACGAGCAACGGCGAGCGCGAGTTCCCTCCCGCGTTCCTGCGCCGTTGCGTCCGGCTCGTGATCGAGGCGCCGGACGCGCGGGAGCTCGCCGCCATCGTGGAGGCCCACCTCGGCCCGGAGGCGCGGGCGAGCAGCACCGAGCTGATCAACGAGTTCCTGCGCCGCGGCGACCACGGCGACCTGTCCACCGACCAGCTCCTCAACGCCGTGTACCTGTGCACCTCCGGGTCGCGTCCGCCGGAGCAGACCCTGCAAGAGACGATCGAGGCCATCCTGCGACCGCTGAACGCGAGCGGTCCGGAATGAAGGAGCAGCTCGACCGGCTGGTCGAAGCGCTCGCCCACCTGGATCCCCCACCGACCGCGCGAGAGCTGGCCGACGCCCTGTGGCTGGCACGCCTCGTGCCCATGCAGGCGGCGAACGAGCGAGCCGCCCGGGAGACGGCCGGGGAGGAGAGCGCCGGTGAGACTCCCCACGACCCGGAACCCGCCGAGGCGTCCACCGCCGAACCTCCCGCCCCCGCGGCCGCGGCCCGCCCGGTCGCGGCTCCGCCGCAGGTCGCCCTGCACCCGGCTCGGCCCGGAAGCGTCACCGACGGCATCGTCCGGGCGCCGGCACTGCCCGCGATCCCGCAGGCGCTGGACCTCGGGCGAGCGCTCCGGCCGCTGCGCGAGAACGCCTCGTCGCCGACGGTCGAGAACCTCGCCGAGGAGAAGACGGCGCAGTTGATCGCGGAGACCGGTATCTGGCGGCCGGTGATGGAGCCCGCACCGGAACGGTACTTCGACCTCGCGCTCGTCGCCGACGAGAGCCGCTCCATGGTGGTCTGGAGCCGCATCATCGGTGAGTTCCACACCCTCCTGGAACAACTCGGCGCGTTCCGCGACGTGCGCGTGTGGCGGCTGGACACCGACGAGGACGCGCTCGTCCTGAGGACGGGCACCGGTTCCTCGGTGCGGAACCCGAACGAGCTCATCGACCCCACGCGCCGCCGCATCGTCCTCGTCTTCAGCGACTGCATCGGGCGGGCCTGGTACGACGGCCGCGCGGCCGCCGTCCTCGAACGGTGGGCGGACGTCGGGCCGGTGGCGATCGTCCAGCCGCTGCCGCAGCGGCTGTGGTGGCGGTGCGGCACGACCGTCGAGCCGGTTCGCCTCGGGGCCGTCCAGGCTGGCCCGCCGAACAGCCGCCTCACCGTCCGTTCCCGCGACGGGTTCATGCTGCCCCCGGGAACGGCCGTCCCGGTGCTGGAACTGGCTCCGCGGTGGCTTCGCCCGTGGGCGGAGATGGTCGGCGGCGGCGCCCGCCAGATCACCACCATGGCGATGTTCACCGGCGCGCCCCCGTTGAAGGACAGCGTGGACGAGGACACGGAGGACCTCGCGGCGGAAGAGCGGGTCCGGCGGTTCTCAGCCGGTTCGTCCCCCCTGGCGTTCGAGCTCGCCTGCCATCTCGCCGCAGCACCGCTGAGGCTGAAGGTGATGTCCCTGGTCCAGCGGGCGACGTTGCCCGACTCGAACCGGACCCATCTGGCCGAGGTCTTCCTCGGAGGTCTCCTGCGGCCGGCCGAGCGCGACCCCGTCGGGAACACCGGGGACAGGGCGCCGGACGACGTTCTCTACGAGTTCCACGAGGGTGTCCGCGACGTCCTCCTCGGCAGGCTGAAACGCAGCGACGCCCTGCGCATCCTCGGCGAGGTCTGGGAGATCGTCCGGGAACGCCTCGGTTCGCCGCTCGACTTCCCGGCGCTCCTCCGCGCTCTGGAGACGGGGACCGAGGCGCTCCAGGACGATCGGCCTTTCGCGAAGGTCGCCGCGCCCGTGCTGATGCGGCTCGGAGGGCGGTACCGGGCCATCGCCGAACGGCTGGCCGCAACGGACGCCGCCGCCTCCGGTGCGGACGGTCCCCTCGACACGCCTTCGGTACCGGGACCGCTGACCCTCCCCCATCCGTCCGTTCCGGCGAACTCCGGCCCTTCGGGGCCGCTGATCGGTGGCGGGCTCCCTACCCGCAACCCCGATTTCGTCGGCCGTGACGCTCTGCTCCGCGACGTCCGCGCCCGGTTGCCGGACGTGGTCACCACGCTGCTGCCGGCGCCGCCGCACGAACTCGGCGGGCAGGGCAAATCCCAGCTCGCCGTCGAGTACGCCCATCGCCACGCGAGCGATTACGACCTCCTCTGGTGGATCCCCGCCGAGCAGACCCCGCTGGCCCGGGCGTCCCTCGCCGAGCTCGCGAGAGTCTTGGGCACACCGCTGAGCGACGACATCAACAGAACGGTCGAGCACGTACTCGACGCGCTGCGGGAGGAGCGGCCGTTCCGCCGCTGGCTGCTCATCTACGACAACGCGACCGATCCGGACGAACTGATACCGCTCATGCCGGTCGTGCCCGGTGAGCGCGACCTGCTCACGTCCGCGTCCTCCGGCCACGTGCTGGTCACCTCGCGGGACCGGCGCTGGGGCGACCGCACGTCCGCGGTGGAGGTGGGGTTCTTCGAGCGCCGGGAGAGCGTCGCGCTGCTGTGCCGCCGCGCGCCCGCGCTCGTCCCGGAGGAGGCGGAGCTCCTCGCCGAACGCGTCGGCGACCTGCCGCTGGCGGTCGAGCAGATCGCGGCCTGGCACGCGGCGACCGGACGGCCGAGCGACGACTATCTGCGGCTGCTCGATGATCATCTCGGGGACGACCACCGCGCCGAGCTGCCGTCGGAGTATCCGGCGGAACTCGCCGCCGCCCTCGAGATCTCCTTCGAGAGCCTCCGGACGGAGGCACCGGAAGCGGGCCGCCTGCTGGAACTGCTCGCCTTCTTCGGACCCGAACCGGTGGCGATCGAGCTGCTGACGGCGGGGTCGACGGCGCGCCTCCCGGAGAACGCTTCGGCCACGCTCTTCCAGTCGACGCTGGGTGACCCGGACGCACTGCACGCGGCGGTGCGGGCGCTCGTCCGCTACTCGCTGGGCCGTTTCGACGTCGATCAGGACGGGGAGCGGACGCAGGTGCACCGCCTGGTCCGCGCGTTGCTGCAGCGGCGTCTTTCCGAGCCCGATCGGGCGACGATGCAGAACCTCGTCCACCGCATCCTCGCCGAAGCGACCCCGAACAGCCCACCGGACGACGAGTCCACGTGGCCGATCCGCAGGCAGATCGCCCCGCACGTGCAGCCTGCCGGAGTGGTCTCGGGCTCGACCGCCGAGATCCGCGAGGTGGCGCTGGACCAGATGCGCTACCTCTATCTGCTGGGCGATTTCGAGGGCAGCCGCGGTCTGGGCGAACTGGCGCTGCGCCGCTGGCGCGCCGAATGGGGGGAAGACGACGGCACGGTGCTGTCCGCCGGTCGGGAGCTCGGGACCGTGCTCCGTGCGCTCGGGGACGTCACCGAGGCGGCGCGGCTGCTCGCCGACGTCCACCGGCGGACGGCCGAACGGTTCGGGCCCGACAGCATCCAGACGCTGCTGGCGGCCAACAGCATGGCGGCCGACCTCCGCCTGCAGGGAGACTTCGTCGGCGCACTGAACCTCGACCAGGACACGCTGCAACGCATGGTGCGCATGTTCGGACGGGAGCAGCTGGAGACTTTCCGGGTCATCAACAACGTCGGCATCGACCTGCGCCTTTTGGGCGAGTTCAACCGGGCGCGGGAACTCGATGCCGATGCTCTGAGCCGTTTGCGCACCCATTTCGGAGCTTCCCACCGAAGCACCCTTCTCGCCATGAGCCAGCTCAGCCGCGACCTGCACGGCCTGGGAAGGTACCGGGAGTCCGCGCAGATCCAGCGCGAGGCACTCGAACGGATGCAGCGGACGCTCGCGCCCAATCACGCATTCGTCCTGCACGGCCAGATGAGCCACGCCGCGACACTCCGCGAACTCGGTTCCTACGCCGATTCGCTCCGGCTCGCGGAGGACACCCACCGGCTTCATCTGCAGCGGTTCGGGGAAAAGCACCAGGACACGCTCGCCGCCCGGCGCGTCCTCGCGATGGTGTGCGTGAAAACGGGCGACGCCGACCGCGCCCGGGGGCTCGCCGAGGCGGCCCTCACCGGCTACCGCGGAATCATGGGACGCGATCACCCGTTCGCGCACGCGTGCACGACCGATCTGACGGTGGCGCTGCGCGCGCTCGGAGGGCACGAACCGGCACGGGCGATCGACGACACGACGCTCCAAGCCCTGACTCGGCTGCTGGGCCCGGATCACTACTACACGCTGTGCTGTTCGGTCGGGCTCGTGCACGACCTCTACAACCTGGGCCGGTTGGAGGCGGCTCACAGCCGTTCGGCGGAGACGTTCACGCGGTTCAGGAACCGGTATGGAGCCGACCACGCCCACACCCTGGCGTGCGCGCACAATCACCGGATCATCGGCATCGCCCTCGGCCGCGACGATCCGCAGCCGGACCCGCTCGGAAAACTCGCGCGGCTGCTCGGCGGCGACCACCCGGAAATTCTTGCGGCGAAGGAGGGCCGACTGCTGGAATGCGTGATCGAACCGATACCGCTGTGAAAGTGCCGCGGTCGAGGACCCGACCTCAGCGGGCGGCCGGCTCGCCTTCGACGAAGGCGTCGAAGCCGGCCGCCGCGGGCTGCGGACCGTCGGCCTCGTCGAGAAAACGCCTGATCACGTCGCCGATCACCGTGTCCTCGATCGCCGAGAGCTGTTCGAGGGAGACGTCGCTCACATCGATCAGGAGGGATCGACCTTCGTCGCTGCTGTCTCCCACCAAACCTCCTCATCACGGGCGAGAGCGGACTCGCCGTGGCGTGACGTTACAAGGTCCAGGTTCCCAGATCAAACGCAGGTGAAGCGAGTGGTCGACGTTCTTTCTGAAAAGAGGGTCTGCTCTTGAAACGGCGAAGCCGGGACATTCCAGCACCGGCTCTCGGAAGCCTTCGAGGACGGGCCGCAACGAGGGAGGAGAACCACGGTGAGCGCCGATGAAACGAGGAATGCGACGGAACGGTGGCTGCCGCAGGGGGCGTGCGCGATCCTGGCCTACGACATCGCCTCCTTCGGGGACACGTCCCGGACGGACGACGTCCGCGAGATCATGCGCGAGGCGATGTACCGGCAGATCGACATGAGCCTGCGGCCGGCCGGACTGGAACTCGCGGACTGCTACCGGGAGGACCGCGGCGACGGGGCGATGGTGCTCGCACCGCCGACGGTCGGGACGGAGTCGCTGCTGACGTCCGTCGTGGACGTGCTGAAAGCCGAGCTGCGGCGGTACAACAAGGCGGCGGCGGACGTGGCGCGGATCCGGCTGCGGATGGCCATCCACACCGGTGAGGCGCGCTACGACGGAAACGGCATCGTCGGAATGTCCGTGAACCACGCGTTCCGAATTCTGGACGCCCAGCCGTTCAAGGACGTCCTCAACACATCGGGGGCGGCCCTGGCGGTGGTCGTGTCGCAGCGAGTGTACGAGGACGTGGTGCGGCACGGGCCCGGCCTGGTCGACCCGGACGACTACGGTCCGGTCGACATCGCGGTGAAGGAGACCGAGGGCACCGCGTGGGTGCGGGTGCCGGGGATGCCCGCCGGACGGGTCGGGCAGCTCGGAAGCGAGGTCGCGAAGCGGGCCTCGACCGAGATCGTCCAGGACGCCGTGCGGGCACCGGCCGCCGCCCCGGCATCCCCCCTGGCCGACCCGATGGCCGTGGACCGGGTGGCGCCGAGCACCGTGTTCGACCTGGTGAACATGATGATCGAGGTTCCGCTGATGGCCACCCCGCAGGGGCGTGAGCAGGTCGTGAGCATGCTGCGGGGGGACATCCGGGGCGCGGTCCCCCGGCATGCGGAGGCCCGGCCGGACCTCCACTCGCTCGTCACCACATGCCTGGACTATCCGGGCGGGCTTCACGATCTGCTGGCGGCGGTCAAGGGCCTGGCGGGCGAGTCGATGCCCGTGCTCCGGCTGGAACAGACGATCGCCGAGCTGCTCCCCCGTCTCTGACGGCCGACAGATCGTCCAGGAGAACGGCCAGAAGCTTCTCCTCGTGCACGGGCGCGGCGGTGCAGGCGCCCGCGAGGTCGTCCGGCTCGACCGAAGCGGGCCACCCGCCGCGTGCGGCCCGGTACGAGGATGCGTCGAACCGCCATGGACTCATGGCGGGTGCGGCGCCGCGCATCTGGTCCATGATGACGAGACCCGCGCGGTCGAAGTCCGCACGCGCGCGTATGCGGCAAGCCGCGCGGTCGAGGCCCCGGATCAGTTCGAGCGCGGCCATGGACGCGATTCCGTCGGTACAGACGAGCGGCGGGCAGTGGGGGCCGAGTCGGTCCGCGGCGGCTTCGGCGATCGCCGGGTTCTCGCACACGAACACCTCGCAAGCCGCGGCGGGACGCCAGTCACCCGCGAGCGAGCGCAGGGTCAGCCAGGTCGGCTCGCCACGCACCGCGGCGGACAAGGCGACGCACGCCGCGGTGCCGGTGAGCCGGAGGTTCATCGTCAGGACCCGGGACGAGACCTCGTTGCAGAGCACGCCGATCGACCTCCACGCGGCACGCCAGGCGGGGCCCGAGCGCGCGGGGCCGTCCAGTCCGTGGACGACGGCCGCCAGCCGGGCGACGGCCCGCCCCAGCCGTCGATCGGCGTCCAGGGCGTGCGCGTCGTCGCAGACGTCGGCGGCGAACTGGGCCAGCGGCACGGGTTCGCCGGGGAGCGCCCGCCAGACCGCGGCGACCTGGTCGGCTACCGTCGCGAAACGGGGGTTCTCCGCCAACCAGGTCTCGGCGGCCCGGGCGGCGACTCCCGCGGCGGCCAGTGCGTCGAGAGCCTTCCTTCTGCGCGCCTCCGCTTCGGCCCGCGCTCGAGCGCGGCTGCCGGCTCGAGTGGTGACGGGACCGTGAACCTCTTCGGCCAGGTCCAAGGGGCTGAGCCCGTCGAGCCGGACGGCGAGGTCCTGCAGCCGCACCGGACGCCCGGAGACCTCCCACCGGTTGCCGAGCAGCCGCGCGACCTGCTTGCGCTCGCCGGGGTCGAGCACGCAGGACAGCGCCCCGCGGTCGGTGGAGTGCCCCCGTTCGGCGCGGACTCGGATGGCGTCGACGACCTTGGACGGGCCGGGGAGCCGAACCCACGCGGCGAGGCTCGGCGGCAGATTCTCGGTCAGAACATCGCTCCCTCGTCGTCGGAGCCGGCGCTCACCGTGTGCCGGGCCGGCTCCGTCCGGTCGAGCACGGTCCACTCCCCTCCGCACCACAGGTGGGGAAGCGCGTCCACGCCGGGCAGGTGCTTGTGGCGTGCCAGGTCGTAGACGGCCGCGGCGGGGACGGTCGCGTACCTGCACCATTCGTCATGCGCGGTGATCATCACATCGAGGTCGAGTTCGACGGTGAGCCCCATGAAGCGGGCCTTCACCTCGTCGTCGACACCGGTCATGGCCTCGTCCAGCCAGATCTGGCGCGGTGCCGCCGCGCCGGCGGCGTCGTAGGCGACGACCGCGGCGGCGAACAGCGGCTGGGAGAGCAGCACCACTTTCTCCCCTCCCGACTTGGCGCCGTGCCGGGCCGCGTCGAAGGGGCGCCAGCGCCCACCGGGCCCTGCCTTGAACTCCACCTGAATGCGCAGCCAGCGCCGATAGTCGAGGGCGAGCGCGAGGTGGTCCTGCCATTCCGCGAGCCCCTTGTCGGCTGCTTCCGCCCGGGCGGCTTCGACCTTGCGCCGAAGGAAATCCCGCACCATGTCCTGCTGCGCGGATGTCAGAAGCTCATATCCCTGCTGGAGCGCTTCGACGACCTGGCCGGCCTCCGGGTCCTCCGGGTGCGCCCGCCAGACGAGCTGCAGCGTGTGGCCCTGCCGGGTGGGGTGCTGGACCAGGCACTCGTTGATCCGGGTGAAGACGGATTCGGTGTAGTCGAGACGGTCTTTCAGATGCTCGATGAACGCGGAACCGAGCAGTTTGGTCAGGGCCCGCTGCTGTTCGTCCTTGAACTTGCTTTCCATTTCCGCCACTTGGCGTCCCAGGCTCGCTTCGGCGATGTCCGGGGCGACCCAGCCCTCGGCCGGGTCCGCGAGGACGACGCATCGGGGCAGCTCGTCCTCGTCGTGGACCTTCGCGTCTCGCTTCGGCAGCAGATCGAGCCGTGACTGCTGCAGTTGCGCGTGGCATCTGCGCCAGGCGCGTTCCTGGGCGGCCGCGTCGGCGGCCCCCGGATCGATTTCACGGCGGACGATACGCGCCGCCGCGAGCGTGCTGTCCACGTTTCGGGTGTCGGGGACGCTCACCCCGAGCGGCGCGACGAGCCCCGTGTCCGCCGCCCGCCACCAGGCGGCGACGGCCAGCGTCCGGTGCTCTTCGGCTTCCGACCTGGCCCGCGTGTGGTCACCCAGAACGCGGCAGGCGTCGTTCTCCATCAGGCGCAAGTCGGTCAGCTCGCCGTCCAGCCTGGAGATTCCCTTGTCGAGGGACTCCACGAGTTTCTCGAGTTCGGCTCGCCGGTCGAGCTGTTCTTGGTGGCTCACCGTCAGCTGTTCCTGCGCGGTCGTGGCGGCGATCTCCGCGGCGCGAGCCGCGTCGCCCGCCTCCTCCGCGTCGGCGCGGGCCTGCACCGCGTCGTCCCGGGCCGCCGCGGCGTCGGTCTCGGCCTCCGTCAGCCGGTTGAGGCGCTCGTGAAAAATCTTCAGTTCGGCCGCGTAATCGCGAACGGCGCCGAGGAGACCGCTCAGCGCCGCCCCCACGGATTCCAGCCGGTCCAAGGGGAAGTCATGCTCGGCGGCGTAGCCGGCCGCGGCCGCCCGGGCCCGGTCGCTCTCGGCGGTGAGTTCGCCGTGCCGGCGTTCCACCGCCTCGAGGTCGGCGCGGGCCTGGACCAGGTGCGGGCGAATAGCCTCGACCCGGTGCACGGCTCCGATCAGATGATGCTCGGGCTCCGCGTCCCAGGACTCCTCCGCGAGCCGCCGCAATACGGCATCGGTCGCGTCGATGGCCGACCGCTTCTCGTCGAGCGTGCCGGACAGCAGCGCGAGTTCACCCTCCAACCGCCGGATCGTGCGCAGGCGCGCCGCCGACCGTGCGGTGGCCCCCAGATAGGACGCGGGTTGGGCAGGAACGGCGAATCCGGTGAGCGCGCCGACCCTCCAGCGGCCGTCCATGGCGAGCCACACGTCCGCGGAGGCGTCTTCTCCGGACGTGGACCAGCCGATGCCCGCGAGGACGGCCGCGATGCGGTCGTGGGTCATATCGCCCGCCGGTGTCGGCTCCAGCACGGTGAGAAGGTTGGGCCGGACCGCCGGCCCCGCCGTCAGGACGGTCTCCGCCTCGGTGATCAGCCGTCCGTCCGGAGTCAGCCAGGCGTCCAGCATCCCGGAGGCCGCGAGCGCGGCTTCGAGACGGGCCAGCGGTGCGCCGTCGAGACCGGCGCCGTCTCTCGGCTGGACGCACGCCCACAAAGGGGCGCCGCCCGTGGCCGGCCGTTCCCTGCGCGCCCACGACACCGGTGCGTCCGGAGGCCGGTCCACCGTCGCACGCATGCCCTCGATGCGGGCTCGTATCTCGTCACTCTGCTTTTCGAGCGATTCCCGCTCGGTCTCCAGCCTCGTCCGGTGCTCGAGCGAACGCCTCTCGGTCCGCTTCGCATGCTCGTTGAGGGCGGCCGAGAGCTTGGGGCTCCTGCCCTCCGCCACCGCGGGGACGAGAGCATGCCAGGACACGAGCTGCTCGGGCGTGCACGGCGCCGCAGTCAGCGCCGCCGCCCATGAGCCGAGTGCTGCGGTGAGGGCTTCGACCGCCCGGTCGACGTCGTCGTCGCCGCGCTCGACCTGGCCTTCCAGTCGGACGACGCCGTCCCGGCGGCTCTTCAGCGTCCGCCCGGACTCCTCCAGCCGCCGGTCGGCCGCCTTCCATTCCCGGTGCAGCCGAGCCGCATTGGCGAAGCGGTCGGCGCGGGCCCCGTGTGCGGCGTGCAGACCGTCCACGTCGCGGGCCTCGACGAGACGGACGACGTCCGCTCCGGCCGCGCGGGCGGCTTCCAGCACGCTGTCCCCTCGCCGCCCGACCTCCCGTTCGGCCTCCTCGTGCTTGCGCCGCGCCTCGGCGAGCACGTCGTCGACGCCCGCGAGCCGCTTCGCCTGCCGGTCCGCCGCTCGCCGGGCGTCCCGCGCGGCCCGCTCCGCGGCTTCGGCCCTGTCCGCCAGTGCCTTGGCATTGACGGAGGCGGCGACCGCGTCCTTATAGGCGCTGCTGTCGAAGAGCTGCCGGAGTTCCGCCCATTTGTCGTCTCGCGTGCGTTTGGTGCGCGCGAGCTCCACCTTCTGCTCCTCGACCTTCCTCTGGACGACTTCGAGCTTCTCCTCGGCCTCCTTGCGCCTGCGGGTCGTGCGGTCGAGCTTCGTCGTCGCCGCGGCCACATCGTCCGATCTGCGCCGGACGACCACGCGGGCCCAAGGCAGCCAGTACCTGCGCGTGAACCTCGCGACCTCCGCGGCCGCGTTCTGCAGCCGCTGCACGCCCGTGCGCAGTTCCTCCAGCCGGTCCCAGCCCTCGACGAGCTGCTCGACCTCACCGGTCGCTAGACGGGGAAGGGCGTCGCGGAGCGTGGACTCCAGTTCCCTGGGGTTGAGACGCTCCCCGAGCTTGGGGCGGCGCAACTGCTTGAGCAATTCGGTCAGGTTGTCGTATCCGGCCTTGTCGAGCCCGAACAGCTCGCCGCCCAGCGCGGCGCGATAGGTGTCGCCGTTCTCGAAGACGCGCACCCCCGGCTCCTTGCGGAGGTCCTTCTCCTCCAGGGGCCCGGCTGGCGGCGCGAGCACGAGTTCGGGCCCGGGCCGCCGTCCGGTGAGGAACATCCAGCGTCTGACCTTCTCCGTCCCCGAGCCGCGCCGGGCGGCCGCGCCCATCCCGCACACCAGGTAGCGCGCCGTGCCGTCCGTGTCGAGCCGCCCGTACTCGGCCCATGCGTAGCCGAGGCCGCTGTCGGTCGCGGGGCGAGGGTCGTCCTCCTCACCGGTCGGCAGGAGGTTGAACTTCATGGTTCGATGCTGCGACCCGAACGGGTCGAGCACAGACGGGTGGATCTCACCGCGCAGCAGCATCAGCGTGGTGAGCTCCAGAAGCTTCGTCTTGCCGGCGCCGTTGCCGCCGCGCAGGACCAGCCGTCCGTCGGCGTACCAGAAGTCCGCCTCGTCGTACTCCCACAGGTTGACGACGCCGACCCGCAGCGGCTGCCACCGGTCACGACCGGGTTCGGGCAGGCCGCCGGTGCGGGCGGAGACGAGCCAGGCTTCCGGGTTCACTGCTCTCCTTCCATGCGCGGTTGCGTGGCGACGACGGTCGGGCCTCGGAAGCGCGCCGCGGGCGGTGTCAGGCGCCATCCGTGCGCCGACGGCCGGAGCAGGTCGAGTTCGGTGAGGAGGACGATCGACGCGTCCGCCAGCAGCCCCGGGTCGGCGCGGAACGCTTTCGTCATGGCCTTCGGATAGCGTTCGGCGACGTCGCCGGCGACATCGCCGACCACCGCCCTGGTGACGGCGGTCCCGCCGGACGACTCGCGCAGCAGCCCGTCGAGGACCATCAGCGCCCCGAAGTGCTCGGCCTTCAGCTCGGGGAAGGGACGGTCCGTACCGCCCTCGGCCGGGATGAGCGCGATCCCCTCGCGGCGCTGCTCCACCGTCCAGCCCGTCATCTCCCTGCACCAGTCGAGAAGCCGTCCGCGCTGCGACGTCAGGTAGGCGCGCTCGTCCTCGGCGAGGTCCTCGATCAGGCAGACGGGCAGTTCGAGCAGCCGCCGCATGATCGAGAAACGGCGGCCGTCGAGGGGCTCGGGAGCGGTCGTGGGCCGCCCCACCGCCGCCGCGAGGCTCTCCGGGTCGGCAAGCCGCAGGAGCGGCTCCCGCTGCACGCGGTACGCGCCGCCGATGGCGTCCTTCCGGTGCGCCCAGCCGGTCAGCATCTCCTCACCCGACTGCCCTGTGGGGTGCAGCGCGCCCAGGCGGGCGAGCAGCTCGACGGCCTTGGCGAACAGCCGCCGTTCGTTGAAGCGGTCGGGGTCGTATCCGGAGACGGGGGCGTCGTCGCGGGCCGCGAGCGTCCGGACCCGGTCCGACAGGTCCTGCACCGTGGTCAGATCGTCGGCGTCCTCCGCGCACACCGCGGCCAGCAGCGCGAGCACGAGGACCCGCCGCGATTCCGGCCGGGGTCTCGCCGGGGCGACGATCGCACCGTCCAGGGGCAGGCGGTACAGCCGGGCATTGTCGTCTCCGACGGCCAGCCGGTAACCGAGCCGGTCCGCGAACCAGTCGCGCAGGACCGGTTGATGCCTGCGGACGAGCGCCCACAGCTCCGGATGCGCGGCCCGCGTGACGACCTGTGCGGCCAGCAGCCCGGTGAACGCCCGCCGCCGTTCCTCCGCGTGCCCGCTCACGGCGCGGGCCGCAGGTCGAACCACCAGTCGATCGTGACCATGCGCCCGTCCGGTCCGCGCAGGGTGGCCACGGCGGACGGGTCGTCGGGCCGGCGCAGGCTGACGTGCCAGCGGCCGTCCTGCGTGACCGCGCTGCGCTCCCGGCCGGACCGTCGCGCGACGGCGATGAACTCCAGCAGGAGATCGAACTCGGCACCGGGCAGGGGCGGCCACTCGGACAACCGTGTTCCGGACCGCTGCCGCAGCGCGGCCTCGGCTCCCGCCCGTGCCGCCAGCTCCGCGCTTCGCCTGCGGCGGGCCTCCTCACGTCCCGCCGAATAGTCCGCCTTCCGGGCTCTGCGTCCAACGGCGGTGCGGTGCCCCTGCTCCCGGTACCGTGCCGTCACCGGCGCGGCCGGGGCGTCCGCCCAGGAGTCTGCGTCCTGCTCCGCGTCCTCCGCCGGGAGGAGCAGGTGGCGGGCGGGGAAGACGCCGAGCGCGGTGTCCCAGATCCGCCACGCCGTCTCGTCGTCCGGCGCCTGCTCGATCGCCCCGGCCAGTTCCAGGAGCTCGCCCCGCCGCGTCACCGCGCCGCCCGCCTCCATCAGGAACTGCGCGTTCCTCGCCCACGGGGTGATGACGTCGCGAAGCTGCCTGCGGAGCCTGCGCGCCTGCCCGTCGGCGCCGCCGAACCAGGAGTGGAGAGCGTGCCACGTGTGCTTCCAACGCTCGGCCTGTGCCCGGACGACGCTTTCCTCGGCCTGCTCGGACAGAGCACCGCGGACGCACGCCCACCACGCCTCGTCCGCCGGCGCCCTGGTGATCAGATCGGCGATACGCGGGCTGTACACGTCGACTTGCTCTCCCCACATCCCGATGTAGGACTGCAGGGTGCGCCACACCTGCTCCTGCTTCGCCTCGTCCGGGACGCCCGAGAGGCTGTGCGCCAGCGTCCGCTGCCAGGCGCGCGCCGCCCGCGCCATCGCATGATGCAGGGTCATGAGCTGCTGGAACTCGTTCGCGGCGGCCGGAAAGCGGCGCGCGTCCAGTTCCCGGAGAAACGCGACGAGGCGCTCGTGGATCGCGCGCGGCGCCAGCGTGAGGTCGCCGGCCTGCTCCTCGCCGTCGTCGGCCTCGGCCCAGAAGGCGTGCAGCCGGGCCGCACGCGGCGTCAACTGGTAGCGGTCGCGGCGCCGCAGGAAGTCCTCGCCGCTGCGCGCGGGCTCCTGCCACCGCGTGATGACCTCCCACGCGACGAGTCTGCCGAGCCTGGCCTCCAGAACGAACCCGGGGTCGGAATACAACCGCTCCGCGGCCTCGGCACCGACCAGCCCATGTAACCGCCGGTGGACGGCATTCGCCACTTCGTCGTACGAAAGGCCGGTGAGGCTGGTGTCCTGAGCCTCGAGGAGCACATCCACAATGACCCTGTACTGGGCCGCGTACTTCGACGTCAGATACGCGGGGACAAGGGCTTGGCCGGGAAGCACGGCGGCCCACAGGTCTCGGCCCTCGGGCTCGGGGGGAAGCTCGTCACCGTCCATCGCTCCCATTGTCACGGAACGGCCGCTGGATTGTCCGCCGACCGTTACTGATGACCCCTTACCGGCCGAAGAAGGCCACCGACGCGCTTATCACCCGTCATGGAGAAGCGAGCCGGATCGCAACGGAATGATTCCACGCAAGGGGCCGAGTCTCAGCTACCGGAATCGGTCATCGGCCTTCGCGCGTCCCCCGATGCGGGGTTCGCGGGTGGGGTCAGTCGGGGAGGCAGTCGGGGCAGGGGCGTTGGGCGAAGGTGGGGGTGAGGACGACGCCGGCGCCGAAGCAGGTCCAGCAGCCGAGCTGGTAGCCGGTGGCGTAGACGGGGCCGCGGAGGCCGTCGGTGCGGAAGCGGGGGCCGGCGGGGGCGGTGCCGGCGCGGCCGGTGCCGGAGCAGTCCTCGCACTGCAGGCAGATGCGGTTGTCGCCGCGCGCGTACACGATCTCTCCCCTGCCCTTGCAGGCCCGGCAGGAAGGGCCGTCCCACGGTGCGCCCATCGCTCACCCCCGGTCGCGGGTTCCTCGTTCATCATGCCAGCTCAAGGCCGAGATTTGACCCCGGTGCGGGACATGCTTTACCCGGCGGACGTCAGGTGGGCGTAGACAACGATGTTGTCGCGGTAGCGGCCGTCGCGGAGGGGGCCGCCGCAGGTGATCAGGCGCAGGGACGGGTGCGGGGTGTGGCCGTAGACGGCCGCGGCGGGGAGGTCGCGCTTGGCGTGGCGGCGGACGGCGTCGACGGTGAAGACGGCCGCGGTGCCGTCGGCGCGGCGGACGCGGACGGTGCGGCCGGGTTCGAGGGCGCCGAGCCGGTGGAAGACGGACGGGCCGGACGTGCGGGAGTCGCGGTGGCCGAGGATCACGGCGGTGCCGCGCCCGCCGGGGGCGGCGGAGCCCGTGTACCAGGCGGCGAGGTCCTCGTGCGGGGGGCGGGGCGCGGCGGGGGCGCCGTCGGGGGCAAGGCCGAGGGGGACGATGCGCGCGGTGACGCCGATGGACGGGACGGTGATCGCCGTCGGGCGGGACGGGGCGAGCGCCCAGGAGGTCGACGCCGGTGCAGGCGGCGAGGGCGGCGGCCGCGAGGGCCGCGAGGCGGGTGCGGGGACCGGCCGCGCGGCCCTGGCGCGGCATCAGGGGGTGCGGCGCCGCGCGGCGAGGGCGAGGGCCGCGCCGGCGAGGGCGATGAGACCGGCGCCGAGGAGGCGGGTGCCGCCGGCGGTGCCGGCGCCGGTGTCGGGGCCGTGGGCGGCCATGGGGCGCAGGGCGCCGCAGAGGGCGGGCGCGGTGGCGGCGAGGGGGAGGCCGGGGATGAGGGCGCTGCCGGCGGTGCGGGCCTTCTCGCCGATCAGGGACGGGTTGAGGCCGTGGACGACGACGACCGCGGTGCCGTCGCGGAGTGCCGCGAGGGCGGCGTCGTCCAGGTCGATGACGCGCTCGTAGTCGAGGGCGGCGCCGTGGGGCGCGATCTCGAGGTCGGTCCCGGCGGCGGGCGTGGTGGCGCCGCGGACGGAGAGGGTGGTGCGGATGGGGCCGTAGGCGGGTTCGCCCTCCTCGGCGCTGACGACGCCGTCGCCGTCGGTGTCGGCGGCGGGGGCGGGGCATTCGCCTTCGCCGCCGCCGCGGATGTGCTGGAGGTGCGGGTAGGGGGCGCCGTCGAGCAGGGGCGCGAGTCCCGAGTAGTGCTCGGTGACGGTGGCGGTGCGGCCGTCGAGTTCGAGGGTGAGGGTTCCGGAGCCCTGCTGGCGGTTCAGCGGCTCGAGCACCGCCTGGTACGTCCGCGTCCCGGAGTCGGCCAGCGCGGGCGCGGCCAGGACGCCCGCGGCGGCGAGGGCCGCGGCGGCCGCGGCGAGCGGCCTGCCTGCTGTGAGTGCCATGGTCTCCCCTTCGGGTCCGGGCGCCGGGCGCGCCCGCGGGTCCCTCCGGTGCTCGTCCCCCTTGATCGTTATCGACAAGGGAAGGAGTCGGAATCGGTCGGGCAATGGGTGCGGGACGGGTCCGACATGGCCGCGACGTCGCCATATGTGCGGGCGTAGGGGGCGATGTCGCATCGGCCGGCAGGTAATGACACACTTACCGGAGTTTGTCTCACGGAGGTGCGTATGTCGGCGACCGTCCAGCCACCCGAAAGCGTCACCTGGCGCGTGCACATCGACCGGGCCATGTGGGTCGGGGGCGTCCGCAGCCTCATGCTCCAGGCCCTGCACCCGGTGGCCATGTGGAGCGTCTGGCAGAACTCGAACTTCCGGGAGGACCCGTTCGGACGGCTCCAGCGGACGTCCGACTTCGTGGGGCTCTCGACGTTCGGCAGCGAGGAGGAGGTCGAGGCCGCCGCCTACCGGGTGCGCGAGATCCACCGGAGCCTGCGCATCCTCAACCACGACACCGGCAAGAAGGAGCGGCTCGACCAGCCCGAGCTGCTGCTGTGGGTGCACTGCGCCGAGGTGTACTCCTACCTGGAGGTCGCGCGGCGGGCCGGGCTGCCGCTGACGGACGCCATGGCGGACCGGTACCTGGACGAGCAGCGGCAGTCGGCCGTCCACGTGGGCCTGCACGCGGAGGACGTCCCGGGGAGCGTCGCGGAGATGGAGCAGTACTTCGCGAGCATGCGGCCGCACCTGCGGGTCACCGAGGAGGCCGCCGAGACCGTCCGGTTCCTGATGTGGCCGGCGCTGCCGGAGAACCTGAAGTTCCTCGCACCCGGCAAGCCGGGCTGGTTCCCGTTCGGGGCCCTCTGCTACTACTCGCTGCCGGACTGGGCCCGCGCCATGTACGGGGTGCTGCCGGAGGTGCCGCAGCCGGCCGTCACCGCCGCGCTGCGCTCGTTCCGGATGACGATGAACTCCGTGCCGGAGCGGCTGCACGACTACGCGTTCGCCCAGAACACCCGCGACATGCTCGACCGCGCGCGGCGGCGGCTGAGCGCCGAGGGCTACGACCTCAGCAAGGGCCTGTACGGGCTGCGCGACCCCCGGCGCTGGCCCGCCCGCCAGACCGCCGGCGCGGTCTGACGCGTCAGGCGTCGACCGGGAGCGCCGCCCAGGGCTCCTTGCGCGGGGCGGCCTCGCGGCCCTCGGGGCAGTGGCGCGCGAAGTCGCACCACCCGCACAGCGGGCCCGGACGGGCCGGGAACCGCGCGTCGAACGGGGCGTGGTCGACCGGCCGGGCGGCCTCGCCCCGACGCGGCTTCGGCACCCGGGACCGGTAGTCGTCGTCGGCCGCGGACGCCTCGGCGGCGAGGTCCTCCGCGCGGCCGAGATGGCGGTCGAGGGAGTCGGCGGTGTGCTCCCACGCCGCGACCTCCCCGGACGGCAGGTGGTGCAGCTCGACGCGGCGGCAGGGGCGGCGCAGCACCCGGGACGCCGCGACCGCGTAGATCGCGAGGGCGAGCGACCCGCGGGCGTCGTCGGCCGTGAGGGGGCGGCGCCCCGTCTTGTAGTCGACGACGACGAGTTCGCCGCCGCGGGCGTCCAGGCGGTCGATGCGGCCGGAGACGGCGATGCGGGCGGTGCGGGTGGCGACCGTCCGCTCGACGCCGACCGGCTCGTCGGACGGGTCGAGGCCCGCGACGTAGCGTTCGGCCATGTCGCGGGCCCGCTCGCGCTGCGCGGCGGACTGCTCGGCGTCGCGGTACCCCTCGGCGATCCACCCGCGGACCAGCAGGGACCCGGCGGCGGCGGGCGTCCGCTCGGCCTCGGGCAGCCGCCACCACGCGGCCAGCGCGTTGTGGACGCTGGCGCCGAAGCTGTTGTGCGCCCACGCGGGCCCCTTCGGCGGCATCGGACGATCGAGGTAGGTCATCCGGTAGCGGCGGGGGCAGTCCTGCCAGGTGTTGAGCCGCGACGGCGTGCACGCGTACAGGCGTTCGGGCATGCCGTCGAAGCCGAGCTGCTCGGCGGCCACGCGTCAGTCGGTGTCCTCGCGCGCCATGTCGCCCCAGGACTCCCAGCGGGCGTTCTCCTCGCCGACGGTGGTCTCGTCGCCCTGGGCGGGCATGACCTGCAGGTCGCGGGGCAGCGGGTCGAGCAGCGCGCCGATCGCGTTGAGCTGCCGGCGCAGGTCGTCGAAGGCGCCGCCGATGGAACCCGGACGGCCGCGGTGCAGGGTGTCGCCGGAGAACAGCACGCCGAGCTGCTCGCTGATCACGCAGACGCTGCCGGGGGTGTGCCCCGGGGTCTGGACGATCTCGAGCTGGGCGTCGGCGATCTCGAAGACGCCGCCGTCCTCCAGCCAGATGTCGGGTTCGAGGGACCGCAGCGCCTTGGCGTCGTCCTCGTCCTCCTCTTCCTTGGCGAGGCGGCCGAAGTAGTCGCGCCACAGCAGCCGGTCGGCGCGGTGCAGCGCGATCGGCGCCCAGTTCTCCTCGTCCTCCTCGCCGGCGGCGGCGACCTCGAGCACGACGCTCAGCCGGTGCTCGTTGCCGTCGGTGAGCAGCACGGCCATGACCTCGCGCTCGCCCACCTTCTCGAGGATGGCCTCGGCGTCGAACGCCGGGTCGATGACGATGACCTCGTCGTCGTCGCCGACGATGTAGGTGTTGTTCTCGACGTCGTACTCGGTGTCGTCCAGGGTCAGCTTGCCCGACGTCACCACCTGTTCGATGCGCGCGTCCACGCAGGCACCCTACCGCGCCGCGCAACCGGTTCAGGGCAACGGCGAAACGGTGCCGCGGGCGGCGCCGACGAGGGCCTCGTAGGCGGCGGGGGCGGTGGTCTCGGCGCCGATGCGGTCGCCGGTGGGCGCGCCGTGGTCGTCGCTGGACCCGGTGACGACGAGACCGAGCGACGCGGCGAGTCCGCGCAGGTGGGCGCGGTCCTCGGGGGCGTGGTCGGGGTGGTCGGCCTCGACGCCGGCGAGCCCGGCGGCGGCGAGCCGCTCGACCAGCTCGTCCGGGAACGCGTAGCCGCGGCGCCCCGCCCGCGGGTGCGCCAGGACGCACGCGCCGCCGGCCGCGCGGACGAGCGCGACCGCGCGCTCGGGGTCGAGCGCGTACCGGCCGACGTGGGCGCGGCCGCCCTCGGCGATCCAGTCGCGGGTGAACGCCTCGTCGTGGGACCGGACGGCCCCGGCCTCCAGCATCGCCTGGGCGATGTGCGGGCGGCCGACGGCCTCGCCCCGCGCGAGCTCGCGGACCCGCTCCCACGCCACGTCCACGCCGAGCCCGCGGAGCCGGTCGACCATCGCGCGCGCCCGGACCACGCGGTCGTCGCGGATGCGGGCGAGTTCGGCCGCCAGAACGGGCTCGGCGGGGTCGAACAGGTAGCCGAGCATGTGCAGGCTCCTGCCCTCGTGGACGCACGACAGCTCGATCCCGGGGACGAGCGTCAGGCCGTCCGGGAGGGCCGCCGCGGCGGCGTCCCATCCGGCGGTGGTGTCGTGGTCGGTGAGGGCGACGACGTCCACGCCGTTGCCGCGCGCGCGCCGCATCACCTCGGCGGGCGGGCGCGTGCCGTCGGACACGTCGCTGTGGACATGGAGGTCGATCACCATTCCCACAGCCTAGGCGCGCGTGTGTGTCAGAGGTCGAGCTTGCAGCTGTACGCGCCGTAGGGGAGGTCCATTTCCATTCCGGGTTCGCGGAGGTCGAGGAGGTTCAGCTCCTCGAGCATGAGCACGCCCGCGTCCGCGGGCCACAGGACGGCCCACAGCCAGTTGCCGAGGGCCTCGCCGACGAAGACGGCCCGGTCCGGTTCGCGGCCGACCGACCACAGCGGGACGGTGTGCCCGGGGGTCGCCGCCGGGCCGCTGACGCCGATCTTGGCGTGCGGGGGGCTGCCGTCGAACTCCTCGCCGGGGTCGGCCCCGTCCAGCCCCGCGTAGTGGGCGCCGAGCCCGATGCCCGGTTCCTCGGCGATCAGCATCATGTCGGCGGGCCCGCCCAGCAGTCCCGGCCCCGACAGCGCGACGCCGCACGCGCGCGCGCCGTCGCGCTCGTCCCCCACGGTGGTGAACCCGGTGACGAGCCAGTTGAGCGGCAGCGGCCACGGCGTCCACACCGGGACGCGCACGTCCCGCAGGACGACCGCGAGGGCGTCCGGCCCCGGCCGGACCGGCGGCTGCCTCGGAAGTACGGCGCCGTGCACGCCGCAGCTCCAGTCGCTCGACCAGAGGCCCGGCGCCTGCACCTGGGACCCGCATCGCGGGCATGTGGGCTCCGCCCTCATGATTCCCCACCATGCGCGGCGGCTCCCCCGCCCGTCAAGGCGCGCCCGGGAAAGACGGGACAAAATGGAGGCATGCGGGAACGGTGCGTGGGCGCGATCGTCCGGGACCGGGAGGGGCGGCTGCTGCTGGTGCTGCGCGGCCGGCCGCCCGGCGCGGGACGCTGGTCGGTGCCGGGCGGCCGCGTGGAGCCGGGCGAGGACGACGCCGCGGCCGTCGCGCGCGAGCTGCTCGAGGAGACGGGGCTGCGGGTGCGCGCCGGCGCGCTCGTCGGCACCGTCGAACGGGACGGGCCGGGCGGCGTCGTGTACGAGATCCACGACTACGCCGCCACCGTGCTCGGCGGGACGCCGCGCGCCGGGGACGACGCCGCGGACGTCCGCTGGGCGGCGCCCGCCGAACTGCGGGACCTCCCCCTCGTGCCCGGCCTGCTCGACGCCCTCACGGAGTGGGGCGTCGTGTGAGCCGCGGCCGGACGACCGGCCGGACCTGCTCCTGGACGACCGCCTAGACGACCGGCTGGGCGCCCGGCACGTCCCCGGGACGCCGCGGCGCGTCGGGGCCCGGGTCGGCCGGGTCCGCGCCGTCGGCGGGGCCCTCGCCGGGCGTGACCGTCCGGACCTTGAACCGGCGCGCGAGCAGCACGATGCCGACCGCGTACACGGCCATCGAGGCGACGTCCGCGAGGACGTACTGCCACGGGATCCCGCCCTGCTCCAGGCTCAGCTCGCCGAGCGCCGCCGGGAGCAGGAACGCCATCAGGTTGTTGAACACGTGCAGCGCGATCGTGCACTCCAGGCCGCCGGTCCGCACGGTGAGCCACCCGGCGAGCGCGCCGAAGAGGAAGATGTCGAGCATCCCCCAGCCGGTGTAGCCGTGCCCGGACGTGAACAGCGCGGCGCCGATGACGATGCCGGGCCACGGGGTGCGGAACACGACGCTCAGCGCCCGCGCGAACCCGTTGCGGGCCTTCTCCAGCGTGCACGCGCCGATCGCCTGCATCAGCCAGCCGCGGAAGAAGTACTCCTCGGCCGCCGACTGGAACGGGACGAGCGCCACGATCACGAGCGCCGGCAGGAGGAAGTCGCCCCAGCCGACCCACGATCCCTCGGCGGCCGAACCGGCCGGGTCGTCCTCGACGGACGCGCCCGCGGCCATCGACAGGCCGAACGACACCGCGCAGAACACGACGGCCATGCCCGAGCACGCGAGCATCCACCGCCAGCGCAGCCGTCCGGCGACCGACGACAGCGTCCCGGGGCGCCGCCGCTGGATCCCCCACGCCACGAACGCGACCAGCGGCAGGAACACCGCCAGGGACAGCAGCGCGTAGGCGATGTCGGCCGTGTCGTTGCCGAAGAACGACGTGCCGGTCGGGTCGTCGAGCAGCGCCGGGTCGTCGTCCGACACCATCATCTGGATGACCAGCCCGATGACGCCGAGGACGCCGCCGATGCCGAGCCCGACCGCGATGATCGTCACGGTGCCGACGAGCGGGCGCCACCAGGAGTGCGCGTCCGTCCGCGCCATCCGGTGGAACGGCACCCCGCGCGGCGAGGGGACGATCCAGGGCCGCTTCACCGGCTGCGGGTAGCCGCCCTGGCCGGGGCCGTACGGGTACTGCTGCGGGTAGTGGTACCCGTACGGGTCGGGCTGCTCCTGCCCCCAAGCCGGATGCGCCCCGGTGTGCTGCCCGGGGTAGGGCTGGCCGGGGTAGGGCTGGCCGGGGTAGGGCTGGCCGGGCTGGGGCTGGCCGGGCTGGGGCTGCTGCTCTCCGTAGGGCCGTCCCCACGCCGGGGGGCCGCCCGCCTCGTGCGGCCGCCCCGGCTGCGCGGGCGGCGGGACCGGCCCGTCCGCTGCCGGGGGCTCCGGTGCAGGAGGCTCCGGTGCAGGAGGACGCGCCCGCCCGTCTCCGATGTCGGGATCGAGCGGCGCCCAGCCGTTCGCGTCCTCCTGGTCAGACATGCGTCCCCTTCTCATCGACCGACGCGTCGCGCCTTGGTATGCGTGGACGAATCGTACGGTCGGTCAGTTCCCGGCGGGCTCGAACGTACGCGTCCGGGACAGCCCGGCGGCGCGGCCCTTCGCGGCGATCACGAGCGCCATCTTCCGGGACGCCTCGTCGATCATCTCGTCGCCGAGCATCGCCGCGCCCCGCCCCTCGACGTTGACCGCGTGGTCGTAGGCGTCGAGGATCAGCTCGGCGTGGTCGTAGTCGTCCTGCGCCGGGGAGAAGATCGCGTTCCCGGCGTCGATCTGCGACGGGTGCAGCACCCACTTGCCGTCGAAGCCGAGGGCGGCGGAGCGGCGCGCGGCGCGCTCGAACCCGGCGGCGTCCCGGACGTTGAAGTAGGGGCCGTCGACGGCCTGCAGGTCGTGGGCGCGGGCGGCCAGCAGGATGCGCATCAGGATGTAGTGGTAGGCGTCGCCCTCGGTGTAGCCGGGCGGCTGCTCCCCCACGACGAGCGTCTTCATGTTGATCGACGCCATGAAGTCGCCGGGGCCGAACACGAGGGTCTCCAGCCGGGGCGACGACGCCGCGATGTCGTCGATGCGCGTCATGCCCCGTGCGTCCTCGATCTGGGCTTCGATACCGATGCGTCCGGGCTCGTACCCCATCGCGCCCTCGATCTGGGTGAGGAGCCGGTCGAGCCACTGGACGTGCGAGGGCTCCCGCACCTTCGGCAGCATGATCGCGTCGAGGTTCGCGCCCGCGCCCTCGACGACCTCGATGACGTCCCGGTACGCGAACGGGGTGTCGAGGTCGTTGACCCGCACGACGCGGATCTTGCCCGTCCAGTCCCCCTCGTTGAGCGCCGCCACGACCGACGCGCGCGCCGCCTCCTTCGCGGACGGCGCGACGGCGTCCTCCAGATCGAGGAAGATCTCGTCGGCGGGCAGTCCCTGCGCCTTCTCGATGAACCGGGGGTTGCTGCCGGGGACCGCGAGCGTGGTACGTCGTGAGCGCATGGGGCGGATCGTATCCACCGGGTGTGAGACGCTGCGGAGCATGGGTGACCCGAACGCGCCTTCGGCGCACGCGCTGAGCGCGGCGCTGGTGGAGGAGGCGGCCAGGAAGTCGGGACTGCTGTGGCTCGACCTCCCGGGACTGCCGCAGCCGCGGGCGGCGTGGCACGTCTGGCACGAGGGGTCGGCGTACGTGCTGACGGGCGGCGAGGGCGAGCAGCCGCTCCCCGGCCTGCCCGAGGCCGACCGGGTGACCGTGATCCTGCGCAGCAAGGACAAGGGCGGACGGCTCGTCGCGTTCGTCGCCGCGTGCGAGCACGTCCGCCCCGGCACCGAGCTGTGGGACGACGTCGCGCCCAAGCTCGCGAAGGACCGGCTGAACGCTGCGGCGCACGCGGAGCAGATCGAGCGCTGGGCCACCGGGTCGTGGGTCATCCGGCTGACGCCGACGGGCGAGGAGATCGAGCCGTCCGGCGACTACGCGCACGTCCGCCCGGTGCCGTCCCCGGCGACGACCGCGGGGCCGCCGCCCCGGCTGGCCGGCGCCCGCCGCCGCGCCGCCGACCGCTAGAGCACCAGCTCCCGGCCCTCCGCCACGGCGCCGAGCTTGTCCGGGTTCGACACCATGTGGATGGCCTCCACCCGGCCGTCCTCGTCGAACTCCACGGTCAGCGTGCAGAGCGTCCGGTCCGGCGCGTCGATGACGAGCCCCGGACGGCCGTTGACGTCCGCCCGCCGCAGCCGCATGTCGGCGGGCTCGACGCCCGCGTAGGGCACCTGGGCGATCGCGCCGATGAACCGCGCGACCTTCGCCGCCCCGACGATCGGCCGCATCGCCGCGCGCACCTTGCCGCCGCCGTCCGTCCACATGGCGACGTCGGGGGCGAGGACCTCCATCAGCCGGTTCACGTCGCCGCCCATGACCGCGTCGAGGAACCGGTCGGTGGCGGCGCGGCGCTCCGCGCCGGCGGCCGCGAACCGGGGCCGCCGCGCCTCCACGTGCTTGCGGGCGCGGGCCCCCAGCTGCCGCACCGACGCCTCCGACCGGTCGAGCGCCGCGGCGATCTCCGCGTACGGGTAGCCGAACGCCTCCTTGAGGACGAACACCGCCCGCTCCAGCGGGCTGAGCGTCTCCAGGACGACCAGCAGCGCCAGCGACACCGACTCCGCGAGCTCGGCGTCGTCCGCGACGTCCGGGGCGGTCAGCATCGGCTCGGGCAGCCACGGCCCCACGTACGTCTCGCGCTGCGCCCGCGCGCTCCGCAGCCGGTCGAGCGCGATGTTGGTGGTGATCCGGACGAGGTAGCCGCGCGGATCGCGGACGTCCGACCGGTCGGCGGACGACCAGCGCAGCCAGGCGTCCTGCACGGCGTCCTCGGAGTCGGCGGCCGTGCCCAGCATCCGGTAGGCGACCGCGAACAGCAGACTCCGGTGCTCCTCGAACGTCTCGTCCGCGGCCTGGACCGTTCCGACCATCGCGATCTCCCTTCGTCCGCCCCCATGATGCCCACCGGCCCGCGGGCGGCTCCAGGCGTGGCGTCCGCTATGTGACGGAGATGACGGGCGCGGCCGGATCGTCCGTTCGATCATGGGTAGTGTCCTGGCCATGAGCGCATCTCCGACACGGGTGTTCATCGCCCGGCTCGCCGGAATCGCGGTGTTCGATCCGGTGGGCGATCAGGTCGGCCGGGTCCGCGACGTCGTCGTCGCGCTGCGGCTCGCGCCGCGGCCGCCGCGGGTGCTCGGGCTCGTCGTGGAGGTGCAGCCGCGGCGGCCGGTGTTCCTGCCGATCACCCGCGTCACGGTGATCGAGTCGGACGCGATCATCTTCGACGGCCGGTTGAACATCCGCCGGTTCCGGCAGCGGGAGTCGGAGACGCTCGTCATCGCCGAGATGCTCGACCGGACGGTGCGGTTCTGCGACACCGCGGAACCGGTCTCGGTCGTGGACGTGGCGATGGAGCCGACCCGCACGCGCGACTGGCTGCTGTCGAAGGTGGCGGTGCGGCGGCACACGAAGCGGGGGCTGCGGCGCCGCGGCGAGAGCCTCGTCGTCGACTGGGACGCGGTCGAGGGCTTCTCGGCCGTCGAGCACGGGCAGGGCGCGGCCGGGCTGATCGCGGCGTTCGAGCGGATGAAGCCCGCCGACCTCGCCGGCGTCATCCACGACATGCCGGAGAAGCGCCGCGCGGAGGTCGCCGACGCGCTCGGCGACGAGCGGCTCGCCGACATCCTCGAGGAACTGCCGCAGGACGACCAGATCGAGATCCTCGGGACGCTGCAGGCCGAACGGGCCGCCGACGTCCTGGAGGCGATGGACCCCGACGACGCCGCCGACCTGCTCGGCGAGCTGCCGGACGAGCAGCGGGAGCGGCTGCTCGCGCTGATGGAGCCGCACGAGGCGGCGCCCGTCCGCCGGCTGCTGTCCTACGAGGACTACACCGCCGGCGGCCTGATGACGACCGACCCGGTGATCGTCGCGCCGGACGCGACGGTCGCCGAGGCCCTCGCGCTGATCCGCGCGCCCGAGCTGAACCCGGCGCTCGCCGCGCAGGTGTACGTGTGCCGGCCGCCCACCGCCACCCCGACCGGCCGGTACCTCGGCACCGTCCACTTCCAGCGGCTCCTGCGCGAACCGCCCCGCACGCTGGTCAGCGCGGTCGTCGATGCGGAACTCGACCCGCTGCGGCCGGGGATGACGCTGGAGGAGGTCGCGATGCTGCTGGCCGCCTACAACCTGGTCGCCGGCGCCGTGGTGGACGAGAACGGCCACCTGCTCGGCTCGGTGACCATCGACGACGTGCTCGACCATCTGCTGCCCGCGGACTGGCGGGAGGCCGTGATGGACGCGGGCGCGCAGGAGCCGGCCTCGGATCCCGAGGAAGAGGCCCTCCGGGGGAGGACATGACCACGCGCCTGGAGACGACCCGCCTGGACCAGCCGCGGCGCTACCGCCGCAGCCTCGTCCCGCGCCCGCACTACGACCCCGAGTCGTTCGGACGGCTGTCGGAGCGCATCGCGCGTTTCCTCGGCACCGCCCGGTTCCTCGTCTACATGACGGTGTTCATCATCGTGTGGATCGCCTGGAACTGGTTCGGGCCGCCCGAACTGCGCTGGGACCCGTACCCGTTCATCTTCCTGACGCTGATGCTGTCGCTCCAGGCGTCCTACGCGGCGCCGCTGATCCTGCTCGCGCAGAACCGGCAGGACGACCGCGACCGCGTCCAGTACGAGCAGGACCGCGCCCGCACCGAGCGGACGACCGCCGACACCGAGTACCTGACCCGGGAGATCGCGGGCCTGCGGGTGGCGCTGAACGAGGTCGTCACCCGCGACTTCCTGCGCTCGGAGCTCCAGCAGATCCTCAGAGAACTCGAACCCAAAGACCCCGCCCGCTGACCCCGCCCCGGGGAGGGGATCGGGCGCCCGGCCGCAGGCGCCCCAGGCGCAGGACGCCGGGCGCGGAACCGCTCGGAGCCCCAGGCCGCACGCGCCCGGCCGTAGGCGCCCCCGGCGCCGGAGGCCGGGCACGGAACCGCGCGAAGCCCCAGGCCGCACGCGCCCGGCCGTAGGCGCCCCCGGCGCCGGAGGCCGGGCGGCTATGACGTCCGACACCCGAGTGTTCAGTAAGGCGCCACAGTCCATACCATGGACGCATGGCCTCCGAGTTGACGACCGAGCAGGTGACCGCGGCGCTCGCCACGGTGAACGATCCTGAGATCCGTAAGCCCATCACCGAGCTCGACATGGTCAAGGGCGTCGAGATCGCGCCGGACGGCGCGGTGAAGGTCGGCGTGTACCTGACCGTGGCCGGGTGCCCGATGAAGGACACCCTGACCAACAGCGTCACCGAGGCCGTGTCCCGGCTCGACGGCGTCACGTCCGTCCAGGTCGAACTGGACGTCATGAGCGAGGAGCAGCGCAAGGCGCTCCAGACGAAGCTGCGCGGCGGGGAGCCCGCCAAGGAGATCCCGTTCGCCAAGCCGAACTCGCTGACCAAGGTGTACGCGGTCGCGAGCGGCAAGGGCGGCGTCGGCAAGTCGTCGGTGACGGTGAACCTGGCGGCGGCGCTCGCGGCGCAGGGCCGCAAGGTCGGCGTCGTCGACGCCGACATCTACGGCCACTCGATCCCGCGGATGCTGGGCGTGCAGAACCCGCCCACCAAGGTCGAGGACATGATCATGCCGCCGTCGTCGCACGACGTGAAGGTGATCTCGGTGGGGATGTTCACCGCCGGGAACCAGCCGGTCGTGTGGCGCGGGCCGATGCTGCACCGGGCGCTGCAGCAGTTCCTCGCGGACGTCTACTGGGGCGACCTCGACGTCCTGCTGATGGACCTGCCCCCGGGCACCGGCGACATCGCGATCTCGGTGGCGCAGCTGCTGCCGTCCGCGGAGATCCTCGTGGTGACGACGCCGCAGCAGGCGGCCGCCGAGGTCGCCGAGCGGGCGGGCGCGATCGCCGCGCAGACGCACCAGCAGGTCGTCGGCGTGATCGAGAACATGTCGTACCTGGCGTGCGCGCACTGCGGCGAGCGGCAGGACATCTTCGGGTCCGGCGGCGGCCAGACGGTCGCGGACGCGCTGACGCAGACGCTCGGCACCCGGGTGCCGCTGCTCGGCCAGGTGCAGATCGACCCGCGGCTGCGCGAGGGCGGCGACGAGGGCGTCCCGCTGGTGCTGTCCGACCCGGACGCCGGCGCCGCGAAGGAGCTGCGGACGATCGCCGACACGCTGGGCGGCCGCAGCCGCGGCCTCGCGGGGATGTCGCTCGGCATCTCCCCCAAGCGCCACTGACGCACGACGCGCGAAGGCCCCGTCCCTTCTCGGGACGGGGCCTTCGCGCGTCGGTGCGGCCGCGGGGGCGGCGTCAGGTGGCCTCGTTGTCGAACGGGGGGCGCTCGTCCCGGTCGAGTTCGCCCGCGGCCGTCGCGAAGGACGGCTCGTCGTCGAAGATCTTGCCGTTGGCGGCGGGCCGGTAGTCGTCGTCGTCCTCGAGCAGGTGCTTGCGGACGAACGTCTTGGGGTTCAGGTCGGCGATGTCGAAGTCCTTGAACTCCGGGCCGAGCCCTTCCTGCAGGTCGTTGCGCGCCGAGTTCGCCATCTGGCGCACCTGCCGCAGCATCCGCCCCGCCTGCCCGGCGACCTGGGGCAGCCTGTCTCCGAAGATGACCAAAGCGAGGACGACGAGCACCGCCATCTCACCGAGTCCGACGTCGAACAAACCGTCCTCCACACGCCATGCCCAGGGGGACCGCCCCGCGCGGGACGGTCCCCCCAGCGTATCCCCAGCCCGGATGAACCGGACCTGAACATCCCCCCGGACGCTACGACGAGGCGGCCAGCGTCACCGTGACGGTGCTCTCGCGGCCGTCCCGCTCGTACGTCACCTTGACCTGGTCGCCGGGGGCGCGGCTGCGGATCTGCGCGATCAGGTCGGTGGCGTCCTGGATCGGCCGCCCGTCGACCTTGGTGATGACGTCGCCGGGCTTGATGCCCGCCTTGTCGGCCGGGCCGTTCGGGGTGACCGGCTGCTGGCCCTGGACCGGCTCGGGCAGGATCCGCGCGCCGCCCTGCTGGTAGCGCGGGTCGGGCAGGACGCCGAGCAGCGCCTGGCGGACCCGGCCGTTCGCGATGATCTCCTCGGCGATCCGCTTGCCCTGGTTGATCGGGATCGCGAAGCCGAGGCCGATGTTGCCGCCCTGCTGCTCGCCGCCCATCGTCTGGCCGCCGACGGTCGCGATCGCGGTGTTGATGCCGATCACGCGGCCCTTCATGTCGACCAGCGGGCCGCCCGAGTTGCCGGGGTTGATGGCCGCGTCGGTCTGGATGGCGTTGAGGTAGGACGACTCGCCGCCGCCCTCGTCGCCGATCGGCACCGCGCGGTTGAGGGACGAGACGATGCCGGTGGTGACCGAGCCCTGCAGGCCGAGCGGCGAGCCGATCGCGATCACCGGGTCGCCGACGGCGAGGGCCGCGGAGTCGCCGAGCTGGAGCGCCTTGAGCTCGTGGTCGCCCTCCGGCTTGATCACCGCGATGTCGGTGCCGGGGTCGGTGCCCTTGATCGTGGCGGGCAGCGTCTTCTTGTCGTTGAACACGACCTCGATGCGCCCGCCGGAGCCGCCGCCCGACACGACGTGGTTGTTGGTGATGATGTAGCCGCCCTCGACGATGAAGCCGGTGCCGCCGACCTCGCCCTGCGCGGACTGCACGCGGATCATCACGACGCTGGGCAGGACGCGGCTCGCGACGCCCGCCACCGAGTCCGGCGGCCGGTTCGGCGCGGCGCCGCCGGAGGAGGAGCCGCTGCCGCCGCCGAGGCTGACCGCGCCGTCGTCCCCGTCGGTCGCGATGACGCCGACGCCGGCGCCGACCGCGCCCGCCACCAGCGCCACGATCAGCGCGATGACGGCGAGCAGCCCGAGGCCGGGGCCGGTGCGGGACGAGGGCGGCGGTGCGGGCACCGGCGCCCAGTTCGGCGGGCCGCCGAACCCGGCGGCCTGCGGGCCGCCGGGCGGCGGGCCCATCGGCGCGGGCGGCGGGCCGCCGGCCGGTCCGCCGGGGGGCGGGCCGGGCTGCCCGTGCTGCTGCGACGCCCAGCCGCCGGGCCCGTACATGCCGCCCGGCGAGGGCGGCGCCTGGTCGTAGGGGACGAACCCGGGGCGGGGGCGCCCGTCGGGGCCGTCCGGTGCGGGCGGCGGGTCGAGCGGCGCCGGCGGCGGCTGGTCGGGCGGCGCGTGCTTCTCGAGCGACGGCGGCGGGGGCACGTTCTGGGCGGAGCCCTCCTGGAGCGGGACCTCCTGCGGGCCGGGCACCCCAGCGTCCTGCGCCGGGATGTCCTCGGCGGTCTCGCCGAACGGGCCGTCCGGCGGCGCGAAGCCGCTCTGCGCGCCGCCCGCGACCAGGCGGTCGCCGTCGGAGGCCCCGGCCGGATCCGGCCGTTCCGCCGGGTCGGCGCCGAACGGCTCGGCGTCGTCGCCGGGCTCCTCCCCGCGCCGGCCGGCCGCGGCCGCGCCGGCCGCCGCGCCGGACGCGTCGTCGCCCGGGCCGGCGGGGAACTCCTGGTCGGTCACCGTCTCGGGAGGAGCCGCCGCCTCCTGCCGTCCCGGGTCTCCCGCGGGGACGGCGTCATCGTCCTCCGTGGAAGCCCGGAACGGCCCGCGGTTGTCTTCCGTCATCCCCATCTCTCCTACCGAGCATGGTCCTCGTCATCCGTGCTCATGCTGCCCCGTGAGGCATGTGGCGAGCGTAAACCGCGCGCCGCGCCGAGCGGCGCCGCCCGTCCGGTGCCCCCAAGGCTATCCATCGATCGCGCCGGCCCCGGACCGGCGGTCGCGCCGGGGCTCCCGGCGGGGGTCAGTCGAAGGGGTTGACGGCGCTCGCGAGCCGGCGGGCGCCGCGCCCGACCCGCGCCCACGCGGAGTCGGACCCGCCGGGGAGTTCGCGGGCGACGGTCTCGGCGGTGGCGGCCGGACCGTCGGTCAGCACGGTGTAGACGAACCCGTCGCCGGCGGAGACCGCCCAGCGGCGCAGCTGAGCGCGCTGGAAGACGGTGCGGCCGCGGCTGCGGCTCTTCCGCCAGCCGCGCATGCGGCTCTCGTCGAGGGCGCCGCGCTGCACGAACACCGACACGGCGGCGAGGCCGTCGGAGTAGCCGAGGTGGAGGGCGCCGCCGCTGCGGCGGACGTCGTGCAGGGTGAGGCCGCCGGGCAGCAGGGCGGGGATCGGCCAGCCCGCGGCGCGCAGGTCGTCGAGGGCGTCGTCGGCGACGGGATCCCCGGCGCCGGCGCCGTCGCCGTCGTCGTCGGTGGCCGCGGGTTCCCGCGTGGCCTCGCCGATGCTGCTGCCGCGGCGGCTGAGCGGGCGCGCCGCGGTGTCCGTCCCGCCGGAGGTCCCGGTGCCGGCGTCGCCGGACGGCGCGGCGCCGGCGGACGGGTCGCGGACGGTGAAGCTGATCTCGGTGAAGCCGGTGGAGACGACGGCCCGCCCGGACGCGTCGACGAGTTCGCGGTGCAGCATCAGGCCGGTCTCGGCGTCGAGCCAGAAGCGTCCGGCGACGGTGCCGTCGGCGCGGCGGGCCTCGACGACGCGGGCGGCGCGGCCGCACCGGGCGCCGTCCCCGGCCCGCACGACCGTGTAGTTGCGGGTGAGGAGTTCGAGGGTCTCGGAGGTGAACCCGGTGGTCTCGCCCGCGGTCGACTCGGGGCGGTAGCCGGACGTGCCGGACGCCGACGTGTAGCGGATGCCCTCGCCGGGCCGGTGCACGACCGTCACGCGGGACGTCGCCGCGCGGTCGCGGGACCGGGTCGTCAGGATCCGCAGGCCCTCGTAGGGGACGCGGCGGGCGGCGTCGGCGGCGGCGCGCAGCAGGCCGACGGCGGCCGGGTCGCTGCGGACGCGGCGGGCCGACACCGGGTCGCCGGTGAGGGCGACGACCAGCGCGAGCGCCCCCGCGATCCCGCCCGTGACGACGGCGCGGCGCCGCCGGCGCGCCGCGCTGGACGCGGCGGTCACGGCCCCGCGGGGACCGGGACGGACGCGACCGGGGACGCGATCGGCCCGGCGCCCGGAGCGGGGCCGCCGGAGGCGTCCGCGCCCGGTGCCGCGCCGGCCGACGGCGTCGGGCCGGTCCGGCCGAGCGGCCGCGGGTCGGTGCCGGTGGTGACCGGCGCGTCTCCGGAGGTCATCGCGTGCTCGATCGCGAACCGGTCGAACTCGGGGGTGACCGCGGGCCCGGACCGGCCGCCGCCCGCCGCGTACGAGGCGGTGCCGAGGCCGAGGACGAGGGTCGCCGCGCCCATCGCCAGCAAGCGGCGGCGGGGGTGGGCGAGGGCGGCGCCGTGCCCGGCGGGACGCGTGTCGCGCGGGGCCGCGAACGCCGCCGCGCGGACCGGACGGGACGGACGGGACGGGCGGCCGGATGATCGGCGCGGACGCGCGGAGCGTCCCCGCGCCGCGGCGGGCTCGCCGTGCGGGCCGGGCTCGCCGGGCCGTCCGGGGAACGCGAACCGGTCCGGAGCCCCGGACGGGCGGGACGGATCGGGCGGATCGAGCGGGCTGGGCGAGGTCACGGAAGGGTCGTCCGGCTCGCCGGGAGCGGGCGCGCCCAGGGCGCGGAGCCGGGTGAGGAAGTCGTCGCTCGGAAGGTCGTCGGCGCCGGGCTCGGGCGCTCCCCCGAGCCCGCGCAGGCGCCCCTTGAGGCTGCGCAGGGTGGCGGCCTCCGCCCGGCAGCGGGCGCACACCGCGAGATGGGCGTGGGCCCGCTCGCGCTCGTCGTGGCCCAGCTCACCGTCGACCAGGGCGGTCAGACGTTCCCCCAGACAACTCACGCGGCTCCCTCGTCGTTCTTTCAGGTCGTGCGCGGCGCGCCTCCGCGCGCCGGTTCGTTTACGCGTCCTCCGGCCGGTACTCCGCCGCGGTGGCGCCCCCGTGCGCCCCCGTGTCCGGCGCGGCCGCGGCGGCGCCCGCCGCGGACGCCCCCGCGTGCGCGACGGCGCCGCCCGCCGGGGCGGACGCCTCGGCGCCCGTCCCGGCGCCGGCCCCGATGTCGACCGCGGCGGCCACCGGGAACCGCTCGTTCCTGGTGCCGGGCCTGCGGCGGGTCGGCGCCCGGTGGTCGAGCGCCTCGCGGAGCTGCGCGCGGCCCCGGTGGATCCGGCTGCGGACGGTGCCGAGCTTCACCCCGAGGGTGGCGGAGATCTCCTCGTAGGACAGGCCCTCGATGTCGCAGAGCACGACGGCGGCGCGGTACTCGGGCGCGAGGGCGTCGAGGGCGGCCTGGACGTCGGCGTCGAAGTTGGTGTCGTCGTACACCTGCGCCGGGGTCGGCTCGCGGCCCTGGATGCGCTCGGCGGCGTCGTCGGCGAGGCCCTCGAACCGGATCCGCTGCTTGCGCCGCGCCTGGTCGAGGAACAGGTTCGTGGTGATGCGGTGCAGCCAGCCCTCGAACGTGCCGGGCGTGTAGTTCGCCAGGGACCGGAACACGCGGACGAAGACCTCCTGCGTGAGGTCTTCGGCGTCGTGCTGGTTGCCGGTCAGCCGGTAGGCGAGCCGGTACACGCGGCCGGAGTGCTCGCGGACGACCTCGTCCCAGGACGGCGGCGCCCACTCGGCCTCGGGGGCGTTCTCTCGGGTGCGGGCGGCGCTGTTGAGCCCCTGCCTGGCGCCGACGCCCACAGCGCTTCGGAAACTGAGTGCTGCGACTCCCATGGTGCCGGGCTGTTCCTCTCTGATGTCACCCAAGACGTCGTCTTGGAACGGCACGCTCTCGCCGGGGCTGGGGCGGCTGTGCGCCGGTTCGACGGCTGTTCTCCCGTCCATCAGGGTGGACGCTTTCGCTGGTTACAACGCGCTGAAACGCCAGTTGGTTCCCTGTCAGCGATATGGTCTTTCCAGCATGAGCCAGGCGGGGGTCCCGCGAGGAGGCAGCCATCGACGCCATTCAGGCCACCCTGGCCTACGTGGAGGATTTCCACCCCGAGGACGAGCCGCTCCGGGACGCCCGGCGGCGCGGGGAGGAGGTCGGCGCGCAGCCGATCGGTGCCGCCGGCGGTGCGGCGCTGCGCTTCCTGGCGACCCTGATCGGCGCCCGGAACGTCGTCGAGGTCGGTTCCGGCTGCGGCGTGTCCGGCGTCTACCTGATGCGCGGGATGCCGCCGGACGCGGTGCTGACGAGCGTGGACATCGAGCCCGAGAACCAGCGGCTGGCGAAGCAGGCGTACCGGGAGGCGGGGCTCGGCGCGTTCCGCACCCGCATGATCAGCGGCCCGGCGCTGGAGGTGCTGCCGCGGCTCACCGACGGCGGCTACGACATGGTGTTCTGCGACGCGGTGAAGCAGGAGTACCCCGACTACCTGACGGCGGCGCTGCGGCTGCTGCGGCCGGGCGGCGTCGTCGCGTTCGACAACGCGCTGTGGCACCACCGGGTGGCCGACGCGCAGGTCCGCGACCCCGTCACGGAGGCGATCCGGGACGTGCACCGGTCGATCGCCGACGACGAGCGGCTCGTGCCGCTGCTGCTGCCGGTGGGCGACGGCCTGCTCTGCGCCGTCAAGCGCGGCTGACCGCCGTGGACGGCACGGACGCCGGGCCCGGCCCCCGGAGCGAGACCGCACCCCCTGCCGAGACCGCCGCGGACGTGTTCGCCGTCCGCGACCGGATCGGGTGGCGGGGCGTGTGGCGGGCGCTGGCGCTGCTGATCCTGTTCCTCGCGTCGGTGGGCTTCGCCTCCGGCGGGGTGGTGCGCGGCCTCGGCCTCGGGAGCGCGGTGTTCGTCGTGCTCGGCGCCGCCGGGGTCGTCCTGTTCGGGTGGGGGCTGCTGGTGGCGGTCGGGGAGCTGGCCGCGCGGCGCCCCGTCCTGGAGTTCGACGCGGAGGGCGTGCGGCGCCCGGCGCGCTGGCCGCTGCCGAAGCGGGCCGCGCGGACCCTGCCGTGGGACGACGTCGCGGCGATGGCGGCGATCCGGCGCGGGGTGACGGGGGCGCGCGGCGGCGTCCGCGACCACTTGGTGTTCCTGCCGACGCCGGAGCTGGCGGAGCTCGCGCGGACGGCCGAGCGCCCGGCGCTCGTGGCGCTGACGCTGCGGGACGTCCCGGAGACGGCCGCCGCGGAACCGTGGGCGTTCCCGGTGGAGCCGGGCTGGGACGCGTCCCTGCCCGAGGTCGTCAAGCAGGCGCGGCGCCGCCGGAAGGTCCCGGTGATCGACCGCCGCGCGAAGTGACGCGGCGGCCGACCGGCCCGGGGGGCGTCAGGACAGCCACTCCAGCAGCAGCCGGGTGCCGTACCCGGTGGCGCCGCGGGTGATCTCGGCGTCGTCGGACGCCGCGCGGCCGGGGCCCGCGATGTCGAGGTGGGCCCACGGGCGGTCGCCCGCGAACTCCCGCAGGAACAGCGCCGCGGTGATCGCGCCGCCGCCGTAGCCGCCGCGCCCGAGGTTGGCGACGTCGGCGACGTCGGAGTCGATCGCGGCGCGGTACTCGTCGACGAGCGGGAGCCGCCACAGCGGTTCGCCGGCGGCGTCCCCGGCGGCGGTGAGGGCCGCGGCGAGCGCGTCGTCCGACGCGAACAGGGCCCCGTGCCGGAGCCCGAGCGCGACCTTCGCGGCGCCGGTGAGGGTCGCGACGTCGACGACGGCGTCGGCGTCCAGTTCGGCGGCGGCGTAGGCGAGCGCGTCGGCGAGGACGAGCCGGCCCTCGGCGTCGGTGTTGAGGACCTCGGACGTCCGGCCGCCGAAGTGGGTGATCACGTCGCCGGGGCGCATGGCCGACCCCGACGGCATGTTCTCGGCGGCGGCGACGAGGCCGGTGACGCGGGCGCGGACGCCGAGGGCGCGCAGCGCGCTCATGGCGGCGATGACGGTGCCGCCGCCCGCCATGTCGGTCTTCATCGTCTTCATGCCCTCGTTGGGCTTGAGCTGCAGGCCGCCGGTGTCGAACGTGATGCCCTTGCCGACGAGGACGACGTGCCGCTCGGGCGTCCCGTCCGGGACGTAGGTCAGCTCGATCAGCCGGGGCGGCCGGACCGACCCGGCGCCGACCGCGAGGAGGCCGCCGAACCCGCCGTCGGCGAGCTCCTTCTCGTCCCGGACCCGGACGCCGAGCCCGGCGTCCGCCGCGACGCGCTCGGCCCGCGCGGCGAGCCAGGAGGGGTCCTTCTCGGCGGACGGGGTGTTGGCGAGGTCGCGGGCGAGCGCGGTGGCGCGGGCCCGCGCGGTGCCGCGCTCCAGGGCGGCCGCCCCGGCCTCGGGACCGGCCTCGGTCAGCACCACCAGCTCCCCGAGGGGCGCGGGACCGGACGGGGCGCCGGCCGCGAACCGGTAGGCGGCGAGCAGCGCGCCCTCCGCGAACGCCGCGAGGTCGCCGTCCGGGACGCCCGCGACCAGCGCGGACCGTCCCCGGCCGCGGCGGGCCAGCGCGGCGCCGGCGCGGCGCAGGTCGGCCGGGCGCGCCTCGCCCACCCCGTACAGCAGCAGCTCGCACACGCGGCCGTCCAGGGGCACGTGGGCGGTCACGATCTCGCCCGGCTCGCCCTTGGCGCGGTGCAGGGCCAGCAGCTCGTCGAGGCCGAACGGGAGGAGTCCGGCGATCTCCGCGGCGGGCGCGACCGGGCCGTCCGGGCCGGAGCGGACGGGGACCGCCGCGGCCTCCGCCCCGAGTTCGGCGGCCGTCCCGGAGACGGTGCCGCCCGCTCCGCGGACACGGGTTTCGATGGGCATGACGGCGGTTCCCCCTGTGGTGACGCGACCCTGCGGTGGCGCGGATCTGTGCGGTGCGACGTGCGAGACGGCGGGCTGCCGCTGCGCGGAAACGGCGAAGGCCCCGGCGGCGTCGCCGGGACCGTCGCCGGCGAGCCGGGTGCGGCGGGGGCGTCAGCCCACGACGTCTTTCAGGGCCTCGCCGAGGTCCTTGGCCTCGTCAGCGGAGAGCTCGACAACAAGGCGGCCGCCGCCTTCGAGCGGGACCCGCATGACGATTCCGCGCCCCTCCTTGGTCACTTCGAGCGGACCGTCACCCGTCCGCGGCTTCATAGCCGCCATGCGTGTATCCCCTTCCTGCGTAGGGCCGCGACCTCGCTCAGCCCGGGCTCAGCGGTGGCCGCACGGCCGCCAGTCGCAACAAGCGTCATCAGTAGTGGTCCATTATCTCGTCTTCTGGGCGCGAAGTGGTAACGATCAGCCAGCGGATCGCGCCCGCCGCAGGTCCGGGGCCTTTTTCGGGGAAGGACCCGAAGGTTGCGGGAACGCCGCCGGGACGGCCTCGCGGGCGGGATCGGCCCTTGCCCACGACGTCCGGTTCGTCGATGGTTGCCGGAGAAGATCTACGAAAGAGCTGGAGGGCGCCGAATGTCCGACACCGTGCTGTACGACGTGACCGATGCCGTCGCGACGATCACGCTGAACCGCCCCGACGGGATGAACTCGCTGACGTCGGAGATGAAGGACGCCCTGCGCGGGGCCGTCGAGCGCGCGGCGTCCGACGGCACGGCCCGCGCGGTGATCCTGACCGGCGCCGGGCGGGCGTTCTGCGCGGGGCAGGACCTGCGCGAGCACGCCGACAACCTCGCCGCCGGGCGGGACCTGAACGACACGGTCCGCAAGCAGTACAACCCGATCGTGCTCGGCATCGCGACCATGGGCAAGCCGGTCGTGGCTGCGGTGAACGGCGTCGCGGCGGGCGCGGGCGCCTCCCTGGCGCTGGCGTGCGACCTGGTCGTCGCGTCCGACAAGGCCCGGTTCGCGACCGCGTTCACCGGGATCGGCCTCGGCCCCGACAGCGGCATGTCGTGGACGCTGCCGCGGCTCGTCGGCCGCGCCAAGGCCGCCGAGCTGCTGCTGCTCGGCGAGCCCCTGAAGGCCCCCGAGGCCCTCGAACTGGGCCTGGTCAACCGGGTGGTCCCGGCGGACGGGCTCGCACCCGCGGCCGTCGAGCTGGCCCGCCGCCTCGCCGCCGGCCCGACCGCCGCGTACGCCGCGGTCAAGGCGGCGCTCGACCACGCGGCGACGCACGACCTGGCGTCCGCCCTCGCGAAGGAGGCCGACCTGCAGGACGAGGCCGTCCGGACGTCCGACCACCGCAACGCCACCGAGGCGTTCCTGAGGAAGGAGCAGCCGACGTTCGAGGGCCGGTAGCCCTGGTAGCCCCGGCCGCCCGGGTCAGCCGCCGTCGCGCAGGTACGCGAGGACGGCGCGGACGCGGCGGTGGTCGTCGGACGTCTGGTGCAGGTCGAGCTTCCCGAAGATCGACCCGACGTGCTTGACCACCGCCGCCTCGCCGACCACCAGGGCGCGGGCGATCGCGCCGTTGGAGCGTCCCTCCGCCATCAGCGCCAGCACCTCCCGCTCGCGCGCGGTGAGGCGCTCCAGCGGCGAGCGGTCCCGCCGCCGCGCGAGCAGCCGCCGCACCACCTCCGGGTCGATCACGGTGCCGCCCGCGGCGACCCGGTCGAGGGCGCCGACGAACTCGGCGACCTCCCCGACCCGGTCCTTCAGCAGGTAGCCGACCGCCCCGCCCGTCTGCAGGAGGTCGGCGGCGTAGGACTGCTCGACGTACTGCGACAGGACCAGGACCGGCAGGTCGGGGGTCGCGGCGCGCAGCGCCAGCGCCGCGCGCAGCCCCTCGTCGCGGAAGCCGGGCGGCATCCGGACGTCCGTCACCACGACGTCCGGGGCGTGCTCGGCGACCGCGGCGGCCAGCGCGGGCGCGTCGCCGACGGCGGCGGCGACCTCGTGCCCGAACCGGCCGAGGATCTGGCCGAGGCCCTCGCGCAGCAGCACCGAGTCCTCGGCGATCACGACTCGCATGGGAACTCCACCCGAAGGATCGTAGGCCCGCCCGGCGGGCTCGACAGCCGCACCGTCCCGTCGTACACGGCGACGCGGTCGGCGAGCCCCTGCAGGCCGCTGCCCCCGCCGTCCGCGCGGGCCGCCGCGCCGCCCGTCCCGTCGTCGCGCACCTCGACGCGCAGCGCCTTCCCGGTCCGCCGCACGGTCACCCGGGCGCGGCTCGCCCCGCTGTGCTTGGCGACGTTCGCGAGCGCCTCGGCGACGACGAAGTACGCGGACGACTCGATCGCCTCCGGCGGCCGTCCGGGCAGCTCGACGTCCACCTCGACCGGGACGGCCGACCGTTCGGCGAGCGACTCCACCGCGGCCCGCAGGCCCCGGTCGGTCAGCACGGACGGGTGGATGCCGCGCACGAGGTCGCGCAGCTCCGCGAGCGCCGCCCGCGCCTCGTCCTGCGCCTTCGCCGCCCACTCCCCGCCGCCGTCGAGCTTCGCCAGGCCCAGCGTCATGATCAGGCCGGTGAGGCGCTGCTGGGCGCCGTCGTGCAGGTCCCGCTCGATGCGCCGCCGCTCGGCCTCGAACGCGTCCGCCATCCGGGCCCGGGACGCCCGGACGGCCACGAGCTCCTCCTCGACCGGGCGGACGAGCAGCGCCCGGTCGAGCGCGGCCCGCGCGGCCGCCGCGACCGTCATCGCGTAGAAGCCGAGGAGGACCATCAGGCCCCCGAACACGGCCACCGGCCACGCCTCGGCGCGGGTGTCGACCGTCCCGGCCGGGCCGTACATGAGGTGGTCGCCGTGCCCGACGAGCATCGGCGCGCCCGCCTGCACGACGCCGCCCACGAACAGCACGACGGGCCCCGTCACGGCCGCGACCGACAGCAGGCCGGCCAGCACCGCGTGCCCCAGCTCCCGCCACGTCGCCGCCTCCCGCAGCCGGAACCGCGCCCAGGGGCCGAGCCCCGCCTCGCCCGGGTCGCGGTGCGGGGACGGCGCCGGGCGCGCGTCCAGCAGCCGCAGCCGCCGCCGGTCCACCGCGCCGAGCCCGATCGCCGACAGCGGCACGCACAGCAGCAGGACGATCCCGATCCCGACGGGGGCCAGGAGCACCCCGACCACCACCAGCACGTTCGCCAGCAGCATCCACAGGATCCCGGTCACCAGGCCGCTCAGCAGGTAGGCGAGCGACCGCCACGGCCACAACGACAGCAGGAAGCGCAGCGGGTTCCCCGCCATGGCCCGCCACGGACTTCGCATGCTCAGACCGTAAGCCGTCGGAGCGCCTGGTACGCACGGTCCCAGCTCCACTCGTCCCGCACCCGCGCCCGCCCCTTCTCCCCCATCGCCCCCGGACGGACGAGCAGGTCGACGAGCCGCTCGGCGATCTCGTCGACCGACGCGGGATCCACCACGTAGCCCGTCTCGCCGTGCCGGACGGTCTCCGGCGCGCCGCCCGAGTCGCCCGCGAGCACCGGCAGGCCGGCCGCGGCCGCCTCCAGGAACACGATGCCGAGGCCCTCGGTCTCCAGCCCGAGCCGCCGCGACCGGCACGGCATCGCGAACGCGTCGGCCGCGGCGTAGAACGGCGGCAGCTCCGCGTGCGGGACCGGCCCGGCGAACACCACGCCGTCCCCCGCCGCGCGCCGCAGCCGGGCCTCGCGGGGCCCGTCCCCGACGACCAGCAGCGTCGCGCCCGGCACCGCCCGCCGCACCCGCGGCATCGCCCGGATCAGCCGGTCCTGCCCCTTGCGGGCGACGAGCCGGGACACGCTGAGCACGACCGGGCGGCCGCCGAGCCCGAACCGGCGGCGCACGGCCGCCCCGTCCGCGTCCGGGCGGAACACGTCGGCGTCGACGCCGGGCGCGAGCCGTTCGAGCCGCGCGTCCGGGCCGAGCGCGGGGGCGATCCGGCGGCGCGTGTACTCGGTGAGGTAGGTGACGACGTCGGCGCGCTCGCCGATCCTGCGCAGGGCACCGCGCGCGCCCGGCACCGCGGCCCACCACACCTCGTGCCCGTGCGTCGTCGCGACCGACGGCACGCCCAGCCGTCCGGCGAGCAGCCCGAGCGGCGCCGCCGCCCCGAACCACACCCGGTCGCACCCGTGGACGCCGATCAGCCGGCGGGCCGTCCGGGCCGTGCGGGCCGTGGGCAGCAGCGTCCGCGCCCGGTCCCGCACCACCGGGAACGGGAGCCGGCGGTCGAACTCCGCGGCGCCCGGCTCGGCCGACGTGTACACGACGACCTCGTCCGGCGGGAACCGGCGCGCCACCTCGAACACGAACGTCTCGATGCCGCCGCGCCGGGGCGGGAAGTCGTTGGTGATGATCAGGCGGCGAGCCACAGCTCGTCCTCCTTCCGCACGCGGGGCCGCGCGGCGATCCGCGCCCACAGCACGAGCACCACCGGGTACACGAGGTAGCCCCACCGGGACGCGGGCATCAGCGCCGCCGCCAGCGCGAGCCCGGCCGCCGCCCGCAGCGCCGCCGCCCGCACGTCCGCCGGGGGCCGCACCGCCAGCGACACCGCCATGGCCGCCGCCGCGAGGACGAGCGCCGCGACCGCCGCCGCGTGCCCGTACGTCCCGAGGTCGGCGAGGAGCCGTCCGGGCAGCGGGCTCCCGGCGGGCGACCCCGCCTCCGCCAGCCCCAACGGGAACCGCACCGCGTTCTCGACGAACCCCCGCGGGTCGGCGAGCGCCGGACCGGCGACGCCGGCCGCGAGGACCGCCCCGGCCGCCGCGGCGAACCGGCGTCCGCCCGCCCGGCGGTGGACGAGCAGGACCAGGCACACGGCGAGCACCGGCCACGCGGTCGGCTTCATCGCCCCCGCGAGCCCCAGCACGGCCCCGGCGGCCGCCGGGTTCCCCCGCGCCGCCAGCGCGAGCCCGAGGCACGCCAGGCCGAGCACCGGCAGGTCGTCCCCGCCGACCGCGAGGGGCAGCGCCGCCGGCGGGGACGCCGCGAGCACCGCGAGCGGCCCGAGGGCCGCCCGTCCGCGCAGGAGCAGCGCGCTCGCGGCGAGCAGCGCGACGAACGCGGCGGCGAACACCGCGCGGGCGTCCAGCCCGGTCAGCGCGGACGGCAGCCCGAGCACCGCCATCGCGGGCAGGTACGGGTTGTACGCCTCGTAGCCCTCGCCGGGCGCGGGGATCCGGTAGGGCGTGCCGTGGTCGAGGAGGTGCGCGGCCGACCGCTCGACGACGCCGACCTCCGGCTGCGCCTGCCCCGTCCCCGCCAGCACCACCAGCGGCACGACCACCGCCGCCGCGAACACGCCCCCCGCGACGCCCGCCGTGCGGGTGCGGAGGCGCGGGGTGGCGGAGAGCAGGGCCGCGAGGGCGTAGGCCGGGGCGGCGAGGACGCCCCAGACGCGGTGCGGGGCGAGGTCGGTGACGGCCGCCGTCGCGGCGGCGAACGCCGCGCAGAGGCCGTAGAGGGCGGGGGTCCCGAGGTGCGCTTTCACGCGTTCCAGGCAATCGCGGCGCGGCCCGCGGATCATTGGCGCCAGCCGACGGAACGGAGGTAGGGCCAGGTCTACCTCGGGGCTCCACCTGGGCGGAGCGGGGGGTAACCCCACCACGGGTCCGGGAGTGCGCGCCAGTGCGCCGGAGGGCGCGCGGCGCTTGACTCGGGGCATGACGCAGACATCCGACGCGCCGCCCACCACGGACGCGGCCGTGGCGAACGACCTTGTCAAGCGGTACGGGACGGGCGACGGCGCGGTGACGGCGCTGCGCGGGGTCTCGGCGGCGTTCCCGCGCGGCCGGTTCACCGCGATCATGGGGCCGTCCGGGTCGGGGAAGTCGACGTTCCTGCACTGCCTCGCGGGGCTCGACACCGCGACGTCGGGGTCGGTGCGGATCGGCGGCGTGGAGATCACGGAGCTGTCGCGGACGAAGCTGACGAAGCTGCGGCGGGACCGGCTCGGGTTCGTGTTCCAGTCGTTCAACCTGCTGCCGATGCTGACGGCGGAGGAGAACATCCGGCTCACCGGGCGGCTCGGCGGCCGGCGGGCCGACCCCGCGTGGTTCGACACCATCGTGGACGCGCTGGGCCTGCGGGGGCGCCTGGGGCACCGGCCGAGCGAGATGTCGGGCGGGCAGCAGCAGCGGGTCGCGGTGGCGCGGGCGCTGCTGACCCGTCCGGACGTCCTGTTCGCGGACGAGCCGACGGGCAACCTCGACTCCCGTTCGGGCGGCGAGGTGCTCGGGTTCCTGCGGGCCGCGGTCGACGACTACGGGCAGACGGTGATCATGGTGACGCACGATCCGGCGGCGGCCGCGCACGCGGACCGGGTGCTGTTCCTCGCGGACGGCCGGATCGTGCGGGAGCTGGCGGACCCGACGATCGACGGCGTGCACGCGGTGATGCGCCGGATGGAGGGCTGACCGCCATGTGGCTCATCGCGCGGCGCTCGTTCGCCGAAGGGTGGGGGCGGCTGGTCGCGACGCTGCTCGCGGGCGTGTTCGCGATCGGGCTGATCGCCGGGTCGCTGCAGTTCGGGCTGCGCGCGCAGGCGGCGGTGTCGGGCGGCGACGCCAGCGAGTTCGCCCGGACGGACGTGCTGGTGCAGGCGGGCGGGAACGACCCGGGCGACCTGTACGGGACGCCGGACGGGCGGATCCCGCTCGGCGCGGTCGCGGGCCGTCCGGGGGTCGCGGCGGCGGCCGGGGACGCGCGGGTGCCGGTCACCGTGAGCGGGCGGGACGGGAAGCCGGTGCTCCCGCCGGCCGGCGCGGGCACGACGCTGCGCCCGTGGGTCGCGGAGCCGTCGCTGAACGCGTACCGGCTGGAGGCGGGGCGGGCACCCGCGCGGGACGGGGAGGTCGCGGTCACCCGGCACGTCGCGCTGGCCGGGAAGGTCGGCACCGGCGACGCGCTCCCGGTGCTGCTGCCGGACCGGGTCGCCGAGATGACGGTCGTCGGGATCGTCACCGTGCAGGGCCGCGACGCGGTCGCGGCCGGCGACCTGGTGCTGGCGCCGCCGGAGACGGTGCGGCGCGCGGCCGGGCTGGAGCCGGGCGTGTGGCAGACCGTCTGGGTGGACGCCGCGCCGGGGGTCCCGGCCGGCGAGCTGCGGGGGCGGCTGGCCCGCGACCTGAAGGGCGACGCGACCGTCCGGACGGCGCAGGACGTGCGGGACGCGCATTCGGCGGCCCTGCGGTCGACCGGGGCGTCGGTGGGCGGCGCGATCGGGATGCTCGCGTCGGTGGCGGTGTTCGTGGGCCTGTTCGTGGTGGCGAACACGTTCGGCGCGCTCGTCCGGCAGCGGACGCCGCGGCTGGCGCTGCTCGGCGCGATCGGCGCCACCCCGCGGCAGCTGAAGCGGCTCATCCGGCTGGAGGCGCTCGCGGTCGGCGCCGTCGCGTCGCTGGGCGGGCTGCTCGTCGGCTACCCGGTGTCGGCGCTGCTGACCCGGCTGTTCGCCGCGGACGGCTTCGACATCGCCGCCGCGGACGCCCAGTTCGGCTGGGTCGCGCTGGCGGTGCCCGTCGCGGCCGGGCTGCTGGTCACCCAGCTCGCGGCGGGGCGGGCGGCGCGGCGGGCCGCCGCGGTGTCGCCGATGCGGGCGCTGCGGGCGGCGAGCACCGGGGCCGAGGGCCGCCGGTGGCCGCGGCTCGCGGGCGCCCTCGCCGTGTTCGCCTGCGCGTGGATGTTCTTCGGTCCCGCGATCGCCGTGCAGTACGAGGAGCCGCCCGGCATGGAGCGGACGATGGGCACCGCGGTCCTCGTGCTGTTCGGCTGCATGACGACCGTGGCGGCGCTCGCCGTCCTCGCGCCGTTCTTCGTCGGCCCGCTCGGCGGGCTCGTCGGGCGGGCGGGGACGGTCGTGAGCGGGGAGGCGGGGCGGCTCGCGCGCGCCACGATCACCCGCAGCCCGCGCCGGGTGTCGTCCGCGGCGTCGTCGCTCATGCTCGGCGTCGCGCTGGTCGGCGCCACCGCGCTGCTCGCGCTGTCGGTGCACGACCGGTTCGGGGAGGCCGGCCGGGAGGTGCTGCGGGCCGACCACGCGATCGCGGCGACCGGCGCGGCGACCGGCGGCGGGGGCGCGCTGCCCCGCGACGTCGCCGGACGCGTCGCGGACGTCCCGGGCGTGACGTCCGCGACGGCCCTGACGATGGCCGACGCGGCGATCGTCGGCGCGTCGGACAGCGCCATGCCGTACCTCATGGTGACGGGCGCGGACCAGCGGGACCTGCGCGCGACGCTCGACCTCGGCGGGAGCCTGCGGCCGCTCGGTCCCGGCGAGATCGGGCTGTCCTCGGCGGTCATGGAGGCGCACGGCCTGGCCGCGGGCGACCGGCTGGTGCTGCGGGGCGACCGGGGGCGGGTGGCGCTGACGGTCGCGGGCGCCTACCACGACCCGTCGCACCTGTTCGCCGACCAGGCCCTCGTGGCGCCCGCGACCATGGAGCGGCTCGCCCCCGGCGCGGCGGCGCGGGCGGTGCTGGTGCGCGGCGGCGACCGGGCGGCGCTGGCCCGCGCCGTCGCGGACGTCCCGGGCGCGGAGGTCCTCGACCGGGACGCCTACCTCGACGCGACCGTCGACGGGATGACCAACGGGCTGACGGTCATGTACGGGTTCATCGGCATGGCGCTCGTCCTCGCGCTGTTCGGGACGGCCACGACCGTGTCGATGAGCGTCGGCGAGCGCACCCGCGAGTTCGGGCTGCTCGGCGCCGTCGGCGCGACGGAGCCGCAGATCCGCACGATCGTCCGGTGGGAGGCCGCCACGGTCGTCCTGCTCGGGAGCCTGCTGGGGCTCGGGGCCGCGCTCGGCACGACGGTCGCGCTGCACGCGGTGACGGGCAGCTCGTTCCTGCGCCCGATGGCGCCCTGGTGGCTGCTCGCCCTGATCGTCGCGGGCGCCGCCGCGGTGACGGCGGCGACGTCCGCGCTGCCGGCGCGGCGGGCGTCCGGCGTCCCCGTCCTGACCGCGGCCAAGGCCGAGTGACCCGGCGGGCGGCGGCCCGGCGGGCGGCTCAGTGGTGGGCGCCGCGGCGGTGGCAGCCGATCAGGTGGTCGTCGACCAGGCCGCACGCCTGCATGAGGGCGTAGGCGGTGGTGGGCCCGACGAACCGGAACCCGTGCCGCTTCAGCTCCTTCGCGAGCGCCTTCGAGCCGTCGGTGAAGGCGGGCACGTCGGCGGTGTCGGCGCGCGCGGGGGCGCCGGGGTCGGCGTGGCGCCACGCGGTCGCGGCGAGCCCGCCGGGCAGGTCGAGCGCGGCGCGGGCGTTGCCGATCGCCGCCTCGATCTTCGCCCGGTTCCGGACGATCGACGCGTCCGCGAGCAGCCGCTCCACGTCGTCCGTCCCGAACGCGGCGACCTTCTCGGGGTCGAAGCCGCAGAACGCGGCCCGGAACGCCTCGCGCTTGCGCAGGATCGTCAGCCACGACAGCCCCGACTGGAACGCCTCCAGGCACAGCCGCTCGTAGAGGCCCTGGTCGTCGCGGACGGGACGGCCCCACTCCTCGTCGTGGTACGCGAGGTAGTCGGGCGGGCCGGCGCCCCACGGGCAGCGGGCCAGTCCGTCGGCACCGGTGATCACGGTCGTCACGGCCGCTCGTCCTCCTCCTCGGCGTCGCCCGCCGTCCGGTCGTCGCGCGGCTCGCCGGCGTCCGGGGACACGTCGCCGGACGGGGACACGTCGCCGGACGGGGGGACGTCTCCGGACGGGAGGGCGTTCGGGCCGGTGCTCTCGCGCAGCCCGTACAGGGCGCCGACCGACTCGCCGCCGCCGAGCCGCAGCTCGGCGTTCTCCCGCCGCAGCGCGTCGATCTCGGCGTCGCGGTCGGCCAGCGCGCGGGCGAGGCGCCGCACGGCCTCGTCGGTCAGGTCGGGCTGGTAGCCCCACAGGGTGCGCGGCAGCCGCAGGTACGCCACGTCGGCCTGGGTGACGGGCCACCCCTCCGCGCCGAGCGTGAGCCGCGGATGGTCGGGGTGCGCCGCCGCGAGCTCCCCGCCCCGGCCCATGGCGAGCAGGACGACGGCGCCCAGCACGGCGACGGCCGCCAGCCCGAGGACGACGAACACGATCATGCTCCGATCAGTCTACGCGGCGGGGCCGCCGGAACCGTCCGGCCGCCGGGGGCGCGCGGTCGTCCCCCGAGGAGATCGTGCCACGCTTGGGGGCATGGGGAAGCATGAGCCGGTGACGCTGCTGGAACCGGACGAGCGGGTGCCGGACGGGATCGTGGACGCGGGCACCGCGCCCCCGGCGGGCCGGGTCGCGGACCTGGCCGCCGCCGGGGAGAGGGTGCTGGTCGCGCTGGAGACGGACGCGCGGGAGCCCGATCCCGGGCTGCTGGCCGCGGCGTCCGTCTACGCGTGGGCGGGGGCGCGGGCGCTGCGCGTCCCCGCGTCGCAGGCCGCCGCCGTGCGCGACGTCCTGGACATGGTGGCCTCCATCCGGGGGGAGCGGCCCCCGGCGGAGACCCGGCGCGGGCTGGCCTGAGTCAGCCGCGGATCTTGTTCCACGGGCCGGTGATGGCGAACGTCACGCCGGGGCCGCTCTGCCGGTTGGCGTACAGGGTGCGGCCGTCGGGCGAGAACGTCACGCCGCAGAACTCGCTGTCGTTGGCGGCGTTGCGGGCGAACGCGAAGGGCTTGTTGTCCTTCGTGGTGCCGACGAGGTGCTGCGTGCCGTCGCCGTCCTCGGCGATGATCACGCCGCCGCCGTAGGGCGAGACGGTGATGTTGTCGGGACCGTCGAACCGCGAGTCGTTGCGGAAGATGAGCTGGAGCTCGAACTCGTTGGTCTTCGGGTCGTAGGTCCAGACCTGGCCCTTGTGGTCGCGGGCGGCGCCGTCGGCCTTGTTGGCGAAGCTGGCCACGAACCACGCCTTGCCGTGCCCCCACCAGCAGCCCTCGAGCTTCTGCGTGCGGGTGATCTCGTCGCCGAACTGCTCGCGGATCGAGGTCTGCTTGGCGTACTTGTCCGGGACGGCCTTCCACCGGGCGTGCAGCTTCGTGCCGGGCTCGTCGATGAGCGCCAGGTCCGGGACGTCCCGGATGTAGCCGACCTCGAGGCGGCCGCCCTGCATGTACGCGTGGTAGTCGCCGCGGTGGGCGCGGGGGCGGAACCGGTAGAACATGCCGAACGGGCCGGACGCGTCCTCGGTGAGGTACGCGGTGAGGGTGTGCGGGTCGACGCAGACGGCCTCGTGCGCGAAGCGGCCCATCTCCTTCAGCGGCTCCGGCCTGGTGCGGCGGCCGTACGGGTCGACCTCGAACACCCAGCCGTGGCTCTTGCTCTCGCCGCCGAAGCCCTCGGTCTCCTCGCAGGTCAGCCAGGTGCCCCACGGGGTGACGCCGCCCGCGCAGTTCGTGGACGTCCCGGCGAGGCTGACGTACTGCGACCGCAGCTCGTCGCCGTTCTTCAGCAGCATCGTGGTGGTGCCGCCGAACGCCTCCGGGTCGTACACCAGCTCGTCCGGGGCGACCGCCTTGACGCCGCTCGCGGTCTGCTCGTGGTTGCGGACCACCAGCAGCTCGTTGCTCTTGCCGGTCGGGAACGTTCCCATGGCGTCGTGCCGGCCGGGGACCCGGACGCCGTCCGAGATGACGTCGCCCTCGACCGACAGCTCCTTGTACGAGAAGCCCCGGGGGAGGTCGAGGACGCCCTTGGGGTCGGGCACGAGCGGGCCGTAGCCGTAGGCTTCGCCGGCGCCGGTGTCGGCGACCGCGGAGGTCTGGAAGATGGCGTCGAGGCTGCCGGCCATCGCAAGGGACATCGCGCCGACGGCGCCGCCCTTCATCACTCCACGACGGGTGACGGACATGAACGCTCCTAAGTGAGGGATCGCGTGAGGGGATCACGCGGGAGCTTTCTCCGCCATGCTTAATCGGAAGTGAACGAACGGGCGCGGATCGGGAAACCCCCAGGACACAGTTGATCCTTTGACGACGTCAGGGCCTCCCGGACGCCGGCAGCTCACCGAGCGTCACCTTCGCCTCCCGCTCCGTCCCGTCCGGTTTGCGGATCTTCACGGTGACGTTCTGCCCCGGTCTCAGGTTCGCGAGCACCGTCGTCAGCGCCGTCTGGTCCGGCGTCGGCGTCCCGTTCACGGCGAGGATCAGGTCCCCCGCCGCGATCCCCGACCCGGCGGCGCCGCCGCCCTCCAGCACCTCGACGACCGCGACCGCCGACTCCCGCCCGCTCTCCGGGTCGACGATCGTCCGGACGACGACGCCGAGCGCCGCCCGTCCCGAGTCCGTCACCTCGCCGCTCCGGATGAGCTGCGGGACGATCCGCCGCACGGTGCCGCTCGGCGTCGCGAACCCGATCCCGTTCGCGGCGCCGCCGATGGACGGGTCGGACGCCGCGGCGGTCGGCACGCCGATCACCTCGCCGGTCAGCGTGACGAGCGCCCCGCCGCTGTTGCCGGGGTTGATCGGCGCGCTCGTCTGGATCGCGTCGGCGATGGTCGAGCCCTCGAAGTCGCCCTCGCCCTGCGTCGACACCGTCCGGTGCAGCGCCGACACGATCCCGCTCGTCACGCTCCCGGCGAGCCCGAGGGGATTGCCCATGGCGAGGACGATCTGCCCCACCCGCGCCTTGCTCGAGTCGGCCCACGTCGCGGGCTTGAGGGACGCGCCGTCCACCTTGACGACGGCGAGGTCGTCCGGCGGGAACGCCCCCACGAGCCGCGCGTCCAGCCGCGCGCCGCCGGACGCGGCCGTCACCCGGATGCGCCGCGCGCCCGCGACGACGTGCGCGTTCGTGACGATGTGCCCCCGGCCGTCGAACACGACCCCGGAGCCCTCGCCCCGATCGGTCTCGATCTTCACGACCGAGGGCAGGACGGCGTCGACGATCCGCTGGTACTGCTGCTCCAGGTTCACCGCCGCGCCCGTCGCCGGGACGGGCGTGCCCGCCGCGCCGGGCGCCGGACTCCCGCCGTCCCCGCCGCCCCCGCCGCCGTCCCCGCCTCCGGAGCACCCCGCGAGCAGCAGCCCGCCCGCGACCGCCACCGCACACGCCTTCACCCTGGTCACGCCGTTCACGGGCCCACCTCCGCAGAGGCTCCTTCCCCGCCGGCGGAGATCACGCCTCCCCGTCCGGAGGCGGGCGCGCCCGGACGCGTCCGCCGCGGGCCGCGCGCCCTACAGTTCGGCCTCGGCGTAGTCCTCGGGGGTGGGCTCGATCCGGACCTGGGAGAGTTCGAGCAGGTCGAAGGCTTCGGGGACGGTCGAGGCCCAGCTCACCGCGTCGAACGCCTTCGCGCGGGTGAAGCCGTGCTCCGCGAGGCCCTTCATCAGCTCGCGCAGCGGCTCGTAGACGCCGACGGGGTCGAGGATGACGATCTGCTTGTCGTGCATGCCGAGGGTGCGGGCCGTCCAGATCTCGAACAGCTCCTCGAGCGTCCCGATGCCGCCGGGCAGGACGAGGAACGCGTCGCTGCGGCGGTCCATCTCGCCCTTGCGGGTGCGCATGTCGGGGGTGACGATCAGCTCGTCGTTCTCCTCGTCGGAGATCTCGAGGTCGACCAGGTTCTCGGGGATCACGCCGACGGTGCGGGCGCCGCCGGCCCGGGCGGCGCGCGCGACGGCGCCCATGCAGGACACCTGGGCGCCGCCGCTGACCAGGCTGTGGCCGCGCCGCGCCAGCTCGGCGCCGGCCTCCGCCGCGAGGTCGAGGAACCGGGGGTCGATCTTGCTGCTGGACGCGCAGAACACGCAGACCGCGAGGGAGTCGCTCACGTGCCGTCCACTTCCTGCCCCGCCGTCCCGGCGGCCCGGGCCGTCTCCTCGACCGCGGCCTGCTCCTGCAGCAGCCGCTCCTGCTCCATGTGCGCGTCGACGATCACCTTGACGACCTCGTCGGGGTCGTCGGTGAGGTGGATCAGGTCCAGGTCGTCGGGGGAGATCTTCGCCGACGGCAGCATCGTGGCGCGGATCCAGTCGAGGAGGCCGCCCCAGAACTCGGTGCCGACGAGGACGATCGGGAACCGGGTGATCTTCTTGGTCTGGACGAGCGTGATCGCCTCGAACAGCTCGTCCAGCGTCCCGAAGCCGCCCGGCAGCACCACGAACGCCTGCGAGTACTTCACGAACATCGTCTTGCGGACGAAGAAGTACCGGAACTCGAGGCCGATGTCGACGTGGTCGTTCAGCTTCTGCTCGAAGGGCAGCTCGATGCCGAGCCCGACCGACACGCCGCCGTTCTCGTCGCAGCCCTTGTTCGCCGCCTCCATGATGCCCGGGCCGCCGCCGGTGATCACCGCGTACCCGGCGTCGTGCAGCCGGGCGCCGATGTCGACGGCCGCCTCGTACTCGGGGGTGCCCGGCTTGGTGCGGGCGCTGCCGAACACGCTGACCGCCTTCGGCAGCTCCGCCAGCAGCCCGAACCCCTCCACGAACTCGGCCTGGATGCGCAGCACCCGCCACGGGTCGGCGTGCACCCAGTCGGCCGGGCCGCGCGCGTCGAGCAGCCGCTGGTCGGTGGTCGTCGGGGGGACGGCGCGCCCGCGCAGCATGGCGGGCCCCTGCCGCCGGGATCGGCGGCTTTCTTCGGATGTCATGACCCCACCGTAATGGCGCGCCGGGTACCCCCACCTCCCGGTTTTCCCGGTCACCCCACGTGCGCCGGCGGCCGGGCGCCCACCGCCGCGCGCCCGTCGGCCGTCCGGCCGGGGATGAGCGCCAGGGCGGCCGCCGCGGCGAGGAGCGCGACGCCCGCGGCGGCGAGCATGCCGGCCCGGAAGCCCGCGTTCAGCGCGACGCCGATGACGTGCTCGCCGTCGGCGAGCGCGTTCTCGGTGACCTGCGCGGACACCGCCACCACGAGGGCCAGGCCGAGCGCGCCGCCGACCTGCTGGGCGGTGTTGACGAGGCCGGACGCGAGCCCCGACTCGTCCGCCGCGGCCCCGGCGGTCGCGGCGATGGCGGTGCCGACGAACACCACGCCGGCGCCGAGCCCCATCACGATCGCGGGGCCGAGCACCTCGGCCGCGTAGTGGCCGGTCGCCGACATCCGGGAGAACCAGGCGAGCCCGCACGCGGCCACCGCCAGCGCGGCGCCCACCGGCACCCGGGGGCCGAACCGGGTGACGAGCCGCGACCCGAGCGCCGAGCCCGCGCCGATCGCGATCGCCACCGGGAGCTGCGCCACCCCCGCCTTCACCGGCTCGTAGCCCTTGACCTGCTGCAGGTAGAGGGTCATGACGTAGAACATCGGGAAGATCGCCATCGTCATCAGGACGGCCGCGAGGTTCCCGCCGGTCAGCGACCGGTTCCGGAAGACGCCGAGCGGGACGAGCGGGTTCCGCACGCGCGCCTCCACCGCGGCGAACGCCGCCAGCAGCGCGGCGGCCGCGGCGCCGAGCCCGAGCGTCCGCGCGGACGTCCAGCCCGCCTCGTTCGCGTCCACCAGCGTGTAGACGAGCAGCGCGAGCCCGCCGGTCACCGCGACGGCGCCGGCCAGGTCGAAGCCGCGGACCCGCTCGTCGCGCGCCTCGGGGAGCAGGACGGGCGCGAGCGCGAGCGCGGCGGCGCCGATCGGGACGTTGACGTACAGCACCGCCTCCCAGCCGAACCAGTCGGTGAGCAGCCCGCCGAGGATGGCGCCCGCGGCGCCGCCCGCGCCGGCGACGGCGCCGAACAGGCCGAGCGCGCGGTTGCGCTCGGGGCCGGGCGCGAACAGCGTCATGATCAGCGCCAGCGCGGCCGGGGCGGCCAGCGCGGCGCCGACGCCCTGCGCGGCGCGCGCGGCGACGAGCGTCCCGGCGTTCGGGGCGAGCCCGCCGACGAGCGAGGTGACGGTGAACAGCGCCAGCCCGGCCAGGAACATCCGGCGCCGTCCGGCGAGGTCGGCGACCCGCCCGCCGAACAGCAGGAAGCCGCCGAACGCGAGCGTGTAGGCGTTGGCGACCCAGGACAGGTCGGCCTGGTCGAAGTGCAGGTCGCGGCCGATGGACGGCAGCGCGATGTTGACGATCGAGGCGTCCAGGACCAGGACGAACTGGACCGAGGTGAGCAGGGCGAGCGCGAGCCCCCGATGCCGTGCGGCCATGCGCGGCTCCTTATCTGGAAGTCGAATTCCGGTTCCGCTTGCATCGCGAGACGATACGGAAGCCAGATTCCGCTTGTCAATCACTTTACCTAGACGCTCTAGAAAATCTAGAGCCTCTAGGGATACGTGGGGATCGCCGGACCGTCCGGCGTCCGGGGCGGGGAGGCCGGCCCCTCGCGCGTGGTTCACTGGAGGCGATGACCGCCGCCACCGGGCCGCGCCCCCTGCGCGCCGACGCACGCCGCAACCGCCGCCGCGTGCTGGACGCCGCGCGCACCGCGTTCGAAGAGGACGGCGTCGAGGTCCAGATGGAGGACATCGCCCGCCGCGCCGGCGTCGGCGTCGGGACGATCTACCGCCACTTCCCCACCAAGCAGGCGCTCATCGACGAGCTCGCCGCCGAGTGGCTGGCCGACGGCGCCGCCAACGCCGCCGAGGCCCTGCGCATCGACGACCCGTGGGAGGGCCTCGCGCACTACGTGCGGCTGAGCTGCGACGTCATGGGCCGCAACCGCGGGCTGCGCACGGTGTTCGGCGACATCGGCCTGCTGTTCGACGAGAACACCGGCCCCGAGAACCGGGACCTGCACGACCGCGTCACCCGGCTCCTCGACCGCGCCCGCGCCGCCGGGGCGCTCCGCGCCGACGTCGGGGTGCGCGAGTTCCGCACGCTGATGTGCGGGCTGGCGACGGCGGTCAACCTCGCCGGCCCCGAGGGCCGCCGCGTCTACGCCGACGTGCTCCTGCGGGGCCTGCGCGCCTGACTCGGGCGCGGCCGGCTCAGGCGGTGAGCCACGCGCGCATGCGGCGCTCGCAGTCGGCGATCAGCGGCGTCTCGACGTACTCGTCCTTCGTGTGCGCGAGCGTCGGCTCCCCCGGCCCGTAGTTGACGGCCGGCACGCCCAGCTCGGCGAACTGCGCGACGTCCGTCCAGCCGAGCTTCGCCCGGACCTCCGCGCCGGCCGCCCGGACGAACGCGTCCGCCGCCGGGTGCGTCAGCCCCGGCCGCGCCGCGGGCGAGGCGTCCGTGACCGTCACCGCGAACCCGTCGAAGATCTCCCGGAGGTACCGCTCGGCCTCGTCGAGCGACTTGTCGGGCGCGAACCGGTAGTTCACCGTCACGACGCACTCGTCCGGGATGACGTTCCCCGCGACGCCGCCGCGGACGAACACCGCGTTCAGGCCCTCGCGGTACTCGAGCCCGTCCACGACCGGACGCGTGGGCTCGTAGGCGCGCAGGACGTCCAGGATGCGTCCAGCGGAGTGGATCGCGTTCGACCCCATCCAGGCGCGCGCGCTGTGCGCCCGCTCCCCCGCGGCCGCCACCTCCACCCGCATGGTGCCCTGGCAGCCGCCCTCGATCAGCGCGCCCGTCGGCTCCATCAGGACGGCGAAGTCGCCCGCGAGCAGCTCGGGACGCTCGCGGGCGAGCCGCCGCAGCCCGTTGCGGGACGCCTCGATCTCCTCGCACTCGTAGAACACGAACGTGATGTCGCGGGTCGGCTCGGCCACCGTCGCGGCGAGCCGCAGCGCCACCGCGACGCCGCTCTTCATATCGGAGGTGCCGCACCCGTACAGCCGGTCGCCCTCGACCCGCGACGGCAGGTTCCCGTTCAGCGGCACGGTGTCGAGGTGCCCGGCCAGGACGACCCGTTCCGCGCGCCCGAGGTCCGTGCGCGCGACGACGTTGTGCCCCACCCGCTCGACCGCGAGGTGCGGCAGCGCCCGCAGCGCCTCCTCGACCGCGTCCGCCAGCGGACCCTCCCCGCCGCTCACCGACTCGATGTCGACGACCGCCGCCGTCAGGTCCGCCACGTCCGAGAACAGATCAAGCCGCATGGTCGACAAGCGTACGCGGCAATAGGATCACCGGCGTGGAGACGCCCATCGAAGTGCACTGGTCGGCCCCCGCCGACGAGCCGCACATGCGCGACCTGCTGCCCGCCGCCGAACGCGACCGCTACGACCGCTTCGCCCGCGCCGAGGACAAGGCCCGTTTCGTCACCGGACGCTTCCTCGCCCGCACCGTCCTCGCCGCCCGGACCGGACTGGCCCCCGCGTCCATCGCGTTCACCACCGAATGCCCGCACTGCGGCGCCGACCACGGCAAGCCGCGCCTCCCGGGCCACGACGTCGACTTCTCGCTGTCGCACTCCGGCGACCGCGTCGTCCTCGCCGTCGCCGACGGCGTCCAGGTCGGCGTGGACGTCGAGCGCGAGAGCGACCGCGACATCGACCGCCTCGCCGAGATGGTCCTCGCCGCCCCCGAGCGCGACGCGCTCGCCGCCCTGACGCCCGAAGGGCGCAAGCGCGCGTTCCACGTCTACTGGAGCCGCAAGGAGGCCGTCCTGAAAGCCACCGGCCACGGCCTGGCGGCCCCCATGACCGCCCTGCACCTCTCCCCGCCCGACACCGCCCCCGAGCTCCTGAGCTGGGACGACGACAAGGCCGTCGGCTCCGTCCGGCTCGCCGACCTGTCCCCCGGCCCCGGCTACGCCGCGTCCCTCGCCGCCCTGACCCCCCACCCCCTGAAGCTCACCGAACACCCCGCCCCCTGACCCACCGCCCCCAGGACGCCTCGGGGAAGACAGCGCGCGCACCCCCTCACCCCACAACCACCCGCAGCGGGCCACGCACCCCGCCGCGCGGCCAGGCAGGTGCGCGCGGGTGTAAGCGGGAGTCGCGCGGCCCATCGCAGCGGGCTGCAACCCCTGCCGCGCGCGGGTGGGAGGGGGTCGCGCGCGGCCGGAGGGCGCTTTGCGGCGGCGTCCGTCAGCCGAGGCCGTGGTCGCGGAGGATGTCGTTCAGCTCCGCCTTGTTGTGCCGCTGGCCCTCTTCGAGGCGCTTGAGGATGAGCACCGCCGGGAGGCCGAACGTGCCGCCCTTGAACTCCTTGGTGCGGGTGCCGCCGACGGCGACGCACCAGTCGGGGATGCGGCCGCGGCTGATCTCCTCGCCGGTCTCGACGTCGATGACCGGCATGGACGCCGACAGGTTCGTGCCCGAGCCGACGACGGCGCCCTTGCCCACGCGGGCGCCCTCGACGATCATCGAGCGGCTGCCGATCATGGCCTCGTCCTCGACGATGACGGGCTTGGCGTTCGGGGGCTCCAGCACGCCGCCGATGCCCACGCCGCCGGACAGGTGGACGTTCTTGCCGATCTGGGCGCACGACCCGACGGTGGCCCAGGTGTCGACCATCGTGCCGGAGTCGACGTAGGCGCCGAAGTTCGTGAAGGACGGCATGAGGACGACGCCCGGCGCGAGGTAGGCGCCCCAGCGGGCGATCGCGCCGGGGACGACGCGGACGCCGTCGAGGCGGCTCTTCAGCGGGATGCGGTCGTGGTACCGGAAGTCGCCGACCTGCGAACGCACCATGCCGAGCACCTTGAAGCTGAGCAGGATCGACCGCTTCGCGCGCTCGTCCACGACCACCTCGTCGGTCGCGGGGTCGACGAAGGCCACGCGGGCCTCGCCGGTGTCGAGCTGGTCGACGGCCGCGGTGATGGCGGCGCGCGCGTCGGCGTCGTCCGGCGTGAGGTCGGCGCGCCGCTCCCACAGCTCGTCGATGACGTCGGAGATCGGGCTGGTGAACGTTTCGGTCATGTTCCCTGAGCTTACTGGTGGCCTGTTCCCGGTACGGTCTTCGCGTGGCTGTATGGGCGAGGTCGAAGTCGCGTCCCGCGGAGGGACCGGACGGTGGCGTGCCGCGCCGCCGCCGGCGCTGGGCCGTCATCACGTCCGTCTTCGTGCTCCTGCTCGGCGTGGGCGGATACGCGACGTACCAGTGGACGCGGCCGTACCTGCACGGGACGGGCTGCGAGGCGAGCACGGCCGCGGGCAAGATGTCGCTGAGCCTGGAGCAGGGCGCGAACTCGGCCACGATCGCGGCGGTGGCGTTCCGCAAGGAGCTGCCCGAGCGGGCCGTGGTGATCGCGTACGCGACCGCGATCCAGGAGTCGCACCTGCGGAACCTGGCGGGCGGCGACCGCGACTCGGTGGGCATGTTCCAGCAGCGCCCCTCGCAGGGCTGGGGCACGCCGGAGCAACTCCGCGACCCGGTGGTGTCGACGAGCAAGTTCTTCGACGGGCTCGTCCAGGTGAAGGACTACCTCGACAAGGACCTGCACGTCGCGGCGCAGGAGGTGCAGCGCAGCGCGGACGGGTCCCTGTACCAGCAGCACGAGCCGGAGGGCGAGCTGCTGGCGGCGGCGTTCACCGGGAAGGAGCCGGCGGCCGCGCGGTGCTGGTTCCCGCCGGACGAGCGGACCGAGCCGCGCCGGGACGAGGCCGTGCGGGAGATGCGGCGGGCGTTCGGCGGCGGTCTGAAGGCGTCCGGCGCGGCGTCGGGGCAGTGGACGGCGCTGGCGGTGCCGGGCGAGCGGATCGGCTGGGCCGCCGCGTCGTGGGCGGTGACGCACGCGCAGGCGTACGGGCTGACCGAGGTGCGGCACGCGGGCCGGGCGTGGCGCGCGGAGTCGGGCCACGACGGCTGGGCGTCGGACCCGGACGCCCCGAAGGACCGCGTGATCATCCGCTGACCGCCCGCGGCGCCGCGGGCGTCGGGCGTCCTCGGGCCGTCCGGCGGCGATGACGCTCGGTCGCGGCACCCGTGCGGCGTGTGCATGCCGGGCGGCTGCGGGGGAAGCGTGTCGGCATGGAGATCCCGCGGACCCTGGTGCTGACCGGGCATTTCCCCCCGGAACCGGGCGGGGTGCAGACGTTCACGTGGGAGCTGGTGCGGCGGCTGCCCGCCGACCGGCTGGTCGTGGTGGCGCCCGCGCGGGCGGGGGCCGCGGGGTTCGACGCGGGCCTGCCGTTCCCGGTCGTCCGGCGGCGCGGATACCTGCTGTTCCGCGGGCTGGCGCGGCTCGCCGCGCGGCACCGGATCGAGGCCGGGTGGATCACCGCCGCCGCCCCGTTCGCGATGTACGCGCCGTTCGTCCGGGCGGCGGGGGTGCGGCGGCTCGTCGGGTCGACGCACGGGCAGGAGCTCGGCTGGTTCCGGGCGGCGCCGACGCGGGCGGCGCTGCGCGCGGCGGCCGGGTCGTTCGACGCCCTCACGCACCTGTGCGCGTCCACGCTGCCCGAGCTGGAGGGCGCGCTCGGCGGCCGCACCCGGCTCGTGCGGCTCGCGGGGGCCGTCGACACCGACCGGTTCCGGCCCGGCCTGGACGGCTCGGCGATCCGGCGGCGGCACGCGCTCGGGTCCGGCCCGGTGGTGCTCAGCGTGGCGCGGCTCGTCCGGCGCAAGGGCCACGACACGCTGATCCGGGCGTGGGCGGACGTGGTGCGGCGGCGGCCGGACGCGCGGCTCGTCATCGTCGGGGACGGCCCGATGCTGCGCCGCCTCACCGAGCTGGGCGAGCGCGCCGCCCCCGGCTCCGTCACCGTGGCCGGCCCGGTGTCCGACGGCGACCTGCCGCTGTACTACGCGGCCGCCGACGTGTTCGCGCTGCCCTGCCGGGACGACCGCCGCGGGCTGCAGACCGAGGGGCTCGGGCTGTCGACGCTGGAGGCGTCCGCGGCCGGGCTCCCGGTGGTGGTCGGCCGGTCGGGCGGCAGCCCCGAGTCCCTCGTGGACGGACGGACGGGCGTGCTCGTCGACGCGTCCCGCGGCCCGGACGAACTGGCCCTCGCGCTGCACCGGCTGCTGGCCGATCCCGGACGCGCCCGCGCGATGGGCGCCGCGGGCCGCGCCTGGACGCGCGCGGAATGGAGCTGGGACGGCGCGGCGGCGCGCCTCGCCGCCCTGCTGCGCGGCTCCCCGGCCGGCGCGCCCGGCGCGCGGGAGGGCCACGGACCGGGGGTGGAGCCCGCATGGGACTCAAGGATCGGCTGAACCGCCGGGACTTCCGGCGGCTCATCGTCGGCCAGGCCATCTCGTCGTTCGGCGACTGGATGGGCACCCTCGCGCTGATGTACTTCGTGCTGGAGATCTCCGGCTCGACGACCGCCGTCGGCGGGGTGCTGGTGCTGCGGCTGCTGCCGTCCGCGCTGGGCGCGCCGCTCGCCGCCCGGGTGGTGACCCGGTGGCGGCGCCGCAGCGTGATGCTGTCGTCCGACCTGATCAGGGCGGGGATGGCGGTGACGCTGCCGCTGCTGCCGTTCCTGTGGTGGGTGTACTTCTGGGCGTTCCTCATCGAGGTCGTGGGGCTGATCTTCCTGCCGGCCCGGGACGCGGCCGTCCCGTTCCTCATCGAGGACGACGAGGACGAGCACGACACGAGCACGCTGGAGGTCGCGAACGGCATCACGATGGCGACCTCGTACGGGATGATCCCGGTGGGCGCGGGCGCGTTCGGTCTGATCCTGTGGGCGTCGAACCAGGCGGGCTGGGAGGGCCACTGGCGCTACGTCGTGGTCTTCTGGTTCAACGCGCTGACGTACCTGGCGTCCTACGTGGCGGTCCGATCGATCCCCGACCTCGGGCCGGGGCCGCACGAGCGGCGGGCGGCGGAGCGGGAGACCGAGACGCAGCGCGGGTTCGTCGCGGCGCTGCGGCTGCCGACCGTGCGGGGCGTGATCCCGGGCGTCGCCGTCATCGCCCTCGGCCTCGGCGCCCTGTTCTCCCTCGGCGTGGTGTTCGTGCGGAACGTACTGGGCGCGGGCGCGATCGGGTTCGGCGCGCTCGTCGTGCTGTTCGGGGTCGGCGCGCTCATCGGGCTGCTGCTCGTCCACCGCAAGGGCTGGAACCTGCTGTCGCAGATCCGGACCGGGACGGTGGTGCAGGGCGTGGTGATCACGCTGATGGGGGCGCTCGCGTCCACGGCGTGGTCGTTCGTCGGCGCGGTCCTGTTCGGCGCGGGCGCCACCAGCGCGCTCGTCGGCGGCATCACCTACCTGCAGGAACGGCTCGGCGGCGGGGACCGCAACCTCGCCCTCACCGCCTTCCACGCGACGCTGCGGTTCGGCCTGGCGCTGGCGGCGCTGCTGTCGGGCCTGGCGGCGGACCTGCTGGACGGCGCGGACGCCACGCCGCTCGGGATGGCCCCGGCCCAGTTCGTCCTCATGCTGTCGGGACTGGTGGTGCTCGCGGGTACGCTCCTGGTCCGCGCGCCCCCCGCGTGAGACCCGCGTCACGGCGGGGCGATGTCACACTCGTCGCGGGGCGTCCCCTCTCATGGGCATGGAGGCCACGGGCATCACCGACCACGACACCAGCGGACACGACACCGGCGACCACGACACCGGCGGCCACGACACCGCCACGCGGGTCTTCGCCGACCACCGCGAGCTGCTCTTCTCCGTCGTCTACAACCTGCTCGGCAGCGTCGCCGACACCGAGGACGTCCTGCAGGACGCGTGGCTCGCGTGGGCGGCCCGCGACCGCCCCGAGGTGGCGAACCCGCGCGCGTACCTCGTCCGCGTCGCCGTCAACGCGGCCCTCGCGCGGCAGGCCGCGATCCGCCGCCGCCGCGAGACCTACATCGGCCCGTGGCTGCCCGACCCGCTCGTCGCGGGCGCGGACGAGTCCGCCGAGCGCACCGAGGCCGTCTCGATGGCCCTGCTCGTCGTGCTGGAGACGCTCAGCCCGCTCGAACGGGCCGTGTTCGTCCTGCACGAGGTGTTCGGCTACCCGCACCCCGAGATCGCCGCGATGCTGGACCGCTCGCCGGCCGCCGTCCGGCAGCTCGCCCGCCGCGCCCGCGCGCACGTCCACGCCCGCCGCCCCCGGTACACCGCGGACCCGCGCGTCCGGCGGCAGGCCACCGAGCGGTTCCTGCGCGCGGCGCTGGGCGGCGACATCGGCACGCTGCTGGAGATCCTCGCCCCGGACGTCACGCTGTGGATGGACGCCGGCGGCGCCCCCGGGAACCCGCTGCGCCCGATCCGCGGCCGCGACCGCGTCGCCCGCACGCTGGCCGCCACCGTCCCCCGCCGGGCCCGCGAGACCGACCTCGACATCGACTACCGGACCGTCAACGGCGACCCGTCCGCCGTCCTGTTCACGGACGGCGCGCCTTTCGCCGTCATGGTCCTCGACCTCGACGGCGACCACGTCACCGGCATCTACACCGTGACGAACCCCGACAAACTCCCGGCAGCCGAGTAGCCGGGGCGGTTGATCCACCGGCCCGGCGATGCTTGTGTCTGCGCATGAGCGCCGTCAGAGAACGACTCCGGATCATCGCGATCCCCCTCATCCTGCTGGTCTGCGGCGTCCTGTGCGTGACCACCGGCATCGAGTACGTGTCCGGCGCGGCGGAGCTGAGCGGGCACGAGGCGCGGGCCGACGGCACCGTCCTGGAAACGCGGGGCGCCGCCGGCCCCAAGGGCGGCGGCAACGCCTCCTACCGGGTGGAGTTCACCGACGCCGGCGGCGCCCGCCGCACCTTCTGGACGAGCGGGACCGCCGACCGCGGCGACACCGTCGACGTCGTCTACGACTCCCGGGACCCCGGCAGCGCCATCGTCGGATCGACGGGAGAGCGGCGCGCCACGGGCATCGCCGTCTTCGTGACGGGCCTCGGGCTGCTGGCGGCCTTCGCCGCGACCGTCCTGGCGCTCCGCCGCAAGCCGGCCGGCCGCCGGGGGCGCGCGGCGCGCTAGCCCCGCGCGTCCGTCCGGTGCGAGGGCAGCACGCACACGGCGTCGAGCCCGAGCACGTGGTTGAGGCGGCCGAACGCGAGCCACGAGCCGATGCTCATGCTCAGCTCGACGATCTCGAGCTGGCTGTAGCAGGCGGTCATGCGGGCCCAGAACGCGTCGTCGAGGTTGTGGTGGTCGAGGGCGTACCGTTCGGCGTACTCGGCGGCGAGGCGGGTGCGGTCGTCGAACGCGCCGGTCGTCCGCCACTCGGCCACGGCGTCGAGGAAGCCGTCCTCGACCTTCTCGCCGTCCCGCTCCGTCCGCCAGTCGAGGCAGAAGACGCAGCCGTTGATCTGGGCGATCCGCAGCCGCGCGGCCTCGAACTCGCGGAGCCCGAGCGTCGTGTGGGCGTACACGGACATGGAGAAGTTCGCGGCGGCGGGACCGATGCCCGGCACCATCTCCCCCCACACGTACTCGATCGCGTCCTTGCCCTCGGGGATGTCGATGTTCACCGCGCGGTCCTTCCGAGCTTGCCGGTCGCCGGACGCATCGGAACGTCGAGCGCGTCGTACAGTCCGGGTTCGTTCTCGACGAGCCAGTCGATCGCGCCGACGAGCCGTCCGACCGCGGTGGCGTTCCCGCCCGCCGCCCGGTTGCCGCTCGCGTCGACGGCCTCGACCGTGACCTCGATGCGCGGATCGCCCTCGATGATCACGCGGTGCGCGCCGTCGCCGGTCGGCGGGACGGGCCAGTCGGGGGCGCAGGACGGGTGGATGCGGGTGACGTGCTCGACGACGATGCGGGGCTCGCCCCCGACGATGCCCTGCACTTCGAACCGCACGGCGCCCTGCGTGCCCTTCTCGAAGTCGCCCATCAGCTCCGTGGTCACCGTGGCGTCCAGCGGGCGCCGCTCCACGGCCTCCCGCACCTCGTCGAGCTCGACGCCGAGCCCCCGCGCGATCAGCCGCACCTGCCCGCCCCACACCATGGACGGGACGGACGGCGCCAGCATCGGCGGCTCGTAGTCCATCGGCTGCCCCATCCCGACGAGGTAGCGCACCGAGTCGGGCTGGTCGTAGGTGGTGTAGTCGAAGATCTCCTGGCACCGGACGGCGTCCACCTCGGTGCCCAGGCCGCTGATCATCAGCGGCAGGACGTCGTTGCCCCAGCCGGGGTCGACGCCGGAGACGAGCAGGGAGCCGCCGCCCTCGGCGACCGCCGCGAGCACGGCCTCGCGCATCTCCGCGGGCGCGCCGCGCTGGTCGTAGAGCGCGTACAGGGCGGGCGTCACGACCACGGCGCCGGCCCGGATCGCGCGCAGGATGTCGTCGAGCGCGTCGTCCGGGCGGACGTCGCCGGACGCGGCGTACACGACGGCCCCGGGGCGCCCGTCCAGCACGGCGCCGGCGTCGTCGGTCGCCGCGACGCCGAGGTCGCGGCCGAGTCCGCCGAGGTCGCCGGCGTCGCGGCCGACCTTGCCGGGGTCGTGGACGATCACGCCGGTGAGCTTCAGCGCGGGGTGGGCCTCGACGGCCCGGAGGGCGAGCCGGCCGACGTTTCCGGTGCCCCAGACGACCGTGGAGATCATACGGCGGAGGCTAACAGCGCCCGCCCCGCTTGCCAAGCAAGCATTTGGTCTACTGACCGTAACCGATTACTCCGGGTGAGTGATCGAACGTAAGTTACCCTCGCGTACGTTGTGGCTTTTCCCTGGCCGTCGAGGTAGAACCTGTTCCAACCCACCCCATAGTGAGGGAGCTCACATGAGTGACCCGTCGCTGCCCGTAGCCAGATCTCACGGCGTATCGCGCCGCGGATTCATCGCTGGAACCGGTTCCATCATTGGCCTCGGGATGCTCGCCCGCCCCGCGTCCGCCGCCGCCGCGATCGGCAACGGAGCGCACGTTCCGGTCCTGATCATCGGCACCGGCTACGGCGGCTCCGTCGCCGCGCTGCGCCTCGCCCAGGCCGGCGTCCCCGTGCACATGGTCGAGATGGGCCAGTCCTGGGACACCCCCGGTTCCGACGGCAAGGTCTTCGCCAACACCCGGACGCCCGACTACCGCTCCTACTGGCTCAGGACCCGCACCAAGCAGCCGCTCAGCAACTTCCTCGGCTTCCCGCTCGACAAGAACGTCCCCCGGTACACCGGGATCCTCGACGCCGAGGAGTTCGGCGGCATCACCGTCTACCAGGGCCGCGGCGTCGGCGGCGGCTCGCTCGTCAACGGCGGCATGGCCGTCACCCCGAAGCGCGAGCGGTTCGGGGCGATCCTCCCGTCCGTCGACGCCGACGAGATGTACGACGTCTACTACCCCCGCGCCAACGCGGGCCTCGGCGTCAACCAGATCGACCGCGCCTGGTTCGACACCACCGACTGCTACCAGTACGCGCGCGTCGGGCGGAAGCACGCCGAGCGCTCGGGCTTCGAGTTCGTCTACGTCCCGAACGTGTACGACTTCGGCTACATGAAGGCGGAGGACCTCGGGAACGTTCCCAGATCGGCCCTCGACGCCGAGATCCTCTACGGCAACAACCACGGCAAGAAGTCGCTCCGGCAGACCTACCTCGCCCAGGCCGCCGCGACCGGCCGGGTGACCGTCTCCCCCCTCCACCGCGTGACCTCGGTCGCGTCCGCGTCCGGCGGCGGGTACACGGTCGCCATGGAGCAGCTCGACACGAGCGGCACCGTCACCGCGACCAAGTCGGTGACCGCCGACCGGGTCTTCTTCGCCGCGGGCAGCGTCGGCACCAGCAAGCTCCTCGTGAAGCTCAAGGCGACCGGCGCGCTCCCCCGCCTGAACAACGAGGTCGGCAAGGGCTGGGGTGACAACGGCAACGTCATGTGCGGCCGCGCCAACCACATGTGGGACCCGACGGGCTCGCTCCAGTCGTCCATCCCCACGGTCGGCATCGACAACTGGGACGACGGCGGCGCGTTCGCCGAGGTCGCGCCCCTCCCCACCGGCATCGAGACCTACGCCTCGTTCTACCTGTCGATCACCAACACCCCGCACCGCGCCCAGTTCACCTGGAACGGCAGCCGGGTGGAGCTGAACTGGCAGCAGTCCTGGAAGCAGACCAGCATCGACATGGCCAAGTCGATCTTCGACAAGATCAACCGCAAGGAGGGGACGATCTACCGGACCGACCTCTTCGGCGTCTACAAGATCTGGGGCGACCACCTCACGTACCACCCGCTCGGCGGCGCCGTCCTCAACAAGGCCACCGACAACCACGGCCGCCTCCACGGGCACCCCGGCCTCTACGTGATCGACGGCTCGCTCATCCCCGGCAACACCAGCGTGAACCCGTTCGTCACCATCACCGCCCTCGCCGAACGGAACATCGACAAGATCATCGCCACGGACCTGTGACGCCGCGGTTCCGGCCGCGTCCCACCCCCGCGGCCGGAACCCGGCGGCGTTCGCCGTCCCGCACGGGACGGCGAACGCCGTGCGTCAGGTCCGCCAGGCGTCGAACTCCGTCTCGAAGTCTTCCGCGGTGACGAGATGGACCCTGCTCAGGGCGACCTTCGGCGTGCCGTTCCGCAGGTCCTCGACATGCCCGTTGCCGACCTTCCAGACGCCGATCAGACCCGAGTGCTCCGCGGCCACCCCCATGAAGCCGGAGCGCCGCCGGCGCATGCACGTCGCCAGCTCGGCGGCGTCACGGTCGTCCGCCACGTCCGCGCCGACCGCTTTCGCGAGGGCGGGCAGCCGGTCGCGGACTCCGATGCGGCCGTTGGCGAGGTTCCGTACGGCCGTGAGCCGGTCCTTCGTCGGCGCGTTGCCGGCCGCGGTGTACGCCCGGCACGCGTCGATGAGCGCCCTGTACACCGCCCGCGCGGCCACGTTCACCTCGTTGTCGGCGTCGAGCCGCGCCCGCTTGCTGACGGTGGACGCGAACTCCACGACTTCTCTGACCTTGTCGTGGAACGCGGCGAGCGGCCCGTCGGCCGAATTGACCGAGAGCGTCGACACCGTGACCGCTTCTTCGCCGAGCCTCTCGAACTTCTTGATGGCCAGAGCCACGCCGTGCGCGGCCCGGTATTCCACCAGGTCGGCCCCACTGACGTCGGGGAGGTTCTTCAGTCCCCTGTCGTACACGTCAGGGAACAGGTGCTCGACCCAATAGTTGGGGTCCTTGACCTTTGCGAGGCAGAAAGCCCTCTCCTCGTCCCTGCGCGCATCACTGTCGGAGTGGTATTCCCCGACGAGATTGAGCATTCCAGCCACCAGCATCCCGTACCCCCATTTCGCCGTGGCTCCATATTCCCCGGCCACGCCCATGAACACCACGCTCCGCCCCTGACCGATTGCGGTCAGTGATCATTAGTGCGGACGCGCGTCGAGTTCGACTTTGCTTGTGACGGGACGGCGGGTGGAATCTTCATGGGCGGAGGTGAAGATCTCACGAGGTGGTAGAAATGGGACGCTGGTGAGGGCCTGGGAGTAAGGGCGTCTGATGATCCGGGTTCTGCTCGCCGAGGACATGCACATGATCCGGGGAGCGCTGGTGGCGCTGCTCGACCTCGAACCCGACATCGAGGTGGTCGCGCAGGCGGCGACGGGCGACCGGATCGTCCCGCTGGCGCTGGAGCACGAGCCGGACGTCGCGGTGGTCGACGTCGAGCTGCCCGGCGTCGACGGGCTCACCGCCACGGCGGAGCTGCGCGCGCGGCTGCCGCGGTGCCGCGTGCTGATCGTGACGAACTTCGGCCGTCCCGGCAGCGTCCGGAGGGCCTTCGCCGCGCAGGCGTCCGGGTTCATGGTCAAGGACGCGCCGCCGGAGCGGCTGGCGGACGCCGTCCGGCGGGTCGCGGCGGGCGAGCGGGTGATCGACCCCGCGCTCGCGGTGGCCGCGCTGGAGGTCGCCGAGTGCCCGCTCAAGCCGCGCGAGCTGGAGGTGCTGCGGCGCTTCTCCGAGGGCGACGACGTCGAGCAGATCGCCGGGGCGCTGCACCTGTCCGCGGGGACCGTGCGGAACTACCTCACCGCGATCGTCGCGCGGCTGAACGCCCGCAACCGGCTGCACGCCGTCCGGATCGCCCAAGACGCCGGGTGGCTCTGAGCCCGGCCCGCCAGGTCGTCGTCTACATCTGCACGCTGTGCGTGCTGCGGGTGTGCTTCCAGGTGGGCGCGGCCGGGGCCGGGCCGGCGATCGCGGTCGCCATCGCGGTGGTCGCCGCGCTGCAGGTGCCGATCTCGCTGCCGGGCAGGCGGCGGCTGTCCGCGGCGCTGTTCCCGGTGCAGGCCGCGGTCAACTACCTGCCCCTGCTCGTGGAGGCGGACGCCTGGCGGACGGGCGGCTCGGGCTTCGTCGCCGCGTCCGCCCTGCTCGTCGTGCGGGGGCCCGCGGCGTGGGCGCTGCTCGGGCTGGTCGCGGCGGGCGAGGGCGTCCTGGCCGCCGGGCTGGACCGCCCGCCCGAGGACGTCTTCTACGCGGTCACCGCCCCGGTCAACGTGGGCCTGATGCTGTACGGCCTCAGCCGCCTCGCCGACCTGCTGGACGAGGTGCGGCGGGAACGCGCCGAGCTGGCGGCGCGGGCCCGGGAGGTCGAGCGGCTGCGGCTGTGGCGGCACGTGCGGCTGATGGCGGCGAGCAGCGTGGCGCACGCCGAGGAACTGGCGCTGCGGGCGGGACGCGCGGACGGCGCGGCGATGCGGGGCGCGGTGGCCGCGGCGGTGGCGGTCGCGCGGGAGGCGCTGCGGCGGGTGCGCTCGCTGCCGCACGCCGAGGGCGCGGTCCCGGTGCCGTCCGGCGACCGCGACGCGCGGATCGTCCGGGCCGCCACGCCGATCCTCGTGGTGACGCACGTGCTGTTCGTCGGGCAGGCGCTGGTCAACTTCGCCGTCCTGGGGAGGTCCGCGGCCGCCGGGTATCTCGCGCTGCTGCCCGTGTCCTTCGCCCTGCAGTCCTGGCACCTGGTGGTCCTCGCCCGGGGGCGGCGGCCGCGGTGGCTGCCCTGGACGCTGGCGGCGCAGGCGGTGACGATCTACGCGCCGCTCGCGGCCGGGGAGACGTCCGGGCTCGTGGTGTCGGGGTTCTTCGCCGGCGTCGTGCTGCTCGGCGCGGGGCCGCGGGCGGCGTGGCCGCTGTGCGCGGCGGTCTGCGCCGTCTTCGGGGCGGACGGCTGGCGCGTCGACGGCCCGCTCCTCGCCTGCTACCAGTTCTCCGTCGCCCTCGGGACGGCACTGGCGGTGTCCGGGATGACCCGGCTGGTCGTCCTCATCACCGAGCTCCGGCGCACCCGCGCCGAGCTGGTGGAGGTGGCGGCCCTGCGCGAGCGGCTGCGGGTGGGGCGGGACGTGCACGACCTCCTCGGCCGCGGGCTCACCGCGGTCGTCCTGCACGGGGAGCTGGCGCTGCGGCTGCTGGACGCCGATCCGGGGCGCGCGGCGGGACGGTGCGAGCGGATGGCGGAGGCGGCCCGGGCGGCGCTCGCCGACATCGCCGCCCTGGACGCGCCGGACCGGCGGCCGTCGCTGGCCGCCGAGGTCGACGCGGCCCGGGCCGTCCTGGAGTCCGCCGGGACGGCCGTGCGGATCGACGCGGCGCCCGTGCCCGGCCGGGCCGGGGACGTCCTGGCGATCGTGCTGCGCGAGGCGGTGACGAACGTGCTCAGGCACGGCACCCCGGACGGGTGCGCGGTCGAGATCGCCGTCGCGGACGGCCGCGCCCGGCTGCGCGTCGCCAACGGCGGGGCCGCCGCGGCGTCCGCCGAGCCCGGGACGGGGCTGCGGAACGCGCGGGACCGGCTGGCGGCCATCGGCGGCGACCTCACCGCCGTCCGGACCGGGGACCGGTTCGAGCTGGTCGCCCGCGCCCCCGTCGCGCGTGAGGATCTCACGCCGACGAGGTGACCGCGGCGTCTGTGCCGGACGGCCGCCGGTGCCGCACAGTGGGTCCGCCATCGGACACGAAGATCGACTGGGGACCATGAATCGTCGACAGTTCCTCGCGGCCGTCTCCCTCACCGGCCTCGCCACGGCCTGCGGTCAGGGCGGCTCGCGCGCACCCGCGAACCCGGCCGCGTTCCGCACCGCGCTGCCCGTCCCGCCGCTCCTGGAACCCCGGACGGGCGCCGACGGCGTGCGGCGGTTCGCGCTGACGATGCGGCGGGGCCGCGCCGAGCTGCTGCCCGGCCGGCCCGTCAAGACCTGGGGGTTCAACGGCCCGCACCTCGGGCCGACGCTCCGCGCGGCGCGCGGCGACCGGGTGGCGATGACCGTCGCGAACCGGCTGGGCGAGGCGAGCACCGTGCACTGGCACGGCATGCGGCTGCCCGCGAAGATGGACGGCGGCCCGCACCAGATGATCGAGCCGGGCGCGACCTGGCGCCCGCACTGGACGATCGACCAGCCCGCGGCCACGGCGTGGTACCACCCGCACCCGCACGGCCGGACCGCGGCGCACGTGTACCGCGGCCTCGCCGGCCTGTTCATCATCGACGACCGGACGGACGCGGACCTGCCCGCCGAGTACGGGGTCGACGACGTCCCGCTCATCCTCCAGGACAAGGAGCTGGACGAGACCGGCGCGCCGACCGGCGACCCGCTGAAGGGCACGTTCGGCATCCTCGGCGGCCACATCCTCGTCAACGGCGTGCACGCGCCGCGCCTGGACGTCCGGACCCGGCTCGTGCGGTTCCGGGTGCTCAACGGCTCCAACGCCCGCCGCTACCGGCTCGCCTTCGCGGACGGCCGCGCGTTCCACGTGGTCGGGAACGACGCGGGCCTGCTGCCCGCGCCGGCGGAGGTCGAGCAGGTCCCGCTGTCGCCCGGCGAGCGGGTGGAGATCGTCGTCGCGTTCGCCCCCGGTGACGAGGCCATGCTGCTGACGCGGTCGGGATCCCACGACGTCGACGAGGGCGACTTCGACATCCTGAAGATCGTCGCGGCCGCGCGGCTCGCCCCGTCCCGCCCGCTGCCGGCCCGGCTCGCCGACCCGGCGCCGATCGCGGTGCCGCCGGGCGCGCGGGTGCGCCGGTTCCGGCTCGAGGGGCACGACGCGATCAACGGCAGGGAGATGGACATCGCACGGATCGACGAGGTGGTCCCCGCCGGCGCCGTCGAGGTGTGGGAGATCGAGAACTACGTCTACGCCCACAACTTTCACATCCACGAGGTGGCGTTCCAGGTGCTGGAGGTGGCCGGGAAGAAGCCGCCCGCGTACATGGCGGGCCGCAAGGACACCGTCTACCTGCCGCCCAAGAGCAAGGCGCGGCTCGCCGTGCAGTTCGGGACGCACACGGACCCGGGCACGCCGTACATGTACCACTGCCACATCCTCCGGCACGAGGACTCCGGCATGATGGGCCAGTTCGTGATCGTGCGGCCGGGCACCGAGCGGTCCGTTCCGCGGCGGATCGCCGCGCCCGGCGGGGCGCACGGGCACGGGCACTGACCCGCGCGGGTCAGCCGCCCGGCTTCGTCATCGTCGCCAGGGCCCGGTCGGGTTCCCAGTGGGCGCGCATGGACGTGACGAGGCCCGAGTCGTCGACCCGGTAGATCAGGACGCAGTCGATGGTCACCGTGGAGCCGTCGCCCATCGTCGTCGTGATCGTGGTGACGTTGGCGCAGGAGTCGCCGTTGGCGAACGAGTCGCGGATGTGGAACCGGAACTCGGCGACCGTCGCGATGTTCTTGTCCCAGAACGCGGCGATGCCCTCGTGGCCCCGGTGGCCCTCGCCGGACGGGTCCATGAAGGACGGGCCGACGGGGTCTTCGAGGAGGACGTCGGGCGCGAACAGCTCCAGCCACGCGTCCTTGCGGCCGGCGAGGACGGCGGCCATGGACGCGCGGGAGGCGCGGCGGGCGGGGTGGTCGGCGTCCGGGGCGTCCCAGGTAACGGCTTCCATGACCGAACTGTAACCTGTTCTCGTTTTGCCGTCGATGGTCAGCCCGCCTTGGCGATGACGGTCTCGGCGAAGCGTTCGAGGTGCTCCACCTTCTTCGCGAGGGGCTCGGTGTCCGGGCCCTTCCGGTACGGGTTCCGGAAGCCCACGATCACGTCGGTGACGCCCTTGTCCTCGAGCCGCTTCACGCCGTCGGGCGTGTAGGCGTCCATCGAGATCACGTGGATCTCGAACGGATCACCGGCCTTGCCCTCGGCCCGGCGGACGGCGTCGAGCCTGGCCAGCAGGGCGTCCAGGTCGTCGCCGCCGCCCGCGTGCATCCAGCCGTCCCCGCGGACGACCGCGCGGCGCAGCGCGGGCTCGCTGTGCCCGCCGACGAGGATCGGGACGGGACGGGCCGGGTTGAGCTTGATCGCGGGAATGTCGAAGAACTCGCCGCGGTACTCGAAGTACTCGCCCGTCGCGAGCCCGCGCAGCACGTCGATGGCCTCGTCCATCCGCTTCCCGCGGCGCTCCCACGGGACGCCCATCGCCCGGAAGTCCTCGGGCCACGGGCTCAGGCCGACGCCGAGGCCGAGGCGGTCGCCGATCAGCCCGACGATCGACATCGCCTGCTTGGCCACCAGGACGGGCGGCCGCACCGGCAGCTTGAGGACGAACGGGGTGAAGCGGATGCGCTCGGTCACCGCGCCCATCGCCGCGATCAGGGTGAACGTCTCGATGAACGCCTTGTCCTCGAGGAACTCCCGGTCGCCCGTCTCGGTGTACGGGTAGGAGGTGTCCGACTCCTTCGGGTAGATGAGGGAGTCGGCGACGGAGAAGCTCGCGTACCCGGCCGCCTCCGCCGCCCGCGCGAGCGGCAGGTAGTGGGACGGGTCGGTCATGGCCTCGGCATAGGTGAACCTCATACGATCCGTCCCGGGTCGACGACAGCTGGTCCGGAAATACTAGAACGTGTTGCAGTCCGGGGCCAGGGGCCCGCCCGTCCATCCCGACACGTCGGTCGGGGGACGAAGTCAACGCGCCGAGACGATCCGGCGGTAAGAGCGCATGTACGCGACGAGGCTCACCAACGAGACGATTCCGACCAGTCCCATGCCGAGGAACGGCAACTCGCTCGACACCTTGAGGGCCACGCCGGCGACCAAAGGCGCACCGGCCATGGCCGTGAGCACCCACGGAAGGACGGCTTCCTGGAGGGACGCCCCCAGCAGCGTCGCCTGGCCTGCACAGATAAGACAGAGGGTGCCCACGGCGGCCACCGCCGCCACGGCTCCCGGCAACATGCCCGCCAGGGCCACCACCAGGGCGAGGATGCACCAACCCACGACGAACGAAGCGAAACCCGGCCCCGTCCTCCGCCAGAAGGCGCGGCGCGCCTCCGCCTTGACAGTGGACCGGGCCTGCTCAGGCCCCCATTCGCGAGGAACCACATCGATCTCGCTCATCTCTCACCCTCCGGACTTGATGTGAAAGATGATCGGGGCCGCGACCATGAGCGTGTGCATGGATGTGGAGAATCGGTAGTCGAGCCGCAGGATTCCGCGCTCGAACCGGCCGACGCGCCGCCCGTCCAGCGCAACGAAGTCGCAGTGCCGATGCACCGGCTCCCCTTTTCGCGACTGCGCCTCCCACACGATCGTACCGAGCATTTCCTCGTTCACGTCGACGAAGCACTCCCGCGGGGACACACGCCTTCCGCGGACATCGCCGGCGATGCCCGTGATCCGCCCGATCATGCGATGGTCGGCGCCCGTCACGAAGATGATCGGCTCGCCCTCCACCCGTTCGAGGAAGAACAGGACTTCACCGCCAGGGTCACGCACCTGAACGGAGAAAGCGGAGGTGTCGTACGCCTCGGAGAAGTCTCGACCGAAGGCACCGGCCCCCTCGCCACCGTGAACCGGTATCGCCTCGGCCACGAGCCGTCCGGCCGCGTCCACCACCTGGAAGTTGCGACGGCGGTTCTCGTAAAGCAGGACAGCGCGCTCGAAAAGGGCGGCACCTGAAGGCATATCACTTGTCCCAGGGCGGGGTCTCGTCTACCTTTTGGACCCCTTTGCTCGGGTCCGAGAACACGGGTCGATCCATGGATCCCTGCGGCCCTACACCTTGCAACTTGTCCTCGAACCGCCCATCCTTGACACCACCTTCATAGCTCACTTTGTGACCGGTCTGCGAGTTCTCATAACCCGCATTCAGGCTACCTCCCTGGGGAGTCCAGTTCCCCTCCTCGTCCTTCTTCATGGCGAATTTCCCACCGCCGGTGACATTGTTCACACCTGCTGGGTCGAGTGGCACTTTTGCCTTGTACTCACCCTCGACCCCTTGCAGTCCATCTTTGTACTTCCCGCGCAGCGCGACCTCGTTCTCCACGTCCCCGCCAGGCGTGGCAGTGAATTTCGCACCGACCCCCAAACCCCATTCTCCGTCTTTATTTCGATCAGCGTCCATATCCACCTCCTTGAGCGGGAACCGCGAGTCCGGGGTGCGTCCCAGAAAAGCAAGCGGAGCGTTCGCGGCGTTCTGGAGGAGGTTGGCGCCGCCCGACTTGGCGCCGTTGGCGAAAGCCCGGTCGAACGCGGCGCCGGCGTCCTCGTTGCCGTGCTGGCCCTGGATGTCGGCGACGAAGGACGCGCCCCCGGCCAGGGCCGCGAGGGAGCCGGTGCCCGCGATCGCGCCGAGCAGCGCGGTCGTCACGTGGGTCACCGTCGCGGCGGTGCCGGCGAGCGCGAGGCATTCGGGGTACGCGACGACCGTGAACGCGGCGACGGCCAGCGCGTCGAGGTAGGCGGCCATGCCCATGGCGAAGACGGCGTAGCCGAACAGGGCCCAGGCGAGCGCGTACAGCGTGATGCACACCGCCATGCAGTAGTTGTGCAGGTAGTCGAGCTGCAGGCAGTACTCGCTCACCGTCGCGTCGTACGCGGTGCGGTCGTCCGACGCCCACGCGTGGTCCGGGATGCCGGACGCCAGCCGGCGCAGTTCGGTCGCGGCCGTCTCGAGCTTGGCGGCGGCGTCGCTCCAGCCTTCGGCGGCCTTGGCCAGGTTCTGCGGCTTGCCCGTGGTGAGTTTGAAGTCGAAGGCGATCATGAGGCCGGGCGGGAGGATGACTCCCGCCGAGGAGGCCATGAAGAAGGCCGCCTGCATCATGCCCTCGGCGCTGCCGAGGACGCCGCCCTGGACGTTGCCGCTGAGCAGCCCGCCGACCAGGCCCCCGGCGGCGGCGCCGCCGGCCGCCGTGCCCGCCGCGCGCCCGCCGGCCGAGCGCATCGGGGCGTCCGTGCGGGCTCCCGTTCCGCCTCCGGTCCGGGGCGTCACCGGCCCTTCCTCCCGGCGGCTCCCGGCTCAGTGCTTCGCATTCGCCTGCTCCGTCTCGTGCCACCGCTGGGCCGTCACGGCGAGCCTGCGGGCCATCTCGTCGGCTTCCTTCTTCAGCGCCTCGGTGTCCTCGAATCCGAACTGCGCCGCGATCGGGTAGGCGGCGGAGGCGAGGGACAGGGTGATGCTGAAATCGCCGCCCTCAAGGTTGTATACGCCATCGGCGTTGATGGCGTTCCTGGCCGCTTCGAGCATGCTGCACACATACTTCTCGACATCTTCGCCGTGTTTGGCGATCCATGCGGGATCTACCTTTTTCTCGCCCATACGCATTCACCGCCCGCGGTCACGTCATCGACACGGCACCACTCGGCCCCGGCTTATGCCGCCCGAAGCGTAGCAGCGCTAACTATGGCTTTGCAGGCGGACGGAACGCCCGTCATGGCGGAGACGGGGCCGCACATGCCGAAGCGCCCCCGAAATGGCTGACGGGGGCGCTCGGGCGGGTGGCGTGGCCGAATCCGGCCGGATCAGACGCCGAGGGAGCGGCCGATGATCTCTTTCATGATCTCCGTCGTGCCGCCGAAGATGGTCTGGATGCGGACGTCCTGGTACGCCTTCGCGATCGGGTACTCGGTCATGTAGCCGTAGCCGCCGTGGAGCTGGACGCAGCGGTCGACGACGCGCTTGAGCAGTTCGGTGTTCCAGTACTTGAGCATCGCCGCCTCTTCGGCGCTGAGCTCGCCCTTGCTCTCCTTGACGATGCACTCGTCGGTGAAGGAGCGGGTGACGGTCAGCTCCGTCTTCATCTCGGCGAGCGTGAAGCGGTTGTGCTGGAACTTGCCGATCGGGCGGCCGAACGCCTCGCGCGTCTTGCAGTACTCGAGGGTCTGCTCGAACGCGGACTCCGCGGCGGCCTGCGCGGTGGCGCCGATGGAGAGCCGCTCGCGGGCGAGGTTCTGCATGAGGTAGATGAAGCCCATGCCTTCCTCGCCGAGGAGGTTCTTCGCGGGCACGCGGACGTTGTCGAAGAACAGCTCGGCGGTGTCCTGGGCGTGCATGCCGACCTTGTCGAGGTTGCGGCCGCGCTCGAAGCCGGCCATGCCGCGCTCGACGGCGAGGAGGCTGACGCCCCGGGCGCCGGCGGACGGGTCGGTCTTGGCGACGACGATGACCAGGTCGGCGAGGATGCCGTTGGAGATGAAGGTCTTCGAGCCGTTCAGGACGTACTCGTCGCCGTCCTTGATCGCGGTGGTCTTGATGCCCTGCAGGTCGGAGCCGGCGGCGGGCTCGGTCATCGCGATGCCGGTGATCAGCTCGCCGGAGCAGTACCCCGGGAACCAGCGGGCCTTCTGCTCGTCGTTGCACAGCTGGCGCAGGTAGCCGCCGTTGATGTCGTTGTGGACGGAGAAGCCCGGGCCGTGCACGCCGGCCTTCGCGAACTCCTCGTTCATGATCACGTAGTACCGGTAGTCGGGGTTCCCGCCGCCGCCGAACTCCTCGGGCATGTCGATGCCGAGCAGGCCCTGCCGTCCGGCCGCCAGCCACACCTCGCGGGAGACGACGCCGTCCTTCTCCCACTGCTCGTGGTGGGGCGCGATCTCCTTCTCGATGAAGGAGCGGACCATGTCGCGGAACGCCTCGTGCTCCTCGGTGAAGATCTCCCGTGCCATCCGGCGGCCTCCCTCGATAAGTGACTACTGATACAGGGTTAATGTAACACTGGTGGTGTCACATGGAGGGGGCGGGATGGAGCTGACCGTTGACCAGCTCGCCGCGCGGGCCGGGGTCAGTGTGCGGACGGTCCGGTTCTACGCGGGGCGCGGGCTCCTGCCGCCGCCGAGGCTGCGGGGGCGGACGGGCCTGTACGGCGAGGAGCACCTCGCCCGGGTCGAACTCGTCCGGGAGCTGCAGAGCCTCGGGCTGACGCTCGCGGCCATCGAGCGGCACCTGGAGAAGATCCCGCTGGACGCGCCGGTGGAGGACCTCGCGCTGCAGCGGGCGCTGCTCTCGCCGTGGGCGCCGGAGGAGGCGGAGACGCTCGACCGGCACGAGCTGGACCGCCGGGCGGGGCGGCACCTCGACGACGACGCGCTGCAGCGGCTGGAGGCGCTCGGGGTGCTGGAGCCGGTCTCCGCGGACGAGGTGCGGATCGTCAGCCCCGCCCTGCTGGGGGTCGGGGCCGAGCTGGCCGCGCTGGCGCTGCCGCTGGAGACGCTCGCCGCCGCCCACGCGGCCGTCGACCGGCACACGGCCGCGCTGGCGGCCGAGCTGCAGGCGGTGTTCCAGGACAGCGTGGTCCGCCCCTACCGGGAGGGCGGGCGGGCGCCGCAGGACCGCGCGCGGCTGATGGAGATGGCGGGACGGCTCAAGCCGCTGCTGATCCAGTCGCTGGTGACGTCGTTCCAGCGGGCGGTGGACGACGCGATCCGGCGGTCCACCGAGCGCTGATCAGGGAGCGCCGGTCAGGACAGCTTCCACTCGGCGTCCTCGTAGTCGACGAGGCGGGGGTGGACGAGCGTGTTCGTTTCGACGTCGCGGGGGCCGCGGTCCCGCGGGAAGACCTTCGCGGCCTCCAGGACCCGCCCGTCCAGGAAGCGGAGCCCCCGGACGTCCGGCGGGAGCGCGAGGGACGGGGGCTCGGTGCCCGGCTCCGCCAGGACGAAGCCCCAGTCGCCGAAGCTCGGGACGTCCACGTGGTACGGGGTGGTCGCGAACCCGGCCGCGGCGATCGACGCGCGGATGCACCAGTACGAGTTCGGGGCGAAGTAGGGCGATCCCGACTGGACGACCATGCGGCCGCCCGGGGCCAGCGCCCGCTTCACCATCCCGTAGAACTCGACCGAGTACAGCTTCGCCGTCGCGACGTCGTCGGGGTCGGGCATGTCGACGATGATCGAGTCGAACTCGGCGCGGAGGTCGCGGAGCCAGTTGAACGCGTCGGCGGCGACGGTGGTGACGCGCGGGTCCTCGAACGCGCCGCCGTTCAGCTTCTCGATCGGGCCGTAGGTGCGGGCGAGCCGGACCATCGCGGGGTCGAGCTCGACGAGCGTCACCTCCCGGACGTCCCGGTGGCGCAGCACCTCGCGGAGCGCGAGGCCGTCGCCGCCGCCCAGGATCAGCACCCGGTCCCGCTTCCCGGCGAGCGCCGGGTGGACGAGCGCCTCGTGGTAGCGGTACTCGTCCACCGAGGAGAACTGGAGGTCGCCGTTCAGGAAGAGCCGCAGGTCGGCGTTGCCCGACACGGAGACCTTCCGCGTGACGACGATCTCCTGGTACGGCGTGCGCTCCGCGACGGCGATCGGGTCGTTGTAGAGGGCCTGCCGGGCGGTGACCTCGAACCGGTCCGCGAGCGCGTACGTCCCGCCGAGGACGACGAGGACGGTCGCCATGCCGGCCCACAGCGCGGCGCGCGTCCAGCGGCGGAGCCGGTCGCGGAACAGCCACAGGACGACCGCGACGCCCGCCACCGCGTTGACGGCGCCGACCAGCAGGGCGCCCTTGATGTGCCCGAACGTCGGGAGGAGGAGGAACGGGAACGCGAGCCCGCCGAGGAGCGCGCCGACGTAGTCGGCGGCGAACAGGTCGGCGACGGCGCTGCCGGCGTCCTGCCGCCGGATGCGCTGCATGAGCGTCATCAGCAGCGGGATCTCCGCGCCGATCAGCGCGCCGACGGCGAACGCGATAACGACCAGCACCGGCTCGTACACCTGGACCCACGCGAACGCCGCGTACAGCACCAGGACGGACAGCCCGCCGACGAGCGCGAGCACGCCCTCGATGACGGCGAACGCCACGACCGGGCGGCCCTGCAGCGGCTTGGCCAGCAGCGACCCGATGCCCATCGCGAACACCATGACCGACAGGACGATCGACGCCTGCGTCACCGAGTTGCCGACCAGGTAGCTGCCGAGCGCGACGAGCGCGAGTTCGTAGACGAGCCCGCAGGCGGCGCACGTGAACACTGCCGCGAGGACGAGCGCGCGGGCGACGCGCGCGGGCACGCGGGACCGCCCGCCCGGCCCGGCCGTCTCGGCCGCGTGCCCGGCCGGGGGTTCGGAAACGGGACGGGCCGCCTCGTCCGCGCCGGCGGCGGACGGGGCGGCCTCGTCGGGACCGCGGGACGTCAGGAGACCGCCCCGCACACGATCGCGGCGACGGCCAGGTCGGCGGCGGCGACGACCCACCCGGCGGGGTGGACGTGCTCGCCGCCGACGAGGATCGCGCCGAGTTTCCCGGGGGTCAGCACGTCGATCGCGTAGAACGCGACGATCATGATGACGATGCCGAGGACGCCGTACACGGCGGTGCCGAGCAGCCCGTCGCTCAGGTCGTCGTCGCTGGTGACGATCGCGGTGGTGACGATCGCGCCGACGCCGAGGAGCTTGACGGCGAGCAGCAGCGCCGCGCCCCGGTTGCCCTCGGTCCAGATCTGCTGGCCGAGCCGGCCCGGGGTCGTCACCTCGACGACCAGGTAGCCGAGCACCATCAGGGCCAGGCCGAGCGCTCCGTAGGCGAGGGTGGCGCCGCCGTCGTGCAGGATGTCGTTCATCGGTAGCTCCTAGCTCCTCACTTGCCCGACCCGGGCCCGCCGCCGCGGAACGACGCGGATCCCCGGTTGTTCCAGCCGTTGCTGCCGGGGGTGCTCCAGTGCCCGCCGACATGGGAGTGGTAGCGGCTGTAGCCGCTCCTCGCGGAGTCGACGGTGATGCGGCTGCCGGTCCCGTACGGGAGGACGGCCACGACGTGCTTCGGGTAGCGCAGGAAGACGCCGCCCCGGTTGCCGAGCGTCGCCATGTCGTTGACCCGGTCGATCGGCTTGAGCTCCTTGCGGATCTCGCGGGCGACGTCGGCCGGCTTCTTCGACGCCCGGTACTCGTTGACCGCGACCCGCTTGTACTTGTCGGCGATCCACTTGTCGGGGGACTTGTCCCGGCTCAGGACCGCGACGAGCACGATCACCGCGACGATGGAGACCGACACGGCGCCGATCGTCCAGTACTTCCTGTTCATGGTCTCACCAGCCGGCTCCGCGTCATCACGATCTCCCGGGTCTGCGGATAGGCGTGCCACGTCCGCCAGCCCATTCCGGTCTCCTCTGCCGTCTCCTCCAGTGCGAGGGCGGTGACGGCGTGCCGCGAGCCGGGGAAGGCCCCGGCCAGGGCGTCGCCGCGGTCCGCCAGCCGCGCGCACACCGCCTCGACGGCCCGGCCGAACGCGGCGTCGTCGTCGTGGCGGGCGGTCGTCGCGGTGAATTCGTACGCCCATCCGGGCAGGGTCGTGCTCGTGCGTCCGGGCAGCGGCTCGGCGGGGCCGTCCAGGCAGGCCACGGTCTCGCTCAGCGGACCGGCGATGACCTGGTGGGACGCGCCGAGGAGGCGGAGCTGGACGGTCAGGCCGCCGTACGGGACGGGCAGGACGGCCAGCGCGTCGAGCGGGGGCAGGCCGAGCGCGAACGACAGGCCGTCGGCGCTCGCGTCGGCGTAGGGGGTGTCGAGGGTGGCGAGCACGGTCAGTTTCCGCCGGGGTAGATGGTGAGCGCCCCGTTCGGGACGCGCTCGCCGAGCCCGGCCTCCCACTGGCCGCCGCCGTACTGCTCGAACGACAGGTAGCGCCCCTTGGGGGCGGTGTAGTCGGCGTACTCGACGCGGCCCTTCACACCGAGGCCGGTGGTGCCCTCGCTGTCGTAGTCGGCGGTGCCGTGCTCCTCGCGGCGGTACTCCACGCCGTCGATCGTGATCCTCTTCTGGCTGGGCGACATGTCGCCCATCTCGGTCTCGGTCCACCAGACGACCTCGAGGTCGGGGTCCTCCTCGACCGACACCCACACCTTCACGCCCTCGATCTGGTCGGCGTCCAGCAGGTGCTCGGCCCAGGTGTAGCCGCCCTCGCGCATGCGCAGCGAGCCGCGCACGAAGTAGCGGACCCCGAGGTACTCGATCATGTCCCCGGCCTTGATCGTCCGGGGGTCGCCGCCGGCCTGGTCCTCGGCGGCCAGCGGGTCGCGCGGCGCCGCGGCCTCCGGCTTCGCCGCCGCCGCGCCCGCACGGCGGCGCAGCAGGACGACGATCAGCACCACCAGGGCGAGCAGGATCAGCGCCAGCAGGATCACTATGGCGGTATCGCCCACGGCTCCTCCGTCCCTCACGACGACCACGGCATATGTACGAGGACCTGCGGAAGCCTACCGATTGTGGCGCCACAAGCCCATACCGCAATCAGACGCGACAAAATAACAATCGGTTTCGTCGGTCGACAAGTGATGCGCAAGGGGCCGCGGGGACGGCCGGACGGATCAGAGCCGCTCGACGGCCGCCGCGACGCGCTCGTCCGTCGCGGTGAACGCGACCCGGACGTGCCGGGCGCCGCCCGTCCCGTAGAAGTCGCCGGGGCCGACGCTGATCCCGAGGGACGCCAGGTGCGCGACCGTGTCCCAGCACGGTTCGTCCCGCGTCGCCCACAGGTACAGGGACGCCTCGGAGTGGTCGATGCGGAACCCGTGGCCCTCGAACGCCGCGCGCAGCGCCGCGCGGCGCCGCGCGTACCGGGCGCGCTGCTCCTCGACGTGCGCGTCGTCGGCGAACGCGACCGTCATCGCGGCCTGCACCGGCGCCGGGACGATCATCCCGGCGTGCTTGCGGACCTCCAGCAGCCGCTTCACCAGGGCGAGGTCACCGGTGACGAAACCGGCGCGGTACCCGGCGAGGTTCGAGCGCTTCGACAGCGAGTTGACGGCCAGCAGGCCCTCGTGGGAGCCGTCGCACACGTCCGGGTGCAGGATCGACACCGGCGGGTTGGCGTCGTCCCAGCCGAACTCCAGGTAGCACTCGTCGCTGACGACGATCGCGCCCCGGCCGCGCGCCCACGCGACGACCTTCCGCAGGTGCTCGGTCGGCAGCACCTTCCCGGTCGGGTTGGACGGCGAGTTCACCCAGACGATCTTCGGGGTGACGGGCCCCAGCGCCAGCAGCCCGTCCGTCGCGACGCGCCGCGCGCCGCACAGCCGCGCGCCCACGTCGTACGTCGGGTACGCCAGCTCGGGGAAGACGACGGTGTCGTCCGGGCCGAGGCCGAGCAGGGTCGGCAGCCACGCGACGAGCTCCTTGGTGCCGAGCACCGGCAGGACCGCGTCGGGGTCGGCGCCCGCCACCCCGGCGCGGCGCCGCAGCCACCCCGCGACGGACTCGCGCAGCGCGGGCGTCCCGTACGTCTGCGGGTAGCCGGGGGCGTCGGCGGCGGCGGCCAGCGCCTCCCGGATCGGCTCGGGGGTGGGGTCCACGGGCGTTCCGACCGAGAGGTCGACGATGCCGCCGGGATGCGCGGCGGCCCGCTCCTTGTACGGCGCGAGCCGATCCCACGGGAAATCCGGCAGCGTGAACACCTGCGCACCCTCTCTCACACGGACGTGCGGCGCCCCGACCCCGGCCGGGCGGTGCGCCGCACGCTCTCGAACGTCGTCAGTCTTCCTGGCTCTGCGGCGGCAGCGCGGCGACGATCGGGTGGTCCTTGTCGATCTTGCCGACCTTGGAGGCGCCGCCGGGCGAGCCGAGGTCGTCGAAGAACTCCACGTTGACCTTGTAGAAGTCCTTCCACTGCTCGGGAACGTCGTCTTCGTAGTAAATGGCCTCGACCGGGCAGACCGGCTCGCACGCACCGCAGTCGACGCACTCGTCCGGGTGGATGTAGAGCTGGCGCTTCCCCTCGTAGATGCAGTCGACCGGGCACTCCTCGATGCATGCCTTGTCGAGCAGGTCCACGCAGGGCTGCGCGATGACGTAGGTCACGTCAGTGACTCCTCTCGGATCTCCGGCCCCGCCGCACGTCACGGCTCACCGCAAGCTGCCTGTGAATAGTATGGCCACGACCGCGCAGCCGATTCGACACGGGGGTCCCCGCATGGCCGGCCGCTTCGCCGCGCGCCTGGTGGTAGCCGTCAGCGCCGCGGACGTGGGCCAGCGGATCTCGCTGCGCCGCCGTCTGCCAACGGGAGAGTACAGCGACGTGGTCGGCGTACTCGAATCCTGGTCCGACAGGACGCTCGCGGTGCGCCGCCGCACCGGCGAGCTCGTCGAGGTCCCCGAGGACGCGATGGTCGCGGCGAAGGTCGTCCCGCCGCAGCCCCCGCCGCGCCGCCGCCCCCGCGACGCGGACTGACGCCCCGCGACCCGGTCGGCGCCCCGGCTCACCCGCCGGGCGACTCCGGCGGCCCGGCGGGCGGGTCCGCGCTGACGGGCGTCGCCTCCGGTTCGCGCCGGGTGTAGACCTCGCCGGCCTTCAGGCGCCCCTCCCCGAACAGCTCCGACACGGTCACGAGCGTGAAGCCCCGCTTCTGCAGGCCGTCCACGATCTGCGGCATGGCCTGGACGGTCGACGCGTGCACGTCGTGGTAGAGCACGATGTCGCCGCGGCCCGAGTCCCGCAGGCCGGTCTTCACCGTGCGCGCGACGTCGGCGCGCCGCCAGTCCTGCGGGTCCACGCTCCACAGGACGACCGGCAGCCCGGCGGCCTCCGCCACCGCCGCGTCGACCGCCCGGTACGGGGGCCGCATCATCGCGGGCGCGACCCCGGCGGCGTCCCGCACGGCGTCCTGCGTCCGCCGGATCTGCTCCCGGACGCCGTCCGGCGACAGCGTCGTCAGGTTCGGGTGGTTCCACGTGTGGTTGCCGATCTCGTGGCCCTCCGCGACCATCCGCCGGACGACGGCCGGATGCTCGGGGACGTGGATCCCCTGCACGAAGAACGTGGCGCGCGCCCCCGCGCGGCGCAGCGTGTCGAGCAGCGTCGCCGTGTGCGGCCCGGGGCCGTCGTCGAACGTCAGCGCGACGCACTTCGCCCGCCCGCAGTCGATCCGCCGGGGTTGCACCGGGCCCGGCGACCGCGCGTCCGTCCCGGCCTGCGCGTCCCGTCCGGCCCGCCCCGCCTCCGGGCGTCCGGCGCCGCCGCAGCCGGAGAGCAGGACCAGCAGTCCGGCGACGAGGGCGACATTCCGGTACCGCACCACGAACCCCCGATCGTGTTGCTTCGCCCGCCCACTACCCTCCGCGACGATCTCGACACCTGGCGGGCGGCCCGCGGACGGCGCCGCGGGCGCGGGTCAGTCGTCGCCGGAGCCGACGTACGCGGCGCATCCGCACGGTGTGCCGTCGTGCCAGCGCCGCTCGTCGACCCAGCCGGTGTCCCAGTCGTCGTCGCGGTACACGCGCTCGTGGCGCCAGCCGGGCCGCCGCCACGTGCAGCCGCCCCGCTCGGGGGGTTCGTGGTGGATCCGCGAGTGCCCGCACAGGCGGCAGCCGGACGCGTGGCCGAAGGGCGCGCGCCGTCCGTCCGCCGCGCGGCGGCCGCCCGGGGGCGCCGGCGCCGGGCGCTCGCGGGGACGGGCGCGGGGCGGGGCGGGGCGCGCCCCGCGCGGCCGGTCGTCCCGCTCCCTGCGCGGGACCAGGTCGGCGGCGTACCTGGCCGCGAAGTACAGCATCAGGACGAGCGGCACGGCGAAGACCGCCAGTGCGACGATCGCCAGGATCGGGCCCACCACGGGAGCTCCTCCGACGGACGGGGCGGGTCTCGATGATCCTGCACGAACGGCGTCGGCGGAAGGCCGCGGCGGTGGCGCCCCCGTGAACTCCTCGCGGCCCCGCGGGTGAAGACCGGCGACCGCGCGACGACTCGCACGGCGACCGCAGCGAGCGGAGCCGCATGATCCACATCCCCCGGGGCACCCGGGAGCCGCCGCCGGACGGCGCCCCGCCCCCCGCCCCGCCCGAGAACGGAGCGGCCGCGCTCGCCGACGGGCGGATCGTCGAGCGGTCGCGCAGCGAGCCGGAGGCGTTCGCGGAGCTGTACGACCGGCACGCGCCGGCCGTCCACCGGTACGTCCGGCGGCGGCTCGGCGAGCAGGCCGCCGAGGACATCGTCGCCGAGACGTTCCTGGCGGCGTTCCGGCAGCGGAACCGCTACGACACGGCCCGCCCGGACGCGCGTCCCTGGCTCTACGGGATCGCCGCGAACCTCGTCGGCAAGCACCGCCGGTCGGAGACGCGGAAGCTGCGCGCGCTCGCCCGGACGGGCGTCGACCCGGTCGCGGACACGGCGACGGAGCGGGTGGACGAGCGGGTGAGCGCGTCGGCGGCGTCGCGGCGGCTCGCGCGGGCGCCGGCGGGGCTGTCCGCGGGCGACCGGGAGGTGCTGCTGCTCGCGGCGTGGGCGGCACGGGACCCGATCCCCGCCGGGACGGTGTTCGGCGACCAGGCTCTGGAGGCGGCGGCCATCGTCGACGAGCCGGGCGTGCGGCCGTGACCCCGCCGCCGCCCGCCCGTGCGGGCGGGCGGCGGCGGGGCGGCGTCAGCGGACGGGCCAGTCGGGGACCTCGGGCGGGAGGTCCCGGGTGACCTTCAGCGGGAACTCGGCGGGGCGCTTCTCCAGGAAGGACGTGACGCCCTCGGCGGCGTCGCCCGCGCCGCCGAGGGCGGCCATCAGGCGGGAGTCGGCGACGTGCGCGTCCCACGGCGACGGCGCGGAGAGGCCGGACCACATCAGCCGGCGGATCGCGGCGACGGAGACCGCCGAGGTGTTCTCGGCGATCTCGCGGGCGAGCGCGTACGCCGCGGGCAGCAGCTCGTCCGCCGGGAGGACGCGCGACACGAGGCGTCCGGCGAGGGCCTCGTCGGCACCGAAGACGCGCCCGGTCGCGGCCCACTCCATCGCCTGCGAGATGCCGACGACGCGGGGCAGGAACCAGCTCGACGCGGCCTCGGTGACGATGCCGCGGCGGGCGAACACGAACCCGAACTTGGCCTTCTCGCCGGCGAGGCGGACGTCCATGGGCAGCGTCATCGTGACGCCGACGCCGACGGCGGCGCCGTTGAACGCGCCGATGACGGGCTTGAGGCAGCGGGCGATGCGCAGCGCGACGGTGCCGCCGCCGTCGCGGGGGGTGCCGTCCTCGAGGAGGTCGTCCCCGGCGAACATCTCCTTCGACCGCTCCTGGTCGAACGTGCCGCCGCCGGTGCTGAGGTCGGCGCCCGCGCAGAACGCCCGGCCCGCGCCCGTCACCACGACCGCGCGGACGGCGTCGTCGGCGTCGATCCGGTCGAACGCGTCGAGCATCTCGTTGCGCATCGTGAACGTGTAGGCGTTCATGTGGTCGGGACGGTTCAGGGTGATCGTGGCGATCCCGTCCGCGACCTCGTACTCGATCTCTTCGTACGGCACTCGCGACCCCTCTCTCGTTTAGAACGCGATTCTAGAGGCGGCCGGTCAGGCGTCCGCCTCCGGGAACAGCGCGACGACGACCTCGCGGCGCCACTCGTCCGGGTCCCTATCGGGCGCGGGCGGGACGGGCGTGAGCGCGCCGCCCGCGGGACGCAGCCGGACGACGACGTCCGGCGCCAGCTCCACCTCCGCGGGGACCTCGGGGGCCGCCGCGACCCGCACGGCGAGCGCGCCGAGGACGCGCGCCCAGCCGTGCCCGAGGTAGGGCGGAAGGCCGGAGACGGTGAGTTCGGGACGGCCCCGGACGGACAGGCCGACGGTGCGCAGCGACAGGCCGTCAGGCCCCTCGGCGCCGGTGATGCGGACCTCGCTCATGCACGAACCGTACGGGGCGCGCGGGCGTGAGACGGGTCACGCCCGGCCGTCCGCACTCCCCAACCGACCATGTAAGCAAGCCTTTGTCCGATATTTTGTTTCATGTGAACTGGGCCGTGACGACGTACGACTCCGCCTTCGGGTACGTCTCCGCGCACGGCGCGCCCCTGGTGGACCTGCTCGACCCGCAGCCCGGCGAGCGGATCATCGACCTCGGGTGCGGCACCGGCATGTTCAGCGCGGAGATCGCCGAGCGGGGCGCCGAGGTGCTCGGCATCGACGGCAGCCCCGAGATGGTCGCGCAGGCCGCCGCCATGCACCCCGGCCTGGCGTTCATCGTCGGGGACGCGCACGACTTCACCGTCGGCGAGTCGTTCGACGCGGTCGCGTCCAACGCGGCCCTGCACTGGATGACCCGCGACCCGGACGCCGTGATCGGGCAGGTGCACGCCGCGCTGCGGCCCGGCGGGCGGTTCGTCGGCGAACTGGGCGGCGCGGGCAACTGCGCCGAGCTCGTCGCCGCGATGCAGACGGCGTGGCGCGTGTTCGGGCTCGGCGAACCCGAACTGCCCTGGTACTTCCCGAGCCCCGCCGAGTACGCGTCCAAGCTGGAGGACGCCGGGTTCACGCTGCGGCTGCTGGAGCACGCCGACCGCCCCACCCGGATGGTCGAGGGCCCCGACGGCGCCGCCGACTGGATCCGCGCCTACGCGGGCCGCGCCCTCGACACCGTCCCGCCCGAGCTGGTCGAACCGCTGCTCACCCGCGTCAACGACCTCGCCGCGCCCGCGCTGCGCCGCGAGTCCGGCTGGGTCGCCGACTACGTGCGGCTCCGGTTCGCGGCCGTCCGCAAGCCGGACGGCGCCCCGCACATCCCCGGCGGCCCGCTGCCGACCGACCCGCCCCTCTGACCTGGGCGAGCACGAACGTAGAGTGTGATCATGCGGCTCTACGACCACCGCACCGGACGGGTGGAGGACCTGCCGCCCGGCCCGCTGCGGATCCACCTGCACGGCGGCGGGGCGCGCGCCCTCGTCACCGCCGACCTGCTGCGCCGGCTCGCCGAGCGGGGCCGCCGCCCCGCCCGGGTCACGCGGGCCCCGGCCGTCGCGCCGGACGGCTGCACGTTCGACGACCTGCGCGTCCCCGACTTCGAGGTCGCCGACGCCGCGCCCGAGGGGGCGCTGCTGATCGGCCCGACGCCCGCGCCCGGGTTCTCGCTCGTCGTGTTCTCCGACGGGCGCGTGCCCGGCGACCCGCTCGCCGTCCGGTTCGCCCTGCTGCGGGCCCGCTACCGCGACCCGGTGCTCGTCGACGTCGCCCGCGCCCGCGACGACCTCGCCCGCTGGCGCTCGCGCGTCGCCGAGTGGGCCACGGCCCCCGGCCGCCCCCTGCACCGCGGCTACGCCGCCGAGGCCGAGGGCGCCCTCGCCGACGACCTCGACGGCCCGCGCGCGCTCGCCGTCCTCGAACGGCTCGCCGCGGACCCGGACGTCCCGCCGGGCGCGAAGCTCGAGACGATCGTCCACCTCGACCTGATCCTCGGTCTCGACCTCGTCTCCGCGATCGGGCGCTAGGTGATCTCGATGAGCGCGCCGTCCGCGAGCAGCGCCGAGACCGGCCGCGCGAACAGGTAGGCGGTGCCGCCGCCCGGCTGGTCGAACCACGGCACGGCCGTCCCCGTCAGCGCCTCCAGCGGGCGCCGCAGCCGGTAGACGTGGTACGGCCGCCGCTCCCAGTCGGGCGGCAGCGACCGCCGCGCGAACGGGGTCCGCGCCGCGTACGTCATGTTGCCGCTGGGCGGGCCGTACCGGTCGACCTCGGTGCCGGCGGCCAGCCGCGTGCGGTGCCGGTCGCGCAGCAGCGTCAGCGGCGGCTCCCCGTCCAGCGGGTCGATCGGCCCGGCGCGGCGCGGCGCCATCAGCAGGCTGCCCAGCAGGTACGCGGCGGCCTGCGCCGGATCGTCGAACGCCGCCGCGCCCTGCCGCTCGCCGCCGTCCGTCCGGTACACCGCCCAGCGGCCGCCGTCGTAGCGCAGGCACCAGGCGCCGTCCGCGTCGCCGCGGATGCGGTACTCGCCGGGGTCGACGCCCAGGTCGTCCAGGCGGGACCGGAGCGTGACCGCCCACTCCTCCTCGACGCGCGTCCCCGGGCCGGGCGCCGGAGCGGGCCGGGCGCCGGCGGGCTCCACGGTCGTGCGCGGCGCGGGCCGGACGTCCGCCGGCTCGACGGTCGTGCGCGGCGGCGCGGACCGCTCGCCCGTCCCGCCGTCCGCGCCGAACGGCGCGTACGGCGCGGTGTCGCCGGGGCGCGGCCCCGGCGACTCCACGACCGTCCGGGGGCTCTGCCCGGTGTCGCGGCCGGTGACCGACGCGCCCGCCGCGTCCATCGCGTCGTCGTCCACCGGCGGCACCCGGAACCCCTGCGCGCGGGCGTGCGCGACCAGGTCGGGCTCCGGCGGCACCCCGTGCTCCCGCAGGTAGTAGCCGACCGCGCCCGACCACACCCACGTCCCGTCGGTGTGGAAGGTCAGCGGGACGCGGTCGCCGCGCGACGGGTCGAGGCGGTCCGGGGCGTAGGAGCGGGCGGCCATCACCAGCGGCGCGCCGCGCAGGTACTCGGCGAGCGGCCCGGCCTCCTGCGGCGGCACCGGCGGGCGGGACACCGCGGGGCGCCCGTCCTCCGGGTCGACCCGGTCGAAGATGCGGGCGCGCCGCAGCCCGCCGGGCGCGCGCCGCTCCGGCTCCTCCGGCGCGGCGACCACCGTCGCGGGGGCGGGCGCGGGCCCGAGCAGCCGCGCCATCCACTCCGGGACGTCCTCGCGCGGGAACCGCTCGAGCTCCCGCCGGACGTCGTCGGCGGACGGCGCGGCGTTCCACTGCGGCTCGTCGTCGAACGTGAACGACGCCCGGCACCGCACGCCGCCGTCCTCGTACAGGACCTCGAAGTCGATCCGCGACCAGGTGGACCCCTGGAACCCGTGCGTCCCGGCGCGGAGCCGGTCCAGGACGCGCGCCGCGGCGGCGGGCGGCGCCCACGTCGACATCGTCCCGTCGGCCTTGTAGCACATCATCGGCGGGAACTCGACGTGCCCGCCGGCCGCCTGGTAGTAGCCGAACACCTTCTGCCACAGCGGCGGCGCCTTGTCGGCGACGAGCACGCTCAGCGGCCCCGACAGCAGCTCCATCTGCTCCATCGGGTTCAGCGGCCCGGCGGCGGGCGCGCCGTCGTCGCCGGACGGCTCGCGGTCGTCCAGCCGGGCCGCCAGCCACGCCGGCATGTGCACGCCCTCGCGCGGCATGACGATCTGGTCGCGCCGCCAGCAGTCCACCGGGATCGGCGGATCCCACTCCGGGTCGAAGTCGTAGTTGTAGAGGGGCCGCGCGCCCTCGGGCTCGACGATCAGCGTCATCGAGAACCAGGTCCCCTGCTCGGACAGGTAGTGGGCGCGGCGCAGGTCCAGCAGCGCGCCGGTCAGCTCCTCCGGGACGCCGTCGGCGGGCGTCACCGTCTTGCCGTCGCCGGTCAGCACGGTCAGCGCCACGTCGCTCACCGCGATCGTCGCGAGGCAGTGCAGGTCGATGCGGCGCCACCCGGGCGGCGCCAGGTCCCGCACCAGCCGGACGACCCGTCCCTCCAGCTCCGCGATGCGATCCTGCTGCTGCGCCACCGGGCAATCCCCCTCGATCTTCTCTCCACGAAGATTAGCCAGGATTACCGGATTGCGACCCCCCGCGGCCTTCGGCAGGCTCGGACGCATGATGACCATGGAAGAGCTGCTCGAGCTGGAAACCCGCAGGGAGCTCCCGGAGTTCGTGCTGTTCTGGGGCGGCCCCCGGCCGAAGGGGCAGCTCAGCCAGTGGCTCCACGCCCCGTTCACGATCGACGGCGTCGAGTACGCCACCGCCGAGCACTACATGATGGCCGAGAAGGCCCGCCTGTTCGGCGACCGGCGGGCCGAGTCCCGCATCCTCGCGAACCCGTCCCCCGCGATCGCGAAGAGCATCGGGCGCGAGGTGCGCGGCTTCGACGAGGAGACGTGGGCCGCGCACCGGTACGGCATCGTCGTCCGTGGCAGCGTGGCGAAGTTCGCCGCCCACGAGCACCTGCGCGAGTACCTGGCGTCCACCCGCGGCAAGGCCCTGGTGGAGGCCAGCCCGGAGGACGTCGTCTGGGGCATCGGGCTCGACGAGCACCACCCCGACGCGCGGCGGCCGTCCCGGTGGAAGGGCACCAACCTGCTCGGCTTCGCGCTGATGGAAGCCCGCGACGCCCTCGCCCGACCTTAAGATCATTTCGAGGGTCCGGCCCTGCGGCCGCACGCATCGAGACGATGAGGAACACGGCGTTGTCCAGTGACGATCTCGCGCCCGGGACGGCGCCGCTGCGGCCGTCCGATCCCGTGGCCATCGGCCCGTACCGGCTGGAGGGGCGCCTCGGGTCCGGCGGGCAGGGCACCGTCTACCGGGGCGTCGGCGACGACGGCCGCCGGACCGCGGTCAAGCTCCTGCACGAGCACCTCATCGTCGACGAGGCCGCCCGGCGCCGGTTCCTCGACGAGGTCGAGATCACCAAGCGGGTGGCGGCGTTCTGCACCGCGCAGGTGCTCCGCACGGGCGTCGAGGACGGCCGGCCCTACATCGTCAGCGAGTTCATCGACGGGCCGTCCCTGCAGGACTCGGTGGCCCGCCGCGGGCCCCGCGCCGGTGCCGCGCTCGAACGCCTCGCCCACAACACCGTCACCGCACTGGCCGCGATCCACCGCGCGGGCGTCGTCCACCGCGACTTCAAGCCCGCGAACGTCCTGCTCGGTCCGGACGGCCCGGTCGTCATCGACTTCGGCATCGCCCGCGCGCTCGACCTCAGCCAGTCCCACGGCAGCGCCGTGATCGGCACCCCCGGCTACACCGCCCCCGAGCACCTGCGCGGCGAGCGGGCCGGGCCCGAGGCCGACATGTTCGCGTGGGGCGCCACGGTCCTCTTCGCGGCCCTCGGCCGCAAGGCGTTCGGCGGGACGAGCGTCGCGACGGTCATGCACGCGGTCCTGCACGAGGAGCCCGACCTGACCGGCCTCGAACCGTCGCTCGCCGAGGTCGTCCGGGTCTGCCTGCACAAGGACCCCGCGCGGCGTCCCACCGCGCACCAGGTCGCCGAACGCCTCCGGGACCTCCCCGGCCCCGTCCGGCATTCCCGCGCCCCGGAGGACACGGCGCGTCCGGACGACGCCGCGACCGAGCGGACCGCGGCGCCGGCGGCCCCCCGGAAGCCGGGCCGCCGGATCGCGGCGGCAGCGGCGGCCGTCGCGGTGATCGCGGGCGCCGCGTACGCGGTCGCCCCGGCCCTGACGGGCGGGGAACCGCCGAGCGCCTCGGAGGACCCGGCCGAGACCGCCCCCGCGAACGCCGCCGCCCCCTCGCCCGCCGCACCGTCGCCCTCGCCGTCACCGAAGCGGTCAGGGAAGACCGCTCCGGCGGCGAAGTCGGACCCGCCGGGGCCGAACAAGACCGGACCGTCCGCCCGGCGTACAACCGGCACGACACCGAGCCGGCCCTTCTCGGGCCCCGACCTTCACTGCGGCTCGTGGCGGTCGGCCGTCCAGGGGTCACCGCTCCAGGTGCGAGTGTGCACGCGCCTGAACGTCGCCGGCGCGTCCGCGACCTTCGGGATGCAGGTCAAGAACACGGGCGCCGAGCAGGTGACCGTGGTCGCGCTGGTCAAGTACCACGACGGTGCGACGAAGAGCTGCCCGCAGCGCTCGTCCCCCTGGCGAGGGATCAGCCTGGCGCCCCGGGGCTCATGGTGGAGCGACATGGGCCAGTGCTCGGTGTCCGGCCTCGAAGGGGTCTCCTTCCAGGGCGCCGCCTGGGCGATGGCGGACCCCGACGGAACGACCGACCCGCAGCTCGGCGCGGCCAAGTACTCGCCGAACATCCACTACAACGCCGACGGCGAACCGCTCTGCCGGACGTCCGAGGGGACATGGCCGCCCTGCTGAGCTCAGGCGCCCTCCTCGACGAAGAAGGCGATCCAGTCGGCGACCATCGCGGGCGCGTCGGCGCCCTCGGCCTCCAGGACGTTCCGGGTCAGGACGCGCGTGCGCCCCGGCCCCTTCTCCCGGACGTCCATCAGCGTCGCGCGCACCCGGACCCGGCGGCCGCTCCGCACCGGACTCAGGAACCGCACCCGGTCGACGCCGTAGTTCAAGCCGGACGCGCCGCCGAAATCCAGTTCGCGCTTGTGGAACGCCACGAGCATCGACAGCAGCAGGAAACCGGAGACCGGCCGCTCCCCGTCCGGATCCCTGTCGGACGGGGAGCGGCCGAGGAACTCCTCGCGCAGCAGCGTCGCGTGCCCGAACGCCTCCTCGTCCGCGGCGTCGAGACGGACCCACTCCGAGCAGAAGAGCTCCCGGCCGACCAGGCCGGGAAGCTCCGCGAGCGAGATGGCCACAGGGGACGCCCTTCCGTGCGGGGCCCGCGTGCGGGCCGTGAAGCACGATCATCGCGCGGGACGCGGTGCGCGGTGCGGGCGCCCCCGCGGCCCGCTCAGCCCCCGGCCAGGCGGGCGGCTTCGGCCAGCAGGTCCGCCTGCCGGCGGCGGTCGGCAGGGAACGGCATCCCGATGACCCGGTGCACGCCGGCCTCCGCCAGCTCCGCGAGGCGCTCGGCCGCCCGCGCGGGACCGCCGGTGAGCAGGCTCTCGCGCGCGGCCTCTTCGCTCATCCCGTACTCGGTCAGCCCCCGCACCTGCGCGTCGATCTCCGGCCCGGGCACGTCCCCCAGGCCGAAGCTGAGGCCGACCGTCACCTTCGGCACGGGCCGTCCGTACTCGGCGGCCAGCGGCGCGATGCGCTCCAGGCCCGCGGCCACCTCGGCGGGCGTCGAGAACGCCGGATACCACTCGTCGGCGAAGCGGGCGACGCGCCGCTCGGGCCCCGCGCCGATCAGCACGGGCGGCATCGGCGCCCCCGGCGACAGCGTCACCTCCGCGCCGTCCACCAGGGTCGGCTTCCCCTCCACGAGGCCCGGCAGGACTTCGAGGGCCGCGTCGGTGCGCCGTCCGCGCTCGGCGAACGGGACCCCGACCGCGCGGAACGCCGCGTCGCCGTGCACCGGTCCGCCGCTGCCGACGCCCAGCAGCACCCGCCCGTCCGACAGGTGCTGCAGGCTCGCGATCTGCTTCGCCGCCCAGGCCGGCTCCCGCAGCGGCAGCACCATGACGCCGAAACCGACGCGGACCCGCCGCGTCACGGCCGCGACGGCGGCCAGGACGAGCGTCGCGTCCAGGAACGGCCGCCCGGCGGGGATCAGGTGGTCGCCGACCCACACCGACTCGAACCCGGCGTCCTCCGCGTGCCTGGCGTGCCCGGCGACCGTCGCGGACGTGTCGACGCCGTGGCTCGGCAGGTTCAGCCCGATCTTCATCGCCGCACCTCCAGCAGCGTCTTGCCGACGGTCCCGCGCGACTCGATCGCCGCGTGCGCGCCCGCCGCGTCCGCCAAGGGGAAGCGCCGCCCGATCAGCGGACGCACCGCACCGCGCGCCGCGTCGGCGAGGACCCTCTCGGTGCACGCCCGCACCTCCTCCGGCGTCGGCGCGAGCTCAACGAGCGTCACGCCGCGCGCGGCGGCGTCCTCCTCCGCGATACCGGCCCACTCGCCGCTCGCGAGGCCGAACGACACCATCCGTCCGCCGTCGCCCAGGAGCGTGAACGCCTCCCGGGCGATGCCGCCGCCGACGCCGTCGAACACGACACCGACCGCGCCGGCGCCCGCCGTCCAGCCGGGCTCGCGGTAGTCGACCACCTCGTCGGCGCCGACCCGGCGCGCGACGTCCGCCTTGCGCGGCCCGCCGACCGCCGCGACGACGACCGCCCCCGCCGCCTTCGCGAGCTGCACGAGAAGCGTGCCGACGCCCCCGGCCGCCGCCTCGACCAGGACGCGCTCGCCGGGACGCGGCGGGGCGGCGCGCAGCAGCATCGCGGCCGTGCGGCCGTCCGCCAGCAGCGCGACCGCGTCGTCCAGGCCCAGCCCGTCCGGCACCTCGAACACCCCCGCCGCGTCCACGGCCGCCAGCTCGGCGTAGCCGCCGGACCCGCCCGTGGCGCTCACCACGCGCCGTCCGACCAGCGCGGGATCGGCGCCCGCCCCGACCGCCGTCACGATCCCCCCGACCCCGTTCCCGGGGACCACGGGCGGCTCCGCGCCGAACGGGGACGGACCGCCCGCCCGCATCTGCGTCTCAACGAACGTGATGTTCGCGAACTCGACCTCGACGAGCGCCTGCCCGTCCCCCGGCACCGGATCGGGCGCCTCACCCGCGACGAGCACCTCCGGCCCGCCGAACTCCGTCAACCACACCGCACGCATACCGCCTCCACTGGCCGCACTACCGAAAACCGCACAACACGGGCAGCATGCAACCTCAACCAGACTTGACCTCAAGCCCGCGCACCGGCGAAGGAGGGAACCCGGCGTGATGCCACGCCCCCGTCGCCTGCCCGTACCGACCACTCCCGCCACACGGGGGACGCAGGGCTGACGAATCCCTTTTCCGCCCCCGGCCGCATCTGTAAGCTTTCGCCGTACTCCGCCCCGCTGCCGGACGACGAACAGGGATGGCGATGCGCGCCCCGTTGGTACGTTCCCCCGCCCGGACGGTCCGCCGTGCGGCCCCGGCGCCGACGGCGCGCACGTCGTCCGCGTGCGCGACCGCGCTCGTCCTCGTGCTCGCGGGCTGCGGAACGTCCGGCACCTCCGGCGGCGACCTCGACCCGACCGGCACCTTCGCCACCGGCCCCGCGTCCGCCCCGACCCGCGCCGCGCCCGCCCCCTCCGCCGTCCCGACCGCCCGGCTGTACAAGACCGTCCTCGACCGGTACCGCGAGTACCAGAAGGTCTACAAGCAGGCGTACGAGAAGAACGACCCGTCCCGCCTCGCGTCCGTCGCCCTGGACCCGCTCCTCACGCAGGTCACCGACGACATCGAGGCGACCCGGGCCGAAGGCGAGATCTGGCGGTTCACGAACACCCACAACCCCCGCGTCTACGCCAAGTCGACCGACAGCACCAAGGTGTACGTCATCGACTGCATCCGGACCCTCGCCGGCTACCGCTACTCGGCCACCACCGGCGAACGCCTCGGCGGCGGCCCCGGCGACGCGTACCTCTACCGCTCGACCGTCCAGTGGGACTCCGGAACCTGGAAGGTCGCCGCGTCCGTCCGGGACCGCGCATGCTGACCCCCCGCGCCGTCCCGCCCCGCTCCGCCACCACCACCGCCACGTCCGACGAAGGACACGCGATGCCTCGAACTCCATCCCTGCACCGTCGGCGCCGCACCGCCACGACCGTCCTCACCGCCACCGTCCTCGCTACCCCGCTCGTCACCGCCCTTCCGGCACATGCCGCGCCATGCCAGAAAGTCGGGGGGGAAATGAGCTGTGCCGAGGGAGTTACGGAGGGCGGCTCCTCTGGCGGAGGGAACTCCTCAGGAGGCGGTGGATCCGGCGGTGGGGGTTCTGCACTCCCTCCGCCGCATGAGGGCTTGACCGATGACCAGGCAACAGGCTTCGTGCCTGTGGACGCGGGAGCCCCACCGCCTGTAGCGGCGGCGCCTGCGACTTGGGAACTCGTGCAGAGAGCCATGGACGCAACTGCGTTCCCGGTACCAAGGGTTCACACAGCGCCGGCCGACAAGACCTACGTGCGGACTGAGACATCACTCTGGGTTGACGGGTTCGAGGTCGTACAGACCGAACCCATCACTGTGGGTGACCAGACGGTTCAGGCGACCGCCACGCCGATTTCGGTGACCTGGGACCTCGGCGAGAAGGAACTCGTCTGCGACAACGGCGGCAGCGAGAACGGCGCTACCTGCACCTACACGTATCAACGCGCCTCGGCCGGTCGGCCCGGCGGTGCCTACAGGATCACGGCGACGATTGCGTGGAACGTCTCTTGGACGTGTGAGGGATCCGACTGCGACGCGGCCGGTGGGAGCCTCGGCCAGCAGAGCATGACCTCGGTTCCAACACCGCTCGTCGTAGGCGAGATTCAGACGAACACAGGACACTGATGCCCCACGGTCGGAGCCTGCCGGGATACGTCGAGGTCGCCAAGCTGGGCGAGGGTGCCCAAGGCCGCGTCGTCCTCGCTCGGCACGAGTCCGGTGGCGTTCCCGTCGCCGTAAAGTACCTGGCCACCGAACTGCTCACGGATGCCGCGGCAAAGGACACCTTTCGCAGCGAGGCCGAAGCTCTTAGGCGAGTGGCCGATGAGCATGTGGCGCGTTTGTTTTACTTCGTGGAATGGCAGGACGGCGCCGCGATCATTATGGAGGCGGTTCCCGGCCGATCGCTTCGCCGCGTTCTCGACGAACGCGATGCGCCACTCCAGCCCGAAGCCGCCCTTACGGCGCTGAAGGGGTCGCTTCTCGGTCTGGCGGCGGCTCACGAGGCCGGTGTAGTCCACCGCGACTATAAGCCGGCGAATGTGCTCGTGCAGGACAACGGCCGGAGCAAACTGATCGACTTCGGCATCGCCGTCCTCACCGGCCAGGGGGACAAGAGCGGCACACCCGCGTACATGGCGCCGGAACAGTGGAACGGCGACCCCGCTACTCCGGCCACCGACCTTTATGCGGCTACGTGCGTGTTCGTCGAATGCATCACCGGCAGGAAGCCGTTCGAAGCGACGACGATCGACGAACTGCGCACCAAGCACATCAGCACCCGGCCGCCACTAGACCGCGTTCCCAAGGAGTTGCACCGTCTGGTCGAGCGCGGCATGGCGAAAAATCCGTCCGAGCGGATGTGGAGCGCGGTCGAGTTCGTGCGGGAGCTCGAGGAGACTGCCGCCCGGGCGTACGGTCCCGAGTGGGAACGACGAGGACTCATCGCCCTCGGCGCGTTGGCGGCGCTCGTCGGAACGGCCGTCCCGCTGGCCATGTTCAGCACCGCCCTCCTCGCTCCAGGCGTATCCGGACTGGGCGCAGGCTCGGGAGCCGCCGCCTCGGGCGTGGCCGGTCAGGCGGTCTCGGGAACCGGATACGTTCAGGGAGCCGCAACGGCGGATGTCGTCACCAAGGCCGCCGGGTCCACCTCTAAGGGATTCTTGTCCAAGCTGGGTGGGGGCAAGGGCGTAGCAGGCATAGGGACGGCGGGCGCGGGAGCCGTCGTCGCGGGGTGGCTGTTCTGGCCGTCGCCGCCGGACGCCGGAGGAGTAAGCCATGGCGCAGTGCATGGGTACTTCACGAAACCTGGAGTTCTCGTCGGCTCACCGAACATGCCCGCATCCGAGACCCCTTGGATGGATTTGAAGCTGTCGGCGACACCGGCTAGGGCTGAACCCGGTTCACGAGTCAAATTCATCCTGCACTTCCGCGCCCGCACACCCTGGGGCGGTGTTTACCTGCCCAACGGGCAGCGACAGTGCTACGGGGAGAACTCGAATCGTCCAGACGTGGAGCGCGAATACTCCTTTGGTTTCGGCGGCGGTTACGTGGCGCACGACCAAAACGAAAAATCGGCTATCTTAGCCCTCTACCCCTCACCGCCGGCGCATCGCGATGATCCACCCAAGGATGCGAACGCCATCATCCTACGCGCATCAAGAAAAATGACTGGCGAGGCACAGCCATATGTCATGGCGCAGTGCGCCTTCATGAGCAGGTGGACAGAGACCCGGATCGTCACACTACCCGGGCCGAAGACACTCCCGCCGGGTAAGTACCTCGTCGCCCCTGCTGTGCCGCCCCGACTGGGCGAGACCTTTCTCGAAGGGGAGCCGATTTCGCCGGAATCGGCTGGGGCAATCACGGAGGGGCGGTTGCCGGTGTTGGAGGTGTTGGAGGACAGCTGAGGCGGCGAGGCGCCCGAGGCATCGGGAGGCCGCTGCTATGATCGCCGCCATCGCGCGGGGCCGCGGCACGTCGCTCAGGATCATCGCCGGACGGATCGGCGATCCGCTCTTTTCCCCCGTCTCCCCCGCGCCGCGGCTCGTCGCCGACAATCGCATAGGAGACCGGCCGCCCGGTGGTCCGGTGCGCGGCGCCCGCCGGGTCCGCGGTGGTCTCCGTCCGTCGCACGTCCAGAGTTAGGTTCTCGTGTTGCTCTCCCCTAGGTTCGGCCGTCGTCCTGAGGCAGGCTCGGTGTGGGCGGCCGTGCGGGGGAACCGGCTGTTCTCGGTGGTGCTGCTCGCCGGGGTGCTGCTCCGGGTGACGACGATGCTCGGGTTTCCGCCGGCGCTCTGGTTCAACGACAGTTACGACTTCCTGCGGATCGCGAACGATCCGTTCCCGCACCAGTTGCGGCCGTCCGGGTACGGGTTGTTCCTGTGGTCGCTGAAGCCGTTCCACAGCCTGGCGCTCGTGACGTTCCTGCAGCATGCGGCGGTCGTGGGGATCGCGGTGCTGGGGTACCGGATGCTGGTCCGGGACTTCGGGGTGCGGCGGCACTGGGCGGCGCTGGCGGTGGCGCCGGTCCTGCTGGACGCCTTCCAGATCGAGCTCGAGCATCTGCTGCTGTCAGACACGCTGTTCACGGTCCTGGTGTTCGGGGCGATGCTGCTGATGGCGCGGCCGGGGGCGGCGGGGTGGCGGCGGGCCGCCGTGGTGGGGGCGCTGCTGGGGCTGGCGTCGGTGACCCGGACGGTCGGGGTACCGCTGTTCGTGATCGTGGTGGTGTTCCTGCTGCTGCGGCGGACGCGGTGGACGGCGGTCGCGGCGCTCGGCGCGGCGTTCGTCCTGCCGCTCGGAAGCTACGCGGCGTGGTACGGGTCGGAGCACGGCCGGGTCGGGATGAGCGGCGTGGACGGGATCTTCCTGTGGGGGCGGACGGCGGCGTTCGCCGACTGCGACGCGCACCGGCCGCCGCCGGACCTGGCGCGGCTGTGCCCGTACGGGGCGCCGGACGACCGGCCGGCGTCGTCGCACCAGATCTGGGAGGCGAACTCGCCGACCGGGTGGACGGACGGGGAGCCGTTCCCGGCGGAGACGAACGCGCTGGCGCAGCGGTTCGCGGTGTGGGCGATCATGAACCAGCCGTTCGACTACGCGCGGGTGGTGGCGTACGACTTCTTCGTGCGGACGTTCGCGTGGGAGCGGGACCGGTACCCGACGGTGGGGACGGAGGCGCGGTACCACTTCCCGACGGAGCCGCGGGCGCACCAGGACCTGCCGGTGATCGGCGGCGGGTACCGGACGGAGGTCGTGCGGGAGTACGCGCACGGGTCCGGGGAGACGCGGATCGTGGGCCCGTACGCGGACGTCATGCGCTGGTACCAGGAGCACGTGCGGGTGCCGGGGACGGTGCTCGGCGCGGTGCTGCTGGCGGGCGCGGCGGGGCTGCTGCGGCGGCGGGCGCGCCCGCGGACGTTCCTGTTCTGGGCGTCGGCGGTGACGCTGCTGGCGGTGCCGCCGATCACGGTCGACTTCGACTACCGGTACATGCTGCCCGCGATGCCGTTCGCGTGCTTCGCGGCGGCGGTGGCGTGGGGACGCGGGCGTCCGGCGGGGCCGACGCAGCGGGACGGGGAGCCGGACGAGCCGGGGACGGCGCGCGCCCGGGACACCGAACCGGCCCGCACCTGAGTACTTGTACGGATATCGCGGACGGTTCCGACCTGCGAGCGTGACGGTGTGCGCCGATTCCTGCTCTTCTCCCTGCCGCCGCTGCTCGCCGTGACGTCCTGCGGGTTCGCGGGCGGGTCGGGCGAGGGCCGGGCGGCCGACGACGCCCGCGCGACGGCCCGGGGGGTCGCGGCGGAGCTGTACGACGCCGCGGACCGGCCCGCGCAGGACATCGGGCATCTCGCGGACGACATCGACGGCGTCGAGGTGCTGCGGGTGCGGCCGGACGGGCGGACCGGCGCGACGATCGTGGTCCGGGTGCCCGGGACGGGGCGGGAGGCGTGGCCGCACGATCAGCAGACCGTCACCGTCCGGCGCTGCTTCGAGCTGCGGCTCACCGAGCGGACCGAGTGGCGGGAGGAACCGGCGGGCGTCGACTGCCCGGCGGGCGCGCCGCTGACGTTCGCGCCGTGGCCGGAGGATCCCGACATCCCGTCCGTGGAGGAGATCGGGAAGGCGCTGCCGCGCGTGCCGGCCGGCGGCACGGTGGACGAGGCGGAGGTGCGGGAGGCCGTCGCGTCCCTCGGCCTCGACCCGCGGATCGAGGTGCGGGTGGGGACGGTCCCGACGGTGGACGGCGTCGTCGGCGTCGTCCTGACCGTCAAGCCGTACTTCGGTGACGCGCTCGACTGCACGGTCGCCCGCGTCGCGCCCGGCGGGACGAAAGTGTGGGTGCCGCCGCGCATCCAGCGGATGCCCGGCGAGGCGGGCTGCGACCTGGGCAACGCCGTCTCCCCGCTCCCCCCGCCCCACTGACCCCGGACATCCGCGCGGGTCAGCCGCGGCCGTCCGCCCCGAACCAGGTCCCCGGGTGGTCGTCGGTACCGATCGGCCGCCCCCGACCGTCCCCGGCGCGTTCGCCGATCGCGAGTCCGAGGAGTTCGAGGGCCCGGGGCCGGTGCGGCGCGTGGGTGAGGTCGGCGCGTCCGTCCGTCCAGTGGGCGGTGAGGGCGTGCAGGACGCCGTCCGCGGCGAGCCCGTCGGCGAGGCGGACGAGCGGGCCCACCGGAGGCTCGGGCCCGGCGCCGCCCACGACGAAGGTCAGCGTCTCCTTGACGCCGCCCGCCGCCCGCGTCACACGCTGGGTGCCGACGAAGGCGCGTCCGGGCCCCGCGACGACGAGGAAGGTCCCCCGTGGCGCGCGGCGGCGGCAGAGGTCGGTGAGCATCGCCCGGTCCCAGGCCCGCAGGGCGGGCTCGCTCGTCCCCCAGCAGCGCGGCGCGGTGCCCGCGAGGGTCTCGCCGATCGTCTCGGCGGTGCGGCCGAGCTCCAGCGCCGCCGTGGCGCGGTGCACGACGCTCACCGTGAGCACCAGGTGGTGCCCGTCCGTCCGTTCGTGGGCCTCGTAGGCGGCGGGCGGCGCGCCGGGCACGGGGGCGAACATCGAACCGTCCCAGTCCAGCGGCTCGCCGGTGAGCCCGTCGTAATACCCGGCGTCGCCCGGCTCCTGCACGACCCACCGCGCGCCGGTCCCGTCGAGCGCGGTCCGCAGCGGCGGGGTGATCCGGGAGTCGTGCGGCGTCAGCAGGTGGAACGCTGGACGGTCAGTGGTCGCGATGGCGTCGAGCAGCCAGGACGACAGCGGCACCAGCGGCCGATTCTGAACGACGACCACGGCCGCATCGGTGCGGGTGTCCACGGCCGGATGGACGGTCAACACGCCTCCCGCGGCGACCACACCCGACCACCGAGCCGCCGCACCAGTTCGTCCGCGAGCCGGTGGGCCGCCGCCGCGTCACCGTCGGCGCCGGACGCCCGGATCTCCGTCCACCAGTAGGGCACGCGGAGCCCTTCGTCCGCCCGGGGGCCGAGGAGTCGCCGCACGTCGTCGGCGACGTCCACGCGGCGTGCGTCCTCGATGCCCAGCACCGGACGGTCGCCGTCGTAGAGGCGCAGGACGGCACCGCCGCTATCCGGCCGGACCCGCAGCCCAGGCCCCGCGCCGACCAGCCCGCCGACGACGTCCGCGACGTCCGGCGGCACGGGCAGTAGAACGACCAGGTCATAGGTCATCGCGCCACGGATCCCGTCCACGGACCGTACGTTGACAAAGCGTCACGCCCCCTGTCACCAATTCTGTGGACGATCACTGCGCAGGGCCTGAATAATACCGTTCGCCCCGCATCCGACGCTGTCCCCCCGAGCCGAGGAGCACAGTGAAGTTCGACCTGGTCGATACGCCGCATTTTTCGCCCTCGACCGCCCAAGATGATCAGCCGCCGACCTTGCGGGACCTGACCGCGGAGCTTTCCGCCGGCGTCGAAAAGGCCGCAGACCAACTCGACGCGGCCCTCGGCGAACTGGCTGCGCTGACCTTTCGGCACACACGTCCGGAATCGGCCACCGCCCCTCCTCCGGACGACTTCCGGCCCGCCCGGTTCAGTGGCGACAGGAAGCGGGAGACTCCGGCATGACGGCCTGGGACATCGACCCCGGCGGCGTGTGGGCCGCGCTCGCCCCCATCAAGGAGCACGTGCTCGGCGCCGACGGACTGGCGGGACGGTTCACGTCGCTCGCCGGGCACATCGACCAGGCCGACGCGGCGGCGGACAGCATGCCCGTCAATAGCGCGCTCACCGCGTTCGTCGCCACCTACAAACCCGTGCTGACCGGAATGGCCGCCAAGGCGACCGGCTGCGTCAAGGGAGCGACCACCGCCACCAGGGCGTACGTCGACGGTGACCTGGAGATGGCTCGGGAGGCGCAGCGCAACGCCGCGAAGGCCCCCGCACCGCGGATCGGCCGGTGAGCCCGACCGCGGTCGACCCGGCCGCGATCGCCGCCCGGATCCCCACCCCCGACCTCGCCGGACTGGAGACCGCCGCCCGCGCCATCAAGAAGGACGGGGCCGCGATCGCCGCAACCGGGCACCGGATCGCCGCGGCATGGAGCGGCCTGCGCGACGCCTACCGGGCACCGGAGGCCGGCGAGCTGCTCGCCGCGATCCGTCCCGTCCCCGCCGCGGGCGACGACGCCGAACGGGCCCTGACGGTCGTCGGCGACGCCCTGCTGACGTTCGTCGCCGAAGCGCGCGCGGCGATCGAGCGGCTCCGCCGCCTGCAACTGGAGGCGGCGGCGTTCCGCGACGAGATCGCGGGCGACGACGACTGGACCCACGACGGGCGGCTCACCGAGAAGAACGACATCCTGATCGGCGCGGTCGCCCACGCCCTCGCCGAATACCAGGGCGCCGAACGCGACTGCGCCAACCGGATCTCCTCGACGTTCGGCGGCGCCCGCTACGTACCCGCGGGCACTCCCGCTCGTCCGGACTGGGTCGTCTACGGGGCCGACGAGCACAACCTGCCCGACGCCGCCGAAACGCCCTGGGGGACCCCCGGCGAGGACACCTACTGGTGGGAGGACGTCGGCGCGGGTTTCGGGACGTTCTTCGGTGGCCTGCTCGACACCTTCACCGACCTCACCGGCCTGACCGACACCGAGAACGGCGCCGCGTTCGGCGCCGGGCTCGGCGATATCGCGGGCAACCTCCGCGACAACTGGACCGACCTGGCCGCCGGCCTCGGCACCGCCGGGCTCGCCCTCTCGGGCATCAAGGGCAAGGACGGCTGGATCGTCGACGGCGACGGCGTCCACCCGAAGCGCTTCGTGACCAACCGGCTCGACGCCAAAGCGTCGCTCATCGATGCGATGGTTCCCTGGCGGGAATGGGACGACCGCCCCGGCTACGTCCTCTCCTTGGGCGGGCTGAACGCCGCCTCGCTGCTGCTCGAGGGCGGCGGCCTCCTCAAGGTGTTCGGCAAGGGCGGTGCTCTGCGGCACCTTGACGGCCCGATCCCCCACGCCGACCTCCCCGACACCGACCTGCCCGCCCCCGCCCGCGCACCCACGGCGTCCGAACTGCAAAAGCTGATCGACGACCTGGAGCTCGACGAACGGGAACTCGCCTACGTCAGGCACGACCTCGGCGCCCCGGACCGCCCCGGAACCGCCCCCGCCGCGCCCGAAGTCCCGGCCCCGCGCCCTGCCCCGGCCCCGTCCCGGACGGCCGAGACCGGCGCGACCGACCACCCCATGCGCGCACCGGACGACACCCCCGCACCACACGACCTCCCCACCGCCCCCGAACGCCCGGACGACGGCGAGCCCGGCCCGGCGGCACCGGCCAAGCCCGAGGGGAGCGAGTCCGGCGCTCCGAGCACGGATGACATACCGGGCCGAGGAGACGCGAACGAAAGCCCGTCCGCGTCATTCCCCTCTCTGAGTCCCGAGCAGCTCGCGGACCTGCGACGCACCGAGCAGCGCGCACGGCGCATCGCGGCGGAACACGGTGTGGACGTCGAATTCACCGGTTACCCGATCGACCCCCGCAACGCCGAGGGGCTGGCCGAGGCCCTGGAGGGCGCGGCCAGGGACTACCCTTCGGTCTTCCGTGACATGGAGGTCGTGCGGGTAAAGAGCCTCGACGATCTGCGAGTCTATCACCCGAGCGCGGGGACGAACCTCATGGGCTACTCAATCAATAACCGGAAGGGACCCGGGCCACAGGGACTCTACTTCAACGGGGAGAATTTCGTTGACCAGGAATTGTCAAATGCCATCGCGATCGAGCGAGCGAAAGAAGGATGGGCCGTCCCCGGTGGACTCACAGCCGAGGGAACCTTTTACCATGAGTTCGGCCATCAGCTCGGAAACCGGATTCTCACCGATCCGCGACTGACGGGCGAGTTGCGCGACGAGTTGAAGAAGATCGGCGTGTCCGTGGACCCGGACTCTCTTCACCCCGCCATCCCCTTCGGCAGGCGGGCCATCGAAGACGGGATGGGCGTGTACGGCTCGCAGAATCCGAGCGAAATGCTCGCCGAAGGGTTCGCCGAGTGGCGAATGACGTCCAATCCGAGACCCATCGCAGCGGTCATCGGCGAGTTCATCGACAAGCACTTCAAGGGGGAGCGATGACGACGATCATACCACCGGCGAGCATCTGCAGTTCCTGCACCCGACTGAAGACCATGCCGGATCCAGAATACATCTATGAACCTCGCCACACTTTCGACACGGGAACGACCTATTATTGCAAGGCTTTTCCAGATGGCATTCCCTGGGATATTCGATGGGGTGAGCGCGACCACCGTCTCCCATATCCAGGCGACCAGGGAGTTCGCTACGAATTGCACCCCGGCAAAGAGGTTCTTCTCGCTGGCTATGAGCGGGATGTGTCGGCCGCGCAGCGCAATCGGGATGTCGGCGAGAGCTCCGAGAGCTGGCTGCGGGAGATGGCGGACCTCAAGCGCCGCCGGCTCGGTGTCCTGCACGCGGTGATGGACGCGGCGCGGGTGGTGATCCCCGCGCGCGAGGACGGGTCGCCCGCGGACTACGACCTGGACGACTTCCGCTGGCTTGCCCTGACGACCGGGGACGCCTGGACCGATTGGGACGAGCCCGAGGGTTTCGTGTCCTGGCGCCCGACGACGCTCGAAGAACTCACCCGTCCCGACCTTTCCGGTGTCTTCCTCTACGTCGGTCGAGGCGAACCGCTTCTCCCGACCGACGACATCGCCGCGATCGACCTTCCTCTCTACCGGGCGGTCCGTGCCGGACGCCCCGCGGCCGAGGTCCTGACCCGGCTCCGTAACGCGACCGTGTATCTCGCCCCCGAGGACGGCGGCGGCGTCTTCACTTCACCGCTGGCGCTGCAGGCGGCGACCGGGCATGCGGCCTGGCGGAGTGTGGGCGGGGTCGAAGTTTCGGCAGCCGTGGGTGCTGAGTTCGTCCTGGATCCGGGTCATCCGCACGAGATGGCGCTTCGGGTCTAAGTGCTTTCGGGGATGGGCGGGGGGAGTTCACTGAGCTGCCTGAGTTCCTTTCGGGGGCTTGTTAGATTGAAGGAAACGAGAGGATCCCCCCTTGAACCAACTGGTGCGCTGGGAGACGTCCAACGGGAGCGTCGTCGTCGAGATGGACGATGACGAGCCGGGTTTCGAGTCGGTGTCGCGGAGCGACGGGATCCTGCGGGACGCGGGCGCCAAGTTCGAGGACGCCCTGCACAGCGTGCGGGACGCGGCCGAGTCGGCGCTCGCGACGCTGCGGAACGGGGATCTGAGGCCGGACGTCCTGGAGTTGGAGTTCGGCGTCAAGTTGAACGCGGAGGCGGGCGCCGTCATCGCGAAGACGTCCGTCGAGGGGCAGCTCAAGGTCCGGATGACGTGGGGACGGACGGACGACGCGGTGCCCCCGGGAGACGACGACGAGGGGGCGTAGCCGCCGTGGCGGACGTGGAGTGGCGCGCCTGGGTCGGGGACGCGGCCGGCGAGAAGCTCGGCGCGGCGTTCCTGGTCACCCGGACGCGGCTGCTGACCTGCGCGCACACGGTGCACGGGCGGGACGAGGCGCGGGTCGGGTTCCCCGGGTTCGCGGAGGGGCTGCCGGTGAAGGTCGTCCGGTGCGGCGACTGGGCGCGCGCCGGGGATCCGGGTGATGTCGCGCTCCTCGAGCTGGCCGAGCCGGTCCCGCTGGAGCCGGCGGCGTTCGCCGACCCGGTGCGGCTGCGCACGGACGGGACGTCCGGGCGCCGGTTCGGCGTGTGCGGGTTCCCGCGGCGCCGCGACGCGGGCGAGCGGCACGCGACCGTGACGACGGATCCGGGCTGGTCGATGCAGCGGGAGTGGTGGGAGATCCGCACCGGTGCGGGCGACGTCCTCGAGGAGGGGTACAGCGGCTCGGCGGTCTGCGACACGGCGTCGGGCGAGGTCATCGGCATGGTGACGAACGCCGAGCGGAGGAGCGGCGCCGACCGGGGGTGGATGCTGCCGATCACCCGGATCCGTCGCTACTGGGAGGAACTGGACGATCTGCTGCCGCTGCCGTGGCTGACCGCGCCCGCCCGCCGGGAGCTGCGGGACGTGCTCGCGGGGGTGCCGTGCGGGGAGGCGCTGCGGGCCGATCTGGCCGGGGTGGCGGGGCGCCCGCCGGTGGAGGCGTTCCGGTCGGCGTGGGACGCGGTCCGGTTCGTCGCGGAGGGCTGGCCGGAGGACCGGCTGGCCCGGTTCCTCGGGCTGCTCGGCGGGCGGCTGGCCGAGCCCCGGCGGCGCGCGCTCGGCGCCTGGACGTCCCGGCACCTTCCGGCGTCCCCGCCCCCGGACGGGACGGCGCCCGCGTCGGTCATCGTGCGGCTGGAGCGGCAGGCGTTCGACTTCGACCTGACCGTGCAGACCTGGGCGGACGGGGCCGTCGGGGCGTCCCGCCATGTCGCGGGGGTCCCGGAGAAGGGCGTGCGGCGCGCGGTCGAGGCGGCCGTGGCGGAGGTGGCGCCCGCGCTGTTCGGCCGCGAATGGATGATCGAGTTCGCGGTGCCGGAGGGCTGGCTGGGCAAGCCGTTCGAGGAGTGGCACCTCGACTCCGGCAAGAACATCAGGATGCGCCGGTATCCGGTGGTGGTGCGGGACGTGGAGCGGCTGCGGCCCGACTCGTTCCGCCGCGACCAGGCGCACCACCGGTGGCGGGTGCTGGCCGAGCGGGGGCGGGCCGAGCCGGAGCCGGTCGCGTGCGACACGCCGCGCAGGGGCAGCCACTTCGAGGACCGGCTCGAGGCGAACCCGCACTACTGCGTGCTCGTCTACGGGACGCGGCCGGTGAAGCCGTGGCTGACCGCCGCGCTGAACAACGGCATCCCGGTGATGCTGTGGCCGCGGACGGCCTGCGACGACGCGTCGCACGACGGCTGCCGGGGGCACCGGCTCTCCGGCGACCTCGCGTCGGCCGTCCGCGGGCGGCCTCCCGGCGACCTGCCGCGCGTCGCGCTGGAACTGCGCCGGAAGGCGCTCGTCGCGCCGAAGGGCGAGCCGCACTGCGGCCGCGACCTGACGATGCTGTGGGACGACCCGTCCCGGCTCCCCGACCCGCCGCTCGCGATGGAGGCATAGTGCCCGACTGGCTGCTGTACACCGGGAGCCGCGAACCGCACGACGGCATCGACCGGCTGCCCGATCCGCCGCCGTGGCGCGCGTTCGGCGGCGGCCCCGTCGTCCCGGTCCCGGACGGCGGCTCCGGCAACGCGCACCAGGCGACGACGTACCGTCCGTCGGACGACGCGGTGCAGCAGGTGAACGCGGCGCTGTACCTGCGCCGCCCGCTGCTGGTGACGGGCCCGCCCGGCACCGGCAAGTCGACGCTGGCGTACGCGGTGGCGCACGAGCTCGGTCTCGGGCCCGTCCTGCACTGGCCCATCACGTCGCGGACGACGCTGCGCGACGGGCTGTACCAGTACGACCCGCTGACCCGGCTGTACGCGGCGAGCCGCGTCCCGTCGGACGACGACATCGGCCGCTTCATCCGGCTCGGCCCGCTCGGCACCGCCCTGCTGCCGTACGGGCGTCCGCGGGTGCTGCTGGTCGACGAGATCGACAAGAGCGACATCGACCTGCCGAACGACCTCCTCACAATCTTCGAGAAGGGCGAGTACGAGATCCCCGAGCTGGCCCGGCGCGCCGCCCCGGACGCCGAGGTGATGACGGCCGACGGCTCGACCGTCGCGATCGGCCGCGGGGCCGTCCGGTGCCGCGCGTTCCCGTTCGTGGTGCTGACCAGCAACGGCGAGCGGGAGTTCCCGCCCGCGTTCCTGCGCCGCTGCGTCACCGTCGAGCTGCGGCAGCCCGCGGGCGAGGCCGAGCTCGCGGCGATCGTCCGCGAGCATCTGGGGCCGCTCGCCGACCGCAGCGACGACCTCGTGCGGCGGTTCCTCGAACGGTCGTCGGCCGGGACCCTCGCGACGGACCAGCTCCTCAACGCCGTCTACCTGTGCCGGCACGCCGACGGGGAGGACCGGCGGGCGCTCGCCGACCGCATCATGCCGTACCTGACGGCGCCGATGGACGATGAGTGACATCGAGCGGCTGCGCGCCGTCCTCGCCGCGACGGGCCCGCCGCCGGACGCGCGGGAGCTGAGCGAGCTGCTGTGGCTCGCCTGCCGGATCGGCGGGGACGATCCGCCGCGCCGGAGCGGGCGCCCGTCGGTCCGGTCGAGGCGGCCGCGTGCCCGCCGCGCGTCCGGCCGGACGTCCGGGAGGGCACCGCCGGGCCGCCGCGACCCGCCCCGGACGTCCCGCTCCACCCGCTGCCCGCCGCTCCCCCGCCCGCCCGGACGGACGCGGGCGCCGAAGAGGTCCTCGTCCCGACGGCGCCCATGCTGGCGGACCCGCGCGGCCTGCAGCGCGCGCTGCGTCCGCTGAAGCGCCGCGTCCCGTCCCCGCGCCGCCGCGAACTCGACGAGGACGCGACCGCCGCGCGCATCGCCGACTCCGGGCTGTGGGCGCCCGTCCTCGTGCCCGCCCCCGAGCGGTGGCTGACGCTCGACCTCGTCGTCGACACCGGGCCGACGATGCGGCTGTGGCGGCCCCTCGCCCGCGAACTCGCCGAAACCCTCGTGCGGCAGGGCGCGTTCCGGAACGTGCACGTCTCGTACCTGCGCGGCGGCCGGGTGTCGGGCGGGCCGGGCGCCCCGCCGCGGGCGCCGGGCACGCTCCTGCACCCGTCCGGACGCCACGCGGTGCTCGTCCTCAGCGACTGCTCGGGCCCGCACTGGTGGGACGGGCGCGCGGCGCGCGCCGTCCGGCGCTGGGCGCGGACCGGGCCGACCGCGATCCTGCAGCCGCTCCCGGAGCGCATGTGGCGGCGGACGGCCGCGCCGACGACGCCCGGCACCGCGCACCCGCCGCGTCCGGGCGCGCCGAACACCGACCTCCGGTTCGTCCCGTACGACGGGGACGCGGCCGGCGTGCCCGTGCCGGTGCTGGAGGTCGCGCCGCGCTGGTTCGCGGCGTGGGCCGACCTGGTGGCGGGGGCGGGGCCGCGGCCGGTCGCCGCCGCGCTGCCGCAGCCGTCCCGCCCGTCCGGTCCGGCGCCCGTCGAGCGGGAGCGCGACCTGCCGGTGGACGAACGCGTCCGCCGGTTCCTCGCGACGGCGTCCCCGACCGCCGCGGAGCTCGCCGCGCACGTCGCGGTGTCGGTGCCGTCCCTGCCGGTCATGCGGCTGATCCAGCACCGGGTCCTGGGCGGCGCCGGGCCGGGGCAGCTCGCCGAGGTGCTGCTGAGCGGGCTGCTGCGGCCCGTCGACGACCTGCACTACGCGTTCGTCCCGGGGGCGCGGGAGGCGCTTCTCGACACCCTGCCGCGTCCCGAGGCGCAGCACACGCGGCACGTCCTGGAGGCGGTGTCGGCGGAGATCGAGCGCCGCGTGGGGACGGGCGCCGAGGTGTTCCGCGCGCTCGTCCCGTCGTCCGGGGGCCGGGTGCGGCTCGTCGCCGACACCGGGCACTTCGCGGTCGTGTCGCCGCGGACCCGCGCGAGCCTTCCACCCGCCCCGTCCGTCCCGCCCGTCCCGCCCGTCCCGTCCGTCGGGCGGGCGCCGCTGGACTACTCCGAGCTGCTCGGGGCGCCGCCGGAGGACCTGATCGGCGGGGAGCGGCCCGACCTCTGGGACCCCGTCCCCTTCGGCGAGCAGGACGGCGGCCCGCTCATCGGCCTGGACCTGCTGGCCGAACGCGGCGGGCACCACCTCGCGATCATCGGCCCGCGGACGCTCCGCGACCGCTGGCTCCGCACGCTCGTCGTCAGCCTCGTCCTCCACCACCCGCCGAGCAAGGTCGAGTTCGCGTTCGTGGATTTCTCGGGCGGCGCGTCCTTCACGGGTCTCGGCGCACTGCCGCACGTGGCGGCGGCGGTCCACGCCACGTCCCTGGACTCCGCACTCCTCGACGGGTTCGAATCGGTCCTCGACGCCGAACTGGCCCGCCGCGAGGACATCCTCCGCGAAGCCGGAGCACGGACCTGGCTCGACTACCGGGCCGACATCGTGCTGGGTTCGTCCCGCCCCCGGCTGCCCGCCCTCGTCGTCGTCCTCGACGACACCGACCCCCTGTTCGAGCACCGGCCCGCGCTGCGCGACTTCCTCGCGAACCGGATCGACCGCGCCCTCGCCGCCGGCGTCCGCCTCGTCCTCTGCGCCTCGGCCCGGCCCGCCCTGGGGTCGCTCGACGACATGGCCGTCCTCGCCCCGGCCACGGGCGAGGAGGACGACGGGTACGCGACCCTCTACAGGCCGAGCGTCGGCCTCTCGGTCCGGATCCGCCCGGGAGTCGTCTCGCCGGACGCGCTGGCACCGCTCGTGGAGGCGCTGGCCGCCGCGGACCCGCCCGCCCGCCCACTGCCGTGGCCGTCCGCCGGCGGCACCGGCGACGACGGGGCGGCGAGCGAGGAGCACGCGCCGCCGGAAGGCGAGCAGCCGGGACCGGCCGAATGGCTCCGCGATGCATTCGCCGCGCGTCTCCACGACATCGGGCGAACGCTCGACCTGCTGGCCGAGGCCGAGTCGGACGCCCGCCGCATGCGGGCGCGAGTGGCGACCGGGATCGCGGCGCCGCTGCCGCCGCCGCTGCCGGAGCGGGCGTCCGCGCTCGCGCGCCGCCTGGCGCACCTCGACCGCGACATCCGGACGGACGGCGACTGGACGGACCGGGCCCGACACGTCGACGCCCTCAAGCGGGAAGCCGCCGCGGCGCTGCAGGACGCGCGGAAGACGATCGAGGCCGTCCGGGCGTTGAGCGCGCGGTACGACGAACTGCGGGGCCGGTTGCGCGACGCCCGCGATGCGGCCGTTCGGCAGGGCCTCTCCGAGAACGAGGGAACGGCCGAGCTGTATTCGAGGGCGCACGACCTGGTGGAGACCGCCCCGTGCGACCTGGAGTCGGCCGACGCGGCGGTGTCGGCCTACGAGCAGGCCGTGTCGTCGGGTCAGCGGACGGCACCTGCCGGTTCGGGCTCCCAACCCGACGACACGCGCACCACCGAGGGCGCAGCGGCGGTGCGCGACTTCCTCTGGGCGAACCTCCGCGAGGACGTGGACGGGCCGATCGTCGGCTTCGACGAGGACGGCCGCGCCGTCTCGCCCTACCCGTTCGGCCTCGGACGGAAGGTGGGGCACGGTTTGATCGTGGGCGACTCCGCGACCCGGCGGCGGGTGCTCCGCGCGTTCACGCTCGGGATCGCGACGGCACGCGCGCCCGAGGACGTCTCGCTCATCCTGGGCGGCCTGGGCGAGCACCCGCTGGGCGCGCCTCTCGACTTCCCGCACGTGCTGTACGCGGGTGCGGAACTGCTCGGGCGCCCGGACGAGCTCCAAGGGTTCCTGGAACTCCTGTCGGATCAGCTGGTACCCGGCGCCGCCGGTGACGGCGACGGCGGCCCATCCGTGTTCGTCGTCGTCGACACGTCGGTGACGCTGCCGTCCGGCCGTCCCGAGGTCGGGGAGGCGCTCCTCCGGCTCGCCCAGCGGGGCCGGAGCCAGGGTGTGGCCCTGGTGCTCGCTTCCGAGACGGTGGAGAGCGGCGGCATATGGGACCGGCTCATGCCGCTGCTGGAGTGGCGCATAGCGACCGGTCCCCTTCCGCCCGCCGTGCTGCTCCAGGTCCTCGGCCGCGGCGGTTCGACGTTCCGCGACGACGGGGACGCGTACCTGCTGCCCGCCCACGGTCCCCTTCGCCGGTTCACCATGGCCCCGGAGCCCGACCCGGAGGAGCTGGAGGCGTTTCTGTACCGGATGCGCCTCCAACCGCCCACGCTGGAGGAGACCTCGCCGGAGGAGACCTCGCCCCCCGTCAGACCGGCGCCGGCTCCCCCGCCTCCGCCGGGCCAGTACACGATCCTGGCGTGCGACGTCCAGGCGTTCGCCGGGCGCACCACGGTGCGGCGGCAGGACGCGTGGGCGATGACGCGGGAAGTCCTGCAGCAGGGGCTGGACGCGAGCCTGGAGGCGACCGGGGTGCGGCTCGACGACTGCTACTGGGAGGACCGCGGCGACGGAGTCCTGGTGCTGCTGCCCCCGGGCGGCGGCACGGACGCGCTGCTGTCGTCGGTAGTGGACACGCTGGCCGCCGCGCTGTGGCACCACAACGAGGCCGCGGCGGACGGCGCCCGCGTCCGGTTGCGGGTCGCGGTGCACGCCGGGGAAGTCCGCCACGACGGGCTCGGGGTCGTGGGCTTCGCCCTGAACCACGCGTTCCGGCTGCTGGACGCGCGGGCGACCCGGGACAGGCTCGACGGGCCCGGGACCCTGCTGGCCGTGATCGTGTCGCAGCGCGTCTACGAGGACGTCGTGCGGCACGGCCCGGAGTCGGTCGCGCCGGACGAGTACCTGCGGGTCGACGTCCCGATGCGCGAGACCGACGAGAGGGCGTGGATCCGGACCCTCGGGCAGGAGGACGTTCTCGGCATGCGCGCCGGACGGGCGCGGCCGCCGGCGCTCATCGGCGCCGCCCTCGCGGCGCCCCCGCCCGGCGTGGGGCTCCCGGCGGTGGCTCTGCCCGCGCGGGTGGGGGTCGGCGAGCTGCCCGCGCCCGCGGACGGGCGCGTGCCGATCGGGGTGCGGAACGCGGACCTCGACCCCGTCCTCCTGGACTTCGACGCGGATCCGCATCTGCTGCTCGTGGGGACGCCCAGCGCGGGGCGCAGCAACCTGATGCGGCTGATCGCGGACGGGCTCGGGGCACCTGGCACCGGCCGGGAGCGGGCCGTGTTCGTCGTCGACCCACGCGGTCTGCTGGAGGAGCTGGCGACCGGGTCCGGGCTGGGCGCGACCGTCGGCCCCGGGGTCCGGTACTCGGATTCGGCCGACGATCTCGCCGGCGTCCTGGCCGAGGCCGCCGCGGCCGGGGCCGCGGGGAAGGAGACCTTCCTGCTGGCCATGGACCCGGACGGCGCGGGGCACGCCGCGACCCTCCGCTCCGCGCTCGATGAGGCGCCGGCCGGGCCGCACCTCGTGCTCGGGCTGGCGGACCGCCGGTCCGGCGGGGCGATGCGGCCCGTCGTCTCCCGGCTGTACGCCCTGGACGCGCCCGCGATCCTGCTGGGGCACTGCAGTGGGGCGGTCGCGGAGCTGTACGGCGCCGTGTCCCCTTTCGACGGCGCGCCTCCCGGCCGCGGGGTGCTGGTGCGCCGCCGCGAGCGGACCAGGATCCAGGTGGCGGACGTGGCGCCGCGGCGGTAGCGGAACCGTTTTGGATCGTCCTGTCCATAACGTGCTACGCTCCCCCGCATGCCACGACCGCGGATGTTCGACGAGGGCCGGGCCGTCGAGGCGGCCATGCGGGCGTTCTGGACGAGCGGGTACGACGGGACGTCGACCCAGGAGCTGTGCGAGGCGACGGGGCTCGGGCGCAGCAGCATCTACAACACGTTCGCGAGCAAGCACGAGCTGTTCGAGAAGGCGCTCGCCCGGTACATGGAGCTCAAGACGGGCGGGCTGGTCGAGGTGCTGGAGGACACCGGACGGCCGGTGCGGGAGCGGCTGCGCACGGTGCTGGAGGGCGCCGCCGAGACCGACGGCGCGGAACCGGCCGGCTGCCTGGTCGTGAACTCGATGGTCGAGCTCGCGCCCAGGGACGCGGGGATCGCGGCGGCGATCGCCCGGGACAAGCGGCGGCGGCTGGACGCGCTGGAGGCGGCGATCGCGACGGGCATGGCCGCGGGCGAGATCGACGCCGGCAAGGACGCGGCGGTGCTCGCGGAGTTCGTCGCGGCGACGGTCGGGGGGATCCGCGTGGCGGCGCGGGGCGGCGCCGACCGGGCGACCCTGCGGGCCGTCGCGGCGACGGCGCTGGACGCGATCTGAGGACGGGCGGCCGGAGCGGCCGCCTTTTTCACGGCACAGTTTTGGACTGATCTATTCAGAATGGAGGGCGGTCATGCGACCGGCCGTGTACGTGCTGGGCGGGGCGATCTTCGCGCAGGGGACGTCGGAGTTGATGCTCGCGGGGCTGCTGCCCGCGATGGCGGACGACCTGGGGGTGTCGGTCCCGGACGCGGGGCTGCTGATCTCGGCGTTCGCGGTCGGGATGCTGGTGGGGGCGCCGGTGCTGGCCGTCCTGACGATGCGGTGGCCGCACCGGCGGGCGCTGCTGGCGTTCCTCGCCCTGTTCGCGCTCGCGCACGTGGTGGGGGCGCTGACGCCCGGGTACTGGGTGCTGCTCGGGACGCGGGTGGTGGGCGCGTTCGTCTACGCGGGGTTCTGGGCGGTGGCGGCGGCGACGGCCCTGGAGCTGGTGCCGGAGAGCGCGCGGGGCCGGGCGATGAGCGTCGTCGCGGGCGGGCTGACGGTCGCGACGATCGTGGGGCTCCCGGCCGGCACGGTCGTGGGGCAGCAGCTCGGGTGGCGCGCGGCGTTCTGGGCGGTCGCGCTGATGTCGGTGGTCGCGATGGCGGGGATCGCCGCGACGGTCCCGGGCGGGCGCGCGGCGGGCGCGGCGCCGCGGGTGCGCGACCAGGTGCGCGCCCTGGGCGTCCCGCGGCTGTGGCTCGCGTTCGCGACGACGTCGCTGGCGACGGGCGGGCTGCTGGTGACGTTCGGCTACCTGGGCGCGATGCTGGCGGACGCGACCGGGATCGCGGAGGCGTGGGTGCCCGGCGTGCTCGCGCTGTACGGGGCCGGCGCGATGATCGGGATCACGGTCGGGGGCCGGACGGCGGACGCGCGGACGGTGCCGACGCTGTACGCGGGGTTCGCCGGGCTGGTCGCGGTGTCGGCGGCGCTGGCGCTGGTGCTGGAGTCGCCGGTCCCCACCGTCGCGCTGGTGTTCCTGCTGGGCTTCTTCGGGTTCGCGACGAACCCGGCGCTGAACACGCGGGCGTTCGGGATGGTGGACGGTGCGGCGACGCTCGTCGCGGCCGGGAACGTCGTCGCGTTCAACGTCGGGATCATGGTGGGCCCGTGGCTGGGCGGGCTCGCGATCGGCGACGGCGGCGGGTACGCGTCCGCGGCGTGGATCGGCGCCGGGCTGGGAGTCCTGGCGCTGGGGGCGGTCGCACTGGGGCAGGCGCGCCGGGGCGCCGGCGTCGCCGAGCCGGAGCGGGCGCCCGCCCGCGTCTGATCAGTGGCACGGTGAACCACCAGAAGCCGTTCGTCCGGGCGGGGGCAACTTCCGGTGCTGCCGGCATGACCCGGGCACCGGTCCGGACGCGGGCGGGCCCGGGGCGCCGCGCAGGGGGTCGCGGCGCCCCGGGCCCGCCGGGGGAGGGAACGCGTCAGCGGAGGCGGCACGTCCCGGAGTCGGACCGGCCGGGGTCGCTCTCGGACGTGCCGGTGAGCTCGAGCTCGGCCCTGCTCTCGGCGCCGGGGCCGGGCTTGGCCCACACCTCGACCCACGTGCTCTGCCGGTCGCGGGCGGTGGCGAGCTCGTTCGGCAGGCGCACCTGCCAGCCGCCGCCCTCGACCTCGGCCGCCAGGCGGAACACGTCGGAGCCGTGGACGCCGGTGCCGGCCTTGCCCTGGTTGCGGACCTCCATCGTGCACTTCAGCCAGCCGCCGGCCTCGCGGCTCGGCTTCGCGGAGTCGACCTTGACGCCGCGCCGCCGCGGGGCCTCGCCGTCGAGGGAGCGGATCCCGACCGTGTACGACAGGACGCCGTTCGCGTCGCGTTCGAGGTCGAGGACGTAGAAGTGCAGGCGGTTCGCCTCGTCGACGTACTCGAACTCGCTGCCGGAGTCGGTGCCCGCGTGGAAGAGGGCGTCCGAGAGCTGCCGGTAGTCGCCGATCGACATCATCTTCTTCGTCCCGTCAGGAAGGACGAAGTCGACCTTGTCGATGTCCTGCGGGTTCGCGTCCTTCACCCAGATGAACGGGGAGTCGTCCTCGTCCTTGGTCTTGGCGAGCAGGACGCCGGAGTCGGGGGTGAACGAGTCCATGCCCATGCGGTCGACGACCTCGACGGTGTAGTTGTCGTAGCCGCCCTCGTCGCACATCGGGTCGGCGGCGGCGTCGCACTCGGGCGTCTTGTCGCCGCCCGCGCCGAACCTGAGGTTGATCCCGGCGAGGGTGTTCTCGCCCGGCTCGGCGGCACGTGCGGTGATCTTCGCGACGACCATGCCGCGCGCGGCGAGCGTCCCGCGGTCGATCTGCAGCACCTTGGACGGGTCCACGATGCCCAGCTTGAGCTTGTTGCGCAGCATGTGCTGGGCGCCCATGGACGCGCCGGTCGCCGGGATCGTCCAGCGGGCGTGCGGGCCGCCCGGCCCGTTGAAGCTGCCGCGGCTCAGCATGTCCCACGGGCCGCTGAACGCGCGCCGCGGCGGGTCGCCGTACGGGTTGTTGTAGTTGTCGCCGATGCCCAGGATGTGGCTGAACTCGTGCGCGAACACGCCCATGCCGGAGCTCTCGGCCTGCGTGGAGCTGCCCCGGGTGGCGTTCGGCCAGATCGTCGAGCCCGCCTGCCAGGACGTCCAGGGGACGTAGCGGGTGTCGACCCAGTTCGGCAGTTTCGGGTCGCCCGAGCCCCACACGTCCGGCACCTGCTCCTTCGTGCCGAACTTCATTTCGCCGAACTCCTGCCAGGTGGACGACTCGTCCTGGCCGGCGCTCAGGAAGAACACGAAGTCGAACTTCGCGGCCGTCTCCTCGCCGACGTCGGCGACCCACGCGGCGCGCGCGTCCGTCCGCAGGTCCCGGTTGCAGGTGTCGCCCTCGGGGCAGCCGTTGCCCTTCTGCATCCGGGCGTCGATGCCGTACTCGTGGTCCTTCGCGGGCATCCGGTAGGCGCCGAACGCGGTGAGGTCGACCCCGTACCGGCCGCCGGAGTCCTCCATCCAGTACTCGTGGAGGGTGTGGCCGTGGTTGAGGTCCTGCGGCTTGTTGAGGAAGTCCTCGTAGAACCGGGCGACGTCCTCGCGCGGAACGTCCCCGACCAGGTTCGGGTTGCTGAAGACGGACGAGTTCTTCGGCTGCGTCACGACGAACGGCTGGTTCGGGTAGTCGACGAGGACGACCGCGCCCTTGAAGTTCTCGATCGACCCCTCGCGGGACGGGTCGGCCCACGACGTCCCGGGGACGGGCGTGTAGTCGTCCCAGGTCATCGTGTCGGGGAGCTCGTAGTTCTGCGGGTCGACGGGCCGCGGGCCGTCGGCCGCGGCGAACGTCCGCGGGGACGGCTCGGGACGCTGCCACGGCTGCGTCTGCGGCCAGTGCCGCGTCTTCCAGGGTTCCGCGGCGGGATCGGGCCCGGCGGGGCCCGGCTCCGCGGCGGCCGGGGCGGCCGCGAGGCCCGCGAGCAGCATCGCCGCCGCCGCGGGCACCACGAGAGCGTTCTTGGCGCGCATCTCACTCCTGTCGCACGGATGGGTACTGCGACGGTAGATACGCGCGGCGGGCGTGTCCTATGGAGGACTTACACGATCTTGTTCGGCCCGTTCTGGCAGGTCGCGCCAGTGATCACGCCGCCCGGGCGGGGCTCAGGCGAGGACGTCGCGCGCCGCGACGACGATGCCGTCCTCGTCGCTGTAGAGCCAGTCGCCGGGGCGGAACTCCACGCCGCCGAACTCCACCGGGACGTCCACGTCCCCGGCGGCGTCCTTGGCGCTCTTGCGCGGGTTCGAGCCGAGCGCCTTCGCGCCGAGGTCGAGCCCGCGCAGCGCCGCGACGTCCCGCACCGCGCCGTTGATCACCACGCCGGCCCAGCCGTTGCGCACGGCGGCGGCCGCGATCAGGTCGCCCATCAGCGCGGACGCGAGCGAGCCGCCGCCGTCCACGACGAGCACCCGGCCGTCGCCGGGGGTGTTCAGCAGCCTCTTGACCAGGCCGTTGTCGCGGTGGCAGCGGACGGTCGAGACGGGCCCGGCGAACCGCGCGCGGCCCCCGTACTGGCGGAACTGCGTCTCGCAGCTGCGCAGCTCGTCCCCGAAGTCGTCGATGAGGTCGGCGGTGGCGAACTCCATGACCGGCAGCCTACTGCCCGGTAACCGAGGGGGTCCCGGCAGGGTCGGGACGCCCGGACGGCGCGTCGAACGGGTGCCCGATCAGCCGCGACAGGACGATCGACGTCTTCGTCGCGGTGATGTTGTCCTCGCGGCGGAGCCGTTCGAGCGCCTGCTCCAGGTGCTGGATGTCGCGGGCCCGCACGTGGACGAGCGCGCTCGCGTCCCCGCTGATCGTGTAGGCCGCGACGACCTCGGGATGGCCGCGGACGCTCGAGTGGATCTCCTCCGGGGACGTCGCGCCGGTGCAGAAGATCTCGATGAACGCCTCGGTCGTCCAGCCGACGGCGGCCGGGTCGACGACGGCTGCGAAGCCGGTGATGACGCCGTCCGCGCGGAGCCGGTCGACGCGCCGCTTCACCGCCGGGGCGGACAGCCCGACCCGGTCGCCGATCTGCGCGTAGGACGCGCGGCCGTCCTCCAGGAGGTGCGCAACGATTCGTCGGTCGAGTTCGTCAAGACGCAACAAACAACACCCCCCAAGTCGGTTTTCGTCACTGGTCGGCGGTCATTCCCGAACATACGCTGTGGAACGGACCGTCGGCCACCCGTCCCGTCCGGTCCTCCCCCTCGGCACCGGGCCCGTCCCGCCCGGTGTTCAGCGTTGCCCCCGGCCCGACCGGCCGGGGCCGAGCCGCGAAGGAGCGTCGTGACGCCGACCGAGAAGCTGCGGGCGCTGTCGGAGGAGCACAGCGCGCACAACTACCATCCGCTGCCGATCGTCATCTCCGACGCCGAGGGCGCCTGGGTGACCGACGTGGAGGGCCGCCGCTACCTGGACATGCTGGCCGCCTACTCGGCCGTCAACTTCGGGCACCGCAACCCGCGGCTCACCGAGGCCGTGCGGCGGCAGCTCGACCGGGTCACGCTGGTCAGCCGGGCGTTCGACCACGACCGGTTCGGGCCGTTCGTCACCGAGCTCGCCGAGCTGTGCGGCAAGGACATGGTCCTGCCGATGAACAGCGGCGCCGAGGCCGTCGAGACCGCGCTGAAGACCGCCCGCAAGTGGGGGTACGAGGTCAAGGGCGTCCCGGCGGACAAGGCGAACATCATCACGTTCGAGGGCAACTTCCACGGCCGGACGACCACGATCATCAGCTTCTCGACCGACCCGGACGCCCGCGACTCCTACGGCCCCTACACGCCCGGCTTCCGCACCGTCCCCTACGGCGACGTCGAGGCCCTCAGGGCCGCGATGGACGCGGAGACCGTCGGCGTGCTGGTCGAGCCGATCCAGGGCGAGGCCGGCGTGAACGTGCCGCCGAGCGGCTTCCTGCGCGCCGTGCGGGAGCTGTGCACGGCGCAGGGCGCGCTGATGATCGCCGACGAGATCCAGTCGGGCCTCGGCCGCACCGGCACCACGTTCGCGGTCGAGCACGAGGACGTCGTCCCGGACGTCTACATCCTCGGCAAGGCGCTCGGCGGCGGCATCATGCCGGTGTCGGCGGTCGTCGCGGACGCGGACGTCCTGGGCGTGTTCAAGCCCGGCCAGCACGGCTCGACGTTCGGCGGCAACCCGCTCGCGTGCGCCATCGGCCGCGAGGTCGTCGCGATGCTGCGGACGGGCGAGTTCCAGGAACGCTCCAGGACGCTCGGCGCCCACATGCACGAGCGGCTCGGCCGGCTGCCCGGCGACATCGTCCGCGAGGTGCGCGGCCGCGGCCTGTGGGCGGGCGTCGAGCTGCACGGGAAGGCCCGGCCGGTCAGCGAGCGGCTGATGGGGCTCGGCGTCCTCGCCAAGGAGACCCACGACACCACGCTGCGCCTCGCGCCGCCGCTGGTCATCGAGCGCGCCGACCTGGACTGGGCCCTGGACCAGCTCGAGATCGCCCTCAAGGGCTGACCGGCCCGCACCCCCGAACGGGGCCGCCGCCGGTCAACGGCGCCCGGCGGCGGCCCATGCCTTTCCTCGATGCCCATCGAAAACCCCGGGATCGGCAAAGAGTCGGTGTCCGCCCGCCTGCCGTGTCGGCGCGCGCGCGGCGCACACCGCAAGGTGGCTCCATGCAGCCCATGCCGCCCCAGCAGGACGACCCCGCGCCGGGAGCCCCCAGGACGGACGGCGGCGACGCCGCGTCCGCGAACCCCCGCGACCGGCGCCGCCGCCGCATCCTCCTCGGCTGCGGCGGCGCGGCGCTCGTCCTGCTGCTGGCCGTCGCCGGCGGCGCGTACGCGCTGCAGCACTCCTACAACGGGCAGGTCGAGCGGGTCGAGGGCGCGCTGCCGACGGCCGGCGACCGCCCGGCCGCCACCGGGCGCGGCGAGAACTGGATGCTGATCGGCTCCGACCGGCGGGACGACATCCCGTCGATGGGCGCCCGCGCGGACGCCCTCATGATCGTCCACCTGGCGGAGAGCGGCGACCGGGTGTCGGTGGTGGCGATCCCGCGCGACAGCTGGGTGCCGATCCCCGGGCACGGCACCGACAAGATCAACGCGGCGTTCGCCTACGGCGGGCCGCGGCTGCTGATCCGGACCGTGGAGAAGCTCACCGGCATCCGCATCGACCACTACGCGGCCCTGGACTTCGGCGGCTTCGTGGAGATGACCGACGCGCTCGGCGGCGTCACCGTCACGATCACCGAGGACACCTACGACCCCAAGCACCAGCGGGCGTGGGAGGCGGGCACCCAGCACCTCGACGGGCTCGAGGCCCTCGACTTCGTCCGGCAGCGGGTCAACCTGCCGAACGGCGACCTGGACCGGATCAAGCGCCAGCAGGCGTTCCTGGAGGCGCTGGCGGGCAAGGCGCTCGACACCCGGAACCCCATCCGGATCGACCGGTTCATCCGGGCGGTGACGGGCGCGGTGACCGTGGACGAGACGGTGTCGGCGACGACGCTCCGCAAGCTCGCGACGCGGCTCCTGGACGTCGGCACGCTGGAGTACGTGACCACGCCGGTCGACCGCCCGGCGGCCCGGGGGCGGCAGAGCGTGATCCTCCTCGACCACGGCCGGGCGGCGGAGCTGTTCGCGGCCGTCCGCGAGGACCGCATCGGGGAGTACGTCGCCCGCATCGGCGGCTCGAACGCGGTCGACGCCGTCCGCTGAGGACGGCGCCCGACAGCCGGACATGTCGGACATCTTGAAAATTCGCCCCGGCGGTGCTCCGCGTTCTATTAGTCTGAGCGGACTAATCTGAACGAACCATTAAGGCACCGACCATGTCGAAACCGCTCACACCGCCGGCGCTGACCGTGCTGCGGATGCTGTGCGACGGGCCCATGCACCCGTACGAGATGCAGCAGCGCATCCGCACCTGCCACTACGACGAAGCCGTCAAGATCACGCCCGGCTCGCTCTACCACACCGTCGACCGGCTCGCCGCCGCCGGACTCATCGAACCGCTCGAGACGTCCCGGGAGGGGCGCCGCCCCGAACGCACCGTCTACGCCGTAACCAGCGCCGGACGGGACGCCGCCCGCAACCGGCTCGCCGACCTGTTCGCGCGCCCCGCGCAGGAGTTCCCCGCGCTCGGCACCGCGCTGGCGTTCGCGAACCTGCTCCCCCCGGCCGAGGTCGCGCGGCTGCTGCGCGCCCGGACCGTGGCGCTGGAGGCGCTGCTGGCCGCGAACCAGACCGCGTACGACGCACTCCGCAAGAACGGCATCGAGCGCTACAAGCTGCTCGACCACGAACTGACGAGCACGCGGCTGCGGGGCGAGCTCGACCATGTCCTCGCTCTCGCCGACGACCTGGAGTCCGGCCGGATGACCTGGACCGACTCCGACGCGACGAGGGGGACCGAATGAGCAGGTGGCGCGGCAATCCCTGGGCGATCCTGCTCACCCTGTCCCTCGGCTTCTTCATGACGCTGCTCGACCTGACGATCGTCAACATCGCGATCCCCAGCATGCTCGACAAGCTGGACGCGTCGCTGGACCAGGTGCTGTGGGTCGTCAACGCCTACATCCTGGTGCTGGCGGTCCTGCTGATCACCGCGGGGCGGCTCGGCGACCTGTGGGGCAAGAAGAACCTGTTCATCGCGGGCGTCGTGGTGTTCACGCTGGCCAGCCTCGTGTGCGGCCTCGCGCAGGACCCGGCGCAGCTCATCGCCGCCCGCGCCGTCCAGGGTCTCGGCGCCGCGCTGCTGATGCCGCAGACGATGTCGATCATCATCAACGTGTTCCCGCCGGAGCGGCGCGGCGCCGCGCTCGGCGTCTGGGGCGCGGTCGCCGGCGTCTCCACCATCGCCGGGCCGACCGTCGGCGGAGTGCTGGTCACCAGCCTCGACTGGCGGTGGATCTTCTTCGTGAACCTGCCGATCGGGATCCTCGTGCTGGCGCTCGCGATCCCGATCCTGCCGCCGCACGCCCCGGGCGTCCGGCACCGGTTCGACGTCCCGGGCGTGCTGCTCGCGTCCGCCGCGCTGTTCTGCCTCGTGTTCGCGCTCACCGAGGGCGAGAAGTTCGGGTGGGACGCCCGGATCTGGGGGCTCCTCGCCGCCGGGGCCGTCCTGTTCGCCGTCTTCGTCCTGCACCAGCGGGGACGGCAGGACCGCGAGCCGCTCGTGCCGTTCTCGCTGTTCCGCGACCGCAACTTCACGATCCTGAACCTCGTGGGCGCGGCCGTGTCCGTCGGCATGGTCGGGATGTTCCTGCCGATGACGATCTATATGCAGTCCGTGCTGGAGTTCAGCGCGCTCAAGGCGGGGCTCGTGATGGCGCCGTCGTCGGTCGTGTCGATGCTCCTCGCCCCGCTCGCGGGCCGCCTGTCCGACCGCATCGGCGGCAAGTTCATCCTCATGGCGGGCCTCACCCTCTACGCGCTCGGCATGATCTGGCTGGTCGCCGTCGCGGGCGTCGGCACGGACTGGACGGCGTTCATCGCGCCGCTCGTCGTCACCGGGCTCGGCGTCGGCGGCGTGTTCGCGCCCATGGCGACCGAGGCGACCCGCAACGTGCCGCCGCAGCTGGCGGGCGCCGCGTCCGGCGTCAACAACACGATCCGGCAGATGGGCTCGGTGCTCGGCGGCGCCGCCGTCGGCGCCGTCCTGCAGAACCGGCTCGCCGCCTCCCTCCAGGACGAGGCCGCGCAGCGGGCCGCCGCCCTGCCGCCGGACGCCCGCGCCGGGTTCGTCGACGGGTTCGCGAACGCCGCCGAGGGCGGGCTCGAGGTCGGCGCCGGGCAGACCGGCGCGCCCCAGGCGCCCGCCGGCCTCCCGCCGCAGGTCGCCGACCGCGTCCAGGACCTCGCCGGGCAGGTGTTCGGGCACGGGTTCGTCGACGCGCTGCTCCCCACGATGGCCGTGCCGATCGCGGTCGTCCTGCTGGGCGCCGCCGCGTGCCTCGGCGTGAAGGGGCACCGCCGCGGCGCCGCGCCCGCCGCGCCGCCCGCGACCGTCCCGGCCGGTCAGTCCAGGGTGCGGTAGGCGCCCTCGTAGAAGATCAGCGGGCGCCCGTCCGGATCCGGGACGTCCAGGCCGACGACCTCGCCGACCACGATGGAGTGATCCCCTCCGTCGTGGACGGCGTGGGTCCGGCACTCGACCGCCGCCACGGCCCGCGACAGCACCGGCACGCCGGTCGCCGACCCGCGCGTGTGCGCCCAGCCCAGCAGCTGCCCGTCCAGGTCCCGGCCCCGCGTCGCGAACCACTGCGACGCGTCCCGCATGTCCTCGGGGAGCACCGACACCGCCCACCGGCCCGCGTCCAGCACCATGCCGTGGAACCGCGCGCGCTTCTCCGCGCAGAACATCACCAGCAGCGGCTCCAGCGACACCGACGTGAACGCGTTCACGGTCATCGCGTGATCGACGCCGTCCGCGGACACCGTCGTCACGATCGCCACACCGGTCGCGAACCGGCCCACCACGCTTCGGAACAGCGCCGGATCGACGCCTCCGCCCGTTTCGTCGCCCACAGCGTCAGCACCCTACCCGCGGGTACCGCCGGCGCCCCTCAGCAGCCACTGCCCGGACCGCCCGGACGCCGGGACGCGCATCACCCCGAGCACCGCCGCCAGCAGGCCCCCGATGATGTACACGTAGCCCGCGACCGTCGCCGGCACCACCAGGTCGCCCTCCGGGCGCTGCAGCGACATCACGAACACCACGACCAGCCACAGGAACGCGGGGATCACCGCGCCCGTCCGGCCGCCCATCCCCCAGCCCGCGAACCGCACCAGCGCGAACAGCACCGCGACGAGGACGATCGACGCGACCGGGACCCCGCTCACCGTCCAGTCCTGCACGAACGCGCCGACGAGGCCGTACACCGCGCCGAGCGCGGCGAGCATCACGTACGCCAGGCCCGTCACGACCGCCTCGGCCGGCGACTCGATCTCCGTCTCGGACCGGCTCCCGGTCTCGTCCTCCACCACGGGCGCCAGCGTATCCAGCCGGTCAGCCCGCCGCGTCCGCGAGCCCGGCGAACAGGTCCTGCTCGCGGCGGCCCGGCCCGAGCGGCCCCGGCTCGCCCGCCTGCAGGATGAAGTACTCGGTGCCGAACGCCTGCTGCCCCAGGTTGTTCGACAGCGCGAAGAACGGCCCCACCTGCTCGGGCGCCACCACGATCTGCGTCCGGTGCGCCCGCAGCGCCGCGAGCTTCGCCGGCAGGTGCGCCCGCGCGTCCACGACCGTGGTGACCTGGTCGTCCGGGACGCCCGACCCGAGCTCGTCGAGGCCCGCCACGCGCGCGAACGGCAGCCGCGCCTCCCGCATCACCGCGATCGCCCGCGCCAGCACCGTGCGCGGCGTCGCGTACGCGTAGAACTTCGCGGCCCGCCACGGTTCGGCGCCGTCCTCGTGCGCCGGGTCGGCCGCGAGCTCGAACGCCCGCCACGCCACCCGGTGCGCCTGGATGTGGTCCGGGTGCCCGTAGTTGCCGCGCTCGTCGTAGGTGACGACCACGTGCGGCCGGACCTCCCGGACGACCTTCGCCAGTTCGGCGCCCGCCTCGTCCACGTCCGCGCGCCAGAAGCTCCGCGGGTGGTCGTTCGCCGCCGTGCCCATCATCCCCGAGTCGCGCCAGCGCCCCGGGCCGCCCAGGTACCGGTGGTCGCGCACCCCGAGCGCCGCGCACGCCTCCGCGAGCTCCCCGATCCGGTACTCGCCGAGGCGGTCCTCCTTGTCGGGCGCCAGATGGCGCAGGTCCTCCGGGATCACCTCGCCCTCCTCACCGAGCGTGCAGGTGACGAGACAGACGTGGGCGCCCTCGGCGGCGTATTTGGCCATGGTCGCCCCGGTCCCGATGGACTCGTCGTCCGGATGGGCATGGACGAACAGGATCCGCGGCTCCTTCATGGGTAATGAGCCTACTCAGCCCGCGCCGCAGCGGCGATGACCGCCCTCCGTTGGACCCGGAATACAACGGTCCGCCACCGGCCGGAGCGCCGTCCCGGGCCCCGCGGAACGCCGGAACCCCGCCCGGCGCGTGCCGGACGGGGTTCCCGTGTTCGCTCGACGTCGCCGCTCAGCGCAGCGGTCCTACGGCTCCGGAGTCACCCGCGAGGTCAAGGCGCGGGCGTCGTGGGCTCGGTGGTGCCGCCGCCGCCACCGCCGCCCGTGCCGCCACCGCCGGTGCCGCCACCGCCGCCGCCGGTTCCACCGCCGCCGGTACCGCCACCGCCGGTGCCGCCGTCATCGTCGTCGTCGCCGCCGGAGCCGTCGTCACCGCCACCGCCGCCGGTACCGCCGCCTCCGCCGGTGCCGCCGCCCGTGCCGCCGGTGGGCTGCGGGGGCTCGGAGGTCTGCGGGGCCTGGGTCGTCTGCGGCGCCTGGGTCGTCTGCGGCGCCTCGGTGGTCGGCCGCTCGCTGAAGGTGGGCTCCTCCTCCGTCGGCTCCTCGCTGGTCGGCGTCTCGGACGTCGACTGGGACGTCTCCACCGTCGGGAGGTTCGACTCGCCGTCGCCGCCGCGGTTCGCCATGAAGACGCCCACGATCACGGCGAGCATCGCGATGACGGCGACGCCCGCGATGATCGGCGCCTTGGAGCGGCGCTCGGGCTCGAAGTCGTCGTAATCGTCGTAGCGCGGGGCGCCGCGGTGCGCGCCGGTGTAGCCGCGCGCGGGCGGGAGGTCGCCGTCGTAGTCGGCGGGCGAGACGCGCTGGGTGCCCATCGCGCCCATGCCCGCGGCGCCCATGCCGGCGGCGAGGGTGGAGCCCTCGGCGAGCATCGACGTGGCCTGCGTCGGGTCGTCCATGCGGGTCTGGCCCGGCGCCATCGGGGCGTTCGGGTTCGCGCCGCCGATGAGGGCCATCATCAGCTGCTGGGCCGTCGGACGCTGGGTGGGCTCCTTGGCGAGGCACGCGGAGATCATCGGGTGCAGGTCCTGCGGGACGCCCTCGAGCGACGGCGGCTCGTTCATGACCCGGTTGATGACCGCGACGACCGTGTCGTCGCCGAACGGGGGGCGCCCGGTGGCGGCGAACACCATCGTGGTCGCCCACGCCCAGACGTCCACGGCCTCGGTGAGGGTCGCGCCCGCGACCTGCTCGGGGGCCATGTAGGACGGGGTGCCGATCGCCTTCGTGGCGTTCGTCTGGCCGGTGTCGAGGGCCCGCGCGATGCCGAAGTCGATCACGCGGGGGCCGTCCGGCGCCATGATGACGTTGTGCGGCTTGAAGTCGCGGTGGACGATCCCGGCCTGGTGGATCGCGGTGAGCGCGGTCAGCGTGCCGATCGCGAGCCGTTCGAGCGCGGCGCCGGTGATGGGGCCGCTGTCGGTCACCTGCTTGTACAGGGACGGGCCGGGCACGTACTCGCTCGCGATGTACGGCTGGTCGCCCGCGACGTCGGCCTCGAGCACCTGCGCGGTGCAGAAGCGCGCGACCTGCTTGGCGGCCTGGGCCTCGCGGACGAACCGGTTCCGGGCCGACGCGTCGCCGGCCAGGTCGGCGCGCAGCAGCTTGATCGCGGCCTGGCTTCCGGAGGCGTCGACGCCGAGGTAGACGACCCCCTGGCCGCCCTCGCCGAGGCGCTGGACCACCTCGTACGAGCCCAGCCGCCGGGGATCACCCGGCTGCAGCTCCGACATTGACTCTCCTCACCGCCCGCGACGACAACAAGTGCTTGGGGAAGCTTTGAGCTTACGCGAGCGCGGACCCGGGCAGGGGTCGTTAACCGCCCACGAGGCGACGACCCGTGATCATAGGGGTGCGCGGGGCCCGCGCGCCGTACTTCTCCAACGATCGGGCTGGCAGACTCGATTCCCATGAGCATCAGCTATCCGCGGCAGAGCGCCCGCACCCGACGGTTCTCCCTCGGCGTCCCGCGCGCCTTCCAGATCGCGCCGGACGAGTCGCGCGTGGTCTTCCTGCGCACCCGCGCGGGCGACGATCCCGTCACCTGCCTGTGGACGCTGGACGCGGCGACGGGCGAGGAGCGGCTCGTCGCCGACCCCGCCGCGCTGGACGTGCCCGGGGAGGAGGACCTGCCCGCGGAGGAGCGGGCCCGCCGCGAACGGGCCCGTGAGCAGGCCGGGGGCATCGTCGGGTACGCCGTCGACCGGGACGTGCGGCAGGCGGTGTTCACGCTCGGCGGGCAGCTGTACGTCGCCGACCTGCTCGGCGGCGAGGTGCGGGAGCTGCCCGCGGCGACCCCGGTGTTCGACCCGCGGCCGGACCCGGCCGGGCGGCGCGTCGCGTACGTGTCGGGCCGCACCCTGCGGGTGATCGAGATGGACGGGAGCGACGACCGCGCGCTCGTCCAGCCGGAGTCCGAGCAGGTGTCGTACGGGCTCGCGGAGTTCGTCGCGGCCGAGGAGATGGGCCGGATGCGCGGCCACTGGTGGTCGCCGGACGGCCAGACGCTGCTCGCGGCGCGGGTGGACGAGACGCCGGTGCAGCGGTGGCACATCGCCGACCCCGCGAACCCGGACGCGGCGCCCGCGGAGATCGCCTACCCGGCCGCCGGGACGCCGAACGCGCTGGTGTCGCTGGTGCTGCTGAAGGTGGACGGCGGGCGGCTCGCCGTCGCGTGGGACCGCGGGGAGTTCCCCTACGTCGTCGACGCGCTGTGGGACCGGCACGGCCTGCTGATCGTGGTGCAGCCGCGCGACCAGCGGTCCCAGCGGGTGCTGCGGGTCGACCCGTCCAACGGGGAGACGTCGCTGCTGCACAACGAGCACGACCCGGTGTGGACGGAGATCGTGCCGGGGCTGCCCGCGCGGACCGGCGCCGGGGAGCTCGTCTGGGCCACCGAGGACCGGGCGACCGACACGCGGCGGCTCACAATCGGCGGGGAGCCGGTGACGCCGGGCGGGCTCCAGGTGCGGTCGATCCTCGGGGTGGAGGGCGACTCGATCCTGTTCACCGCGTCGGAGGAGCCCACGGAGGTCCACCTCTACTCCCTCGACGGCGGCGATGTGACGAAAATCACAGATGGCCAGGGCGTTTTCGGGGGCGTCCGGTCCGGTGCGGTGACCGTCGTGACGGGCGCGCGGCTGGACCGGCCGGGCTCGGAGGTCGAGGTCCGCGGGCCCGCCGGGACGCACCCGGTCGCGTCGTTCGCCGAGACGCCCGTGATCACCCCGCGCGTCGAGCTGATCCGCGCCGGGGACCGGCAGATCCGGACGGCGGTGGTGCTGCCGACCGGGTGGGAGCCCGGCCACGGCCGGCTGCCCGTCCTCATGGACCCCTACGGCGGCCCGCACGCGCAGCGCGTCCTGGCCGTCCGGCGGGCGTACTGCGAGGCGCAGTGGCTCGCCGACCAGGGCTTCGCCGTCGTCGTCGCGGACGGCCGCGGGACGCCCGGGCGCGGGCCCGCGTGGGAGCGCGCGGTCCGCGGCGACTTCGTCGAGCCCGTCCTGGAGGACCAGATCGCCGCGCTGATCGAGGCGGCGCGGCTGCACCCGGCCGCGTTCGACCTCGACCGGGTCGGCGTCCGCGGCTGGTCGTTCGGCGGGTGGCTCGCCGGCCTGGCCGTCCTCAAGCGCCCGGACGTCTTCCACGCGGGCATCGCGGGCGCGCCCGTCACCGACTGGAAGCTGTACGACACCCACTACACCGAGCGCTACCTGGGCCACCCCGAAGAGGAGCCGGAGAACTACGCGGCGAACTCCCTCGTCGAGATGGCCGGGAAGCTGGAGCGCCCGCTGATGATCATCCACGGGCTCGCGGACGACAACGTGGTCGCGGCGCACACGCTGCGGCTGTCGTCGGCGCTCCTCGCGGCGGGACGCCCGCACACCGTGCTCCCCCTGTCGGGCGTCACGCACATGACGCCGCAGGAGGTCGTCGCGGAGAACCTCCTGCACCTCCAGGTCGACTGGCTCAAGAAGGCCCTGGCGAGGTAAAGCGGTCAGGAGCTGCGCCAGGACGCCCACAGGGCGGCGTAAGACCCGTTCTGCGCGAGCAGCTCGTCATGGGTTCCGAGCTCGCTGATGCGCCCGTCCTCCACCACCGCGACACGGTCGGCGTCGTGCGCGGTGTGGAGGCGGTGCGCGATCGCCACGACCGTCCGCCCGTCCAGGGCCGCCGCCAGCGACCGCTCCAGGCGGCGGGCCGCGCGCGGGTCCAGCAGCGACGTCGCCTCGTCCAGGACGAGCGTGTGCGGGTCCGCGAGGACGAGCCGGGCCAGCGCGAGCTGCTGCGCCTGCGCCGGGGACGGCGCCGCGTCGCCCGAACCGACCTCGGCGTCCAGGTCCGGGCCGTCCCACTCGACGGCCGCCAGCACGCGCCGCAGGTCGTCGTCGGACGCGTCCGGGCGGGCCATCGCGAGGTTGTCGCGGAGCGTCCCGCGGAACACGTGCTGCTCCTGCGTCACCAGCGCGACGTGCCCGCGCAGGTCGTCCAGCGCCAGCCCCACCAGCGGGACGCCGCCCACCGCGACCTCCCCGGTGCGGGGGCCGTCGATCCCGGCCAGCAGCCGGCCCAGCGTCGACTTCCCGGCGCCGCTCGGCCCGACCACCGCCAGCCGCTCCCCCGGCCGCAGGTCCAGGTCCACGTCGTGCAGGACGTCCCGCCCGCCCCGGTACGCGTACCGGACGCCGCGGGCCGTGATGCGCTCGCCGCCCGGCTCGCGGCCGTCCGGCGCCCGGTCCGGCGGGACGTCGCCCACGCCCAGCACCCGCGCCAGCGACGCGCCGCCGAGCTGCAGCTCGTCCAGCCACATCAGCAGCGTCTCCACCGGCCCGCTCAGCTGCTGCACGTACAGCGCCGCCGCCGTGACCTGCGCCAGCGTCGCGTGCCCCTCGATGTAGAGCAGGCCGCCGCCGAGCAGGGTCGCCGCGACCGGCAGCACGAACCCGAGGTGGATCACCGGGAACAGCACCGTCCGCAGCCGCAGCGTGTACCGCTCGACCTCGAACGCCGCGGCGATGTCGGCGTCCCCCCGCGCGCGCCGCCGCTCCGCCAGCCCCAGCGCCTCGACCGTCCGCGCCCCGTGCACGGTCTCGGCGAGCCCGTCGGTGATCCGCGCGTACGCCTCGTTCTCCCGCAGGTAGCCCGCGTGGGCGCGCGGCAGGTACCAGCGGGTCACCCCCCACAGGATCGGCACCGACACCAGGCACGGCAGCGCGACCAGCGGACCGTTCAGCAGCAGCGCGCCCACCGTCAGCGCCGTGATGACGACGGCGATCAGCGTCTCGGGCATCGCGAACCGGACGGACGTCGCGAGCGTGTCGACGTCGCGCGACGCGCGGGTCACCAGGTCGCCGGTGCCCGCGCGCTCCACCGTCGACAGCGGCAGCCGCAGCACCCGCCCGACGAACTCCTCGCGGAGCCGCGCCAGCACCCGCTCCCCGAGCTTCGCCGACTGCAGGTGCGCGTACCGGAGCAGCACCCCCTGGACGATCACGAACGCGGCGATCGCGATCCCCGCGGTGTCGACGTCCGCGCGCCCGTCCGCGACGTCCTCGACCAGGCCGCCCAGCAGGCGCGGCGCGACGAGCCCCGCGGCCGCCGCGAGCGCGTGCAGCGCCAGCGCGCCCGCGAGCGCCCGCGGATGCCGCAGCACCAGCCGCCGCGCGTACGCCCGCACCTGCGCGGGCGACGCCACGGCAGGATCTCCGCGCTCACGACCGCACCCCTTCTCCCGCGACCTCGTCCGCGACCCCATCGGGGACCGGCCGCCCCTTCACCCGACCTGTTCGACCCGCCCCGTCCCCCCGGTCCGCCCGGTCCGCCCTGTCCGCCCGGGCCGCGCCGTCCAGCTCTTCCACCCCACCCACGAGATCAGCCCGCTCCTGGTCGGCCCGGCCGAGATCGGCCCGGTCAAGATCGGCCCGGCCGAGATCGGCCCGCTCGACATCGGCCCGCTCGACATCGGCCCGCTCGACATCGGCCCGCTCGACATCGGCCCGCTCGACATCGGCCCGGTCAAGGTCGGCCCGGTCAGGGTCGGCCCGCTCCAGGTCGGCCCGGCCGAGATCGGCCCGCTCAA
>NZ_AULB01000009.1 GCF_000425065.1 Actinomadura rifamycini DSM 43936
ACCGCGACGTCCGGCCGGACGGCGGGGACGCGGACCAGGGCCTGCTCCATCGTGCCCGCCTCGCCGACGACCTCGAGGTCGGCCTCGGCCGACAGCAGCGCCGACACGCCCCGGCGCACGACCTCGTGGTCGTCGAGCAGGAAGACGCGGATCGCCGTGCCCGCCGCCGCGTCACGGCCTTCGGTCGTCGGATTCATGGCATCGCTCCCTCGAGCATGTGCTCATGAAACGAACGCTACCCTTCGTTTGCTTTCCCGAGCGGTTTCAGGAGTCCCCGGCCTTAGGGACCAAGGTCCCGAAAGTGGCATTCGCGGCGCGGGCGACGATAATGGCAGTGTGCCTCTGGAGCCACCGCCGGACGACGAGGGAGCCCGGGGAATCCTCCCTCATCTGCGGCTCGACGACCTGCTCGGCGAGCTGCAGGCCCGGCTGGACGCCGTCCGCGCGTCCCGGGACCGCGTGCACGGGCTGCTCGACGCCGTCGTGTCGATCGGCAGCGACCTCGACCTCGACTCGGTGCTGCGCAGGATCGCCGAGGCCGCCGCCGGTCTCGCGCAGGCCCGGTACGGGGCGCTGGGGGTGATCGACGAGGAGGGGGAACGGCTCGTCCGGTTCATCACGGTCGGCGTCACCGAGGAGGAGATCGCGCGGATCGGCCACTGGCCGCACGGGCACGGCATCCTCGGGCTGCTGATCAAGGATCCGCGCGCGCTGCGGCTCGCCGACCTGTCCCGGCACCCCGACTCCTACGGCTTCCCCGACCACCATCCGCCGATGCGCTCCTTCCTGGGGGTCCCCATCCGGATCCGCGGCGAGGTGTTCGGCAACCTCTACCTGACGGAGCGGACCGACGGCGGTGCGTTCGAGGAAGAGGACGAGGCCGTGGTCACCGCCCTCGCGACGGCCGCCGGTATCGCGATCGAGAACGCCCGCCTCTACCAGGAGACGCGGCGCCGGGAGCGGTGGCTGAAGGCGTCCGCCGAGATCTCCACGGCGCTGCTGTCGGGGCCCGATCCGGTGGAGGCGACGGCGGTCGTCGCGCGGCGCGCCCGCGAGGTCGTCGGCGCGGACCTCGCGGCCGTGGCCCTGGTCGACGAGGACCGCGAGCGGTTCGAGACGGTGGCCGCGGACGGGCGCGGGGCGGACCAGGTCCGCGGCGGCGCCGTGCCGGTCGAGGGATCCACGGGCGGCGAGGTGTTCACGACGGGCGCGTCGCTCCGCGTGGCCGACGGCGACGGGGCGCTGCGCGGGAGCGAGGTGTCGGGGGCGCTCGGCGTCGGTCCGCTCCTGATGGTGCCGCTGGGGGCGGGGGAGCAGGCGCGGGGCGTGGTCTGGGCGATGAACGCGCCCGGCGGGCACGCCTTCCCCGAGGGCGCGCAGCGGCTGCTGGAGGCGTACGCCGGCCAGGCGGCGGTGGCGCTCGAACTGGCGGACCGGCGCAGGGACGCCGAGCGGCTGGCGCTGCTGGAGGACCGCGACCGCATCGCCAAGGACCTCCACGACACCGTGATCCAGCAGCTGTTCGCCACCGCGATGGGCCTGATGGCCACCCTGGAGATCGTCCAGAAGCCCGAGGTGGACGCGCGGGTGCGGCGGGCGGTGGACGACCTGGACGCCACGATGCGGCAGATCCGCTCGACGATCTACGCGCTGCAGACGCCGTCCGGCGACGGGACGTTCCGCGGCCGCCTGCACGCGGTGATCGACGCCGCCGCCGAGAGCCTGGGCTTCCCCCCGTCCGTCCGGCTGGACGGCGCGCTGGACACGCTCGTGGACGACGAGACGGCCGACCACGCGGTCGCCGTGCTCCGGGAGGCGCTGTCCAACGCGGCCCGGCACGCCCGCGCCGGTGCGGTGCAGGTCACCGTGCACGCGGGCGAGAAGCTGACGCTGCGCGTCGAGGACGACGGCGTCGGGATGACCGGGACGGAGCGCCGCAGCGGCCTCGACAACCTGCGGGGACGCGCCGAGCGGTGCGGCGGCGCGTTCGCCGTCCGGCCCCGGGCCGGCGGCGGCACCGAACTCGAATGGACGGCGCCCCTGGACGGGGACTGACCGGCGCCGTGTCCCGCGGCGGGCGCCGGCCCGGCCGACGGTCCCGCCGTGAAGGGACCTTCATCCCTACCCGGGCGCGCGCCGCCGGGCGAGGCTTGAGGTCCGGAACGATCCGCGGCGACGCCACGGGAGGCGAGCGCTATGAGCACCATGACGGTCCTGCACCGGGAGAAGACCGCTTTCGCCGTCATCGTCCGCGATCACGTCGTGAACCTCGACCGGCCGTACACGTCGGGCGGTCTCGACTGCGGCCCGACGCCGGTGGAGCTGTTCGTCGCCGCGCTGGCGGCCGGTGCGGCCCACCAGGGCCGGGAGTACCTCGTCCGGCGCGGGCTCCCCGCGGACGGACTGGAGGTCATGGCCGACTTCGCCATGGGGCCGGGGCGGCCGCCCCGCGTCGATCGCGTCGACCTCGACGTGCGGCCGCCGCTGCCGCTGTCGCCGGAGGAGCACGGGGGGTTCCTCGCCGCCATGGAGGCGTGCCCGGTGCGCGCCTCGATCGGCGGTCTCCCGCGGATCGGCCTCCGTGTCGTGTCGGCCGTCCCCGCGGCCGTGTGAGCCGTGTGAGGAGACGCCGGGCCGCGCAGGGACGAAGGTCCGTGGTCGGAGCCGGACGACGGGACGTTCGCCCCTGGGGACGGAGCGGCCCGGCTTGATGGGGTGGAATCCGGCGCCGAAGGCGCGTCGTGGCGCGGCTCCGGGACGCCGCACGCGAAGGAGGAGGCATGCCGGAACGCATCGTGGTGGGGACGGACGGGTCCGAATGCGCCGACCGGGCGGTGGACTGGGCGGCGGACGAGGCGGCCCGGCGCGGAAGGCCGCTGCACATCGTGCACGCCGCGGCGGTCTGGCCGTACGCGTTCGGCGCCCCCGCGTACGCGCCCGTGCAGGTCGACGACCATGCCGCCGCGTCCGGCCGGAAGGCGGTGACGGACGCCGAGCGGAGGGCCTCGGACGGACGGCCGGGCCTGGAGGTCACGACGGCGGTCGTGGCCGACGCCGTCCCGGTCGTCCTGCGCCGGGAGGCGGAGGGGGCGTACGAGCTGGTGCTGGGCAGCCGCGGACTCGGCGGGTTCCGGGGCCTGCTGCTGGGGTCCAACGGGCTGCGGCTGGCCGGGCACCTGCCGGTACCGGTCGTGATCGTGCGCGGACGCGGCGACGGCGAGGAGATCGTCGTGGGCGTGGACCTGCTGCGGGGCATGGAGGCGACCCTGGAGTACGCCTTCGACGCCGCACTCCTGCACAAGGCGAGGCTGCGGGTCGTCCACGCCTGGCGGCTGCCTCCGTCGATGCAGCCCGCCGTCACCGCCGCCGACCACGCCCGGACGCGGGAGGAGCTCGGCGAGTCCCTGGCCGGGGTCGTCGCTCCCTGGCGCGCCCGCCATCCCGAGGTCGAGGTGATCGAGGAGCTGCCCTGCGCGCAGCCCGTGGCGGCGCTGGCGGACGCGGCGCGGAACGCGCGGCTGCTGGTGGTGGGCGCGCATCGGCACCGGCGTCCGCTCCCGGCGCTGGGCGCGGTCGGGCACGGCGCCGTGCACCACGCCCCCTGCCCGATCGCCGTGATCCCCTCGCCGTGACGCCCGGCCGACGGCGTCGACGCCGTCGGCGCGACTCAGGCGGCGCGACTCAGGCGGGGATTCGCGAGCGGGCGTCGGCGGCCCAGTGGGGGGCGTTCCACCGGTCGGCGATGGCGGCGGCCTCGGCGAAATGGGCGGCGGCGGCCTGCCGGTCGCGGCCGAGGAAAAGGGCCAGTTCACCGAGGGTGTGGGCGACCGGGCGCAGCGCCAGCGACAGGCTCGCGGCACCCGCCGGGGGGCCGCCGCGGTGCGGAAGCAGCCTCGCGTAGGTCTCCTCGGCGGCGGCGCGGTCGTCCAGGGCCATGGCGGCCATGGCGCGGAGAGTCGTGAGGAAGGTGAAGAAGTAGTCGGGGCGGATCGGGGCGGAGGTCCGGACCCGGCGGGCCTCGCCGCTCAGGCCGTTGCCGTGCAGGGCGAGGACCAGCAGGTCGGACGCCATCGGGCCCGCCGCCTCGTGGAGGGCGCGCACCTCGTCGAGACGCGTGACGAGGGTGCCGTCGCTCATCCACGTCGCGGCCAGCGCGAAGCCGAGGAAGCCGGAGGCGTGCAGGGAGCCGGCGCGCCGCATGCCGTCGGCGGCCCGCCGGTAGCGCCGTTCGGCGTCGGCGGACCGGCCCTCGATGAGGGCCAGGGTCGCCAGTGTCACCTCGGCGACGCCCGCCGCCTCGGGCAGCCGGTAGGCGCGCGCGAGGCCGCCGGCCTCGGCGGCCGTCCGGCGCATGGTGGCCGGGTCGTTGGCCTCGGCGGCGGCGCAGGCGTGGTTGAGCAGGCCGGCGACGCGGTAGGCGGGCACGCCGTGCTCCACGCCGATCGCCACCAGGTCGCGGCAGAGTCCGGCGCGTCCGTCCGGCCCGCCGATGCCTCGGGCCAGGACCCCGAGCGCCGCCGCCCGCAGGTGCGGCCCGGTGGCGAGGCCGAGCGCCTCGCGGGCCGCCGCCAGGACGGTGGGGTCGTCCTCGCCCGCCAGTTCGTCGGCGTAGGCGACGAGGAGCCGGCCGCGCGTCTCCGGGGCCAGGTCGGTGCGCTCGAGCAGGCGGCTCAGCCGGTCGACGACGGGGCGGTCCACGGTGCCGTACGGGCGGGACTGCCACGGCGTCGGCTCGGTCCAGGCGGTGAACGCGGCGATCATCAGGTCGTCGCGGCCCAGGGACTCCGCGTACTCCACGGCTTCGCGGCGTGTCTCGCGGGCGGCTCCGACGGCCCCCGCCCGGATCTGCGCGCGCAGCAGCCTGCCGTGCAGGTCGACGCGCTCCCGCGGGTCGGACGCGTTCGCGAGCGCGGCGGTGAGGAGATCGGCCGCGACGTCGTGGGCGTAGCGCGCCTCGGCCAGGTCGGCGGCCTCGACGCAGTACCGGACGGCCTTGGGAGAACCGGCCCGCGCGTAGTGGTGCGCGAGCGCCGCGACGTCGCCGGTGCCTTCCAGCGCGGCGGCGATGCGGGCGTGCATGCGGGCAGCCCGCAGGCGGCTGACGTCGGCGACGAGGGTGTCGCGGACGAGGGCGTGGACGAACCGCACCCGTCCGGGGCCGGGCTCGCTCAGCAGTCCGGCGATCACACCCGCGTCCAGCGCGTCCAGCACGCCGTCCTCGTCGGTGTCGGCGGCGTTCACCAGCACCTCCACCGAGCTCTCCCGGCCCGCGACCGCGGCCAGCCGCAGCACGGCCACGCCTCCCTCGGGCAGCCGCGCGAAGCGCCGCCGCAGGACGTCCCGCACGCCTTCGGGGACCTCGGAGAGGGCGACCAGCGCGCCTTCGCCGTTCAGCAGCCGGGCGCTTTCCCGCACGTAGAACGGGTTCCCGCCGGTCCGCTCCGCGATCCCCGCGACGGTCTCCTCGTCGGTCTCGCATTCGGCCCGCACGAGCTCCGCCACGGCCTCGCCGTCCAGCCCCCGCAGCGGCAGGCGCAGGGGCGCGGCGCGCGCGAGGGAGGCCAGCGTGTCGGTGAGGTGCGCGCTCTCGTCCGCGCGGTACGCGGCGACGACCAGGATCGGGGCCCGCAGGCCGAGGCCGCCGCCGAGCAGTTCGAGCGTGGCGGCGTCCGCCCGGTGCAGGTCGTCCAGCACGACGGCGACCGGGCGTTCCGTGGCGACCGCCGCCAGCCATCGCCACACGGCCCGGCGCAGGCGGAACCGCCCCGCGGCGGCGTCGGCGGCCACCGGCCCGGTGTCGGTGAGCAGCGGCGCGAGGTCGGCGGCGAACGCGCCCGGGGGCGCGGCCGCGGCGACGGCCCGCAGCGCCTCGGTCCAGGCCCACGCGGGCGGCGCCCCGTCGACCTCGGGGCAGTGGCCGGCGGCGACCAGCCACCCGTCGCGCTCCAGGCGTCCGCCGAGGTGCTCCAGGAGCGTGGACTTGCCGAGCCCGGCCTCACCGGTGACGAGGGCGACGCGGGCGCCGTCCCCGGCGGCCTCGGCGGCGGCCGTGACCAGCGCCGACAGTTCCGCCTCCCGTCCGACGAACGGCGCCTCGCCGACCGGCGCTGACGGCGGTGCGGGCGGCGGTGGCGAGGGGGGTGGCGGCGGTGGCGGCGGCACGGTCTCGCGCATGACGTCCGTGCGGCGGGTGAGGATCGCCTCCTCCAGCGCCGTCAGGTCCGGGCCGGGGTCGAGCCCGAGCTCCTCGGCGAAGACGCCGCGGGCGCGGCGGAGCGCCGCCAGCGCGTCGGCCTGGCGGCCGCTGCTCCACAGGGCCAGGGCGTGCAGGCGCCAGCCCTCCTCGCGCAGCGGCTCTTCGCGGGTGAGCCGCTCGGCCTGCGGCACCACCGCGGCGGGGTCGCCGGTGCGCAGCCCCGCGGCGACGTGCAGCTCGGCGGCGACCAGGCGCAGCTCGTTGAGCCGGGCCGTCTCCGCGGCGGCCCACGGCTCGTCGGCGACCTCGGCGAACGCCGGCCCCCGCCATAGCGCCAGCGCCTCGGCGAGCCGGGCCCGGGCGGCGCGCGGGTCGGGGTCGGCCCGGGCCCGGTCGAGCAGGTCCTCGAACCGCCACGCGTCCACCGACTCCGGCGGCAGCCGCAGCGCATAGCCGGGCGGGGCGCTCACCAGCAGCCGGGCCGGCGTGCGCGGCGGGCGCGCGGGCTCCAGCAGCCGGCGCAGGTTGGACACGTATGCCTGGAGGGACGTCAGCGCCCGCGCGGGCGGCTCCCCGCGCCACAGGTCCTCGATCATCCGGTCGACCGGCACGACCCGGCCGCGCGCCGCCGCCAGCAGCGCCAGCACGCCCCGCTGCCGCGGCCCGCCGAGGTGGACGCTCTCACCGTGCACCTCGGCCGCGAACGAGCCCAGCACCCGGATGAAGACCATGATCCGCACATCGTACGTGGACGGTGCCGGCGCGGGAGTTCCGTGCCGGGGCGCCCGCCACGTGCTCGCCGAGGTCGGACGCCAGATGGACCGGGTGGCCGCCACGTCCTCCACGGGGCCTGCGCGGCCCGCCCCGGCGCCGAAGGTTTCTCGCGCGGTGATCTTGCTTGCCGGGGCTTCCTGCATCACATTAGTTATTGCACATCGACCGCAAGAACTGAGGGGATGCATGAGGGCGTCATCGGTGGCCCCGTCGGCCGGGGTACCCGCGTCGGGCCTCGACGACGGCCTCGACGACGACCTCGGGGCGTCGTCCCGCCGGCGCCGGTACCTGCTGCTCCTGCTCGGGCTGCTGGCGGTCTTCTGCGGCACGGTCGTCGCGGCGGTGGGGATGGGCTCGGTGTCCGTGCCGCCGCCGACCGTCCTCGAGATCGTCGGCCACCATCTGATCGGCAGCCCGGCCGAGGCCACCTGGCGGTCGTCGCAGGACGCGATCGTGTGGCGGGTCCGGCTGCCGCGCGTGCTGCTCGGCGCGGCGGTCGGCGCCGGGCTCGCCGTCACCGGGACGGCCCTGCAGGCGATGGTGCGGAACATGCTGGCCGACCCGTACCTGCTCGGGGTCAACTCGGGCGGCTCGACGGGCGCCGCCGCCGCGATCCTGTTCGGGTTCGGCGCGGGGTGGGGGGAGCACGCGCTGCAGGCCGCGGCATTCCTGGGTGCGCTGGCCGCCTCGCTGCTGGTCTTCGTGATCGCGCGGGCGGCCGGGCGGATCACCTCGACGCGGCTGCTGATGACCGGCGTGGCCGTCGGCTACGCGCTCTACGCCCTGACGAGCTTCTTGATCTTCGCGTCCGACTCGGCGGAGGGCTCCCGGTCGGTGCTGTTCTGGCTGCTGGGCACCTTGGCGCTGGCGCACTGGTCGGCGCCGCTGGCCGTGGTCCTGGTCGCCGTCGCCCTGGTGACCGCGCTGCTCACGCTGTGGGGACGGCGCCTGGACGCCCTGGCGCTCGGGGACGAGACCGCGCACACCCTGGGCATCTCGCCGACGCGGTTCCGCCTGGTGCTGCTGGTCCTGGTGTCCTTGGCCGTGGGGGTGCTGGTGGCCGCCGCGGGCAGCATCGGCTTCGTCGGGCTGGTGATCCCGCACCTGGCCCGGCGGGCGGTGGGGGCCACGCACCGGCGGGCCGTGCCCGTCGCCGCGCTGATCGGCGCGACGTTCCTGCTGTGGGCCGACCTGGCCGCCCGCATGATCCTCAGCCCGCAGGAGCTGCCGATCGGCATCATCACCGCGCTCGTCGGCGCGCCGTTCCTGCTCATCCTGGTCCGCCGGCTGCACGCAGGAAGCGAGTGAGGCACCCGTGATCGAAGGAGTCGGGCTCGGCTACGCGTACGGTGCGACGACCGTGGTGCGCGACATCGACGTGCGGGCGGAGTCCGGCCGGGTCCTCGGGCTGCTCGGCCCCAACGGCAGCGGCAAGACCACGCTGGTGCGGATGCTCACCGGGATCGCGGCCCCGCGCAGCGGCCGGGTGCTGCTCGACGGGCGTCCGCTGGACTCCTTCCCCCACCGGGAACTGGCCCGGCAGGTCGCCGTCGTGCTGCAGGAGCCGTCGGGCGACCTGCCGATGACCGTGGCCGACATGGTCATGCTCGGCCGGGTGCCGCACCAGGCGATGTTCGCGCGCAACGGCGCGGAGGACCACCGCATCGCGGCGGCCGTCCTGCGCAGGGTCGGCGCGCGGCACCTCGCGGACCGCGTCTTCACCGGGCTGTCCGGCGGGGAGAAGCAGCGCGTGATGATCGCGCGCGCTCTGGCGCAGCGCCCCACCCACCTGGTGCTCGACGAGCCGACCAACCACCTCGACATCCGCTACCAGCACGAGCTGCTCGCCTTGATCCGCGGGCTCGGCGTCACCACGGTCATCGTGCTGCACGACCTCAATCTGGCCGCCCGCTACTGCGACGACGTCCTGGTGCTCCACGAGGGCGACGTCGTCGCGCACGGGCCGTGCGCCGACGTGCTGACGGCCGAGCTGCTCGAAGGCGTCTACGGCGTCGGGGTCGAGCGCCTCGAGACGTCCCGCGGCATCCAGTTCCTCTTCCACCCGCTCGACGCCGTGTCCGGACCGGCCGGCGGCCCCGCGTCCGTCCCCGCGTCCGTCCCCGCCTCCGGCCGGCCTGAACGGCGCGCCGGTCACCGCAAGGAGTGATCCGCCCGTGAAGCGACACCTCGCCTGGTCCGCGGCCGTCCTGCTGGCCGCCGTGCTCACCGGCTGCGGCTCGACCGGCTCCGGGGCGGGCGGCGGCACGGCGGCGGGCTTCCCCCTGACCGTCGAGAACTGCGGGGCGGACGTCCGGGTGCCGGAGCCGCCCTCCCGCGTCATGATCGTGAACAGTGCTCCGCTGCAGTACCTGTCCACGCTCGGCGTGCTCGACCGGCTGGCCTCGCGGGCCGGGCGGTTCCCGCCGGAGTACTACTCCGCAGAGACCCTCGCGGCGGTCGAGAGGGTCCCCTCCCTCACCGACCGCCTCGGCTCCGACGGACACCTGAAGATCTCCACCGAGTCGATCATCGCTCAGGAACCCGACCTGGTGCTCGGCCTGCCGGACGGCGTCTCGCGGGAGGCCCTCGCCGCCGTCGGCATCCCCGTGCTCGACGAGCCCAGCTTCTGCCCGGACGGCATCCGGGATCCCGGCTACGAGACGATCTACGAGCAGATGCGGCTGTACGGCAAGGTCTTCGACCGGCGGGCCGAGGCGGAGCGGGCCGTCGAGGACCTCCGGCAGCGCGTCCGGGCCGTCCGGACGGAGCCGTCCGGCCGGAAGGGCCGCAAGGCCGCCGTGCTGTGGCCCTACCGGGGCGAAGGGACCGTCGGGGCCTACGGCGGGCAGAGCATGGCCACGCCGCAGCTCGAGACGCTCGGCGCCCGGAACGTGTTCGCCGACGTCGACAAGCGCGTCTTCGAGGTCTCGATGGAGGAGCTGCTGGCGCGCGACCCCGACGTCATCGTCCTGCTGCACACCGACGGGACCGACCGGGAGATCGAGCAGGCCCTGCTCGACATCCCCGGCGCCCGCGAGCTCCGCGCCGTGCGGAACGACGCGGTCGCGGTGCAGCTGTTCAACTTCACCGAACCGCCCACGCCTCTGGTCCTCGACGGGCTGGAGCGCCTGGCGGACCACCTTGATGGGAAGTGACGCCGTGCCGCCGAACTCGCCGATCCAGGACCGGATCACCTGGTACTGGGACCAGCACGCCCCCGCCTACCAGCGGTTCCAGGAGGAGCGGCTGGCGCACCCCGACTACGGCGCCGCCTGGACCCGGGTCTGGCGGGACGCGCTGCCGGACGACGCCGAGACCGTGCTCGACGCGGGCACCGGCACCGGGCACGCCGCACTGACCATCGCCGCCCTCGGCCGCCGGGTGACCGGGATCGACATCGCCCCCGCCATGCTCGACCACGCCCGCGGCAACGCGCGCCGCCGCGGGCTCGACATCGCCTTCCTCCAGGGCGACGCGGTCAGGCCGGCGGTGCCCGGCGCCCCCTTCGACGCGATCGTCAGCCGCTACCTCCTGTGGACGCTGCCCGACGTCGACACGGCGCTGCGCAACTGGCGCCGCCTGCTCCGGCCGGGCGGCCGGCTGGCCGTCGTGGACGCCCCCTGGCACGCGGGCGGAATGCGGCATTCCGACACCGACCCGCGGGCACGGGCCTACGACGAGGAGGCCCGCCGCGCCCTGGTGCTGGCCGAAGCGGAGACGATCACCGCCTGGCGGGAGCGCATCGTCGCCGCCGGCTTCGCGGACGTCGAGGTCGCTCCGCTGACCGAGCTCTACGAGCTCGACGGCGTCCACGGCGTCGCGGCGGACCACCGCCGCACCCTGCAGCACCTGATCACCGCGCGAAACCCGGAGGCGGACCCGGACCCCGCGCGAGGCCCGCGATGACGGAGCGGCCCCGGCGATCCCGAACCCGGCCCGGGTTCGACGCGACGCCCTCGGTCCTCATCGCGGCCCGCCGTAGACCTCCCGGAGGACGCGTTTGAGGATCTTGCCGCCGGTGTTCCGCGGCAGCGCGTCCACGGCGCGCCACACCTTCGGCGCCTTGTAGGGGGCCAGGACGGCGCGGACGGCCGCCTCCAGGGCGGCGAAGTCGAGGTCGCGGCCGGGACGCGGGACGACGAACGCGCCGGGGACCTCGCCCCACTTCTCGTCGGGCAGCCCGACGACCGCGGCTTCGGCGACGCCGTCGCAGCCGGCGAGGACGTTCTCGATCTCGCGCGGGTAGATGTTCGACCCCCCGGAGACGATCACGTCCTTGGTGCGGTCGACGATGGCGATGAAGCCCTCGTCGTCGCGGACCGCGACGTCGCCGGAGGTGAGGAAGCCGTCCGGCCGGACCGCCTCGGCGGTCGCCCCGGGATCGTCCAGGTAGCCGAGCATGGTGAACGGCGAACGGCTGAACAGCTCGCCCGGCTCGCCGGGCCCGGCCTCCCGCCCGTCGGGCGCGAGCAGCGCCACCTCCGTCATCCACCAGGGGTGCCCGACCGTCCCGGCCTTGCGGAGCGCGTCCGGGGGGCGCAGGTTCGTGACGATGCCCGCCTCCGTGGACCCGTACAGTTCGTGCACGCCGACGCCGGGGAAGGCGTCGATGACCCACTCCTTCAGCGGCACCGGCAGCGCCGCGGCGTCGAAGTACATCGTCTCCAGGCTCGACAGGTCGTGCCTGCGCGGTGCCTGCTCCATGACCCGCCGCAGCGCGTGCGCGTGCGTCGGCACCAGGAAGACCGTCTGGAGCCGGTCGCGCTCGATCATGCGGAGGAGCTCCTCGGGGTCCCAGCGGCGCATCATGGACGTGGTGCCGCCGAGGAACGGGCCCGCGTAGGCGAAGCAGAACCCGGCGCCGTGCGCCATCGGCGCGACCGCGGCGGTGCGCCTGCCGGGCCCGAGGCCGTAGTCGACGGCGCAGCCGAACATGGTGAGCACCCGCGAGCGGTGGGTCAGCAGCGCGCCCTTCGGCCGTCCGGTCGTCCCGGAGGTGTACTGGACGCAGAACGGGTCGGTCTCGCCGACGTCGGCGCGCGGGTCGGCCGCCCGCGACGCCGCGAGGGCCCGCTCGTAGGGGCGCCCCCAGGATCCCGCGCCGAGCCGGAGGACGAGCGGCAGGTCCTCGGCCGCGTCGGGGACGTCCGCCTCGAACGCGGCGTCGGCGACCAGCCCGGACGCCCCCGACCGGTCGATCAGCGCGGCGTGCTCGGCGGCGGTGCCGCGCGGGTCGAGCGGCACCAGCACGGCGCCCGCCTTCGCGGCGCCCGCCGCGATCTCCACGTACTCGAGCCGGTTCCCCAGCAGCACCGCGACCCGGCCGCCCGCCCCCGACCCGGCGTCGGCCAGCAGCGCCGCGACGCGGTCGCTGCGGTCGCCGAGTTCGGCGAAGGTCATCCGGCGGTCGCCGTCGACGAGCGCCGTGGCCGCCGGGGTGCTGCGCGCGAACTCCCGGATGCCGCCGGCGAGGTTCAGCTGCGCCCCGGCGGTGCGCGCCCGCCCCCTGGAGGTGCTCGGCTGTGTCATGGCCGCCTGGTTCCTCTCCTCGGCTGGTCCGCCCGTCCGGCGGTGCCCGTTCCCGCCGCCTCGAACCGCGCCCGCCCGGCGAACCCCTGGCGGCGGAGCGGTACGTCGCCCTCCGGGCGGGGCAGGTCCCGCGCCCGTTCCGGGGACCCGGGATCGCCGCCGGTGCGGCGCGCGGCGGAGGCTTTGCGGGGGGCCTACCCGCCGGGACGGCGGCGTTGACCGTGCGTGGAGTAGAAATCACCGGGTGAGCGAGGTGAACTTCTCCGAAGTGTTCGAGGCGCTGCCCGTCGCGTGCGCGGTGCTGTCGACGGACCTGGTGTTCGTCGCGGCCAACCACGCCTACCAGGAGCTGGTGGGCCAGTCGCGCGACCGGCTGATCGGACGGGAGATGTTCGACGTGTTCTCCGGCGGGCCGTCGGGAGGCCCCCGGGAACTGCGGGCCTCGCTGCAGCGGGTCGTCAGCGAGGGGGAGACCGATGTGCTGGCGCTGCAGCGGTACGACCTGGAGGAAGCCGACCGGCCCGGGGTGTTCCGGGAGAGGTACTGGACCGCGGTCAACTCGCCGGTGAAGGACCGGGACGGCCGCGTCGTCCTGGTTCTGAACCGGGTGTCGGAGGTGACCGAGTTCGTCCAGCGGATCCGGGAGGCCGACGCCCGGAGCCGGAGCGGCGGCCCGGCTCCGGCGCAGGCCGCCACGGTCGCCGACGGCGTGGAGGCGGCGGAGGCCGAGCTCTTCGTGCGCGGGCAGGAGCTGCAGCAGGTCAACCGGCGGCTGCAGGACGCCCGGGCGCGCGAGCGCCGGGCCGCCGACGCGGCGCGGCAGGCGCTGCGCCGCCAGCAGCAGGTGGTCGCCGACACCTCCCACGACCTGCGGGGCCCGCTGGCGGGCCTGCAGACCCGCCTGGAACTCGCCCTCTCCGACCCGGACGCCGACTCCCGGGAGGTGCTGCACGCCGCCCTGCACGATGCCGAACGGCTCGGTGACATCGTCGCCGACCTGCTGGAGCTGGCCCGTCTGGAGGCGGGCAGCCCGATGCCCACCCAGGCGGTCGACCTCGGCGGCCTCGTCCGGGACGAGCTCGCGGCCCGTTCGCCCGCCGTGGAGGAGACCGGCGACCTGGCGCCGGGCGTCATGGTGGAGGGATCGGTCCGCCGGTTGCGGCGGCTGCTGAACAACCTGCTGTCCAACGCCGAGCGGCACGCCCGCGCCCGCGTCGGCGTTTCGGTGGCGAGCACCGGCGACCAGGCGGTCCTGGAGATCGCCGACGATGGCCCCGGCATCCCCGCCACCGAACGCGAGGCCGTCTTCGACCGCTTCTACCGGCGGCCCGACGCCCGCCGCAGCGACCCCGAGGGCACCGGCCTCGGGCTGTCGATCGCCCGGCAGATCGCCCACGCCCATCACGGCACCCTGGACATCGCCGATCAAGCAGAGGGGACCCGCATGGTCCTGCGTCTGCCGTTGCGCCCGCCATCGGAATGAGCGGCACCCGCCCCGCCGGACGGCCGGACGCGGAAGGGCGTTCCGCTCGTCACCTCCGGGCCAGCTCGTGGGCTTGCAGGGCGACCGCGTCCACCAGACCGGGGTCGAGGGCCAGCGCCGGGTCGAGCCGGTGCAGGATGCCGCATGCCGCGTCCCGCGGCGGGCCGGACACGGATCGGGCGGTGCCGCCGCGCTCGTACAGCAGGTACGCCGCGATGATCCGGACCGCGGCGGCGGGGATCCTCCCGCTCCCGCGCGCAGCGCGGACGGCGGGGACGACGCGGTCGAGGAGCTTGTCGGCGCCGTTCTCCGCGATCTTGGCGAGGGCGTGGGCGATCCGCGGGTTGGCGAAGCGTTCGACGAGCGCGGCGCGGTAGGCGGCCGGGCCGGGGCCGGCGCCGAGCCCGGCGGACGCCTCGTCCCACCACTCGGTGAGCCACGTCCGGCAGAGCGGGTCGGTCATGGCCTCGGCGACGGTGGTGTGGCCGCGCAGGGAGCCGGCGTAGGCGAGGAGCGAGTGGCCGCCGTTGAGGAGCCGGAGCTTGCGGCGCTCGTAGGGGGCGATGTCGGGGACGAAACGGGCGCCCGCGGCTTCCCAGCGCGGACGTCCCGCGGGGAACTCCCCGCACAGCGCCCATTCGGCGAACGGTTCGGCCACGACGGGCGCGGCGTCGGTCCTGCCGGTGGCGGCGGCCACCGCGGCCGCGGTCTCGCCCGTCGGCCAGGGGGTGATGCGGTCCGCGACCGTGTCCACGTAGGAGGCGTGCGCCGCCGCGCGCGCCCAGGCCGGGCCGACCGCCTCGGCGAGCTCGCGGACGATCCGGGCGGCCGTCCGGCCGTTGCCGGGGAGGTTGTCGCACGGCACGACCGCGACCGGTCCGCCGCCGGCCCGCCGCCGTGCGGCCAGTCCGGCCAGCAGCCGGGCCGCCACCGTGCCGACGGGGGCGTGCGGGGCGGCGCGGAGCGCCGCGATGTCGGCGCGGACGTCCGGGAGGGCGGTGTCCAGGGCGCCGCCGGGCGTCCGGGTGTACCCGGCTTCGGTCACCGTCAGCGTGACGACCGCGAGGCGGGGTTCGCGCCAGTACCTCAGCCAGGCCGCGTGGTCGCCGCCGGGGTGCGCCGCCGAGACGGCGCCGACCCGCTCGAAGCGGTCGCCGTCGGGGCCGCGCGCGACCAGCGTGTACATCCCGTCCTGGGCGTTCAGGCGGTCCGCGGTCCGCGTGCTGCGGCCGGTGAACGCGGCGATGCCCCACTCCGGGGCGTCCGGCGCGTTCTCGGTGTACCACGCCTGGTGGGCGCGGAAGAAACCGCCGAGGCCGAGGTGGAGGATCCGCACCGGGGCGGACGGACGGCCGTCGCGGGCACGGGTCAGCGGCGGGATCACAGCTTGAACGCCCGGCGCGGGTTGACGGCCACCAGTTCCGCGGCCGCCTCGAAAGCCTCGTCCTCGGTCAGCCGGTGCTCGGCCACCAGCTCGGCGAGGAACCCGCTGTCCAGGCGGCGGGACATGTCGTGCCGGGCCGGGATCGAGCAGAAGGCGCGGGTGTCGTCCACGAATCCGGTGGTACGGGAGAGCCCCGCCGTCTCGGTGACGGACCGCTGGTACCGGCGGATCGCTTCGGGCGCGTCGAGGAACCACCAGGGCGCCCCCGCGTACACCGACGGGTAGAAACCGGCGAGCGGGGCGATCTCCCGGGAGAACGCCGTCTCGTCGATGGTGAACAGGACGAGCTGGAAGCCGTCCGCGGTCCCGTACCGCTCCAGCAGCGGGCGGAGCGCGTCGGTGAACTCGGCGCGCAGGGGGATGTCGTGGCCGGTGTCGGGGCCGTGGCGGTGCAGGGTCGGCGGGTGGTGGTTGCGGCGCACCGCCGGGTGCAGCGTCATGACGAGGCCGTCCTCGCACGACATGCGGGCCATCTCCAGCAGCATGTGCCGCCGGAACGCGAGCGCCTCCGCCTCCGTCGCGTCGCCGGCGAGGGCGGCGCGGTAGATGCGGCCGGCGTCGCGGGCCGGCAGCGGGTCCGTGCGGGCGTCCGCGTGGCTGTGGTCGGCGGACGTCGCGCCGTGCTTGACGAAGTGGCGGCGCCGCGCTTCCAGCGCGCGGACGTACCCCTCGTAGCCGGACGTGTCGGTGTCGGCGGCCTCGCCCAGCCGCGCGACCGCGTCGGCCCAGCCGTCCCGGCCCGGCTCCAGGTAGCGGTCGGGGCGGAACGTCGGGACGACCCGCGCCCGCCAGGCGGCGTCCTCGGCGAGGGCGCGGTGCGCGGCGAGATCGTCGCAGGGGTCGTCGGTCGTGGCGAGGACGTCGATGCCGAAGCGCTCGAACAGCGCGCGCGGCCGGAAGGACGGTTCCGCGAGCCGCTCGGCGATCCGGTCGTAGATCCGGTCGGCGGTGCCGGGGGCGGGACGGTCCTCGACGCCGAAGACCTCGCCGAGCTCGGCCTCCAGCCAGTACCGGACGGGTGTGCCGCGGAAGACCGGCCAGTGCTCGCACAGCCGCCGCCACGCCGTCCGGGCCGCGGCCTCGGAGAGCGGGCCGCGTCCCACGCCGAGGTCGTGCAGCGGGACGCCGTCGGCGTGCAGCAGCCGGGTGACGTAGTGGTCCGGCGCGATCAGCAGGCTCGCCGGGTCGGCGAACGGTTCGTCCTCGACCAGCAGCCGCGCGTCGACGTGGCCGTGCGGCGACAGGATCGGCAGTCCCCGCACGGAGTCGTGGAGCCGCCGCGCCAGGGCGCGCACGCCGGGGTCGGCGGGCAGCAGCCGGTCGGGATGCAGGTGGAGCGGCATGTGCCGAATGGTCCTCGGCGTCCGACGCGCCGGGCAACCGGTTGCCATGTGTTGCCGCGCGCGGTTGCCCGCGCGGCGGCGGGCGTGGTCCGCTGGCGCCATGACGCACCGGATCGGCGGCCCGCACGGCGTCCTCTCCGACGAGCGGGCGGCGGACTTCGTCGCCGCACGGCTCGCGGCGGAGGACCTCGACGGCCGCAGCGTGTGCCTGGTGGTGCCCGACGGCACCCGGAGCTGCCCGCTCCCGCTGCTGGTGCGCGCCGTGCACGCCGCGCTGCACGGCCGCGTGTCCCGGCTGACCGTCCTCGTCGCGCTGGGGACGCACGCGCCGATGACCGACGCGGAACTGGCCGCGCACGTCCCCGCGCTCCCCGGCATGACCGTGCTCAACCACGCGTGGTGGGAGCCGTCGACGTTCGTCTCGCTCGGCGTCATCGGCGCCGCGCGGGTGGGCGCGCTGTCCGGCGGGCTGCTGCACCGCGAGGTGGACGTGCGGATCAACCGGGCCGTCGTGGAGCACGACGTCGCGCTCGTCGTCGGGCCGGTGTTCCCGCACGAGGTCGTGGGGTTCTCCGGCGGCAACAAGTACTTCTTCCCGGGCGTCGCGCACGCCGACGTGATCGACCTGTCGCACTGGCTGGGCGCCCTGATCACCAGCGCGGACATCATCGGCACGCGCGGCGTCACGCCCGTCCGGGCCCTGATCGACGAGGCGGCCGCGCTGATCCCGGGCCGCAGGCTCGCGCTGTGCGCGGTGGTCGCGTCCGGGTCGGGCGACCTGCACTCGCTGGCGTTCGGCCCGCCGGAGGAGGCGTGGGCGGCGGCGGCCGAGGTGTCGGCCGGCGTCCATGTCCGCTACCTCGACGCGCCGGTGCGGCGCGTGCTGTCGGTGCTGCCCGCCAAGTACGACGACATGTGGACGGCCGCGAAGGGCTTCTACAAGGTCGAGCCGGTCGTCGCGGACGGCGGCCAGGTCGTCCTGTACGCGCCGCACGTCCGGACGATCTCGGCGATGCACCCCGAGATCGAGGAGATCGGCTACCACTGCCGCGACTACTTCACGGAGCAGTGGGACCGCTTCCGGCACCTGCCCTGGGGCGTTCTCGCCCATTCCACCCACCTGCGCGGCGCGGGCACCTACGACGCGGAGCACGGCGAGCGGTGCCGGGTCACCGTCACGCTGGCCACGGGCATCCCCGAGGACGTAGTGCGCCGCGCGAACCTCGACCACCTCGACCCGGCCGGCGTCGACGTCGACGCGTTCGCCGCCGACCCGGGCACGCTGGTCGTGCCGCAGGCGGGCGAGGTGCTGTACCGGCTGCGCGGCTGAGCGGATGCGGACCGCGTGGATCGACGCGTCGGCGGGCGTCGCGGGGGACATGCTGCTGGCCGCCCTGCTCGACGCGGGCGCCGCGCCGCCGCCCGTCCGGGCCGCGGTGGACGCGGTCGTTCCGGGCGAGGTCCGGCTCGTGCGCGAGGAGGTGGCGCGGGCGGGGATGCGGGCGGCGCGCGTCCGGGTGGTCCCGGGCGAGGACGGCCACCCGCACCGGACGTGGCGGGACGTGCGGCGGCTGCTCGTCCGGGCCGGCCTCCCGGACCGGGTGCGCGAGGACGCGCTGGCGGTGTTCGGGCGGCTCGCCGCGGCCGAGGCGCGCGTGCACGGCGTCGCCGCCGGCGACGTCGTCTTCCACGAGGCCGGCGCGTGGGACTCGATCGCCGACGTCGTCGGGGTCTGCGCGGCCCTCGACGACCTGGCGGCGACCGACGTGGCCGCGGGCCCCGTCGCGGTCGGCGCGGGACGCGTCGCGACCGCGCACGGCGACCTTCCGGTGCCCGTCCCCGCCGTCGCCGAACTGGCGGCCGGGCGGCGCGTCGTCGCCGGCGGCGACGGCGAACTGGCCACGCCCACCGGCATGGCGCTCCTCGCCGTGCTCGCCCGCGAGGCGCCCGGCCCGCCGCCCATGCGGCTGGAAGCGACGGGCGTCGGCGCCGGTTCCCGCGACACCCCCGGACGGCCCAACGTCGTGCGCGTCCTCCTCGGCGCGGCCGAGGAAGGGCCGGCGGGGCCGGGGGAGGGGACGGCCGAGGAGGTCGTCCTGGAAGCCAACGTCGACGACCTCGACCCCCGCGTGTGGCCCGGCGTCCTGGCGTCGCTGCTGGAGGCGGGGGCGTCCGACGCGTGGCTCGTCCCCGTCCTGATGAAGAAGGGACGCCCCGCGCACACGCTGTGCGTGCTGGGCCCGCCCGGGCGGGCGGCCGTGCTGCGGACGGCGGTGTTCCGGCTGACCAGCACGCTCGGCGTCCGGGAGCGGACCGTCCGCAAGACGGCGCTGCGGCGCGGCTGGGCGCGGGTGGACGTCCTCGGCGCGCGGCTGCCGATCAAGGTGGGGCACCGGGACGGCCGCATCGTGCAGGCGGCCCCCGAGTTCGAGGACGCCGCCCGCCTCGCCGCCGACCGCGGCGTCCCCGTCCGCGCGGTCCTCGACGCGGCCGTCGCCGCCGCGCACGCCGCCGGGCTCGCGCACGGCGAACCGGCACCGCCCGGCCTGGCGGCGGGCCCGTCCGCGTGACCCGCCGCGGCCGGCTCAGCGCGGCGCCGCGATCTGCGCGGCCAGGTGCCCGGCGCCGTACCCGTTGTCGATGTTGACGACCGCGACGCCCGGGGCGCACGCGTTGAGCATCGACAGCAGCGGCGCCAGCCCGCCGAACGCCGCGCCGTACCCCACCGACGTCGGCACCGCGACGACGGGCGCGGGCACCAGGCCCGCGACCACGCTCGCCAGCGCCCCGTCCATGCCCGCCGCCACGACGATCGCGCGGGCCGCGCGGAGCGTGTCGAGGAGGCCGAGGACGCGGTGCAGCCCCGCGACGCCCACGTCCACGGCAAGCTCGCACGAGCGCCCGAGATGGCGCGCGGTCAGCTCGGCCTCGCGCGCCACCGGCAGGTCGGACGTGCCCGCGGCCAGCACCGCCACGCGCCCGCCGGACGGCTCCGGCGGCTCGGGCGGCCACACCAGCAGCCGCGCGCCGGGGTCGTGGCGCGCGTCCGGCAGCTCGGCGGCCACCGCCCGCGCGTGCTCCGGCCCGGCGCGGGTGAACAGCGCGGCGCCGCCCCCGGGCCCGTGCCCGCGCAGCCGCGCGGCGATGGCGCGCACCTGCTCCGGGGCCTTGCCCTCGCAGTACACCGCCTCCGGGTAGCCGCGCCGCGCCGCCCGGTCGTGGTCGAGCCGGGCGAACGACTCCGGGGGGCGCCACCCGTCAGCCATGCCGCACCTCCACCAGCGGCAGCGTGAACGCGCCGGACTGGATGCCGGCGAGGTCGACCGCGACCATGCGGAACCCCGCCCGCCGCACCGCCGCCAGGACGTCCGCGCGCAGCTCGCCCGCCAGCCGTGCGATGTCGCCGACCGGGACCTCGATGCGGGCGACCTCGCCGTGGTGCCGGACCCGGCAGTCGCGCAGCCCCAGCCGCCGCAGCGCCCGCTCGGCCTCCTCGACCTGCGCCAGCTTCTCCGGGGTGACCTCAGCGAAGTGCGGAATCCGGGACGCCAGGCACGGCGCGGCCGGCTTGTCCGCCGACGGCAGGCCGAACGCGGCGGCGATCCGGCGGACCGCGGCCTTGCCGAGACCGGCGTCGGCGAGCGGGCGCAGCACCCCGTGCGCCGCCGCGGCGCGGGAGCCGGGACGGTCCGGACGGCGCGCGTCGTCGGCGTTCTCCCCGTAGGCGACGGCGGTGACGCCGTGCGCCGCCGCGACGTCCGCCGAGATCCGCGCGAACAGCTCGTCCTTGCAGTGGAAGCACCGGTCGGGGCCGTTGGCGCGGTAGGCAGGGGCATCGCCTTCGCGGGTCGCGACCTCCACCACCGCCGCGCCGACGTGCGCGGCGACCTCGTGCGCCGCGCGCCGCTCGTCCGCGGCGAGGCTGGGCGAGACGCCGAGCACGGCCAGCACCCGGTCGGCGCCCAGCTCCCGGACGGCGATCGCGAGCAGCACCGAGGAGTCCACGCCGCCGGAGAACGCCACGGCGAGCCGTCCGGACGTGCGCAGCAGCGCGCCCGCGCGGTCGGCGGCCCGCGCGTCCTCCGCGCTCGGCACGGGCGGCAACGGGGTCACGGCGCGGTCGGTTTCCGGCCGTCCAGGCCCTTCCAGCGCGCCCGGAGGGCGTGCGCGGCGCTCTTCGGCCGCCGGTCGCGGGTGAACACGCCCTTCTTGTTGCCGTCCACGCGGTGGATGCCGTTGGACGTGGCGAAGTCGGCGAAGTTCCAGACGTGCTCGCCGACGAACGCCTCGAACCGGTCGAACACCCGGTGGTTCATGGCGAAGTAGGCCCGCTGGTACTCCTCCGTCCAGGGGACGTCCCACACCGAGTGCAGGCCCGGCATGGTGTCGGCGCCGTACTCGCCCATCATGACGGGCTTGCCGAACTGCTCCACCCAGCCGCGCAGGTCCCGCTCCAGGTACCGCTCGGCCGTCTCGAGGTCGCCGTTGGCGATGTACCAGCCGTAGTAGCGGTTGACGGTGACGACGTCGAAGAGGTCGGCGATGAGGTCGTTGTCGCCGGTCGCGCCCAGCCAGGCGGTGTGGGTGATCGGGCGGGTCGGGTCCAGCTCGCGGGCCAGCTCCACCAGCGGCTCGAAGTACTCGCGCGCCCCCTCCTCGGCGGACGAGGACTCGTTGGCGAGGCACCACATCACGACGCTCGGGTGGTTCTTGTCGCGGGCGATCAGTTCCCGGAGGTGCCGGGCGTGGGCGTCCCGCGTGGCCGCGCCGAACCTCTCCGGCGCCCAGGTGGGGTCGTGCGGGCGCCCGGTGAGCCCGCCCTGGACGGCCAGGTTGAGCCCGACGGCCGCGGTCTCGCCGATGACGACGATGCCGTGCCGGTCGGCGAACTCCAGCACCTCTTCCGCGTACGGGTAGTGGGAGGTGCGGAAGGAGTTCGCGCCGATCCATTCCAGGAGCTGGAAGTCGTGCACGAGATAGGCGTCGTCGTGCCCCTTGCCGCGCACGGGGCCGTCCTCGTGCTTGCCGAAGCCGGTGAAGTAGAACGGCTCGCCGTTGATCAGGAACCGGGTGCCGCGCACCTCGACCGTGCGGACGCCGAACGGCTCCCGGTAGACGTCGAGGACGCCGTCCCCGTCCTCGTCGAGCACCTCCGCGACCAGCTCGTACAGGTACGCGGCGCCCGGCCGCCACGGCGTCGCGCCGTCGATCCGCAGGACGCCGGTCGCGCCGTCCGCCGCCGCGACCTCCGCGCCGTCCGCGTCGAGCGCCCGCACCCGGACGGGCGCGCCCGAGTTCGTCTCGACCGAGTAGGCGACCGTCCCGGCCGCGCCGTCGAAGCCGGTCGTGACCGTGACGTCCGTGACGTGGACCGGCGGCACGCTGTGCAGCCAGACCGAACGCGCCAGCCCGGCGTAGTTGTAGAAGTCGTGCTTGTACTGCTGCTCGCGGCGGCCGCTCGGCGAGACGGTGACCGTGCCGGGCGGGATCGTCACGTTCGTCAGCTCGTTGTTCACGCCGATCGTCAGGCGGAACTCGCCGCCGGCGCGCACGTGCCCGGTGACGTCGGCCTCGAACGGCGTGTAGCCGCCGGCGTGCTCGGCGACGAGCGCGCCGTCGACGTACACGCGCCCCTCGTGGGTGGCCGCGTCGACCCGGAGCAGGACGCGCTCGTCCGTCCATCCGCGCGGCACGCGGACGGTCCGCTGGTACCAGACCCACCCGACGTGGTCGCGGATCGCGGGGTCGGTGAACAGGTCGTTGTAGCTCGCCGGGACGGCCGCCTCCAGCCGCGTGTCGAGCGGACCGTTCCACGGTTCGGGCCCGGCGGCGCCGTCGAGGGCGAACCGCCACAGGCCGTCCAGCTTCACCTGCTCGCGGGTGGGAGTGGGTCGGGGTCTCAGCATCGGGCTGCTCCTATCGCCTGCCGAGCGCGGCGGCGGCGAGGTCGGCCCTCGCGTCGCCCGCCGTGCCGGGGATCCTGTCCAGGACGGTCCGCAGCGGCTCGTCGCCGAGCCGCCGGACCACCTGCTTGAAGGGGATGTCGGGGAAATGCCTCGCGAACGCCGCTTCCAGGGCGTCCCGGACCGCCCGGTCGGCGAGCAGCGCCCGCAACGGGGTGTCCGGGCCGCGGGCGGCTCCCGGCAGGACCCCTCGGGCGGCTCGTACGACCAGGCGTGGTCGCCGCCCGCGACCTCGGCCACCAGGCCGTCCGGGTGATGGGGCAGGACGACCGTCGCCGCGGTGCCGTCCGGCACGGTGGCCTCGACCGCCATACGGCCGTCGGCGAGGCGCCAGCTCACGCGCACCTCGCCGTGCGGGGTGCGGTGCGCGAGCGAGGCGCGGGTGAGCCCGCCGCCCGGCCGCGGGGCGATGCGCATCGTCCGGTAGCCGGGTTCGACGGGAGACAGGCCGCCCACGGTCGTGTGCAGCCATTCGGCCACCGCGCCGAAGGCGTAGTGGTTGAGCGAGCACATCGTGGACGGGTTGAGCGTGCCGTCGGGCCGCACCGCGTCCCAGCGCTCCCAGACGGTCGTCGCCCCCATGGTGATCGGGTACAGCCACGACGGGCACGCGGTCTGCAGCAGCAGCCGGTAGGCGTCGTCCAGATGGCCGGTCCGGGTGAGCGCGGGCAGGACGTGCGGGGTGCCCGCGAACCCGGTGGAGATCGTGTAGCCGGAGTCGGCGACCAGGCGGGCGAGGCGGTCCCCGGCCCGCCGCTCCTGCTCCGGGTCCAGGAGGCCGAACACGACGGCCAGTGCGTACGCGGTGACGGTCTCGCCGGTCACCCGCCCGTTGGGGCTCACGTACTCGCGGCGGAACGCCGCCCGCACACGGTCGTCCAGTGCCGCGAAGCGCGCCGCGTCCGCGTCCCGGCCGAGGAGCCGCGCCGCCTCCGCCGCCTCCCGGGCCGTCTTGCACAGGTACGCGTTCGCGACCAGGTACCGGTCGGTCTTGGCGCCCGCGGAGTCGTCGGCGGGGGCGTCCGGATCGAGCCAGTCGCCGAACTGGAACCCGCCGCTCCACAGCCCGTCCCCGTCCAGCCGGGACTCGACGTCGCGGACGAACGCCGCCATCGAGCCGTAGGCGCGGCGCAGGATCCCGAGGTCGCCGTACGCCCGGTACAGCGTCCAGGGGAGGCCGACGGCGACGTCGCCCCACAGCGCCGTCGGGGAGGACGGGTGGGGCAGCACGTCCGGGACGGTGAACGGCACGACGCCCCGCTCCCGCTGCTCGGCCGCGAGGTCGTCCAGCCAGGAGCCGAGCACCCCGCGCACGTCGTAGAGGAAGGCGGCCGTCGGCGCGAAGGCGTTGATGTCGCCCGTCCAGCCCATGCGCTCGTCGCGCTGCGGGCAGTCGGTGGGCAGGCCGACGAAGTTCCCCCGCATGGACCACACCGTGTTGGCGTGCAGCCGGTTCACCAGGTCGTCCGACGTCTCGAACCGGCCGGTCCGGGGCATGTCGCTGTGCAGGACGACGGCGGTGGCGGCGTCGAACGGCCCGTCGACCTCGGCGTAGCGGAAGCCGTGGACGGTGAAGCGGGGCTCCCACGTCTCCGGCGCCCCGCCGCCGCGCAGCGTGTAGCGGTCCGTGGCCTTCGCCGAGCGCAGGGACCGGACGTCGAGCCCGCCGTCCGGCAGGAGCGCCTCGGCGTGCCGGACCGTCACGGTCCGCCCGGCCTCGCCCGTGACGGTCAGCCGGACCCGCCCGGCGATGTTCTGGCCGAAGTCGATGACCGTCGTGCCGGACGGCGCCGTCGAGACGGCGACCGGCGCGCGTTCCTCGATCCGGCGGACCGGCGGCGCCGTCCGGGGGACCAGCGTGCGCTCGTCCCAGTCGAACGGGACGGCGCGGGCCCAGGCGGCGTCGTCGAACCCGGGGAGGTCCCAGCCGTCCGGCTCCAGCCGGGCGTCGTGGGTCTCGCCGTCGTACAGGCTGTGCGCGAGGACCGCGCCGGTGGCGCACGCGAACGTCCCGTCCGTCCCGATCACCTCGGTCCGGTCCCCGTACGCCAGTTCCAGCCGCAGGTAGAGGGCGGGCCTGTCGGTGTAGTGGTGGCGGGCGGCCCCGCCGTTCCCGCTCCAGCCGAGCCGCCCCGCGGCCCAGCCCTCGCCGACCACCGCCCCGACCGCGTTCGCGCCGCGCCGGATCAGTCCGGTGACGTCGTGGGCCGAGACGGGGACGCGGTGCCGGTAGGAGGTCCAGCCGGGCGCGAGGACCTCGTCGCCCACGCGCGTCCCGTTCAGGTGGGGTTCCACGATGCCGAGCGCGGTCGCGTGCAGGGTCGCCCGGTCGGGTGCCCGGTGCACGGTGAACTCGCGCCGGAAGTGGGGGGCGGCCGATTCGGGTTCGAGGGGGAAGGGCGCGGCGATGAATCCGGCCCCGCCGGGCCCGCCCGCGCGCGTCCCCGACGGGCCCGCGACGGTGCGGCCCACAGTCGTGCGTCCGTTCTCGAGCCCGTTCACGGATCCTCCCGGCGTGGTCGGCGCGCGGCTGATGGGAATGGTCGGCGGCGCGGCGCCGGCGCGGCAACGGGTTGCCGCGAGTTGCCCCGGCCCGCCTCCCGCACGCGCCAGAGGACGAGCGAGCCGCCCAGGAAAGCGAGGAGCGCGGAGGCCGCGTACAGCGCGGTGTAGTTCGCGTCGGCGCCGCCGCCGACGGCGAGCAGCGCGGGCGCGGCGAGCGGCGCCAGCGCGCCGGGGGCCTTCTGGGAGAACGCGTTGATCGCCATGTACCGGCCCGCCGCGGTCTCCCGCTCCGGCAGCACGTCCAGGACGATGGCCTGGTCGACCGCCGTGAACAGCGCGATGCCGAAGGTCGTCAGCGCGGACCCGGCGAGCAGGACCGGCAGGGCACCGGCGAACGCCAGGACGATCCCGCCCGCGGCGAAGACCGCGGCGCCCGCGAAGACGAACGGGCGGCGGCGTCCGAGCCGGTCCGACAGGAACCCGCCGCCGATCGCCGCCGCCGTCGTCGCGGCGACGCCGATCCCGCCGGTGACCGCGACGATCCCGGCGACGTCGGCGAGCGGCCTCTCCAGGCGCTGCGCGATGAGGAACGTGAGGTACGTCGTGCACGACGACTGGCCGAAGAAGAACGCGAACCGGCCCAGCCAGTTCCATGCGAAGTCCGGGTGCGCGCGCGGCGAGAACAGGTACGAGCGGAGCAGCCCGGCGGCGCCGAGCCGGCCGGGGACGGGGCGCGTGCGCCCGTCGGGCTCCCGGGCGAACAGCAGGAACGGCACGAGCAGGACGGCCCCGGCCATTCCCGGCAGCAGGAACACCAGCAGGCCGCTGCCGCTCACGGCGCCCACCATGAGGACGCCCGCCACCGGTGCGACCTGCATCGTGAACCCCGTGAGCCCGGAGACCCTCCCGCGCAGGCGGTGCGGCACCCGGTCGGCCTTCGCGCTCCCCAGCGCGCCCATGGCCGTGCCCCACCCGAGGCTCGCCAGACCCCAGCCGAGCCCCAGCACGGCGACGTTCGGCGCCGCCGCCATCACCGGGACGGCGGCCAGGCCGAGCGCCGCGCCGCCGATCAGGTACGGGGCGCGGCGGCCCAGCCGCGACCGGGTGCGGTCGCTGAGCGTCCCCACGAGCGGGCCGGAGACGAGCGCGAGCGCCGACCCGAACCCGAGGATGTACCCGAGCGTCTCCTCCCGCCCCGGCGCGAGCCGGTCGACGCGCAGCGCCAGCGAGTAGGCCATCGGCACGACGAGGGCCATCGACAGGCCGAAGCTCGCCGCCACGAGCAGCGCGACGAACCGGCGCCCGACCGTCCCGCCGCCCTCCTCGCCGGTGCCGGACGCCGCGGGGGCGGCTCTCACGGACGTCCGCGCCCGGCGACGCTCCCGAGCCAGGCCAGGCTCGGCTTGGGACGCCGCTCGAACGTCTCCCGGTCGACCTCGATGAGCCCGAACGTCGGCTTCCAGTGCCCCCATTCGAAGTTGTCGAGAGCGCTCCAGTGGATGTATCCGCGCACGTCGACGCCGTCGTCGATCGCGTCGAACAGGTGCCGGAGCGCCTCCGAGGTGTAGGCGACGCGGCGCTCGTCGTCGGCGGTCGCGATCCCGTTCTCGGTGACGAGGACGGGCACTCCGCCCGTCGCCTCCCAGGTGTGCCGGACGGCGATGCCCAGCGCGTCCGGCCGGTAGGCGTTGCCGGTCAGCGTGGTGTCCGGACCCTGGGGGTGGGGCACGATGCCGTGCTCGTCCACGGCCTGGCCGGAGTACGACTGCACGCCGACGAAGTCGTCGCCGCGCGCGGCCTCCAGGTACAGGTCCTCGCGGACGTACCGGATCTCGCGGAGCCGCTCCTCGTTCCCCGGCGTCGCGGTGAGCGCCTGGTTGGCGACCGTCCAGCCGACCTTCGCTTCGGTGCGCTCCGCCAGGACGGCGCGGGCGGCGCGGTGCGCGTCGGCCAGCCGCCGCCCGATCGCCGGGTCCGGGTCGGGCAGGACGGGACGCGCGGCGCCCTCGACCGTCGGGCTCATCCACTTCTCCGCGGCGCCCGCCCCCGCGGCCGCCCGCGCGGCCCGGCCCGCACCGGCCATGAGCGCGAGCATGTTCGGCTCGTTGATGGTGCAGACCCATTCGACGCCGTCGAGGATGCCGCACGCCGCCCGGACGTACGCCTCGAAACGCTCGACCCCGGAGTCGCCCGTCCAGCCGCCCTCTTCGGCGAACCAGCGCGGGTGCGTGAAGTGGTGCAGGGTGACGACGGGCGTCAGCCCGAGGCCCAGCGCGGTGTCGATCATCCGGCGGTAGTGCGCCAGGGCCGCGCGGGAGAACCGGCCGGGGCTCGGCTCGACGCGCGCCCACTCGATGCCGAACCGGTAGGCGTTCAGGCCCGCGCCGGCGAGCAGCCGCATGTCCTCGGCGTACCGGTGGTAGCTGTCGCAGGCGTCCCCGCTGCGCTCCATCCCCGGGACGCGTTCCTCCCGCGCCCACCAGTCGCTGTTGACGTTGCCGCCCTCCACCTGGTGCGGGGCCGTGGCGGCGCCCCAGAGGAAGCCGGGAACGTCGCGGGTCATCCGAGCTCCTCCCGTCCGGCCTCGGCGTCCCGGAGGCGTCGCCGCTCCGCGCGCCGCCGTGCCTGCTCGTCCGGGTCCGCGACGGGCGCGGCCAGCAGGAGCCGGCGGGTGTAGGCGTGCTCGGGCGCCGAGGTGACCGCGCCCGCCGGTCCGGTCTCCACGATGTCGCCCCGGTACACCACGCTCACCCGGTGGCTCACGTGCCGGACGACCGCGAGGTCGTGCGACACGAACAGGTAGGCGACGCCGGTGCGCCGCTGGATGTCGACGAACAGGTCGAGCACCCGCGCCTGCGTCGACAGGTCCAGCGCCGACACGGGTTCGTCGCAGACGATCAGCCGCGGCTCCGGGGCGAGGGCGCGGGCGATCGCGACGCGCTGGCGCTGCCCGCCGCTGAACTCGCGGGGGAGCCGCTCGGGGGCGTCCGCCGGCAGCCCGACCTGGTCCAGCAGCGTGCGCACCCGGGCGCGCGCGTCCCGCGGGGAGGTCCCCTGCACCACCAGCGGTTCGCTCAGGATGTCGCCCACCGTCAGGGCCGGGTTCAGCGAGCCGTACGGGTCCTGGAACACCACCTGGAGCTCCCGGGCGAGCGCGCGGCGCTCCCGCGCCGGCGCGTGCGTGACGTCCCGGTCCCGGAACCGGATGCGGCCGCCGCTCGGCTTCACGAGGCCGAGGACGGCGCGTCCGATCGTCGTCTTCCCGGACCCGGACTCGCCGACGACCCCGAGCGTCTCGCCCTCGCCGACCGTCAGGGAGACGCCGTGCAGCACCTCCACCGGCCGCGCCCGGAAGCCGCGCCCGGGGTAGGCGACGCGCAGGCCGGCCACGTCGAGGAGCGGCGCCGTCATCGCGCGTCCTTCCCGACGCTCTCGCCGGACGGGCGCGGGCCGCGTGCGGCGGCGCCGCCGGGCGGCGGCGGGTCGGACCGGCCGGCGTCGCCCGGGAGGGAGTCGAGCAGCATCCGCGTGTAGGCGTGCCGCGGCTCGCCGAAGAGTTCGGCCGTCGTCCCGGTCTCGACGATCTCGCCGCGCCGCATCACCGCGACCCGGTCGCAGATGTCGGCGACCACCCCGAAGTCGTGGGTGACCAGCAGCACCGCCATGTTCAGCTCCTTCTCCAGGTCGCGCAGCAGGTCGAGGATCTCCGCCTGCACGGTCACGTCCAGGGCGGTCGTCGGCTCGTCCGCGATCAGCAGGAGCGGACGGCTCGCGACCGCGCCCGCGATCAGCACGCGCTGCGCCATCCCGCCCGAGATCTGGTGCGGGTACGACCGGAACGTCCGCTCCGGGTCGGGGATGCCGACCCGCTTCAGCAGCGCGAGCACCCGCGCGCGGGCGTCCCGCCGCGAGATCCGGGACGTCGCCGCCGCGCGGACGCCCTCGACGAGCTGGGCGCCCACGGTGAACGACGGGTCGAGGTTCGACATCGGCTCCTGCGGCACGTACGCGATCGACCGGCCCCGGACCCTGCGCAGCTCGCCCTCGCCGAGGCCCAGCAGCTCCCGCCCGTCCAGCCGGATCGAGCCGCGGGTGACCACGGCCTCCGCCGGCAGCACGCCGAGGACCGCGAACGCCGTCTGCGTCTTCCCCGAGCCCGACTCGCCGACCAGCCCGAGCGTCTCCCCGGAGGACAGGTTCAGCGTGACCCCGGAGACGACCTCGTCCAGCTCGCCCGACGGCGCGGGGTAGGCGATCGCGAGGTCCTCGACCGTCAGCAGCCCGCCCGCCGCCGGGGCCGCGTCCGCGCCCGCCGCCGGGGCCGCGCGGCGGGTCGGCGCCGGAACGACCTTCGACGGCTTGGGCCGCGCGCCCTGGAGGGTGTCGCGCAGGGCGTTCCCGAACAGCACCAGCGCGGCGGTCATCACGCCGAGCAGCAGGCTCGGCCAGACGAACTGCAGGGGCTCCTGGTACAGGTTCAGGAATCCCTCGGAGATCATCGCGCCGAAGCTCGGGGTGGTGGCCGGCCCGACGCCGAGGAACGCCAACCCGGACTGCACGCCGATGGACTGCCCCGCGAGGAACGCGGCCGCGATGACGACCGGCCCCCGGACGACGACCAGGATGTGCCGTCCCATGATGCGCCGCCCCGTCAGCCCCGCGACGCGCGCGGCGTCCACGTACGGCTCGTTCTTCACCCCGAGGACCTGGTTGCGGACCAGGCGGTACACGCCCGGCGACAGCAGCACCCCGAAGATCGCCATCGTGACCCGGAAGTCGCCGCCGGTCACCGGCATCAGCACGATCAGCAGCAGCAGGCCGGGCAGCGTCATGATGAGGCTGAACACCCATTCGGTGACGCCCCGGATCCGCCGCTCGAAGTACCCGCCGATCAGGCCCGCCGTGACGCCGATGGCCAGCGCGATGGACGTCCCGACGAGCGCCGACACGACGCTGGTGTTGATCGAGTGGAGCAGCCGGGCGAAGATGTCGCGCCCGCTGCCGTCGCCGCCCAGCGGGTACCCGGGCGTCCCCGGATCGGCGTTGATCGCGTCGAGCGACGCCTCGTTCGGGCCGTGCTCGGCCAGCAGCGGCGCCAGCAGCCCCAGCAGGACGATCACCAGCAGCAGCGCGGCGGTGACGGCGGCCTGCGGATCCCGCAGCAGCCGTCGCGCCGCCGACCTGCGGCGGGGCGCCGCCTTGCCGGTGCCCGCGATGCCCGGTTCGGAGGGACCGGCCGTCGCGTCCGCGGATTCGGTGCCTGTCGGATTCTTGCTCAATGCACCCTCGCCTTCGGGTTGAGCCAGCCGTTCACGAGGTCGACGGTGAGGTTCAGACCCACCACGAGGAGGACGGCGAAGACGCTGACGCCCATGATGATCGGGACGTCGCCCTGCAGCGACGCCTCGAACGCGTACGAGCCGAACCCCGGCAGCGCGAACACCTGCTCGATCACCAGCGCGCCGCCCAGCATCGTGATGAACTCGAACGAGAGCACGGTCAGCGCGGGCCCCGCCGCGTTGCGCAGCGCGTGCCGCAGGACGACCGAGCGGGTCCGGATGCCGCGCGTCCGCAGCGTCCGGACGTAGTCCCGGCGCAGCTCGTCGATCATCGATCCGCGGATCTGCGCGGTCAGCGACGCCACCCCGGACACCAGCAGCGCGAGCACCGGGATGAGGATCGTCTGCGCCCAGCGCGCCGGGCTCTCGCCGATCGGGGTGAACCCGGTGGCCGGCAGCAGCTCGAGGTTGATCGACAGGACGACGACCAGCACGATCGCGATCAGCAGGTTCGGCACCAGGTAGCCGGTGAGCGAGGCGCCCTGCGCGACCCGGTCCATGACGCCGCCGCGCGTCGCGGCGAACACGCCCAGGGCCACGCTGATCAGGACCGTGAAGGCCAGCGCGACGAGCACGATCGACAGCGTGACGCCGAGGCGGGCGGACACCGCCGGGCCGACCGGCTCGCTCGTGAAGTACGAGACGCCGAAGTCGCCCCGCACCGCCCGCGACAACCAGTCGAGGTACTGGACGAGCACCGGGCGGTCCAGGCCCATGTCGGCCTTCATCGCCCGCACGGTCTCGGGCGTCGCGGCCGGGCCGAGCCTGCCGCGGACGATGTCGTCGAAGGACAGGCTCAGCAGCAGATAGGTGATCAGCGTGACCAGCACCGCGAGCAGCAGGCCCGTGGAGGACCGGCGCAGCGCGTAGAGGAGCATGAAATTTCCTTCGGGGGTGGGGCGGAGTGGCTCGAACGGTCGCGGACGGGACGGATCCGGTCAGCCGGTGGGGCCGAACGTCCGGATGGTGGAGAACACGTTCGACCCGTCGCCGAGGAACTCGACGTCGCCGTCGGTCGCCCAGGACCGGGGGGTGAAGAAGAGCGGCGCGAACCACGCGTTCTCGACCGTGAAGGCGTTGATCCGCCTGTACAGTCCGGCGGCCTCGGCGGGGTCCGACTCGGCGTTCACCTGCTCCAGCAACGTCGTCAGCTCGGGGTCGGTGCTGTCGAACACGTTGCGGGAGCCGAGGTATGCCTGCACCTCGCCCGGCGTGGACGTGATCCCCTCGACGAAGAGGAACATGCCGTACTCCCTCGAGGTGGTCGCCGACACGCTGTTCTGCGGGGGAGTGGGGTCCCAGGTCACCTTGATCCCGATCTCCGCCAGCGACTGGTCGATCGTCGGCTCGAACGGCTTGGTGAAGAACAGGCTCGGCATGTGAACCTCGAACCCGTTCGGGTATCCGGCCTCGGCCATCAGCTTCTTCGCCGCGGCCGGATCGTAGGAGTACGTCTGCTCCAGGGCCGGGTCGTACGCATCGCTCTTGGGGTTGAACACCTGCTGCGTGGGCTTGCCGGCGCCGCGCAGCAACTGCTCGACGATCTTGTGCCGGTCGAACGCCATGTTGATCGCCCGCCGCACCCGCTCGTCGCCGAGCGGCTTCACTCGCGTCCCGTCCCGGTCGACGAGGGCCACCCCCGCCAAGGCGGCCGCCTCGATGTACTTCACGTCGAATCCGGCCGCCTTGAGCCGGTCGACCTGCGTGGTCTCGACGCTGGCCGCGCTGAGCCCGCCGGACCGCAGGGCGTTCACGGTGGCGGTGCGGTCCTTGATCACCCGGATCTCGACGGTCTCGAACGGGTACGCCTTCGCGTTCCAGTGGTCGTCGCGCTTCTTCAGCACGTACTTCGAGGCGTTCACCGTCGCCCCGTCCAGGACGTACGGTCCCGAGCCGACCGGGTCCAGGGCCGTGCGCTCGGAGTCCAGGGTCTTCGGATCGCCGATCACGCCGACCGCCATCGTGAGCGCGTGCAGCAGAGTCGCGTCCGGCTTCTCGAGGTTCAGCACGACCGTGCTCGCGTCCGGCGCCTCCACCGACTCGACCGCCGCCAGCTTGAACCGGTTCGGGCCCGGCTCCTTCATCGTCCGTTCCAGGGTCGCCTTCACGGCGGCCGAGTCCACCGGGTCGCCGGTGCTGAACGTCATCCCGTCCTGCAGCTTCAGGGTGAGGGTCTCGCGGTCGTCCGAGTAGCTCCAGCTCTCGGCCGCGTTCGGCCGCAGTTCGCCCTTGTTGTCGTACGTCAGCAGCGTGTCGTAGACCGAGCTCCAGACGTACGCCTGGGTCCCGTCCGTGAGTTCCACGGGGTCGAACGAGTTGGGTGCGCCCTGGACGGCGAGGGTCAGCGTCCGGCCGTCCGCCGACGACCGCCCGTCCGACGCGCCGCAGGAAGCCGTCGCCAGTATCGCGGCCATGGCCGCGACCGAGGTGAGCACCCGCGGTCGCATCCGCCGGCCCGAGGATCGATTACGCATCGTGGGGGTTCCTTCATGCTGGTGAACGGTGGGGTGGACGGGACGTTTCGCCTGGATTACGGCCCCATCAGACGTTCGCCTCGTGCATGACGGCAAGCAGTTGCCATATGTTGTCTCCATCACACGAGAACGACATTCTCATCATGGGGAGGCGAGGAGCGATGACCACCGCAGCGAACCGTTCCGGCAGGCCGCCGACGATCTACGACGTGGCGGAGGCGGCGGGTGTCGCGGCCTCCACGGTGTCGCGCGCCTTCTCCCGGCCGGGCCGGGTCAACGCCGAGACCGCCGAGCGCATCCGGCGGGTGGCGGCCGAACTCGGGTACCGCACGGCGCCGGCGTCCCCGGCGCCGGCCCGCACCCGCACGTCCATGCTCGCCCTCGTCGTGTCCGACGTGACGAACGCCTTCTACGCCGAGATCATCCGCGGCGCCGAGTCGGCCGCCGCCGAAGCGGGCTACGTCCTGCTGCTCATCGACGCGCAGGAGTCCGACACGCTCGAGCGCGACAGCCTCCGGCGCGCGCTGCCCGGTGTCGAGGGAGTCGTCCTGGCGGGCACCCGCCTGCCCGACTCCGCCATCCGCGTGGTCGCCGGCCGGCGCCCCACGGTCGTGCTCAACCGCGACGTCGCGGACGTCCCGAGCATCGTCCTCGACGACGCGTACGGCATGCGCCGGGCCGCCGAGCATCTCGCCGGGCTGGGGCACCGGGCGCTGACCTACGTCGCCGGGCCGGAGGCGTCGTGGGCGGACGGGATGCGCTGGCGCACGCTCCGCGAGGCGGCCGCGGACCTCGGCCGCCGGGCGCAGCGCGTCGGCCCGTTCCCGCCCACGGTCGCGGGCGGCCGCGCGGCGGCCGCCCGCCTGCACGCCGACCCGCCGACGGCCGTCGTGGCCTACAACGACCAGCTCGCGATCGGCCTGATGCTCGCCCTCCGGACGGCCGGGATCCGGGTGCCGGACGACATGAGCGTGATCGGCTTCGACGACATCTTCCCCGCCCGGATCGTCTCTCCCGGACTGACGACCGTGGCCGCCCCGCTGCGAGCCCAGGGCAGGGCGGCGGTCCACGCCGTGCTCGCCGGGCGCGGCGAGCCCGCGGGCCCGCCCGCGCGGCCGATGCCGCTGCCCGTCCGCCTCATCGTGCGGGACTCGACGGCCCGGCGCCGCCGCACGCACGCCGCCGCGGGCCGCAACGGCCCGGGCGGCACGCGGCGCCTGTGACGCCCGTCAGGAGGCGGCGGCCTCTCCCGTGTCCGCCCGCGCCCTCGCCGACCGAATGCTGATCACGTCGAACAGGTCGATGACGGGGAGGTCGATGACGAGAGCACTTCCCTCCATGCGCGTGCCGAGCTCCCGGCGGGCGACCAGCGAGACGGCCGACTCGTCGCCGGTCGCGTGGTGCAGCACCAGGCGGCCGCCGCCGACCGGCACGTGCGGACCGAAGGAGCGTCGCCGTGCTCCCGTCTGGTTGATCAGGTGGACCACGTAGCCTTCCTCGTCCCGTCCCAGGACGAGTTCCACCTGCTCGGGCAGCGCCGCGCCGACCGGGACGTCCGCCAGCGGCTCCACCACGCGCAGCAGGTGCTCGCGGATCTCGGTCTTGGCGAACTCCCGGTACGTGCGGCCGATCGTCCACGTGATCATGGACGACACGCCGGATCCGTACCGGATCGAGGCGACCGCCGGATCGCCGCCGGGGGTGTGGCCGTAGCTCAGCTCCGGCGGCCCCCAGGGGGCCTGGGCGAGGAGGCGGCCCGCCCTGTCGCCGCCCGGCTTCCAGACGTAACGGGCGTTGCTTCCGTACACGGGGACGACCGACCCCACGAACCGGTTCTCGCCGGCGTGCGGCTGCTCGTCCAGGGTGGTGTAGGTCGACCACACCTCCGCGCCGGACATCGGGGCGCCGATACGCCGCGCCGCCGGGCTCGCCGCCGGTTCCACGCCGCCCTCCGGCGTGGTTCCGCTGCCGCCGGTGGTGAGCAGGTTCCCGCCGCGTTCCACGAACGCGTCCACCGCGGCGGACGCTTCGGCTCCGAGGGGCCCGACGTCGGGCAGCACGACGAGCCGGTAGCGGTCCAGCCGGTCGGCGCCCATCGCGGCCAGATCGCGGAGCCCGACCACGTCGAAGGGCAGGTGCCTTTCCTGAAGGGCCTGGTACACCCCCCGGAATTCTTCGAGCGTCCCGTGGAGAGCCGCACCGCCGCCGCGTCCGCCCGCGGGCCGCACCAGGGCGATCGTCGCGGCCGGCCGCAGCGACGCGTAGAGGCCGTGCCGCTCGCGGTGGAACCGGGTCACCTGCCGGGCCAGCGAGACGCTCGCCATCGGCAGCCGTCCCGGGGCGCCGAGGATGTAGGTCGAGGGGTTGCCGCCGCGCGCGATCGCCTGGACCAGGTGCTGGGCGACGTGTTCGGGCTGTTCCGCGCCCATGCGGTACGTCGAGTCGACGTGCGCCACCGCGTTGAGGACGAGCGGTGCTTCCGGCCGGGCCGACAGGTGGGCGCTCACCGTCTCGGCGGTCGCATGGGGCCACAGCTCCTTGCCGGGCAGGTGCCGGAACGCGTTGCTGCCCTCGCAGTAGAGCACCGGGGCGCCCTTGGAGAGGACGAGCGCGAGGTCGCGGTCGCGCGACGCCACGTGGGCGGTGTACTTCCGCCCGAGCTCTTCCAGCGTGGCGGCGGTGAAGCGCAGCCACAGCGGAAGGTCACGGGTCTCGTGGGTGTCGGGGAGCGCGCGGCCGTTGCCGAACTCGGCGAACCGCTCGGCGCACGAGGCGCAGTGGCAGACGCCGTGCACGACCTCGCTGTAGTCGCGCTCGTTGAAATTGAACCAGTTGACGAAGAAGCCGCCGACGGCGTACCGGTCGAGGATCTCGTCCATGATCTCCAGCGCGCGCTCCTGGTAGTACTCACCCGACGGGCACGTGCTGTAGAGCGCGTTGTAGATCTGCGGCCCGCCCGCGGCCGAGGCGAACAGCCACTCGGGGTGCTCCGCGGCGACCGCGGCGGCGACCTTGGAGAGGTCCAGCCGCGCGATCACCCGGACGCCCCGCCGCGCGGCGGCGGCCACGGCGTCGCCCAGCAGGTCCCCGGAAGCGCGGTCGGCGAGGAAGGGGTTCCGCGTGTGGAACGGCAGATCGGTCGGATAGAACGCGACGATCCCCCCGGCGTTGAGCAGCCAGGTGTCCGCGCCGTGGTCCTCGATGACGTCGAGCGCGGCTTCGACGTCCATGCCGGCGTCGATCTCTTGGAGGTTGGTCTGGAAGACCGTGAACGGCCTCTGCCATCTGCTCGGCATGCGGGGGTCTCTTTCTGTCGACGGGCGCGTGAAGCGGGGCGAGCGGCTCAGCCCGTCCGGCCGTTCAGGAGCAGTGCGAGGGCGGAGTGGTCGTGATCGCCCAGGCCGGTGGCGACCGCCGCGTTCATCAACTGGTGCACCAGCCCGGAGGCGGGCAGCGGCACGTCGAGCCGGGCCGACGCCTCCACGGCGAGTCCCAGGTCCTTGCGGTGGAGCGCGATGCGGAAGCCCGGCTCGTACTCGCCCTCGATCATCCGGGCGCCGTGCACCTCGAGCACGCGCGACGACGCGAACCCGCCCAGCAGGGCGTCGCGGACGGCGCCGGGGTCCACGCCGGCGGCCTCGGCCAGGCGCAGCGCCTCGGCGACCGCCTCGATCGTCACGCCGACCACGATCTGGTTCGCCACCTTCGCCACCTGGCCGGCGCCGGCCGCGCCGATGTGGGAGACGCGCCCCCCGAGGACCTCGAAGAGCGGCGCGGCCCGCTCGACGGCCGCGCGGTCGCCGCCGACCATGATCGACAGTGTCCCGTCGCGCGCCCCGACCTCGCCGCCGGACACCGGGGCGTCCAGATGGTCGCCGCCGGCTTCGGCGACCTCGGCGGCGAGCGCGCGCTCCGCGGAGGGCGAGATCGAGCTCATGTCGATGACGAGCGTGCCCGGCCGCAGCGCGGCGAGCACGCCGTCCTCTCCGCGCATCACCGCTTCGACGTCCGGGGTGTCCGGGAGCATGAGGACGACGGCGTCGCTGTCCCGCACGGCTTCCGCCACGGACCCCGCGAACCGTGCCCGGTCCCCGAGCGCTTCGCGGGCCGCCGCGCTGTCGCGGTAGACGGTGAGCCGGTGGCCGGCCGCGATGAGGTTGGCGGCCATCGGCCGTCCCATCACGCCCAGGCCGATGAAGCCGATGTCCATGTCCATCTCCTCGGGTACTCGGTCGTCAGGTCCGGGCCGCGTCGCCCGGACGGTCGAGCGCGTGCGCCCGCAAAGCCGCCGCGACCTCCCCGGGCGCCGCCGCCGGGGCGAGATGGGCGACACCCGGGAGGATCTCCAGCCGCGCCCGCCGCATCGCGCGCGCGATGGCGCGCTGCTCGTGCGGGGGAGTGGCCGGGTCCTCCGCGCCGCCCAGAACCAGCGTGCGGGCGTCGATCCGGCCCAGGTCGTCCCGCACGTCCGCCTCGGCGAGCACGTCGCAGCCGACCGCGTAGCCCTCCGGGTCCGTCGAGCCCAGCATGTCGGCGTAGGCCCGCACGACCTCGGGCCGGTCGCGCCGGAACTCCGGCGCGAACCAGCGGTCCAGCACGGGAGGGACGATCGCCGCCATTCCTTCCCGCCGGACGAGGCCCGCCCGCTCGACCCAGCTCCGCCGGTCGAGCACCGCGGCACAGCACATGACGGCGAGGGACGCGACACGGTCCGGCGCCAGCCGCGCGGCGCGAAGCGCGATCATGCCGCCGATCGAGATGCCCGCGAGATGGACCGGTCCGGTACCGAGGCCGTCGACGACGCGCAGCACGTCGTCGACGAGCTCGTCGATGCCCCGGGGCGCCGCGCGGTCCGCGGCGTCGCCGTGACCGCGCTGGTCGAAGCGCGCCACGTCGAACGAATCGGTCAGGAACGGGACGACGCCGTCCCACAGAGCGGTGGTGGTGCCCAGCGAGTTCAGCAGGACCATCGTGCCGAGGGCGCCATGCGGACCGGTCGCCCGGTCCAGGACGATGCCCGGGGGCACGGCATCGCGGCGGCCGGTCCGTGGCACGTCACGTACTGACATGGGACGTCCTGACTGTCGGGGGAGCGGTGTCGTGTCGGTGCCCGGTCGTCTCAACCGCGCCGGTCCCCCGTGTAGACGTCGCGCTCGGTCAGCGCGTTGAGGAGGGGCTCGCCGGCGCGGTAGCGCCCGATGTTCTCGACGATGATGTCGATCGAGCGCTGGGTGCGGTCCGGGACGGCCGGAGTCACGTGGGGTGTGATCATGACGTTGGGGAAGTCCCAGAGCGGGGACTCCGGGGGAAGCGGCTCGGGCGTGGCCACGTCGAGTCCGGCGCCCGCGATCTCTCCCGCCCGCAGGGCCTCGACGAGGGCGTCCTGATCGATGATCCCGCCGCGTGCCATATTGATGACGAACGCGGTGCCCTTCATCCGCGCGAACTCGCGGGTCGAGAAGAGGTGGCGGGTGGCGTCGGTCAGCTGCGCCGCGATCATGATGACGTCGGCCTCGTCGAGGAGCGGCCCCAGGTGGTCTCCGTCGTCCGAGGACAGCATGACGTCCACGTCCGGGTCCTTTTCCGCGGGGCGGCGCCGGTACACGACCACGCGCATGCCGAACGCCTTGCCGAGGCGCGCCATTTCCCGGGCCGTGTGACCGAATCCGATGATGCCCAGCGTTTTCCCCCACAGCGCCAGCTTCTTCTCGTAGCCGTCGATGAAGCGCCAGAGGTGCGCGTCCTGCATTTCGAACAGCCCCCGGGCATCGAAAGTGAGCGCGAGCGCGAAGTAGAAACCGTGCTGGGCCAGTGCGGGGGCGGAACGGCCGGCGGACCCGGTGACGATCAGCCCCCGCTCGAACACCTCGGGTCTCGCGGATCTGGTGAGACCGGAGTGGTCGCAGTGCACCCACGCCAGGCGCGGCGCGGCGAGGTACCGGTCGTCGAGGTCGCCCGTGATGACGGCGACGTCCGCGTCCTCGAGCGCACCGGCGATCCCGGCGTTGTCCCACGGAGCGACATGGACGAACTCCGCCGGAGCGAACGCCCGACGCAGCTGCTCCACCTGGTCCGGTTCGAACATGACCGTTGCGAGCACCGAGCGGATGCTGCGGTTCCGATGATTCGGCTGCATGGGTTGTGGCCTACCTCCAATGGCGGGGGCCGGGCGCGGGCACCGAGCCGATCGCTGGTTCATCACAGCGGTCCGAAGATCCGTCCGGCAATCGCTTGCCATCTGTTGCCATGACGGCGAAACGCCGCGCGCGGCGGGCGGAGTCGTGCGGAGGGGACGCTGCGGCAACCCGTGGCAACCGCTTGCCGCTCGTCGCGGGCCGCACGTCTGATGCTCGGTGACCCCGGCGGGATGGCGGCGGTGGAACCGTGCGTCCAGGACGAAGGAACGTGCGCGATGCTCATTCGACCCACAGGACAGCGGCCGCCGCTACGGCTCCCCGCGGCCGTGGCGGCCGTGGCCGCGCTGCTGGCGACGGCGTCCTGCGGCGCCTCGGGCGGACGGCCGCCGGCGGACGCCGGGACGCTCTCCCTGGCCGTGCAGAACACCCCGAACTCGTTCGACCCCGCGCAGCTCCTGAGCGGGACGCAGTCCTACGTGTGGAGCGCGCTCTACGACACGCTCCTCACCGTCGACAACAAGGGCGAGCTCAAGCCGAACGCCGCCGAGAGCTGGGCGTACTCCGACGACCGCGAGACGCTCACCTTGACGCTGCGGGAAGGCATGACGTTCAGCGGCGGGGCTCCCGTGACGGCCGCGGCGGTGAAGGCGACGCTCGAGCGGACGCTGTCGACCCCGGGACCGAACAGCTTCACGGTGGCCTCGATCGACTCGGTCGACGCCCCCGACGCGCGGACGGTCGTCCTCCACCTGAAGGCACCGGACGGTGCGCTCCTGCGCTCGCTCGCGGCGGCGGCCGGGGTGATCGGGGACCCGGAGACGCTGGACGCCGAGCGGACGGCGCTCGACCCGGTCGGGTCGGGCCCGTACGTCCTGGACGGGTCGACGGTCAACGGCTCGGAGTACGTCCTGAAGAAGCGGGACGACTACTGGAACGCGAAGGCGTACCCGTTCGAGACCGTCAGGATGCGGGTGATGAAGGACCGCACGGCGATCGTCAACGCCTTGCGGTCCGGAAGCCTGAACGCGGCCAGCGTGGAGCCGACCCACGTCGACCAGTTCAAGGCCGGCGGGTTCGAAGTGACGTACATCGACGCGGTCGTGGTGGGGATGCTGAGCCTGTCCGACCGCGGCGGGAAGGTGCTGGAACCCCTGTCGGACGTGCGGGTGCGCCGGGCGATCAACATGGCCTTCGACCGCGAGAAGATCGTCGAGCAGCTGCTGCGCGGTGCGGGCGAGCCGACGCGGCAGGTGTTCAGCCCGAAGGGCGAGGCGTACGATCCCGCGCTGGAGCGGGCGTACACCTATGATCCGGCGGCCGCGAAGAAGCTGCTCGCGGAGGCCGGCTATCCGGACGGGTTCGCCGTGCGCATGCCGAGCCTGTTCTTCACCAAGCCGTTCGAGCCGACGGTCGCCCAGGCGCTCGGAGAGATCGGTATCGAGGTCGCCTGGGACCCGACGCCTCCGCAGAACAGCGCGTCGTCGATCAGCTCGCAGAAGTACGGCATGCTCCTCCAGATCGAAGGGCTGAACGCCGCTCCGATCGAGGTGAAGAACTCGCTGGATCCGAAGGGTCCGCGCAACGTGTTCGGCACCCGGGACCCCGGGCTCACGGAGATGCTCGACCAGGCGAACGCCGTGGGAGACCCCACGCGGGCGGCCGCGCTGTACAAGCGGATCAACGCGTTCCTGGTGGAGAACGCCTGGTACGCGCCGATCTTCTACAGCGGGCGCAACTGGGTGACCGCCGACGGGGTCGAGTTCCTCGGCGACGGATCCAACCTCTTCAACAGCATCCGCGCATTCGGCGTCTCGGATTAGCGCGAAGCAGACGCAGGGTCGCCGCGACTCCCGGCTGTGCGGCCCGGCTTCTTCTCAAGGAGGAGAATGATCACAAGATTCGCCCGCCCCCGTATCGTGCGGGCCGTCGTCGTCACGACGGCGCTCGCGATGCCGATCGCCCTCTCCGCCGGGCCGTCCGAGGTGGCCGCGCGTGCCGACGCGCCCGCCCCGGCGCCCGCTCCGGCGACCGTCTCGGTCGACTTCGGCGACGAGAAGGGCCGGCTTCGGCGCTCGGAGCGCTACAACAACTACCCCAACGAGAACGCGTTCGTCGAACAGCGGTCCGCCGACGTCCGGTTCCTCAACGAGCAGGGCCTTCATCAAGAGGTCCACCGGGTGTGGCTGGACTACGTGTTCGAGCAGTGCAGCATCGAGACCCGCACGTGCGATTTCTCCGGTAACACGGATGCCTACCTCACCGATGCGAGCAACCTCTCCGACGCGGTGCTCGTGAACCTCAACCCGAGCGAGTTCATCCGCGGCGAGCGGCCGTTCGAGGACCTGCAGCCCCTGCTCGAGGTGATGCTCGGAGACCTCAAGAAGAAGTACCCGGCCGTGAAGTACGTCGAGGTGTTCAACGAGCCGGACTGGCAGTACCACGGGCATGAACGCCACGATGGCCGCCCGGCGGACGAGGTCACGCTGCGACCCGGTGACCTGTACCGCTTCTACGCGCCGTTCTACAAGGCGGCCAGGAAGGCCGACAAGGGCGTGCGGGCGGCCGACCGGCTCCGCGTGGGCGGCCCGGCGCTCAGCGTCATGGACCCCGAGTGGATGGAGCCGTTCCTGGACGACTACGCCGCCGACCGCGACCCGCACAAGCGGCTGGACTTCATCAGCCACCACTCCTACCTGAAGTGGGACGACGACTACCAGGTGCCGACCTTCTACAAGTCCGACCTGCGGCAGGTCTCGTCGGAGCGCGGCGACATCCTCAAGTGGCTGAGGGAACGCCGCATCCGAGGGCGGATCCCCAGCTTCATCACCGAGACGGGCATCTACCCCGGCCCGTCCTTCGACGACCGGACCGGGACGGCCGACTACCTCCGGCAGGCGGCCGGCATGGCCACCTACACCTACCTGTACTCCCGGCAGCCCGACACCTACATGTTCAACTGGGTCGTCCGGCACTTCGCGGAGGGACGCAAGGACCAGCTGGTGACACGGGTCGACGACGGGCCCGTCCCCACCGGGGTCTTCACCCCCTACGGCAACATGATGCTGATGCAGTCCAGGATGAAGGACATCGAGGTGTCCGCCGCCGTCTCGGGCAGCCGCAAGGACGACAACGGCGTTTACGCGACCGCCTCGAAGGACCGGACGGGGGCGTCGCTCATGGTCTGGAACTGGCAGCACACCAACGACCGGAGCCATCGGACCACCGTCGACATGTCCGGGCTGCCGCGGCGCCTCAGGTACGGGCCGGTGCGCCAGCGCATGTTCAGGATCGACCAGAACACGAGCAACTACTTCGCCGACCCGGCCGGGGCCGGCCTGCGGCAGGTCTCCGAAAAGATCGTCAGGCCCGGCACGCGCCATAGCGAGACCATCGACCTCAAGCCCAACGCCCTGTACCTCATCCTCCTGGAACCCGCCTGATCGCGGTTCCCGCATCGCCGCGCCGAGCGCCCGATCGGGACGGCTGCCGGGAAGGGCATCGCGTCCGGCAAGGCGCGGTGCCCTCCCCGGCACGCTCGTTCAGCGGAGGACCCGCCGGTGCAGTCCGGCGATCTCCGGTCCGGGGTCGAGGCCCAGCTCGTCACGCAGCCGCGTACCAGCTCGCTGATCTGCGCGGGGAGGTTCGTCTGCGGCGCCGTTTCGGGCGCGTTGGCCAGCGCGGGGTCCTGCGGGCGCGACGAGGCGCTGGCCCGGGTCGGGGCGCTGCTGAAGTCGGCCCGGCTGGTCACCCTCACCGGCACCGGCGGTGTCGGCAAGACGCGCCTGGCCCTGGAGACCGCCGCAGACCATCCGGACGGCGTGTGGCTCGTCGAGCTGGCGGGTCTCGACCGGACGGCCGGGGCACCGGGGGTCGAGCGGCTCGCCGAGACGGTCATCGCCGTGCTCGGCGTCCGCGACGACACCGCCCCCGGCCTGCCGCGTTCCGGCGCGCCCGCCGATCCGGCCGCACGGCTCGCCGACGCGCTGCGGACCCGCCGGACGCTGCTCGTCCTGGACAATTGCAAGCACGTCGTCGACGACGTCGCCGCGTTGAGCGAGCGGCTGCTGCGGGCGGCGCCGCGGGTGCGGATCCTCGCCACCGGCCAGGAGCCCCTGCGGCTCGCCGGGGAGTCGGTCTGGCCCGTGCCGCCGCTGGAGTCACCGCACTCTCCGGGCGACCACGGGCCCGCGGCGCTCCGCAGGTTCAGCGCCGTCCGGCTGTTCGAGGCGCGCGCGGCGGCCGCCGTTCCGGGTTTCACGGTCGACGCCGCCAACGCCCGCGCGGTTTGCCGCCGGCTGGACGGCGTCCCGCTCGCCCTGGAGCTGGCCGCCACCCGGCTGCGCGCCTTGGACGTCCACGATCTGGCCGAGCGGCTCGACGACCGGTTCCGGCTGCTCTCCTCGGGACACCGCGGCACCCCGGCGCGGCAGCGGACCCTGCGCGCGATGATCGACTGGAGCTGGGAGCTGCTGTCCGGGCCCGAACGCGCCTGCGCCGGCTCGCCGTGCACCACGAAGGCTGCACGCTGGAGGCGGCGGAGGAGGTCTGCGCGGACGGCGCGGACGTCGCGCCCGAGGACGTCCTGGGCCTGCCGGCGCGCCTCGTCGACCGCTCGATGGTGGTGCGGGCCGCGAGCCCGGGCCGGACCCGCTACCGGCTGCTGGAATCGGTCGCCGCCTACGCCCCGGAACGCCTGGAGGAGGCCGGCGAGACCGAGCGAATCCGGCTCCGGCACCTGACCTTCCACACCGCACCGGCCGAACGCGCGGAGCCGCGACTGCGCGGCTCCGACCAGCGGCGCCGGCTGGGACGCCTGGACGCCGAGCACGCCGACCTGCGCGGCGCGCTGGAGGAGGCCGTGCGGCGGCGCGACGCCGGCCTCGCGCTGCGCCTGGTCCCACCGGCGCGGCGACGCGGTCGCGTTGGACCTCGCTGATCAGCGGGACGGTAGTCGTCGCGGGGACCCGTGGGGCGCCGTGCACGATGCCGTCCAGGGCGGTGCGCGGCCGTCCGACGAGTTCGTCGTGCACCGAGGCGTCGGCGATGAATCGTCCAGCCCGATGGCGCCCGCGCCGGTGACGAGCACGGACTCGCCGGACAGCAGCCGGCGCGGTCCTCGCCTGCGGGAGTACGACGAGCCGCTCGCCTCCGCGGGCCTCATCGACACCCGGTCCGCCGAGGCCGCGGCGAGCTGCGACTCCGCCGTGGAATGAGCGGTGCGGCGGTCCGCGGGCACCGGCGTTGACAACGCCGGTGCCCGATGTTTCGATCACGCCACCCCACCGATCGGAGAGAGCGATGCTCAAGCGAGGCGCCTTCGCGGCGGCTTCGGTCGCCGGCCTCGTGACGTCGGCTCTGGCGGCGCCGTCCCGTGCCGCCGAGGGCCCGCTGCCGCTGCCGCTCCTTCCGCACGTGCCGTTCTACCCGAGGACGGCGGTTCCGGCCTCCGGCCGTCCCGTGCCGCTCGCCGTGAAGACGAGGCCGCTGAACCCGTCCTACGACTTCCGCGGGCGGACCCGCATCCTGGACGGCTTCCTCGCCCGGTCCTCCACGCTCGGCTACCTGGTCCTGCACGGCGCGACGATCGTCGACGAGCGGTACTTCGCCGGCTTCGACGCCGCCAGCCGCTTCAACTCCTGGTCGGTCGGCAAGTCCATCACCGCCACCGCCGTCGGCGCGGCCGTCGCCGACGGCCGGATCGACTCGGTCCGCGACCCCGTGACCGCGTACATCCCCGAACTGCGCGGCAGCGGCTACGACGGCGTCGCGATCCGCGACATCCTGCAGATGTCCTCCGGGCACGACTACGACGAGACCGGCTACACCAACCCGTTCAAGGGAGCGACCTCCACCACGATCCGGATGGTGCTCGGGGCGTCCCTCACCTGCCAGGCCCGCAGGGCCCGCCGCGGCTTCGAGCCGGGGACCCGCTGGAACTACGACTCCCTGAACACGTTCGTCCTCGGCTGGCTCGTCGCCAAGGCCGCCGGCATGCCGCTGGCCGCCTACGTGCGCGACAAGATCTGGCGGCCCGCGGGCATGGAGACCCCGCTGCTGATGGGCCGCGACTACCGGGGCAACGACATCGCCTACGGCTGCTACCACGCGACCGTCCGCGACTTCGCCCGCTTCGGCCTGCTCTACCTGCGCGACGGCCGCGCCGGCGGCGTCCAGGTCGTCCCGGCGGAGTGGATCGGCGACGCGACCCGGGCCGCCGAGCCCCACCTCCGGCCCGGCCGCCTCAGACCGGACGAGCCCGACAGCGCCGAGAACGCGTACGGCTACGGCTACCAGTGGTGGATCGGCGACCAGGGCGACTACACCGCCATCGGCATCCTGGGCCAGTTCGTCTACGTCTCGCCCGAGCACGACGTCGTCATCGTCAAGACCGGCCAGGACCTCAAGGCCGACATCCACATGGCCGAAGCCCTCCCGGCCTTCCGCGCCGTCGCCGCCGCGGCGGCCGGGCGGACCTGACACCGCCGCGGCCCGCCGGGGCGGGAGGCGGGCCCGTCACGGCCGCCTCCGGCGCGCCGTGGTGGGCAGGGCGGGGCGGCGCCGGGCTTCGTAGGCGGCGATGTCGTCGGTGTGCCGCAGGGTGGTGCCGATGTCGTCGAGTCCGGCGAGGAGGCGGCGGCGGACGTCGGCCGGGACGTCGAAGGGGACGTCGATGCCGTGCGCGCGGACGCGCCGTTCGACGAGGTCCACGGTGACGGGCGCGGCGGGCCGGTTCTCGAGGAGCTCCCAGAGCCGTTCGACGACCGCCATGGGGACGACGACGGGCAGGAGCCCGTTCTGGTGGGCGTTCCCGGTGAAGATGTCGCCGAAGCGGGGCGCGATGACGGCGCGGAACCCGTAGTCGGTGAGCGCGTACACGGCGCCTTCCCGGGAGGAGCCCGTTCCGAAGTCGGGCCCGGCGACGAGGACGGTGGCCTCGGTGTAGGGCGGCCGGTTGAGGACGAAGCCGGGGTCGTCGCGCCAGTCGGCGAAGAGGTCCCGCCCGTAGCCCGACTTGGTCAGCCGGGTGAGGAACCGCACGGGGATGATCTGGTCGGTGTCGACGTCGCTCGCGCGCAGCGGCGCGGCCTGCCCGGTGTGGACGGTGAATCGCTCCATCATCGCTCCAGGTCGGTGGGTGCCGCCAGGCGTCCGGCGACGGCACTGGCCGCCGCCACGGCGGGGGACACGACGTGCGTGCGCGCGCCCTTGCCCTGGCGGCCCTCGAAGTTGCGGTTGCTGGTGGAGGCGGCGCGCTGTCCCGGACGCAGCCGGTCCTCGTTGACGGCGGCGCACAGCGAGCACCCGGACGTGCGCAACCGCACGCCCGCAGCGGCGAAGACGTCGTCGAGGCCCTCGGCGACGGCCTGCTCCCGGACGGTGTCGGAGCCCGGGACGAGGTAGACCTCGACGCCGGGCGCGACGGTGCGGCCGCGCAGCACGTCGGCGGCGGCGCGGAGGTCCTCGATGCGCCCGTTGGTGCAGGAGCCGATGAACACGGCGTCGATCTCGACATCGCGCAGCGGCGTGCCGGGCCGCAGCCCCATGTACGCGAGCGCCTTCTCCGCGGCGGCGCGTTCACCGGGGTCGGCGAAGCCCGACGGGTCGGGCACGGCGGAGTCGAGCGGGACGCCCTGCGCCGGGTTCGTGCCCCAGGTGACGAACGGGCTGATCTCGCGTCCGTCGAGCACGACCTCGGTGTCGAAGACGGCGTCGTCGTCGGAGCGCAGGGACCGCCAGTACGTCTCTTCGGTGTCCCGGTCGGCTTCGGCGGGGGCGTGGGGGCGGCCGCGAAGGTAGGCGACGGTGGCGTCGTCCGGTGCGATCATCCCGGCGCGGGAGCCGGCTTCGACGGTCATGTTGCACACGGTCATCCGGGCTTCCATCGACAGCGCCTCGATGGCGGGCCCCTGGTACTCGATGATGTGGCCCTGCCCGCCCGCGGTGCCGATCCGGGCGATGAGCGCGAGGATCAGGTCCTTGCCGGTGACGCCGTCGGCGAGCGTGCCGGTGACGGTGACGCGCATCGTCTTCGGCCGCGCCATGGGCAGGGTCTGGGTGGCGAGGACGTGCTCGACCTGCGAGGTGCCGATGCCGAAGGCCAGTGCGCCGAAGGCGCCCATCGTCGTGGTGTGGGAGTCGCAGCAGACGACGGTCATGCCGGGGTGGACGAGCCCGAGCTCGGGGGCGATGACGTGGGCGATGCCCCGCTCGGGGTCGCCGCGGCGGTACACCTCGATGCCGAACTCGGCGCAGTTCTCCGCGAGCAGGGCGGCCTGCCGCCGCATCGCGGGCTCCTCGATGCGCCCGAACAGGTTCCGCGTCGGGACCAGGTGGTCCTCGGTGCCGAGGGTGAGGTCGGGTCTGCGGACCGTCCGCCCGGCGGCGCGCAGCCCGTCGAACGCGATCGGGGTGTTGACTTCGTGGAGCAGGTGCAGGTCGACGTAGAGCAGGTCCTGCTCACCGTCGGTCCGGACGACGTGGGCGTCCCAGACCTTCTCGGCCAGCGTTCGTCCCAACGGGGTTTCCTTTCAGGCGGTATCGGCGACGGAGCGGGAACGGCGCACGGGAACGGCGAGGCGGGCGGCCTCGGCGATCACCGTGCGGACGTCGTAAGGGTGCTGTTCCGTCCACAGCTGAGCACTTGGCTCAGAAACCGTGGCCTTCAAGCGGCCAATGGTGCTTAACTGAGCCGGCTGCCCGGCCGGAGGCGGTGCGAATGCGCGACCGGCCGCACGACCCGAGAGCGAGGAGACCGCATGGCACCCACCTTCGAGCCGCTGGACATGGCCGTGCTCCGGCTGATCGCGGAAGAGCCCCGCGCCGGGGTCCGCGAGTACGCGCGCCGGCTCGGCGTGGCGCGCGCGACCGTCCAGGCGCGGGTGGACAAGCTGCAGCGCCTCGGCGTCCTGATCAGCTGGCGGCCCCAGTTCGATCCGGCGGCGATGGGCTACGGGGGCCTGGCCTACGTGCGGCTGCAACTCGCCCAGGGCATGCTGGAGGAGACCTTGGAGGGGCTCAGCCGGATCCCCGAGGTCATCGAGGCCAACGCGGTCGCGGGCGACGCCGACCTGCTGTGCCGGGTGGTCGCGAAGGACAACGCGGGGCTGGAGGAGGTCCTTCACCGGATCATCGCGGTGGACGGGGTGGAGCGGACCTCCACCGAGGTCGTCCTCAGCCGCCGCCTGATGCCGCGGATCTCGCCGCTGATCCAGAAGATGCACGACGAGCTCCGCCGCTGAGCGCGCGCTCATCCCAGCACCATCGACAGCGGGATGATCACCGCGATCGCGACGACCGAGGCCACCGACACCCCGCCCGAGAAGGTCTTCAGCGTGCCGCGCGTGGAGAGGCCGGTGAGGGACTGCAGCAGCCAGAACGTGTTGCTGGTGACGTGGATCGCGAACAGCGAGCCGGCGCCGGCCGCCAGCGCGATCCACACCGGGTCGAGGCCGATCACGGGGGCGAGCGGCGCGAGGATGCCCGCCGCGGTCATCGCCGAGATGGACACGGAGCCGACGGCCACGTGGAGGATCGCCGCGATGACCCAGACCATCAGCAGGGGCGCGGCGGTGTTCGCGGAGAAGTGCTGGCCGAGGATGTCGCCGAGGCCGATGTTCTTGATCGTCAGTGCCAGCGAGCCGCCGACCCCGTTGAGCACGAGGATCTGCCCGCTGTCGCGGAAGCCGTCCCGCAGCGCCTCGTCCACCGCCGGCCGTCCGACCGCGCGCCGCGTGACGAGGATGGTGCCGATGAGCCCCAGGAAGAGGGCGACCACCGGGTCGCACACGAAGGCGAGGGGCGCGACGCGCACCTCGGCGATGTCCAGCATCGCCCCGGTCGCGATCAGTCCGAGGGCCGCCAGGATCGGTGCGAACAGCGGGAGGAGCCGGGTCTGCCCGACCGCCTCCGCGGCCGTCGCGGTCGCCGTCGCGACGGTGCGGGCGCCCGCGGCCCCGGTACCCGCGGCGTCGGACGCGCCGGCGTCGCCGGTCGGGGCCGCGTCGGGCAACTCGTCCTTCTCCTCGTCCCACCAGCCGCGGCGGAAGACGAACTGCATGACGGCGACGGAGATGACGGTGGTGGGGACGGCGACGAGCAGGCCGAGCAGCAGCATGGTGCCCAGCGGCACGCCGAGGACGCCCGCCAGGGCCAGGGTCGCGATGCCCGGCACGACCATGACGACGCCGACCTCCATGCCGATCGCCATCGCCGTGATCATCCGGGCCGTCCCGTTCCTGCCGATCCGCAGGCCCAGCCCGCGCGCGAGCGGCGCGACGATCACGACGAGCACGTCGAGGAAGATCGACTGCAGCACGGTCGCCACGCTGATCGACAGCGCGTAGGGCATCCGTTTCGGGCCGACGCGGCGCAGCAGCGCCTCGACGAGCCGCTCGATCGCGCCCGATCTCCGCAGGAGCGACCCCGCGAGGACACCGAAGACGACGAGGAAGCCGATCTCCGCCATGAGGTCGCCGAAGCCCACGGTGACGGCCTCGATGGTGCCGTCGACGCCGAGCCCCGCGGTCAGGCCGAGGTAGGAGGCGCCGAGCAGCAGCGCGATGACGGGGTCGACACGGAATCGGATGATCAGCAGGACCGTCGCGACGATCGCGAAGGCGGTGTTGAGCAGGGTCAGGGAGTCGGACATGAAGGCACATCCCGGGGGTGGCGCTCGAGCGAGCGGTCGGGTGTCGCTGTCGGTGGGGTGGACCGGTTGGCGCAGAAACGTAGCCTTCGACGCCCAATGTGTAAATACTTGCGTTATTACTTATACCAATGGCCTATGAGAAACGCCGTCGAGGTGACCATGAGGTGCCATTGGTCCAGTGTGGGCCGGTCGTTCGCGCGGCTATGGCACCATGGCGCCATGACGAAGCCCCACCGAAAGGGCGATGCCGCGTAAGCGGCCGGGCGCCCTGCGCGCCGCATCGGAACACGCCCCCCGCCCGATCGTCGAGCCGGGCGACATGTCTCGGATCGACCGGTTGTCCCTGGTGGCGTCTCCGCGCCTACCAGCGCTCCTGAACATCGGCCGGACGCGCAGCCGTGGGACACGATGCGGCGGCGGCCGCCTCGCGACGTGGCGCCGCTACGGGCCCGCGAACCCGTAGCGGCCGGGGGCGCGACGGAGCTTCGCTCAAGAAGGGCGGACGGAGAGGGCGTGGCGGAACACGCCTCGCGGGTCCCAGCGGCGCTTGACCTGCTGCAGCCGGGCGTAGCCGTCCTTGTAGTAGAGGGTGTGCCACGGGACGCCCGAGCCGTTCCACCTCGGGTCGGCCAGGTCGCCGTCGGGGTAGTTGATGAACGCGCCGTCGGCCGGGACGCCGCCGCTGTCGGCGTAGACGTCGCGGTAGAGCTCGCGGAGCCACGCCAGGTGCCGGGCCTCCTCGGCCGCGTCCTCCCAGCCGGCGATGAAACCGACCTTGAAGATCGAGTCGCGGTGGGCGGTCGCGGTCGCGCCGGGCCGCACGGTGTTGACCCGGCCGCCGTAGGTGTTCACGAAGACGCTCCCGCCCGGTCGGTCGTAGTCGGACCTGGTCAGGTGCCGGTGGAGGACGGCGGCCTGCCGGTCGGTGAAGCGCCGCCGCAGATAGCCCGACTTGATCTTGGTGCTGTAGAAGGGGCCCGGCGCGTCGTCCAGACCGTGGATCGCGGCGGTCAGCCACGGAAGCGTGGACGCCCGGCGCGTCGGCCGTACGTCGACGCCGCCTCCGAGCGCGGCGGTCAGGCCATCCAGCAGCCGCGCGGCGCCGCCGTCGGCGGCGACCTGGCCGCTCAGGGCGAGGTGCCCGGCGGATCTGGTGCTCAGCAGGAACTCGCCGTACAGCGCGCACGCGGCCGACCCGGGCGCCGAGTTGCGCTCGCCCCACTCGCCGTAATTGCGCAGCAGGCGGACGAACGTCTCCCGGTCGAGTCGCTCCCACGGCCACGACAGGGTGAAGTCCAGGACCGTGGCAGGAGGGGCCGGCAGCGGGCCGCCGCCCGGCGACCGGAACCAGTAGCGGGTGACGACCCCGAAGTTTCCTCCGCCGCCTCCGGTATGGGCCCACCACAGGTCCCGGTTGGGGTCCGACCGCTCCCTGCTGGCGACCACCTTTCTGGCTCTGCCCGACCGTCCGACGACGACGACCTCCACCGCGTACAGGTGATCGACCGACAGGCCGTGAAGGCGGCACAGGGGACCGTAACCGCCGCCGCTGACATGGCCGCCGACCCCCACCGAGGCCGCCGTTCCGGCCGGGACGGTCACGCCCCACCCCACGTACAGCCTCCGGTACATCTCGCCCAACGTGGCGCCCGCCTCCACCTCGAAGGCCCTGCGGCGCCGGTCATAGCGGACGGCCGCCATCTCGGAGAGGTCGACGACCACCCGGACGTCCGGGTCGTCCACGAAGTTCTCGAAGCAGTGGCCTCCGCCGCGCACGGCGAGCCTCCGGCCGGTGCGCACCGCGTCGTCCACCGCGCGGACGACGTCCTCGGCGGAGTGCACCACGTGGATCTCCTCCGGCCGCCCCTCGAACCGCCGGTTGTACCCCCGGCGCGCCAGCGAGAGATAGCGCGGATCACCCGGTTTCACGCTGACCGGCCCCCGGACCGACGCCTCCCCGGGCGGCGAGGCCGCTTGCACCAGGGGGATCGATGCGGCGGTCACCGCACCGCCCCGCAGGATCGTCCGTCTCGTGTGTCCGGCCACAGGCGGCCTCCTTGATGGGAGGGAATGTCCAGTCGCACGCTAGGAACGAGCGAGCCGAACGGTCGCCACACCGCCGAGCCAACCGGCGGCTCCCCCATGAGTCTCACGAGCCGTCGGTGCAACGGCCGGGACGGTCCCTCGGCGGCCGCTTAGCCGTCGGACGGGGACAGGAAACCGATGATGCGCCTGTTGGTCTCCGCGGCCTCGTGCCACGGCATCGCGTGATGCGACAGGCCGGGCAGGATCTCGGCCGACGCGTGCGGCAGGACGCGCGTCACGGCGGACGCGACGCGCTGGGAATCATGGGTCCTGCTGCGCTCGGCCAGGAGTACCAAGGTCGGGGTGGTGAGGGTACGCAACCGTTCGGGCTTGGGGCGTCTGCCGGTGACGACCTTCGTCTCGGGGAACTCGGCGGCGAGCCCGTACAGGCGGGAGAACGCGGGATCGGGTTCCATTCCGCCGGTCTCCCAGCTCATGAAGGCACGTGTGCGCGCGGCCGTCGGCCGGATGAGGGACGGCAGCGCGCGCAGCAGGTATCCGGCCCGGAACCCGGCGAAGCATTGCGTCGGGTCGAGGAGGACGAGCCGGCGAACCCGCTGGGGCGCGTGAAGGGTGTAGTGCAGCGCCGCCCAAGCGCCATAGGAGTGCCCGCACACGGCGGCGTCGCCTGCGCCGAGCCCGTCGAGGACCCCGTCCAGCCAGTCGAGAAGGTCCGGGACGGTGCGGGGCGCGCGTTCCCCACGGGTGCTCCGCCCCGGCTCGCCGATGCGGTCCACGGCGTACACCCGGTGGTGGCGCGCGAGTTCGGCGACGTTGGCGTACCACACCGCCGCGGTGGTGCCCCCGCCGTGCAGGAGCACCAGCGGCGGTGCGTCCGCGGGCCCGCACCCGTACACCCTGGTCGTGCCGTACACCGACGGAAGATCGATGGCCTCTTTCCGGACCGGCCAGCTCTCCAGGACGGTGTCGTAGGCGGCGAAGAAGGCCGCCTTCGCGTCGTGGCTGCCGTCGACCATGACCCGCCCCCGCACCATCACTCGGCAAGAGATCTCGCGAGAAAGATACCTCGCCGAGCGCACCGGCGCCGGGGACGCCGACGGGGGCGGCTCAGTGCCGGTCGAACAGCCCGCGCCGGAGGAGCCGCTGGTTGGCGTCGCTGCGTTCGCCCAAGGTGGCGGGGGCGAATGGGTCGCCGCCGAGAACGGTCTCCAGCGCGGGTTCCAGGAGCAGCGGGCCGAGGATGAGGAACAGGACCTGGTACGGCGCCCAGCGCCGTTCCTCGGCGGGCACCGCATCGGGCTCCGCCATGAGCCGGTTCACCTCGCGCTCGGCGCCTTGCACCAGCTGCCCCAGGAGCGCGGCCGCCCGCTGGTCACCGTCGACGAGCACCCGGCGGATGTAGCGGCGCCGCTCCTGGTCGGCGCCGAACACCAGAGCCGCCGCCCGCCCGGCCTCGGCGAGGGTCCCGCTCTCGATGCCCTCTTCGCCGGCCGAGGCGAAGGCCCGCTCGAAGCTCCCGAGCACGTCCTCGTCGACCGCGTCGCGCAGCCCCTCCTTGGAGGTGAAGTGGTAGCGCAGCAGCGCGTGCGACACGCCCGCCTCAGTCGCGATCCGGCGGGTCGTGGTCGCTCGGAAGCCTTGCTCGGCGAACAGCCGGCGGCCCGCGGCGATGAGGGCCTCCCGGGCCTGCCCCCGGTCCGGCTTGGACGGCGGCTCGGACGGTTCCTGTGACATGTCGGCGACATTAGCCGGAGTCCGTCACAGGATGGCCCGGACACCGGGTGTGCGCCGCAGGAGCAGCGCGGCCGCCACGCTGAGCACGAAGCCGAGTGCCGCCACCAGGAGGAATCGTCCGCTCGCGCCCAGCGGAACGTCCCGCACCAGGTATTGCAGGCCGACGACGATCGGCAGGTGGATGAGGTAGATCGCGAACGTCGCGTCGGCGGCCGAGCGCTGCAGCTTGCCGGTGCCGGGCACACGGTCGCGGAAGAACACCAGCATGCCGAGGGTGTAGCCGACGCACAGCACGGTTTCGTACGCGGCCCACGCGAACTGCCCGGAGTCGGCGCCGCTCAACGCGAAGAATCCGGTCAGGTCGCTCCGGAAAGCGACGTAGCCGACGCTCAGGACGACCGCCGCCGCGAACCAGCCATAGGCCACCCGGGCCGGGAAGGTCTGCAACCAGCCGCGCCGGTAGGCCAGGACGCCCGCGATCACGAAGGGGACGTGCTGGGCGAGGTCGGCCGGCTCGGTCTGGATGATCTCGGCGACCGGCACCCACTCGTCGACGGGGTACCGGATGCGCAGCACCCCCGTGCCGACGGCGACCACCGCGGCGAAGCCCGCCACGGCGAGCCCGGTCACGCGCTCCGGAGCGGCCCGGGTACCGGGCGGCACCGCCATGCCGCGCCGGGAGCGCATGCGATCGGCGACCGCCCGCCAGGCCAGGTAGACCAGCGAGTAGACGAGCAGGTGCTGGATGAACCACAGATGGCCGAACTGGCGGTCCGGCCAGATCGGACCGCTCCAATCGGCGGGCTCCCGGCCCTCGCCGAGGTAGATGTTCCAGTAGTAGTCGCCGAACCCGATGGGGCCGTAGTCCCGGAATTCCAGGTAGTAGGCGTACATCAGAACCGGGATCACCAGGAAGAACCCGACGAGGATCGGCCCGCCGAGCTTCTTCAGCCGCGGCCCGACATAGGACCGCTCGCGCCGCCGGTCGACCGCCGCCGGCAGGAAGTAGGCGGCGATCAGGAAGAACAGGCTCATCTTGAACGGTGCGTTCAGCACCGCGAAGTCCTCGATCCACTGCGCTTTGGGCTGTCCCTCGACGTACCACCAGTCCACCGGGCCGTACGGCTGCGCGGCGTGATGCAGGATCACCAGCGCCGACAGCGCGATCCGGATCGAGTCGATGTAGTGCAGCCGCCCGGTCCGCCGGGGCGCGTCCTCCGGAGGCGCCTCCGGCGCCGAGACCTTTCCTGTCCACATGGACAGGAAGGTAGCCACCGAACGCGCTTCCTGTCCAATTGGACAGGAAGGGGAGAGGTGAGGGCTTCCGGGCTGTGGATGTCGTCGATCCAGACGGTGGGGCGTTGCCCGACGAACCGGGCGAGCGCCGGAGGCCGCACCGCTACCGGAGCGCTAGCCGGGTTTCTGGTTCCCGGGCGGGAGGCCGACCACGTCGGCGGGTCCCTAACTTGGCGGAGATCGAAGCCGGATGCGAGGAGGCATGATGTCCCGGAGGACGGTCCACTGGAAGCGCCGCGCGGCGGTGGTCGTGGCGGCGGTGGTGGCTGTCTCGGCCACCGCGGGCGCGTCACCGGCGGCAGGTGACCGGCGGGACCCGGCGGGCCCCACCGGGGCCGCCGAAGCGGCGGGCGGTGCGGTCGTCGTCGGCGAGAAGCGGATCGGCCCGCGGGTCGTCGACCTGACCGTCCGGTCGCCCGCGCTGGGCGGCACCGGCCGGGTCCGGCTGCTGACCCCGGACGGGTGGGACGGCCGCCGCCCCGGCGACCGCTGGCCGGTGCTGTACCTGCTGGCCGGAGGGGACGGCGACTACGGCACCTTCACCCGCGAGTACCGCCTCCAGGACGTTCCCGAGCTGCGCGACACCCTCGTCGTGATGCCGGAGATGCCGTTCTTCGGCTTCTACAGCGACTGGTGGAACGGCGGCGGGGGCGGGGCGCCCGGAGTGCAGGCCTTCCACCTGGACGAGGTGCGGCCGCTGCTCGAGCGCGACTACGGCGCCGGCGCGCGCCGCGCCGTCGCGGGGGAGTCCCAGGGCGGCTACGGGGCGGTCAAGTACGCGGCGCTGCGCCCCGGGATGTTCCGCGCCGCGGCGAGCTACAGCGGGTTCCTCAACCCGCTCAAGTACCCCGAGGCGGTCATCGGCGGGGCGGAGTTCGTCGGCATCGACTGGCGCAGGATCTGGGGCGACCCGGTCGAGCAGCGCCGCATCTGGGAGCGGAACGACCCCTACCACCTGGCCGAGCGGCTGCGGGGCACGCCCGTCTACATCGCGAGCGGCGACGGCACCCGCGGTGAGCTGGACCAGGACGCCGAACCCGATCCGGTGATCCCCGGCCTGCAGGACCTCGCCGTCCTGTTCCCGACGGAGGTCGTCTCGCTGACCGAGGCGGTCATGGGCGACGAGTCCCGCGCGGTGGCGTACCGCCTCCGCGAGGTCGGGGCCCCGGTCACCGCGCACTTCTACCGGGGCACCCACGACCCGCGGTACTGGAAGCGCGAACTGCTCGCCTCCCTGCCGATGCTGCTCGAGCGGCTCGGCGGGCCGCACCGGCCGGACGGGGACGCCCGGCCCTGAGCAGCGGGGCCGTCCGGGGCGAACCGCGTCGGAGCGGTCACCGGCGCGGGAAGTCCTTCCGTTTGATCTTGGCGCGGCGGCCGTCGGGGTGGTGGAAGACGATGCCCTCGGCGAGATGCCCGGGCGCGAACCGGCTCTCCAGCTCGGTGAGGAAGTCCCGCAGCTCCCCGTAGCTGCGCGGCACCTCCTCGTAGGTCGGCACGTGCAGGTCGAACGGGACGCACCGGTGCTCTTCGAGGTTCAGCGGGTTGCCCTGGATGCGGGGGCCGAGCGCCTCGCAGGAGTGCTCGCCGTCCGGCCACCCGGAGACGTCGGTGTTGCGGGCCGCCTCCAGCGTCCACTTGTCCTCGGGGGCGTCTTCCGCGGTGTCGACGTACCAGCCGTCCACGATGCCCTGCTGCTTCTGCGCCTTGCTCGGATTGCGCCGCTTCTCCACCCGGACGATCCGGCCCGCGCGCACCGTGAGCCGGACGTTGGTGCCGTCCAGCTTCTCGGTCCCCACCCCGTGGCCGTCGAAGACCCACGCGCATTCGGGCCGGGGGCTGTCGACCACCCGGAAGCGGTCATCGCGTTCGAAGAGCGTGGGGATCTTCTCCATCACTTGCCTTCCCTTCCGGACCTGGCCGAGCAGTTCCTCATGAGTGATGGCTCCGCCGGCCAGACCGCCGGCCAGGGCCCGGATCAGGTCGGCGACCGGCACCCCGGCGTCGACGGCGACGTGCTTCAGCGCCCTCTTCTCCTCGGGGGACACCCAGGCGACCAGCCGGGACCAGCCCTCGGGGGGCGTCCATCGCGCCAGGCTGTTCGGGTCCTTCCGCGGACGTCCACGACCTCTGGCCGTACTCATGGGAGGACGGTAAGGCCGAGAAATTCGACTCCGTCCCGGTCCGTCGGCCGGCGCCGATGCGGGACGCGTTCGCGTGTTCGCGTGGAACCGGCGGAGAGCGGGGTCCGTCTGTTCGATCATGAATTTCCCGAACCTCCCCGAAGCCGCCGCCGACTCCCTGCCCCGCGTGCTCGTCGCGCCCGCCTGGACCCGCGCGTCCGAGATCTCCGCACCCGTCACCGTCCCGGGCCTGACGGCCCCCGACGAGGTCGCGATCCACTGGCCGGACGGCGCGCACGCGGCTTGGGCCGAGGCCGACATCAAGGAGTGGGCCGGTTTGTACGGTGTCAAGCCGGACTGGGACGACATCTGGCTTCCGGGCGACTGGCGCACCAGCGGGATCGTCCTTCCCCTGGTGTTCGCGCAGGCTCCCCTGGAGGTGGCGGAGCCGCTGCTCGCCCGGTGGGAGACCACCGACACGCACCGGGTCGGCAACGCGATCAAGCGGACGGTGGCCCGGTTCGGAACGCGGGTTTACCCGCACCTGCTGCCGGGCGCCCGGGGCAACGCCCGCTCCTACGGCGAGTTCCTCCTGCCGTTCCTCAGCGCCGAGGTCGCCGCGCTCATGGCGGACTGGTTCGTCCGGACCAAGTCAATGCGCAAGGTCGCGGCCACATGGCTGGAATGGCACGGCACGGGCGCCGCGCGGCTGCTGGTGCCCGCCGCGCTCGGCGCGGCGGGCCCGGCCCGGCAGGCGGCCGAGGCCGCGCTGCGGCACGTCGCCGCCGTCCACGGCGCGGAGGCGGTGCTGGCCGCCGCTCGCGAGTACGGCGACCGGGCCGCCGCCGCGCTGGAGGGGTTCGTGGCCACCGACCCCCTCGACGTGGTCCCGCCGACCGTGCCCGAGACGCCCGACTGGCTCGACGCCGCCGCGCTCCCGCCCGTCCTGCTGCGCGACCGGAGCGCCCGCCTGCCGGACGGCTCGGTCGCGCATGTGCTCACGATCCTGGCCCTGTCGCCGCTCGACGCGCCGTACCCGGGGCTGCGGGTCGTCCGCGAGACCTGCGATCCGGCGTCGCTGGCCGCGTTCTCCCGGGCGGTGTTCCAGGCGTGGCTGGCGAACGGGATGCCGGCGCGGACGAACTGGGCGTTCGTCCAGCTCGGCCTGCTCGGCGACGACGACGCCGCGCGCGACCTCACCCCGCTCCTGCGCAAGTGGCCGGGCGAGGGCGGGCACGCCCGCGCCGTCATCGGCCTGGACGTGCTCGCCGCCATCGGCACCGACACCGCGCTGACCTGCCTCAACCAGATCGCGCAGCGGGTCCGGTACAAGGGGCTGAAGGCGCAGGCCCGGGAGCGGATCGACCGGATCGCCGAGCAGCGCGGCCTCACCGCCGACCAGCTGGCCGACCGGCTCGTTCCCACGCTCGACCTGGACGAGGACGGCGCCCTCACCCTCGACTACGGGCCCCGCGCGTTCGCGATCGTCTTCGACGAGACGCTCAAGCCGCAGGTCACCGACCAGGCGGGCAAGCTCCGCAAGTCCCTGCCCAAGCCGGGAGCGAAGGACGATCCCGAGCTCGCGCCCGCCGCCTACCAGCGGTTCTCGCGGTTGAGGAAGGACGCCCGCACCGTCGCGTCCGACCTGGTCCACCGGCTCGAACGCGCCATGGTCGACCGGCGCCGGTGGAGCGCGGACGAGTTCACCGACCAGTTCGTCCGGCATCCGCTGACGCGGCACCTCGCCCGCCGGCTGGTCTGGCTCGCCGTCACCGACGGCGACGCGCGCACGTTCCGGCTCGCCGAGGACCGCACCCTCGCGGACGCCGCCGACGACGCGTTCGTCCTGCCCGGCGGCGCCCGGATCGGCATCGCGCACCCCCTCGACCTGGGCGGCGAGGCCGCGGTCTGGGGCCAGGTCTTCGCCGACTACGAGATCCTGCAGCCGTTCCCGCAGCTCGCCCGGGACGTCCACCGCCTCACCGACGCGGAGGCGAAGGGCTTCCGGCTCGAACGGTTCGAGGGCCTGACCGTCCCGACGCGGGTGATCCTCGGCCTGACGAACCGGGGGTGGGAGCGCGGCGACCCGCAGGACGCGGGCATCGAGCACGCCTTCCTGCGCCCCCTGCCCGGCGACCGGTACGCGCTGCTCCACCTCGACCCCGGCTTCGTCGCGGCCGAGACGCACGCGTTCGACGAGCACACGCTCGTGCACGTCTTCGTATCGGACGACCGGTTCGGGTCGGTGTTCGGAGGCGAAGCCCGGCTCGGCGACCTCGACGAGGTCACGGCGTCCGAGCTGCTCCGCGACCTGGCCGTCCTGCGGGACGCCGCCGAGTCCTGAGACGACGCCCGCACCGGAGCGGTTTCCGCGCACAGCCGGAAGGAGGGCACGGACGAGCAGACGTCCCGCTCGCCTCACCATGTCGGCGAGGGCGCCGTCATCGCTTCGCGGATCGGTATCGGCGTCTCAGGCGGCCGGTGCGGCGCGCAGGAACCGGGAGTCGAGCCCGGTGATGCGCAGAAGCCGGGCCACGCCCGGACGGGGCCGGGTCACGGTGACGGTGCCGCCGCATGTTTCGGCCAGCGCCCCGGCCATTTCGAGGGCCGCCAGCCCGGCCGAGTCGCAGAAGCCCAGTCCGGACGCGTCGATCACCACGTTCGGCCGGCGCGTGGTGATCACCTCGGCCAGGGCCGCGGCGAAGTGCCGGGCGGTGGCCAGGTCGAGGTGCCCGGTCACGCGCATCAGCGTCGACGCGGACGAGACGGCCTCCACGGTGGCGGCCACTTCGTGGCGCGTCTCCTCGGCCGCTCGGTTCGGTCGCATGTATCAGTCCTTAGTCGTCGGCATCGCGGGTGACCGCGTTCGGTACGCGGACGACCGCGTCGTCGTCACTCTTCGAGCCTCGCAGCTCCCGCCGGAGGGGGTCAGGGACAAAGGTCCCCACCGGGCCGTCCGATCGGCCTCCGGTCGACGGGTCCCCCGGTCAGCGGAGCGGGAAGCCGAGGAGGCGGCCCTCGCGGCGCAGCTCGTCGCGGGCGTCGGGGTGGGCGACGTTGTCGACGATCTGCTGCGCCTGGGCCGCGGCGTCGTTGCCCCAGATGGTGGCGGTGCCCTGCTCGCTGACGATGTAGCTGTGCTGGAAGGACGTGACCGGCCCGGCCAGCCGCGGGACGACGGTGGAGACGTCGGCGCGGGGATGCCAGGACGGCAGGGCGATGACGGCGCGGCCGCCGGGGGAGTGCAGCGCGCCGACCACGAAGTCGGTCTGGCCGCCGAATCCGGAGTAGACGGCGCCCCGCACCCGGCCCGCGTTGGCCTGGGCGAACAGGTCGACCTGGAGGGCGGAGTTCACGGAGACCAGCCGGGGCCGCCGGGCGATGAGCCCGGGGTCGTTGGTCTTCTCCGTGCGCAGCATCCGGATGCGTTCGTTGCGGTCGGCCCAGTCGTAGAGCTCCTGCCCGCCGAACGCGAACGAGGCCGTGATCGGCGCGGCGGGGTCGAGGGCGCCGGCCCGCTCCAGGTCGAGGACCCCGTCGCTGAACATCTCCGACCAGATCGCGAGCCCGCGCCGCCGGTGGAGCGCCGCGAGGACGGCGTCGGGAACGCCGCCGATGCCCAGCTGGAGCGTGGCGTGCTCGGGGACGAGCCCGGCCACCCGGGCGCCGATCTCCAGGGAGGCGTCGCCGGGCGGGCGCGGCGCGGGCGCGGCGAGCGGCTCGTCGCACTCGATCGCGAAGTCGATCTCGTCCAGCGGCATCACCGCGTCGCCGTAGGTGTACGGCATCCGGGCGTTGACCTGGGCGACGACCAGGCCGCCGCGGGCCCGCACGGCCTCGATCGCGGCGGGCAGGACGTTCACCTCGATGCCCAGCGAGACCGTCCCGTCCACCGGCCCGGACGTCTGGACGAGCACGACGTCGGGCGGCAGGGCGCCCTTGAGCAGGTTCGGCACGAGCGAGAGCCGGGAGGGGAAGTAGCGGAGGCCGGGGCGCCCGCGCATCCCGGCGCCCACGAACGGCGTCTCCAGGACCACGCCGTCGCGGTCGGGGACGCCCGGCTGGGCGTTGAGCATGAACAGCCGGTACTCCGCGAGGGCCGCGTCGACCGCGGCCAGCGCCCGCCACGGCGTCGCGAAGTTGCCGCCGGCCACCACGCGCGGGACGCCGGGCACCCCGCCCAGCACGGCGGCGAGATCGTCCTCCGAGACCACCCGCATCCCGGCCCCCTCCGAGTCGTCCCTCCGATCATCGCACCGCCGGCGGCCCGGAGAGATCCGGGTGCCGGCGTGCGGCCGGTCAGGGCCGGTGGTCCGCGAAGCGCGGGAAGTGCTCGTCGGGCAGCGGGTCTCCCGCGCTCAGGCCGAGCGGGTCGGTGACGGGGTGCGCGGGTCCGGCCGCGAGGGTCAGGTCGGCGTCCGCGTAGATGACGACGTGGGCGATGCGGGGGTCGTCGGTGAGGTTGGGCGTGGCGCTGTGCGCGAGCCGGGAGTCGTGGAAGGTGCAGTCGCCCGCCCGCAGCGGGACGGTGACGCGGCGCTCCCACGCCAGCTCGGGCGCGACGGCGAACATGTCGGCGCGGTCGGACAGATCTTGCGGCCGGAGCCCGTCCAGGCGCTGCGAACCGGGGATGAACGTCATGCAGCCGCGCTCGACCGGGACGTCCACCAGCGCCACCCAGGCCGAGAGCGCGTGGCGGGAACCGGCGTGGGGCCAGTACGGCTGGTCCTGGTGGAACTCGGTGGCGGCTCCGTTGTGCGGGTCCTTGATCAGGAGCTGGTCGTGCCACAACCGCAGCGGGACCCCCGCCAGCCGGGTCGCGACGGCCGCCAGATCCGGGTGCAGGGTGAGCTCGCGCAGTGTCGCGTCCTGACGCCACAGCTGGAGCAGCTGCGTGAAGATCTTCCCCTCGTGGTTGTCGCGGACGGTGTGCCGCACCGCCAGCGCGGCCTCGGCGAACCTGTCGGCGTCGGCCCGGGAGAGCACCCCGGGCAGGTGGACGAAACCATCACGACGGTAAGCGGAGACGGCCTCCTCGGAAAGGTTCTCCGGCGTCGTTCGGGGACGTGCGGTTCCAGCGTTCATGCTCGTCTTCCTCGCCTCGTGGGGGATCTCTTGCGGCAACGATCGCCTTGGGACCGCCGACCCGGCTAGCACACGAGCCAGGCACCTGTAGCACAATCTTGACGAGAACCTCGTGAAGGGAGCTTCCGTGCACCGCGTACGGCGAGCGGAGGTCTTCCCGCCGGACGGGCCGCCCATCATCGCCGAGCGGTACGAGCTGAGCAGCGGGACCTCCGCCCACAGCCACGACTTCATCGAGCTGGCCGTGGTGACCGGCGGAACCGCGACGCATCTCTCGTCCGCCGGCGAGCGGGAGCTGCACCGCGGCTCGGTGACGATGCTGCGGCCGGGGGACTGGCACGGCTACCGGGACTGCCGCCGGCTGACCGTCCACAACCTGTACGTCGGGCCCGAGGTGTTCCGGCGGGAACTGGCCTGGCTGCGCGCCGACCCGCGGCTCGGCCCGGCCCTGCACGGCGCCGGGCACGCGCTCCGGCTCGACCCCGCCATGCTGAACGCCGTCGAGGCGGCCCTGGCGGCGATCAGCGACCGGCCCCCGCCGACGACCGATCACGCCGTGCGGGTGGGGGCGCTGCTCTGCCTGCTGGGCGGCATGGCGCCGTCCCTTCCCGCCGCCCCCGCCAGGCGGGCGCATCCGGCGGTGCCGGCCGCGGCGCGGCTGCTGGAGGACGACGTCCAGCACGCCTGGACCCTGGACGAACTGGCGAGCGCGGTGAACGTGTCGCCGCCCTACCTGGCCCGCCTGTTCACCGCGCACCTGGGCGTCCCGCCCATGACCTTCCTGGGGAGGCTGCGCGCCGAACGCGCCGCGGCGCTGCTCATCGAGACCGACCTGCCCGTCGCGGCGATCGGGAGGCTGGTGGGCTGGCACGACCCGAACTACGCCAGCCGCCGTTTCCGGCGCTTCTTCGCCCTCGGCCCGGCCGCCTACCGGACCCGCTTCCGCCCCGGCGAGCACTGACCGGCGTGCCCCTACGGCTCTCCGCGGAGGCCGGCCGCCGAGCGGACGAGCGCCGCGACCGCCCGGGAGCGGCTGCTCGGCGGCCACGCGATCACCGTGGTGACCCGCGGCGCGTCGACGACCGGCACCGCGACGTGTTCGGGCCACTGCCAGGCCCGGCTGGAGGCGGGGATGACGAGCAGCGTCCTGCCGAGCGCGACGAGCTGGGCGAGCTGCGACTGCGTGCGCACCTCCGGTCCGGGCCCGTCCGGGTAGGTCCCGTCGAGCCGGGGCCAGCGGGCGATCGGCAGGCCCGGGACGTCCTGGACGTCCGCCAGCGCGAGCCGTTCGCGGGCCGCGAGCGGATGCGCCGCGGGGAGGATCGCGACCTGGCCTTCGACGCAGAGGTCCTCGGTGTCGAACCCGGCGAGGTCGTCGTACGGGCGGTGCATGAGCGCCGCGTCGGCCCGCCCGTCCCGCAGCAGCCCCGCCTGCTCGCCGACCTCGCAGAGCAGGACCTCGACCGGCGCCGCGCCGGGGTCGGCGGCGACCGCGTCGAGGAGCCGTTGCAGCAGCGCGTGGGACGCCCCCGCCTTCGTCGCCAGCACCAGCGGCCGGCTCGGGTCCGCGGCCCGCCGCGTCCGGCGCGCGGCGGCGCCGACCGCGTCCAGGACCGCCCTCGCCTCGCGGAGCAGCACCTCGCCGGCGTCGGTGAGCGCCGCTCCCCGGCGGTTCCGGTCGAAGAGCCGGACGCCGAGCCGCTGCTCCAGCCGGCGGATCGCGCGGGAGAGCGGCGGCTGCGCGATCCCGAGCCGGTCGGCGGCGCGTCCGAAGTGCAGCTCCTCGGCGACGGCGACGAAGTAGCGGAGTTCGCGGGTCTCGAGATCGTGCACGGACCGAGCCTACCCGCCTGATACCCGGCGGGTATCACAGCCCACCGAATCGATCTTGGACGGCGGGCGGGCGGCCCGCCGAGGATGGCTCGTGTGAACGACACCAGGACCGCGCTGGTCACCGGCGCGAACAAGGGAATCGGCTTCGCCATCGCGCGCGGCCTCGGAGCGGCCGGCTTCACGGTGGCGGTGGGCGCCCGCGACGGCGCCCGGCGCGCGGAGGCCGTCGAGCGCCTGCGCGCCGACGGCGTCGACGCGTTCGGGGTCGCGCTGGACGTCACGTCCGACGGCAGCGCGGCCGCCGCGGCGGCGGCCGTCGAGCGGACGGCGGGACGGCTCGACGTGCTCGTCAACAACGCGGGCATCGCCGGCCGCACGGACGGCGGCGCGCAGGACCCGACGACGCTCGACCTCGACGTCGTCCGCACCGTCCTCGACACCAACGTGTTCGGGGTCGTCCGGGTGACGAACGCGATGCTCCCGCTGCTCGCCCGCTCCGACTCGCCGCGCATCGTCAACATGTCGAGCAACATGGGTTCGCTGACGCTGCGGACCGGTCCGGTCATGGCCGCGTACGCGCCGTCGAAGTCGATGCTCAACAGCATCACGGCCCAGTACGCCCGCCGGTTCGCCGGCACGCGCATCATCGTGAACGCCGCCTGCCCCGGCTACGTGGCGACCGACTTCACCGGCTTCGACGCGCCGAGGACGCCCGAGCAGGGCGCGGCGATCGCGATCCGCCTCGCCACCCTGCCGGACGACGGACCGCGCGGCGGGTTCTTCGACGACGACGGCCCCGTCCCCTGGTGATCCACGACGGGCGGCCCGCTCATCCAGGTCCCGGCAGCAGCCGGGTATCGGCCCCGGTTGATCGCGGACACACGCCGGCGGGCCCGCTCCCGATCAGGGGCGGGTGTCGAGCCATTCCTGGAAGGTGGGGCCGGCGAGCGCGGCGTGCGGGCCGGGCAGGAACCCGCCCTCGGCCGCCGTCCCGGCATCGGGCATGCCGGAGCCGTCGACGGCGACGACCTCGATTCCGCGGCGGGCGCCGAGGAGCCGGGCCGCCCCGGCCAGGGTCTCCGTGCGGGGGCCGGCGACCTCGGCGATCGGTGCCCCCGGGGCGGGTGCGTCGGGGGCGGACGCCAGGTCGACCAGCGCCTCGGCCACGGTGCGGCAGGCGACGAGCTGAGTGGGCAGGTCGGGGATGTAGGCGGTATCGCCCTCCCGCCACTCCAGGAGCTGACCGACGAACTCGTGGAACTGCGCGGCCCGCAGGATGCGGACGGGGAGCGGGCCGTCGAGGAGGAATTGCTCGTGCGCTCTCTTGGCGGCCACGAAACCGGCGGTGGCCTTGTCGGCACCATGTCTGCTCCCTTTCGGAGGTGCTGCCCGACGGGCACGAGACGTCGGCGCCCCGGCACCCGTAACGGCCGGGACAAGTGACCTACGCCACCCGGCCACGGGTGTGACAAAACGGCGGGGACCGGCGTCCAGTGGGTGGATCAGGGCTTGGAACCAGCAGGCGGGAGCCGGGTATGAGTGAACGCAGCGGACGAACCACGGGCACGGCCGAGCCGCTCGATCGTCCCGACCGGGCGGCGTCGATGGACTCCGCCACCGACGTGTTCGTCGCCCACCGCAACCTGCTGTTCACCGTCGCGTACGAGATGCTCGGGTCGGCCGCCGACGCCGAGGACGTCCTGCAGGAGACGTGGCTGCGCTGGGTGGACGTCGACCTGGCCGCCGTGCGGGAGCGGCGCGCCTACCTGGTGCGGATCGTCACCCGGCTGGCCCTGGACCGCCTGCGGGCGCTCGCCCGGCGCAAGGAGTCCTACGTCGGCCCCTGGTTGCCCGAGCCGCTGCTGACCGCGTCGGACGTGGCCGAGGACGTCGTGCTCGCCGACAGCGTGTCGATGGCGATGCTGCTGGTGCTGGAAACCCTCGCGCCGACCGAACGGGCGGTGTTCGTGCTCCGCGAGGTGTTCGGCGTGGACTACGGCGAGATCGCCGAAGCCGTCGGCAAGAGCCCGGCCGCGGTCCGCCAGCTCGCCTACCGGGCGCGGACGCACGTCGCCGCGCGGCGGCCCCGCGGCCCGGTCTCCCCGGCCGAGACCCGGGCGGCGCTCCGGGCGTTCCAGCGGGCGGTCGAAACCGGCGACCTGCGGCGCCTGCTCGACATCCTCGCGCCGGACGTCGTCGCGCTGAGCGACGGCGGCGGCATCAAGCACGCGCTGCTGCGGCCCGTCGTGGGCGCGGACAACGTGGCCCGCCTGCTGGCCGCCGGCTGGTGGAAGCGCGACGCCGCAAGGTCGGTCGAACCGGTGCAGGTCAACGGAGGGCCGGGCCTGCTGGTGCGGGTCGACGGGGAGATCGACGGCGTGGTGGCGGTCCGGGTCGACAACGGATACGTCACCGGCGCCTACCACGTGCGCAACCCCGAGAAGCTGTCGCATGTGCGGCAGGAGAACGCCCTGAGCCGCTGACCGGTGTGGTCACGGGCGCGGTCGGGGGATCAACCCGGTCCCGAGAGTTCCGTCGAGTGCTCCGGCCGCGGCGTGCTCGGCCGTCCGCCGTCCCGGGCGAGGCGGAGACCCGCGAGCATGCCGAGGCCCGCGGTCCAGCCGTAGAGGAGGCCGAAGGAGGCGCCGTCCGCGAGGTACCCCCCGATCTTGTGGAACTCGGCGCCGTCGATCACCGACTCCACCAGCACCCCGGTGATGAGGCCCCCGACGCCCGCCGCGACGAAGCAGGCCCACCAGCCGGTGACGACCGCCGACAGAGCTCCGCGGTCCGGGTCGGCGGCGCGCACGCCCAGCGCGGCGAGGGCCGCGAGCAGCGCCAGGGAAAGGAGCGCGCCGGAGTCGACCGCGACGACCACGCTCCAGCTCGTCCCGTTGTCCGGGTAGAGGAACCACCGGACGTTCTGCAGCCAGTAGACCGGGTGCCAGACGCCCTCGTAGCCCGGTCCGGCCTGCTCCCTGACCGCCTCGGCGACCCATGGGTTGCCGAACGCCAGGGAGATGGCCGCGATCGGTAGGATCGCGCCTCCGGCCGCCATGACGATCCGCCGCATTGCCATGGCGTACATGGTAGGAAAATCAGCCCCGTACGGTGATCACATTGCTGACAAAGCCGTCTGTTTCGGATTTGTCGCTCGGCCCGCGATGAATTCCGGTGCCGCGTCGGGTCTCGACTCCGGGCGACCCCTAGGACCGGAGGAGGAGTTCGTGGGCAAGGTCATCTACTGGATGAACACCTCGATCGACGGCTACATCGAGGACCGCGACGGCGGGATGGACTTCCTGGAGCCGTCCGAGGACTTCCAGGAGGCGGCGAACGACAATGTCCGCCGCATCTCGGCGTTCCTGTTCGGGCGGCGGCTGTTCGAGGCCATGGAGAAGCCCTGGACGCAGGACCTCGGCAAGGAGGGCGCCCCGGCCGTCGAGCGGGAGTTCGCCCGGCTCTACAAGGAGACCCCGCGGTACGTCTTCTCCGACACCCTCCGGACCGTCCCCCACGGGGTCACGCTCGTCCGCCGCGCGGACGCCGTGTCCGAGGTGGCGCGCCTCAAGCGGGAGATCGACGGCACCCTCCAGCTCGGCGGCGCCGAACTGGCCGCGTCGCTGCTGGACCTGGTCGACGAGTTCTGGGTGTACGCCCTGCCGGTGATCGTCGGGGGCGGCAAGCCGTATCTGCCCGTGGAGAAGGAACTGCGTCTGCGCCTGGTCGAGCACCGTTCGTTCGCATCGGGAATCATGTACCGGCGCTACGCACGGCCCTGACCGGCGGGGACGGGAGCGCCGCCGGGGCGGCGTTCACGCGTGCTCACTCGTGTGCGGGCCTGTCGGTGAGGCGGTGGTCGGCCACGCTGAGCGCTTCGTCGACCAGCCGGCGCAGGTGGCCGTCGCGGAGGGCGTAGACGACCCGGCGGCCTTCCTTGCGGGTGGTGACCAGGCCGGCCAGCCGCAGGCGGGCCAGGTGCTGGCTGACGGCGGGACGCGCGGCGCCGCAGACCTCGGTCAGCGTGGACACGTCGGCCTCGCCGGCGGCCAGGCGGTGCAGCAGGACGAGGCGCGTGCGGTCGCCGAGGAGGGCCAGCAGCTCGGCGGCGAGGGCGAACTGCTCCTCGCCCGGTTTGTGCAGGTGCGGCTCGGATGCAGGTGATAGATGCATGCGTGCGCTCATATGCACATAATGGGGTGAGGGGAGGCCCGTGTCCACCCGGCGCCTCGCCGCGGTCGTGCGTCGTCCCTCCTTGGAGGCATGCAGATGAGCGAGCATCACGAGCACCGGCGTCCGCACGAACACGAGGCGCACCCGCACGGCGTCCGCGCGCACCGGCACGACCACGGTGCGGGCGGACGTCCCGCCCGGTGGCGGCATCGGATGGCGCCGCACTCCCATGACCCGTCCGACAAGGTCGACACGGCGCTGGAGTCGTCGGCGCGAGGAATCCGCGCTCTGTGGATCTCGCTGGCCGTGCTGGGCGTGACGGCGGTCGCGCAGGCGGGGATCGTCGCGGTGTCCGGTTCGGTCGCGCTGCTGGGCGACACCGTGCACAACGCCGCGGACGCCCTGACCGCCGTGCCGCTCGGCGTGGCGTTCGTCCTCGGGCGGCGCGCGGCGTCCCGCGGGTTCACCTACGGGTACGGACGCGCGGAGGACCTGGCGGGCATCGTCATCGTGCTGACGATCGCCGCCTCCGCCGCGTTCGCCGGGTGGACGGCCGTGGACCGCCTGCTCGACCCCCGCGACGTGGACCACGTCGGCGCCGTGGCCGCGGCCGCCGTCGTCGGGTTCCTCGGCAACGAGTGGGTGGCCCGCTACCGGATCCGCGTCGGCCGCCGGATCGGGTCGGCGGCCCTGGTCGCCGACGGGCTGCACGCCCGGACCGACGGGTTCACCTCGCTGGCCGTGCTGCTCGGCGCCGCCGGCGCCGCCCTCGGCTGGCGGTACGCCGACCCGGTCGTCGGCCTGCTGATCACCGCGGCGATCCTGCTGGTGCTGCGGGACGCCGCGGGCGAGGTGTTCCGCCGGATCATGGACGCCGTCGACCCCGCCCTCCTCGACCGCGCCGAGGAGTCGCTGCGGCGGGTGCGGGGCGTGCGGGAGGTCGGCGAGCTGCGCATGCGGTGGATCGGCCACCGGCTGCGGGCCGAGGTCGCCGTCGTCGTCGACGCCGACCTCACCGTCCGGCAGGCCCACGACATCGCCGTCGACGCCGAACACGCCCTGCTGCACGCCGTCCCCAAGCTGTCCGCGGCGCTCGTGCACGCCGACCCGGCCCCGGCGGCGGACGGCCCCGACCCGCACCTCGCGCTGGCGCACCACATAACGGCGTGACCGCCCGGTCGTCCGGCCCGCCGGCGGCCCCGGACGCGCGTGCCGTCCGGGGTGCGGGCGGCGGGGTCATCGGTCGAGCGACCGCAGGTACTTCCCGAACTTCTCCAGGCCGTCGATGTTGCGCGGCCCGCTGATGCCCTCGTTGTAGTCGAGGATGAAGATGTTGTCCTTCTCGATCGCGGGCAGGTCGCGGGTGTGCGGCGAGTTCCGGAGGAACTCGATCTTCTCGGCGGCGGGCCGGTCGCCGTAGTCCAGGACCATGACGACCTCCGGCCGGGCCTCCGCGACCGCCTCCCAGCCCACCTGCGTCCAGCGCTGCCGGAGACCGTCGAAGATGTTGCGCCCGCCCGCGGTCTCGATGATGTCGTTGGGCGGCACCTGGCCGCCCGCGGTGAGCGGCCGGTCGGTGCCGGAGTCGTAGAGGAACACCGGTACCGGGTCGCCCTCGGGCGCGGCCGCCCGCACCGCCTCGGCCCGCCGCTTCAGGCCGGCGACGAGCTCGGCCGCCCTGTCCTCGACGCGGAAGATCCGGCCGAGCCGCTCCAGGTCGGTGTACAGCGCGTCGAAGGGCGCGAGCCGCTCGGGGTGCCCCGGGTAGTTGAAGCAGCTCTCGGTGTGCATGAAGCTCTGGATCCCGAGCCCGTCGAGGATCTCCGGCGTGATGCCGCGCTGCGGGCTGAACCCCGAGTTCCAGCCGGCCACGACGAAGTCCGCCTCGGCCTGGACGACGATCTCCTTGTTCAGCAGGTCGTCGCTCAGCATCTCGACCTTCGCGTACTCGGCGGCCCAGGGGGACTCGCCGACCGGAGGGTTGGCGGGCGGCATGACGTAGCCGCGGACGTGCTCGGTGAGCCCCAGGCTGAAGAGCTTGTCGGCACTGCCGCCCTCGTAGGCGACCGCCCTCTTCGGAACCGCGTACTCGACCGTCTCCCCGCACCTTTTCACCTTCCGCTTCTCGGCGGCGGCGTCCGATTCCACGTCGGCGCCGCAGGCGCCGAGGACCAGCACGGCACCGATCGCGGTCGCGATTGCTCGTTTCATGGCCGGGACCTTTCGACAGGGAGGGAGTACAGGAGTTGCGGGGAGCCCGACAGCGGGTGCGGGACGACGGTGACCTCGACGCCGAAGACGTCGGCGACCGTTTCGGGGGTGAGAACGTTCCAGGGCGTTCCGGCCCTGACGAGCCGTCCCCGCGACAGGACGCCGATCCGGTCGCAGACCGCGGCGGCGAGATTGAGGTCGTGCAGGACGACGAGCACGGTGAGCCCGACGTCCTTCAGCAGCGCCAGCAGTTCGATCTGGTGCCGTACGTCGAGGTGGTTGGTCGGCTCGTCCAGCACGAGGATGCGCGGCTCCTGGACCAGCGCCCGCGCCAGCAGGACGCGCTGCCGTTCGCCGCCGGACAGGCCGAGGATCCCGCGCCGGGCGAGATGGGCGATGCCGAGGCGGTCCATCGCCCTCTCGCACAGCTCCCGTTCCCGGCGCGTGAGGGGAGCGTTGCCGCGCCCGTGCGGAACGCGTCCCAGGGCGACGACCTCTTCGACGGTGTAGTCGAGTTCGACCGCGCCGTCCTGGGTCATCGCCGCGACGATCCGGGCGCTCCGCCGCGGCGGCAGGCCCGCCAGGTCGTCCCGGCCGAGGAAGACGGTGCCGCGGGTGGGCCGCAGGGCGCGGTAGACGCAGCGGAGCGCGGTCGACTTGCCGCTTCCGTTGGGGCCGACCAGACCCACGACGCGCCCGCTCGGGACGTCCAGCGACAGGTCGTCCACCAGGCTCCGGCCGTCGGTCACGACCGTCAGCCCGGTCAGCACGAGATCCATCAGCGCCCTCCGAACGCGTAGGCCCGGCGGCGCAGCAGGCCGATGAACACCGGCACCCCGACCAGCGCGGTGATGGCGCCCAGCGGCAGTTCGCGGGGGGCCGCCGCCGTCCGCGACGCCAGGTCGACCCACACCATGAAGATCGCGCCCGTCAGCGGGGCCACGGCGAGGACGCGGGCGTGGACGGCGCCGACGACCATCCGCACCAGGTGCGGCATGACCAGCCCCACGAACCCGATGGCGCCGCTCACCGCGACCATCGCGCCCGTGGCCAGGGAGACGAGCAGCAGGAGGACCCGGCGGTGCCGGTCGGGGCCGACGCCGAGGCTCGCGGCGGTCTCGTCGCCGAGCGCCAGCGCGTCCAGCACGCGCCCGTACCGGTGGAGGACGAACACGGCCGGCAGGACGACCGCGGCCACCACCGGCAGGGAGCCCCAGGACGCGGCGCCGAAGCCGCCCATCGTCCAGTACAGGATCATGCTGCTGGCCTCGCCGTCCGGGGCGAAGTAGACGATCACGCTCATCAGCGCCTGGAAGCCGAGGGACATCGCCACGCCCGTCAGGACGAGCCGCAGCGGCGAGAGCCCGCCCCGGCCGAGCGCGGCGAGGTAGACCAGCAGCGCGGCCGCCGCGGCGCCGGCGAACGCGCCGGCCGACACCGCGTACACGCCGAGCCCGGCGAGGCCGCCCGTGACGCCGACGCTCACCGCGCCCACGGACGCTCCGGACGAGACGCCGAGCACGTACGGGTCGGCGAGCGCGTTGCGGACGATCGCCTGGATCGCGACGCCGACCGCGCTCAGGCCCGCGCCCACGAGCGCCGCCAGCAGGACGCGCGGCGTCCGGATCCGCCAGACGATCTGGTAGGCCGCCGCCTCTTCGGCCTCGATCGTCCCGCCGGTGAGGGCCGCCCACAGGTAGCGCGCCGTGTCCAGGGGGCCGATCACCGCGGCGCCGAGCCCGACGGCGACCACGATCGACGCCGCCAGGACCAGGGCCAGGACGCCGCACAGCGCCATCAGCCCGGTCCGTGAGGCGATCCGTTCGCGGGCCCCGGTCCGCGCCGCGGCCACGGAAAGAGCGGTCGAGGACATGCCACCCTTTCGATAATGAAAACGATTTTCGTTGCAGAATGTACCACGTCGAGATCGTCCGGGAGTACGGGACGGGCGTCGTCCGGGCGGCGGCACCCCGGCCGGAAGCGGGCCGCCTGTGGTAGCTATAACGGTAATGATTATCGAAATCGCCCCCGTCCCGGCACGGAGTGCGGGCCGCGCGGCAGGAGACGGCACCATGACGAAGGCACCATGACGACGGCACCGCCCCCGGCGGCCCCCGGACGAGACGCCCCCGGACGCTCCGTTATGCGCGATCCGGCGTTCCTGCGTCTCTGGACGGGGCACACGGCCTCGGGTCTCGCGACATGGGCGCTGCCGTTCGTGCTCGGTCTCGCGGTACTGGAGCGCTCCCTGTCCCCGTCCGCGCTGGGCCTCGTGCTCGCCGCCCGGACGGTCGGGTTCCTGGCGGCGGTGCCGGTCGGCGGCGTGCTCGCCGACCGCCGGTCGCGCCGCGAGACGGTGCTGTGGGCGGGGCTGTCCGCCGCCGCCGCGACGCCGCTGATCGCGCTCGGGCTGGGGCGCTCGGCGGTGCTCATGGCCCTCGCCGCCGCCCTCTCGGGAGCCGGTCAGGGCGCGTGCCGTCCGGCGTTCCAGGCACTGACGGCCGAGGTGGTGGAGGCGGCGCGGCGGCAGCGGGCCAACGCCGCCATGACCCTGGCCGTCCGGGGGACCACGCTCGTCGCCCCCGCCGTGACCGCCCTGCTCGCGACGGTCCTGGACGCCCGCGGGCTGCTGCTCGGCATCGCCCTGCTCTGGCTGGCGGCGGCGCTGGCGCCCCCGCCGGGCGGCCCGGCGCCGGGCGCCGCGGGGCGGGACCGGGCGGGATTCCTCGCCGAGTTCGCCGAGGGCGTGGCCGAGGCGCGGCGGCATCCGTGGTTCCTGGCCGGCCTGGCCGCGCTGACCGCGGTCATCGCCACCGGCTACTCGGCCACCGGCGTGGCGCTGCCGCTGATCAGCCGCGACCGGTACGGCGGCGCGGCGGTGCTGGCCGGCGCCGCGACCGCCTACATCGTCGGCGCGCTGATCGGCGCCGTGGTCGTCGCCCGCCGGCGCCCCCGCGCCGAGGGCTGGAACGCACTGGCCGGCCTGGCCCTCTACACCCTCGCGCCGCTCGCCCTGCTGCTGCCCGTGCACCCGTGGGTGGTCATCGCCGCCTACGCCGTCACCGGGATCGGTATCGAGCTGTTCAACGTGCCCTGGTTCACCGCCGCGCAGCGGGAGGTCGAGCCGGGGAAGCTGGCCCGCGTCTCGTCCCTGGACTTCCTGCTGTCGTACGGGCTCGCCCCGCTCGGGCTCGTCCTCATCGCGCCCGCCATGGACGCCTTCGGTCCCGAGCCCGTCCTCGGCGCGTGCGCGGCCGTCTGCCTCCTGGCCCCCGTCGCCGCGGCGCTCGTCCCCGGCAGCCGCCGCTTCTCCGCCGAGCCGCGCGACCCGACTACGGACGGTTGTCGAATATAGGAGCCCGTCCCGACGGTCTCCTCCTCGCGGAGGACACCCGCTACCGGGGTAGCGCTTCGAGTCGGCTCCCCGGCGTGACGCGTCCGCCACCGTCGGCTTCCTACCCTCCTCCCTCCCACCGCCGACGAGACCGAGGGAGACGGATGCACCCCGGCACAGCTTCGCCGCACCCCCGTGAGGGCCGCCGCGACGCGGCCCCCTCCGGGGGCCGGCGGCCGGCCATAGGCTGGCGTCCATGACGTCCGAGGAACCCCCGCGCGCGCTGTTCGCCGGGGCGTCGCGCCGGTCGGTGCGGCTGCTCCCGTGGGGCGTCGCGTTCCTGCTCTGCGTCGCCCTGCTGCCCACGACGATCACGGTGCTCAGCGCCGACTACGGCCTGGACGGCGCCGTCGCGGGGGCGCTCGCCGTCGCGCAGGCGGCGCCGCTGCTGCTGGCCGTCGTCCGTCCGCTGCGCGCCTGGTGCATCGTCTTCGCCGCGGACGTGGCCGGGGCGCTCGTCCTGCTCACCGTCGACTTCGAGGAGCGGCTCCTCTGGCCGTTCCCGCCCATGGAGATCGTCGGGTACGTCGGCCTCTGCCTCGCCCTCGGCCTGCGCGAGTCGCGCCGGACGCTGCTGCTGGTGTGGCTGGCGACGGCGGGCGCGAGCGTCGGCCTCGGGTTCGCCGCGCCCCACGGCGCGACCGCCCGGGACACGCTGCTCACGATCCTCGGCGGCGTCGCGCTCGTCCTCGGCGGCGCGCTGCGCGAGCGGTACGAGGCGCAGCGCAGGCTGGCCGAGCAGGAGACGATCAGCGAGGCCGAGCGCGAGCGGCGGACGCTGCTGGAGGAGCGTGCCCGCATCGCGCGCGAGCTGCACGACGTGGTGGCGCACCACATGTCCGTCATCACGGTGCAGGCGGACACCTCGGTGTACCGCCTCGACGGGCTGCCGCCGGACGCGCAGGAGGAGTTCACGTCCATCGCGGCGACCGCGCGGGAGTCGCTCGGCGAGATGCGGCGGCTCCTCGGCGTGCTGCGGAACGAGGAGGCGCACGGCGAGCTCGCGCCCCAGCCGGGCCTGACGCGGATCGCGCAGATCGCCGAGGCGACGGTGCGGGCGGGCGTGCCGGTCGAGTACTCCGCGTGCGACGCCGACGTGCCCGAGGCGGTCGGGCTCTCCGCGTACCGCATCGTCCAGGAGGCCCTCGCGAACGTCGTCCGGCACGCGCCGGGCGCTCCGACGCGGGTGACGGTGGCCGAGGACGGGCGGCGGCTCGCCGTCCTCGTCGTCAACGGGCCCCCGCCCGAACCGCCCGCCGCGCCGCTGGAGGAGCGCGGCACCGGCCACGGCCTCGTCGGCATGCGCGAACGGGTGCGGCTCGTCGGCGGCACCCTCGAAGCGGGACCGCTGCCGGACGGCGGGTTCCGCGTGGCCGCACACCTACCCCTGACCGAAAAGGATCCCACGTGACGACGCGCGTCATCATCGTCGACGACCAGGCCATGGTGCGGGCCGGCTTCGCCGCACTGCTGGCGGCCCAGAGCGACATCGAAGTGGTGGGCGAGGCCCCCGACGGCGCGCAGGGCGTCGAGCTGAGCCGGCGCACCCGCCCCGACGTCGTGCTGATGGACGTCCGCATGCCCGAGATGGACGGCCTGGAGGGCACGCGCCGCCTCCTTGCGCCCTCGCCGGGCGCGGCGCACCGCCCGCGCGTCCTGATGCTGACCACGTTCGACGTCGACGACTACGTCTACGAGGCGCTGCGGGCGGGCGCGAGCGGCTTCCTGCTGAAGGACGCGCCGCCCGCCGACCTCATCGCGGCGGTGCGCGTCGTCGCCGCCGGCGACGCGCTGCTCGCCCCCTCGGTGACGCGCCGCCTCATCGCGGACTTCGCCCGGCAGCGTCCCCCCGCCCGGGGCAAGCCCGCGCTGCGGCTCAACGCCCTGACCGAACGCGAGACCGAGGTCCTCGGCCTGGTGGCGCGCGGCATGTCCAACTCGGAGATCGCCGAGACGCTGGTGCTGGCCGAGCAGACGGTGAAGACGCACGTGAGCCGCGTCCTCACCAAGCTCGACCTGCGCGACCGCGCCCAGGCGGTGGTCTTCGCGTACGAGTCGGGGCTGGTGACCCCCGGCGAGTAGGACGCCTCTGCACCACCCCCCACCGGCGTAGCACCCCCACATCGGCTCCCGGGTATGACGCCCGGCCCGCGACCGCCCTCGCACACTCCACCGGTCGGTACAGGAGAACGGCGAAAGGGCGGAAGATGAGGCTACGCAGCGGCAAGCGGAAAGCGGACGAGAGGCCGGAGGCCCCGGCCGCCGCACCCGGACCCGCCGTCGCACCGCCCGCCGTCGAACTGCGCGGCGTGCGGCGGCGGTACGGGCGCGGCGCGGGCGCGGTCGACGCCCTCGCGGGCATCGACCTCGCGCTGCCGGCGGGCACGTTCACCGCTGTCATGGGGCCGTCCGGGTCGGGCAAGTCGACGTTCCTGCAGTGCGCCGCGGGGCTCGACCGGCCGTCGGCGGGGTCGGTGCGCCTGGGCGGCACGGAGATCACCGGGATGAGCGAGAACAGGCTCACCGAGCTCCGCCGCGCCCGCCTCGGCTTCGTCTTCCAGGCGTTCAACCTGCTGCCGTCGCTGACCGTGGAGCAGAACGTCCTGCTGCCCATGCGCCTCGCCGGGCGCCGCCGGGACCCGCGGCGGGCGGCCGAGGCGCTCGCGCGGGTCGGGCTCGCCGGCGCGGCGAAGCGCCGGCCCGGCGAGCTCTCCGGCGGCCAGCAGCAGCGCGTGGCCGTCGCCCGCGCCCTGGTCGCCCGCCCCGACGTGATCTTCGCGGACGAGCCCACCGGTGCCCTCGACACCGGGACCGCCGCCGAGGTCCTCGGCCTGCTCCGGCACGCGGTGGACGCCCTCGGCGCCACCGTCGTCATGGTCACCCACGACCCGGCCGCGGCGGCCCGCGCCGACCGCGTGCTGTTCCTCGCCGCCGGCGCCTTCGCCGGCGACCTGCAGGGCGGCTCGGCGGCGGACATCGCGGCGCGGATGGCGGCCCTCACCGCCCGTCCCTCCCGCACGGGCGCGACGGCGGGGGCGGCGGCGTGAGGCTCACCAACGGCCTCGCCCGCGAAGCCGTCCGGTTCAGGCCCGCGTCGTTCGCGGGCACCTTCCTGGCGCTGCTGATGTCCGCGCTGATCGTCTCGGCCTGCGGGATCCTGCTCGAGACCGGGCTGCGGGCGTCGGTGCCGCCGGAGCGGTACGCGGACGCGCCGGTGGTCGCGGCGGCGGACCAGCACGTGCGCCTGGTCACCGGCGACGGCGAGGACCGCGAGGAGGAGGCGGTCCCGCTGCCCGACCGGGCGCGGGTGGACGCCGGGCTGGCGGCGAAGGCCGCCCGGGCGCCGGGCGCGGCCGCCGCCGTCCCCGACTTCACCTTCCCGGTGCGCACGGCGGACGGACGAGCGGGGCGCGGCGCCCGGGAACTGCGCGTCCCGGGCGGCGCGCTCACCGCGCACGGATGGGGCTCGCACCTCTTCACCGGCGCCGAGCTGACCGCGGGCTCCGCGCCCCGCGACGGCGACGTCGTGCTGGACGCCGGGACGGCCCGCGCCGCGGGGGTCGCCGTCGGCGACACCGTCGCGCTGGAGACCGCCGCCGGGCGGCGGGACTTCCGCGTCGCGGGCCTCGCCGAACCCGGACCCGCGGACACGGCCCGGGACGCCGGTGCCGCGGGCGCCGTCGCCTGGTTCGACGACGCCCGGGCCCCCGCGCTCGCGGGCCACCCCGGCGAAGCGGACGCCATCGCCGTGCTGGCGGAACGCGGCACCGGCGCCGCGGCGCTCGCGGGCTCAGTGCGGAAGGCCCTGGCCGGCTCCGGCGCCCAGGTCAGCCTCGGCGACGACCGCGGCGCCGTCGAGGACCCCGGCCTCGGCCGCGCCCGGGAGACGCTCTTCGGGATCGGCGCGTCCTTCGGCGGCATCGCCGCCATCGTCGCGATCCTCACCGCGGCCGGGACCGTCGCCCTGTCGGTGTCGCAGCGGGCCCGCGAGTTCGCGCTGCTGCGCGCCGTCGGCGCCACCCCGCGGCAGATCCGCCGCGCGGTCGCGTCCGAGGCGCTGCTCGTCGCGCCGCTCGCCGGGACCGTCGGCTGCCTGCCCGGCATCGGGCTGGCGCACTGGTGGTTCGGGCAGTTGCGGGACCGCGGCGCGATCCCCGAGGCGGTGCGGTTGCACGTCTCCGGCGTCCCGCTGCTGGCCGCCGTCGGCGCGGGGCTGCTCACCGCGCTCGCCGCGGGCTGGGCGGCCGGGCGCCGCCCCGCGCGGATCAGGCCCGGACGGGCGCTGACCGAGGCGTCGGTGGCGCGGCTGCGGCCCGGGGCGGTCCGCACCGCGCTGGGGGTCGCCGCCCTCGCCGGCGGCGGCGTCCTCACCGGCGTGTCCGCGAACTCCGCCGGGGATGACGCGGCGGGCGCCGCCCTCGGCGTCGTCATGCTCTTCATGCTCGCGGTCGCGCTGCTCGGCCCGCCGGTGGCGCGGCTGTTCGCGGGCCTGTTCGGCCTGCCGCTGCGCGGCGCGGGCCCGGCCGCCGAGCTCGCGGCCGCCCACTCCCGCGCCGGCGCGGCCCGACTCGCCTCCGCGATCACCCCGATCGTGCTCGGCATGGCGTTCGCCTCGACGCTCGTCTTCACGCACACGACCCAGAACCACGCCGCCGACGAGCAGCTGCGCGCGGGCATGGTCGCCGACCACGTGGTCACGGCCCCGGCCGGGCTCCCGGCGGACGCGGCCGCGCGCGCCGCCCGCGCGCCGGGGGTGGACGCCGCCGTCGCCCTGCTGAACACGCAGGTTCTGGTGCCGGTCGGCTCGGGCGCGTTCGCGTCGCTGCAGGGCGCGGCGGCCCAGGGCGTCACCGGCTCCGGCGCCGAGCTCGCGAAGGTGCAGGACCTGGACGTCCGCGACGGCGACCTCGGCCGGCTCGGCGAGGGCCGCGTCGCCGTCGACCGGACCCTCGCGGCCTCGGCGGGCGCGGGCGTCGGCGACCGGCTCCCGCTCTACCTGCCCGACGGCACCGAGGCCAGCCCCGAGATCGTCGCGGTCTACGGCCGCGGGCTCGGCCTGGCCGCGGTGACGATGGACCGGGCGTCCCTGGACGGGCACGTCACCTCGGCCTTCGACGACACGCTGCTGGTCCGGGGCGGCGAGGCGGCGCCGCTCGCCGCCCTGGGCGACGTCACCGACGCCTCGGGCCACGCCGCCGAGCGGAATGTCGAAGCGAAGCTGGGCGCGTGGACCGGCGGCGCGATGGCCGCGGTGCTGGGCGGATTCGCCGCCGTCGCCGCCGTCAACACGCTGGTGATGACCGTCCTCGACCGCCGCCGCGAACTGGACGCGCTGCGCCTCGCCGGCTCCACCCGCCGCCAGGTGCTGGCGATGCTCCGCTGGGAGGCCCTGCTGGCCGCCGCGGCGGGCGTGGTCCTCGGCACCGCGATCGCCGCGGCCACGCTGATCCCGATGACGCGCGGCACGATCGGCGGGGCGCCCCACGTGCCCCCGCCGGTCTACGCGTCCTTCGCGGGCGCTGCCGTCGGCCTGGCGCTGCTCGCGGTCACGCTGACGGCGCGCGCGGCCCTGCGCCGCCGGCCGTAGCGCACGCGTCCGGGCGGGAGCGGCGCCACGCCCGCTCCCGCCCCGCACGACCTCTCCCGACGACGAAGGAGGTATGGACGTCCATGACCGCAACTCTCGCTCCCCCCGGCCCCCCGGTCCGCATCGGGAAGGCCGCCGTCGGAGCGCTCGGCCTGCTGGCGGCCGCCACCGGCACCCTGGAATCGGTGGTGGCGCCGACGCTCCCGCTGCTGCAGCGCGAACTGTCGATCAGCCCCGCCCAAGGGGCGCTGCTCAGCATCGCGATGCTCATCACCGGCGCGCTCGTCGCGCCCGTCGCGGGCGGCCTCGGCGACCGGCACGGCGGGAAACGCGTCATGACCCGGCTCATGGCGGTGGTCGCGGCCGGCGGCCTGGTGTCCGCGCTGGCGCCGAACCTGCCGGTGCTGCTGCTCGGCCAGGTACTGCAGGGCGCGATGGTCGGCGCGATGCCGCTCTCGTTCATCCTGGTGCGCAAGCACCTCCCGGCGGGCGAGTCGCAGGTGGCCATCGGGACGGTCAGCGGACTGTTCGTGGGCGGCGGCATGCTCGGCACCCTGATCGCCGGGCCCATCGCGGAAGGGCTGTCGCGCCACTGGATGTTCGCGATACCGACCCTCGCGGTCGTCGCGGCGACCCTGCTCGTCCGCGCGCTGATGCCGGACGACCCGCCGGCCCGTTCGGGCGCCCGGATCGACCTGCCCGGCCTGGCCCTGCTGAGCGGCGTCCTGGTGACGCTCATGCTCGGGCTCTCGATGGCGCCCGACCTCGGCTCGCGGCCGCTCGCGCTCGGCGCGCTCGTCCTGCTCCTGGCCGCCCTCGTCGCCGGATGGACGGCCGTGGAACGCCGCGCGGCCTCGCCGATGGTCGATCCGCGCATGCTCGCGAAGCCCGCGGTATGGAGCTCCTACGTGATCACGTTCGCCGTCTGCGTGGGCACCGCGGTACCGATGTACCTCGTCCCGCAGCTGTTCGCGGTGTCCGGCGACGGGTACGGCTTCGGGGCCGATTCCACCGACATCGGGCGGTACCTGCTGCCCGGCGCCGTCACGGCGGCGATCAGCGGGCCGCTCGGCGGGCTCGCGGCGCGGCGCTTCGGCCCGGGAGCCGCGGTCACCGCCGGCATCGGCGTCATGGCGGCCGCGCTGGCCGGCCTGGCGCTCCTGCACACCGAGGTGTGGCACCTCGTCGTCGCCAAGGCGCTGATCGCCCTGGCCGGCGGCGTGTGCGTCACGGCGATGGTCGTCCGGACGGCCGCGTCCGTCGAGCACGGCGACACCGGCACCGCCACCGGCCTGGTCCTGGTGACGCGCGTGGTCGGCTTCGCCGCGGGCGCCCAGATCAGCGGCGCCTTCCTCACCGCCGGAACCCCCGCGGGGTCGGACGTCCCGGCCGAATCGGCCTTCGTCACCGGCTTCGTCATCGCCGCCGCCGTCACGGCGCTGTCCCTTCTCGCCGTCCGCACCATGAGCAAAGGAGCCGAAGAATGACCCGCACCGATCGGCCGACGGCCGCCCGTACCGCGCCGCGGCGCACCGCCCTGATCTCGGGGGCGGGCATCGCGGGCCCCGCCCTCGCGTTCTGGCTGAACCGCCACGGGCACGCCGTCACGGTGGTGGAGAAGTCGGGTGCGCCGCGCAGCGGCGGCTACCCCGTCGACGTGCGCGGCACCGCGCTCGAGGTCGTCCGGCGGATGGGCGTCCTGCCGCGGCTGCGGGACGCGCACGTCGACCTGCGCCGGCTGACCTTCCTCGACGGCGCCGGCGGCGAGGTCGCCTCGGTCGCCCCGCACGCCGTCACCGGCGGCGTCGCGGAACGGGACCTGGAGGTGCGGCGCGGAGACCTCACCGACGTCCTGCACACGGCGGTCCGGGACGACGTCGAGTTCCTGTTCGACGACTCCATCGCCGCCCTCGACCAGTCCGGCAGCGGCGTCGACGTCACCTTCCGCAGCGGCGGCGAGCGGACGTTCGACATGGTGTTCGGCGCGGACGGCACCCACTCGCGCACCCGCGAGGCGCTGTTCGGCCCCGAGGAGCGGTTCCACCGGTACCTCGGCCACTGCTTCGCCGTGTTCACCATGCGCAACACCTTCGGGCTCTCCCACGAGACCGTGATGTGGAACACGCCGGGCAGGGCCGCGGCACTCTACGCCGTCGAGGACGGCGACGAGGTGCACGCGTTCCTGAACTTCGCCCGGCGGGAACCGCCGGCCGAGGTGTTCACGGACCCGGAAGCCCAGCGGGAACTGGTCGCCGAGGTCTTCGCCGACGCGGGATGGGAGGTCCCGGGCATCCTGGCCGCCATGCGCGGCGCGGACGACCTGTTCTTCGACGGTGTCGGCCAGATCCGGATGCCCCGCTGGTCCGCCGGCCGGGTCGCGCTGGTGGGCGACGCCGCGTACGCCCCCTCGTTCCTCACCGGGCAGGGCACCAGCCTCGCGCTCGTCGGCGCGTACATGCTCGCCGGTTCCCTGGCCGGCCGGGGCCCCGCCGCGGGCTTCGCCGCCTACGAGCGCGGCACCCGCGAGTTCGTCACCCTGAACCAGGGACTGGTCGGCGAGGGCGGCGCCGCGCTCTTCCCGACCACCGCCCGGGCCCTGGAGCAGCGGAACGCGCGGCTGCGCGCCCTCGGCGCCATGCCCGCCGCGGAGGGGCGACCGGCCCATTCGGCCCTCACCCTGCCCGACTTCACGCCCGCCGCGTGAGCGCGGCGGGCGGATGTCACACTCGACGCGCTGGAGGCGTCTTTAGGTGACCGCGCTTTCCCCGGGCATGCGAGGCCCGGGGAAACCGCGACCACCGACGCGCCGAGAGCCGAGGAGTAGACGATGTCGTCGTCCGCCCGCACCGCCGCCGCCCGCGAACCCGCGGCGTCCGTCCCGCCCCGCTTCCACGGGCTGCTGAGAGCGTCGACCGCGTTCGTGGCCGCCTGCATGCTGCTCCAGGGGATCACCGCCGGCCAGCTGCTGGACGGCGCCGAGCACGGGAGCGAGATCCACCGGAACGCGTCCGGCTTCCTCGTGGCCGCCCTCCTCGTCACCATCGCCGCGGCGATCCTGGTGCGGCGCGCCCGCTCGCCGCCGCCCTGGCGACGGCCGTGTTCACCGTCGTCCAGTTCAGTCTCGGGGAGAACGGCGCGACCGCCGTCCACGTCCCGCTCGGCGTCGCCCTGATGGGCTCCGGCACCGCCCTGGTGGCGCAGGTCTGGGGCGGGCGCGGCGGCAGGTGAGCACCCGGCGGCCGCCCGCCCCGAGCGGCGCGTCCCGCGGTCCGCGGGACGCGCCGCGCCGGTCCGCGGTCATCCCCGCACGTGCAGTCCGAAGCCCGTGCGCCCCGCGGGTTCCAGACCCTCCTTCAGGTTCAGCGAGGGGATCTCGTAGTCGCCGAAGTTCTGCCGCCGGAACGCGATCGGCTCGGTCGACTCCAGGGTGAGCAGGCGCTGCTCCCACGCCTTCGCGGCGTCCCGGTACTCCTCGCCGGTCATCCGGTCGGCGCCGTACAGGACGAACGGCGGCAGCACGTCGATGCCCGGGTAGAAGAGGACGCCGTGCTGGAACGGGAACAGCAGGTCGTCGATGGGGCCGTTGATCCCGCGCGCGGCGTAGTGCGCCTCCGGGCCGCCGACGGTCACCGACAGCAGGGCCCTCCTGCCCGCCAGCGTCCCTTCGCCGTAGCGCTCCCCGTACCTGGTGGCGCTGTGCTCGCCGACGCCGTACGCGAAGCGGTAGGTGAACACCCGGTCCACCCAGCCTTTGAGGATCGCCGGCATCGCGTACCACCACAGCGGGAACTGGAAGACGACGGTGTCGGCCCACAGCAGCTTCTCCTGCTCGGCGCGGACGTCCGGGGTGAGCGTCCCGGCGTCGAAGGCGCGCCCCGAATCCCGGGCGACCTTCAGCGGCACCGAGGCGTCGGGGCCGTAGTCCGCGGCGTCCACGGCGGCCTTCCAGCCCATCGCGTACAGGTCGCTCACCCGTACGTCGTGCCCGGCGCCCTCCAGGGTGGACACCGCGAGGTCCTTCAGCGAGCCGTTGAGCGACTCCGGCTCCGGGTGGGCGTAGACGATCAGCGTCTTCACGGGGACTCCTTCGGATCGGGTGCCCCCGATCCTCCGGGCCGCGGCGCCCGGCGTTCAGGGGGGCCGCTTCCGTCGGAAGCGGAATCCTGGTAACGGCAGGACCACCTTCGCGCGCACCGGCAAGGCCATACTGGGGGCGTGGACGATCTCGCGGGTTTCCTCCGGACCCGGCGGGCCCGCGTCGCCCCGGACACCGTCGGCATCCCCGTCGACGGCCGCCGCAGGGTCGAGGGGCTGCGCCGCGAAGAGGTCGCGCACCTGTCCGGGGTCAGCGTCGACTACTACGTGCGCCTGGAGCAGGGACGCGCGACCCAGCCCTCCGAGCAGGTCGTCGACGCGCTCGCCCGCGTCCTCGGCCTCGACGAGACCGAACGCGGCCACCTGCCCCGGCTCGCCCGGCAGCGCCGCCGCCGCGCCAGGGTCCCGGCCGGGCGGCCCCGGCCGGAGACGCTGCGCGTCCTCGACCTGGTCGCCGGCGCCCCGGCGATGATCCTGGACCACCGCCTGGACGTGCTCGCCGGGAACCGCCTCGCGCGGCTGCTCTACGGCCGGCCGATGCCGGGCGTGAACACCGCCCGGCACATCTTCCTCGAGGAGGCCGAGCGCGGTCTGTACGCCGAGTGGGAGCGGTGCACCCTCGACGTGGTCGGGCACCTGCGCCTCGCCGCCGGAAAGTACCCGGACGATTCCCGGCTGGCCTCGCTCATCGGCGAACTGGCGATGGGCAGCGAGCGCTTCCGCCGCCTCTGGGCCCGCGCCGACGTGCGCGCCCGCACCCACGGGCGCAAGAGTTTCCGGCACCCGCTGGTCGGGCCGCTGGAACTGACCCAGGAGAACTTCGCCCTCCCGGACGGCTCGGGCCTGGAGCTGATCGTGCTGTCCGCGGCTCCCGGCAGCCCCGCCGAAGACGGGCTGCGCCTGCTCGCCGGCCTGGACGCGGACGCCGGTGACGCGCCCTCCGAAACGCACGCCCGGCGCCACAGATAACTCGACACGATCTCGCGCGCCGCTTTGCGATACCGGGACCCGCCGACGCCCCGTAGGCGGAATACTGCCCGTTCTGGCCCCCTTTCGACCTTCAGGAGGCATCGTTGATCTACGGCGTGGACGTCGCGAGCTACCAGGGCGAGCCCGACTGGAAGGCCGTCTTCGGCGACGGAATCCGGTTCGCGTTCTCCAAGGTGACCGAGTCGACCGGTTACACGAACCCGACGTGGGCCCACAACCGCGCCGGGATGCTCGCTCTCGGCTCGGGATTCCTGCCGGGCGCGTACCACTTCCTGCACGGCGGGGACGGCGCCGCCCAGGCCCGGTACTTCCTCGACAAGGCCGGCGACGTGTCCAGCTTCGCCGTCGCGCTGGACGTCGAGGCGTCCGGCGCGGACGCGGCGACCGCCCGGGCCTGGGTGGCGGAGTTCAAGGAGCGCACGGGCGGCCACCCGGTGATCGGGTACTACCCGCGCTGGTACTGGGAGCAGACCGGACGCCCGGACCTCGGCTTCTTCGACACGGTCTGGCAGTCGCACTACGTGAACGGGTCGGGGTCGCCGGAGTCGCTGTACGCGAAGGTGCCCGCCTCGTGGTGGACGTCGTTCGGCGGAGAGCCGATCTCGGTCCTGCAGTTCAGCTCCAGCGGCACCGTCCGGGGGATCTCGGGCCCCTGCGACGTCAACGCCCACCGCGGCGGCCTCGCCGAGCTCAAGGCGCTCGCCCTGGGACGGGGCGAGGACGACATGCCCGAGTACGTCAGCGTCGGCGTCGACACCCCGCAGGAGCTCCCGCCGAACCAGTGGGTCACCGTCGACTTCGGCAAGGAGTACGCCGACGGTTCGCACCACCACTGGAACCGGGGCGGCCCGTCGGTCGTGGTCGGGCCCGCGCGGTACTCCCTGGCCGCGAACGTCCGGGTCAGCGGGCTGCCGAAGGGCGTCGAACTGCAGGCCCGCGCGATCGAGAACGCCGAGGACGGCTCCGGCTACGAGGCCGGCCCGATCGCCGAGTACACCGCGAGCGACGGCGACACGTTCGTCCACTACGCGCTCCCGGCCGACACCGTCCGCGACGGGTACCGGGTGCGGTTCCAGGTCGTCCAGTACGGGACGGCGCCCGCCCGGATCGTCGGCGGTACCGCGAAGGCGTTCGCCTGGCCGGAGTGACCGCCGCTCCGCCCGGTGCCCCCGAGGCCGGAAGGCTTCAGGGATTCGGTGGCGCATCGTCGCCAGCCGAGGCCGCTCTCGGCGGCGACGAGACGTCCGTTCGCAGGCAACTGCAGTCTCTGCTGGACGCCGGAGCCACCGACATCTGGGCCGGCATCGTCGCCGTCGGCCCCGACCGCGCCGCCGCGCCCGCGACCTCCTCCGCGACCTCGCCGCCCCGGCCGGCGGGCGCCCGCGCCGACCCCCCCGTGCCCGCCGTGAACCCGGCGCGCGGGACGCGCCGGGTCCGGCCCGTCCCCGCCCGGTTCGCCGCGGGCCCGGCCGGTCAGCGGCGAGCGCCGTCCCGTACGTCCAGGAGCGGCAGGCCCGCCGCGTACCGCCGCAGGAAACCGGCGGTCGGGGTGTGCGCCGCCGCGACGGCGTCCGGGGTTCCCGCCGCCACCACCGCGCCCCCGTCCGGCCCCGCTCCCGGCCCGAGGTCGATGACCCAGTCCGCCGACGCGGCGACAGGGACGTCGTGTTCGGCCACGACGACGGTGCCGCCCGAGTCGAGCAGCGCGTCGAGCGCGTCCACCACGCGCTGGACGTCGGAGGGGTGCAGGCCCGAGACCGGCTCGTCGAGGACGACGAGGCCGGCCCCGCGGCCCGCGGCGCCGCGCCGGATCGCGGCCGCCAGCTTCAGCCGCTGCGCCTCGCCGCCGGACAGCTCCGTGGCGCTCTGGCCGAGCCGGAGATAGCCGAGCCCGACCCGGTCCAGGGCGCTCAGGATCTCCGCGAGCCGCCGGGGCCGGGGGAACCGCTCCACGGCCTCGGCGACGGTCAGCTCCAGCACCTCGTCGACGGCCAGCCCCTCGTACCTGATCTCCAGTGCCTCCGGCTTGTAGCGCCGGCCCTCGCAGGCGTCGCAGACCACCCACACGTCCGGGAGGAAGTGCATGTCGACCAGCTTGCGGCCGTACCCGGTGCAGGTCTCGCAGCGGCCGCCCGCGGTGTTGAAGCTGAACCAGGAGGCATCGACTCCGCGCTCGCGCGCCCGCTCCGTCCCGGCGAACAGCCCGCGGACGATGTCGAACGCCTTGCTGTAGGTCGCGGGGTTGGACCGCGGCGTCCGGCCGAGCGGTTCCTGGTCGACGACGGCGACCCAGCCGAACCCGTCGAGGCCGGTCACCTCCCGCACCGCGCCGTCGGCCGTCCCGTGCAGGGCCGCCTCGACGCCCGCCCCGAGCGCGCCGAGCAGGCTGCTCTTGCCGCTGCCGCTCACCCCGGTCAGGCAGGTGAGCCGGCCGACAGGGAAACGCACCAGCTCCGCGGACACGTTGTGCGCGCGCAGGCCGTGCAGCTCCACCCAGCGGGTGCCGTCCCCGACCCGGCGGCGGGTCCGGCGCGGCCGCGGTCCTTCACCGGCCAGGTACCGGCCGGTCAGCGACTCCGGATGGGCGGCCGCGTCGCCGGGCGGCCCCGACACGAGGACCTCGCCGCCGAGCCGGCCGGCGCCGGGGCCCATGTCGATCACCCAGTCGGCCCGCGCGATCAGCTCGGGGTCGTGCTCGACCAGGAGCACCGTGTTGCCGGCGTCGCGCAGCTCCAGAGCGATGTCGAGCAGGTGCGCCTTGTCCGCCGGGTGCAGCCCGGTGCCGGGCTCGTCCAGGACGAAGATGATGCCGCTCAGCTCGGTGCCGAGCTGCGCGGCGAGCCGGGTCCGCTGCAACTCGCCACCGGACAGCGTCGCCGCGCCCCGGGACAGCCGGAGGTGCGCCAGGCCGAGCCGGTCGAGGAGGGCGAGCCGGCGGCCCAGGTCCTGCAGCAGCGGCTCGCCCACCTCGCGATGCCGAGGGTCCAGGCCGTCCGCCACGCGCGTCGCCCAGCCGCGCACCTCCCGCACGTCCACCTCGAGCAGGTCCGGGTACGCGAGCCCGCCGAGCCGCACGGACCGGGCCGCCCGGCCGTACCCGCTGCCGCCGCAGGCGCCGCAGGGCCGCTTGCGCATGTAGGGCAGGTAGCGCTGCTTGGCACTGGACGTCCGGGCGTTCACGAACACCCGCTCCACGTCGGCGAGCGCGCCCAGCAGCGGCTGCGCCGAGGTGTAGGTCATCACGGCCGTCTCGTTCTTGTTCGGGATCTCGACGCTCGCCTCGACCTTCTCGTCGCCCGTGCCGTACAGCACGCAGCGGCGGAACTCCTCGGGCAGCGACCGCCACGGCCGGCCGAGGTCCACGCCCCGCTTCGCCGCGAGCGCGGGCACGAACGCCCGCTCTCCCGACCGCCACTTCGCGAACCAGGGGGAGGCACCCTCGAAGAGCGGAAGCTCCGGGTGGGTGATGACCAGGTCCTCTTGCGCCTGCCAACGCCCGCCCGCCCCGTGGCAGGCCGGACAGCCCCCTTCCGGCGTGTCGCGGTCGAAGTGCGCCGTCGACAGATGCCCGTCGCCGCCCTCCGCCGCCGGGTCCGCGTCGAGCCCCGGAAGGCGCGAGTACAGCAGCCCCAGGTGCCCGTCGATGCCGGTGATCGTCGCGACCGTCGAGCGGGGGTTGCGGTTCAGGCGGCGCTGGTCGACCGCGAGCGTCGCACCGAGCCCCAGGACACGGTCGACCTTCGGCCGGTTGCGCTGGGTGATGTACTGCCGGACGAACGGCGAGAGCCCCTCCAGATACCGCAGCTGGGCCTCGCTGTGCAGGGTGTCGACGGCCAGCGAGGTCTTGCCGCTGCCGCTCACCCCCGTGAAGGCGACGAGGCTCCCTTTGGGGATGCTCACCGACACGTCCCGCAGGTTGTTGGTACGAGCCCCCACCACGTCGATCGTCTCGCGCCCCATACTCGCGACGTCCCGGACGAATGCAGTCAACCTTCTCCCTCTCCTGCAAGGCACTCAGGGCGGACGGATCCGCCGACGGCGGACTCATGCTCGCGTGGAAACCCGCCATCTCTTGTCAGGTTTTTGGTGGGTACGCGGGACGACGCCTGGAGAACCGGCCGTCCGGTGTCAGAAACTCGACCAGATGGTCTCGATGTCCAGCACCCGGTTGCTCCGCCGCATCAAAACCCGTTCCGTGGCGGCGAGGACGCCGGCGGCGACCAGGACGGCGTTGAGCCACGGCGGCAGGCCGACCGGGGACGTGAACGATCCGACATGGTCGGCGATCGGCGGGAGGCCGGTGACGATCTCGAGCGCCTGCGGGACGGCCAGGACGAGGTTGACCACCAGGACCGCGATCGCGAGGGCCCCGATCGTCCGGCTCAGCCGCGGATGCTCGCGGGCCAGCCTGCCGCGCAGGTCCTCGGCGGTGCCGGCCACCGGGACGAGGGGCCGCTCCCCGCCGTCCTCCAGGACCAGGTGCGCCCGCGTGACCCCGTACATCGAGGCTTCGACCTCGATCGTCCCGTCCGGGACCGCGAACACGGCCGGCACGTCGCTCTGCTCCCGCCACACGCCGTCCAGGTACAACTCGGCCTTCCAGCCGACGTCCCGCATGGTCACGTCCACCGTCCAGGTGCGGCCGGGACCGTCCGGCCCGTCGTGGGCGATGGTGTACAGCGACCGGTGGAGCAGGTCCCTGCGCCGGAACGGGCGGAGCCGTCTCGGGCCTTCCGCGTCGTCCTGCGCGGTCGTGGACGTACCCCGACGGAAGCGGTCCATGAAGCGAACCACGGTCCCTCCCTGCCTGCCGGTCGCGCGGCGCCCTTCAGGGCTCGCGGGCCGCCGTGCCGAAGGACGCCCCGAACACCTCGAACACCTCGCACACCCCGAACACCTCGAACGCCGACTCGTGCTCGCGGCGTTCTTTCCCCCGGAGCGCCGCGCTCACCTCCCGGCCGGGACGAAGACCGGGCCGCCGGGCATGGAAGCGGCCCCCGACCTCGAGGGTCGGGGGCCGCGGACGTGCGGGACGGACGGGTCAGCGCCGCACGGCGCTGAACGCGTCGACGATGCCCGCGCCGTAGAACCCGTTACGGCGCTTCGAACCCTCGCAGGCGTGGGTCGTGACGACTTCCTCGAACGAGCCGTCCGCCTGCTTGACCTGCCGGGTGTAGGTGTACGAGCCGCCGGCCGGGCACTTGGTCGCGGTCGCGGTGCGGGTGAGGACCGACCGGACGGCCGCCGGGGCCATGGTGAGCCCGCCGTTGGCCCGGTCGCGCTTGCCGTACCTGCTGACGATCAGTGCCGCGACGCCCGCCGCGTGCGGCGAGGCCATCGAGGTGCCCTGGATCGACTGGTAGTACCCGCAGACGCCGCCCTTGCAGCTGCGCACCACCCGCGGGGTGTTGGGCGTGCCGTCGGCGTTCAGCTCGCCCCGCTCGCGCGCGATCGACTCGGGGTAGGCGGCCCAGATGCCGGCCTTGTCGTCGATCTTCTGGTCGGCGGTGTCGTACTTGTCGCCGCCGGGCGCCGCGACGGCGATGTAGCCGTCACCGTAGCTGGAGTAGTACGACTTGCGCTCGCTGATCCCGGTCGAGGAGACCGGGATGACGTGGTCGCCCTCGCCGGGCAGGGAGAGGCAGCTCGGCGGGATCGTGCGCTCGTAGGGCTGCTCGCCGGGCTCGGACGCGAAGCCCGGGCTGACCGCGTCGATGTTGGTCTCGGTGTAGTCGATCGCCTCGTTGCCCGCGGCGGCGACCAGGGTGACGCCGTGCCGGTTCGCGAAGTTCAGCGCCCGGTTCGTCGCCTCGATGATCGTGCGCTGCTCGGCCTGGTCGGCGGGGGAGTCCGCCGGGTTGTTCGCGCAGTTGAACAGCCACGGGTCGACGTAGTAGCTCATGTTGACCACATCGATGCCGTTCTTGCCCGCGTAGGTGAGCGCGTCCACCGTGGCCTGCAGGAAGAAGTAGCCGGAGTCCTGGCCCGCGCGCAGGTTGACGATCGAGACGTTGGGGGCGACGCCGGCCATGCCGAGCCCGTTGCGGGGCGAGGCGATCGTCGACGCGACGTGGGTGCCGTGCTCGTTCTCGTCCACGTCCGCCGGGTCGCTGCAGGACTTGTCCGGTTCGTCCTCGCAGGGGCCGTCGATCTCCGCGCCGTTGGCGTCGACCGGGATGTCGGTGGTGAAGTTGCGGCTCAGCTTCCGGTCGAAGTTGGGCGCGATGTCGGGGTGGGAGCCGTCGACGCCGGTGTCGATGATGCCGACGGTGACGCGCCGGTCACCGGGCTCGACCCGGTAGGAGCCCTTGGCCGTGGCGCGGATCTGCTTCATGTCCCACTGCAGGTCGGCGAGGGGCTCCTCGCCCTTCTTCCCGCGCTTGGCGGTGGTGGTGCCGGTGGTCTGGCCCCGGCCCTCCTTCTCCACGGCGAACTGGTCGGCGACCTTGCCGGTCTTGGGCGCCCGGCCGATCACCCGGTTGGCGGCCGCGCCGTCCAGGGCGCCCTGCTGCCGGGCCTGCGCGGCGAATCCGCCGTCGGTGGACCGGACGGTCGCGACGCCGACGTCGGCGTTCTCGCGGACGATCGTGCCCCCGGCCGCCTTGACGGCCGCGCGGGCATCGGTGAGCGAGACGCCGTCCTTGTAGAGGACGACGTACTCGGAGGCTTGGCCGGATGCCTGGTTCGGCCCGGCCGAAGCTGGGACCGCCAGCGCGGTCGTCGCGGTGACGACGGCGCAGGCGGCGGTGATCAAGGTACGCCGCAACGCACAACCTCCTGGCAAAAGATGGCGATACGCCCGAAATGGGGGTGAGCCAGGAGACGCTACGGCGGGACGGTTGAGGCTTACGTACGACCTTGTAACGAAATGGGAGTGTTTCGGTTCGGGAGTTGCGGCGGCGGCCGGGGTCGGACGAGCGCTCCGAGCGCGTTCGTCCGGGTCAGGGGACCGCCCCCCAGTGGCGTAGCTTGTCGGGGTTGCGTATCACCCAGATGCGCTTGATCCGGTCGCCCGCGACGTCGAACGCGACGTCGAAGGCGAACACCGTGACGACGGCGCCGTCCTGCCGGGCCACCAGTCCGGGCTGGCCGTTGACCGTGCGTTCCAGGAGCACCGTGGTGCCGGGCCTGCGGTGGGCGAGTTCGACCCATGCGCGCGCGACCTGCTCCGCTCCCTCGATGGGGCGCGGGAAGGTGGCGGCGAGGCCGCCGCCGTCGGCGACGGCCGTGGCGTCGGGGTCGAGCAGGGCGATCAGGGCGCCGATGTCCTTGGCCTCCCAGGCCCGCTTGAAGTCCCGGACGACGCCGGCGGACCGGCCCGCCGGGGCCGCCGGGGAAGGCCGCGCGGCCCGGATGCGGCGGCGGGCCGAGGACGCCAGCTGGCGGCACGCCGCCGGCGTCCGGCCGACGATCTCCGCCACGTCGGCGAAGGGGTGGCAGAAGACGTCGTGCAGGACGAACGCGACGCGTTCGGCGGGGGTCAGCGATTCCAGCACGACCAGGAAGGCCATGCCGACCGACTCGTCCAGGGTGACCCGGTCGGCGGGGTCGGCGGCGGTGCCGTCGGGGAGCGGCTCGGGGATCCATTCGCCCACGTAGGTCTCCCGCCGGACCCGGGCCGAGCCGAGCAGGTTGAGGCAGACCCGGCCGGCGACCGTCGTCAGCCAGGCGCCGGGCGACTCGATGGCGTCCCGCTCCCGCCGGGACATGGCGTACCAGCGGGTGCAGGTCTCCTGCACGGCGTCCTCGGCCTCGGCCAGCGAGCCCAGCAGCCGGTACGCGAGATTGATCAGGTGGCGCCGCTCGCGCACGATCGCGTCCAGGCCGGGGTCGCGGCGGCTTCGGTCCGGCTCGGATCGGGTGGTCATCGCCGGTCGGCTCCCTCGGTCGCATCGGTTCTCACCGGTCCGACAAGACAGGGCGCCGGAATGTGAGGCGGCGGACCGGCCTCACAATTCCGCGGGCTGCGTTGTCGAACCGCTGAGACCGACACATCATCCAGCGACCAAGGAGTTGGAAGACATCATGACCACCTCGGTTCCGCAGACGCCGTTCGCCGACGCGGCGTCCGGGCAGCGCCTGGAGCGGGCGGCCGCGGCGCTGACCGCGCACGGTTTCACCGTCGAGATCCTCGATGGCGCCGCCGCAGCGCGCACCCGGGTCCGGGAGCTCATCCCCGACGGGGCCGCCGTATTCACCGGCGCCAGCGAGACCCTCCGCCTGTCCGGCATCGATGAGGACATCAACGCCGGCGGGCGCTACGCCGCCGTCAAGCCGCGCACCCTGGCCATGGACCGCACCGCCGACGCGGACGACATCCGGCGGCTGCGCGCCTGCCCCGACGTCGTCGTGGGCAGCGTCCACGCGGTCACCGAGACCGGCTCCCTCGTGGTCGCCTCGGGCAGCGGCAGCCAGTTGCCCGCCTACGCCGGCGGCGCCGCCCGCGCGATCTGGGTCGTCGGCGCGCAGAAGGTGGTGCCCGACCTGGGCGTCGCGCTGCGCCGCGTCGACGAGCACTGCCTTCCGCTGGAGAACGCCCGCGCCCTGGAGGCGTACGGGCGGCCCAGCGCCGTCAACCGCCTTCTCGTCCTCAACGCGGAACACGAGCCCGGACGCGGCACGGTCCTGCTGCTCCGCGAAGCCATCGGGTTCTGACCGGTCCGCCGCCCTACCCTTTCCTGGTGCGGTAGGCGCGCTGCCGGCATGCCCGTGAGCAGTACGTGCGGGGACGTCCGGTCGCGGTTCCCGGGACGGCGTCGCCGCACACGGGGCACACGGCGGACGGCGCGGGCGCGTCCGCCGTTTCGTCACACTCCGAGGCTGTGACGAAAGTTTCGTCACGGGAAGGAGGCGGCCCGTCCGCGGCGGAAAGGGCGGGGGCCATGCAGTCGAGGACGCGCTCCAGGCCGTACCGGAAGCGGTCCTCGTGGTCCAGGTGCGGCTGGCGCGCCTCCAGGACGATCTTGGTGAGCATCGGGTACTCCCCGCTCTCCAGCAACCGCCGGACGTAGGGGGAGTACCGGGCCATCCACTCCGCCGCGGTGAGGCCGCTGCGGCGGACCTCCGCGGCCTGGCCGACCTCCTCGCGGGCGGCGCTCTCGACGTAGCCGGTCAGGATGGACAGGAGGCTGAGGCTCTCGTCGATGGAGACGTACGGGTCCAGGACCGCCATCACCCGCTCGATCAGGCGCAGTTGGTTGGGGCCGAACCCGGGCAGCGACCGGTGCACGGTGGCGATCCACGGGTGCCGCAGCCACATCGCGCGCAGCCCGCCGGCGTAGCGCGCCAGGTCGGCGCGCCAGTCGCCGGACGGCACGCCCTCCAGGTCGATCTCGCCCTGCAGCCGGTCGGCCATGAGCTCGACCAGGTCGTCGCGGCTCGGGACGTACCGGTAGAGCGACATCGCGCCCGCGCCGATCTCGGCGGCGATCCGCCGCATGGTGGCGGCCTCGAGCCCCTCGGCGTCGGCGATGCGGATCGCGGCCTCGGTGATCTGGGCGCGGCTGTAGGCCGGCCGCGGCCCGCGGGCGGGGCGCTCCGGCCGCATCCAGATGCTCACGTACTCGGCGTCGGCCACGCGTGCCACCTCCCCGGTTGCGTACACGGTATCCAGTATCTTACGCTGCCCGCCATAACTGCTTACATTGTACCCAATGGAGGGTTCATGGCGGATCCGATCGTGGTGGCCGAGGGGCTGCACAAGTCCTTCGGCGACACCCATGCGCTGCGCGGCCTGGACCTGAGCGTCCCGAGAGGGACGGTCTGCGGGGTGCTCGGCCCGAACGGCGCCGGGAAGACGACCGCGGTGCGCATCCTGGCGACCCTGTCCGACCCCGACGCCGGGCACGCCCGCATCGCCGGGCACGACGTCGTCCGCGAGGCCGACGAGGTGCGGCGGCGCATCGGGCTCGCGGGCCAGTACGCCGCCGTCGACGAGAAACTCACCGGCCGCGGCAACCTGCGCATGTTCGGGCGGCTCTACCACCTGCCGCGGCGCGAGGCGCGCCGGCGGGCCGACGAGCTGCTCGAACGCTTCGGCCTGCTGGACGCCGCCGACCGCCGGGTGGTCGGCTACTCCGGCGGCATGCGGCGCCGCCTCGACCTGGTCGCCAGCCTCATCCTGCGCCCCGAGGTGCTGTTCCTGGACGAGCCGACCACCGGCCTCGACCCGCGCGGCCGCGGCGAGATCTGGGACATGGTCCGCGAACTGGTGGCGGACGGCACCACGGTGCTGCTCACCACGCAGTACCTGGAGGAGGCCGACCGGCTGGCCGACGACATCGCCGTCATCGACCGGGGGAAGGTGGTCGCCACGGGCACGCCGGACGAGCTGAAGGCCGCGATCGGGGACCGGCTCGACGTCGTCCTCGCCGACCCCGGCGCGCTGCGTCCGGCGGCGGTCGTCCTGAACGCCCTGGCCGGGACCGACCCCGCGATGACGGGCGCCGACCGGCTCAGCGTCGCCCTGCCCGCCGGCGGCCTCCGGCTCGCCGACATCGTCCGCGAACTCGACCGCGCCGGGGTCGCGGCCGCCGACGTGAGCCTGCGCCGCCCCACGCTCGACGAGGTGTTCCTGCGCCTCACCGACCGCGAGGAGACCGCCCGATGAGCGTCCTCGCCCCCGCGGGCCGCCTGCGCTGGACGGTCGCCGACGGGCTGACCCTGATCGGCCGCGAGCTGGACCGGCTGCGGCGCGAACCGGGCGAGATCGTCGCCGCGCTGATCTTCCCGGCCGTCATGGTGGTGCTGTTCGGGTACGTGTTCGGCAGCGCGATCCAGGTGCCGGGCGGCGGCGACTACCGCGAGTACCTCATGCCCGGGCTGTACTCGATGGTGACCTTCGCGGCGGTGATGGGCGTCACGACGCGGGTGGCCGCCGACGCCTCCCGCGGGGTGATGGACCGGTTCCGCGCCATGCCGATGGCGCGGTCGGCGGTGCCGTTCGGGCAGACCGGCGCCGACCTGGCGACGGGCCTGCCGACCATGGCGATCATGGTGGGGGCGGGTCTGCTGGTGGGCTGGCAGCCGCACCGCGGCGTGCTCCCGGCGGCGCAGGCGTTCCTGCTGATGCTGGTGCTGCGGTACGCGCTGAGCTGGGTGGGCGTCTACGTGGGGCTGGTGGTGCGGAACGACCAGGTCGCCGACCAGCTGGTGCCGCTGTTCCTGCCGTTCACGATGCTGTCGAACTCGTTCGTCCCGACCGACGGCATGCCCGCGTGGCTGCGGTTCGCGGCGGACTGGAACCCGGTGAGCGCGCTCACCGCGGCCGCCCGCGAGCTGTTCGGCAACCCGGGCGCCCCGTCCGGGGACGCGGCCTGGCCGCTCGCGCATCCGGTGGCCGCCGTCCTGCTGTGGTCGGCCGGGCTGCTGGCGGTGTTCGTCCCCCTGTCCGTCCGCACGTACAAGCGCAGGGGCCGGTAAGACCGGCGGAGCCGTCCAGGCCGGGCACGGCGACGACGGGACGGGCGCCGGGCGGGCACCCGGCCCGGTCACCGGTTCAGGTTCCCGGGCCGAACAGGTCGGTCAGCATGGCGGCGCCTTCGCCTTCCGCGCGGACCTCCAGGTGCAGTTCGGCGCCGTCGAGTTCGAGGCGGAACCCGATGAACGGGCAGCACCGCTGCTCGGCGGCGGCGAGCGCCGCGACGTCGGCGGCCCGGCCGGCGGGCAGGGTGAACCGGATCCCGCCGTCGGTCTCCCGCCGCGCCGCACCGTCGGTCAGCCCCCGCCACCGGGCGATGCGGGCGGCGAGGTCGCCGCCGTCCAGCGAACAGGCGACCGGGGCGCTCCGCCGGCGTCCGCCCCCGCCCTCGGGGACCCGCCGCCGGGGACGGGAGGCGGCGTCGACCGGGTGAGGGGCCCGGGCTTCGTCGGCGGGGAACCCGCATCCGGCATCGCAGGGGCCGGGCCGGTCAGGCAGCGAGTCCAGGTGCCGCAGCGTCCGGTGCAGGGCGGCGGTGAAGGCGGCCAGCTCGGCGGCGCGCGCCTCGGCGTCGGCGATCCGGGCGGCGACGCGCGGCCGCAGATCGGCCTTCACGTCCGCGCAGGCGCCCGACTCCCGCACCCCGAGCAGCTCGGAGACCTCGTCCAGCGGCAGCCCGAGACGCTTGGCCGCGCCGATGAACGCCAGGCGGTCCACCGAGTCCTCCCCGTACAGCCGGTGGCCGGCCGGGGACCGCTCGGCGGGCAGCAGGCCGGCCGACTCGTAGAAGCGCAGGGTGGTGGCCGGGACGCCGGAGCGCTCGGCGAGCCGGGAGATCCGCATCGTGCTCATGGGCCGACGGTAGACCTTCGACCCGACTCGAAGGTCAAGCCTTCGCCCTCCGGCGCGGCCGCCCGTGATCGGCGGGCCGGTCGCGACGGCCGCCGGACGGGCGGTGATCGGGCGAGCGGTGTGGCGGTGCGGCCGTCACGGGACGTGTGGAACCGGCGTCTGATCCGTTCATGGCTTGTTCACATCTAGCACTGGGATGTTAGCAAAACAAGTCGTTATATTTGTGGTCGTTCTGTCATACGATCATCGCTGGCCGGCCGCCGCCACCCTCCCGTCCCCCGACGGAAGGGCCCCTTGCTCCACCCCCCGAAGCGCAGGAGGTCCGAATGTCTTCGCATGCCGTCCCGCTGTCCCGGCGCAGATTCCTTGGATGGGGCGGGGCCGGTGCGGCCACCGTCCTGCTCGGCACCGGCGCGCTGGGCGCGACCGCCGCGCACGCCTACACGCTGCGCAAGTCCGGGCTGTTCACGCTGGGCGTCGCGTCCGGCGACCCGTCACCGGACGGCTTCGTCCTCTGGACGCGGCTGGCCCCCGAGCCGTTCGCCGCCGACGGCAAGGCCGGGATGCCCGACCGCCGCATCGAGGTCGAGTACGAGGTGGCGCGGGACGAGCGGTTCAAGCAGATCGCGCGGCGCGGCTCGGCCGTGGCCTCGCCCGAGCTCGGGCACTCGGTGCACCCGGAGATCTCCGGGCTCGCTCCCGGCCGCGAGTACTACTACCGCTTCCGCGCCGCCGGAGAGATCTCCCCGGTCGGCCGCACCCGTACCATGCCCGCCGCCCGGTCGATGCCGGCCGCGCTGTCGTTCGGCGTCGCGTCCTGCCAGGCATGGCAGGACGGGTACTTCACGGCCTTCGACCACATGGCCGACGAGGACTTCGACCTCATCGTCCATCTCGGCGACTACATCTACGAGTACGAGCTCACCGACAACAACCGGCGCGGGGTGAGCGTGCCGCCGCAGTTCGGCAGCGAGACGTTCGACCTGGCCCGGTACCGCCTCCAGTACTCGCTGTACAAGTCCGAGGAGCCGCTGCAGCGGGCGCATGCGCAGTGCCCGTGGATCCACACGCTGGACGACCACGAGGTCGTGAACGACTGGGCGAACGACACGGTCATCATGGGGCGCGACCCGAACCCCGATCCGGCCGAGTTCGCCGCCCGCAAGGCCGCGGGGTTCCAGGCGTTCTACGAGAACCTGCCGCTGCGCCGCGCCCAGCTGCCGTCGGGGCCGAACATCCGGCTGCACCGCAGGCTGTCCTACGGCAGGCTCGCCGAGTTCACGATGATCGACACGCGCAGCCACCGCGACATCCAGGCGTGCTCGTACGGCAACGGGACGGGCCGCACCAGCTCCTGCGACGAGCGGTTCGACGCCTCCCGCACGATCCTGGGCGACGAGCAGCGCCGCTGGCTGCTGGACGGCTTCGCCCGCTCGCGGGCGCGCTGGCAGATCCTCGGCAACCAGGTTCCGATGACCGAGACCGACTGGGCTCCCGGGCCGGCCAAGGACGTGTGGGTCGACCCGTGGGACGGCTACGTGGCCGACCGCAACAAGGTGCTGTCCGCCGCGCACGAGCACGGTCTGCGGAACCTCGTCGTGCTGAGCGGCGACCGCCACCAGAACTACGCCGTCGACCTCAAGCGCGACTTCGACGAGCCCGGCTCGCCGACCGTCGCGACCGAGTTCACCACGACGTCCATCACCAGCGGCGGTGACGGCGCCGACATCGACGACCTCGGCCGCACGTTCCTGGAGGCGAACCCGCACATGCGGTTCTACAACGCCCAGCGCGGCTACGTCAGGGTCAACGTCGACCGGAACCGCTGGCGCAGCGACTTCCGCGTGATGCCGTACGTCACCAGGCCGGGCGCGCCGGTGTCCACCCGGGCGTCCTTCGTCGTCGAGGACCGCACCCCGGGCGTCCAGCCGGCCTGACCCGGCGCACGGTGAGCGGCCGTGCCGGAGGCGGGGGCCCGCGGGCCCCCGCCTCCGGGCGGCGCCTCCGGGCGGCGCCGCGTCGCGGCGCCGCGGTCAGACCTCGCGGAAGGGGACGCCGAGGAGGTCCGCGGCGGCGCGGTAGACGCCGGCGCGGTGCCCCACCGACAGGGACCAGTGGTGGCCGATGCCGGTGGCCGACCAGTCGTCGACCCACTCGCCCGGGTCGCGGCCGAAGTCCACGCGGCTGGTGGTGTTGCCGATCTCGAGCAGCGGCCCCGGCACGACGTCGCCCTCGGCGGCGATGAACGCGAGCGTCCCGTCGCGGTCCTGCCCCACGCCGAGCAGCGTGACGGGGCCGTGCTGGACGTCGAACTCGACGGACACGCCCCAGCCCCGCTTGCCGTGGTAGACGCCCAGGCCGCGCAGCAGCGGGTCGCGGCTCGCGACGGCGAGGTGGGCGGGCCCGTCGTGGCCCATCTCCACGACGCCGTCCTCGAAGTTGAGGGACTGGATCTCGCAGAACGACCCGCCCGCACCGACGACCTGGGTGGCGAGCTGGGCGACGGACGTGCGCAGCTCGTACTCGCCGGTCGCGGGCAGCCCGCGGGCGGTCAGCAGCGACGCGCCGAGGATCATCCCGGCGCCGAGGCGCTCGTGCAGCTCGCCGTCCAGGCCCCGGTGGTAGTAGGCGAGGCTGTCCAGCTCGAAGTCCTCGACCAGCCGGTCGAGGCCGACCGAGACGCGGGCGCCCCAGGCGAAGTCGTCGTCGTCCACGCTCGGGTCGAGCGTGAAGACCTGCCGCGCGAGGTCCATCCTGGCCGCCGCCTCGGCGTCGGTGACCTGCTCCACCCGGTGGCGCAGGTCGTCGAACTCCAGGACCTCGACGTGGCTGCCGAACGTGGCGGGCAGCAGGGTCAGGTCGGTGGAGACGTCGAGCATGCCCGGGTACAGGTGGCCCATGAGCCCGTGGCGGGCGTGGCGCAGGGCCGCGCGGATCTTCGCGGCCTGGATCCACCGCTCGATGCGCGTCCACGCCGACTCCTGCTCGAGGTGGCCGGACACCGAGCGGAAGGGGATGCCCGCCCGGCGGAACACGTTGCCGACCTCGGGGACGGCGCACTGCCCGCAGTACGCCAGCCAGTCGCCCGTCCCGAACGTCGCGTGGTCCATCTTCTCGGTCGGCTGCAGGTCGATGACCAGGACGGGCGTGTTCGACCGCTGGGCGATCGGGAGCACCATCGAGGCGGTGAGGTAGGTCGTCAGGAACATGACGATCAGGTCGCAGTCGGCCTTCCGCAGCCGCTCGGCGGCCGCCGCGCCTTCCTGCGCGTCGGAGATGAAGCCGACGTCGGTGACCTCGGCGTCCATGTCCCGGAACCGCTCCGAGACCCGCCGGGCGGATTCCTGGAGCTGGGGCAGGAGGCCGGGGAACTGGGGCCAGTACGTGCCCAGCCCGCCCGCCACCAGACCGATGCGGGTCTTGCGGCGGACGAAGGGCGGCAGCAGCGTGCGGTCGGTGATCGCCTCACTCATCGGGCTTCTCCTCTGTCGGTGCGCTTCGCGCGCTCGTGAAGGGGACGGGCCGTGCGGTGCCGGGCTCCGGTCATGCGGCACTCCTCCCGGAGATGTGCAGGGGGCGCGGCGTCAGCCGGGCGGCGGGGAGACCTTCTCGGTCACGCGAAGGACCACCGGCCCCAGCAGACCGGTGGTCCGCTGGCCCTCGAAGACGAAGTGGGTCGGACTGGCGTCGTCCAGGTACGGGGCGAGGGTGCCGTAGACGACGACGTCGATCTCGTTGCGGCCTTCGCGCAGCGCGGTGCCCAGGTCGAAGACGTACGGGGCGCAGATCCGGACGCCCGCCGAGGTCCCGTTCACCGCCACCTCGGCGGTGCCTCGGACGCCGCCGAGGTCGAGTTCGGCCCGCCCGGGGTCGGCGTCCAGGTCGAGGGTCCGGCGGTAGCGGACGCCGCCGCTGTAGCCCGCCAGACCCGCGTCCTCCCAGTCGCCCGGCTCGATCGTGCCGGGGCCGACCTCGAACCGGACGGGTCCGGCGAGGGCGGCGCCCTCCCGGTGGCCCGGGTCGGTGCGCAGCCGCATCTCCGCGGTCCCGGCCGGGCGGCGGTCGCCGGGCAGCTCGACCTCGACGGCGTCGCCGATCCGCGTGTGGCGCAGCGCGATGCCGTCCAGGACGACGCCGGCGACCTCGGCCCGGGCGGTGAACCGCATGCGGGTCGCGCCCGGAGGGACCGTGCAGCGCAGCCACTCGGTGCGCGGGCCCGCGCCCGGGACGGCGAAGACCGCGGGCAGGACGGCGCCGCCGTCGTCCCGGCCGTCCAGCCAGCCGGCGCCGGGGAGGGGATGCGGGCGCCGGTGCAGGTGCAGGGCCGCCGGGTCGCCGTGCTGGGCGCGCCCGGCGACGACCCGCACCGCCGTCCCCGCACGGGACGCCCGCCAGCCGGCGCCGGAGACGACCGGGCCGTCCACCAGGACGCTCGCGGGCGCCCGGTCCTCGGTGAGGACGACGGTGAGCCGCGAGCCGGTCCCGCCGGGAAGCGTGTAGCGGCCCACGCGGGGCGTGTCCTGCTCGGCGTACGGTTCGAAGCCGCCCTGGCGGCCGATCTCCACGCCGTCGACCAGGACGCGGCAGGCGGCGGCGGACGCCACCTGGAGGACGCCCGCACCGCCGTCCGGCAGCCGCGCCGTGAACGCGACCTCCGCGCCGGGACGCGGGTCGCCGTGCGCGGTCATCCACTCGGGCCGCGCGCAGGCGGCGGGGTCGGCGGTGACGGACAGGTGGCCGCGCAGCCGCAGGTCCTCCTCCGGCACCAGCCGAACTTCCAGCGTGTACTCGCCCGCGGGGAGCCGGGCCTCGGACACCGCCAGGTACCCGTGGTCGTCCAGCGGCACGGCCTCGCCGTCCAGGACGGCGGTCTTCGCGGCCGGAGCCCCGATCACCAGGTGGCCGCCCGGCGGCGGCACGGTCATGCGCGTCCGCACGACCACCTGCCGTCCCGCCTCGATCCGGCCGAAGTCGAGGAACTCCTCAGGGACGTGCCCCTTGGGGCCGAGGACCGCCCGGTGGATCGGGTCCTTGCGGATCCCCCTGGTGTCGGAGTAGACGATCGGCCGCCACTCGTGGCCGGCGCCGGTCGAGGCGGTGTCGGTCCAGGCGGTGTCGGTCCAGACCGCGTGGGGGCCGAACGTCGCGTGGACCGGCTTCCAGCCCTCTGCGGACGGCTCCTCGCCGGCCCGGTGCGACAACCGCCAGCTCTCCAGCACGGGCATGCCGCCGCGGGGCCGGGCGAAGTCGCCCCACGTGTTGTCGAGCGTCGGCACCAGCTCCATGCCCCAGGCGGAGCCCAGGACGATCTCGCGGCCGGGGCGCTCGGGCGGCGGCCGCGTGGCGCCGTCCCCGCCGCCGCCGGGGAAGATCAGCAGAGCGGCGGGCGCGTCGTCGAACGGGACGACCACGTCGACCCACGACGGCCCCTGCACCGTGGGGAGGGGCCGCGGCTCGCCGCCGAAGGGGCCGGCCAGGAAAGCCGGTCCCGCGACGCCGTTGACCCGCACCGGCATGTCCCGGTGGTAGCGGCCGGGGTCGAAGTCGTACGCGACGTCCAGCCAGCCCAGGTCGATGCCGCGTTCGTCGGGGCGGCCCACCGACACGCGGCTGGCCATCGCGGCGCTGGCCGTCACGAACACGACCGTCGCGCCGTCCACCTCGCGCACCAGGGCGGGGACGGGCGCCTCCACCCGCCGCGCGCCCCGCAGGACGGGCACGAGGGATTCGGCGTCGGCGACGGTCTCGACGCGGGACGCCAGCCGGGCCACGGCCGCGCCGGCCCCGGGGTCGCCGACGCCGAGCCGGGGCGGCGGGCCGATCGCGACGACCCGCCCGCCGGCCTCGACCAGTTCGAGGAAGCGGCGGGCGGTGTCGCCCTCCAGCACCGTGCACGCCGGCAGCAGCACCGTCCCGTAGGACTCGCCCGCCACCGCCAGCTGCCCGTCGCGGACCGCGGCGCGCCGCACCGAGTCGTCGTCCACGACGTCGGCGTCGACCCCCGACCGGTCCAGGACGCCCGGAACCATCTGGAACCACGCCATGTCGCCGACCAGCGCCCGGTAGGTCTCCTGGGCCTCGGCGGCGAACGCGTCGACGCCGTCCAGCCGGGACCCGGCCTGCGCGGTCGCCGTGGGGAACAGGACGGCCACGTCGCACACGTGCCGTCCGAGGGACAGGGCCGCGCACAGACGCGTGACGGCCTCGGCGAAGACGCGGTGGTGCCGCCAGTAGGGCTGGCGCCAGTCCGTGGACGGCGGCGCCCACTCCCACCAGCCGGCCTTGGTGGTGTAGTAGGCGGCGTGCGGGTTGAAGAGGGTGGCGCCCGCGCGCAGCCACGGCAGGAGCCAGTCGAAGGTCTCTTCCAGCGTCCCGCCCCACCCGCTGGAGTGGAACGCCTCGATCCACACCCGGTCGCGCCCGTACAGGTGGGCCAGGGACGAGTGCACCCGCGCGTCGCCGTGGTGGTCGGAGCCCGGGGCACCGAACCAGCGGTGGGTGCGGGCGTAGTCGGCGTACAGCCGGACGCCGTCCACGGGATGCCCGGCGCGCGCGGGGTCCTGCTGGTCGCAGCCGTGCAGCAGCCCGTGCCGCCGGTGCCATTCGGCCAGCGGGCGGAAGAACGCCTCCTCGGCCAGTTCCCCCCGGGTCAGGTGGTAGTCGCGCCGGACCCGCAGGTCCGCCTCGTCCCCTCCCCGCCACAGGGACGGCAGGTGCGGGGCGAGGTCGTAGCCGCGGCGGGCGGCGAACTCCGCGGCGAACTCCCGGGTCCAGGTGGGGATCGACGGCAGCTCGTCCTGGAAGGAGCCGACGATGGCGGTGCCGAGCCGATGCCCCAGCCGCCGCTCGTACTCGCCGTGGACGCGGTCCAGCAGGGCGGCGCACGCCTCCGCCGACAGGTAGTCGAAACCGCGCGCGGAGACGCCGCCGTCCCGGCCGAGCCACTGCCCGGCGAACGCGGGCGCGTCCCGCACCAGCCGCGCCTGCAGGTCGGCGCCCGAGAACCCGAGCTGGTCGTAGAACCAGAGCGAGACGCCCAGCTCCAGGGCGTCCTCGCAGACGCCGTCGAGCAGCTCCCACCAGGCGTCGGTGAAGAACGCCGGCTCGTCCGCGTCCGCGCCGAACATCGGACCGGACGGCGCCAGGTTCAGGACCACGAGGTTGTACACGCCGCCGGACGCGAACCGCTCGAGCTGGTCGCGCAGGCGCCGCCGGTCCAGCCGTTCGCCGCTCCACCACCAGATCGGCGCGGGGGAGTGGGTGCGCGGCGGCGCGTCCAGCACGGCCCGCAGCCGCGGCGGGATCGCGGTGCTCATCCTTTCAGCCCGCTGGCGAAGCCCTTGATGACGTACTTCTGCAGCACCAGGAACACCGCCAGGATCGGCAGCGACGCCAGCACGAGCCCCGCGAACACCAGCCCGTTGTCGGAGACGTACTGGCCGACGAACGCGAAGATCCGCACCGGGACCGTCTCCCGCGTGGAGCCGCCCAGGTAGAGCAGCGGCGTCAGCAGGTCGTTCCAGATGAACACCGCGTTGAGGATCAGCACCGTGCCGGTGATCGGCCGCAGCAGCGGGAACACCACCTGGGTGAACGCGCGGAAGTGCCCGGCGCCGTCGATCAGGGCCGCGTTGGCGTAGTCGCGCGGCAGCGCCCGGACGAACCCCGTGTACAGGAAGATCGTGAAGGGCAGCTGGATGCCGGTGTAGAAGACGATGATCCCGGGATAGGTGCCGAGCAGCCCGGCCGAGTCCACCATCTTGAACAGCGGGATCATGCCGAGCTGGAACGGCAGCACGATGCCCAGCAGGAACAGCATGTACATCGCGTAGCCCAGCCGCGTCACCTGCCGCGACAGGTGGTAGGCGGCCAGCGAGCCGATCGCGATCAGCGCGATCAGGCTGACCACCGTGATGACCGTGCTGTTCATCAGCGCGGGGCCGATCTCGGCGCGCGTCCAGGCGTTGGCGTAGTTGTCCAGGGCGGGGCTGGACGGCGGCGCCAGCGGCGACTCGGCGATCTGCCGGGGATCCTTGAACGACATCGTGATCAGCGCGTACACCGGGAACAGGAAGGCCACGGCGGCGGCGATCATCACCAGCTCCAGGCCGAAGGTGCGCAGCCCGTACCTGGGGTTCATGCTGAGTCCTTTCCGAGGGCGGCCCCCCAGGCCGTCCGTGCGGGTCCGCCGCTCATGCCGAGACCTCCCGGCCGCGCAGGTAGTAGATCTGCACCATCGACACCGCGGCGACGAACAGGGCGAGCACCAGGGCGATCGCGGTGCTGTAGCCGTAGTTGCCGAACACGAACGCCTGCTTGTAGAGCACCGTGGACAGCGTCTCGCTGGCGTACCCCGGGCCGCCGTTCGTCGCGGCGTACACCTGGTCGAACAGCTTCAGGCCGCCGATGGTCGACAGCATCAGGTTGATGGTGACGGCGGGCGCCAGCAGCGGCCAGGTGACGTGCCGGAACCGCTGCCACCGCCCCGCGCCGTCGATCATCGCCGCCTCGTGCAGCTCCTCCGGGACGCCCTCCAGCCCGGCCAGGAAGATCACCATCGAGTAGCCGGCGAACTGCCAGACCACCATGCCCGCCACCGACCACAGCGCCAGCCCGGGGTCGCCGAGCCAGTCCTGCCGGAGCCCGCCGAGGCCGATCGCGCCGAGGATGCCGTTGACGCCCGCCTCGGGCGCGGGGTTGTAGATGTACTTCCACAGGAACGCCACCATCACCGGGCTGACCACGGCCGGGGCGAAGAAGATCACTCGCAGCGCGGACCGCGACTTGATCTTGGTGTGCACGCCGAGCGCGAGCAGCAGCCCGATGCCGTTCTGCACGAACACGATCGCCACGGTCAGCAGCAGCGTGTTGACCAGGGACCCGCGCGCCGCCTCGTCGTCGAACAACCGGGAGAAGTTGTCCAGACCGATGAAGCTGCGCTCGCCGAGGCCGTTCCAGTCGGTGAAGGCGTACACCGTGCCCGCCGCCGCCGGGTACAGCACCACGAGCGCGTACACGGCCAGGGCGGGGGCGGCGAACCACCACGGCGGGCTCAGGAACCCGCCGCGGCGCCGGCGCCGGGCGGGCGGCCGCTTCGCGGGGCGGGTCTCCTTCGCGGCCGGGGCGGAACCGAGGGTGGAGGTCACGGCTCAGGACTTCTTCCGGTAGGTCTCGTCCAGCTTGGCCAGCGCCTCGGCGATGGTGGTGCGCCCGCCCAGCAGTTCCTGGACGGCGGCGAAGTGCGCCGGCTGCACCTCGGCGTTGGGCCAGCCCTGGTCCATGAACGGGACGGCCTTGCCGCCGTCGACGAACGGCAGGAACGACTCCAGCACCGGGTCGATCTTGGAGGAGCCGTCGCGGGTCAGCGGGATGCAGGCCACGGCCTCGGCCCAGGTGTTCATGTTCTTCTGCTCGCCGAGGAACTCCACGAACGCCTTGGCCTCGTCGAGGTTCTTGCTGCGCGCGCTGACGCCCAGCCCGACCACCACGCCGGCGGGGATCCAGCAGTCCTTCTCGGCGTCGGCGCCCGGCACCGGGAACATGCCGAGGGCGTCCGGGCCGGCGGCCTGCTTGCGGAAGTCCGGCAGCACCGCCGACACCTGGATCGCCATCCCGGCCTCGCCGGTGGCGACCATGGCCGTCTGCTGCTCGAAGGTGGTGCCGTTGGGGTTGTCGTTGAAGTACCCGCGCTTCTGCAGCTCCAGGTACATCTCGAACGCCTGCTCCCAGCCGGAGCCCGCGAAACCGGCCGATCCCGCCTTCATCTGCTCGTCGAACCGCGGGTTCTTCGCGTAGACGGTGGACGGGACCAGCGCGTAGGTGATCAGCTGGGTGACCCACGGGGTCTGCGCGCCCAGCGCGATCGGGACCTTGCCCTTGGCCTTGATCTTCTCGCAGACGTCCAGGAACTCCCGCCAGGTCTTGGGCGGCTCGACCCCGGCGTCCTCGAACACCTTCTTGTTGTAGACGGCGCCGATGACGCTCGAACCGGCGGAGTAGACGTAGGTCTTCCCGTCGTTCTGGAAGGCGGGCTTGAGCGTCTCCGGGACGCGCCCGGTCCACGCCTGGTCGCTGAGATCGGCCAGCAGCCCGGCCTGGGAGATCTGCACCATGCTCATCGCCGAGCCGTTGCCCGGGAACACCACGTGGACGTCCGGGGCGTTGCCCGCGCCGAGCCGGGTGCGCACCGAGGTCTGCACCTGGTCGGTCGGCGCGAACGAGGTGTTGAACTTGCTCTCGGTGTACTGCTTGACCAGCAGCTCGATGGCCTTCTGCTGGTCGGCGACGCCGACGAGCTGGAGCGTTCCGGCGCCGCCGCCCGAGCCCGAGGTCCCGCCGCAGGCCGCCAGCGCGCCCATGGCGGCGACTCCGCCGCTCAGCCCGAGGAAGCCGCGGCGGGTGAGAGAAGCTGTCCGAAGCGACGTTGTCATGTGTCCTCCTCGAACCCCGCGGCCCTGTGCCGCGAGGGATCCGGCGGCCCGCACGGGCCGCCGCAGGTGCCGCGGCCGGGGCCGCGGCGGCCGTTCCCGCCGAGTCGGCTAGGGGACGGCGCCCGCCGGGTCGTCCGCGGTGAAGCGGTAGTCCCCCGAGGTCACCCGGCACAGGAGCGTTCCAGGCCCGGTGCCCAGGACCGTGACCCCGGCGGCGTCGGCCACCGGCGTCCCGCCCTCGCGCACGCTTGCGGGATCACCGGTGGGCACGTGGACGGTCGCGGTCGCGCCGGGCGGCACGCCCACCTCCAGCCGCAGCTCGCCGTCCGTCCGGCTCCAGGCGGCGCGGACGGTGCCGCGGACCGACTCGTAGGCGGCCCGGGCCCACTCCAGCCCGCCCGGACGGGGTCGGATCAGCAGCTCGCGGTAGCCGGTGGAGTCCGGCGCCTGGGCCAGCCCGGCGACGCCCTGGTAGAGCCATTCGCCGACCGAGCCCAGCGCGTAGTGGTTGAACGAGTTCATCGCCGCCGCCCGGAACCCGTGCTCCGGGGTGTAGCCGTCCCAGCGCTCCCACACGGTGGTCGCCCCCTGCCGCAGCGGGTACAGCCAGGACGGCGGGTCGGTGCGGCGCAGCAGCGCGTGCGCGAGGTCGGGACGGCCGATGCCGTCCAGCACCGGGGCCAGCAGCCCGACACCGAGGAATCCGGTGCGGGGGCCGGGGCCGGCGGCCTCGACCAGCTCGGCCAGGCGTCCCGCGGCGCGCGGCACCAGGTCCTCGGGCAGCAGGTCGAACGCCAGCGCCAGCAGGTAGCCCGTCTGGGTGTCGCCTTCGATCCCGCCGTCGGGGGAGACGAAGCGCTCGTTGAACGTCTTGCGGATGTGCGCGGCGAGCGTCCGGTACTTCGTCGCGAGGCCGTCCCTGCCCAGCACGCCGGCCGCGCGCGCCGTCAGCTCGGCGCTGCGGGCGAAGTAGGCGCAGGCCACCACGTCGCGCGGCGTGGGGGTCGGCGCGAGCCAGTCGGCGAAGTGCGGGCCCACGCGGTTCCGCCACACCAGGTCGGGGTTGTGGCGGTGGACGAAGTCGACCCAGGCGCACATCGCGTCGAGGTTGCGCTCCAGGAACCGCTCGTCCCCGTACGTCCGGTACAGGTGCCACGGGAGCAGGACGCCCGCGTCGCCCCAGCCTGGCGCGCCCTGGTCGGCCACCCCGGCCAGCCGCGGCGCCACGTTGGTGAAGCAGCCGTCGGGGGACTGGGCGCCGCGCACCTCGCGCAGCCAGCCCTCGAAGAACGCGGCGACATCGGCGTTCAGGCACGCGGTCGGCAGGAACACCTGCGCGTCGGCGAGCCAGCCCAGCCGCTCGTCGCGCTGGGGGCAGTCGGTCGGGACGCTGACGAAGTTCGACCGCTGGCCCCACGCGATGTTGGCGTGCAGCCGTTCGACGTCGGGATCGGAGCAGGCGAAGTCGCCCGTCCAGGGGGTGTCGCTGTGCAGGACGACGCCGGTGATGTCGGTGCTGCGCAACTCGGCGAGCCCGGTCACCTCGGCGTAGCGGAAGCCGTGGTAGGTGAAGCGCGGCTCGAAGACGACCTCGCCGCCGCTGCCGCCCCCGATGAGGACGTCGGTGGCTTCGGCGGTGCGCAGGTTGTCGGTGTAGAGGGCGCCGTTCTCGTCCAGGACCTCGGCGTGCCGGACCACGACGCGGGCGCCGGGGGCCGGATCGCGGAGGGCGAGCCGCACCCGGCCGGCGAAGTTCTGCCCGAAGTCGACCAGATGGCGCTCGTCGCCGACGCGGGTGACGCCGCGGGGCGCCAGTTCCCGGACGGCGCGGACCGGCGGCGCGACCGACGCGGTGAGCAGGTCGCGGTCGGTGCCGGTGACCAGCGCGGGCAGCCAGTCCGCGGCGGCGAAGCCCGGACGGTCCCAGCCGGGGGTCTCGCGGCGCAGGTCGAGGCACTCGCCCTTCAGCAGGTCGGCGTACCGCAGGGGAGAGCGGCGGGTCCACCAGGACGCGTCGGTGCCGATGACTTCGCGGCGGCCGTCGGCGTGGTCCAGATGCAGCTCGGCCAGCAGCTGCGGGAAGCTCCCGTAGTGGGCGCCGAGGCGGCGCGGATCGAACCCGACGAAGCCGCTCCACCAGCCGTCGGCGAGGGTGGCCGCCAGGACGTTCTCGCCCGCCCCGATCAGCTCGGTGACGTCGTAGGTCTGGTAGTCGACGCGGTCGCGGTAGTCGGTCCAGCCCGGCGCGAGCTCGTGGTCGCCGACGCGCCGGCCGTTGATCCGCATCTCGTACAGGCCGCGCGCGGTGACGTAGAGGCGGGCGCGGACGGGCGGCGCGTCCGGCGCGTCAAAGGGGCGGCGCAGCCGGACGGCGGGGGACAGGCCGTGGTCGGCGAGCGCCAGCTCGCCCTCCTCGGGCGCGTCCACGACGTCGAGGGCGTCCGGGTCGTGGGCGATCCAGGACGCCTGCCAGTCCGCCGCGCCGAACCGGCCGGTCTCGAACCACGAGGACGCCTCGCCGCGCGCGCCGTCCGCGGCCGTCACGGCCACCTGCCAGCGGTACCGCGTGCGCGGCTCGAGCGGCGCGCCCGCGTAGCGGACGGCCACGGCGGCCGGGTCGCCGATCTCGCCGCTCTCCCAGACCGTCGCGCCGTCCTCGTCCCGGACGAGGACGCGGCACGAGGCGGGCGTGTCGCCCCGGCGACCGGAGGCGAGCCGCCACGACAGCAGCGGGGAGCGCTCGTCGATCCCCAGCGGCTCGGCCAGGTGCTCGCAGCGGAGGCCGTACGGAGCCAGCGCCTCGTGGGAATGGCCGGTCATGACGCCGCCCTCGATCCTGAATCAAGTTCTTGGTATTTAACATCAAGAAGTGTGAGGTTGAGCGTAGAGATGCGGCTGATAGGTGTCAAGACATCGCATACCTGCCGTTCTGCGCGTATGACCTGGGCGCTCGGGAAGCGGCGGGCGCGACCGCTCCCGGTCCGCTCCGAGGGCATGTTGCTGGTCAGGTCCACACTGGTCAGGACCGACGGTTGCGGCCGCATGTCCGAGCCCGTCCCCGGCACTCGCGCGGGCCGCGACCTGGAGCGGTACAAGGAGATGCGAAAACAACAAGATCATGTGTTATGTGTGCTGCGACGGTCACCGTTCGCAGGCGTCTCCGCTCCGCCGCCCCGGGAACATCCCGACCTCGCTCCGCCGGCCCGCACCCGCGCACGCGCCGGAACGTCGTTCCGAGCCCGGGGGCGTCCCCGCCGACCCGCCGCCCTCGCCTCGGGACGGCGGACGCGCGGCGCCTACCTGGTGACGGCCACCTCGTAGGCGACCTTGTGCTCGTCCAGCTCGCGCAGCGCCTCGGCGTCCGCGCCGTCGTCGACGATGACGCGGTCGAACACCGACAGCGGCGCGACCCGGTGCAGGGCGACGCGGCCGAGCTTGGAGTGGTCGATCAGCAGGACGTTGCGCTGCGCGGACTCCAGCATGGCCCGTTTGACCGACACGATGTGCTGCTCCTGGTGGTAGGTGAACCCGGCGGAGACGGCCGAGGTCGACACGAAGCAGAGGTCGACGTTCAGCGCGCTGATCGCGTCCACGCAGGAGACGCCGAGGAAGGAGTCGTGCAGCGCGTCGTACTCGCCGCCGAGGGCCACCAGCCTGACGTCGCGCTCGCGCGCCAGCAGGTTGGTGGTCTCCAGGAAGTTGGTGATCACCGTCAGCGGGGTGACGCCGCCCAGTCTGCGGGCCAGCGCGAGCGTGGTGGTGGAGTCGTCGAGCATGACCGACATGCCCGGCTCCACCAGTGCGGCGGCCTTGGCGGCGACCGCGTTCTTGGCCGCCTGCATGGACTTCATCCGGTAGGCGACGTTGCTCTCGAACACCCCCGACGGCTGCGCCGTCACGCCGCCCCGGTACTTGCGGACGATGCCCTGCCGCTCCAGCTCGTCCAGGTCGCGGTGGACCGTCATCAGGCTCACGCCGAAGCGCTCGGCCAGGTCGCCCGCGCCGGCCGAACCCACCGACAGCACGTGGTCGGCGATCGCCCGCCGCCGCGCCTCGGGCCCGCGGCGGCCGCTGTTGTCCTTGGTCATGCTGCGATCCTCTCGTCGCCGCGCACTCCAGGACGGGTGACCGGCTGCACCGAACGGCAATTGGGCACCGCGATGTTAACAAATATCGTGCCGGCGCCGAGCGCCTTCTAACAGTCGCATGAGGGGCACCGGCCCGGCGCCGCCGTGGTCACCGTGTCCCGCGGGCCGCGTTCCCAAGCTCGGTATGGTGTCTTGATATTATAACTTCACGTCCATTGATGATATTTTAGAGGGGTCATACCGTGCGAGGGTGCCCGTTCGATCCGGGCCGCGGCGGGACGGCGGAGGAGCGGTCGCCCGCCGAGGCGGCCGCGGATGCACGGAAGCAAGGGTGACGACCGATGAGCAGCACCCTCTACCTGGTCCGGCACGGCGACACCGAGTGGCGGGCGGAGAATCGCTACGCGGGGGTGAGCGACATCGCGCTCACCGATGCGGGCCGCGACCAGGCCGAACGCCTCGGGCGCTGGGCGGCGGGGGAACGCGTGGACGCGGTCTGGGCGTCGCCGCTGAACCGGGCCCGCGCGACGGCCGCGCCCGCCGCGTCCGCGTTGCACCGTCCGATCCTGATCGACGGCGGCCTGACCGAACTGGACTTCGGCTCGGCCGAGGGCCGTACCCTCGCCGAGCTGCCGCCGGCGGACGTCGAGGCGTTCCTCGCCGACCCCGTGCACGGTGCGTTCCCGGGCGCCGAAGATCCGCGCAAGGCCGTCGAACGGGGAACGGCGGCACTGCGGCGCGCCGCGTCCCGTCACAGGGGCGAGCGGGTGCTGATCGTCGCGCACGACACGTTGCTGCGGCTGACCTTGTGCGGACTGCTCGGCATCGACCCGTCCCGCTACCGGACCGTGTTCCCCCGGGTCCGCGCATGCGCCGTGACCGAACTCGCGGTGACGGCGCAGAGCGCTGCTCTGATGAGCTACAACGCCCCCATCTCCTGACGGCCTCCGGCGAGATTCCGGTTCCGCCGCCCGTCTCGCCCGATCGTGATCTACAACGTAAAGGCGGGCGCCGCCGATCGCCGGGCGATGGCTTCCGGCGGTCGGCGGCGCGAAGCGCGACGGGTCCCGGTTCAGGAGGCGGCCGACTCCTCCTTGGGAGCGTCGGCGTTGGTGTAGACGAGGTGCACGACGCCGGTGGCGTCGAAGGTCGTCGAGGACAGCAGCTTCAGCGGGACGGTCGGGCCGTCGCCGAACAGCTTCGCGCCGTGTCCGACGACGATCGGGTGCACGAGCAGGTGCAGTTCGTCGATCAGTCCCTGCCCCAGCATCCAGCGCACCAGCGCGGCGCTGCCGGTGGTGCCGAGCCGGGTGTCGGCCTTGAGCGCCGTCAGCTTCGCGGCGACGTCGCCGCTGATGAGCGAGGAGTTCCGCCAGGTCGCCTCGGTCAGGGTGTCGGACACCACGAACTTGCGCGCGCTGTTCATGGCCTCGGTCATCGGGTCGGCGGGGTCGGCGTTCGGCCAGTAGGACGCGAACCCCTCGTAGGTGCGGCGGCCGAGAAGGGTCGCTTCCGCCTCGTTCATCAGTCCGCCGACGACGGCGCCCATCTGGTCGTCGAAGTAGGGGAAGTGCCAGGTCTCCGGGGCTTCGATCACGCCGTCGAGGGAGATGAAGAGGCTGGACTTGATGAATCCCATCGCGATGCTCCTTCTGATGCGTCCGGGACGGCCGCCCCGGACGGGTGTGTCGTCCAAAGGTCGAACGGCGTCTCGGCGGATCGACACCACCGGATTTATTTTTCCCCGGCGATGGGATCGTGGGGGCGGACGCTCAGATGCTGCGGAGCACCGAGACGACGATGCCCAGGATGACGGCGTCGTCCCCGTCGATCGCTTCGTAGGCGGGGTTGCGCGGTTCGAGGAGGACGTGGCCGTTGCGGCGCCGGTAGACCTTGACCGTGGCCTCGCCGTCGAGCATCGCGGCGACGATCTGCCCGGAGTGTGCCTCGGGCTGCTGCCGGACCACGACGAGGTCGCCGTCGCAGATCGCGGCGTCGACCATCGAGTCACCGCGCACGCGCAGGCCGAACACGGTGCCGCGCCCGGTGAGCTCCTGGGGAAGCGACAGCGTGTCGTCGACGTGCTCCTCGGCCGTGATGGGGGCGCCGGCGGCGATGTGGCCGACCACGGGGACGGTCACCGCCTCGTCGGGCTCGTGGCCCGGGCCCTCGCGAAGGAACGCCCGCACGTCGATCGGGCGGGACACCGAGGCGCCGCGCCGCAGGAAGCCCTTCTCCTCCAGGCTCGCGAGGTGCCGCGAGACGGACGAGGCGGACCGCAGGCCGACGGCGTCACCGATCTGGCGCGTGCTCGGGGGATACCCGTACCTGACCACCCAGTCCCGGATCGCGACCAGGATCCGCTGCTGGCGTGCGGGCAGTGCGGAGGCGCCCAGGCCCTCGAACGCTTCGAGATCGTCGTATCCGGTCACCTTCGGGATTGTAGAGGTCGCGCGGCCGTGTCGAGCGCCGCTCGCCGGGCACGCGGCGCCGGAACGGACGGCCGGGCGGGCCGGGCGCGACCGTCGCCGAGCGCCAGAAGGCGGTCCGCGGTTCAGGAGAGGGCGCGCCAGGCCCGCGACAGAGCCAGCCGGAACTGCTCCTCTTGCCGCGCGGTCAGGTCGTCGAGCATGCGCCGCTCCAGCAGGCGGACCGGTTCGGCGAGCTCCGCCAGCAGCGCGCGTCCCGCGTCGGTGAGGCGGATGAGCAGCTCCCGGCGGCTGGCGGGGTTGCGCTCGCGCCGGATGAGCCCGCGGCGCTCCAGGATGCGCACCATGTCGGCCATCGACTGGGCCGTGACGAACGAGTCGCGGGCCAGCCGGGCCGCGGACAGGCCGTCGTGCCGTTCCAGGACGGTGAGGGCCGTGTACTGCAGTGCGGTCACCCCGGCGGGGCGGACGATGTCGTCCAGGTTCGACCGGACGGCCAGTTCCAGCCGTTTGACCATGTAGAGCAGTGACGGCGCCGACCGGCCGCCGGTCGTCCGCTCGTCCTTCGCGAAGTCGTCCACGCTCAGATCCTGCCATCGATCCCGCACCGGCGATTGACAGGAAACCTGGTCGTCGTGAGACTGTCGGATCAGCAGGGTTCCTGTCGATCACGGGGAGTGCGGCATGCGGCCGGACGGCAGCAGGACGATCGTCGACGCGGCCCCGGGAGGCTGAGATGCCCGACATCGATGTCGACGGGCTGGTCGCGATCGACGTCCACACCCACGCCGAGATCTCCAAGACCGGGCACCGCTCGCTCGGCCCCGAGCTGCTCGGCGCCTCCGAGAAGCACTTCAAGGCCCACGGCCACCGGCAGCCGTCCATCGGCGAGACGGCCGCCCACTACCGGGAGCGGAAGATGGCCGCGGTGGTCTTCACCGTGGACGCCGAGCACGCCACCGGCCGGCCCCGCATCGCCAACGAAGAGGTCGCCGAAAGCTGCGCCGAACACCCCGACGTCCTGATCCCCTTCGCCAGCATCGACCCGCACAAGGGCGCGGCCGGGGTGCGCGAGGCCCGCCGCCTGGTGGCCGAGCACGGGGTGCGCGGGTTCAAGTTCCACCCCAGCATCCAGGCGTTCGCCCCCGACGACCCGATGGCCTACCCGCTGTACGAGGCCATCGAGGAGCTGGGCGTCCCGGCGCTGTTCCACACCGGCCAGACCGGCATCGGCGCCGGCGTTCCGGGCGGCGGCGGCATCCGGTTGAAGTACTCCGACCCCATGCTCGTCGACGACGTCGCGGTCGACTTCCCCGACCTGCGCATCATCCTGGCGCACCCCTCGTTCCCCTGGCAGGACGAGGCCCTCGCCGTCGCCGTCCACAAACCGCACGTGTACATCGACCTGTCGGGCTGGTCGCCCAAGTACTTCCCGCCCCAGCTCGTCCGGTACGCCAACAGCCTGCTGCAGGACAAGGTCCTGTTCGGGTCCGACTACCCCGTCATCACCCCCGACCGGTGGCTCGCCGACTTCGCGGCGCTCGACATCAAACCCGGCGTCCGTCCCAAGATCCTCAAGCGCAACGCCGCCCGCCTGCTCGGCCTCACCCGCGAGACAAACGCCTGATCACCGCGAATGATCACCGCGAAGGGGGCACGCGGCAAGGCGAGACGTCAGGTCAGGCGGTGGCCGGTGTCCTACGCGCGATCCGTGAGCTGCACACGGAGACCGAGGCCCTGTTCGACGCGGTCGCGACCCGCAGGCCGAGCACCGACGACCGCCGCGCCCAGATCATCGGCGTGTCCGACCGGCCCGCCGAACTCCGCGCCGAGATCTGGGACCCGGATCGCGGGGACGCGGGCGCGGTCCTGGATTCGGTGAGCCGCAGGAGCCGCGCGCCGTGGCCTCGGTCGTCCACCGGCTCGCGGTTCGAAGCCGAGGCGTAGGTCGCCGTCGTGCGGGAACGGCTCCCTCCGGGCCAGCACTTCCGAGACGCCGCCGGTTGCCGCACCGCCACCGCCGTCGGAGATCTCGGTCAGCAGTTCGGGCACGTCCGCCGCAGCGAACCCCACCGCGAGAACATGGTGGCCCGGTTCGTCCGCCCGGGCCAGCGCCGCCTCGGCCTCGCGGACCGTCTCGAACCAGCCGTCCCGGCCGTCGAAAGCCACTGACACCAAGTCGGCCACGCAATCGCTCAGGGACACCAGGGCGGCGGCGGGAAGCCCGGGGTCCTGCCAGTCCCGTCGGTCGGGGCGCGTGGCGACCCGGTAGCCGGCAAGGACATAGTCGAGATCCAAGGCTGCGGCCTTTCTGCGGCGCGGTGGCTCAGTCTCAGCGAAGTGTCGCCGTGTCGGTGGGGAGGGCGATCTGGCCCGTGACGAATTCGCTCCAGAGACCGAAGCGGAGGCGTGCGCCGGGGCGTGCCGTGGTCTCGGCGAAGCCGACCCGGGAGCCCGGCGGGCCCGCCTGGACGCCCTCGGCGTCGATGGTCGTCCGCGCGCAGGTCGGTAACGCTTCGGGGGTGAAGGTGATCGAGCGGTCGAACAGGAACACGAACCGGCGCGCGGCGGCGGGCACCGTGTCCTGGGCCGTCCGGCTGCGGCGGTCGAACGCGACGGTGACGCTGCGTCCCGCGTTCCGGGTGGCCCGGGCCGTGATCCCGTCCAGGTTGCGGGGGCCGGTGACGTCCGGCTCGTGGGGCCGCATCGGGCCACCGGGCGCGGGGTCGGGGAACGAGCCCGCCGCCGTGGCGGCGGTTCCGGCGAAGACGAGGGCGGTGGCGGTGAGGACGAAACCGGCCGCCATGTGGCTGGGGACGAGCCGACCGCACCGCCTTCCGGCGGAGACGCCTCAGGGCAGGATCGAGTCGACGTAGCCGCCGTCGACGCGTACCGCCGCGCCCGTGGTGGCGGAGGCGTGCGCGGAGCCGAGGTAGACGACCATGTTGGCGATCTCCGCGGGCTCGATGAGGCGCTCGAGCAGCGAGTTCGGGCGGTGCTCGACCATGAACCGGCGCTGCGCGTCGTCCCAGGGCAGGTCGTCCCCGACCATCTGCGAGACGAAGTCCTCCACGCCCTCGGTGTGGGTCGGGCCCGCGAGGACGGTGTTGACCGTGACGCCCGTGCCCGCGACGGCCTTGGCGTAACCGCGCGACACGGCGAGCAGCGCCGTCTTCGACACGCCGTAGTGCACCATCTCCTCGGGGATCGCCACCGCCGAGTCGCTCGCGATGAACTGCACCCGTCCCCAGCCCCGCGACATCATGCCGGGGAGGTAGAGGCGGGCGAGGCGCACCCCCGACAGCACGTTGGTCTCGAAGTAGCGCCGCCCCTCGTCGTCGTCGATCTCGAGGACGGGACGCGCGCCGAAGATTCCGAGGTTGTTCACCAGGATGTCGACGTCGGGCACCTGGTCGCGCACCGCCTGGGCGCCCTCGGCCGTCGCGACGTCGGCCGCCGCGCCGCGCAGGTCGGCGCCCGGCAGTTCCGAGCGCAGCGCGTCGAGGGCCTCGGTGATGCTCCGCTCCGATCGTCCGTTGACGACGGTGGTTGCTCCGGCCCGTGCCAGCCCCGCGGCGATGGCGCGGCCGATGCCCTTGGTCGAGCCGCTGACGAACGCGGTCCGTCCGCTGAGGTCGATGTCCATGCCGGTGACCGTTCCCGTTGCGGCGCAGGTCAGGCGTGCGGACCGGGGTCCGTTCCCCGGCGGGGCGGACGCGCCGGTCAGCCTCGGCGCACGCGGTAGAGGCCCACGAGGAGGACGAGGCTTCCGGCGATCGCCACCACCGTGCCCGTGCGGACCAGGCCGTCGGAGTGGGCGATCCACTGGCCGCCCACCCGCGACGCGGTGACCTGTTGCGGGTCGCGCCGCCCGTCCCGGTCGACGAACGCCAACCGGGTGCGCCGCCGCGGTTCTCCGTCCCGCTGGGCGCGCAGCGCGGCCGTCGCGGCGTCCCGCCGGGCCGCGTCGTTCGCGGTCGCCTGAGCGGGGCTCTCGCCCGTGCAGTGCCGGACGGTACCGCTCTCCACCGAGACGGAACCGCACTCGATCCGGGTGAACGTCCGGGTCTCCAGGAAGGTCCCCGTCCCCGCGGCGACCAGGCCGAGGCCGATCGCCCCCACGAGCGTTCCGGCCGCCACCAATTCGATCCCCCCGGCCCGCTGCATCGCCCGACGATATCGGGAAAGGGGCGCCGATTTCGATCTTTCGCGTCCGTCCGGGGGATCGGACTTGCCGGGTGCGCGCGTCGCGGCCGAGCGCTCCGTGCGCCGGGCTCGGACGGCGGTGGGTGGCGCCGCCCACGTTTGGGTCTTTGCCTGGAGGCAACTTCGCCATGACGAAAGCGAGGAGGTCCCCCTGGATGGAAGCCGTCAACGTCTTTGTGCTCGGCCTGGAAGAGGACAACTTCGACACCCTGCTCGACGTCCCGGACGCCGAGCAGTACCGGTTCCACCCCCTGCTCGGCCCGGAGGAGCTGCTGCACGGCGACATCGACATCGCCGCTCTGCTCGACAAGGCGCAGCGGCGGCTGGAGGAGTTCGACGGGAGCGTCGACGCGATCGTGGGCTACTGGGACTTCCCTGTCAGCACCATGGTGCCGATCCTGACCCGCCGGTTCGGGCTGCGCGGGCCGGACCTGGAGGCGGTGGTCAAGTGCGAGCACAAGTACTGGAGCCGTCTCGAGCAGCGGAAGGTGACCGACGCGTACCCGCGGTTCTCGCTGCTGGACCTCGAGGACGCCGAGCGGCCGCCGGAGGGCATGCGGTACCCGATGTGGCTGAAGCCGGTGAAGTCGGTGTCCTCGGAACTGGCCTTCCACGTGGCGGACGACGCCCAGTTCCGGGACGCGGTCGCGCGGATCCGCGAGGGCATCGGCCGGCTGGGCAGGCCCTTCGACCACGTGCTGCGCCTGCTCGACCTGCCGCCGGAGATCGCGGAGGCCGGCGGGGAGGCGTGCCTCGCGGAGGAGGCGATGTCGGGCGCCCGCGCCGCCGTCGAGGGGTACGTCCGCGACGGGGAGATCGAGGTCTACGGCCTGCTCGACTCCATCACCTACCCCGGCAGGTCCAGCTTCCTGCGCCACCAGTACCCGTCCCGGCTGCCGGCCGAGATGCAGCGCAAGCTGGAGGACGTCTCCACGCGGGTGATCGCGCAGGTCGGGCTGGACAACTCCACGTTCAGCATCGAGTACTTCTGCGACCCGGAGACGGGCGAGGTCGGCCTGCTGGAGATCAACCCGCGCCACTCCCAGTCGCACGCCCGGCTGTTCGAGGAGGTCGACGGGATGCCCAACCACCACTGCATGCTCAGCCTCGCGCTGGGAAGGGATCCGAGCCTGCCGGACCGGAAGGGCCCCTACGCGCTGGCCGCCAAGTGGTACCTGCGGCGCTTCTCCGACGGCGTGGTCCGCGACCGGGCGGGCGCGGAGGAGATCGCGCGGGCCGAGCGGGAGATCGCGGGGGTGAGCATCCACCCCCTGGTGGACGTGGGGCAGCGGCTGTCGGACGCGCCGCAGGCGGAGGACAGCTACAGCCACGAGCTCGCGCACATCAGCGTGGCCGCGGCCGACGAGGAGGAGCTCCAGGACAAGTACGACCGGTGCGTCAAGGCGCTGGGGTTCGTCTTCGACGACGGCGGTCCGGACGACGGATGAGACAAGGCACGACCGAGGGAACGAAGCGACCTGGGGGGAGCGATGCGTGAGGTCACCGCACTGCCGTGGGCGGTGAAGGAAGAGGAGCACCTGTGGATCCCGATGTCGGACGGGACCCGCCTGGCGGCCCGGCTCTGGCGTCCCGTGGCCTCCGACGACGAACCGGTGCCGGCGGTCCTGGAGTACATTCCGTACCGCAAGCGCGACCTCACGGCGGTGCGGGACTCGATCCACCATCCGTACATGGCGGGGCACGGCTACGCCTGCGTGCGCGTCGACATCCGCGGCACGGGGGAGTCGGAGGGGGTGCTCACCGACGAGTACCTCGACCAGGAGCACCGCGACGCCGAGGAGGTGCTGGCCTGGCTCGCCGACCGGCCCTGGTGCGACGGGCGCACCGGGATGATGGGCATCTCCTGGGGCGGGTTCAACTCACTCCAGGTGGCGGCCCGCAGGCCGCCGAGCCTGCGGGCCATCGTGATCGCCTCCTTCACCGACGACCGGTACGCCGACGACATGCACTACATGGGCGGCTGCCTGCTGTCGGACAACCTGGCCGAGGCGTCCACGATGTTCGCCTACACCACCTGCCCGCCCGACCCCGCGCTGGTCGGCGACCGCTGGCGGGACATGTGGAAGGAACGCCTGGAGGGAAGCGGCCTGTGGCTGGAGAACTGGCTCGGCCACCAGCGCCGCGACGGCTACTGGCGCCGCGCGTCGGTCTGCGAGGACTACTCGGCCGTCCGGTGCCCGGTGTTCGCGGTCTGCGGCTGGGCCGACGGGTACTCGAACGCGGTGTTCCGGCTGATGGAGCACCTCGACGTCCCCCGCAAGGGGCTGATCGGCCCGTGGTCGCACCGGTACCCGCACCTGGGCGAGCCGGGCCCGGCCATCGGCTTCCTCCAGGAGGTCGTGCGCTGGTGGGACCGGTGGCTGAAGGACGAGGACAACGACGTGATGGACGAGCCGATGCTGCGCACCTGGATGCAGGACAGCGTGCCGCCGTCCACCTCCTACGAGGAGCGCCCCGGCCGCTGGGTCGGGGAGCCGTCGTGGCCGTCGCCGCACGTCCGGCGGGACGCGCTGCCGCTGGCCCCGCACCGGATCGTCCGTCCGGGGGAGGAGGCGCCCGTGGAGGAGCTGACGATCCAGTCGCCGCTGTCGGTGGGGCAGTTCGCCGGCAAGTGGTGCTCCTACAGCGCGCCGCCCGACCTGCCCTACGACCAGCGTGAGGAGGACGGCGGCTCGCTCGTCTTCGACAGCGACGTGCTGACCGAGCGCTGCGAGATCCTCGGCGGGCCCGTCGTCGAACTCGACGTGGCCGCCTCGGAACCGGTCGCCATGATCGCCGCGCGGCTCTCCGACGTGGCGCCGGACGGCCGCGCCACCCGCGTCACCTACGGGCTGCTCAACCTCACGCACCGGGACGGCGACGACGACCCCGAGCCCGTGGAACCGGGCCGCCGCTACCGGGTGCGCGTCCGGCTCAACGGCGTCGCCCAGGTGTTCCCGCCGGGCCACCGCGTCCGGCTGTCGCTGTCCACCTCGTACTGGCCGCTGGCGTGGCCGCCGCCGCGCCAGGCCAGGCTCTCGGTGTTCACCGGCGGCAGCCGGCTGATCCTGCCGGTGCGGCCGGTCGCCGAGTCCGACGAGGTGTCGATGCGGCCGTTCGACGAGCCGGAAGGCGCGCCGCCGCTGCGCACCGCGCAGGTGAGCCCGGGCGACCAGCAGTGGCGGGTCTCGCGTGACCTGGTGGGCTACGAGTCGGCGCTGGAGGTCGTCAAGGACGGCGGCGTCCAGCGGTTCGACTCCATCGACCTGGAGGTCGGCCGGCGCGTCGACCAGCGGTACGGCTGGGTGGCCGACGACTTCACGTCCGCCGAGGGCGAAGTCGTCTCCACCATGACGTTCCGCCGCGGGGACTGGGACACGCGGACGGTCACCCGCACGGTCCTGACCTGCACCGAGGACGAGTTCCACGTCCACGCGCAGCTCGACGGCTACGAGAACGACCGCCGGATCCACTCGGACGACTGGAACCTCCGCATCCCGCGCGACCACCTGTAGGGGAGGCCGCCGGAGCTCACCGCGGGCCCGCCCGTCCTCTGGACGGGCGGGCCCGCGCGGCCTCGTGCGCGCCACGCGGCGCGCTTCGGGGACCGGCTGAGTCGCAAGGGCATGCTCGTCCCGATCCTGCTCCTTATGGGCGCGGCCACCACGTGCATCGGTCCCGGTCCGGGCTCCCGGCCCTATCGCGCCGTGCCCGGAGCCCTCCTACCTGGGCTTATGATCATCGGCATGCTGCGACTCGTTCAGGTGAACTTCAAGGCAGGAGACGACTCGGCCCTCGGCGGGTTCTGGGCGGAGGCCCTCGGCTGGAAGGTCTCCAGCGAGGGCCCCGGCGTGACCAATCTCGAGCCCGAGGGCTTCGAGTGGCCGGACCCCGCGGCCTTCTACATCGACTTCGTCAAAGTGCCCGACCCCGAAGCGGTGAAGTACCGCGTGCACCTGGAATTCGCCACCGCCTCCGCCGCCCACCAGGAGGAGCTGGTCGCGCGCTTCCGGGAGCTCGGCGCGACCGACGTCGACCTCGGTCAGGGCGACGTCCCGTGGACGGTGCTGGCCGACCCGGAGGGCAACGTGTTCACCGTGGCGGAGCCCCGGGAGACCTACCGGGACACCGGCCCGGTCGCCGCGGTGGTCGTCGACTGCGCCGACCCGCGGGCCGTGTCCGAGTTCTGGAACCGGGCGCTCGACTGGACGCCGCACGAGGTGACCGACGACCGCGCGGTACTGCGTTCCGCCGAAGGGGGCGGGCCGTACCTGGAGTTCCGCCGCACGGACGGCGGCCCGTCCGCGCGGTCCCGCATCCACGTGGACCTCCTGCCGGACCCGATCGACGGCAAGGCGGCGGAGGTGGACCGGCTGCGGACCCTCGGCGCGAGCGACGTCGACCTCGGTCAGGGCGAGGTCCCGTGGACGGTGCTGGCCGACCCGGAGGGCAACGAGTTCTGCGTCCTCGGCCGGGGCTGACGCGCGGAACTCCGCGCCGGCGGACCCCGTGCGTCCCGCTCGATCACCCGTGATTGTTGATCGGGTCGCCGGTCTCGTGCTGGGTGCCGTTCGCGTCCTGGAGTTGCGCGAGGCGGGCGTGGTAGGAGGACGGCCAGGGCGGGGTGCCGTCGGTGACGCGCACGTTGGTCACGCCGGGCATCCGGCCGGTGAGAGTGCGGGCGAGGGCGGCCGCCTGGGCCCGGCTGCCGTTGAAGGGCATGACCACCGTGCCGTTCGGGCCGTCGCCGGCCAGCCCCTGGGCCGTCAGCCATCGGGTGAACTCCGAGGTCGCGGGGCGGATCACCAGGTTCGTCCAGCCGTTGACCCCGAGCATCTGAGCGGCCACCTCGGCGGTGGGGTCGGCCATCCTGGCGTCGTGGCAGGCGCGCAGGAGCATCCGGGCGAATTTCTTGGCGGCTTTCCCGTCGGGCGCATCTCCGGAGGTCATAACGATCACCTTCCCAGCCGGAGCGGCGGCCACGCGTGTTGAGGGCGGTCTACCGGTCCGGATCAGCCTGCCTCGCATGGAGGAGATCGATGGGGTGGAAGTCGTCGTGGGTGAGGACGCGGCGGGCCGGACCCCGGGTTCGTGGAGTCCGGCCCGCCGGCCTTCCCGCTAGGGCGGGCCGCTCACGGCCCGCGGCGCCCCCGGCGGTCGCCGGCTCACAGCGCGAGCAGCGCGCGGTGGGCGATGCCGGTGTCCCGCAGCGGCCTGAGGGCCAGGCGCACCAGGGCCAGGGCGTTGTCGTCGCCGGCGATCCGGTTGGCGCTCAGCTCCCCGCAGGACGCGCACTGGTGGATGATCATCCATTCGCCGTCCGGCCGCACCGACACGCCCAGCGCGTCCATCCGGCCGCGGCAGTCCGCGCCCCGGTCGCCGGGGACCCGCCGGTCGACGTGCAGGCTGGCGAGGCAGTTCGGGCAGTGGTTGCGGTGCGTGGTGCCGGGCGCGTCCGGCGGCACCTCCAGCCGGCAGCCCGCGCACCGGAAGGCGTTCGCCCGGTGCCCGCCCCGGCGGTGCAGGACGTCCTTGCGCCGCTGCGGACGCCGTGCGGTCCCCGCGCGCTCGCCGCGCTCGCCGTGGTCGCGTACTCGTCTCGGCATGGTCGATCCGCTCCTCTCCGCTTCACAGGTCGGCGAAGACTTCGAGGGGGAACGGCGGCTGCGCCAGCGGCCGCACGGCCATGCGCATCAGGATGAGCTGGTTGTCGTCGGCGCAGACGGGGGTGGAGGTCAGCTCGTCGCAGAGCACGCACCGGTGGATGACCGTCCAGTCGCCGGTGCGGAGCACGGCGATGGCGATCGGCGACATCCTGCCCCGGCAGTCGCTGGGGCCGCCTTCGACGTGGTCGTGAACGTGCTGTGAGTGCAGGCACGACGGGCAGTGGTTGCGGCGCGTGCCGTCGGCGGCGGCGGAGGACACGGTCAGGCCGCACCGCACGCAGGTGAAAGTGCCGAGCAGGTTGTTGTGCGAAGTGGTTCTGGACACCCGGGATATCCCTTGCTGAGAAGTCTGGAACGACAGCAAGAGCAGGCCGAGCGGCCTCGACAGGGCACCCGGCCCCGTTCATGTGCGGGCCGGGTCAGAGCGCCTGAGGTCCGGGTCCGGTCACCGTCCGGGACGGACGGCGGGACGGGACGGACGCCTGGTCAGGCGGTGCAGCGAAGCGCGCTCGGCGCTGGCCGGGACACAAAGTCTCTTTTCTAGGGCCGGCGGGCCCGGTGGCGGATCGGACGAACGGCCGCCAGGTACCAACGGCCTCCCGGCGGGTGCCAGCGATTTATCGGGCCCCGCTCCAACGCCGTGAGCAGCGAGAACGTCCGGTCCGCGCGATCGGTCGAAGCGCGATCGGCCTGCTCGGCCCGGCACGCCCGGCGCCCTCCGTGTGGGATGCGTCGCTGTGGGTAGCGCGACGATCGTGCGGACCGTTCGCCTGGGCCAACGCGAACGCGCGCCGGCGCCGAGCCCGCGGCGGGACGGGCGGCGCCGCGGCGGTTCGCTCCGGAGGGGAGGCGCGGAGGTGGTGGCGCGGCGTCGTGCTCGGGCCGCAGGTCCCGGGGGAGGGGGGCGCCGCTTCGCGGCGGCGGGCGCCGGTTGCCTGGCGTCGATGGTGGCGGCGCAGGTCGCGTCGGGGGTGCGGCCGGATCCGGTGCGCTGGACGGGACCGGTGGTGGGCCTGCTGACGGCGGGCGCGGGATGCTTCGCCGCGTCCCGCCTGGGCGCCGGGCGCGCGGCGGGGGCCGTGGGCGCGGCGGCGGCGCTGGGCTACGCGGCCGAATGGGTGGGGGTGCGGACGGGCGTGCCGTTCGGCCGGTACTCCTACACGGGGGTTCTGCGGCCGCAGGTGGGCGGCGTCCCCGCGGCGGTCGCGGCGGCGTGGGCGGGCATGGGGCTGGCGTCGCACGCGGTCGCGGCCACGCTCGTCCCGGACGGACGGCGGTGGACGCGGGTCGCGGTGGGCGCTTCGGCGCTCACGGCCTGGGACCTGTTCCTCGATCCGCAGATGACGCGGCTGGACCTGTGGAGATGGGCGCGGCGCGGGGCGTACCGGGGCGTGCCCGCGAGCAACTTCGCCGGCTGGCTGGCGGCGTCGGCGCTGCTGACGGGGGCGGTCGACGCGCTCGTCGGGCCGGGACGGGACGTCGCGGAGGGGCTGGTGGCGACCTACGCGGTCATGGCGGTGATGGAGACGGTGGCGTTCGCGGCGGTGTTCCGGCCGCGCGATCCGCTCGTGGCGGCGGCCGGCGGGACGGCGATGGGGGCCTTCGCGGTCCCCGCGGCGGTGCTGGCGGCGCGGCGGCGGACGGCGGCGGCGCGGGCGGGCGGAGGGGACGGCCGATGGCCGAGGTGATCGTGGTCGGCGGCGGCGTCGGCGGCATGGTCGCCGCGCTGCTGCTGGCGCGGGCCGGCCACGGGGTGCGGCTGCACGAGCGGCTGGACCGGCTGGGCGGCAAGCTCGCCGAACGCACGCGGGACGGGTTCGCCTTCTCGCTCGGGCCGTCGCTGCTCACCCTCCCGGACGTGTTCCGCGAGTTGGGCGCCGCGCGGGAGGCCGTCGCCCTGGACGAGCTGTGCCGGTACCGGTTCGCGGACGGATCGGTCCTGCGGGCCTACCGCGACCCGGCCCGCATGGCCGCCGAGGTGGACCGCCTCGCGCCGGGGCAGGGCGCGGCGTGGCGGGCGTTCCACGCGTGGGCGCGCCGGTGCCTCGAGGCGTCGCAGCGGACGTTCTTCGCGGGGCCGCTCGGCCGCCCGCCGCGGGAGGCGCGGCCCGCCGACCTCCTGGCGGTCGCGCCGGGACGGACGCTGCACGGCCTGGCGCGCCGGTTCTTCGACGACGGCAGGCTGCGGCAGTACGTCGGGCGGTACGCCACGTACGCCGGGTCCAGCCCTTACCGGGCGCCGGCCGCGCTGGGGTGCGTCCCGGCGATCGAGCACGGCGACGGCGGCTGGTACGTGCCGGGCGGGATGGCCCGGCTGGCGGACGAGCTGGCGGGCCTGCTGGACGACGCGGGCGTGGAGATCCGCACCGGCAGCACGGTCCGGCGGGTCCTGGCCGACGGCGAGTCGGTGAAGGGCGTGGCGCTGGCGTCCGGGGAGCGCGAGAGCGCGGACGCGGTGGTGGTCAACGCCGACGCGGCGGCGCTGTACGGCCGGCTGCTGCCCGACCGGCGGCGGCTGCGCCGGATCGCCGGGCTCGGCCCGTCGTCCTCGGCGTTCCTGATGCTCGCGGGCGTCGACGGCCGGACCGACGGGCTGCCGCACCATTCGGTGGTCTTCTCGGACGACTACCGGCGGGAGTTCGCGGACGTGTTCCGGCGGCGCGTGCCGCCCCGGGACCCGACGGTCTACATCGGATGCTCGGCGGTGGACGACCCGTCGCAGGCGCCGCCCGGGGCGGAGAACTGGACGATGCTGGTCAACGTCCCCGCGCGCGATCCGGAGCGGTGGCCGGTGACGCCGGAGGCGTACCGCGACCTGGTGCTGGAGCGGCTGGCGCGGCGCGGGCACGACCTGTCGGGACGGCTGCGGTTCGTGGAGCTGTTCACGCCCGCGGACCTGCGCGACCGGTACGGCGCGTGGGGCGGAGCGATCTACGGGACGGCCTACCGGGGGCGGACGGCGCCGCTGCGCCGCCCGGGGAACCGCGGGCCGCGCCGCGGCCTGTACCTGGCGGGCGGGTCCGCGCATCCCGGCGGCGGGCTTCCGCTGGTGGCGATGAGCGGACGCATCGCGGCGTCCCTGGTCGAGGACGACTTCCCGCTCGTCCGGTCGCGGCCGGCGGGGGCGCGGCCGTGAGGGCGCCGACCGCGGCGGCGGCGGTCGCGGCGGCCGCGGTGGCGGCGCGGCTGGCGCGGGGGCGGGACCGTCCGCCCGCCCTGACGGCGCCTCCCCGCAACCGGCCGGCGGAGCCGGTCTCGGTGGTGATCCCCGCGCGCGACGAGGAGCACCGGATCCGGGCGTGCGCGGTGCCGCTGCTGGCGGACCCGGCCGTGCGGGAGGTGATCGTCGTCGACGACCGGTCGCGCGACGGCACCGCGCGCACGGCCGCGGCCCTCGGCGCGACCGTCGTCGCGGGCACCGAGCCGCCCGCGGGCTGGGTGGGCAAGCAGTGGGCGCTGCGGCAGGGGCTGCGCCGCGCGAGGGGGCCCCTCGTGGTGCTCCTGGACGCCGACACCCGCCCGAAGGAAGGGCTGTGCACGGCGCTTGCCGGCCTGCTGGAAGAGTGCGACCTGGTCAGCGCGGGTCCCCGTTTCCTCACCGGGAGCGCGGTGGAGCAGGCGTTGCACGCCTCGCTCCTGGCCACCCTGGTCTACCGGTTCGGGCCGGTCGGCCCGGACGCCCGCGGTCCCGGACGGCTGCTCGTCAACGGCCAGTGCCTGGCCTTCCGCAAGGACGCGATGGTCCGGGCCGACGCGTTCGCCCGGGTGCGCGGCCACCTCACCGACGACGTCGCGCTGGGGCGGCTGCTGGCGCGCGACGGGTGGCGGGTCGCGTTCGTCGACGCGGGCGCGCTGCTGGAGGTCGACATGCACGGCGGCGTCGCGGACGTGTGGCGGGAATGGGGGCGCTCGATCGCGTTGCGGGACGTGACGCCGCCGGCCGGGCTCGCCGGCGATCTGGCGGTGGTGTGGCTGACCATGGCGCTGCCGGTGCTGCGCCTGCTGTCCGGGCGTCCCGCGCCGCTGGACCTGGCGCTGCTCGGGCAGCGGTTCCTGCTGACGGCCGCGCTGCGCGGCAGCTACGCCGCTCCGGGGCCCGGGCTGCTGCTGTCGCCGCTGCTGGACCCGGTCGGCGCCGTCCGGCTCACGCTGTCCGTGCTGCGTCCCGCGCGGACGTGGCGCGGCCGCGTCTACGCCCGGGACGCGACCGGTCCGCCCGGCCGGAGGGCGCCGCGGCGGCGGGCGGACGGCGCCGCCGTGCGCGCTCGGCCAGGGCCGCCTGCCCGAAGCGGGCACCGATGAAGGCCATCAGCGCCCCGGTGCCCGCCACCTGCGCGGCGGGCGCGAACGGCAGTTGCAGCGCGGGCAGCGCGAACACCGCGACCCGCGCGCCCGTGGCGAAGGAGTGCGCGGCCAGGCCGGTGGCGCCCAGCAGCCCGAGGCCGAGGCCGAACGCCGGCGGGCAGACGACCGCCATGCCGCCCGCGAAGGTCAGCACGCAGCGTCCGCCGCGGCGCCCGGCGAACAGCGGCCAGGCGTGCCCGGCCATCGCCGCGCCCACCGCCGCGTACACCGGGACGACGCTCCGCCCGCGGACCTGCCCGAGCGGGCCCGTCCGCCGGCCGCTCACCGCCAGGGCGAGCAGGCCCGCCGCGGTGCCCTTGAGGAGGTCGCCGGCGAACACGGGCGCGGCCGAGCGGGCGTCCAGGCGCCCCATGACGTTCCAGAAGCCGGGATTGCGGTCGCCCACCGACCGCGGGTCGAAACCGTGGGCGCGGCCGACCAGGACCGCCGTCGGCACCGAGCCGAGCAGGTAGCCGCCGATGACCGGGACGAGCACGGACGCGGCGGGAACGGGTGTGACGGGTTCGGGCGTCATCGCTTCCTTCCATCTGCTCAGGTACGCGACCGCGGACGCGATGCGCTACATGGCGCTGGACCGCCCGCGGCTCCGCGCGGCCGCGGGGCTGTCGTTCTGGCGCCTGCTGGGGACCGGGCGCGGCCGGTCCATGAGCCTGGGCGCCGACCTGCGCCGCTGGGCGCTGTTCGCGGTCTGGGACGGCGAGGCCGCGCTGGAGGAGTTCCTGGAGCGCTCCGCGGTGGCGCGGCGGTGGCGCGAGGAGACCGCGGAGTCCTGGCACGTGCGGCTGCGGCCGCTGTCCTCGCGCGGGCGGTGGGGCGGCCGGGACCCGTTCGGCGGGCTCGCCCCCCGCCGCGTCCCGGAAGCGCCGGGCGCGCCCGTCGCCGTGCTGACCCGCGCGTCGATCCGCCCGCGCCGGCTCGCGGCGTTCTACCGCGCGGTCCCCGAGGTGGACCGGGCCCTGCGGGAGCAGGAGGGCTGCCTGGCGTCGGTCGGCGTGGGGGAGTGGCCGCTGGCGAGGCAGGCGACGTTCTCGCTGTGGCGGGACGCGGCGGCGATCGACCGGTTCGCCTTCCGGGCCGGAGCCCACCGCGAGGTCATCGGGCGGGTGCGCGCGCACGACTGGTACTCCGAGGAGCTGTTCGCGCGGTTCGTCCCCTATGCGCACCACGGAAGCTGGGACGGCCGCGACCCGCTGCGCACCCGCACCGGGGAGTGACGCGCCGACGGGCGGCGCACCGAGAACCGACCGGCTCATGCGCGGCCTCCGGCGGCCGCGTCCGCGGCGTCGCCGGCCGGGGCCGAGGCGGAGGCGGCCGTGCAGGCCCGCGCGACGGCCGCGGACCCGGACGACCCGTGCGCGACGAGCACCGTTCCGTTCAGGCCCAGCAGCGCGGCGCCGCCGTGGGTGTCGGCGCTGTACAGCCGGGCGACCTTCGCCAGGGCCTCCGGGGGCGCGGCCCCGCGGTCGGCGGCCATGCCCAGCACCGTGCGGACGCAGCCTTCGATGTTCTTCAGGACCACGTTGCCGGTGAACCCGTCGGTGGCCACCACGTCCACGGTTCCGGCCAGCACGTCATGGCCTTCGACGTTGCCGTGGAACCGGACCGGCAGGTCCGGCAGCAGCAGGGCGGCGTCGCGGACGAGCCGGTTGCCCTTGCCCGGCTCGGAACCGATCGACAGCAGTCCCACGCGGGGCTCGGGCACGCCCAGCGCCGTCCGCGCGTACCGGCTGCCCAGGACGGCGAACTGCGCGAGCATCGGCGCCGTCGGGTCGGCGGTCCCGCCCGCGTCGACCAGCACGGTGGCGCCGGCCGCCGTGGGGAGGGCGACGGCCAGCGCGGGGCGCAGCACGCCGTCCGCCCGTCCCAGGGTGCGGACGGCGCAGGCCACCACGGCCCCCGTGGACCCGGCCGACACGAACGCGGCCCGGTCGCGGCGCGCGACTTCGCAGCCGACCCGCAGGCTGGTGGCGGGGCGCGCGGCCGCCGACGCCGCCGCGCCCGCCATGGGGACGACGTCGTCGGCGTGCACGATTTCGAGTTCGCCGGCGCCGCCGTGCCGGCGCAGTTCCCGGTCGATCCTCTCCCGGCGGCCGACCAGCGTCACCCGCACACCGTGCTCGCGGTGCGCGGCCAGGGCGCCCGGCACCGTCTCGCGGGGCCCGTGGTCGCCGCCCATCGCGTCCAGCACCACCGGGCGCCGCGGCGGGACGTCGCCGAGCGCGGTCATCGCGGCTCTCCCGCGAGGAGCGGGCGCCGCTCGGCGCGGGCCGCGGCGGACGCGGCCACGAGGTGCCGCGTGAAGATCACGGCGCGGTGCCGCCGCGGGACGCACGCCCTCCCCGCGAGCACGTCGTGGTCGGCCGCGGCGATCCGGTCCAGGATGCCGCCGTACAGCGCCGCCGCGGCGCGGATGCAGGGACGCGACGACGGCACCAGCATGTCGATGCCCTCCTGCGCGCGCCGGTAGTGGGCGCGGGCCCGCGCGGCCTCGAACGCCACCAGCTCGCGCAGCCTCCGGCCGCACCCGTTCCCGGCGAGGTCGGCCTCGCCGACCCCGAACCGCTCCATGTCCTCCAGGGGCAGGTAGATGCGGCTGCGCGCCCGGTCCTCGGCCACGTCCCGCAGGAAGTTGGTGAGCTGGAAGGCCCGCCCCAGTTCGCGGGCGGGTTCGCGCGCGCTCCGCCCGGTGCCGGGCAGCGTCTCCAGAACCGGGAGCATCATCAGCCCGATCGCCGCCGCCGACCCCTCCATGTAGACCAGCAGGTCCTGGTAGGTGTCGTAGCGGGTGACGGTCAGGTCGGCGCGCATCGACGACATGAACGCCCGGATGTCGTCGTGCTCGATGCCGAAGGACCGCACCGTGTGGACGAACGCGGGGAGCACGGGGTCCGGGACCGGCTCCCCGGCCAGGCTCGCCTCCAGGCGGGCCGCGACGCCGTCGAGCGCCGCGGCCCGCCCGTCCCCGTCCCGCCCGTCCCCGTCCCGTTCGTTCGTGGCGCCGCGGGCGCCGCCGGACGCGTCGACGATGTCGTCCACGTGCCGCGCGAATCCGTAGAGGGCGTGGACGTGCCTGCGTTTCCACGCGGGCAGCAGCAGCGTGGCCAGATAGAAGGAGCGGCCGTGGCGGGCGTTGATGCGGCGGCACTGCTCGTAGCTGGCCGTCAACGTCACCGTGCTCGTGCCCGCCGTCATCGGTCGCCCTCCAGGATCCGGGCGGCGGCCAGCCGACCCGAGATCAGCGCGGGCGGGACACCGACGCCCGGGGCGGTGTACATGCCGGCGAAGTGCAGGCCGGGGACGCGCCGGGCGCGGCCGGACGGGCGCAGCCAGGCGGTCTGGGCGAAGCGGTGGTCCAGCGCGAACGGCGTCCCCGCCGAGTGCCCCAGCCGCGCCCACGCCGGCGGATCGAACATCAGCCGCGGCCGCACCGACAGGTCGCCGTAGCCGAGGTCGGCGAGCCGCGCCAGCAGCCGCTCCTCGAGCCGGGGCGCGAGCCGCTCCCAGTCGGCGCCGGACGCCAGGTTCGGCGCGGGCTCCAGCACGCTGAGAGCGGCGTGCCCGGGCGGCGCGGCCGTGTCGTCGGTGTCGATGTAGGTGATCAGCAGGCTGGGGTCGGGCTGCGGGCGCCCGGCCGCCAGCGCGGCGAACGTCTCCTTCCACGTCCGCCCGAAACGCACCGTGTGGTGCGCCCGGCCGGGCGTCCGCCGGTCCAGGCCGACATGCACGACCAGGCAGGACGGCGAGTAGCGGGGCCGCCGCAGCCGCCAGTCGTCCGCGAGGCCCGGCAGCAGCTCCGCCTGGGCGCGCACCCGGTCGCAGGCGATCACCGCGTGGCTCGCGGCGATCCGCTCGCCGGTGTCCAGCCGCACCGCCCGCACCCCGCGGGCGCCGGTCTCGACCCGCTCGGCCCGCACGCCGTACCGCAACTGCGCGCCCGCCTTCTCGGCGACGTCCGCCAGCGCCCGCGGGACGGCGCGCATGCCGCCGCGGCGGGGGAAGTAGACGCCGCCGACGGTGTCCATGTGCGCCACCACCGCGTAGACGGCGAGCGCCCGGTGCGGGGGGAGCCCGACGTACAGCGACTGGAAGGTGTGCGCCCTGATGAGCCGCTCGTCGCGCAACTGCCCGGCGACGAACCGGTCCAGCCGCCGGAACCCGCCCGCCGCGGCCAGCCTCAGCAGGGCGTACGGACGCGCCATGTCGCGCAGCCGGGTCATGTCGGCGTCGATGAAGGCCGGCCATTCCGCCTCGAACATCGCGCGGAGCCGGCGGCGGAACCGCAGGTACCGCGCGGCCTCGTCCGGTCCGCACAGGTCGCGGACGTTGCCGGCCATCTCCTCCGCGCCCGCCACGACGTCGAGCCGCGAGCCGTCGGGGAAGGCCAGCCGGTAGTAGGGGTCCAGGCGCCGCAGCGGCAGCCGTCCGTCGAGGTCCTCGCCGGCCGCGCCGAAGGTCGCCGCCAGCACGCCCGGCATCGTCAGCACCGACGGGCCGGTGTCGAACCGGTAGGGGCCCAGCTCCGCCGACCCGCAGCAGCCTCCCGGTCCCCGCTCCGCTTCGACGACCACGACCTCGCGCCCGCGGGCCGCGAGATGGATCGCCGCCGACAGCCCGGCCAGTCCCGCGCCGACCACCACCACCGGACCGGGCGGACGCGCCGGGCCGGGCACCGGGCGTCCACCGGTGCGGCCCCCGGTCCCCGTCACCGGGAGCGGTCGTCCGGTGCCGCCGCCGCGCAGGCCGGCGCCCCGCCGCCGAGGCGTCCGGCGCTTCCCCGCGGCCGGATCCGCGAACGGTGCGCCGAGGAAGGCCGGGTGCATGGGCCGAGAGTTCTGCTCATGGTTTCCCCCTGTCGAAATGGTCGCCCCGTACCCGCCGACCACCGGCGCAAGCGCCGTCCAAAGAAACCTTTGCCGCGCCGCCCGGACGGACCGGCTCAGCGGAGGGACGGCTCGTCAGCTGCGGCCGGGGTCGTCGGGGGTGTGGGGGAGCAGGGGGAACAACCGGGCGATGAGGGCCACGGGCAGGGCGCCTTCCGGACGGGACAGGGGGCGCAGCTCGCGATCCCGGTAGGGGGCGAGCGCCCGCCGGACGGCGTCCGCGACCCGGCTCATCTCCTCCGGGGTCAGGTACGCGACGGCGCTGAACGCCTCGTCGCGGCGGAACTCGGGCGGCGCCTGGTCGCGGTGGGTGAGCCACCGGTGCCAGCTCTCGTCCTCCAGCCCGCGGGCCAGGTCGCCGAACGCCTCGCCCGAGGCGTCCGCGGCCCGGTCGCCGCGCCGCAGCCGCCAGGGGCGGGCGCGGCCCCCGCCGCGCGGCGCCTCCTCGATGAACCCGTGCCGTGCGAGTTGCCTCAGGTGGAACGAGCAGAGGCCGGAGCTGTAGCCCAGGCGGGCGGCGGCCTCGGTCGCGGTGGCGGTGCCCACCCGGGCCAGCAGGTCCAGGAGCGCCGTGCGGACCTCGTGTTCGCGCAGCCCGCCGCCGGTGCCGCGAGGGGGGTCGCGCAGGGCGTCGAGGTCGTCCTCAGTCACTTTGCAAAGTCTGCTACTTTGCAAAGATCACGGCAAGTCCCGCCGGAGCGTCGCGTCGCGGGGACGTTCGCGGCGTGCGGACAAGGAGGGGCAGCATGGCCGCTGGTCACGAGCATTCCGAACCCGTCGACCGGCGGGTCCGCGTGCAGGGGAGTCCCGTCGACTCCTACCCGGACCTGCCGCCGGAGGCGCGGCGCGGTTCGGTGCGCCGGATCACCGTCGTCGGCGAGGAGGTCCTGGCGCGCCCGTGCCGCGAGGTGTCCGACTTCGGCTCGTCGGAGCTGTCGGCCCTGATCGACGACATGTTCGCGACGATGTACGCCGCGGACGGCGCGGGGCTGGCGGCCAACCAGGTCGGCGTCGACCTCCGGCTGTTCGTGTACGACTGCCCGGACGACCACGGGGTCCGGCACGTCGGCCACCTCGTCAACCCCGTCCTGGAACTGCCCGAAGCGGGCGACCGCAGGCTCCTCAACGACGTCGAGGGGTGCCTGTCGGTGCCCGGCGCCTCGATGGAGGTCCCCCGCACCGACCGTGCCGTGGCGCGGGGGTCCGACAAGGACGGACGCCCGCTCGTCATCGAGGGGACGGGCTACTTCGCCCGCTGCCTGCAGCACGAGACCGACCACCTGTTCGGCCGCACGTACATCGACCGGCTCTCCAAACGCGGCCGGAAGGAGGCGCTGCGGCAGATGGAGGAGCGCCGCGAGGACGTCTTCGCCCAACGCGCCGCCAAGGCGGCCGACCTGGACCGCGACCACGGAAGGAAGTGAGGGGGCCATGGCGGGAACGGCCGCGGAGTTGTGGCGCTATCCGGTCAAGTCGATGCTGGGCGAGGAGCTGCCCTCGGCCGAACTGGTCGCGACGGGCGTCGCCGGCGACCGGGGATGGGCGCTGCTCGACGCCGAGAGCGGGCGGATCGCGAGCGCCAAGAGCCCCCGGCTCTGGCGCGCCCTGCTGACCATGTCGGCGGTGACCGACGGCACCGGGGTGCGGATCGTCCTGCCGGACGGCCGGACGGTGCGCAGCGGCGACGCCGGCGCCGACGCGGCCCTGTCGGAGGCGCTCGGGCGCCGCGTCGTCCTCACCGGCACCCGTCCCGACGGCGCCACGCTGGCGCGCGCCGTCCCCGACCAGGTCCTCGCGGCCGGGGTCACCGCCGAGGTGGAGGACGAGGAGGTCGTCCTCGGGCAGGGGTCCCCGCCCGGCACGTTCGTCGACTTCGCGCCCGTCCACCTGGTCGGCACCGCGACGCTGGACGCGATCGCGGAGGCGGGGGAGCGCGGCGTCATGGAGGCCGCGCGGTACCGGCCCAACATCGTGCTCGACACCGGCGGCCCCGGCTTCGGCGAGAACGCCTGGGTCGGCCGCGACCTGGAGATCGGCGAGGCCGTCCTGCGCGTCATGGCGCCGACGCCGCGCTGCTCCGTGCCGACGCTGGAGCACGGCGCGCTGCCCCGCGACACCGCGGCGCTCCGCGCCCCCGCCCGGCTCAACCTCGTCGAGCCGGTGCCCGGACTCGGGCCGCGCCCGTGCGCGGGCGTCTACGCGCAGGTCGTGACGCCCGGACGGGTGAACGCGGGGGACGCCTTCCGCCTCCTGTGAGCGGCCGGCCCCGGAGCGGGCCGCCGCGGCGGGTCCGTCAGGGGACGGGCCGACGGGACGTCTCGCGCGCCCGGGCCGCGGCGGCGAGGCCGGCGCGGCGGCCGAAGAAGGACCCCTCGCCGAGCTGGGTGCCCGAGCAGTAGCCGGCGCCGTCCTGGGCGATGTTGGACGCGCAGGCCCCGGCCGCGTAGAGCCCGCCGATGACCGAGCCGTCCGCGCGCCGCACCTCGCCGTCGACGGTGGTGGCCATGCCGCCGAGTGTGAAGCCCGCGTAGAGGGCGGTGCCGAGGGTGAGGTCGTAGACGCCCCAGGGACCCTTGACCTGCGGTGCCAGCCAGTCGGGATGCTTGTGGAAGTCGGGGTCCTCGCCCCGCGCGGCGTGCTCGTTGTACCGCGCCATCGTCGCCGCGAGCGAGCCCGGCGGCAGGCCCAGACCGGCCTCCATCTCCTCGATCGTCTCGTAGCCGTCCTTCAGCGGGACCAGCGGCATCCGCTGCTCCTCCATGTGCTCGCTGTCGGCGATCAGGTACGCCGCCGCGCCCGGCTGCTTCAGCACGAAGGCGGACGTCCGCGCGTGGTAGCCGTCCTCGGCCACGAACCGCTCGCCGCGGTTGTTGACGATCAGCCCCTTCACCAGGGACGACGGCGGGTAGAACGGCGCGGTGATGAAGGGCTCGTCCATGTGCTCGAGAGCGGCGCCCGCCGACTGGCCCAGCCGGATGCCGAGGCCGTCGTCGTAGCTGCCGCCCAGGGTGAACAGCTTCCCGCCGAGGGCCGGGGTGTAGGCCGCGACCATGTCCGGGTTCATCACGAACCCGCCGGCCGCGATCACGACCCCGGCGGCGGCGACCACCCCGGTCCGGTCGAAGTTCCGCCACGCGACCCCGGTGACCGCGCCGTCCCCGGCGACCACCAGGTTGGTGGCGCCGGTCTCGTACCGGACCTCGACGCCGGCCTCCTCGACCCGGTCCCGCAGCAGGTCCATCACCAGCTTGGTGCCCTCGGTGTCGCCCGGCACCGGCACCTTGTGCCCCCGCGGCGCCGGGCGGACCTCGTCGCGGAACGGCCACACCTTCTCGTTCCCGGTGAACATCAGCCCCTCGGTGCCCGGCTGGATCACCGCCTTCCCCGGGAAGTAGGACCGCTCGAACTCGAACCCCAGCGCCTCCAGCCAGTCGAAGTGCGCGACCGACCCCTCGCAGTACGCCCGGATCTTCTCCTCGTCCGGGTCCTTGGTGCTCGCCGTCAGGTACCGCGCCATCGCCTCGACCGTGTCCTCGTGGCCGGTGGCCTTCTGGACGGCGGTGCCCCCGCCGAGGTAGAAGTGGCCGCCCGACATGCTGGACGTCCCGCCGTGGACGGCGGCGCGCTCCAGCAGCAGCACCCGGGCTCCCGAGCGCGCGGCCTCCAGCGCGGCGCAGCCGCCGGCGATGCCGAAGCCCACCACCACGACGTCGAACCGCTCGGCGTCGTGGGGGAGGTCCGCGGCCGGGAGCGCCCGGGGCACGGCCAGTCCGGGGGAGGAGTGTGCGTTCATCGATCCTTGCCTCGCGTAGGTGGTGGCGGTCAGCCCTTGTGCGGGATCTGGTTGACGGTCCCCCCGTCGACGACGAACTCGGTCCCGGTGGCGTAGGACGACTCTTCGCTCGCGAGGAAGACGACGAAGGACGCGACGTCCTCGGGGCGGCCGGGGCGGCCGAGGGGGATCGGGATCTGGTCGTCGGGGAACCCCTCGGTGATCGGCGTCCGGATCAGGCCCGGGTGCAGGGAGTTGACGCGGATGCCGTGCGGGGCCAGACGTCCCATCGCCGATGTCCTTTCGTGCGGGGTCAGCTCGTGCGGGTCAGCGGGCCAGTGTCGTCGCGAAGACGCCACGGGCGGTGTTGAAAGGCAGGTCGAGCGGGGTCCGGAGGCCCGGCGGGGCCGCCACGACGTCGGGGATCGCGTTGACGGCGCGTCCGGCGCCGACCGCGATCGCCGCGTGGTTGTGGATCATCCGCTCGGGCAGCACGCCCCACGGGTGGACCAGCGGGACCGGCGCGGTGGCGACGACGTCGCTGCCGGACGCGAGGATTCTCGCGACGTCGCCGAGCGCCGCGCCGAGCCGGTTCTCCCCGAGCGCGCAGTAGACCGTGCACTCCGGCCGCGCGGCGGCCAGCGCGGCGTCCAGGTCGCCGGTGGCCGCGACGCCCGTGACCGCGTCCAGGCCGGCGAGTTCGCCGGCGTCCCGGCCGACTTTCGCGGGGTTCGACACCACCAGCCCGGCCAGCTCGAACCGGGGGTCCTCGATGAGGTGCGCGAGGGCGATGCGGCCGACGTTGCCGGTCGCCACATGAAGGACGCGGATGGCCATGATGCTCCCGGGTCAGTCCTGGTCCTGGGCGGCCTCGGCCGCCTCGGCGGCCTCGGCCGCCTCGGCCGCCTCGGCGGCCTTGGCGGCCGCCCGGGCCGCCTTGCCGATCGTCTCCTCGACGACCGAGTTGAGCCGCGCGCCGTTCGGCCAGCCCGCGTAGTGGCTGAGGAACACGACGATCTCGCGCAGCGCGGCGTCGTCGAGTTCGCCGGCGGCGCGGGCGGCGGGGATCTGGACGCCGAGCACGTCGGCGGCGCCCTGGCCGGCGAGCATGCCGATGAGGAGCAGGCGCCGGTCCCGGTCGGAGAGGCCCGGCCGGTGCCAGATGTCGCCGAAGAGGTGGTCGGCGGTGTAGCGGAAGAAGTCGCCGGGGCCGTCGTTCATGTCGAAGCCGTAGACCTGCTCCATCTTGCGGAGGCCCCGGGCCCGCGCTTCGGGGAGTCCGTCGAACTTGCCGTTCTTCTCGTCGCTCATGACCGCTCCTCGCGGAAACCCAGCCCGGACGCGAGCCCGTCCCGGGCGATCCTGGCCATCGGCACGTCCACGCCGAGTTCCTCGGCCAGCGCGATGGCGAAGTCGAGATCCTTCTCCGCGAGCCGCCTGACGTGGTCGAAGGTGGTGAACCAGAACGAACCCGGCTCCAGGGCGGCGGTGGTGTCGCGGTGCATGATCGCGCCCGGCCCGCCGGTGAGCGCGTCGGTGTGCCGGACCACGTCGCCCAGGGCGGCGATGTCCAGCCCGGCCGCCTCGGCCAGCCGCTGCGCCTCCGTCGCGGCGGTGAACGCGGCGTAGTGCATCAGGTTGCGGGCGAGCTTGAACCGGGTGCCCGCGCCGATCGCCCCGGCGTGCACGACCTTCTTCGCCAGGACGTCCAGCACCGGGCGGACGGCGGCGAAGGCGTCCGCGGACCCGCCGACCATGACGGCCAGCTCGCCGGTGCCCGCGCCCATCGCGCCGCCGGAGACGGGCGCGTCGACCAGCCGGACGCCCCGCCGCGCGGCGAGCGCCTCGAGTTCGGCGGGCGTCGCGGGCGCCACGGTCGAGTGGACGGCCACGGTGAGGCCCGCGCCGGCCCCTTCGGCGGCCAGCACCTCGCCGAGCACCGAGCGCACCTGGTCGTCGTTGTTGACCATCACGCACAGCACGTCGCTGCCGGCGGCGAGCGAGCCGACGCCGTCGGCCGCCTTCGCGCCCGCCTCGACCAGCTCCGCGACCGGTGCCTCGGCGATGTCGAACACGCTCAGGGCGAGGCCCGCCTCGGCCTGCCGCCGGGCCAGCCGCGCCGCCATCGGCTTCCCGATGTCGCCGAGGCCCACGAACCCGACGCGGACGGCGTCGCTCATGTCGGTCCCCATTTCGTCCGCGCCTACAGCCGGAAGGTCTGGCCGCCGTCGACGGCGATGATCTGGCCCGTCACCCACGCGGCGTCGTCGGACAGCAGGAACTTCACCGCGCCGAGCATGTCCTCGGGGCGGCCGAACCGCTTGAGCGCCATGGCGCCGACGAGCTCCTTGGCCGCGTCGCCCGCCTGCACCCGCGTGGCCTCGGTGTCGGTGGGGCCGGGCGCGACCGCGTTGACCCGGATGTTCATCCCGCCGAGCTCGTGCGCGAGCTGCTGGGTCAGCCCGTTCACGCCCACCTTCGCCAGCCCGTAGAAGCCGGAGTAGAGGTAGGCCGCGGTGCTGGACTGGTTGACGATCGAGCCGCCGCCGCGCTTGCGCATCTCCCGGTACACCGCGCGCGTCATGACGAGCGCGCCGTTGAGGTTCACGTCGAGGAACCTCCGGTAGTAGTCCCAGTCGACGCTGATGAGCAGGTCGAACTTCATGTCGCCGTAGATGGCGGCGTTGTTGACCAGCGCGTCGATGCCGCCGTACTCGGCGACGGCCGTGTCCGCGACGGCCTGCGCCGACTCGGGCGACGCCACGTCGGCGCGGGCGAAGACCGCCGCGCCGCCGTCCGCCCGGATCTCCTTGGCGACCCGGGCGCCGGCGTCCTCGTTGATGTCGGCGACCACCACCGAGGCGCCCTCGGCGGCCAGCCCCCGGGCGTAGACCTCGCCGATGCCCTGCGCCGCGCCGGTGACGATGACGACCTTGTCCTGGAATCTGCTCACCGCTGGTCTCCCTGGGGTCGGGCCGGCTCGGCCACGGTCTTGGTCTCGAGGTACTCCTCGAACCCGGCCACGCCCATCTCGCGGCCGATGCCGGACTGCTTGTAGCCGCCGAACGGCGCGTCCGCGCCGAACCACATGCCGCCGTTGACGCCGATCGTCCCCGTGCGGACGCGGTCGGCGACGGCCTTGGCCCGCGCCAGGTCTCCGGAGTCGACCGAGCCGGAGAGGCCGTACGGGGACTCGTTGGCGATCCGCACGGCGTCGTCGTCGCCGTCGTGCGCGATGACGGTCAGCACCGGGCCGAAGATCTCCTCTTGGGCGACCCGGGCGGTGTTGTCGAGGCCGGCGACCACGGTCGGCTCGATCCAGAACCCGCCGGCCAGCTCGCCTTCCTGCTCGGCGATCCCGCCGCCGGTGGCGAACCGCCCGCCCTCCCGGGCCGCCAGGTCGAGGTAGCCCTTCACCCGGTCCCGCTGCGCCGCCGAGATCACCGGGCCGCAGATCGTGCCGGGGTCGAGCGGGTCCTTCGCGCCGAGCGAGCCCATCGTCGCGGCGGCGATCTCCACCGCCTCGTCGTAGCGGTCCCGCGGCACCAGCAGCCGGGTGGTGATGGCGCAGCCCTGGCCGGCGTGCACCGACGCCGCGAAGGCGGTGGTGCCGACGGCGGACGCCAGGTCGGCGTCGTCGAGCACGATCGCCGCGGACTTGCCGCCGAGCTCGAGGAAGACCCTCTTCAGGGTGGGCGCCGCGGCCGCCGCGATCGCCCGTCCCGTGGCGGTGGAGCCGGTGAACGAGACGAGGTCCACCCGCGGGTCGGTGGTCAGCAGTGCCGCCGTGTCGTTGTCGCGGGGCGTCACGACGTTGAACACCCCGGGCGGGACGTCGGTGTGCTCGGCGAACAGCCGGCCCAGCTCGCTCGCCAGCCACGGGGTGTCGGGGGCCGGCTTGAGCACCACGGTGTTCCCGGCGGCGAGCGCCGGGCCGATCTTGGCGAGGTTGATCTGGTTGGGGAAGTTCCACGGGGTGATCGCGGCGACCACGCCCACCGGCTCGCGCCGCACGGTGCGGCGGGAGCGGATGCCCATCGTGGTGCCGACGCCGAGGTCGGTCTCCCACGCGTAGCCTTCGGCGAGGTCGATCGTCCACTTCAGGCTCTCGACCGGGGTGTCGAACTGCGGCCCGGTGACGAAGAACGCCGGCGCCCCGGCCTCGGCGGTCGTGAGGGCCCGGAGCCGGTCGGCGTCGTCGAGCAGCGCCCGGTGGAACTGGCGCAGCACCCGGATGCGCAGCGCGCGGTCGGACGACCAGGCCGTCTCGTCGAACGCGCGCCGGGCGGCGGCGACCGCCGCGTCGACGTCCGCGGCGGTGCCGTCGGGCGCGCGGCCGATCTCCTGCCCGGTGGCCGGGTTGAGAATCGGGAAGGACGCCCCGCCGCCCGAACCGCGGAGCTTGCCGTCGATGTACTGCCGGGCCGGCGGGTTGCCCGGGACGCGGCCGGTCACCGCGCTTCCTCCGCGGCGCCGCCCGGCGCCTGCCCGGGCGCCTGCGTGATGTAGTCGCCGCGTTCGACCGGCGGGGGCCAGAGGGACGAGGTCAGGTCCTTGTAGCGGTAGTGGCCCGGGACGCCGTGGCCGGCGACCTTCATCCGCTTCAGCAGCGACTCGGGGGCCTTGCCGGACTTGACGATCTCCATGAACGTGTGGGCGGTCGACGGCAGGTCGAACCAGTCCCGCTGCCAGGCGATCTTGACCTGGCCCTCGTCCGGTCCGGAGGTCTGCCGCTCGACGCCGAACCAGGAGCCGCCGATGCCGAGGATCTCGTACTCCCCGCCGGTCTCGTCGTCGACGATGCCGGACCTCTGCTTCCAGAAGCCGACGATCATCGACTTCCGCTCGTCGATGACGGTGACCTGGTAGTCGTAGTGCCAGCCGTCGAAGCCGTCCATCTCGATGCCGATCGCCCAGTCGCGGATCTGGTCGCGGCCGACCGCCATGAAGTGCTCGTCGTGGCTGTACATCCAGCCGTAGGACGCGTCCTCGGCGTACCAGTCGGCCAGCATCCGCCAGTCGCCGGTCCGCTCGGCCTCCCGGTTGCCGGCGAGCCAGGAGTCCCAGAACTCCTCGATCTCGGCCCGGGTCAGCCCACTGTGCTCACTCACTGCGTCTCCTCAGTCCTCGTCGATCGAGAGTGCGAAGGCCGGGCAGTACTTCACGGCCGTGGCCACGTCCGCGCGGCGCGACTCGTCCGGACGCTCGTCGAGGACCACGACCACGTCGTTCTCCTCGTCGAACCCGAACACGTCGGGCGCGTCCCCCTGGCAGAGCCGGTGCCCCTGGCAGATGCCCGTGTCGGCGACGACCCGCATCCCGCTCACCGCCCCGCCCGGCGCCGGTACTTCACGCGGCAGGGCTGCTTGAGCTGGATCACCATCTTCGAGAAGTCGTCCCCGTAGGAGTCGAGAGGCTGGGCGGGCTCGAAGGCGAAGTCGCGCAGGACGACGGAGAAGATGGCCTTCATCTGCATCATCGCGAACGCGTTGCCGACGCAGCGGTGCTTGCCGGCGCCGAACGGGATCCAGGTCCAGCGGTTCTGCAGGTCCTCCTGGCGGGGGTCGATGTAGCGGCCCGGCTCGAACCGCTCGGCGTCGGGGAAGTCGTCCTCGATCCGGTTGGAGACCCGGGGCGACGCGGCGAGCAGCGTCCCGGCGGGGACGGTGGTGCCGAGCAGCTCGAAGTCCTCCCGGACCAGGCGCATCAGGATGATGAGCGGCGGGTGCAGGCGGAGGGTCTCCTTCAGCGCCGACTCCAGCAGGGGGATCGAGCGCAGCGCCTGGAACGAGACCTCGGACCCGTCGGCGTACAGCGCGTCCAGCTCGGCGACCACATCGGCGAGGACGTCCGGGTGGCGCAGCAGCTCGATCATGGCCCAGGACGCGGTGCCGCTGGAGGTGTGGTGGCCGGCGAACATCATCGAGATGAAGATGCCGGTGATGTGCTCGGCGCTCATGTCCAGGGAGATGAGGACGTCGAGCAGGTCGCGCTCCTCGCGGGGGACCTTGCCCCGCTCCTTGCGGCGGTCGATGATCCCCTGCACCAGCGCGACCAGCTTCTCCCGGGCCGCGTCGCGCAGCCGGAAGCTGTCGATGTCGGCGTGCGCGTCGACGTAGGCGATGGCGTCGGTGCCCCGCTCCAGCTCGTGGTAGTGCTGCGCGAAGGACGCGTCGAGCTCCTCGCGGAACGGCTTGCCGATCAGGCACGCGGACGTCGTGTAGATGGTCAGCTCGGCGAAGAAGTCGAGGAGGTCGATCTCGCCTTCGTCGCCCCAGTCCGCGACCATCCGGCGGATCTCCGCCTCGATGGTCCGGGCGTGCCCGCGCATCATGTCGCCGCGCAGCGCCTGGTTCTTCAGCATCTGCTGCCGCTCCTCCGGGGAGGCGTCGAAGACGACGCCCTTGCCGAAGATCGGCGTCATGAACGGGTACGCGGCCGCCTGGTCGAGCAGCTCGTCGGGCGCCCGGAAGAACACCTCGTTCGCCTCGGCGCCGCTGACCAGCACGACGTCCTTGTCGGCGAGCCGGAAGCGTCCGACGTCGCCGCACTCCGCGCGGACGCGGTGGAACAGGCCGATCGGATCGACCCGCATCTCCGGGAGATGCCCGGTGCCGCGGATGATCTCGGGGACCTCGGGGCTCCGGTCGTCCAGGACCGTGCTCACCTCGGGGATCCCGGCGAGCCGGTCGAGCCCGGGGGCAGTCATGATCTCTCCTCCACGGGTGCTTCGGGATTGACGTCGAGCAGGCTCAGATGCACGCCGCGCGGTGCGCCGACGATCGTGGCGATCGCGTCCGCGTGCGCCCTCGCCTTGAGGAAGTGGGGATGCCGGGCCAGCCCGAAGCGGACCCACTGGTCGAGCACGAACGCGGCGTCGCCGTCGTCCCAGTCGGTGCCCATGCCGCTCCACGTCGGCCCCGGCCGGACGATCGAGGCCCGCACGCCGGTGCCCTCGAGCTCCATCTGCAGCGCGTTCGCCATCCCCTCCAGGCCCCACTTGCCGGCCGAGTAGGCCGACATGAACGGGCGGGGGCGCACCGCCACGTCGGAGGAGACGAAGACGATGTCGCCCCGCCGGCGCTCGACCATGGCGGGCACGAACGTCCGCACGATCCGGTGGGCGCCGACGAGGTTGAGGTCGATCTCCCGGGCGAAGCGCGCGGAGGTGACCTCGATGGTCGCGCCGGGCGCCACCAGGCCGGCGTTGCTGACCACGACCTCGATGTCGCCGAGGTCGGCGGTCGCCTTCGCGGCGAACTCGTCCACCGCGTCGTCGTCGGTGACGTCGAGCGCGTGCGCGACCGCCTCGCCGCCGCCGGCGCGGATGGCCGCGGCGAGCTCCTCGAGGGCGTCGACGCGGCGCGCGCCGAGCGCGACCGGGTGCCCCGCCGCGGCGAGGACCCGGGCGGTCTCGGCGCCGATGCCGGAGGACGCGCCGGTGATCACCGCCGGACGCCGGTCGGGGTGCTGGTACTTCTTGGACACGTCGAACCCTTCCGCCTCAGCTCTTCCGCAGGGTGAAGCCGGTCGGCAGCGCGGCGAAGCCCCGGACGCTGGTGGAGTGCACGCGGACGGCGCGGTCGGCGTGCACATGGAAGTCGCCCACCTGCCGGACCAGCTCGTTGAGGACGACGCGCGCCTCCAGCCGGGCCAGGTTGGCGCCCAGGCAGAAGTGCTTGCCGGAGCCGAAGCTGAGGATCCGGCCGAGCTCGTCCTTGGACCGGTGGAGGTCGAAGGCGGTCGGTTCGGTGAAGACCCGCTCGTCCCGGTTGGCCGAGCCGAGCAGGACGAGCGCCTTGGCGCCGGCGGGGATCGTCACGCCGTGCATCTCGACGTCGTCGACGACGTAGCGCGCGAGCATCTGGCTGGAGGTGTCGTGGCGCAGGGTCTCCTCGATCCACGCCGTCACCAGCGGTTCGGGGTCGTCCGGGCGGGCGAGCACCTCCGCCTTCTGCGCGGGGTGCGCGGACAGGTGGAAGAGGGCGTTGCCGAGCAGCTTGGTGGTGGTCTCGTTGCCGGCGACCACCATGAGGAACAGGAACGCGATGATCTCGCCGTCGGCGAGCCGGTCGCCGTCGATCTCGGCGACGGTGAGCGCGGCGGTGAGGTCCTCCGCGGGGTCGGCCGCGGCCCGGCGCTCGGCGACCATCCCGCCGTAGTAGGTGATCAGCTCGACGGCCGCCTCCATGCCGGCCGGGGGCACGTCGCGGACGCCGTCCTCGCGGTGCACGACGAGGTCGGCGAGGCGCCGGATCTCGTTCCGGTCGGACTCCGGCACCCCCATCATCTCCGAGATGACGTCCATGGGGAGCTTGCCGGCGAAGTCGGCGATCCAGTCCGCCTCGCCGTGCTCGGCGCAGGCGGCGAAGGTGCGCCGCAGGTAGTGCTCGGTCAGCCGCTGGATCTGCGGCTGGAGCTCCCGGACCCGCCGCGGCGTGAACGCGGCCGAGACGAGCCTGCGCAGCCGGGTCTGCCGCTGCCCGTCCAGGGCCAGGAAGCTCATCACCCGGTGCGCCTCGGGGTTCCACGCGCTCGCGTCGAGGGAGACGCCCATCCGGTTGGAGAACGCCGCGTCGTCGCGGAGCACGTCGAAGACGTCCGCGTGCCGCGAGACCACCCACAGGTCGTCCCGCTCGGCGTGGAAGACCGGCGCCTCGTCGCGCAGCCGCCGGTAGAGCGGATAGGGGTCCTCGTGGAAGTCGTAGTCGTAGGGATCGAAGGCCAGGGGTTCGGCCGGTGCGCCGCTCGGGGCGGTCATGCGTTGCCTCTCATGATCACTTCGACGGAGGTGACGAGCCGGTCGGTGATCTGGTCGTAGGTCAGCAGGCCCATGCCCGCCTGCAGCAGCGCCCCGGTGAAGGTGAGCACCAGCACCTCCAGCACGGCGGCGTCGGCCGGCTCGCCGGACGGTCCGGGCCCCGTGAGGGCGGTCTCGAACCGCGCGTAGAACTCGCCGCCGATCCGCAGCCGCAGCCGGGCGACGTCCGGGTCGCCGCCGAGCAGCGCGGGGGTCACCGCGGCCGCCAGTTCCGGTTCGGCGACGATCCGGGCGGTCAGCGCCCGGACGGCCGCCTGCAGGCGCTCGGTCGCCCCGCCTTCGGCCGTCGCGTGGGCGCCGCCTTCGGTGAGATGCCGCCAGAACAGCTCCGCGAACAGGTGGTTCTTGGACGAGAGGTAGGTGTAGGCGGTCGCGGGGGAGACGCCCGCGCGCTGGGCCACCGTCCGCACCGTCAGCGCCTCGTGCCCGACGGCGCGCAACTCCTCGAGTCCGGCGGCCATCAGTTTCCGCACCGTCTCGGCCTGCCGGGGGTTGAGGCCCTGCCGCGGCGTGGGACTGGTCACCTGACTGGACATGTGTCCACCTTAGGTGGGCCGGCGGGCCGCCGCAAGAGCCGCGCGGGCACCGGATCGGACGGGCCCGCGCCCGCGGTCACGTCCGCACTCCGTACCGCCGGCCCCGCTCTTCGCGGATCCAGCACGGATCGGCGAAGTCCGTCCCCTCGCGCACCAGCTCGCGCTTGAGCACCTTGTTCGTCGCGGTCGTCGGCAGCTCCCCGGCGATGCGCACGTAGCGCGGCCACGCCTTCGGCGACAGGTCCGCCTGCGCCGCCAGGAACTCCTCGAACGAGGCCGGGGTCAGGGAGCCGCCGTCGTGCAGGACGAGCGCCGCGACCAGGTCGTCCCCGACGTCCGGGGCGGGCACGCCGTAGACCGCCGCCTGGCTGACGGCGGGGTGCCGGACCAGGACGTTCTCGACCACCCCCGCGGCGAGGTTCTCGCCGTCCACGCGGAGCCAGTCGCTCGTCCGTCCGGCGAGGTAGACGTAGCCGTCCCGGTCGCGGTAGGCGAGGTCGCCCGACCAGTACATGCCCCCGTCGAGGCGCTCGCGGGTGGCGGCGGGGTCGTTGTAGTAGCCGCCGAAGTGGCCGGCGCCCAGCGTGTTGACCAGTTCGCCGACGGCCTCGTCGAGGTTCGTGACGCGCCCGTGCTCGTCGAACTCGGCGCGCGGGCATTCCGTGCGCGTCGCGCGGTCGTAGACCGCGACCCCGTCCCACGGCACCCCGATGGACCCGGGCGGCGTGCCGCTCTCGCGGGTGATGATGACGGCGGCCTCCGTCGAGCCGAACCCGTCCCAGACCGTCGTGCCGAAACGGCGCGCGAACGCGTCGATGTCGCGGTCGGACGCCTCGTTGCCGAAGGCGACCCGCAGCGGGTTGTCGGCGTCGTCCGGCCGCTCCGGCGTGCGGAGGATGTAGGCGAGCGGCTTCCCGACGTAGTTCATGTAGGTGGCGCCGTACCGGCGGACGTCGGCGAGGAAGCCGCCGGCCGAGAACCGGGGCGCGAGCGCCATCGCCGCGCCGGAGCAGAGCGCCACGGCGTAGCCGCCGAGGATCGCGTTGCTGTGGAACATCGGCATCGACAGGTAGCAGGTGTCCGCCGCCGTGACGGCGAACCGGTCGCACAGGGCGGCGCCCGAGAAGACGACCATGAGGTTGCTGACCTGGACGGCCTTGGGCGTCCCGCTCGTGCCGGACGTGAAGATCAGCATGAACGGGTCCGCCGCCGCCACCTCGCGCGGGTGCTCGAGCCGGGCCGGCCGCTCGGCGACCGCGCGCCGCCATTCGGCGCCGTCCGTGTCGATCGTCCGGACGCCCGGAAGCGAAAGCCCGTCGAGGAGCGGGAGGTGCTCGGAGTCCGTCAGCAGGACCTGGCAGTCCGCCCGCAGGATGTCGTCGGCCAGGGCCCGGCCCCGCCGGGTGACGTTGATGCCGACGGCGACGTACCCGGCCAGGGCGGACGCCGCGAGAGCGAACGCGTTCTCGGGGGTGCCCGCGAGGAGCACGCCGACGTGCGGAGGCCGGTCCGGCGCGAGCATCGGCCCGATGGCGCCGGCGCGGGCACCGGCGCCGGCGACGTACTCGCGCCACGTCCAGGTGAGGTCACCGAACTTGATCGCCGTCGCGTCGCTGTCGGCGAGCGACCGGAGGCACTGCTGGACGGTTTCCATGGGGCTGTTCTCCGTCCTTCGGCAAGACAGCTGTCCAGTCACCATTCCAAAGTATGTAGAACACGTTCTAGCATGGCGCCATGCGCAACGGAATAGTGCTCTTCACCTCGGACCGCGGCATCGCGCCGTCCGTGCTCGCGAAGGCCGCCGAGGAGCGCGGCTTCGACACCTTCTACGTGCCCGAGCACACCCACATCCCCGTGCGCCGCGACGCGCCGCACCCCACCGGCGGCCAGGACCTGCCGGACGACCGGTACACGCGCACCCTCGACCCGTGGGTCTCGCTGGCCACCGCCGCCGCGGTCACCGAGCGGATCGGCCTGGCGACCGCGGTCGCGCTGCCGGTGGAGTCCGACCCGATCACCCTCGCCAAGACGCTCGCGACCCTCGACCACCTGTCCGGCGGCCGCGTCACGCTCGGCGCCGGCTTCGGCTGGAACACCGACGAGCTGGCCGACCACCACGTCCCCGCGGACAGGCGGCGCACCGTCCTCAAGGAGTACCTCGAGGCGATGCGCGCGCTGTGGACGCGGGACGAGGCGTCCTACGACGGCGAGTTCGTCTCGTTCGGGCCGAGCTGGGCCTACCCCAAGCCGCCGCAGGGCCGCATCCCGGTCGTCATCGGCGCGGGCGGCGGGCCCAAGACCATGAAGTGGATCGCCCGCAACGCCGACGGGTGGATGACCACCCCGATCGAGAGCGGCATCGCCGCCAAGGCCGGGCTGCTGCGCGAGGAGTGGGCCGAAGCGGGCCGCGAGGGCGAGCCCGACGTGCGGATCCTGGTCGCGAAGAAGCCAAGCCCCGAGGACATGGCCGAGTGGTCCGCCGCGGGCGCGTCCGAGCTGATCTGGGGCGTGCCGGACGCCGACGAGGCCGCGGTGCTCGAGTACCTGGACAAGACGGCCGCCCGCCTGGGCCTGGCCCCGCGCTGACGATCGAGGAGACCGGCAGATGAACCGAGCGACCCCTCCGAGCCGCTACGCCGACCTCTCCCGGGAGGAGCTCGCGGCCGTCGTCCCCGAGCTGCTCCTGATCGGGCAGCTTATCGACCGCTCCGGCATGGCGTGGTGCATCAGCGCCTTCGGGCGGGAGGCGATGGCGCGGATCGCGATCCAGGAATGGGCGGCCTCCAGCCCGATCTACACCAGGCGGATGCAGCGGGCGCTCGGCTACGCGCCCGAGGTGCCCGGGAAGGGCGACATCCCGACGATCTTCAAGGGCCTGCAGCTCGACATCGGCGCGCCGCCGCAGTTCATGGACTTCCGCTACACCGTCCACGACCGGTGGCACGGCGAGTTCCACCTCGACCACTGCGGCGCCCTCATGGACGTCGAGCCGATGGGGGACGCCTACGTCCGCTCGATGTGCCACGACATCGAGGACCCGACGTTCGACGCGACCGCGGTCGCGACCAATCCGAAGGCGCAGGTGCGGCCCGTCCACCGCCCGCCGCGCAGCCCCGCCGACCGGCACCCCCACTGCGCCTGGACCGTCACCATCGACGAGTCCCACCCGGAGGCCCGGGGCATCCCGCTGCTCGCCGTCAACGAGCGCTCCCGCGCCGCGAACCTCGAGCTGGCCCCGATCGACCCGGCCGACGAGGGCCGCGCCGACTACTCCGGCCCGCTGCTGTCCGACCTCGACTTCGCCGCCTTCTCCCGGTCGGCGCTGGCCCGGATCGCGGACGAGGTGTGCCTGCAGATGCACCTGCTCGACCGGGCCTTCGCGCTCGCCGTGGCCGAGCATGCCGCCGACGCCGACGGGCTCCTGCGGATCCGCCGCAAGCAGCTCACGGGCATCGCGGGCATCGCCGCGGAACGCCTGGCGCGCGCGCTGGACCTGCCGGACGGCCCGCGGGGGGCGGCCCGCCTCCTCGCGGTGCACCCCCTCTTCAACCCCGCGGCCTACGTCACCGCCGACTTCGACGCCGCGGGGAGCATCGCGGTGCGCCCGTCCCCGGCCCACGAGGACGGCGCCTGGATCTCCCTGTGCGGCCCCGGGTGGACGACCGCGCTGCGGGCCGTCGTCCGGGCCGTCGACCCGCGTCTGGACGTCGAGGCGACCGGCACCGAAGCGGAGTGGCGGCTCGCCGTCGTGCGGCGGGAACGGCCGGTTCCCGAACCCGACGAGGTCGCCGTCGTCCGCTTCAGCACCGGCGCCGACTTCGCCTTCGAGCCCCGCCGGTCCCTGCCGATCACCCCCGTCTGACGTCCGGTCCGCATGCCCGCGACGGCGTCGTCCGCCCGCCGCCGGACGGTCCGCGACCGCCGGTGGCGGCGGGCGCCCGGCACTAGCATCGGTCCGATGGAGGACTCTCCCGACACCGAACCCAAGCGGCTCTCGCCGGGACGGCACGGCCTGAGCCGGGAGGAGGTCACCGCCTCGCAGCGCGCGCGGCTGCTCGCCGCGATGGCCGAGGCGGCCGCCGAGAAGGGCTACGCGGCGGTCACCGTCGCGGACGTGCTCAAGCGCGCCAAGGTGTCGCGCCTGACCTTCTACCAGCACTTCTCCGGCAAGGAGGAGTGCTTCGCGGCCGCCTACGCGGCCGCCACCGACGCGCTGATGGACGTGCTGACGGGCGCCCTGAAGGAGGGGGGCGGGCGCTGGGAGTCGATCGAACGGGCCGTCGGCGCCTACCTGGACGCGCTCGCCGCCGAGCCCGTCCTGGCCCGGCTCTTCCTCGTCGAGGCGTACGCCGCGGGGCCGGAGTTCCTGCGCCGCCGGATCGACCGGCAGCGCTCGGTCGTCGACGCACTGGCCGACCACGTGGGCGCCCGCTCGCCGCAGGGGCGGCTGACCTGCGAGGCGCTGCTCGGAGCCGTCGTCTCGATGGCCACCGCCCGGATCATCCGGGACGACTTCGCGGCCCTGCCCGGGCTCCGCGCTCCGCTCGGCGCCCTCCTGCGCGGGCTGGCGCGGTCGCTCGACGAGGACCCCGATATATAGCCATCACTGTTTATAAATGTTACCGTCCCGGCCATGACGAATCTGGAGGGCCGGACGTGCCTCATCACCGGTGCCGCCGGCGGCCTCGGCCGGAGCATGGCGCTGGCCGCCGCGGCCCGCGGCGCCGAGCTGGTGCTGACCGACCTGGACGACGCCGGCCTGCGGCGCACGGCCGACGAGGTGCGGGACGCGGGCGGCACCGTCCGGTTCAGTGAGGCCGCCGACGTGGCGGACCGGGACGCGGTAGGACGGCTGGCCGAGCGGGCGCTCGCCGCCACCGGCGGCGTCGACGTGGTGATGAACGTCGCGGGCGTCTCGGTCTGGGGGGCCGTCGACCGGCTCGACCACCGGCACTGGCGCCGCACCGTCGACATCAACCTGATGGGGCCGATCCACGTCATCGAGGCGTTCGTGCCGCCGATGATCGCGGCGGGACGCGGCGGGCACCTCGTCAACGTGTCCTCGGCCGCGGGACTGTTCGGCCTGCCCTGGCACGCCGCCTACAGCGCGAGCAAGTTCGGGCTGCGCGGCGTCAGCGAGGTGCTCCGCTTCGACCTGCGCCGCCACCGCATCGGCGTGAGCCTCGTCTGCCCCGGCGCGGTCGCCACCCCGCTCGTCCGGAGCGTCGAGCTGGTCGGCATCGACCGCGAGACGCCGACGGCGCGCCGGATGACCCGCCTGTTCGCCCGGCACGCGGTGTCCCCGGACCGTGCGGCGCGGGCCGTCCTGCGCGGCGTCGAACGCGACCGGTACATGGTCTACACCTCGGCCGACGTGCGGATCGGGCACCTGGCCCAGCGCCTGTGCCCGCCGCTGTACGAGGCGGCCATGCACGCGATGAACCGGGCGTTCGTCCGGGCCGTGCGGCGGGCGGCGCGCCGTGGCTGAGCCGTCGCCCGCCGGGCGGCCGCGCGTCGCGCCCGGCGGCCTGCGGCAGGTCGGGCCGCTGGCCTGGCTCGTGAGCCGCGGCACGGCGCGGGTCGCGGGCACGACGCCGCCGAACCTCTTCCTCACGCTGGGGCGCCGCCGGAAGCTGTTCCGGGGCTGGCTGCACTTCGCCGCCCGGCTGATGCCGGCCGGCGGCCTGCCGCGGCGGGAGGGCGAGATGGTGATCCTGCGCGTGGCGCACCTCCGCGGCTGCGACTACGAGTTCCGGCACCACTCCCGGCTCGCCCGCCGCGCCGGCCTCACGGCCGGCGACCTCGAACGGATCACGGCCGGTCCCCGCGACGGCGGCTGGACGGGCCGCGACCTGGCGATCCTGACCGCCGTGGACCGCCTGCAGCGGGACCGCGACATCGACGACGACGCCTGGGCCCGGCTGCGCGAGCACCTGACCGAGCCGGAGTGCGTCGAGCTGTGCATGCTCGCCGGCCACTACGACATGCTCGCCACCGTGATCACCGCCCTGCGCATCCAGCCCGACCGGCCGCGGCGACGCGGCTCGTCGACGGACACGGAGGCGCCGGCCCGCAAGAGTGCCCGTTAACTCTCCTCCCGCCCGGGCTCGACGGCGCGGCGGTAGCGATCGGCGAGTGCGCGCACGTGTTCGACGAGCTCAGCGGGTTCCGTCACGGTGAAGTCGAAGCCGAGCAGGCCGAGGTGGACGGCGAGCGCCTCGACGCCGTCCGCGCCGGTGTCCAGCAGGCAGCGGGTGTCGTCGACCGGAGTGACCGCCCCGACGGCGGCGTTGATCCGCTCGGCGACCCGTTCGGCCGGCGCGTGCACGACGACCCGCGCCCGGTACCGCCAGGAGGCCGAGGACACGCCCCGGCGCACCTGGTCGACGGCCTCCTCGGGGAGCTCGCGGGGAGCGAACCGGGGGCCCGCCGGGGTGCGCGGGCGGAGCCTGTCCACCCGGAACGTCCGCCAGCCGGACCGGTCGACGTCGAACGCGACGAGGTACCACCGGCGCCCCCAGTTGACGAGCCGGTACGGCTCCGCCTCGCGCCGGGTCGCGGAGCCGTCGTGGCCCCGGTAGTCGAACCGCAGACGCTCGTGGTCGCGGCAGGCGGCGGCGAGGGTGCTCAGCGTGTCCGCGTCCACCCGCGGGCCCGGGTCGTCCCGGGGTACCGCGACGGCATAGCGCTGGAGGGCGCCGACGCGGCGCCGGAGCCGGGACGGCAGGACCTGCTCCAGCTTCGCCAGCGCGCGCAGCGAGGTCTCCTCGACCCCGGTGATCGTGCCGCCGGCGGCGGTGCGGAGCCCGATCGCCACCGCGACCGCCTCGTCGTCGTCGAGGAGGAGCGGCGGCAGCGCGGCACCGGCGCCGAGCCGGTACCCGCCCACCGAGCCGCGAGTGCCGTGCACCGGGTAGCCGAGGTTCCGCAGCCGTTCCACGTCGTTGCGGACGGTCCGGGTGCTGACCGACAGCCGCTCGGCCAATTCGGCGCCGGTCCAGTCGCGGGGGGTCTGCAGGAGGGAGAGCAGGCGCAGCAGCCGCGCCGAGGTTTCCAACATTCTTCGGAGCCTGCCTCGCCATTAGGAACGGACTTTGCCTAATTGCTCCCTACGTTAGGGGCATGACGAACGAAGGCGCGATCGCCCCCTTCCGAATCGAGATCCCCGAGGCCGAGCTCGACGACCTCCGGCAGCGGCTGGCCCGGACCCGGTGGGCCGGGGAGCCGCCCGCCGGCGAGGCCGCGGCGTCCGGCCCGGTACCGCCCGGCTGGGAGTACGGCGTCCCGGTGGGCTACGTCAGGGAGCTCGTCGAGCGGTGGCGCACCGGATACGACTGGCGCGCCTGGGAGGCGAAGCTGAACGCGCACCCGCAGTTCACCACTGAGATCGACGGCCAGAACGTCCACTTCCTGCACGTGCGCTCGCCGGAGCCGGACGCCACGCCGCTGATCCTGACCCACGGCTGGCCGACGTCGGTCGTCGAATGGCTCGACGTGATCGGCCCGCTCACCGACCCGCGGGCCCACGGCGGCGACCCGGCGGACGCGTTCCACCTGGTCGTCCCGTCGGTGCCGGGCTTCCCGCTCTCCGGGCCGACCCGGGAGCGCGGCTGGGACCGGTACCGGGTGGCGCGCGCCTGGGCCGAGCTGATGCGCCGGCTCGGGTACGACCGGTACGGCGCGGCCGGCAACGACGGCGGATCGCTGATCTCCCCCGAGGTGGGCCGGGCCGATCCCGAGCACGTCTGCGGCGTCCACGTCACGCAGGTCTTCTCGTTCCCCTCGGGCGACCCCGCCGAGCTGGACGGGCTCGGCGAGGAGGAGCGCGGCAAGCTCGCCTTCGCCGAGTGGTTCACCGAGAACCGGGGCGCGTACGACAAGCTTCAGTCCACCGAGCCGCAGAACCTCGCGCACGCCCTGGCGGACTCGCCCGCCGGCCTGCTGGGCTGGCACGCCCAACTTCTCGGCCCCTCGCTCGACCCGGACTACGTGCTCACCAACGTCATGCTCTACTGGCTGACCAACACCGCCGCCTCGGCCGCGCGGTTCTACTACGAGGACGCGACGACCGCCCCCGCCCGGCAGAAGTCGAACGGCCGGGGCACCGCGGTGCCGGAGCCGACCACCGTGCCCCTCGGGCTGGCGAACTTCGCCTGGGACTACCAGTCGATCCGGACGTTCGCCGAGCGCGACCACGCGAACATCGTCTCCTGGAACGCCTACGACCGGGGCGGCCACTTCGCCGCGCACGACGCGCCGGACCTGCTCGTCCAGGACCTCCGGGAGTTCTTCCGCAAGGTCCGCTGACCTGCCGCCGCCCGTTCGCGTCCCCGTTTCCTCATCCCTCCCGTTTCACCGCAACGAAAAGGAACCCTCGTGTATCTCGTCATCGGTGCCACCGCCCATTTCGGACGCCAGACCGTGGAGGAGCTGGTCGCCGCGGGCGCGCCCGTCCGGGCGCTGACCCGCGCGCCGGAGCGGGCCGGCCTGCCGGCGCAGGCCGACGTGGTCCAGGGCGACCTGACCAAGCCCGAGACACTGCCGGCGGTGCTGGCCGGAGTCGAGGCCGTCTTCCTGGTTCCGCAGTACGGCCTGGACCTCGCTCCGCTGGTGGCGGCCGCGGAGCGGGCCGGGGTACGGCGGCTCGTGCTGCTGTCCTCCGGGGCGGTCGTCCCGGGCGCCGAGCGGCAGCCCGACGCGATCGCCCGGTACCACCGCGACGTGGAGCGGGCCGTCGAGGCGTCCGGGATGGAGTGGACGTTCCTCCGGCTGCTGTTCCCCGCCATCAACTCGCTGACGTTCGCGATGCAACTCCAGGGCGGTGACGTCGTTCGTGCGCCCTACACGAAGGCCGCTTTCAGTGCCGTGCACGAACGGGACGTCGCCGAGGTGGCCGCACGAATCCTCGTCGGCGGCGGGCACGCGGGGCGGGCCTACGACCTGACCGGGCCCGAGTTGCTGACCCAGGCGGCGCAGGTGCGCATCCTCGGCGAGGTGCTGGAGCGCCCGCTCACCGTCGAGGACGTCGACCCGGAACCCGTCCTGCGGGAGATGGGCCGGTTCATGGACCCCGAGTTCCTGGCGGCGCTGTTCGGTCTCATGGCGCGCGCGGTCGGCGAGCCCGCACCGGTCAACGACGTCGTCGAACAGATCACCGGGCACCCCGCGCGTCCCTACGCCCGGTGGGTCGCGGATCACCGGTCCGACTTCGGCGGCTGACCGGGGAGGGAGCGGCGCCCGCCGCCCCTCCGCCCGGTGCCGGGACGGCCCCCGGTACGGGGGGCGGGGCGCGCCGCGTTCGCGAGGCGGACGCGGCGCGCCGCCGATAGACCGGAGGGACCGGTGGGGCTGTGGGCATTGCCGGTGGCTCCCGAGTCGGTTAGCTTCCGCCTAGAACCGCCTGTGGCGGCCCCGCCAGCTTCGCCGTGAGGACCCATGCTCCCTGACAGTCCTGTCGCGTCCCCCGCCGCACGCCCGATCGGCGGGCACCCGCGATGACGCGTCTCGTCCCGCGCGCCCGGACGTGGAAGCAGGGGCGCGGACGCCCCGCGCCCGCCGCTGAGGGGCGCGGCGGCGGCCCGGCCGGCGGGCGCCTCGCGCTCGCGATCCTGGCCACCTGCCAGCTCACGCTCGTGGTGGACGCCTCGATTGTGAACGTGGCGCTGCCGAGCATCCGGAGCGGCCTGGGGTTCGGCGACGCGGGGCTGTCCTGGGTGGTGAACGCCTACACCCTCGCGTTCGGCGGGCTGCTGCTGCTCGGGGGACGGGCGGGCGACCTGCTCGGCCACCGCCGGGTGTTCATGGCGGGCGTCGGCCTGTTCACGGTCGCGTCCCTGGTCGGCGGGCTCGCCGCCGCGCCGGGGTGGCTGCTGGCCGCGCGGGCGGCGCAGGGCGTCGGCGCCGCCCTCGCCGGGCCCGGGGCGCTCGCGCTCATCGCCACGACGTTCGAGGACGGGCCGCGCAGGAGCCGGGCGCTGGCCGTGTCCGCGATCGTCGGGAGCGCGGGCATGGTGGTCGGGCTCGTCCTCGGCGGGGTGCTGACGGCCTGGGCGTCGTGGCGGGCGGTCCTGTTCGTCAACGTCCCGGTCGGGGCCGCCATCGTGCTGCTCACACCGCGCGCCATCCGCGAGTCCCCGCGCCGGGAGGGCCGCTTCGACCTGGCCGGCGCGTTCGCCTGCACCGCCGGGTCGACGCTCCTGGTGTACGGCTTCATCCGCGCCGCCGAGGGCGGCTGGTCCGCGGGCTGGACGCCGGGCGCCTTCGGCGTCGCCGTGCTGCTGCTCGCGCTGTTCCCGGTGATCGAGGCCCGCGCCCGGCAGCCGATCATGCCGCTGCGGCTGTTCCGCGACCGGGACCGGGTGGGCGCGCTCATCATGCGGCTGCTGCTGACCGCCGCCATGAGCGGCATGCTGTTCTTCCTCACCCTGTACGTCCAGGGGGTGCTCGGGTACGGGCCGCTGGAGACCGGGTTCGGGTTCCTTCCGACGACGATCGCGCTGATCGCCGCCAGCAGGGCGGTGCCCCGGCTGCTTTCCCGGTACGGCCCGCGGCCGATCATGGCGGCGGGCGCCGTGCTGTGCCTGGCGGGGATGGTGTGGCTGACGCAGGCGGGGCAGACGAGCGGCTACCTCACGATGATCCTCGGCCCGGTGCTGCTGTTCGGTGCCGGCACCGGGCTGGTGTCGGTGGCGGCGACGTTCGTGGCGCTGGCGTCGGTGCCGCCGGGCGAGACCGGCGCCACGTCGGCGCTGCTGCAGAGCATGCAGCAGACCGGCGGCTCGCTGGGCCTGGCCGTGCTGGTCAGCACGCACGACGCCGCCGCGCGCGGGACGTCCGAGCTGGCCGGCATGCGCGGCGCGTTCACCGCGGGCGCGGTCTTCACCGCGGGGATGCTCGTGACGGCGCTGGTCGGCTTCCGGCGGCGCCCCGCCGGTCGGGAGAGCGCCTGAAGGCGCTCCGCGCGCCATCGCTCGGCGGGGGGCGGTTCACAGCGACTCGATGAGGCGCAGGGACGCCTTGATCTCCTCGTCGGTGGGGGCGACGTCGGCGGTCTCCCCGGACAGGTGGCTCTCGTAGGCCCCGAGGTCCAGCAGCCCGTGGCCGCTCAGCCCGATGAGGATGACGCGTTCGGCCCGCTCCTCGCGGGCGCGCGCCGCCTCGTCGATCGCGGCGGCGACGGCGTGGGCCGATTCGGGGGCGGGCACGAGCCCCTCGGCCTTCGCGAACACGGCGCCGCTCTCGAACACCCGGGTCTGCGGGTAGGCGGTCGCCTCCACCAGGCCGTCGTGGTACATCGCGCTGACGATCGGGGCGGCGCCGTGGTACCGCAGCCCCCCGGCGTGGATGTGGTAGGCCGTGAACGTATGCCCGAGGGTGTACATCTTCACGGCGGGGGTGACGCCGGAGTAGTCGGTGTAGTCCATCATGTAGCTGCCGCGGGTCATCTTGGGGCAGGCTTCGGGCTCGACCGCGAGGAACCGGGTGCCGGGGTTCTCGGTCCGCGACGCCCGGTAGAAGGGGAAGGTCAGCCCGGCGAAGTTGCTGCCCGCTCCCATCGCCCCGATGACGACGTCGGGGAACTCGCCCGCCAGCCGCATCTGGAGCAGGGCCTCCTCGCCGATGACCGTCTGGTGCATGAGGACGTGGTTCTCGCCGCTGCCGATCGAGAACCGCGCCTCCTTGCGGCCGTTCGCGTACTCGATCGCCTCGGCGTTCGCTATCCCGAGGGTGCCCGGCGAGTCGGGGTCGGCGCGCAGGGCGGCCCTGCCGACCTCCGTCCTCGTGCTGGGGCTCGGGACGACCTCGGCCCCGTTCAGCCGCATCAGCGTGCCCCGGTAGGGCTTCTGCTCGTAGCTGGACCGGACCATGAAGACGGTGCACGCCATGCCGTACGGGTGGCAGGCCATCGCGAGCGCGGTGCCCCACTGGCCCGCGCCCGTTCCCGTGACCATCTCCCGGACGCCCGACCTGCCGTAGTAATACGCCTGCGCCAGCGCGGTGTTTATCTTGTGGCTGCCGGAAGGGCTGGTGCCCTCGTATTTGACATAGATACGCGCCGGGGTGTCGAGTTCCTTTTCGAGTCTGACCGCGCGGAACAACGGAGTCGGGCGCCAGCGCCGGTACTCCGCCCGAACGGGTTCGGGTATTTCTATGAAGCGCTCGCGGCTGATGCTCTGGCGGTACATCGACAGCGGGAGTTGCGGCTGCAGGGGTGTTTCCAGGTCGTTTCTCGGTCGCGCCGGCCGCGCCGCTGGAACGTCGAACGGGAGATCGGCGAGGACGTTGTACCAATGCGTCGGAATCCGGTCCCGGTCGAGTTCGAAATTCTCCCGCATCTCAGGCTCCGCCGCCCTCCGCGTCGACGATTCCACTGATCATGTCCACCAGGCTGCCCACGTCGCGAAGCTCCGCGAGCATGACGTCCTCGTCGTCGATCTCGATGCCGAACTCCTTCTCGACCTCCACGAGGGTGTGCAGCAGGCTGAGCGAGTCCATGCCCACGGTCGGCGAGTAGAGCGAGACCTTCTCGTCGAGTCGCGCAGGGTCGATGTTCAGATCGAGAACGCGGATCATAATGCTTTTGATCTGCGCCGCGAGGTCCGTTCTGTTGGCACGATCCATGGGCATGCACCTCGTCTGCGGCGTCGGCCGGAAGGAGAAGCGAACGGGAGTCGGCGGGGGGCGAATCGGCGCCGGGGATATGCGTGCGCCAGCAGTCGGGGAACGGCGCGTCACGGGCCGGCGGTGGAGTCGCCGGTTCGGCCGGTCCGACCCGCCGGGTCCTCTCCGGAGAACCGGCGGCGGCCCATGACCGGGTCGTTTACCGCGTCGATCGGTTGACGGTCCGTACCGTACGACAGGCGTCCGGGGCGCGCAAGAGGCGGCGCGAAGTGGCGCGCCGAACCCATTTGGCAGATGTTGTGCTTCTCAAGATCGCTAGGCGCATGCACAATGGGCAGCGTTCGGTGCGGCCGGATGACATCCCGCTCGGGGGATTGGAGTGCCTTGCGGTTCGAAAGGGACGATGGCCGGGAGGAGCTCTACCGCGATTTCCGCAGGTTCGCCGAAGAAGAGCTGAGCGGGGACGCGGCCGAACGCGATCGGGCCGGAATGTTCGGCCGCGACGATTGGGCGCGATGTGCCGAACGCGGGGTGCTGGGCCTGGTCCTGCCCCCCGAATACGGGGGAGCCGGACGCGATCTCGGCGACTACGTGAGCGCGATGGAAGGGCTCGGCCACGGCTGCCTCGACAACGGGCTGCTGATGGCGATCGGCGCCCACGTCCTGGCCGTGGAGCTGCCGCTCCGGACGTTCGGCGACGAGGACCAGCGCCGCAGGTACCTGCCCGGACTCGCCGCCGGCCGGCTCATCGGCGCCAACGCGATGACCGAGCCGAAGAGCGGATCGGACGCGATGTCCCTCGCGACCGAGGCCGAGCGCGACGGCGGCTCCTACCGGCTGACCGGGCGCAAGCGCTACGTCACCAACGCGCCCGTGGCGGACGTGTTCGTCGTGTACGCGACGGTGGACACCGAACTCGGCTTCACCGGCGTCACCGCCTTCCTGGTGGAACGTGACGACGAGGGCGTCTCGGTCCGTGAGCGGCCGGAGAAGATGGGCCTGCGCACCGCCCGCTGGGGGGAGGTCGAGCTGGACGGCGTCCGCATCCCCGCCTCCCGGAGGCTCGGCGCCGAGCGGCAGGGCGCCGCGGTCTTCGCGCGGTCGATGGCCTGGGAGCGGGCCCTCCTCCTGGCGCCGTGGCTCGGCGTGATGCGGCGCGAGATCGACGCGTGCACGCTCTTCTGCCGGCGGCGCCGCCAGTTCGGCAAGCACATCGGGCACTTCCAGTCGGTCTCCAACCGCATCGTCGACATGCGCATCCGCTGGGAGGTCGCCCGCATGCTCCTGTACCGCGCCGCGGCGGAGCTGGACGGGCCCGACGCGGGCATCTTCCCCGAGGTCGGCAAGCTGTACGCGAGCGAGGCCGCGGCGGAGGTCTTCACGAGCGCGATGCAGGTGTACGGGGCGCTCGGCTACACCTCCGACGGACGCGCCGAGCGGAACCTCCGGGACGCCCTCGGCATGACGATCTCATCCGGGACGTCGGACATGCAGCGAGTCATCATCTCCGGGAAGCTCGGCATCACCTGGCCGGACACCGGGGGAGACGGGGAGGAAGGGTGAACGGTCTCGGCGACCCCCTGCGCCGGTGGGCCGCGGAGCGGCCGGACGCGCCCGCGGTCGAGTTCCGGGGCGAGACGCTGACCTACGGCGAGCTGGACCGGCGCAGCGCGGCGCTGGCCCGCACCCTGCGCGACGGCGGCGTCGCCGCCGGCGACCGGGTCGGCCTGTGGCTCAACAAGTCGATCGAGGCGGTCGTCGCCGTGCACGGCGTCCTGAAGGCCGGTGCCGCGTACGTCCCGATCGACCCGAGCGCGCCCTACAAGAGGGCGGGCCGCATCCTGGCGCACTGCGAGGTCGCGTGCGTGATCGCCCAGGACGACCGCGTCGGGTGGCTGCTCGAGAACTCGTCCTGCCCGATCGTCTGCGTGGGCGCGGCGCCGGACGCGTCCGTGATCTCCTGGGAGCGGGCGCTCGCCGCGGCTCCGGCGGACGACGCGGACGGGCCGGGCACCGGTCCCGGCAGCCCGGCCTTCATCCTGCACACGTCGGGGTCGAAGGGCGTCCCCAAGGGCGTCGTGCTCTCCCACGGCAACGCCGGGGCGTTCGTGGAGTGGGCGGTCGGCGAGTTCGGGCTGGGACCGGACGACCGCGTCGCCGGCCACGCGCCCTTCCACTTCGACCTGTCGGTCCTCGACCTGTTCGCGACGTGCCTGGCCGGCGGCTGCACGATCCTGGTGCCGGAGAGCCACGCCGGCCTCGGCGGCGCCCTCAACCGGCTCGTCGCCGAGCGGCGCGTCACCGTGTGGTACTCCGTGCCGGGCGCGCTCACCCGGATGCTGGCCGCGAAGAACCGCGGGCTGCTGGCCGGGTCGTCCCTGCGGACCGTCCTGTTCGCGGGGGAGGCGTTCCCGGTCGCCCGGCTCCGGGAGCTGCGCGCGCTCCTCCCCGGCGCCGACCTCTGCAACCTCTACGGCCCGACCGAGACGAACGTCTGCGTCTACCACCGCGTCCGCGAGCGGGACGTCGCGGAAGGACGCGTCCGGCCCGTGCCCATCGGACGGGCCTGCCCGTACGCGACGACGTTCGTGGTCGACGGGGACGGGCGCCCGCTGGAGCACGAGCCGGGAGCGTTCGGCGAACTCTGCGTCGCCGGGGACTCGGTGATGCTCGGCTACTGGCGGGACGACGACCTCACCGCGGCGAAGACGCTGCGGCCGCCGCGGGACGGCGCCGCGCCGCCGGCCGCCTACCGGACCGGCGACCTGGTGCGGGTCGACGACGAGCTGAACTACGAGTTCTGCGGTCGCGAGGACGACATGGTGAAGATCCGCGGGCACCGTGTCGAGATCGGCGAGGTCGAGGCGGTCCTGGCGGCCGCCGACAACGTCCGGGAGGCGGCGTGCGTCGCCGTCGACGACGGCTCCGGGGAGCGGGTCCTCGAAGCGCACGTCGTGCCGGACGGGCGGCCCCTCGACGTCCCCGGCCTGCGCCGGCACTGCCTGGCCGAGATCCCGCGCTACATGGTCCCGGAGCGTTTCCACGCCGCGGCGGAGCTCCCGGTCACCGGCACGGGGAAGATCGACCGGAGGCGGCTGGCCTCGCGGGCGGACGTGCGATGAAGGTCGTGACGGAGACCTGGCGGAGCGCGTCGATCGGCCGGGAGAAGTCGGTGAACGTCGTCCTGCCGTCGACGTACTCGCCGGTCGGCCCCGCCTTTCCGGTGCTGTACCTGCTGCACGGGTTCGGCGGCAACCGCGGCACCTGGCTGCGGTGCGCGGACCTGCCGGCGGTCGTGGAGGCGACCGGGCTGATCGTGGTGCTGCCGGAGTCCGGCCGCTCCTGGTTCATCAACGACGCGCGCGGCAGGCGCTACGAGGACCACCTCGTCCGCGAGGTCGTCGGCCGCGTCGACGGCGGGTACAACACGGCGGCGTCCCGCGAGGGGAGGGGCATCGGGGGGTTCTCCATGGGCGGGGCCGCGGCCCTCTTCCAGGCGCTCCGGCACGGCGACGTGTTCTCGGTCGTGTGCAGCAGCGCCGGCGCCTTCGAGGCCCCCTTGCGGGAGGGCGACCCGTACCGCCGGCTGCGGGAGGAGCGGCGGCTGGCGATCCCCACCACGCGGGACCACGAGCGCGTCTGGGGCCCGGTCGGCAGCGCGGTCCGGCGCGAGTACGACCCGTACCGCGCGCTCCGCGACCGGGACGAGAAGTACCCGATCGAAATGCATCTCGACGTCGGCCTGGACGACTACCCCCGGATGATCGCCATGAACCGGCGGATGCGGGACGCGCTCGCCGAGCACTCCGTGCCCCACCGCTACCGGGAGCGGCCCGGGGGCCACGACTGGGCGTTCGTGAACGCGGGCCTCGCCGACCTCTTCGCGTTCGCGCGCGGCCGCCTTCTGTCCGCCTGACCTGCGTGCACCACAAAGAAGACGACCGAGGGAGCGCTCGTGTGCGGCATCACCGGATGGGTCGACTGGACGCTGGACCTGCGGGGCCGCGGCCCCGTCATCACCGCGATGACGCGGACGCAGGCGCCGCGGGGGCCGGACGACGAGGGCACGTGGCTGTCGCGGCACGCCGCGCTGGGGCACCGGCGGCTCGCCGTGATCGACATCGAGGGCGGGCGGCAGCCGATGCTGCGGCCCGGGCCGGACGGCCGCCCGGTCGTCATCACCTTCAGCGGCGAGATCTACAACTTCGCTGAGCTGCGCGCGGAGCTGCGCGCGGCGGGCCGGTCGTTCGGCACGCGCTCGGACACGGAGGTGCTGCTGGCGGCCTACCTGGAGTGGGGCGAGGACCTCGTCGCGCGGCTCAACGGGATGTACGCGTTCGCCATCTGGGACGAGCGGGAGCAGCGGCTCCTCCTGGTGCGGGACCGGCTCGGCATCAAGCCGCTCTACTACGCCCGGCTCGGCGACGGGATCGTCTTCGGCTCCGAGCCCAAGGCGCTGCTCGCCCATCCGGAGATGAACGCCGAGGTGGACCTCGAGGGCCTCGCCGAGCTGCTCGCCGTCCCGCGCGCGAGGACGCCCGGGCACGCCGTCTACCGCGGGATGCGGGAAGTGAAGCCGGGCCGCCTCGTCGTCGCCGACGCGTCCGGGGTCCGCGAGCGCCGGTACTGGCAGGTGGAGGTTCGGCCCCACACCGGGGACTTCCGCGCGACGACGGAGGAGGTCCGCTCCCTGCTGGAGGACATCGTCGAACGCCAGATCGTCGCGGACGTGCCGGTCGGCACGCTGCTGTCCGGAGGGATCGACTCCAGCGCCATCACCGCCCTGGCCGCGGGGCGGTTCGCGGGGGAGCTCACCAGCTACTCCGTGAGCGTCCCGGCGCCCGCCCGGCCGGGCGGCGACCTGTGGCGGCCGAGCCCGGACGAGCCGTACGCGCAGCTGGTCGCCGAGCGGCTCGGCATCAAGCACTCGGTCGTCCAGGTCGGCACGGACGGCCTCGTCGAGGACATCGAACTCGGCCTGCGCGCCCGCGACCTCCCCGGCTGGGGGGACCTCGACATCTCCATGCACCACCTGTTCCGCGGGGTCCGGGAGGACTGCACGGTGGCGCTGTCGGGGGAGTCCGCCGACGAGATGTTCGGGGGCTACACCTGGCAGACGGACGAGCGGTACGTCGGGCACACGTCGTTCCCCTGGATGTACGGGCGCCGCCAGCCGGAGGTGCTCCTCCGCGAGGAGGTGCGGCGCGCGATCCGGCCGGAGGAGTACGAGGCCGACCGCTACCGGGACGCGCTGGCGGAGGTGCCGCGCCTCGCGGGCGAGGACCCCGGCGCGCGTCGGCGGCGGGAGGTCTTCCACCTCGGCCTCACCCGGTGGCTGGGCGCGCTGCTCGACCGCAAGGACCGGATGAGCATGGCCGTCGGGCTCGAGGTGCGGGTGCCGTTCGCCGACCACCGGCTCGCCGAGTACCTGTTCAACGTCCCCGCGGACCTCAGGACCGGCCGGGGCGCGCAGGGCGGGGGGATGGAGAAGGCGCTGCTGCGCCGGGCGTGCGCGGACCTCCTGCCGGAAGAGATCGTCGACCGCCCCAAGAGCGCCTACCCGGCCAGCCGGGACCCCGGGTACGTCGAGACGCTGAAGGGCCTCGTCCTGGAGCGGGCCGGCGACCCGAACGCGCCCCTGTTCGACGTGTTGGACCGGGAGAAGGTCCGCGCGGCGGTCACCTCCGGGCTGGACGCGCTGCCCGGCCCGATCACCGCGCGGACGTCCGCCATCGGGCTGTCGTACCTGCTCGAACTCGACCGGTGGCTCTCCCGGGTCCGGGTCGTGGCGTGACGGGGCCCGGCCGCCGCCGGGCGGGGCGCGGGCCCCGGCGCCCGTCAGCCGGGGCGGTGCTCCGCCCGCCCGTAGCGCCGCCGCAGCTCCTCCTTGCGGATCTTGCCCGTCGCGGTCGTCGGGAAGCTCTCGACGAGCTCCAGCCGGCGCGGCCAGTACGCCTTGGTCATGCCGGCCCCGTCCAGCGCGCGGTGCAGCTCGTCGAGCGTCACCGGCGGGGCCGCCGGCGCGGGCGCCACCACCGCGCAGATCGTCTCGTCCTCGTGCTCGTCGGGCAGGCCGATGACCGCGACGTCCCGCACGCCGGGATGCCGGCCGATGATCGACTCCAGGTCGGTGACCGGCGCGATGTTCGCGTTGCGCAGGATCATGTCCTTCGCGCGGCCGGTGATCCGGATGCCGCCGCGGCCGTCGGGCCGCGCCAGGTCGCCGGTGTCGAACCAGCCGTCCTCGTCGAGGTCGGCCGCGTACAGCTCGTCCCGCCGGTAGTAGCCGAGGCACTGCGTCGGCCCCTTCACCCACAGCACGCCCTCGCCCCCGCTCCGGTCCGACACCGGGTCGATGCGCAGCCGCATGTCCGCGATGGGGCTGCCGTCGCTGTGCGCGGCCCAGTCCTCCGGGTCGTCCGGGCGGGTGATCGTCACGGGCCCGTTCTCCGTCATCCCCCACAGCGAGTACAGCCGGAGCCCGAAGACGCTCCTGGTCTCGTCGATGAAGTACGGCGGGATCGGCGCCGACCCGCTCACCAGCCAGGTCAGCGCCGGCAGCGCGCGCGGCGCGGCCCGCTGCTCCTTGATCAGGCTCAGCAGGTAGAAGGGCGCGCAGTAGAAGAACGCGACCCCGTGGGCGGCCATGAAGTCGAGGGCGTCGGCGGGGTCCTTGGCGTCCTGGAACGCCATGGTGCCGCCGAGCGCCAGCGGCATCAGCATGCCCTGCACGACGCCGGTGTAGTGCGTGTACAGCGCGGTGGTGTACATGACGAGCGTCTCGTCGAGCCCGAACGTCTCCGCCTCGCCGCGGACGGCGGCGTACAGGGTGTTCTGGCTGTGCAGGACGCCCTTGGGGTCGCTGGTCGTGCCGGAGGTGAACAGGACGAGGTACGGGTCGTCGGGGCCGAGCTCCCGCTCGTCGAGCAGGTGGCCGTGCCGCTCCTCCCAGGCGGTGCCGAAGAAGAACGACTCGAACTCGCCGGTGCCCTCCGGTCCGGGGCCGTCCGCGACGAACACGCGCTCCAGGGACGGCAGCTCCGCGGCGAACTCGGCGCCCAGCTCGCCCAGCCGGTCGCCGTTGTCCTCGGCCATGGTGACGAGGACCCGCGCCTCGGTGACGCGCAGCATGACGTCGAGCTCGCGGCGCCGGTACGTCTTCATCAGCGGGCAGTACACGACCCCGGCCCGGATGCACCCGAGCGTGAGCGCGGCGAGCTCCCACCTGTCGGTGAGCTGGGCGGCGAACACGTCCCCGGGCCGCAGCCCGAGCTCCACCAGCGCGCTCGCGCACCGGTCGGCCATCGCGGCGAGCCGCTCGTAGTCGAGCCGGTGCGTCCGCCCGTCGGACTGCCGCCGGGCGATCACCGCCGTCTTGCGGGGGGTGTCGCGCGCGTGCCGCCGGAGGTCGTCGAGGAACGTCTCGTCCCGCCACCAGCCGCGCTCGCGGTGGCTCGCGGAGGTCGTGGTCATGTCTGCACTCCCGTTCTGCTCCGGCGGGCGCGTGCGGCCGAAGCCGGAAACGGCCGCCGCCCGTTCGTCCTTCCGGAAACGTTTCGCGATCGGTTTCGTGCGCTTCGATAACTGCGGTCCGGGCCGCATGGAATTGGATCCGCCGGAGGGGCGCGTCTCCCGGACCGGCCGTTGCGGATCGGGTCACGATAACTCGGGAGAGTGCTGTCGCCCACCGCGGCCTCCTGCCGATGCGGGAAACGGTTAATGCGGCGCCGGAGATCAACATAACGTCTAAATCTTCTACCGTCACCACCCTCGGAGGTTCGAATGCGTTGCGGTGATCTGTTCCTTTCCGGGCTCGCGTACCGGCTGCCGCCCGCCGTGGACGTCGACACGGCGGTCGGCGAGGGCCGGTACGACCCGGAGGACCGGCGGGCGGACGGGTACGCCTCCGTCACGGTCGCCGACGGGGAGGCCCCGCCCGAGATGGCCGCCGCAGCGGGGCGGCTGGCGCTCGCCCGGTCCGGGACGCCGGCGTCCGGCGTGTCCCTCCTCCTGCACGCCTCGGCGTGGTTCCAGGGGATCGACTACTGGCCCGCCGCCGCGTACGTGCACCGCGAGGTCCTGGGCGACGCGGGCCGCCGGGCGCCCGCGCTGGACGTCCAGCAGATGTGCGCGGGCGCGCTGGGCGCGGTGGAACTGGCCGCCTCCTACCTCGCCGCCGACGCCTCCCGCGGCGCCGCCCTGGTCACGACCGCCGACCGCTACGCCGACCCCGGCTTCGACCGCTGGCGCGGCGACGTGCGCGGCATCGTGTACGGCGACGGCGCGGCCGCGGCGGTCATCGGCCGGACCGGGTTCGCGCGGCTGCTGGCCGTCTCGACCGTGGTGGACACCGGGCTGGAGGGCATGTACCGGGGCGCCGAGCCGTTCGCCGCGGCGCCGGGCCGCCCGGTGGACGTGCGGGACCGCCGGGCGGCGTTCGCCGGGGGCGCCGCGGACCGTCCCGGCGGCTCGGTGGGGGAGCGGATCGCGTCCGGCCTCGCCGACGCCGTCGGCGGAACGCTGGACGAGGCCGGTCTGAAGCCCGGCGACATCGACCGGTACGTCTTCCCCAACGTCGGCGAGCACGTCCTCCGGACGAAGTACGCGGAACCGCTCGGGCTGGACCTCGACCGCACCGCGTGGGACTGGGGCCGCCGCACCGGGCACGTCGGGGCCGCGGACCAGCTCACCGGCCTGACGCACCTGGTGGAGACCGGGCGCGCGGCGCCGGGGGACCGGGTCCTTCTGGTCGGCATCGGCGCCGGATTCGCCTGGTCGTGCGCCGCCGTCGAGATCGTCGCCCGCCCCTCCTGGAGCGCCTGACACCGCGGCCGCCCGCCCGCCCCTTTATGGCACAACATCACAACAAACGGAGCCAATCATGCTCCTATCTTGATAATTCCCCTTCGTGCAAGATCATGTTTCCATGTTCGAGGTCGACGCGGACCCGTCCCGCTCGGAGGGTTGTGATCGTCAGTGAAAGTGCTTTACATCACCGGTTGGTGCCGTAACGGCAGCACCATGCTGGGTAATGTTCTGGCCGAGGTTCCAGGTATCGTCCATGTGGGCGAGTTGCGATTCCTCTGGCGTAATGGAGTGCTCGGTACCGGTAGTAACGCGCGGTGCGGCTGCGGCGAGAATCACCGCAAGTGCCCCTTCTGGTCCGAGGTTTTGGAAGAAGTCAGGCCGGCCGGACTCTCCCTCGAAAGGCACGCGGCCGAAGTGGTCGCCTGGCAGGAGCAGTGCCGCACCCGGCACACCTGGCGCGTGCTGCGGGCCCCGCCCCGCAACGGCTGGCCCGAGACGCTCGCCGCGACCTACCGCGCCATCGCGCGCGTCTCCGGCGCGGAAGTGATCGTCGACGGATCAAAATACGCCTCCGACGCCGCGCTGCTGTCCCGGATGCCGGGCATCGAGGGCCGCTACGTCCACCTCATCCGCGATCCGCGCGCCGCCGCCTGGTCATGGGCGCGGAACAAGGACTACACCGGGCAGCGCTCCCTGCTGGACAGCACGCTGCACTGGACCGGATTCAACCTCGCCGCCGAGGCCGTCGGCCGGGCGCACCGGGAGGACTCGCTGCACATGCTGTACGAGGCCGTGGCCGGGAGCCCGCGCGCCGCGGTGGACGCCGTCCTGGACCTGCTCGGGCACGGCGGCCCCAACCCCGTCGGCGCCGACGGGACCGTCGAACTCGGCGGCAACCACACGGTCACCGGCAACCCGAACCGCTTCGGGCGGGGCCGGACCGCCATCGAGGAGGACCGCCGGTGGCGGACCGCGATGCCCGGCCCGCGGCGCGCCGCCACCACCCTCCTCGCGCTTCCGCTGCTCCACCGGTACGGCTACCCGAAGGGGACGACGTGGACCTGGGACTGAACGGAAAGGTGGCCCTGGTCGCCGGCGGGTCCGCGGGCATCGGCCTCGCGCTCGCCCGCGACCTGGTCCGCGAAGGCGCCGCGGTGTCGATCGCGGGCCGCGACCCGGGCCGGCTGGCCAAGGCCCGCGACGAGATCCGCGCCGAGCTGGGCGCCGAGGTCGGCACCCGCGCGCTGGACGTGCGCGACACCGACGCGACGCGCGCCTGGATCGACGACACCGCCGCCGAGCACGGCGCGGTGCACATCGCGGTCGCCAACGCCGGCGGGCCGCCCGCCGGGCCGACGGGCGCGTTCGGCCCCGACGACTACCGCTCGGCGCTCGAACTGGGCATGGTCGGGCACATCGCGTTCGTCCAGGCCGCGCTGCCGCACCTGCGCCGGGCCGGCTGGGGGCGGATCCTGATGATCACCAGCGAGACGGTCCGCGAGATCATCCCGAAGTTCGCGCTGTCGGGCATCGTCCGGCCGGGACTGATCGGCTACGCCAAGACGCTGGTCCACGAGCTGGGCCCCGGGGACGTCACCGTGAACGTGCTCGCCCCCGGCTACACCGCGACGGACGCCCTGCTCGCCGACCTGACCGGCGACGCCGAGGCGGAGACCGCCCGCGTCGCCGCGGAGGCGGGCATCCCGCTCGGCCGGGTGGCCCGGCCCGAGGAGGTCGCGGCCGTGGGAACGTTCCTGCTGAGCGCCCGCGCGAGCTTCGTCACCGGAACCGTCCAGGTCGTCGACGGCGGCCGCTCCCTGGGGATGTGATCCATGTCGGACGTGCACATGCTGCTGGACGATCCCGCACTGACGCGGCGCAGCCCGGGGGAGGAGTTCGCCCTCGCCCACGCCCGGCACGGGCCCGGCGCGCGGGTCGAGCTGCGCGCGTCCATCAGCGACCTGTTCCCGCCCGCGAAGCGCCGGCCCCGCTTCACCGTCCGGCACCTGCTCCGCAAGGCCGTCGTGGACGCCGACGAGACCGTCGTCTTCACCGAGCGGGCCGAGAACACCAAGCCGGACGACGCCGCCCCCGAGTGGGAGTTCGAGGTGGGCGCGGCGACGGTGCGGACGCAGACGGTCAGCGCGTCCGTCCCGGTGCCGGCGGAGATCCTCGCCGACCCGGCGGCGCTGGCCGCGTTCGTCGACTACCGCCTGCTCGTGCGGCTCGGCACGGCGGAGAACGACGTGCTGCTCAACGGGACCGGCCCGATCCGCGGCCTGCTGCGGACGCCGGGGCTGCGGCACCGCCCGTCCGCGCCGGAGGACCGCGGGTCGGCCGCCCGCGCGCTGCTGGCGACGGCGGCGCTGTGCGAGTGGTACGGCGGGTCCGCCGACGGGATCGTCCTGCACCCGGACGACTGGTGGCCGCTGGTCGAGGACGGCGCGTTCCTCGAACGGCTGGCCGCCCAGGGCGTCAAGGTCAGCCGCACCCGCATGGTGCCCCCGGGGACGGCGCTCGTCGGCGACTTCACCGCCGCCGCGACGCTGCTGGACCGCCGCTCGTCGGTGATCCGGCTGGACGGCGGCGCGCTGGTCGCCGAGATCCGCGAGGGACTCGCCGTGCACCTGCCGGGGCACTTCGTGCTGGCCGCGCTGCCGGGCCGGGCCTGATGGGCGCGCCGGCGCGGGCGGACCTCGCGGCGACGGCCCACCGGGTCCGCGAGCACATCGTGGGCATGTGCGGCGGGCCGGAGGGCGGCCACCTCGGCGGGTCGATGTCGCTGGTGGAGATCCTCACCGTCCTCTACTTCGACGTCATGCGGATCGACCCGCGCCGCCCCGCCGCCGCGGACCGCGACATCCTCGTCCTCGGCAAGGGGCACGGCGCCATCTGCCTGTACGGCGTGCTGGCCGAGCGCGGCTTCTTCCCGGTCGGGGAGCTGGCGGAGTACGCCCGGCCGGGCAGCAGGCTCATGGGCCATCCGGTCCGCGCCGTCCCGGGGGTGGAGATGCCCACCGGCTCCCTCGGCCACGGGCTCGCGCTCGCCAACGGATTCGCGCTCGCCGACCGGGACCGCCGCTGCTTCGCCGTCCTCGGCGACGGCGAGCTGCAGGAGGGCTCGGTGTGGGAGGCGGCCATGGCCTCCGCCGCGCTCGGGCTCGGCAACCTGACGGCCGTCATCGACCGGAACCGGCTGCAGATCACCGGTCCCACCGAGGACGCGATCGGCCTGGAGCCGCTCGCGGACCGCTGGCGGAGCTTCGGCTGGTCGGTGCGGGAGGTGGACGGCCACGACTTCGCCGCCCTGCGCGGCGCGCTCGCCCCCGGCGCGTCCGGCGCGAACGGGAGCGCGGCGCGCCGGGACGGGCGCCCGGTGGCGGTCATCGCCCACACGGTGAAGGGCCGCGGGCTCCCGTCGGTCGAGGCGAAGACCCGCAGCCACTACGCGAAGCTGAGCGGCCGCCAGGCCGACCGCTCGCTGGCCGTGCTGCGCGCCCGGCGCAGAAGGGAGGAGGCCCCGTGACCGGCGACGGGACGGGCACGCCGGACGGCGCGCGCGGAGACCGGCCGGACCGGCGCCCGGAAGCGGGCCCGGACCGGCGTTCGGGAACGCGGACGGACGAGCGCCCGGCCGCACGGCCGCGGTCCGCGCGGGAGGTGTACCGCGACCTGCTGCCCGGGCTGATGGGCGCCGACGAGCGGCTCTACTGCCTCGACAGCGACACCGGGCTGTTCGAGCGGGACGCCTTCGCCGCCGTGCCCGGCCGCTACCTCAACCTCGGGATCGCCGAGCACAACCTGATGGGCACGGCCGCCGGGCTCGCCGCGAGCGGGAAGATGCCGTTCGTCACCACGATGGCCACCTTCGCCGCCACCCGCGCGCTGGAGTTCATCAAGATCGACATCGCGTACAACGCGCTGCCGGTCCGGATCGTCGCGACCCACGGGGGGCTGGCCGCGGGGCACCTCGGACCGACCCACCACGCGCTCGAGGACCTCGGCATCATGCGGATGCTGCCGGGCTTCACCGTGGTCGTCCCGGGCGACGCGCGGCAGGCGGAGGAGGCGGTCCGGCAGAGCCTGGCGCTGCCCGGCCCCGTCTACATCCGGCTCGGCCGCGGCGCCACCCCGGACCTGGACGGCGGCGGACCCGGCGCCGCCCCGTTCGAGATCGGCCGCGCCCAGTGGCTGCGGCCGCCGCCCGGGGACGTGGCGCTCATGGCGTGCGGGCCGCACCCGGTGCTGGCCGCGCTGCGCGCCGCGGACCTGCTGGCGGCGCGCGGGGTGCGGGCGGCCGTGCTCAACCTGCACACGCCGCACCCGCTCGACGCGGACGCGGTCCTGGAGGCCGCCGCGGGCGCCCGGGGCGTCGTCACCGTCGAGGAGCACTGGCGCTCGGGCGGGCTCGGCGGCGCGGTCGCCGAGACGCTGGCCGAGCACGCGCCCGTCCGGGTGGCGCGGATCGGCATGCCCGCGACGTTCGCCGAGCGCGCGGGCGACCAGGAGCACCTGCTCGACCGGTACGGCATCACGGCCGACGCGGCCGTCGCCGCGGCACTGAAGCTGTTCAGCGGAACCCATGGAGGTGGTACGGATGACCCTTGCCTGTCCCGAGTGTGAGGGCCCGGTACGGCTCGCCGAGCCCGTCCGGATGAGCGAGATCGCCCAGTGCGCGGACTGCTCCAGCGAACTCGAGGTCGTCGCCCTGGACCCGGTGACCCTCGAACTCGCCCCCGAGATCGAGGAGGACTGGGGAGAGTGAGGCCGGTGGCCGTCCTCGCCTCCCGCGTCCGCTACGAGGAGAAACGCATCTTCGCCGCGCTGGAGCGGCGCGGGGTCGCGTACGCGCACGTCGACACCCGCCGGCTCGCCGACGAGCCGGGCGGGCCCGCGGCGGGCGGCGCGCCGGAGTACGCGGCGGCGCTGAACCGGGAGATCTCCCACAGCCGCGGCCTGTACGCGTCGCTGCTGCTGGAGGCCCGCGGCGTCGCGACCGTCAACACGTCCGACACCATCACCGCCTGCGGCGACAAGCTGCGGACCACGCTGCTGCTGCGGCGCGCCGGGGTGCCCGTCCCGCGCACCGCGGTCGCGCTCGCCCCCGAGGCGGGCGCCGACGCCGCCGAACGGCTGGGCTTCCCGGTCGTGATCAAGCCGCTGGCGGGGTCCTGGGGGCGGCTGGTCGCGGCCGTCCGCGACCGGGACCAGGCGGAGACCGTCCTGGAGCACCGCGCCGCCCTGCCGACCCCGCAGCAGCACATCGTCTACCTGCAGGAACTCGTCGACAAGCCGAACCGCGACATCCGGGTGATCGTGGCCGGGGACGAGGTGGTCGGCGCGACGTACCGCTACGCGGACGGCTGGCGGACGAACGCCGCCCGGGGCGCGCGGTCGGTCCCCTGCCCGCTCACCCCGGACCTCACCGAGCCGGCGCGCGCGGCCGCCCGCGCCGTCGGCGGCGGGGTGCTGGGCGTCGACCTGGTCGAGGGCCCCGCCGGGCCCCTCGTCCTGGAGGTGAACCACACCGTGGAGTTCCACGGGTTCCAGGAAGCGCACGGCGACGCCGTCGACGTGGCCGACGCCATCGTCGCGCACCTGCTGGACGCGGCGTCCCGCGCCGGCGCCGAGCCCGCCGCCGCGGCCGGGTCGGCGCCGGGCGCGCGAACCGGGGAGGCGACATGATCCGGGTCGGCGTCATGGGCGCCGCCGGATACCTGGGCGGCGAACTGCTGCGGCTGCTGCTGGGGCATCCCGGGGCGACGGTCGCGCAGGCGGTCTCCACCCGCTTCCCGGGCCGCCGCGCCGACTCCGTCCACCCCAACCTGCGCGGCCAGACCGACCTGGTGTTCACGGCACCGGACGACCTGGACACCTGCGACGTGCTGCTGACGGCCACGCCGCACCGGGCCACCATGGCGCTGCTGCCCGAGGTGAGAAAGCGGGCGGGCACGGTCATCGACCTCTCGGGGGACTTCCGGGACCCCGACCCCGCGGTCTACGAGCGGTACTACGGCGTGCCGCACGCCGCCCCCGAACTGCTCGGCGCGTTCGTCCCCGGCATCCCGGAGATGTACCGGGCCGAACTGGCCGGGGCCGACCTGATCAGTGTGCCGGGATGCGCGGCGACCGCCGCGACCCTCGCCCTGCTGCCGCTGGCCGGGCTGGTCCGGCCGGACGTGCAGATCGACGCGCGCACGGGGTCGAGCGGCTCGGGCGCGCTCGCCGGGGCCGCCAACCTGCACGCCGAGCGCAGCGGCGCGATGCGGGTGTTCGCCCCGGTGCGGCACCGGCACGAGGCCGAGGTGACCCGGCTGACCGGCCTGGACGCCCGGATGACCGCCACCGGCGTCGAGGCCGTGCGCGGGGTGCAGGTCGTCTGCCACGCCACCGGGACGGCCGACGAGAAGACCCTGCGGCGCGCCTACCGCGAACGCTACGCGGACGAGCCGTTCGTCCGGGTCGTCGCCCACCGCACGGGCGCGCACCGGTTCCCCGACCCGAAGCTGCTGTCCGGGTCGAACTACTGCGACGTCGGCTTCGCGGTGGACGGCGACCGGATCACCGCGATCGCGGCCTTGGACAACCTCGTGAAGGGCGGAGCGGGCGCCGCGGTGCAGTGCCTCAACATCCGCGCCGGCGAGCCCGAGACCCTGGGCCTGGGGTTCCCCGGCCTGCACCCGGTCTGATGGGCGTCACCGTGGTGAAGTGCGGCGGCGCGGTGCCGCCCGAGCCGGTGTGCGCGGACCTGGCCGGGCGCGCGGGCGAGGTCGTCCTCGTGCACGGCGGCGGCCCGGAGGCCGACCGGCTGGCGGGGGAGCTGGGCGTGCCCGCCCGCACCCTCGTGTCGCCCAGCGGCGTGACCAGCCGGTACACCGACCCCGCCATGCTGGACGTCGTCACCCTCGCGCTCGCGGGACGGGTCAAGCCGCGGCTGCTGCGCGCCCTCGCGGCGGCGGACGTCCCGGCGGTCGGGCTGACCGGGCTCGACGGCGGGCTGCTGCGGGCGCGGCGCAAACCCGCGCAGCGCACCGTCCGGGACGGCCGCACCGTGCTCGTCCGGGACGACCACAGCGGGCGCGTCACCGGCGTGCGGACCCGGGTGCTGCGGGTGCTGCTCGACGGCGGGTTCGTCCCGGTGGTGTCGCCGCCCGCGCTGGGCGAGGACGGCGCGCCGGTGAACGTGGACGCCGACCGGGCCGCGGCGGCGGTGGCGGGCGCGCTCGGCGCCGAGCGGCTGGTGCTGCTGACCACGGCACCCGGCCTGCTGCGCGACGCGGCCGACGAGGACACCGTCCTGGACCGCTGCGCGCTGGCCCCCGACGGCCCGGTGCCGTACGCGGCGAGCGGCGGCATGCACCGCAAGCTCATCGCCTCTCGCGAGGCGCTGCTCGCCGGCGTCCCCCGGGTCTCGGTCTGCGACGGGCGCGTGCCCCGTCCGGTCACCGCGGCCCTGCGCGGCGCCGGCACGACCCTGGAGATCACATGATCGGGCCCGTCGACCTGCTGCACGCCATGCTGGACATCCCCTCGCCGTCCGGCCGCGAGGACGAGCTGGCGCGCTTCCTCGAGAAGACGATGAACGACCTCGGCATGGCCGCGTACCGCGACGAGGTCGGCAACGTGATCGGCGACATCGGCACCGGGCGGGGCCCGGTGGTGATGCTGCTGAGCCACCTCGACACCGTCGACCGGCCGCTGCCGGCGCGCCGCGACGGCGACCGGCTGGTGGGCCGGGGCGCCGCGGACGCGAAGGGGCCGCTCGCGGCGATGATCAGCGCGGCGGCCGCCCGGCCGACCTTCCCCGGCACGATCCGGGTCGCGGGGGCGGTCGAGGAGGAGCGGCTCTCGCGCGGCGGCGAGCACCTGGCGCGCACCGTCCCGGCGCCCGACGCGCTGGTCGTGGGGGAGCCGAGCGGCTGGTCGCGGGTCGTGCTGGGCTACAAGGGCAAGATCGACATCGAGTACCGGGTGGCGCGCCCCGCGACGCACTCCACCAACCCCGTGGCCAAGGCGAGCGAGGTCGCGGCGGGATTCTGGCGCGGCCTGCTGGAGGAGCTCGGGCCCGGCGCCGACCACGGCGCGTTCGGGGCGCCCGCCGCGACCCTGCGCGGCATCCGCGGCGACCTCACCGAGGCCGTGGTCGACATCGACTGCCGGGTCCCGCCGGGCTTCGACGTCGAGGACCTGGCCGCGCGGCTGCGCGGGCGCGCGGACGGCGGCGAGGTCACGGTCGTCCGGTACATCCCCGCCGTGCGCCGCGACCGGTCCGACCCGGTCGTCCGGGCGGTGACGACGGCGATCCGGCGGCACGGCGGACGGCCGCGCCCGACCCTCAAGACCGGCACGTCCGACATGAACACCGTGGCACCCCACTGGAACGTGCCGATGGCGACGTACGGCCCCGGCGACAGCTCGCTGGACCACGCCGACGACGAGCACATCGAGATCGGCGAGTACCTGCGGGGCGTCGACGTGCTCACCGCGGCCCTCGACGAACTCGCCACCGCGCTGTGAACGCCGTGAACCCGGACGGGCGGCGCGATCCCGGCCGGCGGGCCCTGCCCGGCCCGTTCGCTACTCGGAGGACACCATGCACCTAACCCACATCGTCCATCGGGCGCTGCAGCTCGCCCCGGACGAGCCGGTCACGGCCTACGGCGACCGGTTCCGTACGGCGCGGGAACAGGCCGACCGGGTGTCCCGCCTCGCGGGCGCCCTGCGGGAGCGCGGGGTGGGGAGCGGCGAACACGTGGGGATGCTCGCCCTCGGCTCGGACCGCTACATCGAGTTCTTCCTGGCCGCGGCGTGGGCGAACGGGGTGTTCCACCCGGTCAACCCCGCGTGGAGCACGCGCGAGATGATCTACGCGCTGGCCGAGTCCCGGACCGAGATCCTCTTCATCGACGACGCGTTCCTGGACCGTCTCGAGGAGATCAGGGCGGCCTGCCCCGACCTGCGCGAGGTCGTCCACGTCGGCGACGGGCCGCCGCCGGCCGGGATGGCCGGGTTCGAGGAGCTGATCGCGGGCACCGGGCCGGTGGAGGACGCCCGCCGGGGCGGGGAGGACCCCGCCTGCGTCGTCTACACCAGCGGGACGACGGGACGCGCCAAGGGCGTCGTGGTCAGCCACGCCGGGCTCGTCCACCAGGCGCTGATCCTCCCGGCGCGGGTCCCGTGCCACGGCGTCCCCGGCGGGCGCATCCTGATCACGTCGAACTTCTCCTCGATCTCCATGATGGTGACCTGGCTGATCCAGGGGATGTGGGGAGGGATCACCGTCGTCCCCCGGTCGACCGACGTCGACGGGCTCCTCGACGCCATCGAGCGCCACGGCGTCACGCACGCGCCGTTCGCGCCCGGCACGATGCAGCAGATCGTCGACCGCCCGGACATCGCCGAGCGGGACCTGTCCAGCATGCGGAGCATCGCCTACGGCGCGGCGCCCATCACCGAGGCGCTGCTGACGCGGGTGATGAAGGTGTTCCCCAACGCGGCCTTCCACCAGTGGTACGGGATGAACGAGTTCGGGCTCGCCACGCTGCTGCCGCCGGAGGACCACGCCGCGGGCCGCAAGCTGCGGTCCGCCGGGCGGCCCGCGATCGGCGCCGAGGTGCGGATCGCCGACGAGACCGGCGCGGAGGTGCCGCGCGGCGAGGTCGGCGAGATCCTCGTCCGCACCGGCGCCATGATGCTCGGCTACCTGAGCAAGCCCGAGGAGACGGCGCGGACCGTCCGGGACGGCTGGCTCCACACCGGCGACGGCGGGTACATGGACGAGGACGGCTACCTCTACATCGTCGACCGCATCAAGGACGTCATCAACGTCGACGGGTGGAACGTCTACTCCACCGAGGTGGAGCAGGCGGTCGCGTCCCACCCCGCCGTCGCCGCGGTCGCGGTGATCGGCGTCCCCGACGACAAACCGGGCGAGAAGGTGCACGCGGTCATCGTGCTCAAGCACGGCCGGACGGCGAGCGCGGAGGACATCCGGCGGCACTGCGAGCCGCTGATCGCCTGGAAGACCCCCACCGGCTACGAGTTCGTCGACGCCCTCCCGCTGTCGAACACCGGGAAGGTCCTCAAACGCGAACTCCGCAAGCCGCACTGGGCGGGAAGGGACCGCCAGGTCAACTGACCCCCCGGATCTGCACGGGCGCGCGTCCGCGTCCCGTTTCTCACTACCGACGTGGCTCGGAACGGCATGGGAGCGTCCCGCTCCGGAGGTTTGACGTGTGGACCAAGAAATGCGTCCGCGAATTCGACGACATCGAAGCGGTCGCCCGGAACGGCGGGCGGGTCGTGACGCTGTTCAGCGGCGGACTGGACAGCTTCTACCTGCTGTGGCGGCTCAGCCGCCACCCCGACCTGGAGGTGTACGCGCTGTCGGTGGGCCTGGGCGGCGACGCCGAGTACGACGACAGCGCCGGCGGGGCGGCGCGGCTCGGCGCCCGGCACGTCCTGGCCGACCGCGCGGCGGTCTTCGCCGACGAGTTCGTGGCGCCTGCCATCGCCGCGCAGGCGTCCTATCTCGGCATCCACCCGGTGAGTTCCTCGCTGAGCCGCCCGCTGCTCGCGCGCGCGGCCGTGGAGCTCGCCCGCGAGGTCGGCGCGCAGGTGGTGCTGCACACCGCGAACCGGTCGCAGAACAGCCTGCGGAGGCTGAACACCTCGATCGCCGCGCTCGGCTTCGACGGGCACTTCGGCAGCCCCTACGAGCTCGACGCGATCGGCCGCGACGACAAGCGGGCCGCGCTGAAGAAGGCGGGCTTCCCGGACTTCGCCGACCGCTCGCACAGCGGGGACTCCAACCTGTGGTGCCGGGAGTTCGAGTCCGGCCTGCTGGACGACCCCGAATGGTTCCCGGTCCCCGAGGACCTCTACACCTGGACGTCCGCCGCGCCGCCGGAGCGGCCGGAGAAGGTCGCCATCGACTTCGCGGCCGGCAGGCCGGTGGCGCTGGACGGGGAGCCCGCGGGCCTCCGCGAGCTGATCGGGGCCCTCAACCGCCGGGCGGGCCGCTACGGTCTCGGCCGCTACTCGGGCCTGGAGCACATCGACAGCGGCGAGAAGGTGCTGGAGGTCCGCGAGATGCCCGCCGCGTGCCTGCTGCTCCACGCCTACCGGCAGCTGGAGAGCGCCACCGTCCCCGCCGAGACCATCCGGGAGAAGCTGTCGCTGGAGCAGGCGTGGACCAGGGAGGCGCTCGAGGGCCGCTGGTTCGGGTCGCTCCGGGTGGCCGCGCAGGCGTTCGTGACGAGCGTCGCCGAGCGGGTGACCGGCCGGATCACCTACCGGCTCGACCGCACCGGGATGACCGTGCTGTCGGTGGAGGCCCGCGACGCCCTCTACATCCGCGACCGCGACGCGTGGGAGCGCGACACGGCCCGGTCGGCCTTCCACTTCTCCACGGCGTGACGCGCCCCGGGGAGACCACCCATCGAATCCGACGTTCGAGGCGAACCAGACGGAGGTACGGGATGTCCGAGGAGTACCGGCGGAGCGGCTGGTGGCGGGACGCGACCTTCCTCGACGACCTGCGGCGGCACGCGCGCGACCACCCGGGCAAGGCCGCGGTCGTCGCGCGCCGCGCGGACTCGGGGGACACCCGCACGCTCGACTACGCCGAGCTCGCCCTGCTGACCGACCGCTGCGCCGGGGCGCTGATCGAGCTGGGCGTGCGCCCCGGCGACACCGTCGCCGTCCACCTCACCAACGGCTGGGAGCTGACGGTGCTCGCGCTGGGCTGCCTGCGCGCCGGGGCGCGGATCTGCCCGCTCCTCCCGGTGTACCGGGAGCGGGAGCTGGCGGCCTACCTCGGCCTGACGGAGTCCCGGGTCTTCGTCACGCTCGCCGAGTTCGGCGGCGAGGCGCCGGGCGAGCTCGGCCTGCGGCTCGCCGCCGAGCTGCCGTCGCTCGAGCACGTCGTGGTGTCGGGCGGGCCGAAACCCCCGGGCGTCCGCGACCTGCACGAGTTCTTCTTCGACACCCCGTGGGAGAAGACGCGCGAAGCGGACCTCGACGGCCGGGAGCTCGGCCCGGACGAGCCGTACCTGACCCTGTTCACCTCGGGCACCACCGGCGAGCCCAAAGGCGTCCTGCACAGCCAGAACACCCTGTACGCGCCGATCCGCGGCGAGGCCGAGGTCTTCGACCTGGGCGCCGGCGACGTCCTGACCATGGTCGCCGCCTACACCCACTACACCGGGTTCGTCCGCGGGATGCTGATGCCGCTCGCGCTCGGCGGCACCGCGGTCTTCCAGGACACCACGGACGGCGCCGCCATGGCGGACCTGCTGGCGGAGCACCGGGTCACCTACCTGTACGCCCCGCCGCACTTCCTGCGGCCGCTGGTGGACGCCCAGCGCGCCGGGCCGCGCGACCTCGGCGCCCTGCGCTGGGTGGTCGGCGGGTCCGCGCCGATCCCGACCTCGCTCGTCCGGGAGGTGGGCGAGGTGTTCGGGCGGCGCCTGTTCTCGCTGTGGGGCATGTCGGAGAACGGCGCGGTCACGATCAGCCGCCCGGACGACCCGGTGGACTGGGCGGCGCACAGCGACGGCAGCCCGATCGCCGGCATGGAGGTCCGCATCGACCCGCTGCCCGGCCGGGAGGACGTCGGCGCGCTGCGGGTGCGCGGCCCCGCCCAATGCCTGGGGTACCTGCGGCGGGAGGAGCTGTACGCGTCGTTCTGCGACGAGGACGGCTGGTTCGACACCGGCGACCTGGCCCGCCGCGACGGGCGCGGCGGGATCCGCATCACCGGCCGCACGAAGGACACCGTCTTCCGCAACGGGTTCTTCGTGCCGACCACCGAGATGGAGGAGATCCTCGCCCGGCATCCCGCCGTCGAGGAGGCGGCGGTGGTCGGGCTGCCGGTGCTCGGCGGCGCCGACCAGACGATCTGCGCGGTCGTCCGACCGGCCTCCGCGGACGGCCGGATCGGGCTGGAGGAGGTGCGGGCGCTGCTGCGCGACGCCGGGATGACGGCGTTCTTCTGGCCGGAGCGCCTGGAGTTCGTCGACGCCCTCCCCAGGGCGGCCGCCACCGGGAAGGTGCGCAAGGTGGAACTCCGCGACCGCTTCACCTGACCGCCCGGCCGGGGAGGACCTTCACTGCGACCAGTCGATCTCCTCGGTCTCCAGGTCGAGGTGCGCGAAGCCGCCGCCGCCGAGGTTCGGGTCGCCGAGCGCCTCGCCGAAGCCGAGGAAGAACGGGCCGAAGTCGCCGCCGTTCGCCACGGTGGCGGTGCCGCCGAAGTGGCACCGGTCGAAGAACCTCTCCTTCAGCCCGAGGCGCTCGCCCTCCTCGGAGTGCATCTCGACGTACCCGGACCCGCTGCTTCCCCATTCGTCGTAGCGCTTGCCGGCGTTCGGGTCGTCGGCGCGGGCCCGGAGGCGCAGCGGGCGTGCCGGACGATCGTGCCGCCAGGCGTCGGCGCAGTCGTCGTCCGTCTGGTCCGGCTCCTTCGTCGCGGGGTCGGGCAGCGGGCAGGGCGGTGCGGCGAGCTCCGCTTCGGTCAGCCAGATCCAGGCCCAGCCGCCGCCGATCTCGTCCTCGCGGTAGCGCTCACGGGCATGGCGGTCCTCCGCGTAGGCCGCGAGTGCGGACCAGAACGCCGCGGCCTGCGGGCCGTGCTCCGGCGGGGCGGCCCCGCCGATCGCGTCCGCCGCCCCTTCCACCGCGTCGGCCACGTGGTCGTCGGACTGGAACACGCTGAGCCCGGCCAGGTCGCCGCCGGCGCAGCGGTACTCCTCCGGGACCCGCACGGTGAACAGGTGCGCCATCGGCAGCCCGTTCACGCGGGAGCGGGGCCACTGCTCGGGCCGCAGCCCGGGCGGGCGGCCGAAGGCGTGGCCGTCCCGGCCCTCGTCGTCGAACTCGATGTCGTACGCGGTGCGCGGCAGGGGCAGGTCCATGCGGGCTCCCTTGATCGGTTCTGGTGGAGGGAGAGTAGCGGCGCGCTGCGACGTTTCGAGGCGGCGGGCGCGGCCCGGTGCGGTCACGCGCCGGTGACCCGGGAGCGCCGGAGACGGCGCGCCGCCAGGACGGCCCCCAGCCCCGCGGCGAGGGCGCCGCCGCCGAAGACGATCACCCAGCCGGCCGGCATGCCCAGGAAGCGGACGACCTCCTCCCGGTAGACGACCTGCCGGTAGGGCTCGTCGTCCGAGGCCGCGAAGCGGTAGTCGTCGTCGATCTCCTCGGGGTCGATGGAGGCGTCGGTGAGCTCGGTCATGAACCGGCCGTCCCCGAGGAACTCCCGCAGTTCCGGGGACCGCACCTGCCCGGGCGCCACCCGTCCGGCGAAGGCCAGCCGCATGCGGGCGCCGGTCGTCTGCTCGACGCGGTGGTCGGCGAGCACGTAGAGGTGCAGGCGCTGCGTGTTCTCCGCGAGGCGCGAGAGCCGCATCGGGTAGACGAGCTCGTCCGACGCGAACGACACGTGCAGCGGGGCCAGCTCACCGGTGAGCCGGTCGCCGGAACTCGGCCGCAGCTTCACCGCGACGTACTTCCATCCCTGCTCGACGTACGGGCCGAGCGCCTCCGCGAGGTCGGGCCGGAGGCGGTAGCCGTTGCGGCCGAGCCAGCCGCTCAGCGCGTCCGGGGCGTCGGCGTCGAGCGTCGCCACCCGGAACGGCCCGAGGTCGCGCTCGCCGAGCACCTCGACGGACCCGCCGGGCCCGGACGGCGCGGCCCCGGCGGTCGCGCCGTCGCCGGAGCCCAGGTCGGGGAACCAGATCCGGCGGGTGACCACGCGGGGTTCGGTGAGCGCGTCGAGCTGCTCGAACCAGCCGCGCTCGCCGAGCCGGACCGTCGCCTCGGACGGCGTGGGGAACAGCCAGGCCGCGTCCTTCTCCGCCGACTCCGCCGACAGCCGCATCACGATGTCCTCGGTGCGGGCCGCCGCGTCGTGGCGGACGATCGACGTCTCGTCGGAGATCCGGACCGAGCTGTCGGCGATCATCGCGCCGCAGCCGCACGCCGCCGCCGGCCGCGCCGCGCCGGCTGCCGACGAGGCGAGCGCCAGTCCCAGTACGGTCACCACACGCGCGAAGGTACGCACCCACACTCCTCGAGATCGTCCCGAAGGAGTATGACCGCCGGTGGCGCGTCCCGGTTCCCGGTTCGTCCCGAGGGGAGCCGTCAGGCGTGCAGGGCGGGCCGGTAGACGAGCTCCTGGATGTCGCCGTCGAGCGTCCGCCGCTCGAGCAGTTCGAGATCGAAGTCGGCGGCGCCCCGGAAGACCGGGTCCAGCCCCGTCGCGCCGGTGATCACGGGGAAGAGCGTCACCTGGACGCGGTCGACGAGGCCGGCGGCCATCAGCGCCCGGTTCATCGACAGGCTGCCGTGCGAGCGCAGCGGCACCGCGGACTCCTTCTTGAGCCGGGCGACGACGTCGACGGCGTCGCCGTTCGCGACGGTCGCGTCCGGCGAGTCCAGGGGCTCCTCCAGCGTGGTCGACACGACCGTGGCCGGCAGGTTCCACATCCGGGTGACCCAGGGGTCGCGCACGTCGGAGTCCTCGGTGCTCTCGGCGAGCATCCGGGCGAACAGGCGGTACGTGGCGGCCCCGAAGACCATCCGCTGCTCCTCGCGGTACAGGGCGAGGCGGCGGTCGAGCAGCTCGGGGCCCTGCTTGCCCCAGTAGCCGGTCCAGTCGCCGCCGGCGGCGCCGAAGCCGTCGAGGCTGGAGAAGACGTCGAACGTGTAGGTGGCGGTCATGCTCTCTCCCCGGGTGCGGTCGATCGTGCGGCGTTTCGGGGATACAGACTCGGGAGGCCGGCGAGACTCATCGATGACGGACCGGGATCGGTGCCCGCGTGCGCGGCGGCGCCGGGGCCGCCGCCGTCCGGTTACCGTTGCTCCCCATGACGCATTCCGAGATCGAGATCACCGCGGGGCTGGTGCGGGACCTGCTGCGCGACCAGCACCCCGACCTGGCCGGCCGCCCGGTGAGGCTCGGTGCCCGCGGCTGGGACAACCAGCTGTGGCGGCTCGGGGACGACCTGGCCGTGCGGCTGCCCTGGGCGACGGCGTCCGCGGACGAGCTGCTGCGCAAGGAGCATGCGTGGCTGCCGGTCCTCGCTCCGGGCCTTCCGCTGCCGGTGCCCGTCCCGCAGCGGCTCGGCGAGCCCTCCGCGCGGTTCCCGCGCCCCTGGATCGTCACGACCTGGGTGCCGGGCACGCCCGCCGACCGCGCCCCCGTCGCGCGCGGGGCGGAGGCGGCGGACGCCCTGGCGGCCTTCCTGACGGCGCTCCACCGGCCCGCTCCCGAGGGGGCGCCCGTCGGCCGGAACCGCGGAGGCCCGCCGGCCGAGCACACCGCGTGGTTCGCCGAGCAGCTCGCTTCGGCCGCCGGCCTCGGGCTCGTCCCCGACCCGGACGCCGTCCGGGAGGTGTGGGAGGACGCCGCCGCGGCGCCCGGCTGGGCGGGCCCGCCGCTGTGGCTCCACGGCGACCTGCATCCGGCCAACGTCCTCACCGCCGACGGCGCCCTCCACGGTGTGGTCGACTTCGGCGACCTCTGCGCGGGCGACCCGGCCTGCGACCTCGCCGCCGCCTGGATCCTGCTGCCGGACGGCGCCGTCGACCGCTTCCACGCCGCCTACCGCCCGGCCCCGGACGCCGCGACCCTGCGCCGCGCCCGCGGATGGGCGGTGCTGCGCGCCCTCGCCTGCGTCCTCATCGGCGACGCCGGCGTCCACGGCCGGCCCGGCGGCAAGGCCACGTGGGGCCCGCCCGCCCGGGCCGCGCTGCGGCGCCTCATCGAGACCCGGCACTGACGGGCGCCCCCGGATCCGGGCCCGGTTCCGGCGGGCGGCCCCCGGACGGTGCGCCGGCGCGGGCACCCGCGCGGGCCCCGGTGCGTTCGGCGCCGACGCCGGCGATGACGACGAGCGCGACGCCCGCGGCGGCGAGCGGGCCGGGCGTCTGCCCGAGGAGGGCCAGGCCGATGACGGTGGCGATGGCGGGCTCCAGGCTCATCAGCGTGCCGAACGCGGCGGTGCTGAGCCGCCGCAGAGCGATCAGTTCGAGGATGAACGGCACCACCGGCACCAGGACCGCCAGGCCCAGCCCGGCCGGCGGCAGCGGCCAAGCGAGGCGGTCCACGACCTGCGGTCCGGCGACCGCGGTGGCCACCACGGCGGCGACGGGCATGGAGACGGCCCAGCAGGCGGTGGCGGCCAGGGCGCAGCCGCCGCCGACCGGGTCGGTCGCGCCGTGCCAGGGCTCGGTGAGCAGCAGGACCCCCGCGCCCGCCGGCAGCGGCCACAGCCGCGCGCCGCCGCGGCCCCGGGGCCACCGCCAGGCCGAGCGGGCCGAGGAACCCCAGCGCGCTGGCGGTGCCCCCGCGCGGACGCCGCCCCCGCGCGCGGCTCCCGCGGACGCGGCGCGGTCGTCCCCGCAGGCGCGGCGGGGGAGGGGAGGTGGAGGTCATGCCCCCAGTGGAAGGGACGGGTTCGCCACCGCCGTCCGCCGCTCCCTGCTGCCGGTGGTCGCCGACCTCGCCGACCGCCCGGCGGTGCGGCTGCGCATCCGCGAGCACGAGCCCGCCGAGGCGCCGGCGCTGCCGGCCGGTGCCGCCCGAGACCGCCCTGCTGCCGCCGGCCGGCCCGCCGGTCGTCCTGCGCTCGTACGCGGTGGTCCGCCGCGGCCACGCGAACTGGCCGCCGCTGCGCCTCGTCCTCGACCTGCTCGCCGCCCGCGCGACGGCGTGACCGGGCGCGCCCGCGGGCCGCGGTCCTCGGCCGCGCGGGCCCCGGCTCATAGGCTGCGACGGTGGACAGCGAAGAGACGGTGGACAGCGAAGAGACGGTGGACAGCGAACAGTTCGTCGACGGTTTCGACTACCCGATGTTCGTGGTGACCGCCGCCGACGCCGGGACGGGGGCGCGGGCGGGCTGCCTGGTCGGGTTCGCGACGCAGACCAGCATCGACCCGTTCCGGTTCCTGGTGTGCCTGTCCCGCCGCAACCGCACCTTCCGGGTCGCCGAGGCGGCGGAGGTCCTGGCCGTCCACGTCCTCGGACGGGACGGCGACCAGCGGCGGCTCGCCGCGCTGTTCGGCTCGCGGACCGGCGACGAGATCGACAAGTTCGCCCGCTGCTCCTGGCGGCCGGGGCCCGGAGGCGTGCCCCTGCTCACCGGCGCCCGCCGCCACCTGGTGGGCCGAGTCCTGGAGCGCCTCGACGTCGGCGACCACGTCGGGTTCCTGCTGGAACCGACCGAGGTGTCGGCCGGCACCGGGTCCGCCCCGCTCACCTTCCGCTCGCTGCCCGCCATGGAGCCCGGGCACCGGGCCTGACCCCGGCCGCCGGCCGCTCCCCCCTTGACCCGCCCATGCCTGGATCATACATTCACTCACAATCTGTATGAATGTGAGGTGGGCGGGATGCGGGGACGGACGGCCGTGGTGCTCGGCGGCAGCGTGGCGGGCCTGTGCGCCGCGGGGGTGCTCGCGCGGCACTTCGACGCGGTGGTCGTCCTGGAGCGGGACCGGCTGCCGCCGGGCGCGGAGCACCGCCGCGGCGTGCCGCAGAGCAAGCACCCGCACTTCCTCCTCAACTCCGGGCGCCGCGCGATCGGCGAGATCTTCCCCGGCTTCGAGGAATCGCTGATCGCCGCGGGCGGGATGCGGCTGATGCCGTCGATGGACGCCGCGTACTGCGAGAACGACGGCTGGGCGCCGCGCAAGTCCGGGTCGATGACGATGGTCTACGGCTCGCGCGTGCTCATCGAGCGGGTCCTGCGCGACAGGGTCCGCGAACTGCCGTCCATCGAGATCCGCGAGGGCGCGACCGTCACCGGGCTCCGCTCGTCCGGGGGCGGCACCGCCGGCGGGCGCGTCGAGGGCGTCGAGTACCGCACCGCCGACGGCGCGGGCCGGCTCGCCGCGGACCTGGTCGTCGACGCGCTCGGGCGCGGTTCCCCGGTGGCCGACTGGCTCGCGGCGGCGGGCTGGCCCGCGCCGCCGGAGCGGACCCTCGACGCCAAGGTCACCTACGTCTCGCGGTGGTACGACCTGCCGCCCGCCGACCGCCGCCCGGAGACGTGGTGGTGGAAGCACCTCGTCGTCACGCCGACGCAGGACCGCGGCGACCGTCCCGAGGAGCACGAGTTCCTCAGCAACTTCTTCCCCATCGAGGGCGACCGCGCCATCGTGTGCATGGGGTCGTGGGGCATCCGGATGCCGCGCGAGGCGGACGCGTTCGAGGCCGCGGCCGATCGCGTGCGGGCCGCCGCCTTCGGACGGGCGGCGCGTGCGTGCACGCCGACGTCCGAGGTGCACCTGACGCGCTCGACGGGCAACAAGTGGCGCCGGTTCGACCTTCTCGAGGCCCCTCCGGCCGGGCTGGTCGCCCTCGGGGACTCGATCTGCGCCTTCAACCCGTTCTACGCCCAGGGAATGAGCTCGGCCGCCCGCTCGGCGCTCATCCTCGGCGAGCTGCTGCGCGACCGCGACGCCCTCGACCCCGGCTTCTTCCGCGCGTTCCTCGATCGGCAGAAGGCGTCCCTCGACGTGCCCTGGATGCTCGCGATGGCCCGTGACCAGGCGTACGACTTCGCCACCGGCACCGAGGTCGCGGCGCCCTGGCGGCGCAGGCTGACCGCGCGGTTCGGCTGGCCGGTCTTCAACGCGATCACCGCCGCGGGCCGCGAGGACGCCTATGTGGAGCGGACGTTCGCCGAGGTGTTCAACCTCGACCGGTCGCTGCGGCAGATGGCCCTCGATCCGCGGTTCTGGTTCGGCCTGGCGCGCCACCAGGTGCGGCGGCGGCTCGGGCGCACGGTCGTGCCCGGCGGGTTCGACGAGAAGAAGGACCCGCCCGGCACGGACTACACCGGCCGCACGCGCTCCGCCGGCGCGTCCGCCGGCACCGGCCTCGTCGACGCCTGACCCGAGGAGCCCCCATGGACCACACCTGCGGCGCCGCGGCCGAGCGCCTCGCCGAGGGACTCGGCTACTCCTGCCACGGCACCGAGCCGGTGGTCGATCTGCGCGACCCGTTCGGCCTCGAGAACGGCACGATGCCCGTCCTGGAGCTGCTCGTCATCGGCGGCGCCGTGTTCGCGCTCGTCCACGCGTGGCGGCGGTGGCGGCGCGACGGCGACCCGGCCAACATCGCGCTGTGGTTCGCGTCGGTCGTCTACCTGGCCGTGATCGAGCCGCCGCTCTACTTCCCGGAGTGGTTCGGCCTCGAACAGCACGTCGGGTTCATCTTCTCCCACAACGTGTTCACCGTGCAGTTCATGTTCGATCGGCTTCCGCTCTACATCGTGGCCTTCTACCCGGCGCTGTCGCAGCTCGCCTACGAGCTGGTCCGCGTCCTGGGCGTCTTCGCGCGGCGCGGGCCGCTGGCCGGGGCGGTGGCGGTCGCGTTCGCCTGCCAGGTCTTCTACGAGATCTTCGACCATCTCGGCCCGCAGCTGAAGTGGTGGGCGTGGAACACCGGGAACGAGACGATCAACCAGCCGGCGCTCGCGTCGGTGCCGATGAACAGCATGCTGCTGTTCGCCTCGGTGTCCTTCGGCGCGATGACCTACCTCGTCGTCCGGCTGACCGGCGGGACGGACGGCCCGCGCACGCTCACCGGCCCGCGGATCGGGTGGCGCGCCGCCGTGGCGGGCGCCGCGACGCCCCTGGCGATGATCATCGCGAGCGCGCCCAGCGGCGCCTTCCGCGGGGAGGACCTGCTGGGAGTCCAGCGGGCCGTGCTGGGCGCCGAGCTCGCCGTCGTCTGGGCCGCCGGCTTGTGGCTGCTCGCGGACGCCTGGCGGGCCGCGCGCGCCGAGCCGTCCCCGGTGGCGTCGCCGGGGTTCGCGCGGATCTACCCGGCGCTGTACCTCGGCGTCCACGTCGTCCTGTGGCTGGTCGCGCTGCCGGCGTACTTCGCGGCGGCGGACGGCGTCACCGAGCAGGGGACGCCGATCGGCAGCCTCTGGTACGTCGTGCCGTGCGCCGCCGCGGCGGCGGCGCTCATCGCGGCCGCGGTCCGCGCGTCCGGCGCGCGGCGGACGGCGGAGCCTGTGCGATCCTAGGGCCATGGGGCACCACGGCTGGGGAGGGCGGCCGCCCGGATCGGACGCCGAGGCCCGGCAGCGCATCGTCGACGCGACCGTCCGGTGCATCGAGCGGCACGGTGTCGCGAAGACGACCCTGTCCGACGTCGCGAACGAGCTCGGCGTCACCCGCCAGACCGTCTACCGCCACTTCGGCCGCATCGGCGACATCCTCGCCGAGGTGGCGGCCCAGGGCGCCGAGTCGTTCGTCGACCGGCTGATCGCCCGCCTCCGGGGCGTCACCGACCCGGCCGAGGCCGTCGTCGAGGGCATGGTGTTCTGCGTCCGGACCATCCCGGCCGACCCGCGGCTGAGCCTCCTGCTGCGGCTCGGCGACGCGAGCGCCTTCGGGCGCGGCGCGACGACCGCCGACACCATCGCCTACGGTGCGAAGATGCTGCAGCGCTACCCCGTCGACTGGGCCGCCGCCGGGATCGGGGACGACGACCTCGACGGCCTGGCCGAGATCATCATGCGGCTCCTGACCTCGCTGCTGCAGCATCCGGGCGAGCCGCCGCACGACGAGGCCCGGCTCCGCGCCCTGCTGGAGCGCTGGCTGGCCCCCGCGCTGTCCCCGCCGGGCCGCCCCTGACCGCGTCCCGGCGGACGGCCGGGACGCGGGCCCGGCTGCCGGCGGTCAGCGCGGGCCGGGCGCGGGCCCGTCCGGGCCGGGCGCGCCGGCGGGGTCGGCGAGGCGGCGGAGCAGGTCGACGAGCAGGCCGCGTTCGGGACCGGTGAGCCGGCCGAACATCGCGCCGCCCACCTCGTCCGTGGCCCGCCACGCTTTCTCCAGCGTCTCCCCGCCCCGCGGCGTCAGGACGATCGAGTACGCGCGCCGGTCCTGCGGCGTCCGCTCGCGGGACACCAGCCCGCCGTCCTCCAGTTCGTCGATGAGCCGGACCATCGTCGACTTGTCGATGCCGGTGCGGTCGATCAGGTCGCGCTGGGTGACCGGGCCGTAGAGCGGCAGCGCGAGGAGGACGCCGAAGCCGCGGATGTTGATGCCGAGCGGGCGCAGCGCGTCGTTGACGCGCTCCCGGCTCCGGTTGTGGGCCTCGGCCAGCAGCATGCCGAGCCCCACGTGGTCGGCGGCGGGGCCGCCGTCTCCGGACAGGAGTCGTTCGAGCAGGTCGTGGAGCATGGGTCCATTCTAGGACCACTTGATATAGTCTCAGGTGAGATTATCTCTCGTGATACGCCAGAAAGCGACCGGAGGAGACATGCCAGAGCCGATCCGCCGCCGCGCGCCGCTCCGCCGGCCGGCGCGACCCGCCGCGCCGGCCCCGCCCCCTCCCGCGGCGCGGAACGCGGCGCCGACCGGGCCGGACGTCGAGGAACCGGTCATGGTCGCGTCGGACGTCGTCAAGACCTACGGGAGCGGGGACGGCGCCGTGCACGCCCTGCGCGGGGTGTCGGCGGCGTTCCCCCGCGGGCAGTTCACCGCGATCATGGGGCCGTCCGGGTCCGGCAAGTCGACGTTCCTGCACTGCCTGGCCGGCCTGGACGCCGTGACGTCCGGCACCGTCGTGATCGGCCCGGTCGACATCACCCGCCTGTCGCGCGCCCGGCTCGCCGAGCTGCGCCGCGAGCGGCTGGGATTCGTCTTCCAGTCGTTCAACCTGCTGCCCGTGCTGACCGCCGAGGAGAACATCCGGCTCACCGGGCGGCTGGCGGGCCGCCGCGCGGACGAGCGGTGGTTCGCCACGATCGTGGACGCGCTCGGGCTGCGCGAGCGGCTCGGCCACCGCCCCTCGGACCTGTCCGGCGGGCAGCGGCAGCGGGTCGCCGTGGCGCGCGCCCTGCTGACCCGGCCGGAGGTGCTGTTCGCCGACGAGCCGACCGGCAACCTCGACTCCCGCTCCGGCGCCGAGGTGCTCGCCTTCCTGCGGACGGCCGTCGACTCCTACCGGCAGACGGTGGTCATGGTCACGCACGATCCGGCGGCCGCCGCCCGCGCCGACCGGGTGCTGTTTCTCGCCGACGGGACGATCGTGGACGAACTGGCCGCGCCCACCGTCGACGCCGTCCACGCCCGCATGCGGAAGACGGAGGGCTGACCATGGGCAACCCCTTGTGGCTCATCGCGCGCCGCTCGTTCGCCGACGGGTGGCCGCGGCTCACGGCCACGCTGCTCGCGGCGCTCGGGTCCGTCGCGCTCATCGCCGGGTCGCTGCAGTTCGCGCTGCGCGCGCAGGAGGCGGTGGCGAGCGCCGACGCGAGCGAGTACCACCGCGCGGACGTCCTCGTCCAGGGCGGGACGGACGTGCCGGACGACCCGAACGCGTCACCCGACGGCCGGATCCGGCTGGACCTCGTCGCGTCCCGGCCGGGCGTCGCGGCGGTCGCCGGCGACGCCGCGGTGGCGGTGACGGCGGCCGGCCCCGGCGGGCGGGCGATCACCGCGTCGGCCGAGGGCGGCACGCTGCTGCGCCCCTGGGTGGCCGACCCGCGGCTGAACCCGTACCGGCTGGAGGCGGGGCGCGCCCCGGCCGCCGACGGCGAGGTGGCCGTGGTCGAGCACCTGTCGCGGACCGGCGGCCTGGACGTGGGGGACACGCTCACGCTGACGCTGCCCCGCGAGACGCGCAGAGTGACGGTCGCCGGGGTGGTGAGCGTCCAGGGGCGGGGCGCGGTCGCCGCCGGCGATCTGGTGCTGGCGCCGCCCGAGACGGTGCGGCGTGCCGCGGTGCTCCCTCCGGGCGTCTGGCGGACCGTCTGGGTGAAGGCCGGACCCGGGGTGTCCGCCGAGCGGCTCCGCGACGACCTGGCCCGGCATCTGGAGGGGACGGCGACCGTCCGGACCGCGACGTCGGTGCGGGACGCGCAGGCCGCCGCCGCGGCGGGCGAGGGCGCCTCGGTCGCCGGGGTGATCGGCATGCTCGCCCTGGTGGCGATCTTCGTCGGCCTGTTCGTCGTGGCCAACACCTTCGGCGCGCTGGTGCGGCAGCGGACCCGGCGGCTCGCGCTGCTCGGGGCGATCGGCGCCACGCCGCGGCAGATCCACCGGCTGATCCGCCTGGAGGCGCTGGTGCTGGGCGCGCTCGCCGCGGTCGGCGGCACGGCCGCCGGCTTCCCCCTCTCCGCCCTCCTCATCCGCCTGTTCGCGCGGGACGGCTTCGACGTCTCCGCCGCCGGGCCCCAGTTCGGAGCGGTCGCCCTGGCCGCTCCGGTCGCGGCCGGGATCGGCGTCACCCAGCTGGCCGCGTGGCGCGCGGCCCGCCGCGCCGCGGGCGTCCCGCCCGTCCAGGCGCTGCGGAGCACCGCCGCCGAGACCCCGGGCCGCCGGCTGCCGCGGCTGCTGGGCGCGTCCGCGCTCCTGGTCGGCGCGTGCTTCTGGTGGGCGGTCGCGGTGGCGGTCCGGGCGGACGACCCGCCCGGTCCGGACCGGACGTTCGGTGTCGCGCTGATGATCGTCTTCGGGGCGGTGCTCGCCGTGCCGGCGCTGGCCGTCCTCGCGCCGTTCTTCGTCGCGCCCCTCGGCGGGCCGGTGGGCCGGATCGGCACGCTCGTCGGCGGGGAGACCGGGCGGCTGGCGCGCGCCGCCGTCACCCGCAGCCCGCGCCGGGTGTCCTCGGCCGCCTCGTCGCTGATGCTCGGCGTCGCGCTGGTGTCCTCGGTGGCGCTGATCACGGTGTCGGTCCAGGACCGGTTCCGGGAAGCGGGACGGGAGGTCATGGCGGCCGAGCACGCGATCGCCGCGACCTCCCGGACGGCCGAGGGCGCGCCCGCGCCGCTGTCCCGGGACGTCGCCGCCCTCGCGGCGGGCGCGCCCGGAGTGTCGCGGGCCGTGGCCCTCACGCAGACCGAGGCCGAACTGGTGTCGCCGCCCGCCCGGACCGAAGACGGCGAGGCGCCCGAGCCGTCCACCTTCCTCGTCAGCGGCGCCGAGCAGGAGGGGCTGCCGGACGTCCTGCGGCTCGGCGGACGTCCGCCCGCGCTCCGCACCGGGGAGATCGCGCTCGCCTCCACCGCCATGGAGCAGTTCGGGCTCCGGCGCGGGCAGGAGATCGTCGTGCGCGGCCCCCAGGGGCGGGTCGCGCTCACCGTCGCGGCCGCCTACCACGACCCTTCGCACGTGTTCGCCGAGCAGGCGCTCGTGTCGGCCGCGACGATGGACCGGCTCGACCCCAACGCCGAGACCCGCGCCGTCCTGGTGCGGGGCGGCTCCCCGGACGCGCTGGCCGGCGCCGTCGCGGCGGTGCCGGGCGCGCGCGTCCTCGACCGCGACGCGTACGTGCACGCCGCGTCGGACACGCTCACCCGCCCGCTGCGGGCGACGTACACCTTCGCGGGCATGGCGCTGCTGCTCGCGCTGTTCGGGATGGCGACCACGGTGTCGCTGGGCGTCGCCGAACGCACCCGGGAGTTCGGCCTGCTGGGCGCCGTGGGCGCCACCTCGCGGCAGATCCGCTCGATCGTCCGCTGGGAGGCGGCCGCGGTCGTCGTCCTCGGCACCGCGCTCGGCCTCGCGATCGCGACCGGGACGCTGGCGCTGCTGCACGTGACGAGCGGCAGCTCCTTCCTGCGCCCGGACCCGCCGTGGTGGCTGTTCCCGCTGGTGGCGGCCGGCGCGGCGGCGGCGACCCTGGCGACGTCGGCGCTGCCCGCGCGCCGGGCCGCGGCCGTGCCCGTCCTGGAGGCCGCCACGACCGAGTGAGCGGCGCGGCGGCCTCCGTCCGGACGCGCTCCGCCGATCGCTCCCCGGTCACCCGGCCGTGCCCCGGCGCAGTTCGTCCGCGATGCCGAGCGCCAGGGCGACGCCGTCCTCGGCGTCGGCGCCGCCCTGCCAGGCATCGGTGTACGCCCGGGGCTCCAGGTGCTCGCGCACCCGGTTCCTCGCGCGGGTGTGGTGGAGGAGGATGGGCTTGAGGCCGGTCAGCGCGGCGCCGGTCACCTGGCGCTGGCGGTGGGCGGCGCCGAGGAGCCGGGCGGCGTGGCGGTGGTGGCCGAGCGCGCTCATCGTCCACGCGAGCAGCTCGAGGTCCCACGCGGGCCCCCAGCGGTCGTCCATCGAGCTCTGCCGGACGAGCGCGGCGCAGAGCGGGGCGACCGCGGCGGCGGGGTCGCCGTGCAGGAGCTCGGTGAGGCCGGTGCACCACCGCGCCCAGGTGCGCGCCCACTCGGCTCCGGAGGCGTCGGCTTCGGCGGCGTAGCGGCGGCAGACGGACGCGGCGGCGCCGCGGCGGCCCAGGAACGCCGCGGCGATCGCCCAGAACATCATGGCCATGTGGGCGTCGCCGGTGCGCCCCGCGGCGCGGAACCCGTCCCGCGCCCGGGCGAGCCGGTCGATGCACGCCGGGTCGCCGTGCGCCAGCAGCGCGTGGACGCCTTCGACGTAGGCGACCGGCGGTGCCTGCGCGGCCGCGGGGTCGGCGAGGTACTCGCGCCGGAGCGCCGCGGCCGCCGCCACGTCCCCCTGGAGGGACGCGATGAAGGTCTTCATGATCGTCGCTTCGGGGACGCGGTGGCCCGGGCCGCCCGAGAAGCTCTCCAGCCAGTGGCGCGCCTCGCCGAGGGTGCCGCTGAAGAACCAGGAGCGGGTGCGCGTGAGATCGGCGGCGATCTCCGCGCCGATCCGGGCCCGGTCCGGCCGGGTGAGGCAGAACGCCAGGGCGGCGCGGAAGTTGGGCAGCTCCGTGCGCAGCCGGTCCAGCCAGCCGGCCTCGCGGGGGCTGCACCAGTCCGCGGCGGCCTCCCTGGCCAGGGCGTGGTAGTGGTCGCTGTGGCGGACGCGGTACGCGACGGCCCGGCCGTCCGCGCGGAGCCGGTCCAGCCCGTACTGGCGGATGGTCTCGAGCAGCCGGTAGCGGGCGGCGCGGCCGGTCCCGTCGAGGACCACGACGGACTTGCGGATGAGGCCGCCGACCAGGTCCAGCATGTCGGCGCCGTCGATGCCGTCGCCCGCGCAGACGGCCTCGGCCGCCTTGAGGTCGAAGCTCCCGGCGAAGACCGACAGCCGCGTCCACAGCAGCCGTTCGCCGGGCGTGCACAGGTTGTGGCTCAGGTCCATGACGCCGCGGAGCGTCCGCCGGTAGCGGTTCGCCGCGGGCGCCTGAGGGACCGACAGCAGCCGGAAGCGGTCCTCCAGGCGTTCGAGGATCTCCTCGACGGTGAGGCAGGTCAGGCGGACCGCCGCCAGCTCGATGGCCAGCGGGATGCCGTCGAGGCGCCGGCACAGTTCGGCGGCCGAGCCGCCGTCGCGCAGGGGGGCGGCGCAGGCCGCGGCCCGGTCGCTCAGCAGCCGGACGGCCTCGCACGCGCCCCCGTCGGCGTCGTCGCGGAGCGTCAGGCCGGGGACGAGGAAGACGTGCTCGCCCGGGACGCCGAGCCGCTCGCGGCTGGTGGCGAGCACCCGCAGGCCCGGCGCCGCGCACAGCAGCCGCTGGACGAGCGGCACGACGGCGTCCATCAGGTGCTCGCAGTTGTCCAGGACGAGCAGCAGGCGCCGGTCGCGGACGTGGTCGGCCAGGGCGTCCAGCGCGGAGCGCACGGACTGGTCGCGGAGCCCGAGCGCCTCGGCGACGGCGCGCGCCACCAGCGTCGAGTCGGTGAGCGCGGCGAGGTCCGCCAGCCACACCCCCTCGGGGAAGGACGGCCGCACCTGCTCGGCGGTCCGCAGGGCGAGCCGCGTCTTCCCGACGCCGCCCACCCCGGTCAGGGTGACCAGGCGCGCCGCCCGCAGCAGGCGCCGCGTCTCGGCCAGCTCCTGCTCCCGGCCGATGAACGACGTCGTCTCGGCGGGCAGGGCCCCGGCGCCGCCCGGCGGCCGGCGCCGCACCGAGGCGAGCTCCGGCGCCGACGTGAGGATCCGCTGGTGCAGCGTCCGGAGTTCGTCGCCCGGATCGATCCCCAGCTCGTCGGCGAGCACCCGGGAGACCGCCCGGTAGCGCTCCAGCGCCTCGCCCTGCCGCCCGCACCGGTAGAGGGCCAGCATCTGCTGCGCCCAGAAGCGCTCCCGCAGCGGGTGGCGCTCGGTCAGCCGCCGCAGCTCCGGCAGGACCTCGGCGGGACGGCCGCACTGCACGACCGCGTCGATCCAGGCTTCCTGCGCCGCGAGGCGCTGCTCGCACAGCGCCGGGACGACGTCCTGGAAGCGCTCGGCGGGCAGGTCGGCCAGGGGCTCGCCCCGCCACAGGCCGAGCGCCTCCCCGAGCAGTGCCGCGGCGCGTTCGGGACTCCCCGCGGACGAGGCGGCGGCCCCCCGCCGGGCGAGGGCCTCGAACCGGCGGGCGTCCACGCCGTCGGGCGGCACGGCGATCACGTAACCGCGGCGGTCGGTCACGACGACGCCGGGGCCGAGGGTGCGGCGCAGCCGCAGGACGTAGTTCTGGACGGCGTTGCGCGCGCCCCCCGGCGGGTCCTCGCCCCACAGCCTGCTCACCAGGGCGTCGACCGACACGACCTGCCCGGCGTCGATGAGCAGCGCCGCCAGGAGGGCGCGTTGCTGGCCGGCGCGGAGCGGCACGCCCACGCCGTCGCGCGTGACCTCGAGGGGCCCCAGGATTCCGAACTCGTACCGGACGCTCACCGTCCCACAATATAACAATGTGTGACTAAAGAAGTACTCTCTGTTTCCAGTGAGGTGGTCGATATACGGCAGGACATCACGGCCTCATTCGCTTTCTGTGGGGCGACATCGCCAATGACCGGTACGTCGGTTTCCCGGCCGGGGCGGCCCGGCGCCGGTCCGGCCCGCGGTGCCCTGAAAGGCCGGACGCCCCCCCTTTTCCGCCCGCCTCCGCCGTGCCGCCGTTGGTCCTCCGGGCGGGGGACCTTCGTCCCTGGGGCGCCGCTCCGAAGGGCGGGAGCCTGAGGGGGTCGGTGGAGTACGTGGAACAGCACGCGGAGGTAGGACCGTGCCTCATCCGTTCGCGACGCACGCCGGTGTCCGGCGGCTGGTCACCGCGGCCATCGCGGCGCCGTCCGTCCACAACACCCAGCCCTGGCGCTTCCGGGTCGACGGCGCCGCGGTCATGGAACTGCACGCCGACCCGGAGCGCCGGCTGGACGTCATCGACCCGCGCGGCCGCGCGCTGCACGTCAGCTGCGGGGCCGCGCTGCTCAACCTGCGGCTGGCGATCCGCACGACCGGGCACCGCCCGCAGGTGCGGTACTTCCCGGACGGGACCGGCGGCGCGACGCTGCTGGCGTCCGTCGGCGCCGTGCCCGCGCCCATGCCCGCCCTGGAGCAGGCCGAGCTGTACGCGCGGATCCCGCGGCGCCGCAGCAACCGGCGCCCGTTCGGCCGGCGCGCCGTCCCGGCGCCGGTCCGCGGCGAACTGGCGGCGGCGGCGCGGGCCGAGGGCGCGGTGCTGGCCTGGCCCGGCCCGCAGACCACGGCGTACCTGCTCGGGGTGGTGGCGGCCGCGGACGAGCGGCTGGCCGCCGATGACCGCTACCTCGCCGAACTGCGGCGCTGGACGTCCTTCCGCGCCCGCGGCGACGGCGTCCCCCGCTACGCGTTCGGGCCGCGGCCGAGCGGGCGCGGCGTGCCCGTGCGGGACTTCGGGGCGGGCGGGACGGAGCCCGGCCGGGACGTCGACGACTTCGCCGCCCGCCCGCAGCTCGGCGTCCTGCTCACCGCCGGCGACGGCCCGGCGGACTGGCTGCGGGCCGGGCAGGCCCTGCAGCGGGTGCTGCTGACCGCCGAGCGGCACGGGGTGGCGGCCTCGCTGCTGACGCAGCCCCTGGACAGGTGCGACGGGACCCGCGCCGGGGCGGGCGGGCACATCCAGGCGATCGTCCGCTTCGGCTACGGGGCGCCCGTCCCCGGCGCGCCCCGGCGGCCCTACCCGGAGGTCCTGACACGTGTTCGGCCGAGCTGAGAGAACCGTACGACCATGGCCGAAGCGGCATCGCGCCGACCGGAACGCCGAGCATCCTCCAGGGGCACGCGCCCTGGCCGTGTCCGGGGGCCCGTACGCGGAGGACGCCTGGTGCTCCTACGTCCCCGGCTCCTTCCCCTTCCATGACGAACTCGCCGCCCTCGGCGCGACCCTCCCCGCACGGTAGAGCCCGCCCGGTAAAGCCGGCACGGTAAAGCCGGCACGGTGAAGGCGGGACCTGGGACCTTCGTCCCTAACACCGCCGCCGCCGCTGCGGCAATGTGGGGTCATGCAGGTCGATCAGAGCGGACTGGAGATCCTGGACGAGGACGAGTGCCGCGACCTCCTCGGACGCGCCGCGATCGGGCGGATCGTCTTCACCCACCGGGCGCTCCCCGCCGTGCAGCCGGTCAACTTCGTCGTCGCCCGCCGCGACATCGTGATCCGGACGTCGCGGACGTCCCGGCTCGCCACCGCCGCCGCCGACACCGTCGTCGCGTTCGAGATCGACGACGTCGACACCGCGGCCCGCACGGGCTGGTCCATGGTCGTCGTCGGCCGCGCCCGGCGCGTCACCGACCCGCGCGAGATCGCCGCGCTGGAGGCGCTGCCCCTGGACACCTGGGTGCCGGGCCGGCGCGACGTCTTCATCCGCATCGGATCCGACCTCGTCACCGGCCGCCGCATCGGCGGCACCCGGTCCCCGGACGGCGGACGGCCCCCGCACCGCCGCGCGCCGGACGGTGAGGGGGCCGCGGAGCGCGCGTCCTAGGGCGTCCGCTCCCATCCCCGGCGGGGCGGGGCCGCCCCCAGCCGCTCGTCGCGGCTGCGGTAGACGATGTAGGGGCGGGTGAGGTAGCCGACGGGGGCGGTGAGCATGTGCACCAGGCGGGTGAAAGGCCAGATCGAGAACAGCAGGAGCGCGCTGAGCGCGTGGAGCTGGAACAGGACCGGGACGCCCGCCATCGGTTCGGCGTCCGGCCGCAGGACGAAGACCGACCGGAACCAGGGGGACACCGTCTCCCGGTAGTCGTAGCCGCCGCCGACGATGTTCGCCGCGACGGTGGCGGCCAGGCCCAGCACGATCGTCAGCGCGAGGACCGCGTACATGAGCTTGTCGTTGCGGGTCGTCGCGGAGAACACGGGACCGACCGTGCGCCGCCGGTAGATCAGGATCGCGAGGCCGGACAGGGTGCAGAACCCCGCGACGGTCCCGAGCGCCACCGCGACGACGTGGTAGGTGTGCTCGCTGATCCCGGCGGCGTCCGTCCACGCGTCGGGGACCAGCAGCCCGCCGACGTGGCCGAGCGCCACCACCAGGATGCCGAAGTGGAACAGCGGGCTGCCGATGCGCAGCAACCGCCGCTCGTAGAGCTGCGACGAGCGGGTCGTCCAGCCGAACTTGTCGTAGCGGTACCGCCACACGTGCCCGAGGACGAACACCGCGATCGCCACGTACGGCAGGGCGACCCACAGCAGGACGGACCCGACGCCCGCCCGCGCCCCGTCCGGTGCGGCGAGGGCGGGCGCGGCCGCGGCGGGCGCGAGCGACGCGAGGACGTTCATGAGCGAGTCTCCAGAACGGGGTCGGGAAGGAGGACGGGACCCGGTCCGGTCCCGTACGGGGCGAGGCCGACCCGCTCCCCGGGCGGGCCCTCGGCCGCGAGCCGCGCGACGGCCTCCCGGAGGTCGCCGGTGAGCGGCGGCAGCGTCGCCGACACGGCGTCGAGCACGCCGGTCCACGGCGATTCCGCCTCGGTGAGCGCGAGGCGCAGCAGTTCGAGGCCGGCGCGGTGCTCGAGGAGCAGGCGGCGGCCTCCGGCGAGGTCGCCGGTGGCGCCGAACTCCAGGACGACCGCGAGGTGGTCCGGCAGCTCCCCGTCCAGCACGAGCCCGGCCGCGTCGTACACCTGCTTGAACCGGAGCAGGGCCATGCCCCGCTTCCGGGTGTCCCCGCAGGCGTAGTAGGTCAGGTAGGGGCAGGTGCGCTTGCGCTGGTCGAACGTGGTGACGTACTCGGCGGCGAGCGCCTGCGGCGCGGCCGTCTCGAGATGGCCGAGGACCCGGCCCAGCGGTTCCGCGACGGGCGCGGGCAGTCCGCGGACCAGCCGGCGCAGCACCGGGAGCCGGTCCAGCATCTCCCCGTCGGGGTAGGCGAGCAGCAGCGACGCCGCCTGCCAGGCCGTCGCCACCTGGGCGTCGTCCAGTTCCGGCTTGCCGGCCGATCGTGCCTTCACGGGGTCGCCTCCGTTCCGCTCTCGTCGTCCTCGCCGGTCGCGCCCTCGCCACGGGGCGGGAAGAGCCCGGCGGGGGCGCCCTTGCCGTCCCAGTTGAGGAGGTTGACGCGGCTGTGCTTGTCGGCGGGATCGACCGGACTGTCGGCCGTCTGGCGCTGCCGCAGCATGTGGAAGTTCTCGACCGCGATCGGCGACGCGCCGCCGGACGCCTCCCCGAACGGGCCCGAGCCGCCCATCCCGGGTCCGCCCTCGTAGTCCAGGGCGCATTCGGTGGCGAGTTCCTCCAGGTCGTGAGCCTGCTCGGCGTGGGCGGGCGGGATCACGTACCGCTCGTCGTACTTGGCGAGGGCCAGCAGCCGGTACATGTCGTACATCGCCTCGCCGGTCATGCCGACGCCGCGGGGGACGCCCTCGTCGGGGTCGCGGCCGAGGTTGATGTCGCGCATGTAGGCGCGCATGGCGGCCAGGCGGCGCAGGACGGCGTCGACGGGCGCGGTGTCGCCGGCGGTGAACAGCTCGGCGAGGTACTCGACGGGGATGCGCAGGGCGTCGATGGCGCCGAACAGGTTCCCGGCGTCCTCGGCGTCGTGGCCGGTGTCGCGGACGACGTCCACGACCGGCGACAGCGGCGGGATGTACCAGACCATCGGCATGGTGCGGTACTCCGGGTGCAGCGGCAGCGCCACCTTGTAGGTGTTGATCAGCGCGTACACCGGGGAGCGCCGGGCGGCCTCGATCCAGTCGGCCGGGATCCCGTCGCGCTCGGCGGCCCGGACGACCTCCGGGTCGCGGGGGTCGAGGAACACGCCGCGCTGCGCCTCGTACAGGTCGGTGTCGTCGGGCGCGGACGCCGCCTCCAGGACGCGGTCGGCGTCGTAGAGCACCAGGCCGATGTAGCGCAGCCGTCCGACGCAGGTCTCGGAGCAGACGGTGGGGATGCCGACTTCGGTGCGGGGGAAGCAGAAGGTGCACTTCTCGGCTTTGCCGGTGCGGTGGTTGAAGTACACCTTCTTGTAGGGGCAGCCCGACACGCACATGCGCCAGCCGCGGCACCGGTCCTGGTCGACCAGCACGATGCCGTCCTCGGTCCGCTTGTAGATCGCGCCGGACGGGCAGGAGGCGGCGCAGCTCGGGTTGAGGCAGTGCTCGCAGATCCGGGGCAGGTAGAACATGAAGGTCTTGTCGAACTCCATCTTCACCTTGTCGGAGATCTCGGCCAGGACGACGTCCTCGTGGCCGTGCTCGATGGAGCCGCCGAGATCGTCGTCCCAGTTCGCCGACCAGGACACCTTCATGTCCTCGCCCGACAGCAGCGACTTGGGGCGGGCCACCGGGGTGTGCTCCTGGAGCGGGGCGGCGGTGAGGGTCTCGTAGTCGTAGGTCCAGGGCTCGTAGTAGTCGTCGATGCCGGGCAGTTTCGGGTTGGAGAAGATGGTGAGGAGCTTGCGGAGCCTGCCGCCGGCTCTGAGCGCGAGGCGCCCGCGCTTGTTGAGGGTCCAGCCGCCGCGCCATCTGTCCTGGTCCTCGTAGCGGCGGGGGTAGCCCTGGCCGGGGCGGGTCTCGACGTTGTTGAACCACACGTACTCGACCCCGCTGCGGTTGGTCCACGCCTGCTTGCAGGTGACCGAGCAGGTGTGGCATCCGATGCACTTGTCGAGGTTCATCACCATCGACATCTGCGCCATCACGCGCATGGCTAGTACGTCACCTCCTGGGAGCGGCGCCGGATCACCGTGACCTCGTCGCGCTGGTTGCCGGTCGGGCCGAGATAGTTGAACGCGAACGACAACTGCGCATAGCCGCCGATCAGATGGGTCGGCTTGATCAGAAGCCGGGTGAGCGAGTTGTGCGTCCCGCCCCGGCGGCCGGACGTCTCCGCCCGCGGGACGTCGATGAGCCGGTCCTGGGCGTGGTACATGTACACGGTGCCTTCGGGCATCCGATGGGAGACCACCGCGCGGGCCACGACGACGCCGTTGCGGTTGACGGCCTCGATCCAGTCGTTGTCGCGGACGCCGATCTTGGCGGCGTCGATCCCGCTCATCCAGATCGTCGGGCCCCCGCGCGACAGCGACAGCATGAACAGGTTGTCCTGGTACTCCGAATGGATCGACCACTTGTTGTGCGGTGTCAGGTACCGCACCGCCAGACCGAGTTCGCCCGTCTCGCCCAACCGCGGCTCGCCGAACAGGGCGTGCATGTTCAGCGGCGGCCGGAAGACCGGCAGCTGCTCGCCGAGTTCGGCCATCCAGTCGTGGTCGAGGTAGAAGTGCTGCCGCCCGGTCAGGGTGTGCCAGGGCTTGAGGCGTTCGACGTTGACCGTGAAGGGCGAGTACCGGCGGCCGCCGCTCTCCGACCCCGACCACTCCGGCGAGGTGATGACCGGGACCGGACGCGCCTGCGTGTCGGCGAACGTGATCCGCATGCCCTCGTGCTCGGCCGCCAGATCCGCCAGCGGCGTCCCGGTCCGCCGCTCCAGCGCCCGGAACCCCTGGGTCGCCAGCCGGCCGTTCGTGGTGCCCGACAGCGCGAGGATCGCCTCGCAGGCATGCACGTCCCGCCGCAGCGACGGGCGTCCGTCCGCCGGTCCGCCGCGCACCAGGCCGTTGGTGCGCCCGAGCCGCTCGACTTCCCGCGCCACGTCGAAGGTGACGCCCTTGGTCGTGGCGCCGAGCCGCTCGGCCAGCGGGCCGAGCGCCGTCATCTTCGCCCCGACGGCCGGGTAGTCGCGCTCGACGGTGACGAGTCCGGGCATCGTGACGCCCGGGACCGGCTCGCACTCGCCCTCGGCCCAGTCGGCGACCCGGCCGTGCGGCGTCGCCATCTCGCCCGGCGTGTCGTGCAGCAGCGGCATCGCCACCACGTCCTTGCGGACGCCCAGCGTTCCTTCGGCGAGCCGGCTGAACGCGTCGGCGATGGCCTGGAAGGCGCTCCAGTCGCTCCGGGTCTGCCAGGGCGGGGCGATCGCGGGATTGAACGAGTGCACGAACGGGTGCATGTCGGTGCTGCTCAGGTCGTGCTTCTCGTACCAGGTCGCGGCCGGGAGCACGATGTCGGAGTAGACCGTCGTGCTGGTCATCCGGAAGTCCAGCGTCAGGAGGAGGTCGAGCTTGCCGGCCGGGGCGTCGTCCCGCCAGACGACGTCCCGCGGACGCGCGTCCGGCGCGGCCTCCTCCGCGCGCACCGACGACGCGGCGCCCAGCAGGTGCTTGAGGAAGTACTCGTTGCCCTTCGCCGACGACCCCATGAGGTTCGACCGCCACACCGTCAGGACGCGGGGGAAGTTCTCGGGCGCGTCGGGATCCTGGCAGGCGAACCCCAGGCGGCCCGCTTTCAGCTCGTCCACGATGTGGTCGGCGGCCGGTCTGCCCGCCGCCTCGGCCTCGTCCGCCAGGTCGAGCGGGTTGCGGTCGAAGGTCGGGTAGGACGGCATCCACCCGAGCCGCGCCGACTGCGCGATCACGTCGGCGGTCGAGCGTCCCGCGAGCGCGCCCGCGCCGGTCGTGGCCGACAGGGTGTCGGCGCCGAACGGGTCGTAGCGGAACTGGTCGGTGTGCAGGTACCAGAAGGCGGTGCCGATCATCTGGCGCGGCGGGCGGCTCCAGTCCAGGCCGAACGCGAGCTGGGCCCAGCCGGTGACCGGGCGGCATTTCTCCTGGCCGACGTAGTGGGCCCAGCCGCCGCCGTTGACGCCCTGGCAGCCCGTCAGCGTCGTCAGCGCCAGGAACGTCCGGTAGATCGTGTCGGAGTGGAACCAGTGGTTCGTCCCCGCCCCCATGATGATCATCGAGCGGCCGCGCGTCTGCTCGGCGTTGGCGGCGAACTCCCGCCCGATCCGCGCCGCCGCCTGAGCGGGCACCCCGGTGATCTCCTCCTGCCAGCCGGGCGTCCCCGGCTCCGAGACGTCGTCGTACCCCGACGGCCACGAGCCCGGCAGGCCCGCGCGCCGCACCCCGTACTGCGCCAGCATCAGGTCGTAGACGGTCGTGACGAGATGCCCGCCGACGTCCCTGACCGGGACGCCGCGCCGCAGGACGCCCGGTGCGCCGTCGAGGGCGTCGAAGCGGGCCAGCTCGACCTCGACGGCCTCGCCGCCCTCGACCGACAGCAGCGGGTCGGCGCCGCCGAGGTCCAGGTTCCACCTGCCCTCGCCGGACTCGCCGTAGCGGAAGCCGAGCGACCCGTTCGGGACCAGCGGCCGGCCCGTCGCGGCGTCCACCAGCACGGTCTTGAACGCCGCGTTCTCCGTCCGGCTCTCCTCGCCCGGGAGGTCGGCGGCGGTCAGGAACTTGCCCGGGACGTAGGCGTCTCCTCGCCGTTCCAGCCGGACGAGGAACGGCAGGTCGCTGTACTTCTTGACGTAATCGACGAAATACGGGACCTGGCGGTCGACGAAGAACTCCTTGAGCACGACGTGGCCCATGGCCATCGCCAGGGCCCCGTCGGTGCCGGGCTGGGCGGGCAGCCACTCGTCGGCGAACTTGACGTTGTCGGCGTAGTCCGGCGACACCGCGACGACCTTCTGCCCCCGGTACCGCGCCTCCGCCATCCAATGCGCGTCCGGAGTCCGCGTCACCGGCAGATTCGAGCCCCACATCACCAGGTAGCCCGCGTCCCACCAGTCGCCCGACTCCGGAACGTCGGTCTGGTCCCCGAACACCTGCGGCGACGCCACCGGCAGGTCCGCGTACCAGTCGTAGAACGACAGCATCGTCCCGCCGATCAGGGACACGAATCGCGAACCCGCGGCGTGCGACACCATCGACATCGCCGGAATCGGCGAGAACCCCGCCACCCGGTCCGGCCCGAACTCCGCGATCGTGTGGACGTGCGCAGCGGCGATCATCTCCACCGCCTCGTCCCACGACGCCCGCACCAGACCGCCGCGGCCCCGCGCGTCCTTGTACCGGCGGGCCCGTTCCGGGTCCGACACCACGTCCCGCCACGCCGCCACCGGATCACCGGTCCGCGCACGCGCCTCGCGGTACGACTCCAGCAGCACGCCCCGCACGTACGGGTACCGCACCCGCGTCGGCGAATACGTGTACCAGGAGAACGACGCGCCCCGCGGGCAGCCCCGCGGCTCGTACTCCGGACGGTCCGCACCCACCGACGGGTAGTCCGTCTGCTGCGCCTCCCACGTGATGATGCCGTCCTTGACGTACACCTTCCACGAGCACGAACCCGTGCAGTTCACGCCATGCGTCGACCGCACCACCTTGTCGTGCGACCACCGGTCCCGGTAGAACGCGTCGGCGCTCCGTCCCCCCTTCCGGGTCAGCGTCCGCAGATCGGGCGACACCTCCGCCCGGGTGAAGAACCGGCGGGTTCCGACCAGCGTTTCCTCCAGCGGGCCGTCGAGGCCCGGCCCGCCCTTGCTCGACTTCATGCGGATTCCCTTCCAAGCTTCACGTTGTGGTGGCGCGCCGGACGGCCGTGCCGGTGAAGACGGCGGCCGCCGCGGCCACGACCGCCAGCAGCAGCAGGCCGACCGCGTACGAGCCGAGGCCGCCGTGCACCGAACCCATGACCAGCGGCGGGACGAACCCGCCCAGGCCGCCCGCCGCGCCGACGACACCGGTGACCGAGCCGACCTCGCCCGCCGGCGTGAGCCGCGCCACCAGCGCGAACGTCGCGCCGCTGCCCGCGCCGAGGACCGCCGCCATCGCGAGGAACGCGATGGTCCCGACCGGCATCAGCGGGGGCGCGAACGCCTGCACCGCCGCGGCCGCCACCGTCACCGCCAGCGCCCCGGTCAGGACCCGGACGGCGCCGAACCGGTCCGACAGCCAGCCGCCCACCGGGCGCATCAGCACCGCGAGCAGCACGAAACCCGCCGTCCGGTTCGCCGCGTCGCCCTGCTCGAGGCCGTACTCGGTCCGCAGGTACGTGGGCAGGTACACCGAGAACGCCACGTACCCGCCGAACGTCACCGCGTACAGCGCCGACATCTGCCAGGTCACGCCCATCCGGGCGGTGGCCGCCAGCCGCCGGAGCATCGGCTCGGTCGGCGCGGTGCGCTCCGGCGGTTCCCGCAGCAGGAGCCACGCCGCGGCGGCGTAGACCGCCAGCAAGACGGCGGTCAGCGCGAACGGGGCCGCGTCGCCCCACCCGTCGACCAGGTTCACCGTGGTCAGCGCGCTGATCGCGGTGCCGCCCATGCCCGCGCCGAAGACCCCGATCGCCATGCCGCGGCGCTCCGGCGGGAACCACGCGTTCACGAACGGGACCCCCACCGCGAACGCCGTCCCGCCCACGCCGAGGAAGAACCCGCCCACCAGCAGCGCCGCCAGCGACGACTGCCCGGCCAGCCCCAGGTACAGGACCGGGACGATCGTGCTCAGCGACACCAGGGGGAACATCACCCGGCCGCCGAACCGGTCGGTGAGCGCGCCCACCGGGATCCGGCCCACCGACCCCACGACCACCGGCACCGCCACCAGCAGCGACTGCTCGAACGACGACAGGTCCAGCGAGTCCTGGAACCGGGGGCCGAGCGGGCTCAGCAGCGCCCACGCCCAGAAGTTCACCGCGAACCCGACCGTGGCCACCGCGAGCATCACCACGGCCCGTCCGGACCCGGGCCCGTTCTCATCACGCATCTCAGTCACCGTGTGTCCCGCCGATCGACTTCCATCGCCGCCACCCTCGCGGAGGTGCCCGTACCCGAGTAGGGACTTTCGTCCCCACACGGGTCCCTCACCGCCGGGCCGGTACCGGCCAGCCGGATCCGGGCCGTCTCCAGCCGCTCGACGGCCAGTTCGGCGAAGCGGCGCGCCAGCGCGTGGCCCATCGCGGGGTCCACCGCGCAGAGCGTCCGGACCAGGCGCCCGTCGAACTCGACCGCCCGGGTCGGCGCGGCGGCGACGCCGCCGAACCGCCACCGGTGCGGGCGGAACAGCCACGACCAGCCGAGGACGGCCCCGGCCCCGAAGGCCTCCAGGACGACGGGCCCGCGCCCGGGCACGTGCAGGTCGACGGCCGCGCGCCCGTCCAGGACGAGCCAGAACCGGTCCGCCGGATCGGACTCGCGGAAGAGCCGCCGCCCGGCCGGGAACGCGACGCGCCTGGCCGCCGACGCCAGCCTGTCCAGGTCGGCGCCGCGCATGTCGCCGAAAAACGGTGCGGACGCGAGGTCCGCACCGGCCACCGTGCTCATCCGGACCGCCCCCTTCCCTTCCCACCTGTCGTCCGCCGGTGCTCGGAGCGCCATCCCACCGCCGTGCGGGGCGCCGGCCCAGGGCCGAAGGGCCCTTCCCGGCAGGGACTTCCGCCGCCGGAACGGGGAAGGGGCCGCGCCCGGCCGTGTAAAGGGCCCAACGGCCCGTGATCGGAAGCCTTCGGCCCCTGCACCGCGCGCGGCTCCGGTGCTTAACGTCGCGTCAGGCGAGCGGGAGGGGGAACGCGTGATGAGACCGGCAGCGCGCCTGGACCGGTGGCGCCGCCGCTGCGGCTTCGACCGCAACGACCTGCGCCGCTACGTGGACCGCGCCCAGTGGAGGCTCGGCCTGGCGCTGCTCGGGATCTTCCTCGTGGCGGCCCCGGTCCTCGGCGCGCCGGTCGCCGGCGCCGTCCACGAGTCCGGCGTGCGGGCCGAGCGGCACGGGGCGTCCGCCTGGCGGCGGGTGGACGCCACTGTGGTGCGGGTCGCGGACTCGCGGGGCCGGCACCGGGTCACCGTGGCGTGGACCGGGCCGGACGGGACGCGGCGCACCGGCGTTCACACGACGGGGCGCGACCGCGCGGAAGGGGAGCGGGTCGTCGTCTGGGTGGGCGCGGGGGACACGGTGTCGGCGGTTCCGCCGCGCACACGGGCGGAGACCCGCTTCGCCGCCGCGGCGGCCGGGGCCGGGGCCGTCGCCGCCGTCGGCGCGCCGCTGCTGGGCGCCTACCTCCTGGCGCGGCGCCGCTACGACCGGATCCGCCGCGGCATGTGGGACGCCGCGTGGGCCCGCTTCGACGACCACCGCATCGGCCCGTGAGCCGGTTCAGCCGTCCCGCAGCGGGACGCGCCACACGAGCGCCGTCCCGCCGTCCGCGCGCGGCCCGGCGGTGAACGAGCCGCCCAGGCCCGCGGCGCGCTCGGCCATGTTGCGGAGGCCGCTGCGGCGCCCGCCCTCGGGGAGGCCGACACCGTTGTCCTCCACCAGCAGCGTCACCGCGTCGTCCACGTCGACGGCCACGTCGACCCGCGACGCGTGCGCGTGCCGCGCCGCGTTGGACAGCGCCTCCCGGACGACGGCCAGCAGGTGCTCGCCGATGTCGTCGTCGACCGCGGTGTCCAGCAGCCCGTCCAGCCGCACGGACGGGGCGAACCCGAGCTGCTCCGCGGCGGCGTCCACCAGCTCGTGCACCCGGCCCCGCAGCGACGCGTCGTCGGCGGGCGCCTGCAGCGCGAAGATCGTCGACCGGATCTGCCGCATGGTGCCGTCCAGGTCGTCCACCGCCCGCTCGATCCGGACCCGGACCTCCCGCTTCTGGGTGATCTTCGTCGCGGCCATCAGCGTCATCGCGGTGGCGAACAGCCGCTGGATCACCGTGTCGTGCAGGTCCTTGGCGATCCGGTCGCGGTCCTCCAGCAGCGCCAGCCGCTCGGCGTCCCGGCGGCGGTCCGCCAGCTCCAGCGCCATCGCCGCCTGCCCGGCGAACGCCTCCAGCAGCCGCTGCGTCCCGTCCGAGAACGTCGCGCCGCCCGGCGGGTTCACCACCGCGATCACCCCGCGCGCCGACGCGCCGACGCCCAGCGGCACCGCCAGCAGCGGCCCGAGGGGGACCGGCAGCGGCGGCTCCGTCCCGCCCGCGGCGGCGGCCCCGTCGCCGAGCCGCCGCGCCGTCCCGTCCGCGAAGACCGGCCCGGCCACCGGGTGGTCCAGCGGCACGCGCAGCCCCACCAGGCGCTCGGCGTCCGCGCCGTGCGCGGCCTCGACCAGCAGGGACCGCCCGTCCTCGGCGGCCAGCGCCACCGCGGCCAGCCCGGCGCCGGCGATCTCCCCGGCGCGCCGCGCCACCAGCGCGGTCACCTCGTGCGGGTCGGTGCCGGACAGCAGCGCGGTGGAGATCTCGGTGGACGCCTCCAGCCACCGCTCCCGCCGCCGCGTCTCCTCGTACAGCCGCGCGTTCTCGATGGCGACGCCCGCGGCCGTCGCGAGCGCCGTCACCACCACCTCGTCCTCGTCCTCGAACGCGCCGCCGCCCGCCTTCTCGGTCAGGTAGAGGTTGCCGAACACCTCGTCCCGCACCCGGATCGGCACCCCGAGGAAGGAGTGCATCGGCGGGTGGCCCGGCGGGATCCCGAAGGACTCCGGGTGCTCCTCGAGGTCCGCGAGCCGGATCGGGCGCGGGTCCTTGATCAGCAGGCCGAGGATGCCGTGCCCGTCCGGCCAGTCCCCGATCTCCTCGATCTTCCCGCCGCTCACGCCGACCGTCACGAACCGCACCAGCCGCTCGCGGTCGTCGCCGATCACGCCCAGCGCCCCGTACCGCGCGTCGACCAGGGTCGTCGCGGCCTCGATGATCCGCCGCAGCACGGTCTCCAGCGCCAGGTCGCTGCCGATCGAGACGACCGCCTCCAGCAGCGCGTGCACCCGGTCGCGCGTCGCCCGCGCGGCCTCCAGCCGCGTCTGCAGCTCGCTCAGCAGCTCGTCGAGGTGCAGCTGCGGGAGAACGAGCCTCGCCCGATCCGCGCCAGTTCGGGATGCATCGGCCATGAACCCAGTATCCCGGACGGCTCGGCGCCGGGCTCCCCGGCCGCCGTCGCGGCACCGCCCGCCACGGGGTAACGTCCGATCGACACCGGAGAGACGGGGGATGTGCGATGACCGGCCAGGAGCCCGAGGGCGCGGGGACGATCCGGGTGTTCCTGCTGGACGACCACGAGGTGGTCCGGCGCGGCGTCGCGGCGCTGCTGACCGCCGAGGACGACATCGAGATCGTCGGCGAGGCGGGGACGGCCGCCGAGGCGCTGGCGCGGATCCCCGCGGCCCGGCCCGACGTGGCGGTGCTGGACGTCCGCCTCCCGGACGGCGACGGCGTCGGCGTCTGCCGGGACATCCGGTCCCGGGAGGACGCGCCCGCGTGCCTCATCCTCACCTCCTTCGACGACGAGGAGGCGCTCTTCGACGCCGTCATGGCCGGAGCGTCCGGGTACGTCCTCAAGCAGATCCACGGGTCCGACCTCGTCGGCGCCGTCCGCACCGTCGCCGCCGGGCAGTCGCTGCTCGACCCGCGCAGCACCGCCCGCATGCTGCGGCGGATCCGCGACCGGCAGGAGAAGAAGGACCCGCTCAACGGCCTCACCGAGCAGGAGCGCCACATCCTGGAGCTCATCGGGGAGGGCCTCACCAACCGGCAGATCGGCGAGCGCCTCTTCCTCGCCGAGAAGACGGTCAAGAACTACATCTCCACCATCTTCGCGAAGCTCGGCATGAACCGCCGCACCCAGGCCGCGGCGCTCGCCGCCCGCCTCAAGGCCTCCTCCGCCGGACCCGGCGAGACCCGCGGAACCGTGTCGTGACCCGGGCCCGGCGGCGTCGCCCGGGGCGCGCCCGTCCGACCGTTGCTAAACGACCGTTCAAGTGAACGTTCGTCGCGGTGCGTAAAATCACAGGGCCCTCAGAAGGCTTGACTTTCGCTCGCCGACCCTTCCTGTAGACGAACTGAACGATCGTTCGGGCTCGATAGGATGGCGCTCGAGGAGCGGGAGGCGGCGTGAGCGCAGCGGGGAAGGGCGAGCGGCCGCGGCCGGGCACGGGCCGCGTGCCGAGCAACGCGCTGGTGGCGGGCGGCGACCCCGCCGCCGAGGCGATCATCATGGCGGCGGTGGACGTCATGGCCCGGCACGGCTACCACGGCACCTCGGTGCGCGACCTGGCCGAGGCGGCCGGGGTGAGCCCCGGCCTGATCTACCACCACTTCGGCTCCAAGCACGACCTCCTGCTGACCATCCTCGACCGCGGCATGGACCGGCTGGTGGAGAGCACCGAGGAGGCGCTGTTCCACGCCGGGGACGACCCGGCCGACCGGCTGCGCGCGATCGTCGGGCAGCACGTGCTGGCGCACACCCGGTTCCGCCGCGAGAGCCTGCTCGGCAACACCGAGCTGCGCAGCCTCACCGAGCAGGCCCGGCGGCTGATCATCTCCAAGCGGGACACCCAGCAGCGGATGTTCGACCGGGTCGTCCGGGACGGGGTGGTGCGCGGGGCGTTCGCCACCCCGCACCCCAAGGAGGCCGCCCGGATGATCGTCACCGCCTGCACGGCGGTGGCGACCTGGTTCCGGGAGTCGGGGCCGATGACGCCCGACGAGGTCGCCGCGGTCTACCGGCGGATGGCCCTCGACACGGTCGGCCACCGGCCCGGGCTCCCGCGCGACCCGGGGGACGGCTCCGGCGTCACCGGCCGGTGAAGCGGGGCGGCCGCTTCTCCGGGAACGCCGCGACGCCCTCGGCGTGGTCCGCGGAGCCGAAGCACTCGGCCAGCGCCTCGCCGGTGGCCCGGACGTGGTCCCGCAGCCCGGCCGCCGCCCCCTCCACGACCAGCCGCTTGGTCCGGGCCGGCGCGAACGGGGACGCCTCGGCGATCGACGGCCTGCGTCGCGACCCCGGCGTCCACCGCGTAGCGGATCTCGCGCATCCGTGCTCTCCTCTTGGCTCGGCGCTGCGGCCGGTGCCATGCTGGTTGAACGAGCGTTCAGGAGGACTTGTGGATTTCGCGCTGCCCGGCAAGCTGACCCGCCTGCTGGCCGACCTCGACGACTTCATCGACCGGGAGATCGCGCCGCTCCAGGAGCGGGACGACAACCAGCGGTTCTTCGACCACCGCCGCGAGTACGCCCGCACCGACTTCGAGAACGGCGGCGTTCCGCGCCCCGAGTGGGAGGAGCTGCTGGGCGAGATGTTCCGGCGCGCCGACGCCGCGGGCTGGCTGCGCTACGGCCTGCCGAAGGAGGCGGGCGGCTCGGACGGCACCAACCTCGACATGGCGGTGATCCGCGAGCACCTCGCGCACAGGGGGATCGGCCTGCACAACGACCTGCAGAACGAGTCCTCCGTCGTGGGCAACTTCCCGTTCGTCCACATGATGCTGGAGTACGGCTCCGCCGAGCAGCGGCAGGAGTTCCTGGAGCCGATGCTGACCGGCGGGAAGCGGGTCGGCTTCGGGCTCACCGAACCCGACCACGGCAGCGACGCGACGTGGATGGAGACCGCGGCCGTCCGCACCGGCGGCGACTGGGTGATCAACGGCGCCAAGCGCTTCAACTCCGGCATGCACGCCGCCACCCACGACGTGGTCTTCGCCCGGACGTCCGGGAAGCCCGGCGACGCGCGCGGCATCACGGCCTTCATCGTCCCGGTCGACACCCCGGGCCTGTCGGTCGACTTCCACTGGTGGACGCTCAACATGCCCACCGACCACGCCGAGGTCACCCTGCGCGACGTCCGGGTCCCGGACTCGGCGGTCTTCGGCGCGGAGGGCGAGGGCCTCGCCGTCGCCCAGACGTTCGTGCACGAGAACCGCATCCGGCAGGCCGCGTCCGGTGTGGGCGCCGGGCAGTACTGCATCGACCGCAGCGTCGAGTACGCGCGGCGGCGCACCACGTTCGGCCGCCCGCTGGCGACGCGGCAGGCGATCCAGTGGCCCCTGGTGGAGCTGCAGACCGAGGCGGAGATGCTCCGCGGCCTGGTCCGCAAGACCGCGTGGGAGCTGGACCGCCTCCCGCACATGGAGATCAGCGACCGGGTGTCGATGTGCAACTACCGCGCCAACCGGTTCGTCTGCGAGGCGGCCGACCGCGCGATGCAGGTGCACGGCGGCCTCGGCTACACGCGGCACACGCCGTTCGAGCACATCTACCGCCACCACCGGCGCTACCGGATCACCGAGGGCGCCGAGGAGATCCAGATGCGCAAGGTCGCCGGGTACCTGTTCGGCTTCACCGGGCCCCGCAAGGCGGACGGCTGAGCCGGACGGGCGAGCCGGACGAACGAGGCGGACGGGGCGGCCCGCCCGGGCCGTCCCCGGACGCGAAACGGTCCCCGCCCCCGCCGAGCCGTGCTCGGCGAGGCCGGGGACCCGTCCCGTCAGGTCAGTCGAAGTAGTTCGGCTGCGACTGGGCGTTCAGCTCGTCGAGCCGGACCCGCTTGGCCTTGTCGGTGCGGCGGTCGCGGATGTCGATGACGTCCAGGCCCCGCTGGATGCCGTTGGAGTAGATGTAGCCGTTGTAGTAGTACGTCGACCACGTCCCGGCCAGGACGCTCAGGTCGTCCGCCCACGGGCCGCGGTCGAAGTGGGCGATCTCCTTCGGGTTCCGCGAGTCGGTGAAGTCCATGACCGAGATGCCGCCCTGGTACCAGGACTGCACCATGATGTCCTTGCCCTTCACCGGGATCAGCGAGCCGTTGTGGGCCACGCAGTTCTCGCTGTCGGTGTTGTGGCGCGGGATCTTGAAGTAGCTGCGGAACTTCAGTTTCCGCTTGTCGCCCTTGCCGACGATGTCGTAGATCGCGTTGGCGCCCTTCTCCGGGCCCACCTCGGCGTTGCAGGTGGCGGCGGAACCGCCGCCCAGCTCGTCGGTGAAGACGATCTTGTTGGCGCGGTTGTTGAACGTCGCCGAGTGCCAGAACGCGAAGTTCTCGTCGTCGCGCACGGTGGTGATGGTGCGCGGCCTGACCGGGTCGGAGATGTCGAACAGCACGCCGTCGCCCATGCAGGCCCCGGCCATCAGGTCCTTGTCCGGGTAGGCGGTGAGGTCGTGGCAGCCGGACGTGGCGCGGGTCTCGTTCGGCCACGGCGTACCCGGCGGGTCACCGGGGTTGCCGCCGTCCGGGAACAGCACCGGCTCGGCCACCACGTGCGCCGCGCGCGGATTCTTCAGCGGGACCTTCACGACCGAGATGAGGTCGTGCGGGGTCCGGCAGTCCGGATACGTGTCGCTCGGGGAGTACGAGGACACGTAGATGTACGCCGTGCCCCGCTTGCCCGGGACGAGGGTGTTGGTGTGGGAGCCGCACTTGGTCTCGACGGCCTTGACGTAGCGCGGGTTGCGCACGTCGCTGATGTCGAAGATCTTGATGCCCTCCCACGCCGACTTCTCGGTCGCGGGCTTGGGCACGGACCGGCACGAGTCGTCGCTCCGCGAGCTGTCCGTCGACAGGAACAGCAGGTTCCCCGAGATCGACACGTCGTTCTGGGAACCCGGGCAGTGCACGACCGTGACGACCTTCGGCCGCGTGGGCCGGCTGATGTCGTAGACCGTGAAGCCCTCGTAGTTGCCGCCGAAGGCGTAGCGGCCCTGGAAGGCCCAGTCCGAGCCGTAGGCGTTGGGAGCGGCGAGCGGCCCCTGCTTGGGGATGTTCGCCACGAGATGCATGTTCCGGCTCTTGTCGATGTCGTCCCGGCCCGGAGCGCCGTCGGCCGAGGCCGACGGGACGAGCACGGCCGACATCACCAGCAGGAGGGCCGAAACGGTGCCGAAGAGGGTTCTGCGTCCGGTTCTTCGCTTGGGAACTTGCGCCACCCCATGACTCCTTTGTCTACACGCCCCCGGTGTACAGGATCTGATCTCCCGGAGTATCTAGTGATTTGGAGTCCATGCCTAGGTCTGAACGCAAATGTAAGCCTCTAGAGATCAAACGACCTTTTGGTACTGACCACTCAGTGGGTACGGTTCGGGCTGGAATCGGGAGGTTCGATGCGGCAACGGATCTTGGTGGCGTGCGCGGTGGTCCTGCTGGCCGCCGGGGCCGTGGCGTTCTTCGGCGGCGAGGACGGGCCCGAGCCGGCGCCGAAGCGGACCGTGCTGGTCCCGGACCGTCCGGGCGACCCGAACGAGACCCGGGTCGCGGGCCCGAGCGAGGCGGCGCCGCCGACGGCGGCCGAGGTCCGGTTCGTCCAGATGATGATCCCGCACCACGCGCAGGCGCTCGAGATGTCCGGGCTGGCGCCGTCCCGGGCGTCCGACGAGCGGGTGCGGTCGCTGGCCTCCCGCATCGAGGCGGCGCAGAAGGTCGAGATCGACGCGATGCGCTCGTGGCTCGACGAGAACCCCGAGGCCGTCCTGAAGGCGCACGGCGACGGCCACGGCGGGCGGCACACCGCCGGGAACATGGCGGGGATGGCCACGCCGCGGCAGCTCGAGCGGCTGCGGGGCTCGACCGGCGCGGCGTTCGACGAGCTCTTCCTGCAGCTGATGATCACCCACCACCAGGGCGCGATCACGATGGTCGACGACGTCCTGGACAAGGGGACGGACGTCACGGTCCAGGAGATGGCCCGCGACGTCCAGTCCACCCAGGCGGCCGAGATCGAGCGCATGCGCGGCCTGCTGGACGGCTGACCGCCCTGGACGGCCGCCCGCGCACCGCCCGCGGAGGGCCGCCCTCAGCCGAGCCCGGTCCCGCCGAACGCCGCCGCGTGGTCGCGGACGAAGTCCGCGACGTCGCGCGGGGGACGGCCGAGCAGCTCGGCGGCCGTGCCGGTGGCGAAGTCGCCCCAGCCGGAGGCGTACGCCCGCGCGTACTCCTCGAGCATGTCCACGATCCAGACCGGGACCCCGTGGCCGAGCAGGGTCTTCCGCTTGGCGTCGTCGCCGACCGGCACGTACGCGACGGGCCGGCCGAGGGCGCGGCCCGCCCGCTCGGCGACCTCGTCGAACGTCAGCGGGCTCGGGCCGGTGAGCGTGTACGTCTCGCCGTGGTGGCGGTCCGGGTCGTCCAGGAGCACGCGGGCGGCGCACTCGGCGATGTCGCGGGCGTCGATCATGCCGACCCGCGCCGACGCCATGTTCAGGGAGAACCGGCCCGTGGCGGCGATGTCGGCCGCCTCGTTCAGCAGGTTCTGCATGAACCAGTGCGGCCGCAGGATCGTCCAGCGCATGCCGCACCGCTCGGTCTCGCGGTCGGACAGCGCGTGCAGCCTGCCGCTGCGGTTCGGCGCGTCGTGCGCCGCGCCGACGACGGACAGGCGCACGACGCGTTCGGCGCCGGCCCGCCGCGCGGCCCACACCGCGTTCGAGCTGTGCTCCGGGGCGCGAGGCCCGTTCGGGACGAGCAGCCACACGTCCTGCACGCCCTCGAAGGCGCGCTGCAGGGACCGGGGGTCGCCGAGATCGCCGGCGACGACCTCGGCCCCCCGCGCCCGCGGGCCGTCCGCCCCGGCCGGGTCGCGGACGAGCGCGCGCAGGCGCACGCCGGCCCCCGCGAGCGCGTCCAGCAGCGCGGTGGACACGGTTCCGGTCGCTCCGGTGATAAGTACGGTGCGCGGCACGCTCATTCTCCTTCGGCGGTGGCGGTGAGGGCGGGGACGCGGGTCGGATCGCTCTCCGGTTTCGCGGCGGCGGCCCGGCGGACGGTGAGGCGCTCCAGGACCCAGAGCACGACGGTGCCGGCGGACAGCGCGGTGCCGAGGGCGCACACGCCGGTCCAGCCGCCGTGCACCCAGATCGCCGAGGTCAGCGCGGAGCCCGCAGCGCCGCCCAGGAACATGGAGGTCATGAACGCGGAGTTGATGCGGTTGCGGGCCTCGGGCCGCAGCGCGTACAGGACGTTCTGGCCGCTGTTCAGCACCGCCTGGTGCGCCAGGTCCAGGACGATCACGCCCGCGAGCAGCCAGGCGAGCGCGTCCGCCCCGGCGGCGATGAGCGGCCAGGCGGCCAGCAGGAGGAGGGCGCCGGCGCCGGAGACCCGCTGGACGTGCCCGCGGTCGGCCAGCCGTCCCGCCACCGTGGCGGTCAGCGCACCGGCGGCGCCGACCAGCCCGAACAGGCCGATGGCCGGCTCCGACCAGCCGTACGGCGCCCGCACCAGCAGGAACGTCAGCGCCGTCCACAGCACGCTGAACGAGGCGAGGCTCAGCGCGGCCATGCCCGCCCGCCACCGCAGCAGGGGCTCGTACCGGAACATCGCGGCCGTCGAGCGCAGCAGCCCCGGGTAGGACGGCCGTTCGCCGCCGCCGCCGAGCCGGGGCAGGAAGCGGTGCAGCAGCACGGCCATCAGCGCCATCAGAATCGCGCTCACCCAGTAGACCGTCCGCCAGCCGCCCAGCTCCGACAGCGCTCCGGACGCGGTGCGCGCCAGCAGCAGCCCGAGCATCAGGCCGGTCATCACCGTCCCGACCACCCGGCCGCGCTCGGCCGGGGCGGCCAGCGTCGCCGCGAACGGCACCACGACCTGCGCGCCGACCGAGGTCAGCGCGGTCAGCGCCGTGCTCGCCAGCAGCACCGTGCCGTTGGGGGCGGCGGCCGACACCAGCAGGAACAGCGCGGTCGCCGCGTACAGCGACACCGCCAGCCGCCGCCGCTCCAGCAGGTCGCCGAGCGGGACGAGCAGGACCAGCCCCAGCGCGTACCCGCTCTGCGCGGCGGTCACGACCAGCGCCGCGAGGGAGGTCCCGATCGCCAGTTCGCGGGCGATCAGGTCGAGCAGCGGCTGCGCGAAGTAGTTGCCCGCGACCGCCAGCCCGGTCGCCGTCGACATGAGCAGGAGCAGCCCGCGCGGCAGCGCCCCGCCCGGATGGGATCTCGTCGTCATGCCGCCAGCCTCGGGGACGGGCTATCGATGAGTCCAACACATGTTGTTCATCGGATTGATCGCGAAACGCGATGGATCCCCCGCCCGCACGGTGACGGGCGGGTGCACTGCGGCACCACGGCCCAGGACACCATGGACACCGGGCCGGCCCTCCAGCTCGTCCGGTCCTGCGACCGGCGTCCGGGGAGTCGACAAGGTGCGTCTTCGTCTCCGCAGGTGCGAGGGTGCGGGCGGGTGTGGGAACCGCATGTGCAGCCGCCAGGCAAGGGGAATGTGACTTTAGGTAGTCGATCGGCGACTCTAGGCTGATCTTCGGAACGTGTCCGAGATGATCGAGCGAGAAGGCGGGGCGACATGGCCATCTCCGCGGACGCGCGCGAGTTCGTCCGATCGTGCGTACCCCTCACCGGCTTCGCCGAGTACGACCTCTACGGGACCGGCATGGCGGAGCTCTATCTGGACACCGCCCGCGCGCAGGTGGGGGAGGAGCACTTCGCCGGGTTCCTGCGCGCGTGGGCCGCCGCCGTCGAGGCGGGCGGGGGACCGGAGGCGCTCTCCCCGACGCACCTGGAGATCGCCCGCGCGGTGACCTACCTCTGGTACACGGGCGCGTGGCCGCGGATGGCGCCGGCCGCGCACGCCGCCCTGCGGCGGGAGAAGGCCAACGTCGAGTTCGTCGCCGCCCCCGCGGCCTACACCGAGGGCCTGGTGTGGCGCACGTTCGACGGACATCCTGCCGGGGCCGCGCCGCCCGGGTACGGGACGTGGAGCGTGCGTCCGCCGCGCCCGCGCACGCTCGCCGAACTGCGGCGCGAGGCGGGGACGGACGCGCCCCCCGAAGAGGCCGCCGAAGAGGCCGCCGAGGGAGCCGCCGGGGAGGCGGTGCCCGCCGCCAAGCTCCCCGGCCCGCCGCTCGCGCGCGGCACCGCACCGTCCACCGTCCCGACCGCGGCCGACGCGCCGGGAGACGAGATGCCGGGAGACGAGATGCCGGGAGACGACACATGACGGCGCCACCGACCGTGCCGCCCGCGGCGGCGGCCCGCCGCCACTACGACGCCGTCGTCGTCGGAGCCGGCTGGGCCGGCAGCCTCATCGCCCGGCGGCTCGGCGAGAAGGGCTGGGACGTGCTGGTCCTGGAGGCCGGCGGCGGCGGCACCGAGACCTGGCCCGGCTACCTGGACTCCCTCGACACGTTCTACTCGGCCGTCGCGAAGGTGCCGAACTCGGCGTACCGCCCCAACAAGGCCGTGCCGTCCCCCGACGTCCTGGACATGGCGCCGGTCCGCGCCGCGGAACCCGGCGGGAAGGAGTTCACGGCGGACGGGTACTTCGTCCAGGAGGGCCCGCTTCCCTACGGCACCGACTACCTGCGCGCGCTCGGCGGCGCGGGCATGCACTGGCTGGGCGCCGTCCCGCGCATGCACCCCGACGACTTCCGCGTGCGGACCGCGTACGGCTACGGGCGCGACTGGCCCCTCACCGCCGCGGACCTGCAGCCCTACTACGCACGGGCCGAGCGGGAGATGGGCGTGGCGGGGGACGCCGCGGAGCAGCGCCGGCTCGGCGTGGTGGGCGACCCCGCGTACGTCTACCCGATGCACACCGTCCCGCCCAGCTACATCGACCGCTACTGCGCCGAGCGGCTCGACGGCCACGTCGTCACGGAACCGGTGGGCGGGCAGGCCGGCGAGCTGCGGGTGACCGCCCTGCCGCAGGCCCGCAACAGCACTCCCGACCCGGCGTACGACGGCGGCCGGGGGTACCGGCCCGCGGGTGCGTCCGGGCTGCCGAACTACGGCGAGCGCTGCGTGGGCAACGCCAGTTGCGTCCCGATCTGCCCGGTCCAGGCGAAGTCGTCCCCGCTACGGGTGCAGGCGGGGTTCGGCGGCAACGTGACCCTCGCGACGCGCTCCGTCGTCACGCGTGTGCTCCGGGGGCGCGGCGGGACGGTCCGGGGCGTGGAGTACCGCTCCTACGGCGACCCGGCCACGCCGGTCAGCGAGCCGTACACCGCGGAGGCCGACATCGTCGTGCTCGCCGCGCACGCCGTCGAGAACGCCCGCCTGCTGCTGTTCTCCGAACTCGCCGCCACCAGCGGCCAGGTCGGCCGGAACCTGATGGACCACCCCACCATGCTGGCGTGGGCGCTCGGCGCCGAGGCGGACGGCCCCGTCGGCCCCTACCGCGGTCCCGGCCACACGTCCGGCGTGGAGGTGTTCCGCTTCGGCGACGCCCGCCGCGCGCGGGCCCCGTTCCGGATCGAGCTGAGCAACTGGGGGTGGAGCTGGGCGACCGGGGCGCCGATGAGCAACGTCGCCGCCGCGCTGGGCGTCGGCGGCACGGCGGACGGCGAGGTGCGGCCGGACCGCACGTTCGGGCCCGAGCTGCGCCGGCTGCTGGGCTCGGTGATCGGGCGGCAGCTCCAGCTGCAGATCGCGATCGAGCAGTCCGCCGACCCGGCCAACCGCGTCACGATCGACCCGCGCCGGTACCGGGACCCCATGGGCAACCCCCGCCCGGTCGTCGCCTACGACCTCGACGGCCACGTCCGCGACGGCATGGTCGCGGCCCGGCACGTGGCCCGCGCGATCTTCGCGCGGCTCGGCGCGACCGACTTCACCACCTACCGCCCGCAGGACGGCGTCCCGCCCATCGGCCACCTGACCCGCACCTACGGCGGCCGGGAGGTGCACCTGGCGTACCGCGGCGCCGGCCACGGCGCCGGCACCCACATCATGGGCACCGACCCGAACACCTCGGTCGTGGACTCCTACCAGCGCACCCACGACCACCCCAACCTCTACGCCGCGGGCTGCGGCTCGATGCCGTCCATCGGCACCAGCAACCCCACGGTCACCATGGCGGCGCTGGCGCTGCGCAGCGCCGACCGCATCGACCGGCAGCTGGCCGACCTGCACCGGCCCGTCGCCGTGCGGGGCCCGGCCCCGCGGGACCCCGCCGCCCGGCAGGAGGCGACATCGTGATCACCGCCCGCGCCCTGCACGCCCAGGGCTTCAAGATCCCCGAGACCGTCCCGGAGCTGCGGACGTACCTGCAGGCCGCCATCGAGGTGGAGCACCTCACGATCCCCGTCTACATGACCGGGATGTACACGATCCGCGCGGGGACGAACCGCCGGGCCTCCTTCACCCTCCGCGGCGTCGTGCTGGAGGAGATGCTGCACATGACGCTGGCCGCGAACCTGCTCAACGCGGTCGGCGGCGAGCCGAACGTGGCGCATCCCGAGTTCGTCTCCGAGTACCCGGCCAGGCTGCCGTTCAGCAGCGGGACGATCCCGGACATCGGGCTGCGGCACTTCTCCCCGGAGGCGCTCGAGACGTTCCTGCGGATCGAGAAGCCCCGGTCGCTCCTCCCGGACCCCGGCGGCGATCCCGGGTGGACGTCCATCGGCCAGTTCTACGACGCGATCCGGCGCGGCTTGGTCGCCCTCGTCGACGCGCACGGACCGGCGGCGGTCTTCACCGGCGACGCCCGCAGGCAGGTCGGCCCCGAGGACTTCTACAACTCCGGCGGCGAGGCGTTCGCCGTCACCGGCCTTCCCGCGGCGCTGAAGGCGATCGAGGTGATCGGCGACCAGGGGGAGGGCACCGACGACACGATCTTCACCGACGACGACCGCGTCTTCGGGGAGCAGCGCCAGCTCGCCCACTACTTCCGGTTCAACGAGATCTACACCGGGCGGAGCTACGGGCCGCACGACCTCCCGTCCACCCCGCCCAGCGGCCCGCTGCTGGACGTCGACTGGGACGAGACCTACCCCATCCACGGGGACTCGAAGGTGGAGGACTACCGGGAGTACGAGGCGACGAGCGCCGTCTACCGGGAGGCCGTCGAGTTCAACACCTGCTACGCGAAGCTGCTCGGTTTCCTGCACTCGGCCTTCAACGGCCGCCCGCGCCACATGGCGCTGGCCGTACCCACCATGCTCGAACTGCGCGACCGGGCCCGGTGGATGTACCGCAACCCGCACCCGGACCCGGTCCTCGCCGAGGAGGGGTGCCACGCCAGCCCGACCTTCGAGCTCGAGCAGGCCCACTTCGACGAGGCCGGCGAGACCGTCCGGCGCGCCGTCGACGCCGCAGGTCTCCGGACGGGCGGCCCCGTCGACCTCGGCGCGCTGGCCGCCGCCCCCGGCCGGCGGTTCGCCTGACCGGCCGCCCGCCCTCGGGACCCTCCTCCGGCGCACGCCGCCGGAGGAGGACCCGGAGCCCCGGTGCCGGTGCCGGCACCGGGGCCCGCGGTCACGCGAACGCGGGCATCAGGTGCTCGTGGATCAGGCGGAGCTGGCCGTCCACGCCGGGGACGCCGGTGAGGTCGCGGCCGGTGAAGGACTTCACCAGGACGGGGTCCGTGATCGCGCAGATCATGTGGTTGACCCCGGTCGGGGCGATGTCGCTCTCGATGCGGGCGCGGACCTCGTCCGGGGTGCCCGCCAGGGACAGCTTCTCGGTGATCTCGGGCGTGGTCAGCTCGATGCCCTTGGCGAGGTCGCCCGCGCCGATGGCCTCGATGATCGGGGCCATGTCCGCCGGGTCGACGCCGTTGCGCTCGAGCTGCTCGGGCGGCATCGCCGACGCGTACAGCCCGACCATGCTGCGGGCCGCCTCCTTCGCCGCCGCCGAGTCCGGACCGACCGCGAACACCACCCAGGCTCCGACGTCCAGCGACCGCCAGTCCTTGCCCGCGCGCTCGGCGCCCGCCCGGAAGTGCTCGACCGCGTACTCGTAGGCGCCGCGCGAGTAGCTGAGCGCGTGGTGCACGCCGTCGGACAGCTCGCCGGCCGCCTCGAACGACTTCGGCCCGCGCATCGCGCCGATCTTCACGGGCAGCCGCTCCTGGACGGGGCGGGCGAAGGTGAACAGCCCGTCGTAGGAGTAGAACTCGCCGTCGCGGGTGATGGTGCCCTCGTCCAGCAGGGTCCGGACGACCGCGACGGCCTCCTTCACCCGGGTGAGCGGCTTCGTCCGCGCCCAGTCGATCTTGTACTGGGCGAGCACCCCGAAGTTGCCGCTGCCGAGGACGACCTCGGCGCGGCCGCCGGTGAGCTCGTCGAGGGTCGCGGCGGCCTGCGCGATCAGGGACGGCTCGCGCAGGGTGACCGCGGACACCGACGGGCCCATGCGGATCTGCGAGGTGCTCGCCGCGGCGGCGGCGAACAGCAGCCACAGGTCCTTGTGCCACGGCTCGTCGGCCGCGTACACCGCGTGGAAGCCGAGCTCGTCGGCGAGCTTGATGGAGGCCAGCGACTCCGCGACCGGGTGGTCGGGGAGCATGGCGTAGCTGAACTTCACCGAGGAACGTCTCCTTGAAGTGCGCATTCGCGCACGGTCGGGGGGCGGGAGATCTTCGACGCCAGTTTGCTGAACGCCGCGAGCCTACGCAATTTGGCGGTCGAAATGGCTTCTGACCTGCATAGATGCCGCGTCGTGCCTTTTCCTGAAATGGCCCACGAATAACCGCCTGTTTTCTGGGCAGTTCCGAACCATCGGATATCGATCAGGGGGCGGACCGCCGATACCGTCGGCCCGTCCGAGACGCGACCGACGATCGGGAGACCCGGCGCCCCGCGCTAGGGAGCATGCCGGTCGTCGCCGAGCCCGTGGGACAGCTCCGTGAGGAACCGGACGATCGTGTGCAGTTCGGTCTCGTCGAAGCCGCGGCGGACGTCCTCGGTCGTGCGGGCGAGCGGCCGGAAGTGCTCGCGGGCGAGGGCGCGCCCGGACTCGGTGTACCGGAGCCGGACGATCCGCGCGTCGTCCGGGTCGCGGACCCGCTCGATGTGGCCGCCGCGCTCCAGCCGCCGGAGGCACGCGCTGATCGCCCCGGACGTGAGGGCGAGGTGCCGCTGCAGCTCGCCGGGCGTGGTGGCGATGCCGTCGAGGAGCGCGGCCAGCGCCTGCACGTCGGACTGGTGCAGGCCCTGCGCGCGGGCGAAGTCGCGGGTGGCGCGGCCGAGTTCGGCGTTCATCCGGCGGAGGAGCTCCGCGAGGGTGCGCAGGTCGGTGCCGGGATCCGGCGGCGGGCCGGCCGGGCGCGGGGAGGTGGGCGAGGACACGCTCCCCAGAATAGCGTTATCTCAATTATTGAGGTAACTTTCCGTGTGCCCTCGCCGAGCGGAGCGCGTCCGCGCCCGCCCGGTCCCGCGACCCCAGGAACGGAAATGCCCGCACCACGAGCCGCACGCTGGTCCGTCCCCGCACTGCTCCTGCTCGCCTGGCTCGTCGTCGGCGGCGTGTTCGGGCCGTTCGCGGGCAAGCTCGGAGAGGTCTCGACGAACGACCAGTCGTCCTTCCTGCCGACCAGCGCCGAGTCCACGCGGGTCCTGGAGGAGCAGGCCGCCTTCGAGCGCGACCGGACGTTCCCCGCGATCGTCGTCTGGACGGCCGGGGACGGCGGCGTCACGCCCGAGCAGCGGACCGCGGCCGCGGCGGCGCTCGGCTCCCTGCGCGGCGCCCCGTACATCGCGGGCGAGCCGTCGCCGCCGATCCCCGCCGAGGACGGCGCCGCCATGCAGGCCGTCGTGCAGATCCCGGCCGACGCCGGCGACCACGTCGCCGACACCGTCGACCGCATCCGCGACGCCGCGGAGCGGGTGCCCGGGACCAGCGCGTACGTCGGCGGGCCCGCCGCGACGCAGGCCGACCTCGGCGACGCCTTCGCCGGGATCGACGTCCTGCTGCTCGGCGTCGCCGTCGGGGTCGTGCTGGTGATCCTGCTCGTGGTGTACCGCAGCGTGCTGCTGCCCCTGGTGATCATCCTCGGCTCGGTGTTCGCCCTCGCGCTGGCGTGCGCGATCGTGTACGGGCTCGCCCGGCGGGACGTCGTGACGGTCGACGGGCAGGTGCAGGGCATCCTGTTCATCCTGGTGATCGGCGCCTGCACCGACTACGCGCTGCTGCTGTCCTCCCGCTACCGCGAGGAACTCGCCGCCGGCACGGGACGGCTGCCCGGCGTGCTGGCCGCGTGGCGCGGGTCGGCCGGGGCGATCGCCGCCAGCGCCGGGACCGTGGCCGCCGGGCTGCTCGCGCTCCTGCTCAGCGACCTGTCCAACAACCAGGCGCTCGGGCCGGTCGGCGCCATCGGCATCGGCTGCGCGCTGCTCAGCGCCCTCACTTTCCTGCCCGCCGTCCTCGCCCTGCTGGGGCCCGCGGCCTACTGGCCGGCGAAGCCGCACACCGGCCGTTCCGCCCACCCCGTCTGGGAGCGCGTCGCCCGCCTGGTGGACCACCGGCCGCGCCGCCTCTGGGCCGGCTCCCTGATCGTGCTGATCGCGTGCGCGGCCTTCATGCCGCAACTGCGCTCCGACGGCGTGCCGCTGAGCGAGACGTTCGTCGGCGGGGCCCCGTCGGTGACCGCCCAGGAGGTCCTGGACGAGCACTTCCCCGGCGGCCAGGGCAACCCCGCCGTCGTGCTCACCGACGCCGCCGCGGTGCGGCAGGTCGTGGCCGCGGCCGAGCGCACCGACGGCGTGTTCGGCGCGGCGCCGCGGACCGAGGGGCGCCCGGGCGCCGGCGAGCCGCTCGTGGTGGACGGCCGCGCGCTGGTGGACGTCACGCTGAGCGACGCCGCCGACAGCGAGGCCGCGCGGGACGCCGTCGAGCGGCTGCGCGGCAACCTGCACGGCATCGACGGCACCCTCGTCGGCGGCTACACCGCCCAGCAGGTCGACACCCAGGCCGCGGCGCAGCACGACCGGACGGTGATCGTCCCCGTCGTGCTCGCGATCATCGTGGTGATCCTGGTCGTCCTGCTCCGCTCGCTGCTGATGCCGCTGCTGCTGGTCGCGACGGTCGCGCTCAACTACCTCGCGACGCTCGGGGTGGCCGCGCTCGTCTTCCGGCACGTGCTCGGCTTCACCGGCACGGACGCCTCGGTGCCGCTGTACGGGTTCGTCTTCCTCGTCGCCCTGGGCGTCGACTACAACATCTTCCTGATGACGCGGGTCCGGGAGGAGTCGCTGCGGCACGGGCCGCGCGAGGGCGTGCTGCGCGGGCTGACCGCCACCGGCGGCGTCATCACCTCGGCGGGCGTGGTGCTCGCCGCGACGTTCGCCGCCCTCGTGGTCATCCCGCTCGCGTTCCTCGTCCAGATCGCGTTCATCGTCGCGTTCGGCGTCCTGCTCGACACGCTGGTGGTCCGCTCGCTGCTGGTGCCCGCGCTCGTCCGGGACGCGGGCCCGGTCGTGTGGTGGCCCGGCTCCCTGTGGCGCCGCCGCGACCGCGCCCCCGCCCCGTCCCCGGACGCCTGACCGCGCCCGGCCCCGCGGATCAGAGGCGGCCGGCCGCCAGCGCGTCGAGGGGGTCGCGCAGCTCGTGGGCGCCGAGGAAGCCGCCGCCGGACGCCAGCGCGTCGTGCGCGCCGTAGCCGAGCAGCTCCTGGGCGCGGCGCGGCAGGCCGCGGGCCAGGTCCGGCGGGACGCTCAGGTAGTGGTTCTCCTCGGTGCGCAGCCACCCGGCGACGTAGCTCATGTGCATGCCGCGCCGCCACCGGTCCGCGGTGGTGTTGCCGCCGCCCGCGTGGACGGTCGAGCCGTAGTAGACGACCGCCGAGCCGGGCGCCATCTCGGCGGCGACCAGCTCGTCCTCGGACGGTTCGCGGCCCTCCGGCCACCGGTGGCTGCCGGGCGCGACGACCGTGGCGCCGTTCGCCGCGGTGAACTCGCTCAGCGCGATCACGGTCGACAGCTCGATCTCCGGGTGCGGGGAGGGCAGATGGGACCACACGATCTCGTCGCGGTGCGTCCACTGCCGTTCGGCGCCCGGCCCCCGGTCGAGGACGTGGGCGACGTTCAGCAGGTAGCTCGCGCACGCCGGGAGCAGCACGTGGTCGGCGATGGCGAGCAGCACCGGATGGACGAGCACCTCGGAGGCGAACACGCGCGACCGTCCCGCCACCCCGGTGACGTGCCGGGTGCGCTCCCCGAAGAACGCCGCGACGCTCTCGTTGATGAACGCCGCGTCGTGCCCGGGGGCGGCGGCCTCGAGCACCGGGTCCAGTTCGGCGTTGAACCGGGCGAGCAGGTCCGGGTCCAGCAGGTCCTCGACGATGACGACGCCGTCCCGTTCCAGGGCGGCGATGACCGTCCCGGCGGGCGCGGCCGCCGGGACCCTCTCTACCTTCGACATGCCCGCCAGCGTGCGCCCGGCGGCTCAAGGACGGCTATCGTTCCGCTCGCGTCCCGCCCGCCCGCGTCCGGACGTCCTCCAGCAGCCGCGCCTGCCGCTCGATCGCCGCGCCGTGCGGGGCGTGCTCCCCGGTGCGGACGGCCGCCGCGAACGCGCTCACCATGCCCCGGAACTGGTCGTCGGCGTCCAGCACCCGCTCCTCGCGGAGGTCCCGGCGCTCCAGCCGCAGCACGGGCCGGACGGTCGGCGGCGGCGTGAACGCCCAGTCGAGCGCGATCCGCCCCGCCGACCCCCACACGGCGTAGGCGCAGCGGTAGTGGTGGTCGAAACCGAACGTGCAGTGCGCGGTGACGCCCGCGCCGTCGCGCAGGAGCGCGGCCCCGTCGACGTCGATGCCGCGGTCGTCGCGGCGCAGCGCCGCGCCCGCGACCTCGGCGTCCGGCCCGAGGAACAGCTGCGCGGCCCGCACCGGGTAGGTGCCGGTCTCCAGCAGGCACCCGCCGCCGAGCGCCGGGTCGTACCGGACGGCGTCCGGCGGGCCCGGCGGGATGCCGAACTCGGCGGTCACCGACCGGACCTCGCCGATCGCGCCGTCGGCGATGAGGCGGCGGACCGCGTCGTGCTGCGCGTGGTGCAGGAACGCGAAGTTCTCCATCAGCAGCAGCCCGCGCCCGCGGGCCAGCGCCACGAGGTCGCGGGCGGTGCCGGCGTCGCCGGTCAGCGACTTCTCCACCAGCACGTGCTTGCCCGCGCGCAGCGCCGCCGCCGTCCACTCCGCGTGCATCGACAGCGGCAGCGGCACGTACACCGCGTCGACGTCGCCGCGGTCGAGCAGCGCCGCGTACCCGGCGACGCCCGCGGCCCCGAACCGCGTGGCGAACCGCTCCGCCCGCGCGCCGTCGCGGCTCGCGACCGCGGTGACGCGGTGCCCCGCCGCCGCGATCGCCGGGATCGTCTTGCGCGCGGCGATGTCCGCGCAGCCCAGCACACCGAACCGGATCTCGTCCATGAGGCTCCTTTCCGCCGTCAGCGTCGCCGGGGAGGCTCGATTCCGGGTCGAGCGGTCTTCGAGAGCCGTTCCGGACGATGACGGCATGCCCAAGCTGACGGTAGGTCCATCCCAAGGAGTGCGGTCCGCCGCCGAGTTCACGGCCTGGTTCGACGAGCGTCGAGGGGCCGGCTCGTTCGAGGTGACGCCCATCCCGTTCCAGGAGACGCGCGGCTGGGGCTTCGACCCCGACACCGGGAACCTGCGGCACGACAGCGGCCGGTTCTTCTCGGTGGAGGGCGTCTCGGTCCGCTCCGAACTCGGCCCGGTCACCGCCTGGTCGCAGCCGATCATGGTGCAGCCCGAACTCGGCATCGTCGGGATCGCGCTGCGCCGCACGGCCCGCGGCTGGGAGGCGCTGATGCAGGCGAAGATGGAGCCGGGCAACGTCAACACGCTCCAGCTCTCGCCGACCGTGCAGGCGACGCGCAGCAACTACACGCGGGTGCACGCGGGGAACAGCGTGAAGTACCTGGAGTACTTCACCGGGCAGGCGCCGTCGCGCATGCTCATCGACGTCCTGCAGTCCGAGCAGGGCTCCTGGTTCTTCCGCAAGCGGAACCGCAACATGATCGTCGAGGTGGAGGGCGACGTCCCGGCCGACGAGGACTTCCGCTGGGTGCCGCTCGACGTCCTGTACGAGCTGCTGCACGAGCCGAACGTCCTCAACATGGACAGCCGGTCGGTCATGGCGCACCTTCCGCTCGTCCTGCCCGACCGCGCGTCCGGCGGGATCGAGGGGGACGGCTTCCGCGCGGCCCTCGCGCGGTCGTTCGCGCCCGACGCCCGCCCCCTGCACCCGGTCGGCGACCTGCTGGACTGGCTGACGTCGGCGAAGGCCCGGCACACCGTCACGGTCGAGCGCGTCCCGCTGCGGCGGGTGGAGCGCTGGCACCGCACGGACACGACGATCAGTCACGACGAGGGACGGTACTTCGACGTCATCGCCGTCAACGTGGAGGCGAGCACCCGGGAGGTCCGGGGGTGGACGCAGCCGCTGCTGCGGCCCACCGGCCACGGCATCGTGGCGTTCCTCGCCCGGCCCATCGACGGGGTGCTGCACGTGCTCGTGCACGCCTGGGTCGAGCCGGGCTACGTGGACCTGCTGGAGCTGTCGCCGACCGTCCACTTCAACCCGGGCAACTACAAGGACCTGCCGCCCGAGATCCGCCCGCCGTTCCTGGACTACGTCCAGTCGGCGGACCCCGGCCGGGTCCGCTACGACGTCCTGCTGTCGGAGGAGGGCGGGCGGTTCCACCACGCCCAGAACCGCTACCTCGTCATCGAGGTCGGCGACGAGATCGACGAGATCATCGGCGAGCTGGACGACTACCGCTGGATGACCCTGCACCAGCTCACCGGGCTGCTCCGGCACAGCCACTACCTGAACATGCAGGCCCGCAGCCTCATCGCGTGCCTGCGGTCGATGGCGCCGGGGCCGGTGCCCGCCGGTCCGGCGCCCGCGGGCTGAGGAGCGGCCGTGGAGATCGTGGGGCGCGGCTTCATCGCGCGCAACCTGCGGCCCATCTCCGGGTCGCACGACGACGTGGTGGCGTTCGCCGCCGGGGTGCCGACGACGAGCACGACGCTGGACGACCAGTTCCGCCGCGAGGCGGTGCTGCTCTACGACGTCGTGCGCCGGTGCAAGGCGGACGGGCGGCGGCTGGTGTTCTTCTCCACCTGCTCCGCCGCGATGTACGGGGTGCCGGACTGCCTGCGCCGCGAGGACGCCCCGGTGTTCCCGCTGTCGGCCTACGGGCGGCACAACCTGGCGATGGAGGGCGTCCTCGCCGCCGCGGGCATCGACTACCTCGTCATCCGGCTGACGCATCTGGTCGGCCCGTTCCAGCGCCCGCACCAGCTGTTCCCGCACCTGGTGCGGGGCGCGCTGGGCGGGTCGCTGACCCTGCACCGGGGCGCCCGCCGCGACCTGCTCGACGTCGTGGACATGGTGGCGATCCTCGACACGCTGCTGTTCCGGGGGGTCGGCCGGCGGGTCGTCAACATCGCCTCCGGGGTGCCGGTGCCGATCGAGGACATCGTCGCCCACATCGAGCGGCGGCTCGGCCGCACCGCCGACAAGCACTGGGTCGACCCGCCGGACGGGAACATCGAGGAGCCGGTGGACCTCACCCGGCTGACGTCCCTCGTGCCCGGGGTCGCCTGGATGGGGTTCGGCCCCGACTACTACCGCTCGGTCATCGACCGCTACATCGGCGCCTACACGCGCGACGCGCTGCTCCGCGCGTCCTGACGCCGGGGCCCGACACGCCGCCGCCGCCCGCCCGGGACCGGGCGGGCGGCGGCGGCGTGTCGGCGCGGCACCTCACCCCACGGGCACCGGTCCGGCGGCGGCTCCGGCGGGGACGCCCGCCGCGAGGCGCTCCAGGTCCGGGACGACGGCGGCCGGCGCGGGCTGCGCGCGCACCTCGGCGCGCAGCGCGGCCGTCCGCTCGCCGAACCGCGGCTCCGACAGCAGCCGCACCAGGTCCGCGCGCAGCGCCGCCGCGTCCGTCCCGGTGGCCTCCCGGACGATCCCCGCCCCCGCGGCCGCGATCTTGTGGCCGTGCAGCCGGTGGTCGGGCAGGTGCCCGACGACGAGCTGCCGGACGCCCGCGTCCAGCGCGGTCAGCGTGGTGCCGCCGCCGCCCTGGTGGACGATCGCCGAGCAGTGCCGCAGCAGCATGTGCAGCGGGACGGACTCGGCGACCCGCACCCCGTCCGGCAGGTCCCCGTACAGGGGGCGCTGCTCGGGCGTCGTCGCGACCAGCACCTCGACGTCCAGCTCGGCGGCGGCGGCCACCGCGGCGGACCCGTGGAAGTAGCCCTCGGCCGCGTACTGCCCGCCGGTCGTCCCCCACGTGACGCAGATCCGGGGGCGGCGCGGCGGCGCGAGCGTCCAGTCCGGCTCGGCACCCGGCCCGTTGTAGGGGACGTAGCGCACGGTGCGGCGCGGGATCGGCGCGGGGATCTGCAGCGACGGCGGGAACGGGTCGAGGGTGAGGTCGCCGAGGTCGTCGAAGCCGGGCAGCCCGAGCCGGCCGAGCAGCGGGCCGAACTCGGGGACGTCGCCGAGCAGCCCGGGGTCGCGGTGGCGGTCGCCGTAGGCGAGGTCGACGCCCCACAGGTGCCGCGCGGCCGGGACGTCCAGGGCGGCGGCGGCCAGCGCGCCCGCGTAGGCCATCGGGTCGAAGACCACCAGGTCGGGGCGCCAGGCGCGGCCGAAGCCGAGCAGGTCGTCCACCATGGCGTCGGCGACGCGCGCCCACGTCCCGATGGCGCGCAGGACGCGCTCCCGGTGCGGGGCCGTCCACCGCCGCTCGTCCGCGGCGCCGCCGTCGCCGGACGCGGCGCTGCGCCGGGCCGCGGCCATCACGTCCACGTCCCGGCCGACGGCGACGGCGGGCAGCCCGGAGCGGACGGTCGCCGCGACGTGCCCGGGCCGCGACGCCACCCGGACCTCGTGCCCGGCGGCGCGCAGCGCCCAGCCGAGCGGGACCATGTGCAGGTAGTGGGTCGGCCATGTCCATGTCATCAGCACGCGCATGGCCGGACCGTCGCGCGGGACGCTCGAAGACGCCTGGAGTTCCCGGCGAGCCGCAGGTCACGGGGCCGCCCGCCGGCGGGCGCGCCGCTCCCTTCGAGGCGGTTTCGAGGGGAATTCGAGCAGTCGATGTGACTGTGCGGGCATCCGGTACGGGGGGCGCGTGAGAGCAGCCGTGCGATGAGCGATGGACGAACGACATACGGGGTGCTCGGCCCGCTGAGCGTCCGGCGCGACGGTGGGAACGTCACGCCGACGACGCCGAAGCTGCAGGCCCTGCTGACCCTGCTCCTGCTGCACCACAACCGCGTCGTGCAGATCCCGGAGCTGATCGAGGAGCTGTGGGGGGACGGCCCGCCGCACAGCGCGGCGTCCACGGTCCAGACGTACGTGTACAAGCTGCGGCGGATCCTCGGGGGCGACAACGTCCTGCTGACCAGGTCGCGCGGCTACCAGCTGCGGATCGCCCCGGACGACCTCGACCTGTGCCGGTTCGAGCGGCTGAGCGAGCAGGGCCGGCGGATGCTGGCGCGGGGCGACGCGGCGGGCGCGCGGACGACGCTGGCCGAGGCCCTGTCGTGGTGGCGGGGCCCGGCGCTGGCGGGCGCGGCGCCCGGCGGGTCGCTGGCGGCGCACGCCATGCGGCTCGAGGAGCGGCGGCTGACGACGCTGGAGTGGCGCATCGAGGCGGAGCTGGGGCTCGGCCGGCACCGCGAGGTCATCACCGAGCTGCGGCGGCTCAGCGCCGACCATCCGACCCACGAGGGCCTGACGCACAAGCTCATGACGGCGCTGTCCCACTCGGGGCTGGGCCGCGAGGCCGCCGAGGTGTACCGGCGCGTCCGCCGCACCCTGGCGGGCGAGCTGGGCCTGGAGCCGTCGGAGGCGCTCCGGCGGCTGTACCTCGCCCTCGACGACGACGGCGCGGACGGCCGGGACGGCTCCGGCGGCCGCGGCGCGGGGGGCGGCCGCCCGCCGGGGGCCGGGAGCGCGCCGCGGAGCGCGCCGCCGGGCGGGCTGCGGCCGCCGCCGGTGCCGGACCCGTTCGTGGGGCGGCGCGGCGACCGCGGCACCGCCGTGGGGATGCTGCTGGAGCACGGCGAGGCGGCGGTCGCGACCCCGATCGTGGCGCTCGCGGGGATGCCGGGCATCGGCAAGACGGCGCTGGCGGCCGAGATCACCCGCCGGGTCGCGCGCCGCTTCCGGGGCGGCACGCTGTTCGTGCCGCTGGGCGGCAGCGGCCCCGACCCGATGCCGGTGGACGCCGCGCTGGAGCGGATGCTGTGCGCGCTGGGCGTCCCGTCCCGGCAGCTTCCGGCGGAGACGGCGGAGCGCTCGGCGCTGCTGCGGACCGTGCTGGAGCGCCGCCGCACGCTGCTGGTGCTCGACGACGTGGCGTCCGCGGCGGACGCGCGGCTGCTGCTGCCCGGCTGCCCGCTGAGCGCGGTGCTGGTGACCGGCCGCGTCCCGCTGTACGGGCTGGCGGGCGCGCGCGTCCTGCGGCTGGACGGGCTGTCCCGCGACGACCTCGTCCGGTTGCTGGCCGCGGCCGGGCGGCGCGGCCAGGGGGAGCGGCGCGGGATGGAGCGGCTCGCGCGGCTGTGCGCGGGCAGCCCGCTCACGGCGCACGCCATCGCCGGGAGGCTGCGCGAGGACCCGTCCCTGCCCGCCGGCGCGCTCGCCGACCGGCTGCTGGGCGCGCGGCGCCCGCTGGACGAGCTGGGCGCGGGCGGGGAGCGGCTGCGGGCGCTGTGCGCCTCGATGTACGCGCGCCTGTCGGAGGACGAGCGCGCCGCCGTCCGCCGGCTCGCGGAGCTGGAGCCGGGCCCCGCCACGGTGGCGGACGCGGCGCGGGCGCTGGGGACCGACGAGCGCGCCGCCGAGGCGATCGTGGCCGTCGCGGCCGAACATTGTTTCCTCGTGATTACGGGGTACACCGGCGAGGGGCGGATGCGTTACCAATTCGCAGCCTTCGCCTACGCCTTCCTCGCCGAATACTTCGGCTGAGCCGCCGCGGGGCCCGCGAGAATCCGTAATACCGGATTTCATTCGATTACGGACACTCTGCGGCGGGGCGTGGAATCGCTCCCGAGCCGCCGCGGAACCGCTCTCGATCGAGAAACCGGCGAGGTCCCGGGCGCACCGGCGGTCCCGGCCGCCGCCCCGCGTCCCGTCTCGCGGTACGGGTTTCGGACCGACCGCATTCCGAAGATCCCTGTCATGCACTGACGGCATTCGTCGACGGCGCGAGCCGACTCGTGTGAACGGGCGTCCAGGGGCGCTCCCGTGTCGGACCGTGCCACCGGCCGGGTTTCGGTCCCCGACCGAAACCCGGGAGGGGAGACTCCGGCGCGCAAGTGTCATCTGTCACGGGTCCCTTCCGTGCACCGAAGGTTCGTCTTTCAATTGTCTTAGCTTTGCGAACGATTAGCGGCTTTGCTGGTTCCTGACCCTATAAGTCCTAGACTGTCGAAATATGTACTGATAAAGTCCGACCGGCGCTATCAGATGATCGTCACGTTGACCGGGCGTGGAGATCTCCGGCGCCAGGTCTCGATCGAGACCGCATCCGTCCGATGCCGCCCCGGCGGAGGCCGCCACCCGGCCGGCCGGCGCGGCGGATCGCCGGATGATCCCGGGTTTCACCATGGGAGGCAGCATGGAATTCAAGATCCTCGGGGGTCTTGAAGTACTCCACGACGGCCGAGACATCACCCCGACCGCACCAAAACTGCGGAGGGTGCTGTGCTTCCTGATTCTCCATCCGAACCAGATCGTGCAGACCGAAGCGCTCATCGACGAACTGTGGGGCGACTCGCCCGTGCGCAGTGCGATGACCACCATGCAGACCTACATCTACCTGCTCCGGAAGATCATCAACGAGGAACTCGAACCGGACGCGGGGGAGCGGTTCCTGCTCACCCGGCCGTCCGGTTACATGGCCGCGGTCCCCAGCGACCACATCGACCTGTTCCGGTTCGAGGCGCTCACCGAGCGCGGGCGGGCGGCGCTGCACGGCGGTGACCCCGAAACGGCGGCGGACCTGCTCAGCGAGGCGATGGGCCTGTGGCGCGGAGCCGCGCTGGCGGACGTCCGGACGGGCCGGCTGCTGCAGGCGCACGTGACCCGGCTCGAGGAGAGCCGCATCCGGACGCTGGAGATGCGGATCGAGGCGGACCTGCGCTGCGGCCGGCACCGGGAGCTGATCAGCGAACTCAAGGCGCTGACCGCCGAGCACCCCTACCACGAGGGCTTCCACCGCCCGCTGATGCTGGCGCTCTACCGCTCCGGCCGGCAGTGGGAGGCGCTCAACGCCTACCGGTCGCTGCGCGAGGTGCTGGTCGGCGACCTGGGGCTGGAACCGTCGCAGGAACTCGCCGAGCTGCAGCAGGCGGTGCTGACCGGCGACCCGTCGCTCGACCTGCCCCGCGACGCCGGCCGCGGGCCGCTCGGCCCGGCGCGGCAGCGCCCCGCCACCGCACCCGCCGGACCGCGGCCCCCCGCCCAGCTCCCGCCCGACATCGCCGACTTCACCGGGCGCGCCCGGTCGCTGGACGCCGTGCTCGGCATGCTGTCCGGCCCGCCCGCCGGCACCGGCGCGCCCGCCGCGGCCCTGACCGGGGCCGTGGGGACCGGCAAGACCGCCCTCGCCGTGCACGCCGCGCACCGGGTCCGGGACGCCTTCCCGGACGGCCAGCTGTACGTCGACCTGCGCGGCTCCGGCACCGACCCCGCCGACCCCGCGACGGTCCTGTACGGGTTCCTGCGGGCGCTGGGCGTCGCGGCCGAGGAGATCCCGCCGGACCGCGCCGGCCGCGCCGAGCTGTACCGGCGGCGGCTCGAGGGGCGCCGGACGCTGGTCCTGCTGGACGACATGGGCGACCGGCCGGGCACCGCCGACCTGCTGCCCAGCGACCCGGGCTGCGCGCTGATCGCCACCATGCGGGGCGTCCCCCCGGAACCGCTGCGCGACCGCGAGGTCGCCGTCGGCGAGCTGTCGGCCGAGTCCGCCCGCGTCCTGCTCGGCCGGGTCGTGGGACGGCAGCGGCTCGCCGACGAGACCGAGGCCGCGGACCGGATCGTGCGGTACTGCGGGCGGCTCCCGCTCGCGGTGCGCGCCGCCGGGGCGCGCCTCGCGGCGCTGCCGTTCCTGAGCCTGGCCGCCTACGCCGAGCAGCTCGCGGTCGAACGGCAGCGGCTCGCCCAGCTGCGCTCGTCCGACTTCGACCTGCGCGCCCAGCTCGAGGCCGCCTACCGGAGGCTCGGCGAGGCGGACCGGACGGCGCTGCGCTGGCTGAGCCTGCTCTCCGGCTCCGCCTTCACCCCGCGCGGGTGCGCCGCCCTGATCGGCACCGACCGGGCGCAGGCGTCCGACGTGCTGGAACGGCTCACGGCCGCGCGCTTCCTGCGGGAGACACCGATGTACGAAGGCTCCGACCCCGGCGCCGAGCACCGCGTCTACCGCTGGACGTCCGAACTCCACCGCATCATGGTGTGCGACCAGGTGGTCGAGTCGCTGTCGGAGAGCCTGCGCGCAAGCTAGGGCCGGTGATGATGGCCCGTCGGGGACACGGGCCATCATCACCGGCGGTCCAAGGGGCGGGAACGGGACGCGCCGCGCGCGGCACCGCCCGCCTCACCGGCCGTGTCACCGGCCGTGTCACCAGCCGTGTCACCAGCCGTGTCACCAGCCGTGTCACCAGCCGTGTCACCAGGCTATGGGCAGCCGTTCCGGACCGCGCACCATCCCCCCGCCGCGCCAGCGGACCTCGGCGTCCGGCACCGCGAGCCGCAGCGCCGGCAGGCGCCGCACGAGCGCGGCCAGCGCCTCCTCCAGCTCCACCCGGGCCAGGGAGGCGCCCAGGCAGTGGTGCGGCCCGTGCCCGAACGCCAGGTGCGGGTTGGGGCTGCGCGTCAGATCGAGCCGGTCGGGTTCGGCGAACACCGCCGGGTCCCGGTTCGCCGACGTCGTGGCCGGCAGCACCGCCTCGCCCGCCCGCACGGTGACCCCCGACCCCGGCGGGCCGAGCCGCACGTCCCGCGTCGCGACCCGGATCGTCCCCCCGGCCGCCGAGACCGCGACGTGGCGCAGCAGCTCCTCCACCGCCGTGCGCAGCGCGGCCCGGTCCGCCAGCCGCGGGTCGAGCATCCCGTCGCGGCGCAGCAGCGCGTGCACCGACCCCGCGACCATCCCGGCGGACGTCTCGAAGCCGGCCACGAGGATCGTCAGGCCGAGCGCGACCAGCTCGGTCTCGGTCATCCGGTCCTCGTCGCGGGCCCGCACCAGCGTGCCGAGCAGGTCGCCGGACGGCTCGGCGCGCCGCAGCGCGACCAGCTCCGCGAGGTAGCCGCGCAGCTCCTTCGCCGCCCGCTCGGTCTCCTCCGGCGGCGTCGCGGCGCCGCCCAGGTAGGCGGCGCTCAGCGCGGCGAAGCGGTCCTGGTCGGGACGGGGCACGCCGAGCAGCTCGCAGATCACCGTCATCGCCAGCGGCCGCGCGTACCCGCCGACCAGGTCGGCGGTCCGGGACCCGGCGGTGAGGCCGTCGAGCAGCTCGTCGGCGATCGCGGCGACCCGGACCCGCAGCGCCGCGACCCGGCGGTGCGTGAACGCGCCCGCCACGATCCGCCGCAGCCGCGTGTGCTCCGGCGGGTCCAGCGTCGTGATCGACCCGGACTCCAGCGGGACGCGGCGCAGCCGGGGCGCCCCCGCCGCGGCCGCGGCGGCGCGGCTGAACGCGGCCCCGGCCAGCACCTCCCGGTTCTCGGCGTACCGGGTGACGAGCCAGGCGTCCGTCCCCGACGGCAGCCGCACCCGCGCCACCGGCCCGGCCGCGCGCAGCCGGCCGAACTCGGCGGCCGGGTCGGGGCCGTCCGGGACGGGGAACGGGAACGGCGGCGGTTCGGGCGCCGCCTCGTCCCGCACGGGCTCCGGTGGCACGGCCTGTTCCGGCATGACCTGTTCCGGCATGGCCTCTTCCGGCATGGGCTCCCCCTTCGGATGTCGGCGCCCAGCGTGCTCCGCGCCGGTCGAGCCTCGGTCGAGCCCCTTCCGCGGGCCCGCCGAGGCGCCGGTCGAGGGCCCGGTCGAGGGCCGGTTCAGCGGATCTCGAACGGCTCTCGACCCCCGCCGCCGAGTCTCCTCGCATAGGGACGTCCGTCCCGTCTTCACTGCGGAGGGATTGAGAACCGTGCGGCTGCTCGTCACCGGCGGTGCCGGATTCATCGGCTCGCACTACGTCCGGAGCGCGCTGGAGGGAAGGCTGACGGGAGGTGACCCGGTCGACGTCACGGTCGTGGACAAGCTGACGTACGCGGGGAACCTCGACAGCCTGAACCTGGCCCATCCGCGGCTCCACTTCGTCCACGGCGACATCTGCGACGGCGGCCTGATGATGGACCTGCTGCCGGGCCACGACGCCGTCGTCCACTTCGCCGCCGAGTCGCACGTCGACCGGTCCATCTCGGGCGCCGCCCAGTTCGTCACCACGAACGTCGTCGGCACCCACACGCTGCTGGAGTGCTGCCTGCGCACCGGGGTGCGGCGGTTCGTGCACGTCTCGACCGACGAGGTCTACGGATCGGTCGAGCACGGGCGGTCCGACGAGCGGCACCCGCTGGAGCCGAACTCCACGTACGCGGCGTCCAAGGCGTCCAGCGACCTGCTCGTCCGGGCCTACCACCGGACGCACGGGCTGGAGACGTCCGTCACGCGCTGCTCCAACAACTACGGCCCCTACCAGTTCCCGGAGAAGGTCATCCCGCTGTTCGTCACGAACCTGCTGGACGGCGAGGACGTCCCGCTGTACGGGGACGGGCATCACGTCCGCGAGTGGATCCACGTGGACGACCACTGCCGCGGCCTCCAGCTCGTGCTGGAGCGCGGCCGTCCGGGCGCGACCTACAACATCGGCGGCGACACCGAGCTGTCGAACCTCGAGCTGACCGAGCTGCTGCTGGACGCCGTCGGCGCGGACCGGAGCCGGATCCGCCGGGTCGCCGACCGCAAGGGCCACGACCGCCGCTACGCCCTGGACGACCGGCTCGTCCGCGACGAGCTGGGCTTCCGGCCGCGCGTCGCGTTCGCCGAGGGGCTGGCCGAGACCGTCCGCTGGTACCGGGAGAACCGGGACTGGTGGGAGCCGCTGAAGAAGCGCGCCGCGCTGTCCCCGCACCGTCCGCTGCGGGAGGCCGCGGCGGCGCTGCCCGCGTGACCGGCGGGCGCACACGTTCCGACGACCTCCAGGGAGACACCATGACGTCCAGCAAGGCGACCGAGCTCGCCCCCGCCCGGCCCGCCGCCGTCGAGCCGGCCGCCGCCGTCCGGCCCGTCTGCGCGCACGACGTCGCCGCGAACCGGCGGCGCGGCGGCGACATCCGGGTGCTGCTCAGCCCGAAGACCGTCGGCTCCACCTCCGGGTTCTTCGGCGTGCTGACGCTCGAACCGGGCGAGTTCGTGTCCGAGCACTACCACCCGTACTCGGAGGAGTTCCTGTACGTCGTCCGCGGCGAGCTGCTGATGCGGGTCGCGGACGAGCCGGTGCCGCTGCGGGCCGGCGACGCGCTGATGGTCCCGATCGGGGTGCGGCACCGGCTGGAGAACGCCGGGACGGAGCGGGCGGAGGTGGTGTTCCACCTGAGCCCGCTCGCGCCGCGGCCCGACCTCGGCCACGTCGACACCGAGCCGCTGCCGGCCCCGGACGAGTCCGGTCCGCAGGTGGGTGGGGCGTGATGGCGGACCGTCGGGTCGTGGTGACCGGCGTCGGGGTGGTGGCGCCCGGCGCGGTCGGCGCGAAGGCGTTCTGGGCGATGCTGACGGCGGGCCGCACGGCGACCCGCACGATCTCGCTGTTCGACGCCACCGGATACCGGTCGCGGATCGCCGCCGAGGTCGACTTCGACCCGGCCGCCGCCGGGCTGCGGCCCCGGGAGATCCGGCGGATGGACCGGGCCGGGCAGTTCGCGGTGGTGGCGGCGGAGGAGGCGCTCGCCGACTCCGGGCTCGCCGCCGGCGACCTGGTGCCCGAGCGCACCGGCGTCAGCATCGGCAGCGCGGTCGGCTGCACGATGGGCCTGGAGCAGGAGTACGTCGTGCTGAGCGACGGCGGCCGCGAGTGGCTCGTCGACCCCGAGTACGCCGTCCCGCACCTGTACGGCCACATGGTGCCGAGCACGCTGGCGGTCGAGGTGGCGTGGCGGGTCGGGGCGGAGGGGCCGGTGTCGCTGACCTCGACCGGCTGCACGTCCGGGCTGGACTCGGTCGGGCACGCGCTGCGGCTGGTGCAGGAGGGCGCGGCGGACGTCATGGTCGCGGGCGCCACCGACGCGCCGATCTCCCCGATCACCGTCGCGTGCTTCGACGCCATCAAGGCGACCTCGCCGCGCAACGACGACCCCGAGCACGCGTCCCGCCCGTTCGACCTGGACCGCAAGGGGTTCGTGCTCGGGGAGGGCGCGGCGGTGCTCGTCCTGGAGGAGGCGGGGCGCGCGGAGGCCCGCGGCGCGCACGTGTACGCCGAGCTCGCCGGGTTCGCCGCCCGCAGCAACGCCTTCCACATGACGGGCCTGAAGCCGGACGGGCGCGAGATGGCCGAGGCGATCCGGGTGGCGATGGACGAGGCGCGGCTCGACCCGTCCGACATCGACTACGTCAACGCCCACGGGTCGGGCACCAAGCAGAACGACCGGCACGAGACGGCGGCGTTCAAGCGGAGCCTCGGCGCCCGGGCCCACGAGGTGCCGGTCAGCTCGATCAAGTCGATGGTCGGGCACTCGCTCGGCGCGATCGGGTCGATCGAGGCGGCGGCGTGCGTGCTGGCGCTGGAGCACCAGGTGGTGCCGCCGACCGCGAACCTGGAGACCCGCGACCCCGAGTGCGACCTGGACTACGTGCCGAAGGAGGCGCGCGACCACCGCACCGGCGCGGTGCTGACGGTCGGCTCGGGATTCGGCGGTTTCCAGACCGCGATGGTGCTGACCCGCCCCGGGAGGGCGGCGTGACCGGGAACGGCGTGAACGGGAACGGCGGGAAGACGAACGGTACGGGCGCGCGCGACGCGGTCGTGACCGGGATCGGCGTCGTCGCGCCCAACGGGCTCGGCACGGACGCCTACTGGGACGCCACCCGGGCGGGACGCAGCGGCCTCGGCGTCCTCGCCCGGTTCGACCCGTCCCGCTACCCGGTGCGGGTGGCGGGCGAGGTGCCCGGCTTCTCCGCCGCCGAGCGCGTGCCGGGCCGGCTGATCCCGCAGACCGACCACTGGACGCACCTCGGGCTCGCGGCCGCCGAGATGGCGCTGGCCGACGCCGCCGCCGACCCCGCCGGCCTGCCCGAGTACGAGATGGCGGTGGTGACGGCCAGCTCGTCCGGCGGCACCGAGTTCGGCCAGCGCGAGATCGAGCGGCTCTGGTCGCGGGGGCCGCGCGCGGTCGGGGCCTACCAGTCGATCGCCTGGTTCTACGCGGCGACGACCGGCCAGATCTCGATCCGGCACGGGATGCGCGGGCCCTGCGGCGTCGTCGCGACCGAGCAGGCGGGCGGGCTGGACGCGCTCGCGCAGGCCCGGCGGCTGCTGCGCACCGGGACCCGGCTCGTCGTGACCGGCGGCACGGACGCGTCGCTGTGCCCGTACGGGCTGACGGCGCAGACGGCCACCGGGAAGCTCAGCACCGCGGACGATCCGGCCGCCGCCTACCGGCCCTTCGCCGCCGACGCGGCGGGCTACGCGCCCGGCGAGGGCGGCGCGATGTTCGTGCTGGAGGACGCCGCGCACGCCGCCGAGCGCGGCGTCGCCGGCTACGGCCGGATCACCGGGTACGCGGCCACGTTCGACCCGCCGCCCGGCTCGGGCCGCCCGCCCACCCTGGAGCGGGCGATCCGCGCGGCGCTCGACGACGCGGGCGCGGCGCCCGCCGAGGTGGACGCGGTGTTCGCCGACGCGGTCGCCGACCCCGAGCTCGACCGGGCCGAGGCCGCCGCGCTCGTCGCGGTGTTCGGCCCGGAGGGCGTCCCCGTCACCGCGCCGAAGACCCTCACCGGGCGGCTGTACGCGGGCGGCGCGTCGCTGGACGTCGCGACCGCCCTGCTGGCGCTGCGGGACGGGCTGGTGCCCGCGACGGCCGGGGACTACCCGTGCCCGTACCCGCTGGACCTCGTGCGCGGCGCGCCCCGCGCGCTGCCGCTGCGCCGCGCGCTCGTCGTGGCGCGCGGCCACGGCGGCTTCAACGCCGCCCTCGTCGTGGAGACGACCGAAGGAGAGAGCAGATGACCGTGCAGGCCGACGGGCGCCCCGCCGTGGCGTTCCGCGTGATGCTCCGGATGCAGATCAAGCCGGGCGTGGAGGCCGAGTTCGAGGACGTGTGGCGGTCGGTCGGCGACGTGATCACCGGCCATCCCGCCAACCTCGGGCAGTGGCTCATGCGGTCGGCGGAGGAGCCGGGGATCTACTACATCGTGAGCGACTGGGTGGACGAACCGCGCTTCCGCGAGTTCGAGCACAGCGACCAGCACGTGGAGCACCGGCAGAAGCTCCACCCGTACCGCAGCGGCGGGTCGATGACGACGATGCACGTCGTGCACCGGCTGCGCGGCGCCGCCGACCGGGAGGGCGCCGCGTGACCGTCGTCGACGTCCGCCGGAACTCCGCCGCCGCCACCGACTGGGTGCGCTGCGGGGCCTGCGGCACGCTGCTGTACGTCCGCCGGTTCGTCCGGAACCTGCGGGTCTGCTCCGAGTGCGGGCACCACGCCCGGCTCGGTGCGGCCGAGCGGATCGCGATGCTGCTCGACCCCGGCTCCGTCCGGCCGCTGCCGGCCGAGGCCGTCCCGTACGACCCGCTCGGCTTCGTCGACGTCCGGCCCTACCCGGAGCGGGTCCGCGACGCGCGCGAGCGGACCGGCGCCGACGAGGCGGTCCGGGCGGTGCGCGGCACGATCGAGGGCGCGCCCGTCGTCGCGGCCGTCATGGACTTCCCGTTCCTCGGCGGCAGCCTCGGCTCGGCCGCCGGGGAGCTGGTCACCCGGGCGGCCGAGACGGCGCTGGCCGAGCGCACCCCCCTCCTGCTGGTCACCGCGTCCGGCGGCGCCCGGATGCAGGAGGGCGCGCTGTCGCTGATGCAGATGGCCAAGACCAGCGCCGCCCTGGCCGCGCTGGACGAGGCCGGGGTGCTGACGGTCGCGGTGCTGACCGACCCCACCTACGGCGGGGTCGCCGCGTCGTTCGCGACGCTCGCGGACGTCCTGCTCGCCGAGCCGGGCTCCCGGATGGGGTTCGCCGGGCCGCGGGTCATCGAGCAGACGATCCGGCAGGAGCTCCCGGCCGACTTCCAGACCGCGGAGTTCCTCGCCGCGCACGGCGTCGTCGACCGGATCACCCCCCGCGCCGAACTGCGCCCCACGCTGGGGCGGCTGCTCGCGCTCGGCCGTCCCGGGGCGGCCCCGCGCCGGGCGGGCGGCGCGCCGGTGACCGACCCGGCGGCGCTGCCCGAGCGGGACCCGGCCGAAGCCGTCCGGGCCGCCCGGGACCTGGACCGGCCCACCACGCTCGACTACGCGTTCTCGCTGCTGGACGGCTTCCTCGAGCTGCACGGCGACCGGCTCCGCGCCGACTGCCCGGCGATCGTCGGCGGCGTCGGCACCCTGGACGGCGTCCCGATCATGCTGATCGGGCACCAGAAGGGGCGCACGCCCGCCGAGCTGTCCGCCCGCAACTTCGGGATGGCCGGGCCCGAGGGCTACCGGAAGGCGGCCCGGCTGATGCGGTTCGCCGCGAAGCTGGGCCTGCCGGTCGTGACGCTCGTCGACACCCCCGGCGCCTACCCCGGCATCGCCGCCGAGGAGAACGCGCAGGCGCTCGCCATCGCGGAGAACCTGCGGCTGATGGCGGGCCTGCCGGTCCCGGTCGTCGCGGTGGTGACGGGCGAGGGCGGCAGCGGCGGCGCGCTCGCGCTGGGCGTCGCCGACCGGGTGTACGCCCTCGCCGGCGCGGTGTACTCGGTGATCAGCCCGGAGGGGTGCGCGGCGATCCTGTGGAACGACGCGGGACGGGGACCGGAGGCCGCCCGCGCGCTGCGGATCGGCGCCCCGGACCTGCTGCGGCTGGGGATCGTGGACGGCTGCGTGCCGGAGCCGCCCGGCGGAGCGCAGGCCGACCCGGCGGGCGCCGCCGAGCGGCTGCGCCGTGTGCTGCTGGACGCGCTGGCGGACCTGCACGGCGTCCCGTCCGGCGACCTGGTGCGCGGGCGCCGCGCCCGCTTCCGCGCCTTCGGCCGCGAGGCCGTCCGCGACGTTCCGGCGGAGTAGCCCGGCGACGCCCGCCGGCATGCCGGCCCCGGACCGCCCCCGCTCCGCCTTCGGAGCGGGGGCGGTCCGGGCTTTTCGGCGGGACGGTCCGCGGCTCGCCGGCGGGGGCGGATGGCGTAAGCCCCCGCTCCGGGTGCCGGAGCGGGGGCGGCAGGGGGGCGGCGGGCGGCGGCGCTCAGGTGACGACGGCGAGGCCGGCGGACGCGAAGCCGAGCACGGCGAACGCGGTGCGCACCAGGTGGAACCGCCGCCAGCGGGGCCGCGGGTCGAACCAGTCGGGGCCGACGCCGCGCGCCGGGTCCAGCGCCTTGACCGCGCGGTTCAGCGGCACGTTCAGCAGGTGCGACACGGCGGCGGTGCCGAGCATCAGCGCGGCGGCGATCCCCGACAGCACCCGGTCGGCGGCGCCGTCGGCGACCGCGACCAGCGCGAGGTGCCCCGCGGTCGCGGTGAGCACGATGATCGGCATCGTCGGATCCCAGTTGCGGCCGAGCAGCTTGTGCGTCTCGATGTAGCGCTCCGGGGGGAGCGCGGCGAGCGCCGGGACGACGCTCACCGCCACCGCGAACAGCACCCCCGCCGCCACGCCCGTGCACAGCAGCGCCACCAGCGCCACGCCCTCGCCCAGCACGTCACCCACGACCGTCCTCCCCGCTCGTGATCTCGTCCACCAGGCCGGTGGAGTGCGAGCCGTCCCGGAACCGGGGATGGTCCAGGACGCCGCGCAGGAACGACCCGGTCGTGCGGACACCGGGCCCCGACACGCGCAGCTCGTCCAGCGCCCGCCGCATCCGGGCGATCGCCGTGCCGCGGTCCGGCGCCCAGACGACGACCTTGGCCAGCAGCGGGTCGTACTCGGCGGCGACGGACGCGCCGGGGAACACGTGCGCGTCCACGCGCGTGAACGGGCCGCCCGGCAGGACGAGCTCGTCCAGCCGCCCCGGCGTCGGCCGGAAGCCGGCCGCGGGGTCCTCGGCGTTGATCCGGCACTCGATCGACACCCCGGACGGCGCCACGTCCTCCTGCTTCATCGACAGCGGCAGGCCGGCGGCGACGCGGAGCTGCTCGCGGACGACGTCCACGCCCGTCACCATCTCGGTCACCGGGTGCTCCACCTGGATCCGGCAGTTGATCTCCATGAAGTGGAACGCGCCGTCGGCGTCGAGCAGGAACTCGAACGTCGCCGCGCCCGCGTAGCCGATCTCCCGCGCGCCGCGCACGGCCGCGGCGCACAGCTCCTCGGCGGCGGCCGGGTCGAGCCGCGGCGCGGGCGTTTCCTCCACGAGCTTCTGGTAGCGGCGCTGCACCGAGCAGTCCCGGGCGCCGAGGTGGACGACGCCGCCGTGCTCGTCCGCGAGGATCTGCACCTCGATGTGCCGCGCCGGGTCCACGTAGCGCTCCACGTACACCCGCGAGTCGCCGAACACCGAGTGCGCCTGGGCGCGGGCCTCGCTGTAGGCGCGCATGAACGCGCCCGGCCCGTCCACCACCCGCATGCCGCGCCCGCCGCCGCCCGCCGTCGCCTTGATGATGACGGGGTAGCCGATGCCGTCGGCGACGGCCTTGGCCTGCGCGGCGCCGTCCAGCGTGCCGGTGCTGCCGCCCAGGACCGGCAGCCCGGCCTCCGCCATGATCGCGCGGGCGGCGGACTTGTCGCCGAGCCGCGCCATCAGCGCGGGCGGCGGCCCGACGAAGGCGAAGCCGTTCGCGTCGCAGATCTCGGCGAAGTCCGGGTCCTCCGACAGGAAGCCGTAGCCGGGGTGGATCGCCTCCGCGCCCGTCGCCGCCGCGGCCTCCACGATCGCGGGCACGTTCAGGTAGCTGGCCCGCGCCGGGGACGGCCCGATGTGCACCGCCTCGTCGGCGAACCGGACCACGGCCGAGTCGCGGTCGGCCGTGGAGTACACCGCGATCGTCCGGATGCCCATCTCCCTGCAGGTCCGCGCGACCCGCAGCGCGATCTCGCCCCGGTTGGCGATGAGCACGCTGCGGAACGGGACGTCCGGCCCGCTCATCGCACCCACTCCCGGTGCCACCCGGCGTCGCCGGCGACGAGCCGTTCGGGATGGCCGGCGGGCGGCTCGTCCAGCAGGGGCGCCGCGGCGGCGCGGTCCGGCGGCAGCCAGCCGTGCGCGACGGTGACGCACGCGAGGCCCTCGAACCAGCGCCGGACGCCCAGCCCGAGGACCGTGCCGAGTTCCTTCACCCCGCACCCCTTCACCGCACGCCTCCGATCTGCAGCCTGCTGTGGTCGCCCACCACGACGCGGTTCGCCGTGTGCGCGCCGCGCGGGCGCCCCATCGTGGTCTCCCGGCCGAGCAGCGAGCCGTGCAGCCCGCGGACGCCGTCCACGGTCGAGCCGTCCAGCAGGATCGAGAAGTCCAGCGACGAGTCGGTGACCCGGCAGTCGGCGCCGACGGAGGTGAACGGGCCGACGTAGGTCCCCGACAGGCGGCTGCCCCGGCCGATGACCACCGGGCCGACGATCCGGCAGCCGCTCACCTCGGCGTCCTCCGCGACGACGACCCGGCCGATGATCTCGCTCGTCGAGTCGACCTTGCCGCGCACGTCTGGGGCGATGCCCTCCAGGACGGCGCGGTTGCACTCCAGCAGGTCCTCGACGCGTCCGGTGTCCTTCCAGTAGCCGTCGAACCGGTGCGACGCGATCGGCCGCCCCCGCGACAGGAGCCACTGGATCGCGTCGGTGATCTCCAGCTCGCCGCGGTCGCTCGGCTCAATCGCGCGCACCGCCTCGTGGATCTCCGGCGAGAACACGTACACGCCGATGAGCGCGAGGTCGCTGCGCGGCTCGGCGGGCTTCTCCGCCAGCGCGATGACGCGCCCCGACCGGTCCACCTCCGCGACGCCGTAGTGCTCCGGGTCGGGCACCGGCGCCAGCAGGATCTGCGCGGCGGGCCGGGCGCGGCCGAACGCCCCGACGATGCCGGCGACGCCGTCCAGGATGACGTTGTCGCCGAGGTACATGACGAAGTCGTCGTCCCCGAGGAAGTCCGAGGCGATCAGCACGCAGTGCGCGAGCCCCAGCGGCGCGTCCTGCGGGATGAAGGTGAGGTCGAGGCCGAGCCCGTCCTCCGCGTCCAGCGCGGCCCGGATCTCGGCGCCGCGGTCGCCGACGATGACGCCGACCTCCTCGACCCCCGCGTCCCGCAGGGCCTCCAGCCCGTGGAACAGCACGGGCCGCCCGCCCACGGGGACGAGCTGCTTGGGCATGCTGTGGGTGAGGGGACGCAACCGCGACCCCGTGCCCCCGGCGAGTACCAGAGCCTTCACGTTGTTCCCATCCCTTGCTCAGTCGGTGATCAGCGGGCCGGTCGTGCGCGGCCCGGCCGCCGGACCGGCCGTCCGGTCGGCGGGCGCCGGCGCGGTCGGCGCCGGCGCGGCGTAGGCGAGGCGGCGGGCGGCCGACCCGGCGCAGACCGCGAGCAGGACGGCCACGGCCAGCGCGAGCGCGCCCAGCGCCGCGAAGTACAGGGCGGGGGACACGGACTCGGAGACGCGCGCGGTGGAGCTGCCGAGGCCCATCCCCATCGCGCAGAACAGCCACCACAGCCCGAGCATCTGCACGCGGAACGCCGGCGGGGCGGCGTCGGCGGCGGCGCTCAGCCCGACCGGGCCGAGCACCAGCTCGCCGCAGGCGTGCAGGAACAGCACGGCCAGCAGCCACAGCGGGGACGCCTTCCCCGTTCCGGCGGCGAGCGCCGCGCCCGCCATGACGACGAAGCTGGCGCCCGACAGCGCCATCCCCGCCACGAACTTGCCGCGCACCCCGAACCGGGGCCCCAGCCGCAGGAACACCACCGCGGTGACCGGCGCCACGAGCAGCACGAACAGCGGCGTCGCGGACTGGAACCAGCTCGCCGGTACCGTCCAGCCGAGGACGTCCCGGTCGGTGGACCGCTCGGCGAACAGGTTCAGCACCGACCCGGACTGGCCCACCAGCATCCAGAACACGGCCGCGGCGAGGAACAGCCACCCGAACGCGCGGACGCGGGCGCGGTCCGCGGCGGTCAGCCCGGGACGGCGCAGCATCCCGGTGTACGCCGCCGGCGCCGCCAGGATGATCACCAGCCCGATCGGGACGATCAGATGGTCGGGGACGAACGTCCCCGCGGCGACGTCGACGGCGAGCAGCGCCGCCGCCGCACCGGCGACCGTCCCCGCCACCAGCCCGGCCCGCCGCAGCTCGGCGGGCGCCGCGCGGCGGGCGGGCCGGTCGCCGACGTCACCGAAGTGGCGGCGCCCGGCCGCGTACTGCGCGACGCCGAACGCCATCCCGACGCCGGCCGCGGCGAACCCCAGGTGCCAGTTCACCGTCTCGCCGAGGAACCCGACGAGCAGCGGCGCGGCGAGCGCGCTGACCTGGATGCTCATGTAGAAGACCGAGAACGCGGCCTCCCGCTCGACGGACCGGCCCGCGTCGAAGAAGCGGCCGAGCAGCGCGCTCATGTTCGGCTTGAGCAGCCCGGTGCCCGCCGCGATCAGCAGCAGCCCCGCGTACGCGGCGGGACGCGCGGGCAGCGCCATCGCGAAGTGCCCGCACATGATCCCGAGGCCGCCCCACAGCACGGCGCGGCGCTCCCCGAGCACCCGGTCGCCCAGCCAGCCGCCGGGCATCGCCAGCACGAACACGCCGCCGATGTAGACGCCGAACAGCGCCGCGGCCGTCGGCCCGTCCAGCCCCAGCCCGCCCTCGGCGGCCGGCGCCGCCGCCCACAGCACGAGGATCGCCTGCATGCCGTAGAAGCTGAACCGCTCCCACATGTCGGTGAGGAACAGCGTGCGGTACCAGGGGCCGTGCCCGGTGAAGGCGGCCCGGACGCTCATCGCGCCGCCCCCGGGACGGGCGCCGCGAGCGCCCCGCGGAGCGCGCCGGCGAGCGCGCCCGGATCGTCCGGCCCGGTCGCCGCCCGCCACGCGACGACGCCGTCCGGGCGGACGAGCACCGCGCCGTCGCGCGCGACGCCGTGCGCCGCGCACCAGGCGTCGTCGCCGCCGTAGGCGTCGACGCCGATGCCCGCGTCCGCCGCCGCGGCCGCGGCGGCGCGCCCCCACCCGTCCCCGGCGGGGCCGTGGCCGAGCACGAAGCGGGTGCCGTACCGGTGGATCGTGGACGTCCCGCCGGGCAGGACGACGTGCGGCGCGCGCCGCCCCGGCGTCCCGTCCGGCTCGGGGCCGAACACGACGTTCTCGTCCGGCTCCAGGTCCGGGTCCGGGGGCGGGGCGTCGCCGCCGCCGACGAACCGGGGCCGGTCCCGCGACCGCAGCACGGCCTGCCGCATCGCGTGGTCGGCGGCGGGGCGGCGCTCGGCGTCGTAGCCGTCCAGCAGCGCGGGGCCGGCGTCGCCGCGGGCGACGGCCGCGAGCCGCCAGGCGAGGGCGTGCGCGTCCTGCACCCCCACGTTCGCGCCGAACGCGCCGGACGGCGGCATCACGTGCGCGGCGTCGCCGACGAGGAACGCGCGCCCGGCGGCGAACGCGTCCGCGACGCGGCCCGCCGACACCCACGGCAGGACCCCGTCGACGCGCACGGGCAGGTCCGGCACGCCGGCCGCCGCGCGGACGAGGGCGGCGCACTCGTCCGGTCCGGGGAGGGAGGCGTCGTCGGCGTCGCGCAGGACGTGCAGCATCCACCGGTCGGTGTTGTTGACCGGCAGCAGCGCCGACCGGGTGCCGGTGCCCGTCGTGTAGCACATGATGAACCGGCGGCCGTCCAGCGGCCCGGTCAGGTCGGCGGTGAAGGCGATGTTCACGAACCGGGCGAGGGCCCCGGGGCCGTGCGTCCCGATGCCGAGGCGCTCCCGGATCCCGCCGCCCGCGCCGTCCGCGGCGACGAGGCGGTCGGCGGCCACCGCGGCGGTCCGCCCGGACGCCGTGTCGCGGACCGTCGCGACCACCCCGCCGTCCGTCTCGGTGTGGCCGACGTACTCCGTCCCGAAGCGGTGGGCGGCGCCGAGCTCGACGGCCCGGTCGCGCAGCAGCGGCTCCAGCTCGTCCTGGTGGACCATGCACCAGGACTCGGGGGACAGGCCGGCCGGGTCCCGGACGCCGCGGAAGTACGGCTCGGCCAGCTCGCCGAGCCGCCGCCCGGCCAGCGTCTCGACCGCGACGATCCCGTGGTTGCCGGCCAGCGCGCGGGCCGACTCCGCGTCCCGGACGCGGTCGGCGATCCCGAGCAGCCGCAGCAGCTCCATCGTGCGGGGGTTCACCCCGCGCGCCCGGGGGTGCGGAGACGGCCCGGAGCGCCGCTCCACCAGCAGGGCGGGCACGCCGAGCCGGGCCAGGAAGGCCGACATGGCCAGCCCGACGAGACCGCCGCCGACGATCAGTACCGAGGTGCGTTCCTGCGCGTCCATGCCGAGGATGCTGGGCGGCGGGCCTCGACGCCCGGTCGAGGAACGATCGGCTCCGCCGTTCTCGACCGATCCTCGACCGCCCCGTGCGAGGATCGTCGTCCACCGACCGTGAGCCGAGGAGAGCACATGCGCGAGGCGGTACGCCTGTTCCCGTGGAAGATGTCCGCCCTGTGCGCGGCGGCCGTCACCGTGGGATGGCTGGTGCTGTCGCTGTCCGGCGGGGACTTCCGGGGGATCCTCGTGGCGAGCCCGCTCTGCATCGGGATCATGGTGTTCTTCCTGCTCGGCGGGCTGGTGATGGTGCTCCGCGAGGACGGCGGGAACACCGCCGCCCAGGACACGGTCCGCCGGCTCGCGCCCGTCCTCGCCATCGTCCCGGCGCTGCTGATCGCCGTGCTGGTGTTCGCCGCGCGCCGCGCGTGCGCGCTCGCCTGGGGGATGGACGAGACCGCCGCGGGCTCCGCCGTGGACGGCGCGGCGCGCGGCGCGATCGGCTACGTCGTCCTCGTCGGGTCGGCGCTCGCCGCCCGGTACGACGCCCGCAAGAAGGCCCGCGGCTGACGTCCCCGCCCGCCGCCGGGCCCGGTCAGCCGGGCAGCTCGACGATGGCGGCGGCGTCCTGGTCGGCGCGGCCCGTCTCCGCCGCCGACCGGTACCGGTCGGCGGCGCGGGCCGTCACCGGCATCGGCGTCCCGCCGCCCGCGCCGACGTCCAGCGCCAGCCGCAGGTCCTTGGCCATCAGCGCGGTGCGGAACGCGGCGGGCGCGTACTCGCGGGACCGCATGAACCCGGCGCGGAAGTCGAGGGTCGGGGCGCTGAAGCCGCTGCCGGTGAGCGCGTCGAGGAGCTCCGCGCGGGGCAGGCCCGCGCCCTCGGCCATCGTCACCGCCTCGGCCAGCGCGGCGACCTGCACGCCGAGCAGCACGTTGAACGCCAGCTTCAGCACGCACGCGCTCCCGGTCGCGCCCAGGTGCCGGACCTCCCGGCCGAACGCGGCGAGGACGTCCCCGGCGGCCTCGGCGTCGGCCGGGTCGCCCGCCGTGAACACCCGCAGCTTCCCGGCCCGGGCCATCAGCGGGTTCCCGACGACGCACGCCTCCACCCGGCGCACCCCGAGGGCGGCGAGGCGGTCCGCGGCGTCCCGCGAGTAGGCGGGCGACACGGTCGAGGTGTCCACGAGCAGCGCGCCGGGCCGCAGCCGCCCCACGAGCGCCCCGAACACGACCTCCTCGACCGCGGCCTCGTCGGCGAGGCTGACCACGACGACGGCCGCGCCGTCCACCGCGTCCCCGGCCGTCGCGGCGGCGGCGGCGCCCGCCGCCGTCAGCGGCTCCGCGCGGCTCGCCGTCCGGTTGTGGACCGTGAGCGGGAAGCCCGCCTCGAGCAGCGCGTGCGCCATCCCCGAGCCCATGCCGCCCAGCCCGACGAACGCCACCGCCCGCCGCTCCGCGCCCGTCCCCGCGCCCGTCTCGGTCGCCGCCCCCGTGCCGGTCTCCGTGTTCGCGTGCATCCCGCCGCCTCCTCGGTGTCGGTCTCCGGCGCCGATGCTGGGCGGCGGGGCTTGAAGGCGGGTCGAGGACCGCTCGCCCCAGCCGCCCTCGACCGGGTCTCGATCCGCCGTTCCTAGCGTCCCGGGCATGACCGACGCAGCGACCGCCGTGCTCATCGTGGGCGCGGGCCCCGCGGGCCTGACCGCCGCCCTGGAACTGACCCGGCGCGGGGTGCCGTGCCGCGTGGTGGACCGGACGCCCCGGCCGGCCGCCGCGACCGGCTGCTACATGCTGTGGCCCCGCACCCTGGGCGTCCTGCACCGGGCGGGCGCGCCGGTCGGCGAGCTGGCGCGGTCCGCCGTGACCCTGCGCCGCAAGGTGTTCCACCTCGGCGGGGAGTCCTTCGCGCACTCCATGGCCGACGAGGACGGCCGCTGGCCGCTGCCGCTGACCCTGCCGCAGCCGGTCACCGAGGACGTCCTGACCCGGGCGCTCGCCGCGCGCGGCGTCCCGGTGGAGCGCCCGGTGCTCGCCGCGTCCGTCCGCCAGGACGCGGACGGCGCCGACGTCGAGCTCCGGCGCCCCGGCGGCGTCGAGCGGGTCCGCGTCCGGTGGGTCGTGCTCGCGCAGGGCGCGGCGGACGACGGGCTGCGCACCGCCCTCGGCTTCGGCTGGTCGGGCGAGGCGGTCCCCGGCGTCCGCATGTTCCACCTGGACGTCGACCTCGGCGGCGTCCTCCCGCTGCCGCCCGAGGAGGAGCACATCTTCCTCGCCGACCACCGCAACATCGGGTTCGTCCCGCTGCCGGACGGCCGCCACCGCCTCTTCACCATGGAGCCCGACCCCGACCCCGCCGACTGGTCGGCGCCGGACTGGTCCGCGCTGGCCGACACGGTCCGCGCGGTCACCGGGATGACCGGCGATCCCCGGTACACGGGGCCGGTCTGGCGGTCCCGTCCCGCGCGCGGCCTCGCCGGGCGGTTCCGCTCCGGCCGCTGCTTCGTCGTCGGCGAGACCGCCAAGACCGTCCCCATGCCCGTGCACGGGTTCAACGGCGGCGTGCAGGACGCCCACGACCTCGCCTGGAAGCTCGCCGACGTCGAACGCGGCGTCACCGGCGAGGCGGTGCTCGACTCCTACGACCACGAGCGCCGCGCCGTCGCCCGCGCCACCATCGAGCACGCGTCCCGCATCCTCGCCTACGGCACCCACCCGGACGCCGAGGCGCTGCACGGCCCCCGCGTCCGCACCGCCACCCACGACGTCCGCACCCAGCCGCCCGTCCGCTACCCGGCGGGGGAGCTGTGCCGCGACGCCGCCGACCTGCCCGGCCCCGCCGCCGGGGAGCGGCTCCCGGACCCGCCCGTGCGCGGCCCGGACGGCGCCGGGGCGCCGCTGTCGGAGACGCTCGGCGCCGACTGGGCGCTCGTCGCGCTCACCGGGCTCGCCGGCCTGGACGGCCCCGGCACCGACACCGTCCGGGTGCGCGCCCTCGCCGACGCCTACCCGGAGCTGCGGACCTGGCTGCTGACCCCCGGCGAGCCCCGCCCCGGCGAGACCGCCGACCCGGACGGCGCCCTGCACCGCGCCGTCGACGCGGACGAACCCCGGCTGTACGTCGTCCGCCCGGACGGCCACATCGGGTTCCGCGGCCCGCTGCACGACCTGACCGCGCTGCGCGGCTACCTCGGCCGCGTCTTCGCCTGACCGCCCCGCCCCCCGCGCCCGAGAGCTAGGAGCCGCCCCGTGTCCCGAACCCGATCCCGCACCGGCCGCGCCGGTGCGGCCGCCACCGTCGCCGCCGCGCTGGCCGGGGCGCTCGTCGCCGCGCCGCCCGCGGCGGCCGCCGGCCCCGGGGGGTCGCCCGAGCGGCGCCTCGACGGGCCGAGCCCGTTCGCCGACTGCACCGCCGACGCGTCCCCCGGCGACACCTTCACCCTGCACGCCGAATCGGAGTCGCACCTCGCCGTCGACCCGCGCCGCCCGTGGCGGCGGGCCGTCGCCTACCGGCAGGACCTGTGGGCGAGCGGCAGCTCGCGCGGCATCGTCGTCGCGTCCACCGCCGACGGCGGCCGCACCTGGCGGCGCACCGTGCTGCCCGGCGTCGGCGCCTGCGCGGGCGGCGCCAACGGCCGCGCCACCAACCCGTGGGTGGCGTTCGGGCCGAGCGGCGTCCTGTACGCGACGGTCAGCGCCACCGGGCAGGACGCGACGGGCGTCGTCGTCAGCCGGTCGTGGAACGGCGGCCGCACCTGGAGCGACCCCGTCACCCTCACGAACGACCCGCGCCCCCGCTACTTCAACGACAAGTCGACCGTCACCGTCGACCCCCGCGACCCGCGCCGCGTGTACGCCGTGTGGAACCGCCGGGACGTCGACGGCGGCACCCACGACCTGCTGCTGGCCGTCAGCGACGACGGCGGGCGCACGTTCGCCGAGCCGCGCTCGATCCACCGTCCGCAGACGCCCGGCGCGGGCACCTTCGGCGGGCAGGTCGTGGTGCTGCCCGACGGCCGCCTCGTCACGGTGTTCCTGGAGAACGAGCACCCGGTGGGCGGCGGCCCGCACCCCGGCGACCTGCCCGAACGGGTCCGGGTGCTGCGCTCGGCCGACCGCGGCGCGACGTGGAGCGCCCCCGTCACCGTCGCCGACGTCGAGATGAACACGCCGATCCTGCCCGACCACCCGCCGTACGTCCCGATGATGGCGCCCGGCTCCGTCCCCGACATCGCCGTGGACGGCCGCACCGGCAAGGTCTACGTCGTGTGGGGCGAGGCGGGGCTGTCGCGGAGCCTCAGCGCGGTCGGCCTGTCCGCGTCCGAGGACGGCGGCGCCACCTGGACGCCGCGCCGCAAGGCGAACCTCACGCCGGACTCGGACGAGTACGGCTCCGGGCAGGCGTTCCTGCCGCAGGTCGACGTCGCGGCGGACGGCACCGTCGGGGTCAGCTACTACGACTTCCGCGGCAACACTCCCGAGGCGGGCGCGCCCGCCGCGGTGTGGCTCGCGACCTGCCGCGCCGGCGACTGCGCCGCCGCCGGGAAGTGGACCGAACGGCGGCTCGCCGCACCGGCCGACCTGGCCGCGGCGCCGTACTGGTTCGGCGGCCCCTACATCGGCACCTACACCGGGCTCGCGCACGCCGGACGCGGGTTCGTCGCCGCGCTCGTCACCGGCGGCGCCCCCGGCGACCCCACCCGCGTCGTCGTGACCCGGCCGCACCGGGCCCGCTGACACCAGCACCGCACCTCGTCCGCGAGGAGCCGAATCCGCGAGGAGCCGACATGCGCCTGTACCTGTTTCGCACCGGGACGCTCGTGGCCACCGGGGCCCCGATCGCCTGCTACCTGATCCAGACCGACGACGGCGTGAACGTCCTCGTCGACACCGGCTACCCCCGGGCGCGCGCCGGCCGGTACGCGCCCGGGTCCCCGGAGCCCATCCGCGTCGAGGCCGGCGAGGACGTCGTGTCCCGGCTGGCCGAGGTCGGGCTCGCGCCGCAGGACGTCCACATGGTCGTCTGCTCGCACCTGGACCCCGACCACGCCGGCAACCACGACGCGTTCCCGGACGCCGAGTTCGTCATCCAGCGCGAGCACCACGAGCTGGCGCTGTCGGGGACGGTGCCCAGGCTGGAGATGACGCGCTCCGCCTGGGACCGCCCGGAGCTGAAGTACCGCCGCGTCCAGGGCGACACCGAGCTGCTGGCCGGGATCGACCTGCTGGAGACGTCCGGGCACATCGCCGGTCACCAGTCGCTGCTGGTGCGGCTGCCCGACACCGGGCCCGTGCTGCTCGCGGTGGACGCGATCCCCGAGCGGGCCGCCCGCAACGCCGAGACCCGGCCGATGTACCCGTTCGACGTGGACGAGCCCGCGACCCGCGCCGCCACCGCGCGGCTGATGGACCTGGCCGAGGCGACGGGCGCGCTCGTGGTGCACGGGCACTGCGCCGAGCAGTGGCCCGAGCTGACGACCGGGCCCGCCTACTACTCCTAGAGGGGACGACAGATGCGCGTACTGTTCGTGACGGTCCCGTGGCCGACGAACTTCCATGTCCTGGCGCCGCTCGCGTGGGCGCTGCGCGGCGCGGGCCACGAGGTGCGGATCGCGTCCGGTCCCGGGCTGACCGACGCCGTGGGCCGGTCCGGGCACCAGATCGTCGAGTGCGGGCCGGACGGCGACGTCGCGCCGCTGTTCGCCGAGCGGGTCGGGCCGATGTACGACATCGACTGGAGCGACCGCGACCCGGCGGCGGCCGAGGCGGACGCGGAGGCGGTCGTCGGCGTCTTCGCCGGCATCGCCGACCGGATGGCGGACGACCTCGTGGCGTTCGCCCGGTCGTGGCGCCCCGACCTCGTCGTGCACGAGCCGACGGCCGCGGCGGGCGCGCTGGTCGCGGCGGTGCTCGGCGTCCCGTCCGTCCGGCACCTGTGGGGGCCGGACGTCACCGCGCCCGTCGAGCACCTGCACCGGCGGCTGCTCACCCCGCTGTGGGAGCGGTTCGGGCTGACCGAGGTGGACCTCGGCGGGGAGCTGACGCTCGACCCGGGCCCGGCGTCGCTGCGGGAGGCGGGCACGCCCGACCACCGGCCCGTCCGGTACGTCCCGTTCAACGGCCCCGGCGAGATCCCGCGCTGGCTCGACGCCCCGGCCGCCCGGCCCCGGGTGCTCGTCACCTGGGGCACCGCGATGTCCCGGATGGGCCGCCCCGACGCGTTCTGGCTGCGCGAGGCCGTCGCTTCGGTCGCGGCGGAGCTCGCCGGGGACGACCTGGAGGTGCTCGTCGCGCGCGCCGCGGACCAGGCGGAGCTGCTCGGCCCGGTCCCGGACGGGGTGCGGGAGCTGGAGCAGGTGCCGCTGCACGCGATCCTGCCGACCTGCGCGGCGGTCGTCCACCACGGCGGCAGCGGGAGCACGCTGGGCGCGGTCGCTGCGGGCGTGCCGCAGCTCGTCGTCGCGCTCTCGCCCGACCAGGTGCGCAACGCGCTGCGGATCGAGGCGAGCGGCGCCGGGCTGATGCTGCTGCCGCGCGACGGCGGCGCCGCGGCCGTCCGCGCCGGGACCGGGCCGCTGGTACGGCGGCTGCTGGCCGACCCGTCGTTCGGCGCGGCGGCGGCGCGGCTCCGCGCCGAGCTGGCCGCGCAGCCCGCCCCCTGGGAGATCGTCGCCGACCTGGAGCGGCTCGCGCAGCGGGCCGTGCCCGCCTGAGGAGGACCCCGCCATGCGCATCCTGTTCACCAGCTGGGCCTGGACCACGCACTTCTACCCGATGGTCCCGCTCGCCTGGGCCGCCCGGGTCGCCGGGCACGACGTCCGCTTCGCGGCGCCGTCCGACCTGGTGCCGTCGATCACGGCGTCCGGGCTGCCCGCCGTCACCGCGGGGGAGGACTTCGACATCGTCGGGGACTTCCAGGAGCGGATCGTCACCGTGATGGACTACGAGAACGACCACGCGCGCGGCGAGGCCGAACTGGCCGAGCGGCACGCCGCGCGCAGCCGCGCCGTCATGGAGCACTACACCGCGATCGCCGCCGCGATGACGCCCGGCCTGCTCGACTACGCCCGCGCGTGGCGCCCGGACGCGGTCGTGTACGACCCGCTCGCGTGGGCGGGCGTCCTGGTGGCGGACGACCTGGGCGTCCCGGCGGTGCGGAGCCTGTTCGGGCCCGACCTGTCGGCCGCGATCCGGCCCGAGCACACCGACGTCCTGGACCCGCTGCTGGAGTCGCTCGGGCTGGACCGGCCGGCGTCCACGCTCGGCGACCTGACCGTCGACCCGTGCCCGCCGTACGTCCAGATCGACGCGCCGGTGCGGCGGCAGCACATCCGGTTCGTGCCCTACAACGCGCTGCCGGTCGTCCCGCCGGCGGCGCACGAGCCCGGCCGGTCCGGGCGCCCCCGGGTCTGCCTGACCTGGGGGACCACCACCGACCGGATGGTGGGGGAGACGGCGTTCCTGCCGCCGAACGTGCTCGAGGCGATGCTGTCGCTGGACGCCGAGCTGGTCATCGCGATCGCGGCCCGCCAGGAGCACCTGCTGCCGGACCTGCCGCCGGAGGTGACGATCGCGAAGTCCGTCCCGCTGGACGTGCTGCTGCCCACCTGCGACCTGGTGGTGCAGCGCGGCGGCTCCGGGACGAGCCACACCGCCGCCCTGTACGGGGTGCCGCAGCTCATCCTCCCGCTGATGCCCGACACGCTCCTCACGGCGCGCACGTTCTGCTCGTCCGGCGCGGGCGTTTTCCTCCGCCCGGACGAAGCCGACGCGGAAACAATTCGGGAAAACGCGGCGCGCATTCTTGAGCCCGATTCGTCGTTCCGCCGGCAGGCCCGCGCGCTCGCCGACGACATGGAGCGGCTGCCGCGCATGCCGGACGCGGTGCGGGCGCTGGAGGAACTGGCGGCCTGACGCGAGAGCGCTCGTCCCGCCCGGCCGCGGCCGGGCGGGACGACGTCATGCGCGGGGTGATGTCATGCGCGGGGTTCGGCGAGCGCCCGCGCGGTACGGCGTCCCCAGGTGCTGTAGCGGCGCCGCCGGACGAGGGCGGGCGCGAGCCGGGCGAGCCGGGCGCGGGCCCGGTAGTCGAGCCCGGGAACGTGGACCGGGCGCCCGGCGGCCACCGCCGCCAGCCCCTCCCGGACCACGTCGTCGGCCTCCAGCACCCGGCCGATCCGCTTGCCCCGGTGCCCGGAGGCGTCGTGGACGCCAGTGCGGACGGCGCCCGGGCACAGCGCCGTCACGTGCACGCCCAGCCAGGTCACCTCGCCGTGCACCGACTCGCTGAACGCGACGAGGAACGCCTTGCTGGCCCCGTAGGCCGCGCCGCCGGGCGCGGGCGCGAACGCGCCGGTCGAGGCCACGTTCAGCACCCCGCCGCCGCCGCGCGCCGCCATCGGGCCGACCGCGGCGCGGGTCAGCCGCACCGCCGCCGTCACGTTCAGCGCGACGAGCGCGTCCAGCGCCGCCGGGTCCTGGTGCGGGAGCGGGCCGATGCCGCCGACGATCCCGGCGCAGTTCACCAGCAGGTCGACCGGGCGTGCGGGGTCGCCCAGCCGGGCCTCGACGGCGGCCAGCCCGGACGGGTCCGCCAGATCGGCCGGCAGGGGCTCGGCGGTGACGCCGTGCGCGGCGCAGAGCCCGTCCGCCAGCTCCGTCAGCGCGTCCGCGCGCCGCGCCACCAGGACCGGCGAGGTGCCGCCGGCGGCGAGCGCGCGGGCGAAGGCGGCGCCCAGCCCGCCCGACGCCCCGGTGATGAGTGCGGTCCTGTAGCGAGTCACCCGAGAAACATAACCCCGGGAAATTCGAATCGTCCAGGAATGCTTTTCTCCAATTGTCCTCTAGCCGTTTTCGAGCGGTGCGCGGAACGCTGATCCGCGGTGCCGCCCGCAGAAGGCCGGGCGCCCTTTCCGCACGGGACGGTGACGATGGTCGAGATTCTGCTGCCGGTGGCGCTGCTCGCCGGCGGCCTCGCCGCGGGAGCGCTGGTGCTGTCCGCGCTCGGCGGGGCGCCGATGCTGCTCGCGCTGCCCGCCGACAGCTACCTGCCGGTCCACAAGTTCCTCGTCACGCGGTTCGACCCGTTCATGCCGATCTGCCTGCTGGCGGCGCTGGTCTGCGACGCGCTGCTGGCGGCGGTCGGGGACGGCGGCGCGACCCGCGCCATGGCCGGGGCGGCCGTGCTCCTGTACGCCTCCGTGGTGGTCGTGTCGGTGACCAAGAACGTGCCGATCAACCGGTGGGTGGCGGGCCTGGACCCGGCCGCGCTGCCGGACGACTTCGACAGCATGGAACCCCGCGTCCGCTGGCGGAACTGGAACCTCGTCCGCACGGTCCTGGCGGTCCTCGGCCTCGCGGTGAACACGGCGCTCGTCGGGGTGCTGCTGTGAGCCGGGCGCGGGTGCTGGTCCACCACCGGGTCCCCGACGGCCGCCCGGACGCGGTCGAGACCGCCTACCGGTCCGCCGTCCGCGGCCTCGCGGGCGTCCCCGGGCTGCTGGGCACCGAGCTGCTGGACGTCCCGGGGGACCCCGCGGCGCGCGTCCTGCTCATGGACTGGACGAGCGCCGAGCACTACCGGGCCTGGGAGGAGCGGCACCGCGCGGCGGGGCACCCGTCGCCGCTGCGCCCGTTCCAGGACCGCGACCGCCCCGGCGGCCACCACCACCTGTTCGTCCTGGCGGCGGAGTACCCCGCCGCGCTGCCCGAAGACAAGGAGATCCCCATCCCATGACCCGGACCTGGTTGACCACGGCGCGGGCGGCGGCACTGGCCGTGCTGCTCGCGGTCGCGGCGGTCGGAGCGGCGGCGCCCGCGCAGGCGGCGCCCGCCAAACCGTCCCGCCTCGGCCCGGCGCCCGTCCTCAACGTGCACGTGACGCCGGACGGCTTCGTCGTGCCCGGCCCGAACCCGCGGCCCGGCGGCCCGGTCACCTTCCGGGTGACCGCCGAGGGCGCCCACGGCTACTGGTGGAACGTCTACAAGCTGCTGGACGGCGCGACGATCGACCAGTTCGTCACCTGGAACGCGGAGCGCGGCTCCGACGACCCCGAGGTGGCGCGCGCCGCGATGAAGAACCTCTACCGCTACGTCGAGTGGTCGGGCGGCGCGAAGGTGTACCCCGGCAAGCCGCTGGAGCTGACCCAGACGCTGACTCCTGGAACGTACTACTTCGGCTCGCTGGCCATCCCCGGCCCCCAGGGCGCCGCCCCCGAACCGGCCGCCGCGGACGGCGGCGTCTCCGCGCGGGTCGCGGCGCCCGCCCCGGACGCCCTGCCGGCCGCGAAGGCCGCCGTGCGGGCGCAGGAGCCGTCGGTCTTCGGCTGGCTCGACATCACCGACGAGTACCGGCCGGCCCGGCTGCCGCGGGTCGACGGCCTCGTCTACATGACCGAAATGGGCGGCCGCGACGTCATGATCGCCCCGCGCCGGCTGCCCGCGCGGGGCCGGGTGTGGGTGATCAACCACACCCGGCAGCCGCAGGAGACCGTGTTCATGGACCTGCGGGACGGCGCGACGCACCGCGACGTCCGCGCGTACTTCGACGCCCAGCTGGACGGCCGCCCGCTGCCGCCGCGCCCGTTCGGCGACTCCATCGGCGGGATGCTCGCGCTGTCCCCGGACAAGCAGATCATCATGGGGTACGAGATGCCCGCGGACACCTACGGGCTGTTCTCCTGGCTGCGCGACTCCGACACCCTCCTGGACGCCGCCGCGACCGGCATGACGAGCGTGATCGACCTGCGCTGACCGGCGCCCGGCGAGACGCCGAAGCGGCCGGCGGGACCTCCCGCCGGCCGCTTCCGCCGTTCCCGCGCCGTCAGACCAGGGCGAGGAGGCGGTCCACCGCCGTCGCCGGGGCGGGCTGCGCCGCGTTCTCCGCCCGCAGCGCCTCCGCGGCCGCCGCGTACCCGGGGCCGTCCAGCACCGCCGCCGCGGCGGCCCGGACCACGGCGGGCGACAGCTCCGCGAACGCGACGCCGCGCGCGGCGCCCGCCGCCTCGAGCCGCTCGGTGTTGAGCGGCTGGTCCCCGATCGACGGGATCGTCACCTGCGGGACGCCCGCCGCGACCGCCGCCAGCGCCGTCCCCGGCCCGCCCTGGTGCACCACCAGCGAGCAGCCCGGCAGCAGCAGGCTCAGCGGCATGGACTCCACGACCCGCACGCCGTCCGGGACCGGCTCCACCAGCTCCCGCTGCCCCTTCGCGATCGCCAGCACGACCTCCGCGTCCAGGTCCGCGACGCCCGCGAGGACGGCCCGCAGCGGGTCGAGGTGGCCGGCCGTCTTCGCGAAGGTCGTCCCCCACGTGACGCACACCCGGCGCCGCGCCGGCGGCTCCGCGAGCCACCCGGGGACCGTCTCCGGGCCGTTGTACGGGACGTGCCGGACGGCGTGCGCGTTCCCGGCGCCCGGTATCTGCAGGGTCGGCGGGCACGGGTCGACGGTGAGGTCGCCGTGCGGGCGCACGTCGGTGAGGCCCAGCCGCGCCCACACCGGGTCGAGCAGCTCCCGCTCGTCGGGGTGCCGCGCGTACGTGTAGTCCACCCCGTACAGGTGGCGGACGGCCGGGACGCCGAGCCGCGCCGCCGCGATGAGCCCGGCGTACGCGCGCGGTTCGTACACCACCGCGTCGCAGCGCCAGTCCTGTGCGAACCGGGTGACGCCGTCGGCCAGCCGCTCGCCGACCGTCGCGAACATCGTCACCGCGCGGGCCGACCGCGCCGCCGGGGCGTCGTCGACCGACGCGCCGCGCCAGAACACGCCCGCGTCGACGTCCTCGCCGATCACCACCGGATGCAGCCCGGTGCCCGCGACGTACTCCGCGAAGGACGGCTGGCACGCCACCCGGACCTCGTGCCCGGCGGCGCGCAGCGCCCAGCCGAGCGGGACCATCGGCAGGTAGTGCGACGCGGTCGCCCACGTCGTCATCAGCACCCGCATCGCTTCCTCACCCCTCCACCGGGACGGCGGGCAGGGCCCCGCCGTCGGTCGACCGCCAGGCCACGAACCCGTCCGGGCGCACCAGCACCGCGCCGTCCGGGGGCAGCCCGTGCCGGGCCGGGAACGTCCCGCCCGGGTCCTCCACGTCCACGCCCAGGACGAACGTCCGGACGTCCGGCCCGGCGCCCTTCGCCCAGTGCGCGCCCTCCGGGCCGGTGACCAGCGTGTGCTCCGGCCCGTACAGGTCGAGGCTGGACACCGGGCGGCCCGCCAGCTCCAGCGGGACGTGCGGCGCGCGGGTGCCCGGCTCGCCGGACAGCTCCGCGGGCTCGACGGCCGCCGGGCCGCCGCCCGTCCCGTACCGGTAGCCGAAGACCACCGCCTCGTAGGAGGCGGTGCTCTCCGGGCGGCCCGGCACGTCCCGCCCGGTCCGGACGTGCAGCTGGTGCAGGGCCTGCGCGAGCGTCAGCCACGCGACGGGCCGCCGCTCGGCGTCGTACCCGTCCAGCAGGGCGTCCGCCTCGCGCGCCGGTGCGCCGGCGGCCGCGGCGAGCCGCCACGCGAGGTTGTGCGCGTCCTGCACGCCGGTGCTGGCGCCGAGGGCGCCGCTCGGCGGCATGACGTGCGCGGCGTCGCCGGCCAGCAGCACCCGGCCGGCCCGGAACCGGTCGGCGACCCGCGCCGCGATCTCGTAGCCGAGCACCGTCGTGCCGTCCGGGAGCTGCGGGACGAGCGCGACGGCCGCGTCCGGGAGCCCCGCCATCGCCCGGACCGCCGCGACGCACCGGGCCTCGTCGAAGTCGGCGAGGGACTCGCCGCGCTCGGGCCGGAACGGGATGCTGAGCACCCAGCCGTCCGCCGCGTCGTGCCGCAGCAGGACGGTGCCGGGGGCGGGGCGGTCCAGGTTCGCGATGTCGATCCGCCGGCCCCGCAGGACGGGCTCCAGGTCGGCGCGGAACACGAACGTCGCGGTGTGGCCGAGCGCCCCGGGGCCGTCCGCCCCGACGCCGAGCGCGGCGCGGACCGGGCTGCGGTGCCCGTCCGCGCCGACGAGCCGGTCGGCGGCGACGCGGTACCCGCCGCCGTCGCCGGTCCGGACGGTCGCGACGACGCCGTCGCCGGTGTCGGTGAAACCGGTCAGCTCGTGCCCGAACCGGAGCACCGCGCCCAGGTCCGCCGCGCGGGCCGCGACGATCGCCTCGAGCCGGTCCTGCGAGATGGTCGCCCACGCGCACGGCCCGATCCGCTCGTCCGCGGTCTCGGGTTCCAGCGGCACCCGCCGCAGCTCCGGTCCGGCGAGGGTCTCCGCGCGGACCAGCAGCGAGTCGCCGCCCAGCTCGTAGGTGCAGGCGGCGCGGATCGCCGGCTCGATCCCGAGCCGCCGGTACAGTTCGACGGTGCGCGGGTTCACCGCCCGCGCCCGGGGGTGCGCGAGCGCGTCCGTCCGGCGTTCCAGCAGCGTCACCGGCACGCCGTGCCAGGCCAGGAAGGCGGCGGCCGACAGGCCGGTCAGGCCGCCTCCCGCGATGAGAACCGAAGTCCGTTCCATTCGCTCCCTCCCGTGCCGCGCCGCGGGCGGACGCGCGCGGCGGCAGTCTCACCGGCGCGGTTCGAGCCCGGCTGGAGCTTCGCTGGGTCCGCGCCGGCGTCCAGCCTCCTTCGAGCGGCCCGCGAACCGGGTCCGGCATGCTCGGGATCCATGGATGGCGAAGAACCTCAGGACGTCGTCGAAACGTTGTGCCGCCGCTCGGCGGAGCTGCTGGCGAGCCTGCCCGGCCCGGTCCGGCGGCTCAGCCTCCAGAGCGGGGAGGCCCGGCTGGAGCTCGAGTGGCCCGAGCCGGCGGCCGCACCGGCCGCCGCGGCCGCCCCGGCGGCGGGGACGGGCGGCCCCGCGGCCGTCCCCGCCGCCGGGCCCGCCGCCGAACCCGAGGACGACCGGGACTACCTGCGCGCCCCGATGGTCGGCACCTTTTACCGGGCGCCCGCGCCGGGCGCCGACAGCTTCGTCGCCGAGGGCGACGTGGTCGCGGCGGGCAGCCAGATCGCGATCATCGAGGCGATGAAGCTGCTCAGCCCGGTCAACGCCGACCGGCCCGGACGCATCCTGGAGGTGCTGGTCGAGGACGGGGCCCCGGTCGAGTACGACCAGCCGCTGTTCGCGATCGCCGCCGAAGCGGACGAGGCCGGGAGGGCCGCGTGAACCCGGGCGGGCCGCTGCGGGTCCTGTTCACCACCTGGGCGTGGCCGTCGCACTACTTCCCGATGGTGCCGCTGGCGTGGGCGTTCCGCGCCGCCGGGCACGAGGTGCTGGTCGCGAGCCAGCCCGCGCTCGCCGGGACGATCGCCCGGTCCGGGCACCCGGCCGTGGCGGTGGGGTCCGACCTCGACATCGTCGGCTACCACCGCACCGAGCACGCCGGGCTGCGGGTCACCCGCGACGCCGAGCCGCCGGCGGCCTGGAACGCGGCGAAGCGCACCCGCGTCCAGCAGGGGTTCGCGAAGTTCGCCGAGATCGCCGACCTGATGGCCGACGACCTGCTGGACGTGGCGCGCCGGTGGCGCCCGCACCTCGTGGTGCACGACCCGCTCACCTACGCGGGCCCGCTGGTCGCCGGGCTCGTCGGCGTGCCCGCCGTCCGGTCGCTGTTCGGGCCGGACTTCAACGTGGACATCGCCGACCTCGAGTCCGCCGCGGCGCAGCCGCTCGCCGACCGGTTCGGCGTGGACCGCATCGACCCGCTCGGCGACCTCACCGTCGACCCGGTGCCGGGCGCGCTGCAGTTCCCCGCGCCGCTGCGCCGCCTGCACGTCCGGTACGTCCCGTACAGCGGGCAGCCGAACATGCCGGGCTGGGCGCTCGACCCGCCGGACCGCCCCCGCGTCCTGGTGAGCTGGGGCACCACCACCGCCAAGTTCAGCGCGGAGCACGCGGCCCGGCTGCCCGAGGTGGTCGCCGCGCTCGCCGGGCCGGACGCCGAGGTGGTGTTCGCGGTCACCCCCGACCAGCGGGCCCTCGTCCCGGACGTCCCGGACGGGGTCCGGCTCGTGGAGTCGGCGCCGCTGGACGCGCTGCTGCCGGGCTGCTCCGCCGTCGTCCACCAGGGCGGCGCCGGGACGACGCTGACGGCGGCGCTGCACGGCGTCCCGCAGCTCGCGGTCGTGCAGACCCCCGACCAGGTGGTCAACGCGATCCCGCTGGAGAAGTCCGGGGCGGGCGCGTTCCTGGTCCCGGACGAGACGACCCCGGACGCGCTGCGCGACGGCGCCGCCCGGCTGCGCACCGATCCGTCGGCGGCCGCCGCGGCGCGGGGGCTGGCCGCCGAGATGCGGGGCCGGCCGTCCCCGGCCGCCGCCGTCCGGACGCTGGAACGGCTCGCGCACGGCGAAGGAGAGACGACGTGAAGCGCACCCTCTCGGACCTCGCGGTCTTCGGCGGGGACCCCCTGTTCGGCGAGACCCTGCACACGGGGCGGCCGAACCTCGGCGACACCGCGGCGTTCCTGGACCGGGTCCGCGGCGTCCTGGACCGCCGGTGGCTCACCAACAACGGCCCGCTGGTGCTGGAGTTCGAGCGCCGGGTGGCGGCGCTGGCCGGGGTCGAGCACTGCGTCGCGATGTGCAACGCGACGATCGGCCTCCAGGTCGCCGTCCGGGCGCTGGGACTGACGGGCGAGGTCATCGTGCCGTCGTTCACCTACCCGGCGACGCCGCACGTCCTCGGCTGGACGGGCGCGACGCCGGTGCTGTGCGACGTCGACCCGGTCACCGGGAACCTGGACCCGGCCGCCGTGGAGCGCGCCGTCACGCCGCGGACGACCGGCATCCTGGCCGTCCACGTGTGGGGGCGGCCGTGCTTCCCGCGCGAGCTGGAGGAGGTCGCGGCCCGGCACGGGCTGGCGCTGCTGTTCGACGCCGCGCACGCGTTCGGCGTCACCGCGGACGGCGTCCCGGTGGGCGGCTTCGGAGCCGCGGAGGTGTTCAGCTTCCACGCCACCAAGTTCGTCAACAGCGTCGAAGGCGGCGCGCTCGTGACGAACGACGCCGACCTGGCCGACCGGGCCCGGTCGCTGCGCAACTTCGGGTTCGCGGGCGAGGACGTCGCGGCGGTCGGCACCAACGCCAAGATGAACGAGCTGTGCGCCGCGATGGGCCTCACCTCGCTGGACTCGCTCGACGGGCTGCTGCGCACCAACAGGGCCAACCACGCGGCGTACCGGGAGGGGCTGCGGGACGTGCCCGGGATGACCCTGCACGAGTACCCCGCCGACGTCCGGGCCAACCACCAGTTCGTCGTCGCGGAGGTGGACGAGCGGGCCTGCGTCGGCCGGGACGCCCTGATGCGGGTCCTCGAGGCGGAGAACGTCGTCACCCGGGCGCACTTCTCCCCGGGCTGCCACCGGATGGCGCCCTACAACGCGACCGCGGACCCGGCCGGCTTCCCGCACACCGAGGCGCTCGCGGCCCGGGTCATCACCCTGCCGACCGGCAACGCGGTCGGCGCGCCCGAGATCGGCGCGCTGTGCGGGCTGCTGGACTTCGTCGCCCGCAACGGCGCCGACGTCGCCCGCCGCATGGAGGAGCCCGTCCCGGCCTGACGCCGGCCGCGGGCGGGAGCGAGCGGACGAGAGCGCGCGGACGAAAGGGAGGGGCCCGGCGACATTCGCCGGGCCCCTCGCCCCGTTCGTCCGCCGGTCCGTCAGCCGTCCCCCGCGAACGCCTTCTCGCGGATCCGCTCGGCGATCTCGCCGGGCAGCTGGAACTGCTGGACCTCCGCCATCAGCGCCGTCTCGAAGTGCGCGACGAACCCCTCGGGCGTCGTGGTGTCGGTCGCCCGCGGCGTCGCCAGGTACGGCGCCAGCTCCGTCTCGATGAGGTGGACGCCCTCCTGGACGGACATGTGCCGGGCGACGTCCTCGACCGTGCCGCCCTCGTAGTGGATGACGCGGATCATCAGGCCGCCCTGGATGAACAGCCCCGTGCCCAGCAGCATCCCGACCGGGGCGCCGTCCGCGTCGTGCAGGACGGGCGACTCCGGGCGGCGGAACCGGCTGAACACGTCCCGGATCTCCGCCTCGTGGCCCGGCTTGACGTCATACGTGATCGCCGCGTACGGCATCGGCGGCCTCCCTTCCGCTCTCCGGCGCGCCTTCCCGCGCGCCCTCCCGGTCGCTTTCCCCGGCGCCCTCCCGGTCGTTTCTTCCGGCGCCCTCCCGGTCGACGACCCGGCACAGCAGCGCCGGCGGGTCGTCCGGCGCCCGGTACTCCCGCAGCGACGCGGTGACCCGGTGCTGAGCGGCGTCGCGGGCCCACCGGTCGAACGCGTCCGCGTCGGCCCACTCGCTCATCACGACCCGCTGGTCGCCGCACTCCCACAGCTCGTTGCCGAGCAGGCCGGGCGTGCCCGCCATCGCGCGGCTGATGCGGTGGTACTGCGCCGCCAGCTCGTCCGCCCGCTCGCCGGGCCGGTGCCAGACCAGCACCCGGACGCGCCCGGTCGCGGTCACAGGCCGCCGTCCACGTTGACGGTCTCGCCGGTGACGAACGACGACAGCGGCCCCGCGAGGAACATCGCCACCGCCGCGACCTCGGCCGGGGACGCCAGCCGGCCGAGCGGGCTGCGCTTGCGGTACTCCTCCAGCCGCGCCGCCATCCCCGGGTCGGCGGCGTCCTCCGCGTCGGGCTCGGTCGTGTCGACGATGCCGGGCGCGACCACGTTCACCCGGATCCCGCGCGGCCCCAGCTCCTTCGACAGGGACCGGGCGAGCCCGAGCAGCGCCGACTTGGACGCCGTGTAGTGCGCCCGGAGCGGGATGCCCACCAGCGCGGCCTTCGACCCGACGAACACCAGCGACGACCCCTCGCCCAGCAGCGGCAGCGCCCGCTGCGCCAGCAGGAACGCCGAGGTCAGGTTCGTGTCGATCACCCGGCCCCACTCGTCGTCCGGCAGCTTGTCGAACGGGACGTGGCTGATGATCCCGGCGTTGTGGATCAGCGAGTCGAGCCGCCCGAACCGGGTCCTCGCCTCCTCCAGCAGCGCCTCGACGTCCGCGGCGCGGCCCACGTCGGCCTTCACCACCGCGTGGTTCCCGCCGGTCTCGGCGAGCTCCTTGCGGAGCCGCTCGGCCGCGTCCTCGTCGGAGGAGTAGCAGGCGACGACGTCGGCGCCCGACTCCGCCAGCCCCAGCACGATGGCGCGTCCGATGCCCTTCGTGCCGCCGGTCACCAGGTGGGCGCCGCCGGTCACCAGCCGGGCGCCGCCCGGGATCACGGTCGTCATCGCATGCTCCGTTCCGCGGCGGCCTGCTCGACCAGCTTCTTGATCCGCTCCATCTGGACGCGGGTGTTGCGGTTGATGTTGTCGGTCATCCACGCGTCGTCGACCGGCGCCTCCGGGCGCATGTGGAAGTCCTGCACCCAGTGCATCTCCACGCCGCCGTCGACCTCGCGGTACTCCCAGAAGATGCTCATGAACTCGAAGTTGCCGGGCTCGACGCGGCGCGCCCGCACGGTCCGGGTCGCCGGGTCCGGGCGCCGCTCGGACACCCAGCTCCACTGCTTGCCGTTCTCGTCCGGGTGCATCGTCAGCCGGAAGCGGATCGCCCCGTCCTCCTCGGACAGGATCTCCGCCGCGGCGTACTCGCTGAACAGCGACGGCCACGACGCCACGTCGTTGGTCATGTCCCAGACCAGGTCCATCGGGGCGTCGATGACGACCGAGTTCTCGGTGTGCCCGGCCATCACGCGGCCGCCGACTTCAGCGAGTTCACGTGGTCCAGGAAGGCGCGGGGCGTCTCGAGCCCCGTCAGCACGTCGTCGTCCACCTCGATGCCGTACTCCTGGAAGAGCTGCACCGACAGCTCCAGCACGGCCAGCGAGTCGTAGCTCAGCTCGCCGAACGACCGGTCCAGGATGTCGCCGTCCAGGTCGACGTTCTCGTCGTCGCCCGCGCTGGCCCGCATGAGCCGCCGCAGGTCATCAAGCGTGATCTCGCTCATCGTCCTTCTCGATCTCCCTCGCAGTGGCCGGCCGGGTGCCCCGGCCGGGAGGCCGGTCAGCGCGCCGTCCAGCGGTAGAACGGCTCCGCCATGGCGTCCTTCGGCTCTTTCCAGTTCGGGTCGTAGGGGCGGATGTGCTCGGCCAGCCGCGTGTTGATGTCGCCGTACAGCGGGTGGCTCCGCGCCTTGTACAGCGACGGGGCGATGTCCTCGTCCGCCTCCACGAGGTGGAAGTACAGGTCGTGGAACCGGAACAGGCTCCGCGCGGACACACCGATCATGTGCGGCAGGTCCGTGGCGTCGGAGTCGGCGAAGATCTTCGCGACGTCGTCGGCCCGGTCCGGTTCCATCCGGGCGACGATCAGTGTCCGGTGCATGCGCGCTCCCTCGTGTCGGCGGGCTCCATCGGCGGGCTCCATCGGCGGGCTCCGTCCCCAGGGCACCCGGCGGCGCTAGAGCCGCGCTCGAAGGCGACTGGTCGCGCCGCCCGGCGCGGGTCCTTCCAGCGCCGCCCTAGCCGCCTTCGAGGACGCGCCGCGACGATCGGTGGCATGGCCGAAGCTGGAGGCACCACACGATGACGAGCGACGCCGCAGCACTGTTGGAAAGCGTCCGCGACTACCACCGGTCGCGGCCCGAGCCGCGGTTCGAGCCGGGAGTGACGCCGATCCTGCCCTCCGGGGCGGTCCTGGACGAGGAGGACCGGGCCGCGCTCGTGGCCGCCGCCCTCGACCTGCGGATCGCCGCGGGGCGGCACTCGCGCCGGTTCGAGAGCCGGTTCGCCCGGGTCGTCGGCGGCAGCCGCGCCCACCTCACCAACTCGGGATCGTCGGCGAACCTGCTGGCGCTGGCGGCGCTGACGTCGCCGCAGGTGGAGAACCGGCTGCGCCCCGGCGACGAGGTGATCACCGCGGCCGCCGGGTTCCCGACGACCGTCAACCCGATCGTGCACAACCGGCTCACCCCGGTGTTCGTGGACGTCGAGCTCGGCACCTACAACGCCACGCCGGAGGCGGTCGCGGCGGCGATCGGGCCGCGCACGAAGGCGATCATCCTCGCGCACACCCTCGGCAACCCCTGGGCCGCCGACGAGATCGCCCAGATCGCCGCCGACCACGACCTCTGGCTGATCGAGGACAACTGCGACGCGGTCGGCTCCACCTACCGGGGGCAGCCCGCCGGCTCGTTCGGGCACATGTCGACGGCCAGCTTCTACCCGGCGCACCACATCACGATGGGGGAGGGCGGCTGCGTCGTCGTCGGCAACCCCAAGCTCGCGCGGATCGTCGAGTCGTTCCGCGACTGGGGCCGCGACTGCTGGTGCGAGCCCGGTGAGAGCAACCGCTGCCTGAAGCGGTTCGACTACCAGCTCGGCTCACTGTCGTACGGGTACGACCACAAGTACACGTTCTCCCACGTCGGCTACAACCTGAAGAGCACCGACCTGCAGGCCGCGCTCGGGCTGAGCCAGCTGGAGAAGCTCCCCGCGTTCGGCGCGGCGCGCCGCCGCAACTGGGCGGCGCTGCGCGAGGGCCTCGCCGACCTCGAGGACGTGCTGCTGCTGCCGTCCGCGACGCCGGACAGCGACCCGTCCTGGTTCGGGTTCCTCATCACGATCCGCGAGGACGCGCCGTTCACCCGCCGCGAGTTCGTCGCGTTCCTGGAGGAGCGGCAGATCCAGACGCGGCTGCTGTTCGGCGGCAACCTCACCCGGCACCCCGCCTACCAGGAGGTCGAGTACCGGGTCGCCGGCGACCTCGCCAACAGCGACGTCATCACCGACCGGACGTTCTGGATCGGCGTCTACCCGGGCATCACGCCCGAGATGACCGACTACATGGTGGAGTCCGTGCACGAGTTCGTCGGCGCGCGCGTCCGCGCCCGCCAGCCCGCCTGACCCGCGGTCTCCGCCGCCTCCCGGGGACGGGAGCGCCGCGCGAACGAGGACGGCCCCGCCGGGAGCTCCCGGCGGGGCCGTCCTCGTTCGCTGCCGCGGTGCTACTTGCGCACCCCCACGAACAGGCCGCACCCGAACGTCTCGTCCGGCTCCTGGAACTCGGCCTCGCAGCCCGCCGCCGTGAACGCGTCCAGGTACTGGTCGCGGGTGAACAGCGAGAGCACCTGCGTCTCGGTGAAGTGGCGCATGCCGTCCGGCCCGGCGAGCACCACGTGGATCTCCATGTTGACGTTGCAGTCGGTGCGCTCGTCCCGGGTGGTGCGCGACACCCGGGAGATCGTGAGGTCGCCGTCCCGGACGACGCTGGTGGACACGTACCCCTCCAGGAAGTCCTCCGGGAAGTACCAGGGCTCCACCGCGACGACGCCGCCGTGCTCGACGTGCCGCGCGATGCAGTCGAGCGCCTGGCCGAGCTGCTCGACCGTCCGCAGGTAGGCGATGGACGCGAACATCGAGATCGCCGCGTCGAACCGGCGGCCGAGGTCGAAGTCGCACATGTTGCCCGAGTGCAGCGGCAGGCCGTCGCCCAGCTTGCGGCGCGCCACCCCGAGCATCTGCCCCGTGTACTCCAGGCCCTCGACCTCGGCGAACTCCTTGCGGAGGTGCACCAGGTGCTCCCCGGTGCCGCACGCCACGTCGAGCAGCGACCGCGCGTCCGGGCACCGCCGGCGCATCCGCTCGGAGACCGTCGCGGCCTCGTTCTCGTAGTTCTTGCCCCGGCCCCGGTAGATGAGGTCGTACACCTCGGCGAGATTCTGTTGGAACATGCCCGCAGCGTCGCGCGCGGCCCTCACGGGGCGGTCGAGGAGCGTTAGAGCCAGCCGTTGTCCTCGGCGATCCGGACCGCCTCGCTGCGGGTCTTCGCGCCCGTCTTGAGGATCGCCGACGACAGGTGGTTGCGGACGGTGCCCTTCGCCAGGTGCAGCCGCGCGGCGACGTCGGCGACCCGGGAGCCGTCGGCGGCGGCGCGCAGGACGTCGCGCTCGCGGTCGGTGAGGGGGGAGCGGCCCAGGCTGACGCTCGCGGACGCCAGCTTCGGATCGACCACGCGGTCGCCGGCGTGCACCCGGCGGATCACCTCGGCGAGCCGGTCCGCGGGGGTGTCCTTCACGACGAAGCCGGTCGCGCCGCCGTCCAGCGCGCGCTGCAGGTAGCCGGGACGTCCGAACGTCGTGACGATCACGACGCGGCACCCGGGGTACGCGCGGGCGATGTCGGCGGCGAGGGCCAGGCCGTCCCGCCCGGGCATCTCGATGTCGAGCAGCGCCACGTCCGGCCGGTGGTCGCGGACCGCGGGCAGCACCGCGTCGCCCGTCCCGGCCTCGGCGACGACCTCCAGGTCGTCCTCCAGCGTCAGCAGCGCCGCCAGCGCGCCCCGGAACAGATGCTGGTCGTCGGCGAGCAGGACGCGGATCATGCCGGCACGTCCAGCGGTACGCGGGCCACCACCCGGAATCCTCCCTCCTCGCGGGGTCCGGCGGCGAGGGTCCCGCCGGCCCCGGTGACGCGTTCGGTGAGCCCCGCGAGCCCGTTCCCGGGCACCGCGGCGCCGTCGCGCGTCCCGATGCCGTCGTCGGCGACCTCCAGCTCGGCGCAGCCCCCGACGCGGCGCAGCCGGACGGCGCAGTGCGCGCCGCCGCTGTGCCGGACGACGTTCGTCGCGGCCTCCCGCAGCACCCAGGCCAGCAGGGACGCGGCCGCGGGCGGCAGCTCCTCGCCGGGCCGTTCGACGGTGCAGGCGATGCCTCCGGCGGTGAGGACCTCGCGCACGCCCTCCAGTTCCTGGTGCAGCGACCGGGCCCGGTACCCGGCGACGGTCGCCCGGACGTCGTCGAGCGCGCGCCGCGCGACCTGCTCGATGGCGGTCATCTCGGCGGCGGCGCGCTCGGCGCCCCGCTCGGTGTCGCGCTCGACGAGCCTGCGGGCCAGCTCGCTCTTGACGGTGATGGCCGACAGCGTGTGCCCGAGGGTGTCGTGCAGGTCGCGGGCGAACCGCAGCCGCTCGCTCTCCACCGCGAGCCGCGCGATCTCGGCCCGGGCCGCCTGCAGCTCGGCGACGGTCTCCGCGAGCTGCACGAAGATTCGCACCGCGACCGCGATGATCGTCGCCTGGCCGAGGATCGCGACCAGCTCCGCGAGCGAGAACCCCACCGCCCAGGCCAGCAGCGGCTGCGAGCCGAGGACGAGGGCGCAGCCGAGCATGTACCCGCGCGCCCGGAGGCTGACGGCGAACGCCGCGAACAGGTAGTAGGGGTGGGCGATCAGCCAGTCCTGCGGGAGCTCGAACACCAGGCCGATCGAGACGACGACCAGGCAGGCCAGCGCCACCGGCGCCCGGTTCTGCCCGAAGCGGTCGACGGACGCCCACATCACCCGCAGGTAGAGCAGGGCGAACGCCGCGATGCCGGCCAGCGTGATCGCGACGTCGGCGGGGGAGTGGGCGCCCTCGAGGAAGACGATCGTGGGGAACACCAGGTAGACGAGGAACAGGGCGAACCAGATCCGCTTGGCCGCACCGGTCCGCCACCACGCGCCGTCCAGTGTCTGTCGGTCCACGGTCGTCATGGTGTCATCCCGCGGCGGCGACCCGCTTGTACCGCCATGCCGCGATCGCGGCGAAAACGACCGTCCATGCCGCGAGCCCGCCGATCGCGGTCAGGTTGACCGGCTCGCCGTCCACGACGTCCCACCCGAGCGACCCCGCGAAGTACGCCGGGGACGCCTCGGCGAACGGCCGCAGCCCCTCGGGGAACAGCGAGGTGGGCCACCACAGGCCGCCGAGGATCGCGAGCGCGAAGTAGAGGCCGACGGTGAGGCCCTGCGCGGCCTGCCCGGCGGCGAGGTAGCCGATCGTGACGCCGAGCACCGCGAACGGCGTCGCGGCCAGCCACACCAGCACGATGATCTCGAGCCACTGCAGGGCGTCCAGCCGGACCTCGCCGACGAACGCGCCCGCCAGCAGCACCAGGCCGAGCGCCAGCGGCACCACGAACAGCCCGGACAGCGTCTTGGCGATGACGTAGGCGCGGGTGGTCAGCGGCGTGATCGCGAGCTGCCGCGTCCAGCCGCTGTGCCGCTCGGTCGCGATGCTGCCCGCGGCGAGCAGCGCCATGCCGAGCGACCCGTAGGTCGCCATCGACACCATGACCGCCGCCGGGTCGGCGTTCGGGTCGTCGGCGCCGATGTCGAGGACCTTCACCAGCATCAGGTACATCCCGACCGGGAACGCGGCCAGGTACATCAGGAACTGCGGGCTGCGCAGCAGCCGGATCACTTCCAAACGCAGCAGGGCGCTCACGACACCTTCTCCCCACGGGTCAGGGCGACGAACGCCGCCTCCAGGTCGACGCCGCCGACCTCGATGTCGCGGGCGTCGTCGTGCTTCGCCAGCAGCGCGCGCAGCGTCGCGTCGGCGTCGGTCGAGGTGATGTGCACCCGGGTGCCCTCGACGTCCAGGTCGGTGACGCCCGGCAGCGCGGCCACCGCGGCCGCGTCGGGGGCGTCGAGGGTCACGTGGACGGCGCGGCCGGGGACCCGGTTCTTGATCTCGGTGCCGCTGCCCTCGGCGACGACCCGGCCCTCGGTGATCAGCGCGATCCGGTCGGCGTAGGCGTCGGCCTCGGCGAGGTAGTGGGTGGCGAACACGATGGTGCGGCCGTCCTCGGCGAGGCGGCGCAGCTCGTCCCAGAACGCCTGGCGGGACGCGACGTCCATGCCGACGGTGGGCTCGTCGAAGATCAGCAGTTCGGGGTCGCCGATGAGGGTGAGCGCGAAGCGGACGCGCTGCTTCTGGCCGCCGGACAGCTTGAGCACCCGCCGGTCCCGCTCCGCGGTGAGCCCGGCGCGCTCCAGCACCTCCTCCACGGGGCGCGGGGAGGGGTACCAGGAGGCGAAGGCGCGCAGCAGGTCGGCGATCGTCGCCTCGTCCACCAGTCCGTTGTCCTGGAGCATCGCGCCGACGCGCCCGGCCGCCAGCGCGGCCCGCGGCGGGCCGCCCAGCACCTCGAGGGTGCCGGCGTCCGGCCGGGTCAGGCCGAGGACGGTGTTCAGCGTCGTCGACTTGCCCGCTCCGTTGGGACCGAGGATCGCGACGACCCGGCCGCGCTCGATCTCCAGGTCTATTCCGTTGAGCGCCGTGACCGGGCCGTACGTCTTGCGTACGCCCGCCAGGCGGATCGCGAGGTCCGTCATGGCACCAGCGTCCCGCCCGCGCGGTCCCGGTGACAGTGCGAAATGTCATGGACCGCGGCGGCGCCGCACGATCATTTTGCGAAAGCTCGAGATCCCGTCCGGCGGCGCCGGGAAGGCCGGGGGAGGACGTCCGGTGATCGGCATCGGCGCCGATCGGCGGGCCCGGCCGGGAGGGGACGAGCATGCAGGGGTTCTCCGGCGCTCCGGGGCGCGAGGGGCCGCCGGCCGACGTCCCGCCCGCGGGGCTCCGCAAGATCTGGACGTGGGGGGCCCTCATCGCCCTCGGCGGCTTCCTGCTCGGGTTCGACACCGGGGTGATCTCCGGGGCGCTGCTGTTCATCCGGCCCGAGTTCGGCCTGAGCCCCGTCCAGCAGGGCGGCGTCGTCGGCGTGCTGGTGCTGGGCGCGCTGGCGGGCGCCCCGGCGTCCGGCCGCCTCGCCGACCGCTTCGGCCGCAGGCGGGCGCTCGAGGCGGAGGGCCTGGTGTTCCTGGCCGGGACGGTGATCGCCGTCTTCGCCCCCGGCTACGGGACGCTGCTGGCGGGACGGCTCGTCCTCGGGCTCGCGGTCGGGGCCGCGTCCGCGACCGTCCCCGTCTACCTGTCGGAGATCGCCCCGAAGGACCTCCGGGGCCGCCTGCTGACCCTCAACCAGCTGATGATCGCGCTCGGCGTCCTGGTCGCGTACCTGGTCGCCCTGGCGTTCTCCGGCTCCGGGGACTGGCGCGCGATGATCGCGGTCGGCGCGATCCCGGGGTTCGCGATGGTGGCCGCGGCGGTGCTCGTCCTGCCGGAGTCGGGCGTGTGGCTGCTCGAGCACGGGCGCCGCGACCGGGCCCGGGAGGTGATCGCCTCGGTCACCGGCCCGGCGTCCGCCGACCGCCTGATCGAGCGGTACGAGCGGCGGACGGGCGAGGAGGCGGCGCGGCGCGGGCCGGGGGAGACCGGGGCGCGGGCGCTGCGGGAGGCGCGCCTCCGCCCGGCGCTGGCGGTCGGGCTCGCGCTCGCGGCCCTGCAGCAGTTCGCGGGGATCAACACGGTCTTCTACTACGCGCCGACGATCATCGAGCGGACCGGGCTGACGGCGTCGCACGCGATCTCCTACGCGATCGCCATCGGGGTCGTCAACCTGCTGATGACGCTCGTGGCGGTCCGCGCCGTCGAGCGCGCCGGGCGGCGCCCGCTCATGCTGGGGTCGCTGGCCGTGATGACGGTGGCCATGGTCCTGCTCGGCCTGTCGTTCGCGGCGGACTGGCCGTCGGAGGTCGCGCTGGCGTTCATGGTCGTCTACATCGCCGGTTACGCGGCCGGGCTGGGGCCGGTGTTCTGGACGCTGATCGGCGAGATCTTCCCGGCGCGGGCGCGCGCGGCGGGCTCGGACGCCTCGGCGGCCGTCAACCGGGCGTCCAACGTCGCGGTGAGCCTGGCGTTCCTGCCCATCGCCGGCGCGATCGGCCAGGGCGGGACCTTCTGGATCTTCGCGGCGGTCTCGCTGCTCGGGCTGCTGTTCGTCGTCCGCTGCGTCCCGGAGACCGAGCACCGCGACCCCGCGTCCATCGATGCAGACCTCCGGCGCCGCTTCGAGCGCCGCCCGCCGGACGCGGCCGCCGGCGGCCGTCCCGGCTGACCGCGTTCGCGGAACGCCTACGGGAGCCCGCGCAGGCGGCGCCGGGGGCCCTTGACCGCCTCTGGGGGTGATGCTAAGCATATGCTCAGCATCACTGAGCGAGAACGTCATTACCGGAACCGCTCGAGGAGGCCCGGATGGCACACGTCCCACCCCGACCCCCCGGACCGGACCGGTGACCGGAGCGCGGGCGGCCGCGGCGCGCTACGCGGGCGCCCGGGTGCCCCGGGTGGAGGATCCCCGGCTGCTCACCGGCCGCGGCACGTACGTCGACGACGTGGTGCGGCCCGGGATGCTGCACGCCTGCTTCGTCCGCAGCCCGCTCGCCCGCGCCCGCGTCCTCGGTGTCGACGCCGCCGAGGCGCTCGCGCTCGAGGGCGTCCACGCGGTGTTCACCGCGGCGGACCTCAACCCGGACGTCCGCGAGCAGTGGTACACGCTGATCGGCCGGGACGTCCCGGACACCCCGCGCCCGCCGCTGGCCGAGGGCGAGGTCCGCTTCGTCGGCGACCCGGTCGCCCTGGTCGTCGCCGCCGACCGCTACGTCGCCGAGGACGCCGCCGAGCTGGTGTCCGTGGACTACGGGCCGCTGCCGCCGGTCGCCGACTACGCCGCCGCGCGCGCGTCCGGCGAGCTCGTCCACGAGGGCTACCCCGGCAACGTCGCGGGCGAGCTCGGCGGCCCGCCCGCCGACGAGCTCGCCCCGGTCTTCGACGGCGCCGCGCTCGTGGTGCGCGAGACGATCCGCCAGCAGGCGTACGCGCAGGTGCCCATCGAGACGCGCGGGCTGGTCGCCGAGTGGTCCGCGCCGACGGGCGAGCTGACGATCTGGGCCGCGACGCAGTCGCCGCACGAGGTCCGCCTGTTCTGCTCGCGGCTGCTCGGGCTCCCGGAGCAGCGCGTCCGGGTGGTGATGCGCGACACCGGCGGCGGCTTCGGGCAGAAGGTCGTCCCGCAGCGCGAGGACATGTGCGTCATGCTGGCCGCCCGCAAGGTGCCCGGCGCGCTCAAGTGGATCGAGGACCGGCGGGAGAACCTCATGTCCGCCGGGCAGTCGCGGCACGAGCACGCCGACGCCCGGCTCGCCTTCGCCGCGGACGGGACGATCCTGGCGGCGGCCGTCGACCACGTGCAGGACGTCGGCGCGTACCCGGTGCCGTGGCCGGTCGGCACGGCCGCGGCCGTCGGGATGTTCTTCCCCGGCCCCTACCGCGTCCCGCGCGCCGCCTGGACGTCGACGTCGGTGTTCTCCAACACCGTCGGGCGCAACGCCTACCGGGGCCCGTGGCAGCTCGAGTCGCTCGCCCGCGAGGTGCTGCTGGACGTCGCGGCCCGCCGGATGGGCCTCGACCCCGCCGAGCTGCGCCGCCGGAACCTGCTGCGCCGGGACGAGCTGCCGTACACCAACCCCAACGGGATGCCGTACAGCGACATCACGCCGCTGGAGACGTTCGAGCGGGCGCTGGAGGTCCTCGGCTACGAGGAGTTCCGCAAGGAACAGGAGCGGGCCCGCGCCGAGGGCCGGTACCTCGGCGTCGGCACCTGCACCTACGTCGAGCCGACCACGGCCGCGATGGCGCTGCACGCCACCGAGGGCGCGACGATCCGCATCGAGCCGTCCGGCAAGGTGAACGTCTACGTGTCCGGCGGGTCGAGCGGCAACAGCATCGAGACCACCGTCGTGCAGCTCACCGCGGACGCGCTGGGCGTGGACATCGCCGACGTCAGCACGATCCAGGGCGACACGGCGGTCACCCCGTTCGGCGGCGGCGCGGCGGGCAGCCGGTCGGGGTCGATGACCGCGGGCGCCGTCGGCGAGACGGCGGCCGTGCTGCGGGAGCGGATCACCGCGATCGCCGCGCACCGGCTCGAGGCCGCGCGGGGCGACGTCGAGCTGGCCGGCGGACGGGCGCGGGTGCGCGGCGTCCCCGGCGCGGAGGTGTCCCTGGCGGAGATCGCCGAGCTGGCCTACTTCCAGCCTGACGCGCTGCCGCCCGGCGTCCCGCCGGGACTGGAGCACAGCGGCCGGTACCACCCCGGCACACCGGTGATCTTCGCGAACGCGACGCACGTGTGCACCTGCGAGGTGGACGTCGTGACGGGGGCGGTGACGCTGCTGCGCTACATCGTCGGCGAGGACTGCGGCCCGATGATCAACCCGAACGTCGTCGAGGGCCAGATCGCGGGCGGCGTCGTCCAGGGCATCGGCGGCGCCCTGTACGAGAACCTCGCCTACGACGGCGACGGCAACCCCGTCGCGACCACGTTCATGGACTACCTCCTCCCCACGGCGGGCGACGTGCCCGCCATCGAGTACGGGCACGTCGAGACCCCCGCCGCGGGGCCCGGCGGCTACAAGGGCGTCGGCGAGGGCGGCGCGATCGGCGCGCCCCCGGCGGTGGTGAACGCGGTGGCCGACGCCCTCGCCCCGTTCGGCGCGGAGATCACCCGCCTCCCGCTCACCCCGGAGTCGATCGCGGCGCTGGTGCGCGCCGCGGACGGGACGGTGCCGCGATGAAGCCCGCCGCGTTCGACCACCACGCCCCCGCCGACGTCGGCGAGGCCGTCGCGATGCTGGCGGACCTCGGCGAGGACGCGAAGGTCATCGCCGGCGGGCAGAGCCTCGTCCCGATGCTCGCGCTGCGCCTGGCGGTCCCCGAGCACCTGGTCGACCTGCGCCGGACGGCCGGGCTGCGCGGCGTCGCGGAGCACGGCCCGGCCGACGGGCGCGACGGCGTCCTGCGGGTCGGGGCCTGCACCACGCAGACCGCGATCGAGCGGTCCGCCGAGGCGGCCCGCGCCGTGCCGCTGCTCGCCCGCGCGACCCCGCTGATCGGGCACTTCCAGATCCGCAACCGCGGCACCGTCGGCGGGTCGCTGGCCCACGCCGACGCCGCCGCCGAGTACCCGGCGGTCGCCCTGGCGCTCGGCGCCCTGCTGCACGCCAGGTCGCCGCGCGGCGCGCGGACCGTCCCCGCCGACCGGTTCTTCACCGGCATGTGGACGACGGACCTCGCGGACGACGAGCTGCTGACGGCCGTCGACTTCCCCGTGTGGCGGGGCCGCCGCGGCTTCGCGATCGAGGAGTTCGCCCGCCGCGGCGGCGACTTCGCCATCGCGGGCGCGGCCGTCGCCGTCGAGCTCGACGCCGCCGACCGGGTCCGGCGCTGCGGCATCGGCCTGTTCGGCCTCGGCGCGACGCCGCTGCGCGCCGCCGCGGCGGAGGAGGCCGCGACCGGCACCGCCGTCGCCGACGTCACCGCCGACGAGGTGGGGCGCGCCGCCGTGGCCGGGCTGGACGCGGTCCCGGCCGACCTGCACGCGTCCGCCGACCACCGCAGACACGTCGGGGCCGCCGTGACGGCGCGCGCCTGGCGACGAGCCGTCCGGGAGGCCGCGCATGCCTGACGCCGACATCCGGGTGCGGGTCAACGGCGTGCCCCGCCGCGCGACCGTCCCGCCCCGCCTCACCCTGGCCGACTTCCTGCGGGAACGCTGCGGCCTCACCGGGACGCACCTGGGCTGCGAGCACGGCGTGTGCGGCGCCTGCACGGTCCTGCTGGACGGCGAGGCCGTGCGGGCCTGCCTGGTGTTCGCCGTCCAGGCCGACGACGCGGACGTCACGACCGTCGAGGGCGTCGCCGCGCCGGACGGCGCGCTGTCGCCCGTCCAGGAGGCGTTCCGCGACGAGCACGGGCTGCAGTGCGGGTTCTGCACGCCCGGGTTCGTCGTGTCGGTGACCGCGTTCCTGCGCGACAACCCCGACCCGACCGACGAGCAGATCCGCGAGGCCCTGTCCGGCAACCTGTGCCGCTGCACCGGCTACCAGGGCATCCTCAGGGCCGTCCGGACGGCGGCGCGGACGGCCCCCGCCGGCCCGCACGCCGACCCGCACGCCGGCCCGGATGCCGACCCGTCCGCCGCCGGCGCGTCGGGCTGAACCTCCGCCGCCCCTTCCGAAGAGAGAAGAGGACCCCCATGCCCGGACGAGTCGAAGGCAAGGTCGCTTTCATCACCGGCGCCGCGCGCGGCCAGGGGCGCGGCCACGCCGTGCGCCTCGCGCAGGAGGGCGCCGACATCATCGCCGTCGACGTCTGCGAGCAGATCGACACCGTCCCGATCCCCATGTCCACCCCCGAGGACCTCGCCGAGACGGTCGCCCTGGTCGAGGCGACCGGACGCAAGATCGCCGCCACGCGGGCGGACGTGCGCGACTTCGACGCGCTGAAGGCCGCGGTGGACGACGGCGTCGCCCGCTTCGGCCGGCTCGACATCGTCGTCGCGAACGCCGGGCTCGCCGCCTCCGGCGACGAGATCCACAAGATGGACGCGAAGCTCTGGCGCGACTCGATCGACGTCAACCTCACCGGCGTCTGGCACACCGGCAAGGCCGCGATCCCGCACGTCATCGACGGCGAGCGGGGCGGCTCCATCGTCCTGACCAGCTCCGTCGGCGGGCTCAAGGCCCACCCGAACATCGCGAACTACGTCGCCGCCAAGCACGGCGTCGTGGGCCTGATGCGCTCGATGGCGGTGGAGCTCGCGCAGTACGGCATCCGCGTCAACTCCGTCCACCCCACGCAGGTGAACACGCCGATGCTGATGAACGACCTGACCTACCGGATGTTCCGCCCCGACCTGGAGAACCCCACCCGGGAGGACATGGCGCCGATCTCGCAGATGATGAACGCGCTGCCCGTCCCGTGGGTGGAGGCCGAGGACATCAGCAACGCGGTCCTCTTCCTGGCCTCCGACGAGAGCCGCTACATCACCGGGGTGCCGCTGCCGATCGACGCGGGCTCGATGCTCAAGTGACCGGACGCGCGCCGCTCACGTCCACCGACACGCGAGGAGGGCACGTGCACACGGACGAGCCGCTCTACTGGGACCCCTACGACACCAGGTTCACCCGCGACCCCTACCCCACCTACCGGCGGCTCCGGGAGGAGGCGCCGCTGTACTACAACGAGAAGCACGACTTCTACGCGGTCAGCCGGTACGACGACATCGAGCGCGGCCTGCCCGACTGGCGGACGTTCTCCTCGGCGCGCGGCGGCATCCTGGAGATGGTCAAGTCCGGCATCGAGATGCCGCCCGGCACCCTCATCTTCGAGGACCCCGAGATCCACGACGTCCACCGCCGCCTCCTCGTCCGCGTGTTCACCCCGCGCAGCATCGCCGAGCTGGAGCCGCGGGTGCGCGACTACTGCGTCCGCACCCTCGACCCGCTCGTCGGCGCGTCGGAGTTCGACCTGATCCGCGAGGTCGGCGCGGAGCTGCCGATGCGGGTGATCGGGATGCTGCTGGGCATCCCGGAGGCCGACCAGGAGGCCATCCGCGACTCCGCCGACGCGAGCCTGCGCACCGAGGCCGGCGGGCAGATGGACCTCCAGGACATGGCGATCATGAGCAGCGAGCTGTTCCGCGACTACATCGAATGGCGCGCGAAGCACCCGTCCGACGACCTCATGACCCGCCTGCTGACCACCGAGTTCGAGGACGAGGACGGACGGACCCGCACGCTCACCCACGACGAGGCCCTCACCTACACCACGGTCGTCGCGGGGGCGGGCAACGAGACCACGGGGCGGCTCATCGGCTGGCTCGGCTCGGTGCTCGCCCGGCACCCCGACCAGCGGGAGGCGCTCGTGGACGACCCGGCGCTGATCCCCGGCGCGATCGAGGAGGTGCTGCGGTACGAGCCGCCCGGGCCGTTCATCGCCCGGTACGTCACGAAGGACGTGGAGTACCACGGACGGACGGTGCCGGAGGGCAGCGCGATGATGTTCATCGTCGCCGCCGCCAACCGCGACCCGGGCCGGTATCCCGACCCCGACCGGTTCGACGTCCGCCGCAAGGTGGGCCAGCAGCTGACGTTCGGCCTCGGCGTCCACTACTGCCTGGGCGCCGCCCTCGCCCGGCTCGAGGGCCGGGTGGCGCTGGAGGAGATCCTCCGGCGCTTCCCGCGCTGGGACGTGGACTGGGACGGCGCCCGGCTGGCGCAGACCTCGACCGTCCGGGGCTGGGAGACCCTGCCGCTCGTCATCGGGTGAGGGCGCGCCGCCGGACTCCCGCCCCGGCGCGCACGGTCCGCGCCGCGCGCCGGGGCGGGCCGGAGACGGGCCGGTGACGGGCCGGGACGGACGCTAGGACGCCCGGGACGCCCCGGGCGCCCCGGCGCCCGCGCCGGCGAGGAGCCCCGGGACGATCCAGCGGCGCGCGAACGCGCGCGGATCGGCGCGCGCGGCCTCGGGCACCGCGAGGAAGGAGAACAGCAGCCGCATGAAGAACTCGGCGAGGCCGTCGAGGTCGGCGGAGCCGTAGCCGAGGGCCGCCCAGTCGATCCGCAGCCGGAGGAGGAACGCCTTCATCTCGGCCAGCGCGGCCTCGGAGAGGATGTCGGACCCGAGGCTGGCCGTGTGCCCGCTGGTGAGCTGCATCCCGACGTACGACTCGCGGGGGAGCCGTTCCACGGCGCGGGCGAACAGCTCGACGACGATCGCGGCCGGGTCGGTGAGGTGGGCCAGCTCCGCCGCGATCCGCGCCTCGAACTCGTCCGCCGCGGCCAGCCCGGCCGCCTTCATCAGCTCCTCGATGTTGCGGTAGTACCGGTACACGGTCGCGCGCGTGACGCCGAGCTCCTCGGCGACCTGGGTGAAGCCGACCTTGCGCGCGCCGTACCGGTCCACGCACCGGATCATCGCCTCGATGATCCGCCGCCGGGCCTCGTCGTCGTCCCGGGGAGGGTCGCCCCGCCAGCCGTGCGTGCGCATGCGTGGGCTCCCCCTTGAGCACTGGGTCGATCGGGTCCGTTGGAACGCTACACGCCCCGCGGCTAGGGCCGTCCCGTGGACGGGAGCCCGCCCGGCAGCCCGGAGCCCGCCGACCCGTCCGCGCCCTGCTCGCCTTCCGCGCCTTCCGCGCCGTCCCCGCCGGGCAGCGGCTCGCCGTTCTCGTCCGTGACGGACTCCGCCCCGGGGCTGAGCAGCGTGATGTTGCCCGCCAGCCACCGGCCCGACGCGTGCTCCATGCTGAGCGCGACCGTGGCCCCGTTGTTGCTCTGCACGGTCTCGGCCGTGGTCACCTTGGTGTTGATGACGACCAGCACGTTCGCGGCGCCGTCCTCGATCTCGCCGGGGTAGATCCCGTGGATGCGGGCCTCGGAACTGACCTTGTTCTTCGTGAAGTAGCTCGTGAGGCTCGCGGCGGTGGGCCGGATCGCGTCCGCGGCCTTCTCGGTGAGCAGCGGGTACTTCGCCGCGAACGACTCGTCCATCCGCCGGTGGTCCCAGTTGAAGAAGGTGTCCGCGACCTTGCCCGCCGCGCTCGCCAGGTCCCGGCGCAGTTCCGCCTCGCGCGCCAGTTCGCTCTTGTCCTGCCAGACGACGCCGAGGGCGGCGCTCACCGCGACGAGCGCGGCCGCCGGGACGATGCGCAGCGCGAGCCGGACGCGCGGCCCGCGGGCGCGCGCGCCGCTCCCGGCGTCCGCGGGCTTCGCGGCGCCCTTCGCGGGTCCGTCTCCGTTCCCGCCCTCGTCGCCGTCCTTGCCGGCGTCCTCACCGCCGCCCTTGCCGAACGACGCGGCGAGGATCGCGGGCGGGACCTTCGGCGGCCGCCGCCCGTCGAGCCCGGGGACGGTCCGCCGCCGGGGCCGCGCGGCGCCGCCGTCCCGCTCGTCCCCGTCTCGCGCGCTCCCGTCCCGCCCGCTCCCGTTCCGTCCGCTCTCGTCGGCCGGGCCGAGCGTCAGCCCGTACTCGTAGACCGCGGTCTCGCCCTTCATCGGCTTCTCCTCCTCCAGGACGGGCGCCGGGCCGCCCCGAGCATGCCCAGGGCGACGCGCAGCAGGATCAGGCCGGCCACGGCCGGCGGCAGGTAGACGGGCCACGGCGTGCCGTCGTCGCGGCCCGCATCGGTTCCGTGGCCCGCCGGAACCGCGGTCCGCGCCGCCGTGGCGGGTCCGGTGTCCGCGCCGGTGCCGGTGCCGGGCGCCGCCGAGGCTTCGGGCTTCGGCGGCTTGTGCGCCGCGGGCGGGTCGACGCCCGCGCAGGACGGGACGGGCGGGATGCCGGGCAGCGGCGCGAGGTTCCGGTACTCGACCGCGCCCTCGACCGGCCCGGGCGTGATCACGAAGTTGATGTTGAGGTTCGGCTGGCCGCCGACGAACGTGACGGCGCCCCGCATCGCCTCCGCGAGCCGCGGCGACCACGCCAGCCCCTCGGCGAGGGCGGCGACGTTGCCGTCCGACAGGGCGGTCGGCAGCGCGTTGCCCAAGGCGCCGAGCGCGCACCGCGCGGCGGGCTCGGACGCGCGCAGCAGTGCGGCGACCTTCGCCGCCAGATCGGGGGACCCGTCGCGGATGCGGGCGAGGTCCGCCTCGACGTCGGCGAGGGCGGAGGTGAGGCCGGCGGTCGCGGACACGCCCGCCGCCAGCTCGCCGCGCTTCGCCGCGAGCGTGCGGGTCAGCGCGCTCAGGTCGCCGATCAGGCCGTCCAGGACGCGGGTGTCCTCGGCGAACGTGCCGGCGAGGCGGGCGGCGCCGTCGACGGTCGCGCGGAGCGTGCCGCCGCGGCCCTCGAGGCCGTCCGCCAGCTCCCGGGTGACGATCCGGAGGTTCCGCGCGTCGAGCCCGTCGACGGCGTCGGTCACGGCCTCGAACAGGTCGCCGTAGGTGCGGGTGACGCTCGTCCGGGACAGCGGGATGACGGTGCCGGGACGCATCGGCGGCGCGTCCAGCCGGCCCCGCGCGGGCGCGAGGTCCACGTACGGTTCGCCGATCGCGGACTTGAGGCCGGCCGCGGCCGTGGCGCCGCGCGGCACCCGCTCGCCCTTCTCGATGGTGAGGTCGACCGCCACCGCCCCCCGCTCCAGCCGCACGGCCCCGATCTTCCCGACCGCCACGCCGAGGTAGGTGACGTCGAAGCCGGGCTGGAGCCCCGGCGACCGCTCGAACCGGGCGGTGATCCGGTAGGGGCGCGCGAACGGGTCGAACTCGAGCACGTTGCGCACCGCCCACACCGACAGGACGACCGCGAGGAGCGCGAAGACCGCCAGGTTGAGGCGGACGCGGCGGGTCACGGCCGGGGTCCCAGCATGTCGACGAGCCCGGCGAGCGTCGACGGCGCCGCGGCGCCCGCGCCGGTCGCCGACCCGTCGAAGTTGATCACCGTGTAGACGAGGAGCTGCCCGTTGTAGACCTGCCGGGGCATGCGTTCGACGAACTCCTGGAGGCGGGTGATCAGCGTGCCGAGCCGCGTCCGGTCGTCCGCCAGGACCTGGAAGGTCGGGCCGAGCCGCTCCACCAGGTTCCGCAGCTCGTCGGTGTACCCGATCAGGACGGTGTCGTTGACGGTCTTCGCCGTGTCGGAGAGCGAGCGGACGGCGGCGAGGAGCCGCTCGCGGTCGCCGGCGAGCACCCGGGTGGCGTCGGCGAGGCGTCCCGGCAGCCGGTCCAGCGACTCCTCCCGGGCGGCCAGCCGCTCGCCCAGCTCGGCCAGGTCGTCGACGGCGCGGGCGAGCTCCCCGCGGTGCCGCTCGAACGTCGCCAGCAGCGTCGCGGCGTCCCCGACCATGGCGTTCATCGCCGGGCCGCGCCCGGCGAGGGCGGTGGCGGCGGTGTCGACGATCCCGGGGGCGTCGCCCGCGGCGAGCGCCCCGACCAGCGGGGCGGCGCCGCCGACGACGTCCTCGAACCCGGGGGCGGTGCCGGCCGACGCGACCCGGGCGCCGTCCGGCAGGAAGGGGCCCCGGTCCAGCCGGCCCCGCGGCGGCCGCAGCTGGACGTAGTTCTCGCCGAGCAGGGACGTCACCGTGATCTTCGCGGTCGTCCCGGCGGGGACCTCCACCCCGTCCCTGATCGACATGGTGACGCGGGCGCGGTAGCCGGCGGTGCCGCCGCCCACCAGGGCGATGCCGGAGACCGACCCCACCTCCACGTCCGCGATCTTGACGGCGTGCCCGGCGACGAGGTTCTGGACGTCCGCGAACTCGCCGGTCAGGGTGAGCGGGCCCGCGGTGGCGGAGAGCGTCTGCAGGGAGCATCCGGACAGGCTTCCGGTGAGCACGAGCACCCCGGCGAACAGGAGGTATCTCACGGCGGCTCCTACTGGCAGTTGGAGTAGGGAGGGGGGAGCGGGCACGGCACGTTCTCGTTGATGTCGGGTTCGCGGAGGATCGCGGCCAGGTAGGAGCGCGCGAAGTTGTCGAGCGTGACCCGGAGGGTGATCGACCGCTTCTCCGGGTCGTAGGCGTTGACGAACTGGAAGCCGGTGCCGGGCAGCGACCGCAGGAGCTGCCCGAGCCGGTCGGCGTTCCCCTCGATCATCAGCGCGACCTGCGCGAGCCTCGCCAGGTCGCCGGGCAGGGTGTTCCGGTACTCGTCGATGAGCTCCTCGCCGCGTTCGACGAGGTCGGCGATCTCCCGCACCAGCGTGCGGATGCTCCGCCGCTCGGCCGCCAGCGTCGTGGACGCCCGGGAGAAGTGGTCGACCAGCGCGCCGAGGGTCCGCTCCCGGCCCCGGACGACCCCGGCGAGCCGGTTCAGGTTGCGCGCGATCTCCAGCAGCCGCTCGTCCTGCCCGGCGAGGTCGTCCATGAGCCGCCCGGCCTCCTGGAACGCCTGGTTGAAGGCGGTCCCGTTGCCGTCCATGCTCGCGGCGGCGGCGCCCAGCGCCGCGTCGGCCTTCGCCGGGTCGACGCCGTCGAGCAGCCGGCCGAACGACTGGAGCGCCTCGTTCACCTCCACCGGCACGCGCGTCCGGTCGGTGCGCAGGACGGCGCCGTCGGCGAGCCGCGGCATGCCGGGACGCCACGCGGGCGCGAACGTCAGCGTCCGCTCGCCGATCAGGCTCAGCGGGACGATCGCCGCGTTCGCCGCCGCGGGCAGCGGCACGTCCTCGTCGATCTCCGCGACCACCCGGACCCGGCCGCCGACGGGCTCGACCGAGACGACCGTGCCGACGTCGATGCCCATCACCTGGACCTGCGAACCGGGATAGAACGACACGGCCCGGACGAAGAAGGCGGTGACGCGGTAGGTCTCCGCGGCGAAGGGGCCGATCGGGACGCCGCACCCGCCGAGGACGAGGACGAGCGCGGCCGCGAGCGCCGCGGCCGGGGAGCGTCGGTCGCGCGCCGTCATTCGACCTGTCCCGTCGGTACGAGGGGGTAGTTCGGCGGGTTGAAGTTCGGCTGCGGGCCGACCACGCCTGGCTGGACCGGGCCGAAGCCGACGAAGCCGCCCTCCATCCACCGGCCCTCGCGGCTGCCGCTGGTGCTCATGCCGAAGAAGGCGGGGCCGAACCAGGCGAGGGCGGTGTTCAGGGACGGCAGGTTCTCGCCCGTCATCGTCTCCATGGCGAGGTGGAAGTCGTCGAGCACCGTCTCCAGCTGCTTCCGGTGCTTCGTGAGCACCTCGTCGAGGCTCCGCACGACCCTGCTCCCGGAGCCGAGCGCCGAGGCCAGCTCGTCCCGCCGGTCCGCGAGTTCGCCGAGGAGCGCCTCGCCGTACCGCAGCAGCCGCGCGAGCTGCTCGTCCTTCGCCGCCAGGGCCCCGGTGAGCTTCTCCCCGCCGGCGATGACCGCGCTGATCTCGGGCCACGACTCGTTCAACCCGGCGGCGACCTTCCGCAGGTCGGCGAGCATCTCCGCCGTCTTCTCCCGGGACGGGAGCTCGACCTTCGCGGCCTCCGTCAGCAGCTTGTCGATCGCCTTCGCGTCGAGCCGTCCCGCCGTCTCCGCCGCCGAGCCGAGCGCGGTGCTCAGCGAGTAGGGGACGCTCGTGCGTTCCAGCGGGATCCGCCGCTCGCCTTCCGGCCGGGACTCGAGGTACGGCGCGACGACCGGTCCCGAGAGCCGCAGGAAGTGGCCGCCGAGCAGGTTCGACAGCCGGATGTCGGCGTGCATCCGCGGTCCCAGCTCGACGCCGGACTCGACGTTCCAGGAGACGACCACGCGGCCGCGGCCGAAATCGGGGGCGATGCCGGTGACCTCGCCGATCCGCACCCCGGCTAGCCGCACCTCGGCGCCCTCCTTGATGCCGCCCGCCCCGGCGAACACGCCGCTGACCGTGTAGCCGCCGCGCAGCAGCCCGAGCGTCCCGTACGCGTAGGTCGCGACCACCAGGACGGCCAGCACCGGGACCGTCACCAGCGCGAGCCGCACCGGATCGCGGTCGCGGAACGACCGGGCGAGCGGGTTCGCGCGCCGGCTCATCCCCGGCCTCCCGTCCGGCCGGCCCCCGGCCCGCCGGTCTGCCCGCCGGTCTGGTCGCCGAGGAAGAGGATCTGGACCATCGCCCGGAAGACCCGCTGCTGGTCGGGCGTCAGCCGCGCCTCCTCGGCGCTCACCGCCGGGTCCGGGCCCCGGCCCGTCCCGGCGGCCGGAGGCGGCGGCAGCCGCATCGGGAACGGGCACGTCTCGGCGTAGACGACGTTCATGCACAGGGCGTTGCCGCGGAGGAACTTGCCCCCGGACATGAGGGTCAGCAGCGCCTGCAGCGCGGACGGCAGCGCCTTGATCATCCGGTCGAGGTCGTCCATCCGGCTGTGCGCGACCTCCATCAGCTCCGACGTCCCGTCCACCAGCCGCCCGAGCCGCGGCGCGGCGTCGCCGAGCACCTCGTCGAGCCCCGCGGCCAGGCCCTCCAGCCGGACGGCCGCGTCCCCGATCGCGGCGCGGTTCTGCGCGAACGCCCGGGTGAGGCTCGTCAGGTTGTCGATGGTCTGCCCGATCTGCCGGTCCCGGGCGGCCAGCGCGTCGGTGACCGTCCGGTAGTCGGCGAGCATCTGCTGGACGGTCCCCGTCCGGGAGCTGAGCATCCGGAGGAGCGACGCCAGGTTCGCGGTCATCTGCCGGATCTCGTCCTGGTTGCCTTCGAGCGCGACCGCGAACGACCGGAGGATCGCGTTGACCTGCTTCGGGTCGATGCCGCCGAGCAGCGGCGCCAGGTCGTTGACGAGCGCGCCGAGGTCCGCCGCGGAGCGCGTGCGGGTCAGCGTCCGGCCGTCCGCCAGCATGACGGGGCTGGACCCGGTCTCCAGGTAGACCTCGCGGTTGCCGATGAGGTCCCGCCAGCGGACGACCGCCGCGGAGTCCTCCGGGAGCCGCAGCGACGCGCGGACCTCCATCCCGACCACCGCGCGGCCCTTCACCACCTCGACCGACTCGACCCGGCCGACCTTCGTGCCCGCGACCTTGACCGGGTCGCCCGGCCGCAGCCCGCTGACGTCGTCGAACCGGGCCCGCAGCGCCATCCCGGAGCCGAGGTCCGTGCCCGCGATCCGGAACGCCAGGTAGACGGTGAGCAGGGTGGTGACGACGCCGAACACCAGGAACCCGCGCGCGGCCCGGCCGTCCGGGAGCGCCCTGCGCCGCGCCATCAGTCGCCCTCCCGTCCGGCGGCGCGCGGGTCCTCGGGGATCGCCGGTTCGACCGGCCCGCAGATGCCCGGCAGCGTCTCGCAGAGCAGGGTGCTGGACTCGACGTGCACGGTCACCCGCGAGAGCAGGGTGCCGTGCGGGCCCGGGATGTTCGCGATGCCCGCGAGCTGGGTCAGGATGGAGCCGCTGCTGCTGATCAGGTCGGGGAAGACGCCGCGTTCGCGGTACAAGACGCCGACCGCCGGATCGGCCGCCCCGATGATCCGGCCGGGCGCCCCCGGGTCGGCGGCGAGGATCCGCTCGACGGTCCGCGCCGACTCGTCGAGGCCGGTGAGCAGCCGGCGGAACTCCTCCGGTTCGCCGGTGACGGCCGGCAGCACCGTGTCCAGGTCGGCGGCGATCCCGCCGATCTCCTCGCCGTGCTCGGCGGCCGTCGCGGCGAGCGCCCCGCCGTCCGCGATGACCGCGCCGAGGTCGTCCGCGCGGCGCGCGGTGACGCCGAGGAGCGCCGCCGAGTCGTCGATCAGGCCGCCCAGCGTCCCGCCCCGGCCGCCGAGGCCGCCGCCGAGCGCCGCGGTGATCGTGGCGACGTCCCGCGGGCCGAGCGCCTCGAGCAGGTCGACGGCGGGCGCCGCGACGTCCGTGAGCTCCCGCGGGTCGGTCGTCCGCGCGATCGTCCCGCCGTCCGCGAGGAACGGGCCCGTCGCCTCGTCCCGTCCCGGCCGCAGGTCGACGTACTTCGGCCCGAACGCCGACAGCGGGACGATCGCGGCCTCCGCGGCGACCGGGACGCGGACTCCCGGGTCGACGCGGAGCGTCACCAGCGCGCGGCCCGCGCCGGTGAGGCGGATCGACGCGACCCGCCCCACGGTGACGCCGCGGATCCGGACGTCGGAGTGGTCGGTCAGGCCCTCGCCGGCGCGGCCGAACGAGGCGCGCAGATGGATCGACCCCGGATGCGTGTCGCGCGCGGCCAGGACGGACGCCGCGAGGCAGGCCGCGAGGACGGCCGCCCCGAGGGCGCCGAACCGGAGCCGGGAGCGCGGTGTCAGGTCGACGGTCTTCATCCCGTGAGGCTCACTGTTCCGCCGTCGCCCCAGAAGATGTAGGACAGCAGCAGGTTGGCCATGATGATCGTCACCATGGACTCGCGGATGGCCTGCCCGGTCGCCAGGCCGACGCCGACCGGGCCGCCGGCGGCGTTGTAGCCGCGGTAGCAGTGGACGAGCACGATGATCACCGTGAACACGACCACCTTGACGACGCTGTACAGCACGTCGATCGGCGGCAGGTAGAGGTGGAAGTAGTAGTCGTAGATCCCCGGCGAGATGCCGAAGAAGTGGATCGAGATCAGCCGGGTGGCGAAGAAGCTGGCGAACAGCGCCAGCAGGTACAGCGGCACCAGCGTGATCAGCGCGGCCGCGAGCCGGGTGCAGACCAGGTGGGCCAGCGAGTTGACGCCCATGACCTCCAGGGCGTCGATCTCCTCGGAGATCCGCATCGCGCCCAGTTCGGCGGTGAACGAGCCGCCGAGCTGGAAGATCAGCGCGACCCCGGCGATGATCGGGGTCACCTCGCGCACGTTGGCGTAGCTGGCGATGATCCCGGCGAGCGACTCGACGCCGACCCGCTGCAGCCCCGGGATGGCCTGGAGGCCGACCGTGGTGCCGGTGAAGAACGACATGAAGAAGATCACCACGACCATGCCGAGGCCGAGGACGACCGCGCCGACCCCGGCGCTGATGTCGCTGACCTGCGCGATGACCGTCTTCCGGTGCCGGCCGCGCGCGATGTCGGCGACCAGGTGGTGCAGCACCCTGCCGCAGAACACGACGAACTCGGCGAACTCCGGCGCCTGCCGCGGGCGGGCGCGGCGCAGGACGACGGCGGCGCGGTGCGGGACGAGGGCGGTCATCAGATCCTCGGGGGGAAGAGGCCGTACGCCAGGGTGGAGATCACGTAGTTGGCCGCGAAGACGAGCATCGCGGCGATGACGGCCGCGCGGTTGACCGCGCGGCCGACGCCGCTGGCGCCGTACCCGCAGGTCATGCCCTTCCAGCAGGCCACCGCCGCGGCGATGAAGCCGAACACCCACGCCTTGAACAGGGTGATCAGCAGGTCGGAGAGCCGCAGCAGCGACGTCGCCTCGCCGAAGTACGAGCCGGGCGTCACCCCGCCCCGCACGACGTTGAAGAAGAACCCGCCGGCGACGCCCGCCAGGATGATCAGCGAGCAGAGCATCACGCCGACCGTGCTGGCCGCCCACAGCCGGGGCGTCACCAGCCGGTGGACGGGGTTGATGCCCAGGACCTCCATGGCGTCCAGCTCGTCGCGGATCCGCCGGGAGCCGATGTCGGAGGTGATGGCCGACCCGGCGGCCCCCGAGATCAGCAGGGCCGCCGCCATGGGCGCCACCTGCGTCACCAGCGCCTGCACGACGGTGGCGCCGGTGCCCGACTCCGCCCCGATCTGCCGGACGATCTGGCCGACCTGCAGCGCGATGGTGCCGCCGAGCGGCAGCGCGATCAGCATCACCGGGAGCGTCGTGACGCGGGCGACGAACCAGCACTGCTCGACGAACTCGGCGCCCCAGCGGCGGACGTCCCACGTCTTGCGGAAGCCCTCGAGGGTGATGGCGAGCAGGACGCCGGTCTGCTCCAGTGCGCCGAGGGGCCGGCCCCGGCGCGCGCGAAGGCGGGCGGTCACCATGAGAAACAGTCGCTCCTCTGTTGAGATCGACATTCTCGTTTTGGTGCAAGTCGTTCGCGGATACTTGATGTGTGATTTTCAACGCAGAGAGCGACAGTACACTCTGGCGCGAGTAGTACTGTCAAGGGGCGCCGCGGAAGTCGGCGCCGAAAAAAGCCACCGCCCGGCCGGCGGCCGGGCGGTGGGGGGTCGGCGAGGGCGACGCGGGACGCGGCCGGCGGCGCCGGGACGGGTCGCCCCCGGTAGTGGTCGGCTCAGTTCACCGGCGACGCCGGGGATCCGGCGCCCGGCCGGGGCGGCCGGCGGCCCTCGGCGCAGCCGCGGGGTCCGGCTCACGTCCGGGCCGCGCCGCGGGCGCGCCGCGGCCCGGACGTGAGCCTTCCAGAAGCCCGCGGACCAGCGCCCGCGTGACGTGCCACATGAACCGCATCGCGCCCCCCGATCATGATCGCAATGAGAACGATCATGGCGCGGCCGTTCATTCCGTCAGACGTCGGCGAGCAGGACCGCCGGGTTCTCGACGAGGTCGGCGACGTGGCGCAGGAATCCGCCAGCGGCGCCGCCGTCGCAGACCCGGTGGTCGAAGGTCAGGGACAGCTGCGCCACCCGGCGCGGCACCACCGCGTCGCCGACCACCCAGGGGCGCCGGGCGACGCGGCCGACGCCCAGCAGCCCGGCCTCCGGATGGTTGATGATCGGGGTGGAGCCGTCGACGCCGAACACCCCGTAGTTGTTGAGGGTGAACGTGCCGCCGGTGAGGTCGCCGGGCGGCAGCCGCCCGTCCCGCGCGAGGCCGGTGAGCCGGGTCAGCTCGGCGGCGAGCCCCGCCGTCGTCAGCAGGTGCGCGTCCCGGACGACGGGCACGACGAGCCCCCGGTCGGTCTGCGCGGCGAACCCGAGGTGGACGTGCCCGTGCCGGACGATCTCGCCGCGCTCCCCGTCGACCGACGCGTTCAGCTCGGGGAAGCGCCGCAGTCCGTCCACGCAGATGCGGGCCAGCAGCGCCAGCAGCCCGATGCCGAGGTCGGGCCGCGCCTCCCGCAGCGCGTCCCGCGCCGCGAGCAGCCCGGTGGCGTCGGCGTCCACCCAGGTGGTGGCGTCCGGGATCTCCCGGCGGCTGCGGGCCGTCCGGTCGGCGACCGTCCGGCGCAGCCCGCGCAGCGGGATCCGCTCCGCCGCGAACCCGCCCGCGGCGACGGGCGGCGCCGACGCGGACGGTGCGGGCGGCGCGGGCGCGGACGGTGCGGACGCGGACGGTGCGGGCGCGGCCGCCCGGGCGGCGACGGCCCGGTCGACGTCGCGGCGCAGGATCACCCCGCGCGGCCCGGTCGGGCGGACGTCCGCGAGGTCGACGCCGTGCTCGCGGGCGATCCGGCGGACGAGCGGGGAAATCACGCGGGGCGCGTGCCGCTCGGGCGGCGCGGCGGGCGCGTCCCGGGCGTCGCGCCGGGCGCCCCGGCGGCGCCCGCCCTTCCGGGCCGTGCGGCCGGTGCCGTAGCCGATCAGGACGTTGCCGGAACCGGCCCGCTCCTCCTCCCGGTAGCGGGCCGCGTCCGGGGACTCGCCCGGGGACCCGCCGGCGTCGCCGGGCGCGTCCGCGCCGACCTCGATGAGGGGTTCGCCGACCGCGAGCACGGCGCCCGCCTCGGCGTGCAGGCGGAGCACGGTCCCGGCGTAGGGCACCGGCACCTCCACGACTGCCTTGGCCGTCTCCACCTCCACCACGACCTGGTCGATCGCGACCGTGTCGCCGGCCGCGACCTTCCAGTCGACGATCTCGGCCTCGGTCAGCCCCTCGCCGAGGTCGGGCAGCCGGAACACCCGGCCCGTCGCGGTCGCCGTCACGACGCCTCCCGCGCGAGGTGGAGAAGGTCCGGCTCGTCGCCGAACTGCAGCCGGTCGACCGCGTCGAGGATCCGGTCGACGTCGGGCAGGTGCGCGTGCTCCAGGTGCGGCGGCGGGTAGGGGATGTCGAAGCCGGTGACGCGCAGCACGGGCGCGGCCAGCGAGTGGAAGCAGCGCTCCTGCACGCGCGCCGCGATCTCCGCGCCGACCCCCGCGAACCCCTGCGCCTCCTGGACGACCACGCAGCGGCCCGTCCGGCGGACGGACGCCACGACGGTGTCGTCGTCGAACGGGACGATCGTCCGCAGGTCGACCACCTCGAGGTCGATGCCGTCGCGGGCAGCGGCCTCGGCGGCCTGCAGCGCCACCGGGACGGTCGGCCCGTAGGCGACGAGCGTCGCGTCGGCCCCCGCGCGCCGCACCGCCGCCCGTCCGAACCCGGCGGGGCGCCGGGCGGCGGCGGACGTCTCGTCCTTGGCCCAGTACAGCCGCTTGGGCTCCATGAAGACGACCGGGTCGGGGTCGGCGATCGCGTCGCGCAGCAGCCAGTAGGCGTCGTCGGGGGTCGCGGGGGTGACGACCTTGAGGCCGGGGGTGTGCGCGTAGTACGCCTCGCTGGAGTCGCAGTGGTGCTCGACGCCGCCGATGCCCCCCGCGTAGGGGATGCGGATCACGATCGGCAGCGACAGCAGGCCGCGGGTGCGGTTGCGGGTCTTGGCCACGTGCGAGGCGATCTGCTCGAACGCCGGGTAGGCGAACGCGTCGAACTGCATCTCCACGACCGGGCGGAACCCGCCCATCGCCATCCCGACGGCCAGGCCGACGATGCCGGCCTCGGCGAGCGGGGTGTCGAAGCACCGGTCGTCGCCGAACTCGGCGGTCAGCCCGTCGGTGATGCGGAAGACACCGCCCAGCGGGCCGACGTCCTCGCCGAAGACGAGCACCCGCTCGTCCTCGCGCAGCGCGTCCCGCAGGGCCGTGTTCAGCGCCTGCGCCATCGTCAACGCGGTCATGTCACTGCTCCTCGGCGGCGAGTTCGGACGCCAGCAGGTCGCGCTGCTCGCGCAGCTGCGGGGTGGGCTCGGCGAAGACGTGGTCGAACAGCTCCAGCGGGTTCGCCCGGGGGTCGGCGTTCATCCGGTCGCGCAGGCGCGCGGCGAACTCCTCGGCGGCCTCGTCCGCGGCGGCGACGTCTCCGGGGGCGAGGAGGCCGCGGCCGCGCAGGTGGGCCTCCAGCCGGGCGAGCGGATCGGCGGCCGCCCACCGCTCGACCTCCTCGGCCGTCCGGTACCGGGTGGCGTCGTCGGCGTTGGTGTGGGCGTCCATCCGGTAGGTGTGGGCCTCCACGAGGAACGGGCCGCCGCCCGCCCGCGCGTCGGCCACGGCCGCGTCCAGGACGGCGAGGACGGCGACGAGGTCGTTGCCGTCCACCTGCTCGGACCGGACGCCGTAGCCGACGCCCTTGTACGCGAGCGCGGGCGCCGCCGTCTGCTTCGCCAGCGGCACCGAGATGGCGTACTTGTTGTTCTGCACGAAGAACACGACGGGGGCGTTCATGACGGCCGCGTAGTTGAGGGCCTCGTGGAAGTCGCCCTCGCTGGTGCCGCCGTCGCCGACGAACGCCATCACGACGCCGCCCCCGCCCTTGCGGCGCAGCGCGTCGGCCAGCCCGACCGCGTGGACGGTCTGCGTCGCCAGCGGCGTGCACTGCGGGGCGACCCGGACGGCGGCCGGGTCGTAGCCGCAGTGCCAGTCGCCGCGCAGCAGCGTGAGCACCTCGACGGGGTCCAGGCCGCGGGCGACCAGCGCCATCGAGTCGCGGTAGGTGGGGAAGAGCCAGTCGTCGCCGCGCAGCGCGAGGACGCCGCCGATCTGGCACGCCTCCTGGCCGCGGCTGGACGGGTAGACGGCGAGCCGCCCCTGCTTGGTGAGCGCGGTCGCCTGGGCGTCGAAGCGGCGGCCCAGGACCATGCGGCGGTACGCCTCCAGCAGCCGCCCGCCCTCCGGCGCGGTGTAGCCCGCGGGCGGCTCGGCGGCCGTGCCGTCCTCGGCGACGAAGCGGACCGGGACGGGTGAGGGAAGCAGCCGGTCGGCCCCCGGTGGATGTGCGGCCACGGTCATGGGGTCGCTCCCTTTCACTGGACGCTTTTAAGGAGAGCGTCCGCCGTGTCGACCATCTGTTCAATACTTCGGGCACAATGAGCGACAAGTAAGTACTTGCGGGACGTATGGAGGGCCGAATGTCCAGCGACGAGGGTGGTGCGGGCGGTGCGCCGGGACGAATGGCCGGCGGCCCGCTGGACGCGGTGGACCGCGCGATCATCGCGGAGCTGCTGCGCGACGGGCGGATGTCGGTGCGGGCCCTGGCGGAGCGCGTCCACATCTCCCGCGCGAACGCGTACGCGCGGCTGACCCGGCTGACCGACGACGGGGTCATCACCGGGTTCACGGTGGAACTCGCCCCGCACAAGGCGGGCCTGGGCACCAGCGCCTACGTGTCGGTCACCATCGAGCAGAACTCCTGGCGGGAGCTGTCGGCCCGGCTGCGGGAGGTCCCGTACGTCGAGCACTTCGCGATGGTCGGCGGCGACTACGACGTCCTCGTGCTGGTGCGGGCGCCGGACAACGCGGCGCTGCGGCACGTGGTGCTGGAGTGCATCCAGGACATCCCGGGCGTCCGCGCCACCCGCACCTGGCTGGTGTTCGACGAGGCCCGCGGCCGCGGCGCCGGCTGGGGCGCGGACGGCGGCTGACGGCCGTCCCGCGGGCGGCCGGAGGGCACGGCTCCGCCCCGGCGCCGGGGATCCGGCGCCGGGGCGGGCGGGGGTCACTCGGAGGACTGCGGCCAGGTCTTGGCGACGAGCGTGAGCACGTCGTAGGTCGCGACCGGCTCGCCGTCCCGGTTCGCCACGACGGCGTCCCAGCGGACCTCGCCGTAGTCGGCGCCGGTGCGCGGCGTGATCTGCTTGACGGTCAGCGTCACCGCGATCGAGTCGCCCGCCTTGACCGGGGTGAGGAAGCGCAGCCCGTCCACGCCGAAGTTCGCCAGGACCGGCCCGGGCGCCGGGTCGACGAACAGCCCGGCGGCGAGCGACACCACGAGGTACCCGTGGGCGACGATGCCGCCGAACAGCGGGTTGCGGGCGGCGGCCTCCGGATCGGTGTGCGCGTAGAACGTGTCGCCGGTGAACTCCGCGAAGTGGGCGATGTCGTCGAGCGACACCGTGCGCGGCGCGGAGGCGATGGTGTCGCCGATCCGCAGGTCGGCCAGCGATTTGCGGAACGGGTGGACGCCGGACCCGGTGCGCTCGGCGCCGGTCGTCCACGTGCCGGTGACCGCGGTGAGCAGGTCGGGCGACGCCTGCACGGCGGTGCGCTGCATGTGGCCGAGGACGCCCCGGATCCCGCCGAGCTCCTCGCCGCCGCCCGCGCGTCCCGGCCCGCCGTGGACGAGCGCGGGCAGCGGCGACCCGTGCCCGGTGGACTCCTTCGCGTCGTCGCGGTCCAGCACGAGGACCCGCCCGTGCCACGGCGCCAGGCCGCGGACGACCGTGCGCGCGACGTCGGGGTCGTGCGTGACGACGGACGCGGCGAGGCTGCCGCGGCCCCGCGCGGCCAGCTCGACCGCCGCGTCGACGCCGTCGTAGGTCAGCACGGTGCTCACCGGCCCGAACGGCTCCACGTCGTGCGGCTCCGCGGCGCCCGGACGCGCGCGCAGCAGCACCGGCGTCATGAACGCGCCGCGCTCGGGGTCGCCGTCGAGCAGCGGGCCCGCGCCCGCCGGGTCCCCGGCGACCACCTCGGCCGCCGCCCGCAGCGCTTCGACGGCCTTGCGGACCTCGGCGCGCTGCGCGAGGCTCGCCAGCGCGCCCATCCGGACGTCGGCGTTGCGCGGATCCCCGACGGTGATCTCCGCGAGCCGGGCGGCGAGCGCCTCGATGACGGGCTCGGCCATCGGCTCGGGCACCAGCACCCGGCGGATGGCGGTGCACTTCTGCCCCGCCTTGACGGTCATCTCGGTGACGACGCCCTTGACGAACAGGTCGAACTCCGGATCGTCCGGGCGGACGTCCGGCCCGAGGATCGAGCAGTTGAGGGAGTCGGCCTCGACGCCGAGCCGGACGCCGCCGTCCAGCACGTTCGGGTGGCGGCGCAGGATGCCGGCGGTGTGCGCGGAGCCGGTGAAGGCGACCGAGTCCTGGACGGTGAGCCGGTCGAGCAGCCCGTCGGGGCTCCCCGCGAGGAGCTGCAGCGCGCCCTCCGGCAGGATGCCCGACCCGATGATCTGCCGGACGGCGAGCTCGGTGACGTACGCGGTCTGGCCCGCGGGCTTGACGATCGACGGCAGCCCGGCGAGGAACGCGGGGGCGAGCTTCTCGAGCATGCCCCAGACCGGGAAGTTGAACGCGTTGATCTGCACGGCGACGCCCGGACGGGACGCGTACACGTGCCGCCCCACGAACGTCCCGCCCCGGCCGAGGCGCTCCAGGCCGCCGTCCAGGACGATCGTGTCGTTCGGCAGCTCGCGCACGCCCTTGCTCGCGTAGCCGAACAGCGTGCCGATGCCGCCGTCGACGTCGACGGCGGTGTCCCGGGAGGTCGCGCCGGTCCGCACCGACAGCGCGTACAGCTCCTCCTTGCGCTCGGTCAGGTGCTTGGCGAGCGCCTTCAGCAGGCCGGCTCGCTCGTGGAACGTCAGCGCGCGCAGCGCCGGCCCGCCGGTCCCGCGGGCGTACCGGACCATCTCCGCGACGTCCGGGCCGCGCCGCGCCAGCCGCGCGACCTCCTCGCCGGTCGCGGCGTCGAGCAGCGGTTCACCCTCGCCGTCCGCGCGGAACCAGCGTCCGGCGGCGTAGCTCTCCAGCAGTCGACTCACGCCTGTCTCCTCTCCGAGGCGGGCCCGCACCCCTCTTGCGCCGAGCGGCGGTCTCGTGTCACGTTATTACTGATCGAACGGTAAGTAAATACGCCGGGAGGACCAGTGACGACACGGGCGGAGCCGGACGCGGCGCTCCGGGCGGCGTTCGACGCGACGATCGGGCGGGGCGACCGCATCGAGCCCCGCGACTGGATGCCGGACGCCTACCGCAGGACGCTCGTCCGGCAGATCGCCCAGCACGCGCACTCGGAGATCATCGGCATGCAGCCCGAGGGCGCCTGGATCGGGCGGGCGCCGTCCCTGCGCCGCAAGGCGATCCTGCTGGCCAAGGTGCAGGACGAGGCCGGGCACGGGCTGTACCTGTACTCGGCCTGCGAGACCCTCGGCGTGTCCCGCGCCGAGCTCACGGACCTGCTGCTGGCGGGGAAGCAGAAGTACTCGTCGATCTTCAACTACCCGACCCCGTCCTACGCCGACGTCGGGACGATCGGGTGGCTCGTCGACGGCGCCGCGATCTGCAACCAGGTGCCGCTGTGCCGGACGTCCTACGGCCCCTACGGGCGCGCGATGATCCGCATCTGCAAGGAGGAGTCGTTCCACCAGCGGCAGGGCTACGAGCTGCTGATGACGATGATGCGCGGGACGGACGAGCAGCGCGCCATGGTGCAGGAGTCGGTGGACCGGTTCTGGTGGCCGTCGCTGATGATGTTCGGCCCGCCGGACGCGGAGTCGCCCAACAGCGCGCGGTCGATGGCGTGGGGGGTCAAACGCAACTCCAACGACGAGCTGCGGCAGAAGTTCGTGGACATGACCGTCCCGCAGGCCGAGGCGCTCGGCGTCACCCTGCCCGACCCGGAGCTGCGCTGGAACCCCGAGCGCGGCCACTACGACTTCGGCGAGCCCGACTGGGACGAGTTCGCGGCCGTCCTGCGCGGCGACGGGCCGTGCAACGCGCAGCGCATGGCCCACCGGCGCGCCGCCCACGAGGACGGCGCGTGGGTGCGGGAGGCGGCGACCGCGTTCGCGGAGCGGTCCGCCGAGGACGCGAGAGAGGGGGCGCGATGAGCGCCGACCGGCGGGAATGGCCGCTCTACGAGGTGTTCGTGCGCGGCAAGCGCGGCCTCAACCACGTCCACGTCGGCTCGCTGCACGCCCCGGACGACGTGCTGGCCCTGCGCCACGCGCGCGACGTCTACACGCGGCGCAACGAGGGCGTCAGCATCTGGGTCGTGCGCGCCGACGCCGTCACGGCGTCCAGCCCGGACGAGAAGGACCCGCTGTTCGCCCCGAACGGCGACAAGGTCTACCGGCATCCCACGTTCTACGACATCCCCGGCGACGTGCCGCACATGTGAGGGCGGACCGACCATGAACGACGACCAGACGACCGGCGGGCCGGGCGGCGTCTTCGCCGGCCTCGTCGAGGCCGACGACGACGCGTCGCAGTGGGCCTTCGGCACCGGCTTCGAGGACCCGCTCGCCGGCGTCGACACGACCGTCCCCGACGGCGCCGACCCGGCGGCCCTCGCCGCGTACTGCCTCATGCTCGGCGACGACGCGCTCATCATGTCGCAGCGGCTGGCGGAGTGGTGCAGCCGCGCCCCCGACCTGGAAGAGGACATCGCGCTCGCGAACATGGCCCTCGACCTGCTCGGCCAGGCGCGCCTGCTGCTGTCGCGTGCCGCCGCCGCCGACCCGTCCGTCGTCCCGGCGCTCCCGGCGGGCTCGCCCGTCCCGGCGGAGGACGCGCTCGCGTTCTTCCGCGACGCCGGGGACTTCCGCAACGTGCGGCTCGCCGAGGTCCCGAACGGCGACTTCGCGCACGTCGTCGTCCGCCTCCTGCTGTTCGCCACGGCCCGCCTCGCGCTGCTCGAGCGGCTCCGCGCGAGCCGGGACGGCGTCCTCGCCGCCGTCGCGGCGAAGGGCGCCAAGGAGGTCGCCTACCACCGCGACTGGGCGGGCCGCTGGTTCCTCACCCTCGCGCGGGGCACCGCCGAGTCGCGCCGCAGGCTGGTCGCGGCGCTCGGCGGGCTGTGGCCGCTCCTGCCCGAGCTGTTCGCGCCCCACCCCGTCGAGACGTCCCTCGCGGCGTCCGGAGCCGGCGTCGACCCCGCGTCGGTGCGCGCGGCGGCGGACGCCGTCCTCGCGCAGGTCCTCGCGGTGAGCGGCGTCGAGCGTCCGGACGACGCCCCCGCGCCCGGCGGGACGCCCGGCCGCGACGGCGACCACACCGCCGCGCTCGGCCCGCTGCTCGCCGAGATGCAGGAGGTCGCGCGCGCCCACCCGACGGGGGTCTGGTGAACGCCCGCGACCGCGCCGCCGCGGCCGCCGCCGGGGTGCGGGACCCGGAGATGCCGATGCTCACCCTCGCCGACCTCGGCGTCCTGCGCGGCGTCGAGGTGGTCCCGGACGGGCGGGGCGGGGAGACCGTCGTCGCCTCGATCACCCCCACCTACACCGGCTGCCCCGCCATGGCGACGATGCGCGACGACCTCGTCCACCGGCTGAACGACGCCGGCTTCCCCCGCGTCGAGGTGCGCGTCGTCCTCGACCCGCCCTGGTCCAGCGACTGGATCTCCGAGCGCGGCCGGGCCGCGCTGCGGGAGGCCGGGCTGTCCCCGCCCGGCCCCGCCCGCCGCGCGTCCGGTCCCGTGGCGCTCACGCTCGGGCCGCCCCGGCGCGCGCCCGCCTGCCCGCGCTGCGGCTCGGCGGCCACCCGGCCGACCTCGGAGTTCGGCTCGACCGCCTGCAAGGCCCTCTACCGCTGCACCGACTGCCTCGAGCCCTTCGAGCACGTCAAGGAGATCTGAGATGCCCGCCACCGCGCCCGCGCCCGCCCGGGCGGCCGTCTTCCACCCGCTGGCCGTCGCGGCGGTGGACCGCCTGTGCGAGGACGCCGTGGCGATCACCTTCGACGTGCCGGCGGAGCTGCGCGACGTCTACGACTTCCGGGCCGGGCAGTCGCTCACCCTGCGCCGCGTCGTGGACGGCCGGGAGCACCGCCGGACGTACTCGATCTGCGCGCCCGCCGGCGCGGCCCCGCGCATCGGGGTCCGCGAGATCCCCGACGGGCTGTTCTCGTCCTGGCTCGTGCACGACGTGGCGCCCGGCACGCGCATCGAGGTGGGGCCGCCGACCGGGTCCTGGCGCGCCGACCCCGCGACGGGGGAGCGGCACCTGTGCGTCGCCGCCGGGTCCGGCATCACCCCGCTGCTGTCGGTCGCCTCGACCGTCCTGGCCCACCCGTCCGCGCAGGTGTCGCTGGTCTACGGCAACCGGACGAGCCGCACCGTGATGTTCGCCGAGGAGCTCGGCGACCTGAAGAACCGGTACGGGCCCCGGCTCCAGCTCGTCCACGTGCTGTCCCGCGAACCCCGCGACGCCGAGCTGTTCTCCGGACGGCTCGACCGCGACCGGCTGCACCGCCTGCTCACTGACGTCGCCCCCGCCGAGGTGTTCGACCACGTGTGGCTCTGCGGGCCGCACCCGATGGTCGAGGACGCCCGCGCCGTCCTCGCCGGCCTCGGCGTCCCGCCCGACCGCGTGCACGTCGAGCTGTTCTACGTGGACGCGCCCCCGCCCGAGCCCCGCCGGGCCGCCGGGGCGCCGTCCGGGGCGACGACCGAGCTGACCACGGTCCTCGACGGGCTGCGCACCACCTCGACCGTCTCCCGCGAGACGACGATCCTCGAGGGCGCCCAGGCGACCCGCGCCGACCTGCCGTTCGCCTGCAAGGGCGGCGTCTGCGGGACGTGCCGCGCCGTCGTCCGCGAGGGCGAGGCCGACATGCGCCGCAACCACGCGCTCGAGCCGGCCGAGGTCGACGCCGGTTTCGTCCTCACCTGCCAGACGTTCCCGGTGGGCGGGCGCGTGACCGTCGACTACGACGCCTGACCGCGGGCCCGGACGCCCGACCGCGGACCCGGACGCCCGACCGCCGCCTACGGCGTCCGGCCGCCGCGCGGCCGGAGGCCGTCGAAGGCGATCGTGGTGATCGCGTCCGCGACCGTCGCCGGGTCGTACGCGCCGTCCGCGCGGTACCACTCGACCAGCGAGTTCACCATGCCGAACAGCAGCCGGCTCACCAGCGGCGGCGGCAGGTCGGCGCGCAGGGCGCCCTCGGCGGCGGCGTCCGCGACGAGCGCGGCGAGCCGCTCGTCCAGCCGGCGCCGCCGGTCGAGCGCCGCCAGCTCGACGCCGCTGTTGCCCCGCACCCGCAGCAGCAGCGTGACGGACGGCTGGTGCGCGACCAGCACCTCGACGCTGTGCCGGACGACCTCGCGCAGCCGCTCGTACGCCGTCCGCCCGGCCCGCTCCTCCGCCGCCGCGGTGACCACGGCCGTCAGCTCGTCGAGGGCGTCGTCCAGGGCCTGCCCGAGGAGCTGCTCCTTGCCGGTGACGTGGTGGTAGATCGCCGGTTTGGTGAGCCCCAGCTCCCTGGCCAGGTCGCCCATGCTCGTGGCGTCGTACCCCTTGCGGTTGAACAGCTCCACCGCGGTGCGCAGGATCGCCGCCTGGTCGTATCCGGGACGCCCGCGCCGGCGGCGCGGCGCCGTTCCGTCGGGCCCGGTCGTCGTCATCCGTGCAGCATATGACCTGTCCCGGACGCCCCATCATTCGATACCGATACGAGATTCTCCCGGAATCTGAGAATCGTACGCTTTCGCCTCCGGAAAAAGGGAGGCCGAGTGGAAGTCGTGCGCACCGAAATCGATGGGGTGCCCGTGTTCTGGACCGGGGGAGGGACCGGCGGCGACGAATACCGGGCCGCCCTGGTGTTCCGGGTGGGACGGGCCGACGAGACCCTCGCGCGCGGCGGTCTGACCCATCTCGTCGAGCATCTGGCGCTGCACGCCGTCGGCGAGACGGAATACCACTACAACGGCGCCGTGGACACGAACACCACCATGTTCGTCACCCACGGTGAGGCCGGGAAAGTGGCGGCGTTTCTGACGTCGCTCTGCGATTCGCTGCGCGAACTGCCCGTGGACCGGCTCGACGCGGAGAAGAAGATTCTGCGCACGGAGGCCGAAAGCCGCGACACCGGGCTCGCCGGGCAGATGCTGCTGTGGCGCTACGGCGCCGCCACCTACGGCCTGCCCGCGTACGACGAGCACGGCCTGGCCGCCCACACGGCCGAGGACGTCCAGGCGTGGGCGGCGCACTGGTTCACCAGGCAGAACGCCGCGCTCGCCATCGTCGGGGGGCCGCCGCCCGACGGGCTGGCGCTGCGCCTCCCCGACGGGGAGCGGCGGCCCCTTCCCGCACCGTCCAGCGCCCTCCCGTACACGCCCGCCTACTTCACGGCGAACGTCAAGGGCGTCGCGCTGAACGGCGTCGTGCCGCGCACGATCGCGGGCACCCTCTACGCCGGCGTCCTGAGGCGCCGCCTCCACCGCGTGCTGCGCCGCGACGGCGCGCTCAGCTACACCACCGACGTCGACTACGCGCCCCGCGACGGCGACACCGCGCACATCACCGCGTTCGCGGACGGGCTCGCCGAGGTGCGCCCGGAACTGGCGGAGCGGTTCCTCGCCGAGTTCGACCGCATGGCCGCCGAGCCCGTCGGCGCGGACGAGCTCGCCGAGGTCGCGGACGCGGCCCGCACCCGCGCCGCGTCCGACGACGGCCGCGCCGCGCGGGCCGTCGCGCACAGCGTGGACGAACTGCTCGGGCACCGGTCCCAGACCGTCGAGCAGTACCTCGCCGACCTGGACGCGGTCAAGCCGCAGGACCTCCAGGACGTCGGCCGCGCCGTCCTGGCCGGCGCCCTGCTGATGCTGCCGCACGAGCAGGAGCCGGGCGACGCCCGGTTCCGGCCCGCCCCGACCGCCTCGACGATCGCGGTCGACGGCCGCGTCCACACCCGTCCCGACGAGCCGCGGCTGAGCCTCGTCGTCGGCCGGGAGGGCGTGACGTCCCTGACGGGCCCCGAACTGCGCACCGTCCGCCACGACGCGTGCGCCGCGGTGCTGGCCTGGCCGGACGGCCTGCGGGTGCTCATCGGCCTGGACGGCCTCACCGTCGCCGTCGAGCCGAACCTGTGGGCGGACGGCGCGGGCATCGTCGCCGAGATCGACCGGCACGCGCCCGCCGGCGCGGTCGTGCGGATGCCCGCGCGTCCCGCCGAGCACGTGCCCGAGCGTCCGGAGGCCGCCCCCGCGCCCGAGGAGGACCCGCTCGCGGCGGAACCGCCGCTGACCCGGGCCGTGGCGGCCGTCCGCGGCCTGCGGGGCCGGATCGGGTCGAAGCCGGGCCCCGCCTGGGACGACGCCGCGCTGGCGGCGGCGCTGCCCGCCGTCCGGGGCGGGGACCTGCGCCCCGGCCTGGACCTGCTGGCCCGCAGCCGCGACGACGCCGAGGCGCGCTCGCTGTACGTGGAGAACCTCACCGACGCGGCGCTCGGCCGCGGCGCGGACCTCGCGCGGCTCGCCGCCGACGCCCCCGGCGACCCGGACGTGCAGCTGTGGCTCGGCGCCGTCCGCGTCGGCGAGGCGTGGAAGGCGCGCACCGGGTACCGGGCCGAGTACGTCACGCGGGAGCGGTTCGCCCGGTTCTGGCGGCTGCTCGCCCTCGCCGGGGGACCGCTGCAGAAGGCGGCCGAGCTGCTGCCGGCCGACCCGGTGCCCTGGGACCACCTCCAGCGGTACGGCAACGGCCTGCAGCTCGAGCGGCACGAGCTCGACCGGATGTGGGACGAGCTCAAGGCGCGGCACCCGTCCCTGTACGCCGGGCATGTCACCCGCGTGCAGATCCTGTGCGCGAAGTGGAAGGGCTCGGACGCCGAGGTGCTCGGGTTCGCGGAGCGGACCGTCGCCGACGCCGAGCCCGGGGACCCGGTCACCGCCGTGCTGACGACCGCGCACATGGAGGTCGCGCCGGACGAGAGCTGGGAGATGCTCGACGCCTACATGGCCCGGCCGGAGGTGCACGCCGCCGTGGTCGGCGCGGCCGACCGCTGGCTCGCCGCGCACCGGCCGCACCCCCGCGATCTGGAGGCCCACCACTTCTTCGGTGCCGCGTTCTTCCGCGCGGGCGACCGCGAGCGGGCCCGCCGCCACCTGTCCCGGGTCGGCCGCACCGCACCGCCCCTGCGCGCCTGGGGGTACGCGCCCGATCCGGACCGGCTGCTGGCGCGGGCCCGCCGCGAGGTGGGCGCCTGACCCGCGAGCCCGAGGACGCCCGACAAGCGCCCGTCCGCACGCCGATCAGCGCGTGCGGGCGGGCGCTTCGCGCTGGTCGGAGCGACGTTCGTCGGTAAAAACCCGGTTACTTCCCTCTTTCCGGCTTGACCGTAATGAGCAAACAGCAGATACAGTGCGCCTCAGAAATAGCAACGCTGTTGCGATAAACGCAACAGAGAGGTGGTCGCGTTGGGCGAGCCGGGACGCGGTACGGCGAAGACCCTCGATCGGGGGCTGCTGGTGCTGCTGGCCTTCCAGCATCGGACGGAGTGGGGGGTCAGCGAGCTGGCCAGGGAACTGGGGCTCGACAAGGCGGTCGCGCACCGGCTGCTGACCACGCTCGCGCACCGCGGGTTCGTGCTCGCCGACCCCGACACCCGGCGGTACCGGCTCGGCGTCGCGGTCGGCGTGCTCGCCCGGGCGGCGGAGCGGGGCGGCGCGCTGGAGGCCGCGGCCCGGCCGCTGCTCACCGCGCTGGCCCGCGAGCTGGGCGAGAGCGCCGTCCTCAACGTTCCGCACGGCGCCGGGTACCGGACGGCGCTGGCGGTCGACGCCGCCGGGCCCATGCGGTACTCGGCGATCGTGGGGGAGACGCTCCCGGCCCACGGCGGGGCCGCCGGGCACGCCATCTTCGCGTTCTACCCGGACGACGACGTCCGGCGGCTGCTGGGCGCGGGACCGCTGGAGCGGTTCAGCGACACCACGGTCACCGACCCGAACGGGCTCCGCGCGCTGTACGCGCGGGTCCGCCGGGACCGGGTCTCGATCTCGCACGGCGAGTACGACCTCAACGTCACCTCGGTCGCGGCGCCGGTGTTCGCCGCCGGGGAGGTCGTCGGCTCGCTGGTCGTGATCGGCCCGCACCACAACGTCACGGAGAAGATCGACACCACCATCGCGAGGGTGCGCGGGGCGGCCGAGTCGCTGACCCGCCTGCTCGACGGCGGCGGGGCCGAAGAGTAGCGAGGAAGAGTCCTGTGACCATGCGATCGCTGAAGGGGGCGGCCCTGCACGGGCCGGAGGCGCACCCCCGCGCGCACGAGCCGGTCGTCCTGATCCTCACCATCGTGCTGTCGGTGCTCGGCGCGCTGATCGGCCTGCACCTGGTGACCACGCTCGGCATCTCGGCCAACACCTCGGTCATCGGGGCGCTGATCGCGATGCTCGTGGGGCGGATCCCGGCGCGGAAGCTGCGGGAGATGCGGTCGGTGCACCGGCAGAACCTGGTGCAGAGCGCCATCTCCGGCGCCACGTTCGCCGCCGCGAACTCGCTGCTGGTGCCGATCGGCGTCCCGTTCGTCCTCGGCCGCCCCGACCTGGTGTGGCCGATGCTGCTGGGCGCCGGGATCGGCCTGTTCGTCGACTCCCTGGTGCTGTACCGGGTGTTCGACTCGAAGCTGTTCCCGGCCCGCTCCACCTGGCCGCCCGGCGTCGCGGCGGCGGAGACGATCGTCGCCGGGGACGAGGGCGGCCGCAAAGCCGTCGTGCTGGGCATCGGCGGGCTCGTGGGCTTCCTCGGCTCGTTCGTCAAGGTCGCCGGCAACGCGCTGCCGTTCTCGGCGGCGGGCGTCGCGCTGATCGGCAACATCTGGGCGCTCGGCATGTTCGGCGTCGGGCTGGGCGTGAACCAGTACGGCCAGGAATGGTTCGACATCGACCTCAACGAGATGTACATCCCGCACGGCTTCATGGTCGGCGCCGGGCTCGTCGCCCTCCTGCAGGCCGTGATCCTGCTCGTCCGCAGGCAGCAGGACGGGGACGAGGACGAGGACGGGGACGGCCGGACGGCCGTCGGCGCGCGGACCGGCGAGGCCATGCAGACCACGGTGGACGAGAACGGGCTGCGGCGGGCGCTCACCCAGGGGTACGTCCTGTTCGTGCTCGGTGCGCTGGCGGTCGCGCTGACCGGCGGGATCCTCGGCGAGCTGTCGGTGGTCGAGCTGGTCGGCTGGTGCCTGCTGGCGGGGTTCGCCGCGCTGGTGCACCAGCTGATCGTCGGCCTGGCCGCGATGCACTCGGGCTGGTTCCCGGCGTTCGCGGTCACGCTGATCTTCATGGTGCTGGGCCTGGTCATCGGGATCCCGACCGTGCCGCTGGCGCTGTTCGTCGCCTACATCGCCGCGACCGGCCCCGCGTTCGCCGACATGGGCTACGACCTGAAGGCGGGCTGGATCCTGCGGCAGGGCGGCACCCCGTACCGGCTCGTGGAGCGGGCCGGGCGCAAGCAGCAGTACATCGCGCAGCTCGTCGGCTTCGGCGTCGCGCTCGCGGTGGTCGCGGTGACCTGGAGGTCCTACTTCGAGGGCGGTGAGATCCCGCCGGTGTCGAAGGTGTACGCCGACACCGTCGCGGGCGGCCTCACCGACACCTCCACGCTCACCAACATCCTGATCTGGGCGGTCCCCGGGGCGCTCATCCAGTTCATCGGCGGACCGGAGCGGCAGATGGGCGTGCTGCTGGCCACCGGACTGCTGATCCTCACCCCGTACGCCTGCTGGTTCGTGCTCGGCGCACTGGCCTTCAGGATCATCTGGGCCCGGGTGCGCGGACCCGAGGCCGCGAGCGGCGAGCTGAACCTGATCGGTTCGGGTCTGATCGCCGGAAGCTCGCTCACCGATGTCAGCCGCGTAGTGAAGGGATAAGGCGCACAGTGGAAGTGACCAGCCGGATCGAGTCCCGGCCCGAGTACCTGTCGTACGAGGCCGCGCTCGGCGCCCGCAAGCTCGTCGAGGAGATCATGCTCGTCAAGCCGGGCGAGGACGTGGTGATCACCGCCGACAGCTCCACCGACGCGCGGGTCGTGGACGTCACCGCGCAGGCCGTCGCGGCGGCCGGGGCGACGCCGACCGTCGTGTGGTACCCGACGCGGCCGTCCTCGGCGATGGAGCCGCCCGGCCCCGTCGCGGGCGCGGTCGCCCGGTCGCAGGTGTGGATCGAGTACGCGCTGGCGTACATCATGCACTCGGACGCCTTCCGCGCGGCGATGGCGCAGGGGACCCGCTACGCGAACCTGACCGGCATGGACGTCCAGATGCTCGTCGACACCGTGGCCCGGGTGGACTTCCAGGGCACGATCGACCTCGGCAAGGCGCTGGTGGGCCTGCTGGAGAAGGCCGACGAGGTGCGGATCACCACCCCGGCGGGCACCGACCTGCGGGCCCGCAACGGCGGCCGGCCGATCAACCTGCGCGGCAAGCCCGCCGAGAAGCCGGGCGAGACCGTCATGCTGGCCGGGCAGATCTCCTGGAACCCTCTCGAGGAGACCCAGGAGGGCGTGCTGGTGTTCGACGGCGCCGTGTGGCCGCCGAACGACCTGGGGCTGATCCGCTCGCCCATCCGGATGGAGGTCGAGGAGGGCACGGTGACCTCGATCGAGGGCGAGGGCACCGACGCGACGGTCTTCCGCCGCTGGATGGAGGACCAGGCGGCGTCCGCGGACGACCCGGAGGTCGGCCGCAACATGTACCGGATCGCGCACTGGTCGCTCGGGTTCAACCCCGGCGTGACCAAGCCGACCGGCCGGATCGTGGAGGACGAGCGCATCTTCGGCTGCGTCGAGCTCGGCCTCGGCACGAAGGGCGCCTGGATCGGCGGCGACCCGTTCCTCGCCCCCGCGCACACCGACGGCAGCCTGCTCAACCCGTCCATCTACCTGGACGGCGAGGCGATCGAGATCGAGGGCCGCTACGTGCACCCCGACCTCGTCGAGATCTGCCGCCGCCTCGGGATCCCGGGGTACTGATGATCACCGGAACGTTCCGGCAGCGGGGGCTGGTCTGCACCGACCACGTCGTCGAGGTCCCGCTCGACCACGACCGCCCGGACGGCCCGCGCATCGAGGTGTACGCGCGCGAGGTGGTCGCGGCCGCCAAGGCCGGCGCCGACCTGCCCCGGCTGCTGTTCCTGCAGGGCGGCCCCGGCGGCAAGGCGGTGCGGCCCGCGTCCAAGAGCGGCTTCGTCGGGCGGGCGCTGGACGACCACCGCGTCGTGCTGCTCGACCAGCGCGGCACCGGCCGCTCCGCGCCCGTGAACCGGCGCACCCTCGCCCGCGTCGGCGGCCCGGCCGAGCAGGCCGCGTACCTCGCGCACTTCCGCGCCGACGCGATCGTCCGGGACGCCGAGGTCCTGCGCCGGGAGCTCAACGGCGGGCGCCCGTGGACGACGCTCGGGCAGAGCTACGGCGGCTTCATCACGCTGGCGTACCTGTCGCTGGCGCCCGAGGGGCTGCGGCGGTCGTTCGTCACGGGCGGGCTGCCCACGCTCACCGGCACGGCCGACGACGTCTACCGGCTCACGTTCGACCGGACGCTGGAGAAGAACGAGGAGTACTTCGCCCGCCACCCCGGCGACCGGGAGCTGTGCGCCCGCATCGCCGAGCACCTGCGGACGCGCGACGTGCGGATGCCCACGGGGGAGCGGCTGTCGCCGCGCCGCTTCCAGGGTTTGGGCCTCGGGCTCGGCACCCGGGCGGGCTTCGACTCGCTGCACTTCCTCCTGGAGGAGGCGTTCGTGGAGGGCCCGGAGGGTCCCGAGCTGTCGGACACTTTCCTCGCGGGCGTGCACGACGCGACGAGCCTGGCCGCCCGTCCGCTCTACGCGCTGTTCCAGGAGCTGATCTACGCGCAGGGGCGGGCGACCAACTGGGCCGCCGAGCGCGTCTACCGGCAGCGTCCGGAGTTCGACCTGGACGGCGGCGCGCCGTTCGCCTTCACGGGCGAGACGTACTACCCGTTCCACTTCGCCGAGGACCCGGCGCTCGTGCCGCTGCGCGAGACGGCGGAGCTGCTGGCGGCGAAGGACGACTGGCCGCACCTGTACGACGCGGGCCGGCTCGCCCGCAACGAGGTGCCCGTCTACGCGGCGATCTACCACGACGACATGTTCGTCCCGCGCGAGTTCTCCCTGGAGACGGCGCGCGCGGTGCGCGGGCTGCGGCCGTGGATCACCAACGAGTACGAGCACGACGGGCTGAAGGAGGGCACCGCCGTCCTCGACCGCCTGCTCGGCATGGCCGAGGAGGACGGCGTCTAGGATCGGGCGATCGTGTCGGGGGAGGCGGCCGCACGGCCGCCTCCCTTCGCCGTCCGCGGGGGCGGCGAAGGCCGGGGCGAGCGGGCCGTTGCTCTTTATGGCACCGAGTGCCATCATGCTCGTACCGCTTATCGGCCCGGCCTTCCGCCGGTGCGCGACCTGTCCCTTCGGCCGTACGCCGCGCGTCGCCGGGCCGCCCGACCTGGAGGTTTCGCATGGGACGTTTGACGGGCAAGGTCGCCTTCATCACCGGTGCCGCGCGCGGGCAGGGACGGGCGGAGGCCGTCCGGCTCGCCGCCGAGGGCGCCGACGTCATCGCGATCGACCTCGTGGAGTCGGCCAGCCCGTACGTCCGCTACGAGCCCGCCACGCAGGCGGAACTGGACGAGACGGTGAAGCTCGTCGAGGAGCTGGGCCGCCGGATCGTCGCGCGCAAGGCCGACGTCCGCGACCTGCCCGCGCTGGAGGCGGCCGTCCGGGACGGCGTCGCCGAGCTGGGCCGCCTCGACATCGTGGTCGCCAACGCGGGCATCGTGAACTACGGCCGCACCTGGGAGATCACCGAGGAGCAGTGGCAGGACCTCATCGACGTCAACCTCACCGGCGTGTGGAAGACGGTCAAGGCGACGGTGCCGGTGCTCATCGAGCAGGGGCAGGGCGGCTCGATCATCATCACCAGCTCGGTGGCGGGCTCGAAGGGGCTGCCGTTCCTCGCCCACTACGCCAGCTCCAAGCACGGCGTCGTCGGCCTCGCGAAGGTGCTGGCCAACGAGCTGGGCGAGCACGACATCCGCGTCAACACGATCCACCCGCACGGCGTCGCCACCGGCATGAACGACGGCTCGATGAAGGACTACCTCGAGCAGTCGCCCATGCTCGGCCCCATCTACATGCCGGCGCTGCCCTACCAGGTGGTCCAGCCCGAGGACATCGCGAACATGGTCGCGTTCCTGGCGTCCGACGAGGGCAGGTACGTCACCGGCTCCCAGCTCCGCGTCGACATGGGCAACATCAACCGCTGACCCGGCGCGCCCGCCGCACCGCGGCCCGCGCCGCGGCTCTCGCCCACCCGCCGGCCCGGGCGGCCGAGAGCCCCTCCGGGAACCGGACGTCCGGGCGCAGCGGCGCCGCCGAACGCGCGCGCGCCGACGCGGCCGTCACCCCCGAGCCGTACGCGGCGTCCTCGGCGAGCCGCAGCACCGCGTACCGGACCGGATCGACGTCCGGGCGCTCCCGCAGCCACTCCAGCGCGATCGGCGCGAGCATGGCCGCCGCCGCCGCACGGGCGGTGCGGCTTCGCGGGGCCGCCGCCAGGACGAGCAGCCCGGCGGGCCACCACTCGCGGCGCAGCGCGTGCCCCAGCGCGGCGGCGTCCGCGAGGACGCCCTTGCCGACGATCGCGGCGGCCAGGCTCCAGTCGGCGGGCAGCCGCGCCAGCCGCCGCGCCAGCAGCGCCGCCGCGACCGCCGCGCAGGCCGCGGCGGTCCCCGGACGCCCCCGCGCGAGCAGGCCCAGCACCGCGAGGTTCCACGCCGACGGGCGCGCCGGCGCGAGCCGCCCCGGATGCCGCCGCGCCAGGTCCGCGGCGGACGTCCCGTACTCGTGCCGCCGCCGCGCCCAGTCCACCGGGTGCAGCCGCGACGTGTGCGCGACCCGCGCGCCCGGCTCGTACCGGACGTTCCACCCCAGGTCGCCGAGCCGCCAGACGAAGTCGACGTCCTCGCCGAGCCGCAGCTCCTCGTCGAACGCCCCGCCGGGCCCGAGGCCGCGCGCCGCCGCGACCCGCACCAGCAGCGTCGCCGTCGGCACGAACCCGAGCCGGCCGCCCGGGCGCACCAGCGCGGGCCGGACGCCCATGTCGAGCGCCGACCGGGCGGTCTCGTAGCGGGCGAGCAGCCGGGCGTCGCCGGGGTCCGGACGGACGCGCGGCGCGACGGCCGCCACGCGCGGATCGTCGAAGTGCGGGACGAGGACGTCCAGCCAGCCCGCCTCGGGGCGGCAGTCGGAGTCGACGAACGCGGCGAGCGGCGTCTCCACCAGCCGCAGGCCCGTGTTCCGGGCGGCGGCCGGGCCCCGGTTGACGGGGTGCCGCACCAGCCGGGCCCCGGCGGCCTCGGCGGCCCGGCGCAGCGGCCCGGGATCGGGCGAGGCGTCGTCCACGACGATCACCGGGACGCCCTCGACCGCCGCCAGGCACCGCGCCAGCTCGTCGGCCCGCCCGTACGCGGGGATCACCACGGTCACCCCGTGCGGCCCGGGGCGCGGCGCCGGGACGGGACGGGCCAGCCCGTGGTCGAGCAGCAGCCGGGCCACCGCCCGGCCGACCGGGGAGGGATCGGCGAGCCCGCGCCCGCCCGCGCGGTGCAGCGCCGCCAGGTGCGGTCGGGCGGCGTCGGCCGGGCGCACCACCTTCCACGGCGCGCCTCCGGTCGCCACGCGGCCGCCCGACCACAGCGACGTCCCCTCGTCCAGCACGATCGGGAAGCCGGCGGGCAGGGGGAAGCGCCGCGAGGCGCTCATGTCGCCGCCCCGGGGTCGAGGAACCGGCCGCGCGCGTCCGCGCGCCCGGCGCCGATCCGCCGGACGACCGCCGCCACCATCGCGTCCACGATCTCCCGTCCCCGCTCGGCCGACGCGCCCGCCGGGTCGCCGAGGACGCCCGACGGCGACACCGCCCGGACGCCCCGGGCGACCAGCTCGGGCAGCAGCTCGGCGATCGGCCGGGTGTCGCCCGCGACCGCGCGCGACGGCCGGACGAGCTCCGGCGCGAGATGCAGCATGACCGACGTCTCGGTGAGTCCGGCGTGCGCGTCGCCGCCGGGGACGCCGCAGCCGACCCAGCCCGCGTCGTGCCCCTCGGCGCGCATCCGGCCCGCGGCGGCGTCGAGCGCCGCGGCGTTGCCGCCGTGCCCGTTGACGAAGACGACCCGCCCCGCCCACAGCGCGAGGGACCGCACGGTCTCGACGAGGACGAGCTCGAGCGCGTCCCGTCCGATCGAGACCGTGCCGGGGAAGCCCGCGTGCTCGCCGCTGGACCCGTACGCGAGGGCGGGCGCGACGAGCACGGGGCCGCCGAGCGCGTCGGCCGCGCGCTCGGCGACGGCCCGGGCGACCACCGTGTCGGTGTTCAGCGGCAGGTGCGGGCCGTGCTGCTCGGTCGACCCGACCGGCACCAGCACCGGCGGCCGCTCCCGGACCTCCGGCCACGCGGCCCCGGCCAGGTCCCGCACGTCAGCCCTCCCCGCCGCCCAGCGTCAGCGCGAACCCGGGCGGGATCACCAGGTCGGACGGCGCCAGGTCGCGGACGGACGCGTGGCCGAGGCCCAGCACGGCGGAGTCGAGGCCGCCGCGCATGATGTCCAGCACGTTCTCCACGCCGGCCTGCCCGTTCGCCGCGAGGCCCCACAGGTAGGCGCGGCCGATCAGCACGGCGCGCGCGCCGAGCGCGAGCGCCTTGGCGACGTCCCCGCCGCGCCGCACCCCGCCGTCCAGCAGGACCTCGATCTGGTCGCCGACCGCCTCGGCGACCGACGGCAGCACCCGGATCGTCGCGGGCGTGGTGTCGAGGTTGTTGCCGCCGTGGTTCGACACCGACAGCGCCGTGACCCCCGCGTCCACGGCCCGCTTCGCGTCGTCCACGCGGGTGACGCCCTTGAGCATGAACGGGCCGCCCCACTCCTTGCGCATCCACGCCACGTCCTCCCAGGTGGGCGGCGGGGTCTGCATCCACTCGCCGTACGCGCCGAAGAACGTGGGCGCGGTCCCGCCGGGCGCCCGGAGGTTGGGGGTCGTCAGGTCCGGGATGCGCCCGGTCTTGGCGAACCGCCACAGCCAGCCCGGGTGGGGCAGGACGCCCGGTGCCAGCTTCGCCATCGTCTTCAGGTCGACCTTCTCCGGGATCATGGGGCTGCCCCAGTCCCGCCCGTTGGAGAACGACCAGTCGAGCGTGGCGATGAGGGCCTTCGCCCCGGCGCGGCGCGCGCGGTCCATGCGCTGCACCATCGCGTCCCGGTCGCCGCTCCAGTACATCTGGAAGAAGACGTTCGGGTTGGCCTCGGCGACCTCCTCCACGGGCTTGCTCGCGAACGAGCTGAGCCCCATGATCACGCCGCGGTTCGCGGCGGCCCGCGCCACCGCGACCTCGCCGTCGGGGTGCACGGCCTGCACGCCGGTGGGGGAGATGACCACCGGCATGGACGTCTCCACGCCCATCACGCTCGTGGACAGGTCGCGCTGCGCGCGGTGGCCCGCCACGCGGGGCGCGAACCCGAGGTCGCCGAACGCCTTGCAGTTGTCGCCGACCGTCCGGCCGCGCTCCGAGCCCGCGACCAGCGCCCCGTAGACCATGTGGGGCAGCCGCCGCTTGGCGCGGCGCTGCGCCTCGGCCACGGTCTCGAACCACGGGTTCTGGAACATGTCGTCTCCTGGGGGAAAGGGTCAGGTGATCCGCAGCCCGGCGAGGGGGTTCTCCTCGCAGGCGCTGACGGGCGGGCGGCCCATGTCGGCGCGCCGCCCCAGCCGGACCAGGACGGGCTCCCGGCGGCGGGGCGGCGAGGTCCGGTGCGAGTGGTCGCCGGACGGCTTCGGGATGCCCGACCGGTCCTCGGGCCGTCCGGCCAGCAGCTTCTCGCCGTGGCCCTGCACGCACTCCGGGTCGGGCCCGTCCAGTGGGAGCCCGGTGAAGAACTTCGCGGCCATGCAGCCGCCCTTGCAGGTGTCGTAGAAGCCGCACGAGGCGCAGGCGCCGCCCGTCTGCGGCTCCCGCAGGCCCGCGAACAGGTCCGACTCGCGCCACACCCGCGCGAACCCGCCGGGCTCGCGGACGTTCCCCGCGAGGAACTCGTCGTGGATGGCGAACGGGCACGCGTACACGTCCCCGACGGGGTCGATGAGGCACACCACGCGCCCCGCGCCGCACAGGTTCAGCCCCGGCAGCGACTGGCCGTAGGCCGAGAGGTGGAAGAACGAGTCGCCGGTCAGCACACGGTCGCCGTGCGCGAGGAGCCAGTCGTACAGCTCGCGCTGCTGCGCCTGCGTCGGGTGCAGCTCGTCCCACACGTCCGCCCCGCGCCCGGACGGGCGCAGCCGCGTCAGCCGGAGCTGCGCGCCGTACTCGTCGGCGATGGCCTTGAAGGCGTCCATCTGCGGGATGTTGTGCCGCGTGCAGACCACCGACAGCTTGAAGTTCCGCATGCCCGCGTCGGCGAGGTTCCGCATGGCGCGCATCGCGGTGTCGTACGACCCCGCGCCCCGCACCGCGTCGTTCACCTCGGGCGTGGCGCCGTCCAGCGAGATCTGGACGTCCACGTAGTCGTTGGCGGCCAGCCGCCGGGCGACCTCGGGCGTGATGCGGACGCCGTTCGTGGAGAACTTCACGCCCACATGGTGAGCGGTGGCGTAGTCGAGCAGCTCCCAGAAGTCGGACCGGACCGTGGGCTCGCCGCCCCCGATGTTGACGTAGAAGACCTGCATGGCCTCCAGCTCGTCGATGACGGCCTTCGCCTCGGCCGTCGAGAGCTCGCGCGGGTCGCGGCGCCCCGAGCTGGACAGGCAGTGCGCGCACGAGAGGTTGCAGGCGTAGGTGAGCTCCCAGGTCAGGCAGATCGGCGCGTCGAGCCCGCGCTCGAACAGGTCGACCAGCCGGGGGCCGGTGGTCTGCGCGGCCTGGCTTGCGGCGTCGGTGGTCACGGCGTCCTTTCCACGAGCATGGACGAGCTTGCGAGCGCGCCGAGCGCCGCGCCGTACCGGGGCAGGTCGGACGCGGGCACGTCGGCCGCCGCGCAGGCGTCCCGGGCGGTGGGCGCGTCGCGCAGCCCCCGGACGACCTCCAGCAGGCGCCGGTCCTTGAGGAACGACAGCTTGCGGGTGCCGAAGTGGTAGAGCAGCGCGCCGAAGGGTTCGGGCCGCACCGAGACCTGCGGGTGCAGGTCCCAGGCGCGGTCCAGGTCGATCGCCGGCACGGCCTAGTAGACGCCGCACATGCCGTCGATCGAGACCTCCTCGATCAGCGACTCGGCGGCCGCGGCGTCCTCGGTCCGCTCGTCGGCGCTCTGGTTCTCGGTGGCGGCGCTGTCCATGGCGTCCTCCTTCGTTCGCGTGCGGCGGCCGTCTCCCGTGCCCCCGGTCCGTGTCCGGCGGCGGGGCACGGCCGCCCGGCTTGAGGGGATACTAAGTGCATCGAGTGTCAAAAGGAAGGGGCGGGACGGGCGGACCGGGCCGCGGGCCGCCCGCGCGTAGAGTTCGCCCGGCGTGCGGCGGCCCTCCCGGCACGGCGGGTGCGGCGGGTGCGGCGGAAGGTGCGGTGATGGGCGAACGGAACGGTCCGGGCGGGCGGCGCCCCCCGGACGTGCTCGTGGTCGGCGCGGGCGGGGCCGGTGCGGCGCTGGCGGCCCGGCTCAGCGAGGACCCGGCCTGCGAGGTGCTCGTGCTGGAGGCCGGGCCGGTGCCGCCCGCCTTCCCCGCCGACCTGCTGGACGCCCGGCTCGTGCCCGGGGCGCGGCCGGGGCATCCGGCCGTCCGGACGTTCCCGGCGCGGCTCGCGCCCGGCCTGCCGTACATGGCGGCGCGCGGCCGGATCCTCGGCGGCTCGACGACCGTGAACGGCGGCTACTTCGTCCGCGCCCGGCGCGCGGACTTCGACCGCTGGTCGGCCGCCGGCGGCGACGCCTGGTCGTACGAGCGGGCGCTGCCGTTCATGCGCGCGCTCGAGACCGACCTCGACCGCGGGGCGGCGGGGCCGCACGGCGACCGGGGCCCGGTCCCGGTGCGCCGGACGGACCTCCGCCATCCCGCCGCGGCCGCGTTCCGGGCGGCCGCGCACGAACTCGGATATCCGGACGAACCCGACAAGAACGCCGAAGAGGCGCCGGGGTTCGGGCCCGTGCCGTCCAACACCGCCGGCGGCCTCCGCGTCAACACCGGGCTCGCCTACCTCCTCGGCGCGGCGTCCGGGCGCCCGAACCTCACGCTGCTGGGCGACCGCCCGGTGCGCTCGGTCGTCGTCCGGCGCGGGCGCGCCGCGGGCGTCGCCGCCGCGGACGGCACGGTCTTCGAGGCGGGCGAGACCGTGCTGTGCGCGGGCGCCCTCTCCACCCCCCACCTGCTGCACCTGTCGGGCATCGGGCCCGCGGCGGACCTCGAACGCGTCGGCATCCCCGTCGTCGGTGACCTCCCCGCCGTCGGTGCCGCGCTCAGCGACCACCCGCAGATCGTCGTGGAGTGGACGCCCCGGCGGCCGCTGGGCGAGCCGTCCGGCTCGTGGCTCGGCGGCGCCCTGCACCTGCCGTCGTCGGACGGCCCCGCGGCGGGCGACCTGGAGGTCCTGCAGTCGCTCGTGCCGATGGCCGGGCTCGTCGGGGGGAAGGCCGGCGTCCCCGGCATGCCCCTGGCGTTCCTCGCGTCCGTGCAGACGCCCCGGACGTCCGGCGGCCTGCGCACCGTGTCCGCCGACCCGGACGTCCCGCCGCGCATCGACTACGGCTACCTGGAGACCGGCGCCGACCGCCGCCGGATGCGCGAGGCCGTGCGGGCGACGGTCGCGGTCGTGGAGTCCGGGGCGTTCGGCGAGGTCTGCGCGGGCCCGGTCGAACCGGTGCCGGTGGACGACGACCGCGTGCTGGACGCGTGGATCCGCGCGCGCCTCGGCACGTCGCAGCACACATGCGGCACCGTCCCGATGGGGCCCGCCGTCGACGCCTCCGGGCGGGTCCGCGGCGTGCGCGGGCTGCGCGTCGCCGACACCTCGGTCCTGCCGACCGCGCCGCTGCGCGGCCCCGCCGCGACGGCCGTCCTCATCGGCGAGCTCGCCGCGGACGCCGTCCGGCGCGGCTGGGGGCCCTAGCCGGGCGCGGGGGCCCGCCCGATCTCGGCGAACCCGGCCTCGACCCGCCGCAGCGTCTCGTCCAGCAGCTCCGCCAGGGACGTCCCCTCCCCGGCGGACAGCCAGTGCTCGTAGGCGGTCACGGCGGCGGCGAGGATCACGCTGCCCGCGAGCCGCGGCCCCATCGCCGACACCGGCTGCCCGGTGCGGGCGGCGACGAACTCGGCGACGATCCGCCGCCAGGACGCGTACCGCAGCGTCGCGTCGGCCTGCAGGGTCGGCACCGTGAGGATCAGCTCCATCCGCTGCCGGTGCCACGGCACCTCCTGCGGGTCGAACCGGTTGAACTCCACGACGGCGCGGCGGACGGCGTCCATGATCGGCGCCCGCGGGTCGGCCTCGTCCAGCAGCGCGCGCAGCCGCCGCAGCTGCGCGTCGAAGTCGCCCCACACCAGGTCGTTCTTGGACGCGAAGTACCGGAAGAACGTGCGCCGCCCGATCCCGGCCGCGGCCGCGATGTCGTCCACGGTCGTCTCGTCGAACCCCTGGCGGGCGAACAGCTCGAACGCGAGCCGCTCCAGGGCGGGCCGCGAGGTCACCCGCGGCCGTCCCATCACCCGGCGGCTCCCACTGAACGACGTCACGCCACCAGGTTCCCACGCCGGAGCGCGCCCCGCCCGGTCCGGCGGCGAGCGGACCGCCTTCGTCCGGAGGCGGTCAGGCCCAGAGCGCCCCGGCCGCCGCCGTGCCCCCGGCCACGGCGGCGAGCCCGGCGGCGACGCCCGCGACCGCGTTCGCGGCGGCGGGCAGCCGCGCGCCCGACTCCGCCAGCCGCACCGTCTCGTACGAGAACGTCGAGTACGTCGTCAGCGCGCCGCACAGCCCCGTGCCGACCAGCAGGCGCACCGAGTCCGCGGCCGCGCCCCGCATCGCCGCGCCGGTCAGCGCCCCCAGCACCAGGCAGCCGAGCATGTTCGCGGCGAAGGTGCCCCAGGGGAACCCGGAACCGGTGCGGGCCCGCACGGCGCGGTCGACGGCGTAGCGCAGCGGCGCGCCCACCATGCCCCCGGCGACGACGAGCAGCCAGCTCATCCGGCCTCCCGCCGCGGCGCGGGGGAGAGGCGGCGGGTCAGGACCCCGGCGCCCCACGCGGCGGCCACCGCGACGACCGGCGTGGCCACCAGGTACGCGAGGGCGAGGCGGGCGTGCCCGTCCCCGAACAGGCCCCGGACGTCCGCCGCGTAGGTGGAGAAGGTCGTGAACCCGCCGAGCACGCCCGTGCCCAGGAACGGCCCGACCAGCCGGTGCGCCGCCCGCGCGCGGGCGAGCACGGCCATGAGGACGCCGATCAGGGCGCAGCCGAGCGCGTTGACCGCGAGGGTCGTCCAGGGGAAGGCGTGCCCGTGCGCCGGCCACAGCAGCGCGGCGCCGTGCCGGGCGGCCGCGCCGAGCCCGCCGCCGGCCGAGACCGCCGCGATCACGGCCGCCTCCCGGCGGGCGCGCGGCGGGGCGGGGGAGCGGCCGGTTCCGCCGGACGCCGCCGTGCCGCGGTCGATCCGGTCGCGCGGGGTCGTCATCGTGTCCGTCTCCTACTCGTGCGTGCCCGGTCGCGGGCGCGTCCGTTACGAGCAGGGACCGTTGGCGGCGTCGGCGCCGCGGTTCGGGTACGGCGGGCCCCACCGCCGCCCGGCCGGCCCCGGGGGGGCCGGGGCCCGTCCAGCATACCGGCGGGTCCGGCGTCCGGTCAGGGCCGCCGCGGAGCCGGCGGCGGCCGGTCGGGACGGTAGGGCGCCAGCGCCGGCTCGGCCCCCTCGCCCAGGATCTCCCCGGCGGCCAGGTCGGCCAGGTGCGGGGCCAGCGTGATGCCGCTGTGGGTGACGACGGTGTACAGGCCGGGCCGCTGCGGGCCGACGAGCGGGCGGCCGTCCACGGGCAGCGGCCGGACGCAGCGGCGCACCCGGTCGACGCGGGCGTCCAGGCCGGGGAACAGGACGCGCGCCCGGTCGAGCAGCTCGGCCCCGCGGGCGTCGAGGTCGGCCCGCGGGGTCGCGAGGTCGGTGGCGGCGTCGAGGTCGGCGGCCTCCAGCAGCAGCCCGCCGCCCGGGACGGGCCGCAGGTCGAGACCGGGAGTGTGCACGGGGCCGCGGACCGGCCCCGCCCCCGGCGTGATCGCCGCGGTGAGGCCCGGCGCGGACGAACCGGGCGCCTCGGGGTCCACGAGGGGGAGCGCCGCACCGGCGGTCGCGAGGAGGGCGGGGCTGCGCCACCCGGCGGCGCAGACCACGGTGTCGGCGGCCAGGTCCCCGGCGGGCGTGCGGACGCCGGTGACGCGGTCGCCGCGGACGAGCAGCCCGGTCGCGGGCGTCCCGGAGCGGACCGCGGCCCCCGCGTCCCGGGCGCGGGCGAGCAGCGCGCCGACGGCGGCGGACCCGTGCGCGTGCCCCTCGCCGGGGAAGCGGGCGATGACCGCGCCCGCGGGCGGGCGCAGCGCCGGCTCGTCGTCGCGCAGCCGGGTGGCGGTGGTCAGCGTCGCGGGGTAGCCGAGGTCGCGCAGCCGCGCGACCCGCTCGGCGAGGGCGTCCCGCGCGGGCTCGGCCACGGCCCACTCGGTGCTGCCCGCGAACCGCGCCCAGTCCGGCCCGCCGAACTCGGCGGCGACCCGCCGCCAGGCGTCCAGCGCGGCCACGCGGAACGCGTGGTACCGGGCGTCGGCGGGGTCGTTGGCGTTGAGCCACGCGTAGCTCGCGCCCGAGGTACCCGCGCCCGGCCGGTCCCGCTCGACCAGCGTCACCTCCGCCGTGCCGGGGCGGGCGAGACGGTCGGCCAGGGCGGCGCCGATGATCCCGCCGCCCACGATGACGATGCGCATGACCACAGGGTCGCAGGTGCCGGCCGCCCCGCGCGCGCCGGGGATCAGTACCGCGGGCCGCTCACCGCGCGTCCTCCGGCGGGACGCCGCGCAGCGCGTCCGCGCCGAACATCGGCTCGAAGAACGACGAGTAGTCGGGCCCCCGCCGCAGGTGGTGCCCGCCGTCCACGTTCAGCACCTGCCCGGTGATCCAGGACGCCTCGGGCCCCGCGAGGAACGCGACGGCCCCCGCGATGTCCGCGGGCTCCCCGACCCGGGCCAGCGGCATGCACGACAGGTAGTCCTCCAGGACGGGCCCGGTGTCGGCGATGCCCGCGACGAGCTCGGTGCGCACGATCCCCGGGCGGACGCCGTTGACCCGGACGCCGACGCCGCCCAGCTCGTCCGCCGCCAGCCGGACCAGGTGGTCGACGGCCGCCTTGGACACCCCGTACGCGCCGAACCAGCGGTGCGTGTTCGACGACGCGATCGACGAGATCGCGATGATCGACCCGCCGCCGCCGTCGCGCGCCATCGCCCGCGCGGCGTGCCGGATCGTCAGCATCGTCCCCGTCGCGTTCAGCTCCAGGGTGGCGCGCCACTGCTCCAGGTCGAGGTCGCCGATGGGTCCGATCGAGGTGGACCCGCCCGCGCTCGCGACGACCGTCCGCAGCGGCCCCCGCTCGCCCGCCGCCCGCACCGCCTCCGCCACCTGCGCGTCGTCGGTGACGTCGGCGACCACGTGGCCGATGTCGTGCCCGGTGTCCTCGCGCGCCCGCTCGGCGGCGTCGCGCAGCCGCTCCTCCGTCCGTCCGCAGATCGTCACGGCCGCGCCGGCCGCGGCCAGCCGCAGCGCGCAGCCGAGCCCGATGCCGCTGCCGCCGCCGGTCACCAACGCCGCCGTCCCGTCCAGGGTTCCCACTGTGCCCTCCCGCTCGTGTCGGCCGTGTCAGCGGTCGACCGCGGTGGCGCCGCCGTCGACCGTCAAATGCGTGCCGGTGATGAACGACGCCTCGTCGCTCATGAGGAACCGGACGGCCGCCGCGACCTCCGCGGGCCGTCCGAGCCGCCCGACCGGCGCCTTCGCCGCGAACTCCGCCCGCATCCCCGCCGGCGCCGCCGCCGCGAGCAGCGGAGTGTCGATGTAGCCCGGGCACACCGCGTTCACCCGGACGCCGTCGCCCGCGAGCTGGTGCGCCAGCGCCCGCGTCAGGCCGAGCAGCCCCGCCTTCGAGGCGCAGTACGCGGGGATGAACAGCTGCCCGACGAACGCCTCGATCGACGAGATCCCCACGATGGCCGACCCCTCCTGCGCGCGCAGGTCGTCCAGCATCGCCTGCGCCAGCAGCGCCTGGGCCCGGAGGTTGACGTGCTGCACGGCGTCCCAGCGGGCCTCGTCGAGATCGCCGACCGCGGCGGGACCGGCGATCCCCGCCGCGTGCACCAGCCCGCCGAGCGGCCCGAGCGCCGCGCGCGACGCGTCGAGGGCGGCGGGGAACGCGGCGGCGTCGGTGACGTCCACGACCACGGAGAGCGCGGCCGTCCCGGTGTCCGCGCCGATCCGGCGCGCGACGTCCGCCGCGTCGGCGCGGTCCCACAGGGCGACGGGCCTGCCGTGCTCGGCGAGGGCCCGGGCGCACGCGGCCCCGATGCCGGAGGCGCCTCCGGTGACGACGACCGCGGTCCGAGACATCGCGCTCCCTGTATTGAACACTCCGTGCGGGCGAGGCTAGCGTGCTGATCGTCTCCCCGACAGGGGCGGACGGCCTGACGCGGGAGGTTCGGTGCGCGAACTGGGCGGACGGGTCGCCGTGGTGACCGGCGCGGCGAGCGGGATCGGACGCGCGCTCGCCGTGCGCCTCGCGAGCGAGGGCATGCACCTGGCCTTGGCCGACGTGGACCCCGAGGGCCTCGGTGAGACCGCCGCCCTCGCCCGGGCCGCCCACCGCCCCGCCGGGGGCGAGGGGGCGGGGCCGCCGGTGGTGTTCACGGAGACCGTGGACGTCGGGGACGAGGCGGCGGTGCGGCGGTTCGCCGATCGGGTGTTCGCCGAGACGGGCGAAGTCCATCTGCTGTGCAACAACGCGGGCGTCTACATGGGCGGCCGGATGTGGACCCGGCCCGCCGCCGACTTCGAGTGGACGCTGCGGGTGAACCTGTGGGGCGTCCTGCACGGCGTGCGGGCCTTCGTCCCGCGGATGCTGGAGCAGGGCGGCGAGGGGCACGTGGTCAACACGTGCTCGGTCGCCGGCTTGTTCGCCGGGCCGGGTGCGGCGCCGTATACGGTCTCGAAGTGGGCGGCGTTCGCCGCCTCGCTGAGTCTCGCGCAGGAGCTGGCGATGGAGGGATCGCGGATCGGGGTGTCGGCGCTGTGCCCGGGCGGCGTGGCGACGCGGATCCACGAGTCCGAGCGGGCGCGCCCGGCCGGGCTCGAGAGCGCCCCCGGGGACGACGTCGCGTTCATGGACGAGATGATCGCCGCGACGGTCGCGGGCGGGATCGCCCCCGAGGACGTCGCGGCGCGGGTCGTCGGCGCGGTGCGCGAGCGGCGCTTCCTCGTGCTGACGCACCCGGAGTACGAACCGGGCCTCGCCGACCAGGCGGCGGCCCTCGCCGCGGGACGGCTGCCGCCCCTGCCCGACGCCGAATGGAAGTGAGGACCATGCCGTCGAAGATGCCCCCGAAGGGGCTCGACTCGCCGTTCGTCCCGAAGGTCATGAAGGTCGTGTCGCGGCTGCACGTCGAGGCGTACCGGCTCACGGGCGGCCGGGTCGGCGGGACGTGGCGCGTCGGGTCCGCCCGGCGGCGCGGCGTGCCGATCTGCCTGCTCACCACCCGCGGCCGCAAGACCGGCCGGCCGCGCACGCTGCCGCTGCTGTACATGCGGGACGGCGACCGGGTCGTCATCGTCGCCTCGCGGGGCGGGCTGCCGAAGCATCCGATGTGGTACCTCAACCTGCGGGCCGACCCGCGGGTCGCGGTGCGGATCGGCCCGGACGTCCGCCGCATGCGGGCCCGCACCGCCGACGAGGCCGAGCGCGCGGCGCTCTGGCCCCGCCTGGTCGAGGTGTACGCCGACTACGACAGCTACCAGTCCTGGACGGACCGGAAGATCCCCGTCGTGATCTGCGAGCCCGCCTGAGCGGCGGCGCCGGTCAGATCAGGTCCAGGGTGCCCAGCGCCCGGATCGCGGCGCAGGACCGGGCCGCCATCGCCAGGAACATCCGGTCGCCGCGCTCCGTCGGCGTCCCGTACGCGCACCCGAGGACGGTGATCAGCGGCCCCTGCAGGGCCGCGAACCGGTAGTCGTCGAAGCAGGCGTCGAGGCCGTAGCCGGTGACGCCGTGCCGCTCCAGCTCGGCGTGGTAGACGCCGACGAGGTCGCGCTCCCGCGCGGCGCGGTCGTCCGGCAGCAGGCTCGTGCCGAGGAAGTACGCCAGGTCCCGCAGCGGATGCCCGAGGCCGATCGTCTGCCAGTCGACCGCGGTGACCCGCCCGTCGTCGCCGAACAGCAGGTTGTCGAGCCGGTAGTCGCCGTGGACGAGCCCGAAGACGTCCGGGCGCCCGACGACCCACGCGGCGATCGCGTCCGCCGCCTCCCGCAGCGTCCGGGCGTCCCGGTCGTCCAGCCGCCCGGCGAACCGCTCGACGAACGTGTCGACCGCCGGGCCGAACATTTCGCCGAGCTGCGCCGCGTCCTCCGCCCCGACGGGCTTCAGCCACGGCACGTCCAGCAGCGTCGGGTCGCACCAGCGGGGGCCGTGCAGCCCGGCGAGGTTCGCGACCGCGGCGGCGGCCCGGTCCGGCGCGCAGCCCGCGAGCTGGTCGCCCTGCACCGCCGGGTGGAGGTCGTCCAGCAGCAGCACGAAGCGGGTGTGGTCGGCGGAGATCGCGCCGTAGTGGCAGCGCGGCGTCCGCACCTTCACGGTGGCGGCCAGGTCCCGGTAGAACGCCACCTCCGCCCGGTACACCGGCCAGAGGAACGCGCGGGCGCCCTCGTCCTCGGCGGCGAGCTTGGCGACGAGCCGGCGCCGGACGCCGTCCGCGCAGTCCAGCCGGAGCCGGTAGCAGGAGCCGATCTGCCCCGACCCGACCCTCTCCCACCGGACGGCCGTGACCGGGACGCCGAGGACCTCGCCGAGCGCCTCGGGCGTCAGCCCGTCGGCCGTGTCGATGACGCGCACGCCGTCAGCACCTCCCCGGGTTGCGGGGGAGCCCGGCGACCCGCGCCGGCCTCACCTTCCGGTACGCCGCCACGACCGGTTCGACCTCGGCCGGCGTCACGCCGTGCAGGATCACCCCGTCGGCGCCGGCGTCGAACTGGTCCACGACGCGCCGCGCGCAGGCGTCCGCGCCGCCGGTCGCCGCCGCGCCGAACCAGTCGGCGGGCAGCAGGTCCGCGACCCGGCGGAGCTGGTCGGTGGTCGCGACGGCGTCGAACGCCCCCGGGAACCCGGCGACGAGTTCGTCCGCGCGGAACCGGGCGAGGGCCGCCGGGTCCCAGCCGTTCACGCGGACCAGCAGGTCCCCGTACCCCTGCAGGTAGGTCGCGAGCCGCCCGGTGAGCTTGCGCAGCCGCGCATCCTCGTCGAGGTGGTCGCCGACGGTCGCCAGCACCGACCACACCCGCACCCGCGCCGGGTCCCGCCCGGCCCGTTCCGCGCCGCGCCGCACCGCCGCCACCGACCGCGCGAGGGTCTCGTCGGTGAAGAACGTGTGCAGGACGACGCCGTCCGCGACGGCCCCCGCGAACTCGAGCGTCCGCGCGCCCATCGCGGTGAGCAGGACGGGCACGTCCTCGTCGAACGACGCGTCCTGGTTCAGGTACGGGAAGTCGCCCGCGGGGCCGCGGTGGTCGACGACCGCTTCGCCCCGCCACAGCCGGCGCACGATGCCGATGAAGTCCTCGAGCTGCGCGGTCGTCACCCGGGGGAGCCCCATGACGTCGAACAGCATGTCGAAGCCGCGGCCGAGGCCCAGCGCGAACCGTCCGCCGGTCAGCCGGTGCATCGTCGTCGCGAACGTCGCGGTGAGCAGCGGATGCCGGGTGTTGTGGTTGGTCGCGGCGGTCGCGACCCCCAGGCGCTCGGACACCGCGCCCGCCGCGCCCGACAGGGTCGCGGCCTCCTTGGTGGTGAACCGCTCGGACAGGAACACCGACCCGAGGCCGAGCCGCTCGCCGTCCCGCACCTGGTCCAGCAGGTCGCGCGGCGACCCGGAATGCCCCGGCAGCCCGTAGAAGCCGAGCTCCGGCAGGTCGTCCGCCATGTCAGCCCGCCTTCCGCGCGGTCGGGGTGAACGTCACCTTGAACGCGTCGTAGCCGGACACGAAGTTCGCCGGACGGTACGCGGGTTCGGCGTCGTCCACCGGCTCGATGTCGGGCAGCCGCGCCAGCAGCCGCTCGAACATCACCTTCAGCTCCAGCCGCGCCAGGCTGTTGCCGAGGCAGAAGTGCGGCCCGTTGCCGAACGCGATGTGGTCGTTGGGCGTGCGCGCGGCGTCGAACCGGTCGGGCTCGTCGAACACCTCCGCGTCCCGGTTCGCCGACGGGTACAGCAGCAGGAGCTTGTCGCCCTCCCGGATCCGCTGCCCGCCCAGCTCGACGTCCCGCAGGGCGGTCCGGGCCATGTTCTTGATGGGCGACACCCAGCGCAGCATCTCCTCGACCGCCACCGGGATCCTCCCCGGGTCGTCGATCAGCGCCCGCCGCTGCTCCGGGTGCCGGCACAGCTGGTACATCCCGCCGGAGACCACGTGCCGGGTCGTCTCGTCCCCGCCGATGAGGATCAGCAGCGACTCCTGCACGATCGACGCCGGGTCGAGCCGGTCCCCGTCGATCTCCGCGTGCACGAGGGCGCTCAGCAGGTCGTCGGACGGGTCGGCGCGGCGGCGCTCGGCCGCCCGGGTCGCGTACTCGGTGAACCCGGCGAACGCGTCCGCGGCCCGCTCCAGCAGCGCCGGGTCGTCGCCGCCGGTGAGGGCCCGCAGCATGTCGTCGGACCAGGTCAGCAGCATCGCGCGGTCCTCGGGCGCCACGCCCAGCGCGTCCCCGATCACGATGAGCGGCAGCGGCGCGGCGACGTCGGCGACGAAGTCGCACGCGCCGCGCTCGCACACCTCGTCGATGATCTCGTCGCAGACCCGCCGCAGGTAGTCCTCCTGCGCGGCGACGCGCCGCGGCGTGAACCCGGCGCTGACCAGCTTCCGGCGCAGCTTGTGCTCCGGGTCGTCCATGTCGATCATCATCGGCAGGGCGGGGGCGTCGGCCCGGATCCCGTGCGCGTTGGAGAACACCTCCGGCGTCCGCGACACCCGCTTCACGTCGGCGTGCCGGGAGATCCCCCACACCCCGGCGTTCTCGTCGCGGTAGACCGGCGCGTTCTCCCGCATCCAGCGCAGTTCCTCGTGCGGGTTCCGCCCCCAGAACTCCCCGCTGATCAGGTTGATGGACTCGTTGACGGCGTGGTCGGGCATGCGCGCACCTTTCGTCAGGGGACGCCGGGATCGGCCGCCGGACGACCGCGGCGGAGGCTCGTGGGCGAACGCGTTCCGCGGCGCCGGCCGGGCCGTACCGCGTCCGGGTCCCCTGGAGGGCCCGCGCCCCCGCCGCGGCTCCGCGCGGACGGCGCGGGGGCGCCGAAGCCCGAACCCCCGGTGTCGTCGTCCGGCATGTGCCGCCTCCAGCAAGGTCGCCCGAGCACCGCGCGGGGCCGCCGAGGCCCGCTCGAAGACTGGATGGTAAGACGATTCTCCTTCCGCCGAGGAAACCCGTCCGGTGAGCGGGACCGGGGTTGCGAACGCCCCGCGCCTCTGCCGCGAACCGCCTGGCAGGCGCCCTGCCGCCGCATTGCTTCGATTCCCGGTCGGCATGGCCGGCGAAGCGGCGCGCGACGAACGGGACGGGCGTCCGGAAACGGCCGCCGCGTCCGGCGCGGGACCCCTCCCGGATCCGGGCGCTCACAATGGCGGGCCCGAACGTCCGTTCTGCTGGAAGGGACCACATGGAGCATCCACCGCAGGCCGCCCCGGATGCGCCGCCCCGCCGCCACGACCGGTCGGCCGTCGCCATCGCCAACGCATCCCTGTTCAACGTCGGCTACCTGATGCTGGGACGGCGCCGCCTCGCCGCCGCCACCGGCCTGGTCACCCTCGTGCTCGTCGCCCTCCTCGCGACCGCCTTCCGGTCGGCGTGGTTCGAGGCCGTCGTGCTCCTCTGGTGGGCCGCCCTCATCGGGCACGGATGGATCCTGGCGGGCCGCGCCCCGTCCTCGTCCAGAGGCGGGCGGCGCGTGCCGGCGCTCTGCGTCACGCTGCCCGTGCTCGCCGCCGTGGGCCTGCTGCGCTTCGACGCCGCGGGCATCGAGGACACCGTCGCGCAGGCCCGCCGGGACGGCGACTGCGCCGAGGCGCGGGACGCCCTGGACGCCGTCTGGTTCGGCCACCGCCTGGCCGCCGCGCCCGCGACCGCCCGCGGCGACCGGACCGCGGACGCCTGCCGCCGGCTGGCCGCCGCCGCGGACGAGCTCGAGACCGGCCTGACCGGCGACATCGCGGGCCTGCGCGACGGCCACGCCGCCCTCGCCGCCGTCCTCGCCGACGCCCCCGGCCACGAGCGGATGGTCGGCGCGACCCTCGAGCGGTTCCTCGCCGGGCTGCCCGCCGCGGACCCCTGCGCCACCGCCGGGATCACCGACTGGCTCCGCTCCCGGAAGGCGAGCGGCGACGTGCTCGACCGCTCCGAGGGCGCCGTCGCCCGCACCGCGCCCACCGCGCTCGTCCGGTGCGGCGACCGGCTGATGTCCGGCAGGTCATGGCAGACGGCGCGCTCCCGCTACGAGCAGCTGCTCGCCCTGTACCCCGGCGACGCCCTCGCCGCCGAGGCCCGCGCCGGGGCGCGGAAGGCGACCCGGGCCATCGAGCTCGCGGCGGTCCGCGAGCTGCTGAAGGCCGACGACGGCGAGGAGCCCCGGTACTGCGCCGCGCCCGCGAAGTACACCGGCGCCGACGCCCGGGGCGGCGGCGTGAACCGGGCGCTGTTCGTCGGTGACGACGAGCACGCGAGCGCCCTCCCGAAGAAATGGCGCACCACCGACCCCGCCGACGCCGTCCTGGTGGTGTGCCTGGGCGAGCAGCGCTTCGGGCCCGTCCAGCAGAGCTGCCCGTACACCTACGGCGGCGGCAAGATCGTGACCGTGCGGTTCCACAAGATCGAGATCCCGGTGAAGGTGTACGAGCTGCGGACCGGCGAGGCCGTGGCGGACACCGAGGTCCGGATCGGCGGCGGGAGCTGCCCCGCCGTCATCCCGTACACCTCGTTCGGCACCGACACCGGACCGCCGACCAAGGACTACGTCGACCCCTCCCGCGGTGACGTGCGCGCCGCCTTCGAAGCGCTGGTCACCGGCGACTGAACCCCGCCCGCGGCGGCCCCCCGACCGGCCGCCGGCCGCCGCGGCTCCCGGGGACGGGCCGGGGCCCTCCGGCGGAACCGCGGACCACGGCTCTGGCCTTGGACGCCGGGAATCCGCGATGATCGACGGCAGGGTCACCGAGACCGAAGGACGTGACGCCCATGTCGGCTGACAGCAGCCTCCCGCCCGCGCTGGCGGGCCGGGAGAGCGAATCGGAGGAGCTGGCGGACGCCGTGCGGCGCCTCATCGCGCTGTGCACCTCCACCACCGCTCCGGCCGGCGTCACCCGCGCCGCCGCGCGCGAGCTGAACGCCGTCGCGGACCGGCTGGAGCGCCACGTGCCGGACCCGCCGCACCCGATGACCATGCTGCTCGCCCCCTCGATCACGGCCGACGACGAGGCTCCCGACCTCGCCGCCCGGATGCCCTACGACGTGGTCGTCGGCCGCCACAGCCCGCTCGCGCCGCCCCTGTCCGTGGAGTTCGAACCGCCCAAGGCGCTGCTGCGCGGCACCTTCACCCGCCCCTACCAGGGCCCGCCCGGCTGCGTGCACGGCGCCGTGATCGCGGCTTCCTTCGACCTCGTCTGCGCCGCCGCGAACGTCATCGCGGACCTGCCCGGCCCGACGGCCCGCCTCGAGATCAGGTACCGGCGGCCCACCCTGCTGGACGTCCCGTGCCTGTTCGAGGGCGAGGTGGAGTCGCAGGAGGGCCGCCGCGTCCGGACGGTCGGCCGGCTGATCCAGCAGGACCGCGTGACGGTCGAGGCCGCGGGCGACTTCGTCATGCTCGACCGCGCCGACATCGCGCGGATGAGCGGCCGTCCCTGAGCGCTCAGCCGACGCCCGGCGTGCCGGGCCGGAGCCGCCGCGCGGCGCCGTCCCCGGGCGGCGCCGCACGGGGACGGGTCCGGGCGCCGCGCCGGTCCAGGACGACGCCGGCCGCCAGGAGCACGGCTCCCAGCGCCACCGCGCCCAGGGGCACGACCGTCTCCAGCAGCCGGACCCGAGCGGCGGCGTCGTTCGCCGTCCCGGCCAGCGCGGTCCGCCCCTCGGGCGTCGTCCGCAACTCCAGATCGGCCACGACCAGGGTCCCGGTGCCCGACCGCGCCCTCAGCGTCGAACGCACCCTCTGCCGCTGGTCGACCGGGGCGCCGGTGCGGGGGTCGACCCAGAAGACCGCGTCGCCCCGGTAGTAGCGGTCGACCGGCACCGCCCCGCCGCCGTCCGCCCCCAGCAGCCGCGCGGGCACGGCGGGCACCTCGCCCGGCACCTTCGTCGGCGGGACGTGCAACTCGAACCGGTAGGCGTCCACCCCGCCGACGTCCTCGACGCCCTTGAACACGACGGGCCAGGTCCGCCGCGTCTGGGCGTCGAACATCCGGTACGTCCGTTTCCGCACGTCCATCGGCCAGAACACCCCGAGGCCCGACTGCCGCACGGACGTGTCGTCCTGGACGGCCGCGCGGCAGCAGGCGACGAGCTCGCCGCTCCGCCGGTCGAAGGCCAGCCGCCGGGTCGCGACGTCGACGAGGCGGCCGCGGTCGAGGTCCTGGATCACGGTGGTCATGTCCCACACCGCGACGTCGTCGCCGCTCGCCTCGACGTCCCCGCGGACGGTCGCGGTCGCGACGACGGTCGCGCCCGTGCGGACCCGCAGCGCCCCGGCGTCGAAGTACGTCGCGTTCTCGGCCCGCAGCCGCTGGACCTTGTAGATATCCGTCGGCGCGCGCACCACGGCCGGTGCCACGTACGTCCGTACGAGCACGCCGGTGGCCAGCAGGAACACTCCGAACCCGGCCAGAACGACGACCGCCGCACCGCGCATCCCGGCCTCCTCGACCGCCCGGAAGGAGCCTTGATTATGCGCTTCTCCCATCGCGCGCACCAGCGTCTCGCCGCGGGACTGTGCACGGTCACAGGCCCCGCGCGCCCGCGGCCGCCGCGGCGGCCCCGTCAGGGCTCCGCCCGGGCCTCCGGCCGGGTCACGCGGATCTTGGACTGGCCGTGCGGCAGCTCCTCCCAGTCCTCCATGAAGCGGGCGGTGAAGCCGTGGCGCTCCGCGAGCCGGGTCAGGGTCTCGGTGCGGTAGTAGAAGTCCTCGCGCAGGACGTGGTGCTCCGCGCCCTCGGTGCGGTCGAAGGTGAAGTCGAAGAAGCCGCCGGGCGCGAGGACGCGGCCGACGTGGGCGAGGCACTCGTCGATGACGTGGAGCGGGGAGTGGCTGAAGACGCTGTGCGCGTGGACGACCGTGAACCGCTCGGACGGCAGGAACTCCAGCTTCAGGTCGTCGACGAGGGCGAGGTGCGGCGTCTTGTCGCGCAGGCCGTGCCGGACGAGCGTCTTCTGCGCGGCGAGCAGGATGTCGGGCGAGATGTCGACGCCGTAGTAGTTGCCGGCGTCGAGGAAGTCGATGAACCGCCAGCCGGCGCGCAGGTTGCCGCAGCCGATCTCCAGCATCCGGTCGTCCGGCTTGAGGCCGTGCTCGCGCAGGTAGTCGAACTGCATCCGGCCGAGCGCGAGCCAGCGTTCGTGGCTGCGGCTCCCGACGGCGGCCTCCGGGTTCCGGGCGGTGTCGGACTTCATCACCGCCCGGTAGTACGCGACGTGGTTCCGGTTGACCGCGCGCAGCTTCAGGTCCCGCGACATGCGGGACAGGTGGGCCCTGATCTTGTCCGGGTTCCGCGCGGCGTACCGCAGCCGGTAGGTCAGGCTCGCGCGGTTGCGGCGCGTCGGCGGCAGGGGATCGGTCATCGGCCTCGTCCTCGGTGCGTGGGTTGCGGGAGATCTGACCCGAGGGGCCACGGGCTAAACCCAGGACCGCGCCGCCGCCCGGCAAAGCCCGCCCCCGACGGCGCTCCGGCCAGACGGCGCTCCGGCTAGACGGCGCGCCGCGCCGCGGGCAGCGACGCGAGATCGGCCTCGATGGCCGCCGCCGCCTCCCGCAGCGGCGGCAGCAGGTCGCGCCGGACGGACGCGACGGGCGTGCGGCTCGCGTGCGTGGAGATGTTGACCGCCGCGACCACCCGGCCGTCCCGGTCCCGCAGCGGCGCCGCCACCGCGCGCAGCCCCTCCTCGAGCTCCTGGTCGACCATCGCCCAGCCGAGCTCGCGCACCCTCCCGAGCTCGGCGCGCAGCGCGTCCCTCGACGGGACGGCGCGGGAGGCGGGCGGCGCCGGGTCCCACGCGTCGACCAGCGCGTCCCGCTCCGCGTCGGGCAGGTGCGCCAGCAGCACCCGCCCCATCGAGGTGGCCGCCGCGGGGAACCGGGTGCCCACGCTGACGCCGACCGCCATGATCCGCGACACCGCGACCCGCGCGACGTAGACGACGTCGGCGCCGTCCAGCACCGACACCGACGTCGACTCGTGCACCCGCGCGGCGAGCCGCTCCAGGTGCGGCTGCGCGATCTCCGGCAGCGACACCCCGGACAGGAACGCGTACCCCAGGTCCAGGACGCGCGGCGTGAGGGAGAACAGCCGCCCGTCGGTGCGCACGTACCCGAGGTCGGCGAGCGTGAGCAGGAACCGGCGGGCGGCGGCCCGGGTGAGGCCGGTGGCGCGCGCGACGTCGCTGAGCGTCAGCTCGGGCGCGTCCGCGCCGAACGCCCGGATCACGGCCAGGCCGCGCTCCAGCGACTGCACGAAGTGCGCGCCGCGCTCGTCCTCGGTGGTCATCAGCGCACCATTATGGCGGACGGGCTCAGCCCGCGGCCGTCAGCGTCCGCAGCGCGTCCAGCTCGTCCGGGGCTGGCGGCTCGCCGGTGCGCAGCCCGGGGGAGACCTTCAGGTCCCAGCCGGTCGCCTCCCGCGCCCGCTCGACGGTCGAGCCCGGGTGCAGCCGCGTCAGCGTCAGCTCGCGGGTCTCCGGGTCCGGTTCGAGCACGCCGATGTCGGTGACGACGAACGTCGGCCCCGCGCCGCGCAGCCCGAACCGCTCGCGGTCGCCCGGTCCCGCGCCGAACCCGACCGACGTCGTGAAATCGACGCGGTCCACGAACGTCCGCGGCGACTGCCGGACGACCACGAACACCTCGCCGCAGTGCGCGGCGATCTCCGGGGCGCCGCCCGCGCCGGGCAGCCGCACCTCCGGGTCGCCGTAGCCGCCGATGACCGTGGTGTTGATGTTGCCGAACCGGTCGATCTGCGCGGCGCCGAGGAACCCGACGTCGATGCGCCCCGGCTGCACCCAGTAGTTGAACACCTCGGGGACGCTCACCACCGCGGCGGCCGTCTCGGCGAGCTCGCCGTCGCCGATCGACAGCGGCAGCCGCTCCGGCTCGGCGCCCAGCGTCCCCGACTCGTACACGAGCACGAGCCCCGGGGCGTGCGTGCGGCGCGCCAGGTTCGCGGCGGTGCTCGGCAGGCCGATCCCCACGAAGCACGCGGTGCCGTCGCGCAGCTCCCGCGCGGCGGCGATCGTCATCATCTCGTCCGACGTGTACGTCATGCCCGCACCCCGATCTCGCTCTCCAGCCACGCCCGGAACTTCTCGCGATCGCGGCTGACCGCGTCCCACGCGCGGTAGGCGTCGTTGTCGCGCTCGTAGTAGCCGTGCGCGTAGGAGGGCCGCGCGCCCCCGGGCGCCTCCGCCACCATCGTGATCACCCACGAGGGGATCGTGATCGCGCCGGGCCGCTCCTCCAGCTCGTCCACGATCTCCTCCACGGTGACCAGTGAACGCTTCGAGGCGAGCACGACCTCCTTCTGGACGCCGGGGATGCCCCACAGCTGGACGTTGCCGCGCCGGTCCGCGCGCTGCGCGTGCACCACGCCGACGTCCGGGTTCAGCGCCGCCACCGCCGTCAGCTCCTCGCCGGTGAACGGGCACGTGATCGGCTCGATGTTCGCCGTGTGCGCGGGCAGGCCGGTGCCCCGGTACCCGCGCAGCACCGCGAACGGCAGCCCGGACGCGCCCGCCACGTACCGGTTCGCCATCCCGGCGTGGCTGTGCTCCTCGATCTCGAGCGGGGCGGGCCACGAGTTCTGGACGGCGTCCCGGAACCGGTGCAGCGAGCCCACGCCCGGGTTGCCGCCCCACGAGAACACCAGCTTGCGCGCGCACCCTGCGCCGATGAGCCGGTCGTAGACGATGTCGGGCGTCATCCGGACGAGCGTCAGGTCGCGGCGCCCCTGCCGGATGATTTCGTGCCCGGCCGCCACCGGGATCAGGTGGGTGAACCCCTCCAGCGCGACCTCGTCCCCGTCGCGGACCAGCTCCCCGACGGCTTCGGCCAGCGAGACGATCTCCGCCATCCCCGCCGCCTCCCCTCGCTCGTTGTTCGCATCGCACACAACTGTACGGTATGCGAACACACGGTACGCGCACACATGCCCCGGGTGCCGCCCGGCCGGCCGGCCGCCGGGCAGAATGGCCGGGCGCCGGGGACGGACCGCGAACGGAGGACGACGCACATGGCCGACCGGATCACCGGAATCGTCGGGGCGGGCATCGTCGGGCTCGCCATCGGCCGCGAGATCACCCGGCGGCGCCCCGGGACGCGGGTCGTCGTCATGGAGAAGGAAGACCGGGTGGCCGCCCACCAGACGGGGCACAACTCCGGCGTCGTGCACGCCGGCATCTACTACCCGCCCGGCAGTCTGAAGGCCGCGCTGTGCGCCCGCGGGCGGGCCATGATCCGCGAGTACTGCGCGGAGAAGGGGCTCCCGTACGAGGAGTGCGGCAAGCTCGTCGTGGCGGTCACCGCCGCCGACGTCGCGCGGCTGGACGACCTGGAACGGCGCGCCGGCGCGAACGCCGTGCCCGGGATGCGGCGCGCGGGGCCCGCGGAGATCCGCGACATCGAGCCGCACTGCACCGGGCGGGCGGCGCTCTGCTCGCCGCACACCGCGATCACCGACTACACGCTGATCGCGCGGGCGTTCGCGGACGAGATCGTCGCCGCGGGGGGCGAGGTCCGCACGTCGTTCCCCGTCACGGGCGTCACCCGGCGGGCGGGCGGCGGGCTGGTCGTCGCGTCCGGCGAGCGCGCCGAGCGGGTCGACGAGCTGATCGTCTGCGCGGGCGCCCACGCCGACGCGGTCTCGGTCCTGGCCGGCGACGAGCCCGGCCCCAGGATCGTCCCGTTCCGGGGGGAGTACATGACGGTCGTCCCCGCGAAGGCGCACATGGTGCGGGGCCTGATCTACCCCGTCCCGGACCCCCGCTACCCGTTCCTCGGAGTGCACTTCACCAGGCGCGTCTCCGGCGACGTCGAGGTCGGTCCCAACGCCGTCCTCGCCCTGTCCCGCGAGGGCTACCGGCGCGGCGCGGCCTCGGCCCGCGACGTGCGGGACATCGCGGCCTTCCCGGGCTTCTGGCGGATGGCCGCCCGCCACTGGCGCACCGGCGCGAAGGAGATGTACGGCTCGTTCTCCAAACGCGCCTACATGCGGGCCGCGCGGCGCTACGTGCCGGAGATCGGCGCCCGGGACGTCGTCCGGGCGGGCGCGGGCGTGCGCGCCCAGGCGCTGGACCGCGACGGCTCCCTCGTGGACGACTTCCGCGTCAACCGGCTCGGCCCGGTCACGACCGTCCGGAACGCGCCGTCGCCCGCGGCGACCTCCTCGATGGCCATCGCCGAGCACGTCCTCGACGTCATCGAGGACGGGCGGGCGCCCTGACCCGGCCGCCGCCCCGGCGGTGGAATGGGCGGCGAGCGCGGGGGTAGCCCCCGCGCTATGGAAACCGCGAACGTGACACTCGGACTCGGGGACGCCGCGCTGCCGGGCGATCTGGCCCTGCCGGACCGTCCGAGCGGCGTGGTGCTCTTCGCGCACGGCAGCGGCAGCTCCCGGCACAGCCCGCGCAACAGGGCCGTCGCGGCGGGCCTCAACCGGGCGGGCATCGGCACCCTGCTGATCGACCTCCTCACCGCCCGGGAGGGCGAGGTGGACGACGCCACCCGGGAGCTGCGCTTCGACATCGGCCTGCTGACCCGCCGGCTCGTCGGCGCGGTCGACTGGCTCGCCGCCGAACCGCGCACCGCCGGCACCCCGATCGGGCTGTTCGGCGCGAGCACCGGCGCCGCCGCCGCGCTGGCCGCGGCCGCCGAGCGCTCCGGCCTGGTCGGCGCGGTCGTGTCCCGCGGCGGCCGCCCCGACCTGGCGGGGCCTGCGTTGGAACGGGTCGGCGCGCCCGTCCTGCTGATCGTCGGGGCCCGCGACCCGGAGGTGCTGCGGCTGAACGACCAGGCCACCGACCGGATGCACCGGGCGACGCACCGGCTGGAGATCGTCCCCGGCGCCTCGCACCTGTTCGAGGAGCCCGGCACCCTCGAGCAGGCCACGGACATGGCCGTCCGCTGGTTCGGCCACTACCTGAAGCATCCCGTTTCGGCATGACCCCCGTGGACCTGGTGCAGGAGGCGCCGTACCGGTTCCGCATCGAGCCCGCGGGCGCCATGCGGGTGCCCGGCGTCGTGTTCGCGTCCCGGGAGCTGGTGGACGCCGCCGACCGGGCCATCGGCCAGGTCGCGGACGTCGCCGCCCTGCCGGGCGTCGTGGAGGCGTCCTACGCCATGCCGGACGTGCACTGGGGGTACGGGTTCGCCATCGGCGGCGTCGCCGCCACCGACCCGGCCGACGGCGGCGTCGTGTCGCCCGGCGGCGTCGGGTTCGACATCTCGTGCGGCGTCCGGCTGCTGGCCGCCGACCTCGACGCCGCCGCGCTCGCGCCCGTCCTGACGGACGTGATGGACGGCCTCGACCCGGTGATCCCGCGCGGGATGGGGCGGGGCGCGGTCTGGCACCTGCCCGGACGGGCGGAGCTGACCGGCATCCTCACCGGCGGGTCCCGCTACGCGGTCGAGCGCGGCCACGGCGACGAGCGCGACCTGCTGCGCTGCGAGGACGCCGGGGCGGTCGCCGACGCCGACCCCGGACGGGTGAGCGGGCGGGCCGTCGAGCGGGGCGCCCGGCAGGTCGGGAGCCTCGGGTCGGGCAACCACTTCCTGGAGGTCCAGCGGGTCGCCGAGGTGTACGACGCCGCCGTCGCCGAGGCGTTCGGGATCCGCCATGACCAGGTCTGCGTGATGATCCACTGCGGGTCGCGCGGCCTCGGCCACCAGATCTGCACCGACCACGTGCGGGAGATGGAGCGGGCGATGCCGGGCCACGGCATCGCGGTGCCCGACCGGCAGCTCGCCTGCGCGCCCGTCGAGTCGCCCGAGGGCCGCGCCTACCTGGGCGCGATGGCCGCCGCCGCGAACTACGGGCGCGCCAACCGGCAGCTGCTCGCCGAGGCGGCCCGCGCGGTGTTCCGCCGCGCCGCGGGCGCCCGCCTCGACCTCGTCTACGACGTCTCGCACAACCTCGCCAAGCTCGAGGACCACGTGGTCGACGGGCGCCGCCGCAGGCTGTGCGTGCACCGCAAGGGCGCCACCCGGGCGCTGCCGCCCGGCCACCCGGACCTGCCGGACGACCTGCGGAGCGCGGGCCAGCCCGTGCTGATCCCGGGCACGATGGGCACCTCGTCCTACGTGCTGGCCGGCGTCGCGGGCGCCCCCGCGTTCGCGTCCGCGTGCCACGGCGCGGGCCGCGCGCAGAGCCGCCACCGGGCCGCCCGCGGCGTCGACGGGAAGGAGCTGCGGACCGCGATGGAGCGGGACGGCATCGCCGTGCGGGCCTCGTCGTGGCGCGGGCTCGCCGAGGAGCACCCGGGCGCCTACAAGGACGTGTCGGCGGTCGTCGAGGCCGCCGAAGGCGCCGGCCTGTGCCGGAAGGTCGCCCGCCTCGTCCCCGTGGGCGTCGTGAAGGGGTAGCCGGACGGGACGCGGCGTCAGACGTCGACCGTGACGGCGCAGGACCAGACTCCCGAGTCCGGATCGGCGCCGAACCGCAGGCCGTGCAGCGACACCGCCTTGGGCACCGCCCCGACCGCCGTCGCCTCGACGACGTCCCCGACCGTCAGCCGGGCCGCGAGGCCGCCGCCGTCCGCCGGGCCGAACCCGGCGCCGAGCACGATGTCGCCCTCGACCTCGAGCCGGAAGATCACCTCGTCGAGCACCGCGACCAGCAGGTCCTCGTCCGGCCCCGGCGGCACGTCCCACCCGACGGTGCGCGCCCGCCGCACGCCCGAGGTGTCGGCGAAGCTCTCCACCAGCGCGGCCACCGCCTCGGCGATGCACGCCTCGCGGGACGGCGCCCACGCCTCGATCCGCAGGTCCGCGGTGTGCGGGACGCCCCGGTGCCCCCGCCCGGACATGCCGCCACAAGCCACCCGCCCCGCCTACCCGCGGCCGGTCCCGCGAAACCCCGTCCCGCTGGGCGGGAGCGCCGGTCCCGGCCCGCGGCCCGGCCGCCTAGCGTCCCGAGGATGGAGACCACCCGCGGGACGCTCGAGGAGCGCGTGGCCGCGCTCGAGGCCGTCGAGCAGATCAAGGCCCTCAAGTACCGGTACCTGCGGGCCTGCGACCGCAAGGACGCCGACGCCTTCCGGGACTGCTTCGTCGCCGAGGGCGCGACCATGGACTACGGCCCGACCGGCGCGTTCGAGGACCGCGACGCCCTCACCGCGGTCTTCCGGAGCGTCGGGCTCGCCCGGGACGACGACGGACGCTACGTCGTCCTGGACATGCACCACGCGATGCACCCGGTGATCGAGCCGCTCGGCGGCGGCCGCGCGAAGGGCGCGTGGACCCTCCGCTTCCGGCAGGTGGACCGGGTCGCGGGCACCGAGTCCGTCAGCGCGATCGAGTACGACGACCGCTACGAGGTCGAGAACGGCCGGTGGCTCATCCGCTCGTCGCACGTGACGGTCCTGTGGCGCATCGCCCGCCCGCTGCCCGACGGCGTCACGTTCCAGGGCCTGTTCGCCTGAGCGGACCCGCGGTGCTCAGCCGCCGTCCAGGTACCGGGCGACCGGCCCGAAGGTGAGCAGCCCGCTGCCCGCGCCCGCCAGCTCGCCCGCCGCCGGGGCGAGCGCCGCGCGGGCCCGCGCCAGCGCCGCCCGGTCGTACACCGCGGCCGCCGCGCGGGCCACGAGGCACCACATGGCCTCCTGCATCAGGTCGGGCGGCGGCTCGGGCACCCGCCGCAGCGCGGCCGCCGCGTCCGCCTCCCGCCCGGACGCCAGCAGGACGAGCGGGCGCGCCCACGGCTCGTACGGGCCCCAGCCGGCGGCATCGGTCGGCGCGGGCAGGTCGTGCAGCACGCGCACGCTCAGCCGCGCGAGCGGCAGCAGCCCCGCCTCCAGGCCCGGCATCCCGGCCCCCGGCAGCAGCGCCGCCGCGTCCCGGTAGGCCGCCTCGGCCTCCTCCGGTGCCGCCCCGCCCGCCGCGGTCCGCAGCGCGCCGTACCAGCGGGTGAACACCTCGACCAGCGGACGCTCGTGCCGCTCGGCCAGCCGGTTCGCGGCCTCGGCGTGCCCGTCGGCCCCGGCGAAGTCGGCCAGCGCGGCGCGCGCCTGCAGCCGGACCAGGTGCCCGAGCACCTCGTAGGTCGCCAGCCCGTTCCGCGCGGCCAGCCCGACGAGCTCCGCCCCGATCCGGTCCCGCTCCGGCGCGAGGCCCGCCCGCCCGAACGTCTGCATGAACACCGCGTTCAGCGCGAAGCCCAGCAGGGCCGGATCGTCCAGCCGCCGCGCGATCTCCGCCGCCTCCCGCGCCGCCCGCGCGCCCCGCCCGCCGCGGTCGCCCCGCCGCTCGAGCCCGACCGTCGCCAGCAGCCGCGCCCGCGTCGCGTCCCGCCCGCCCGGCAGCGCCGCCAGGGTGCGCTCGGCGGCCGCGACGACCTGGGCGGCCTGGGCCGGATCGTCCACGCGCGTCCAGATCGCCGGGACGTCGTAGAGGCCGATCACCCGCGCGGTCAGCTCGGGATCGCCCAGCTCCTCCGCCGCGCGGACCGCGTCCACCCGGTGCCGCCGCGCCGCGAGCAGCCCCTCCCCGCCGGTCACCGCGAGGTCCCGCAGCAGCCCCACCGTGGACTCCAGCCGCGCCCGCGCGGTGACCGTCCGGTCGTAGGCGGCCGCCGCCTCCGCCCACACCCGCTCCGCGGCGCCCGCCGGGTCCAGCCGGTCCGCCTGCCGGAGGATGTCCTCCTCCAGCCCCCGCAGGCCGGGACCGGGGTCGATGCCGAGCTGCTCGACCAGCAGCCCCCGCGCCCGCCGCAGCACCGCGAGCGCGTCGCCCTGCCGTCCCGTCCGGTACAGCGCCAGCGCCAGCAGCCGCCAGGCGTCCTCCCGCCACGGGTGCGCCGCCGCGTGCGCGTCGAGGTCGGGCACCGCCTCCGCCGCGCGCCCCGCCTCGAGCAGCGCCTCCGCCCGCCGCTCGACCGCCTGCAGCCGCAGCTCCGTCAGCCGGCCCCGCTCCGCCCGCGCCCAGTCCTCGTCCGCGAAGTCGGCGTACGCGGGGCCGCGCCACAGCCCCAGCGCCGCGTCCAGCAGCCCGATCCGCTCCCCGGCGGGCGCGGCCGACGCCTCGCCGACCGTCCGCTCCAGCCGCCACGCGTCGACGTCCTCGGCCCGCAGCGCGTACCCGGGCCCCTCCGTCACCAGCAGCCGCGCGGGCGCCCGCGGCGGCCGGTCCGGCTCCAGCGCCCGCCGCAGTGCCGCCACGAACGTCCGCACGGCGCCGACCGCGTCCGGCGGCGGATCGTCCCACAGGTCGTCGACCAGCACCCCGACCGGCACCACCCGCCGCCGCGCCACGATCAGCCGCGCCAGCACCGCCCGGTGCCGCGGCCCCCGCAGCCCGACCGCGTCGCCGGCGTCGTCCCAGGCCGCCACGGGCCCCAGTACCCCGAACCGCACCCCTCGGTTATAGCCGCCCGCGCTCATCGATCGCTCATCGGCGCCGCCCACTCTGGAGGCACACCGAACGAGGGAGACCGAACGTGAAGATCGAAGGCTTCGACTACCACCGGATCGCCGTCGCCGACGGCGTCCACCTCAACACCGCCGTCGCGGGCACCGGCGCCCCCGTCGTCCTCCTGCACGGCTTCCCGCAGACGCACCTGATGTGGCGGCACGTCGCCGCCGACCTCGCCGCCGACCACACGGTCATCGTCCCCGACCTGCGCGGCTACGGCGACAGCGACAAGCCCGCCGAGACGTCCCCCGACACCTACTCCAAGCGCACCATGGCCGCCGACGCGGTCGCGGTCGCCCGCGCCCTCGGCCACGAGCGCTTCGCGCTCGCCGGCCACGACCGCGGCGCGCTCGTCGCGTTCCGCGCCGGCCTCGACCACCCCGGCACCGTCACGCACCTCGCGACCCTGGACGTCCTGCCCACGCTCGACATGTGGGACGCGATGCACGGCGCCTCGGCCGCGGTCGGCTTCCACCTCTTCCTGATGGCCCAGCCGCCCGGTCTCCCCGAACGGCTGATCGCCGGCGCCCCCGACGCGTTCTTCGGCCACTTCCTCGACCTGTGGGCCGGCTCCCCGGACGCGATCCCCGCCGACGTCCGCGCCGCCTACCTGGCCGCCTGCCGCGCCGCGGTCCCCTCGATCGTCGCCGACTACCGCGCGTCCGCGAACATCGACATCGCCCACGACCGGGCCGACCGGGACGCGGGCAACCGCCTCGCGATGCCCGTCACCGTCCTCCAGCAGGACTGGGGCGCCGCCCTCGGCTACGACGCCGAGGCCCTCTGGCGCCCGTGGGCGTCCGACCTCGTCCACGCGACCGTCCCGTGGGGCCACTTCATGGCCGAGGAAGCCCCCGCCGAGGTGACCAAGACCCTCCGCGACCTGCTGACCCGCTGACGAAAAACGACGGGCCCGCCCCGGAAGCGACATCGGGGGCGGGCCCGGTCCGTCAGGACTTCTGCACGGCCTTCTCGGGCGGCGCCGGTCCGTCTCCGGCCTGGGCGCGGCGCTGCAGTTCCCTGAACTGCGCGGCGTAGGCCGCGTGCGACTCCTGTTTCAGCCCCTTGGCGAGGCTGACGAGCATGAGGCAGGCCAGGATGAAGATCGGTAGTCCGATCACCGTGATGACCTGCTGCAAGGCTTCCAGCGCGGCGTCGCCGCCGAGGACGATGAGCGAGGCGGCCAGGGTCCCCTCGGCGATGCCCCAGAACAGCCGCTGCCGCACCGGCCCGGGGTCTTCGGAACCGGAGCAGAGCATGTCGACGACCAGCGACGCCGAGTCGGAGGACGTCGCGAAGAACAGTGCGACGACGACGACCGCGATGCCCTTGATCAGGGTCTCCGCCGGGAAGTTCGAGAAGAACTCGAACATCGCGAGCGGGACCTGCTCGTCCTTGACGACCTTCTGGGTCAGGGAGCCGCCGTCCCCGCCGATGCCGTCGATCCGCATCGCCGACCAGCCGAAGATGGCGAACCAGACCACCGTGAAGACCGCCGGCGCGAACAGCACGCCGCCGACGAACTGGCGGATGGTGCGGCCCTTGGAGATGCGGGCCAGGAAGACGCCCATGAACGGCGCCCAGGTGACGGTCCAGGCCCAGTAGAAGACGGTCCAGCCGCCCTGCCAGCCCCAGCCGCCTTCCTTGGTGAAGCCGGCCATCGCGTCGTTCCACAGCGAGAGCCCGACGATGCTCTCCATGTAGCGGCCCGTGCTCTCGAAGATCTGCCGGAACAGGAACACCGTCTCGCCGAAGAGGAGCACGAAGACCATCAGCCCGACGGCCATCAGGATGTTGATGTTCGAGAGCCGCTTCACGCCCTTGTCGAGGCCGGCCACGATCGAGCTCACGGCGACGGCGGTGAGCACGGTGATCACCAGCACCCGGGTGCCCACGTTGTCCGGCAGCGGGGTCAGCACCTCGAGGCCCGCCGCGATCTGCGAGGTCCCCAGGCCGAGCGACACCGCCAGGCCGAAGAGGGTGCCGAGGACGGCGAAGATGTCGATGGTCCGGCCGATCGGGCCGTGGATCCGCTCCTTGAGGAACGGGTAGAACACCGAGCTGACCCGCAGCGGCAGGTTGTACCGGTAGATGAAGAAGCCGAACGCGAGCCCGGGCAGGGTGAAGATCGCCCAGGTGTGCAGGCTCAGGTGGTACAGCGAGAAGTTCATCGCCTCGCGCGAGGCGTCGACCGAGTACGGGGCCACGTCGGCCATCGGCGGGTTCGCGAAGTGCGAGATCGGCTCGGCGACGCCCCAGAACATCAGGACGGTGCCGATGCCGCCGGCGAAGAGCATCGCGAACCAGGAGAGGTTCCCGTACTCGGGCCGCGAGTCGTCTCCGCCGAGCCGGAGGTTGCCGTACCGGCTCAGCGCGACCCACACCAGGAAGACCAGCCAGGCGGTCACCCCGAGGATGAAGAACCACCCCAGATTGGTGACGATCCAGTCCCGGCCGGAGGTGAAGAGGTCGTTGATCGGGCCGGGGAGCGCCAGCACCAGGACCAGGAAGGCGATCATCAGCCCGGCCGAGACGAAGAAGATGATCGGGTCCGTGTGGAGGCCGAGCCTGCGGGCCGCCGCGCTCAGCGGCCCCTCGCCCGTACCGGGCGGACCGGCATCGCTCTTGGTGCCGGCCTCGCCGCCGACGGGTTCATCCATGAATCGACCCTTTCCTGTCGTCTGATGGGCAGTCGACGATGATGCACAGGCCGAGTGCCGCCAGCTACCCCCGATGCTCCGGGGACGCCGCAGCGGAGCCGGATCGTTACAGCGAAGAAGCGGGATCGGAATAGGCGAACCGGTTTCGGCGAAGCGCCATCAGGAAACCGGCGACGCCTTCCGAGCGTCCGCCGGTCGCGCCGGCACCGCCCGCCCGCTCGAGGAACGTCGCACCCGCGTGCCAGAGTGTCCGCATGAAAGGCGATCTTCAGAGCGCGGGCCGGGCGTTCGCCTCGTCCATCCGCGTCGACGAGCCCGGCGCGTGGCGGGGGCCCGTCCCCGGCGCCCCCGACGACTACGCCGCGCTGATCACCGCGATCGGCCCCGGGACCCTCGCCGGCGTCCTCCGCCTGCTCGTCCCCGGGGACGCCGAAGAAGAGCGGCACCGCACCCCGGACATCCCCGCCGAGGCGCGGCTGTGGGGCGTCTTCGCGACGGGTGAGACCTGCTGGTGGCTCCCTGTCCGCCCCGACCCGGCCGACTGGCTGATCGTCCTCGTCGGCCGGGGGCACCAGCAGCTCAACATCTCCACCGGCGAGTTCCTCACCCGGTGGCTCGACGGCGGCCTGGACCTCCCGGTCCTCTCGCTCCCGCCCGTCCGCCGCGAACGCGTCCTGACCCGGGCCGCGCCCGCGCCCGTCCCGGACCCGGAGGTCCGCCGCGACCCGCTCGCCCAGCTCAAGACCATCGTCGGCCCCGGCCGACCGCAGGTCCACGACTGGGACGCGATCGAGGGCGAGCTGGGAACGCGGCTCCCGACCGACTACAAGAGGCTCCAGGAGTCCTTCCCCGCCGCCGTGTGGAACGGCTTCTTCGTCGTCGCTCCGAAGGACACGGCGTCCCACCACGAGATGCACCGCGACCTGCTCGAGGACTGATGCACCGACGACCGCCCCGAGGACGCCGATCCCGACGAGTACTTCTATGTCTTCCCCGAGCCGGGCGGCCTTCTCTTCTGCGCGAGCACCGAGGGCCGCGACGTCCTCTGCTGGGACACCCGCGACCCGGACCCCGACCGGTGGCCCGTCGTCCGCCTCGACTTCGACGGCCCCGTCGACTACGGGTGCACGATCACCGAACTGCTCGTCGACGTCCTCACCGGATGCAGCGGGATGACGTCCAAGGAGATCGGCGACCCGGCCGCCTGGGCCTGGCCCATCTGGGGCCCCGACCCGGTCACCTGACACCAGTCGAGCCCGAGCCGCGCGGGCCGAGTGGGGGCCGGGACGGCGGGTAGGGCCGGGGCATGGTTGAGGCTGTGCTGTTCGATGTGGACGGGACGCTCGTCGACACCACGTTCCTGCATGCGGTCACGTGGTGGGAGGCGTTCCGGCAGCAGGGGCACGCGGTGGCGATGGCGGAGGTCCACCGGGCGGTCGGGATGGGGTCGGACAAGCTGCTCGACCAGGTGCTGCCGGACGGGCGCGACCGGGGCGCCGACGACGCGATGCGGGACGCGCATACGGCCCTGTACGCCCAGTACTGGGGCCGATTGCAGGCGTTCGACGGCGCGGCGGAGCTGCTGCGGGCGTGCAAGGCGCGGGGGAAGCGGGTGGTGCTCGCGAGTTCGGCGGCCGAGCCGGAGATGCGGGCGCTGCGGGCGGCGCTGGACGCGGAGGACGCGATCGACGAGGCGACGTCGGCGTCGGAGGTCGGGCAGAGCAAACCCGCGCCGGACCTCGTGGAGCTGGCGCTCGAACGGGCGGGTGCGCCGGCGGGGCGCGCGGTGTTCGTGGGGGACACCGCGTGGGACGTCGAGGCGGCGGGGCGGGTCGGCGTGCCGTGCGTCGGGGTGCTCACCGGCGGGTGGGCGCGCGGCGAACTGGAGGCCGCGGGCGCCGTCGCCGTCTATGACGATCCGCGGGCGCTGCTCGCGAATCTGGACGAGAGCCCGCTGCATTAGCATCGCGGCATGAATTCGTCGCGAGCGCAGTCTTTCTTCGCCGGGATGCTGGTCGCCAACAGCGCGCCGCACATCGCCACCGCCGTCAGCGGGCGCCGGCACATGACGCCGCTGGCCGGGCGGGAGTCGGGCCCGGTGGCGAACGGCGTGTGGGCCGGGCTCAACCTGGCGGGCGGCGCCGTGCTGCTGCGTTTCGCGCGAAAGGGAAAGGACGGGGCGCGCTGGGACCGCGATCTCGTCGCGTTCGAGACGGGATATCTGGCGTTCGCGTCGTGGATGGCCTTGTCGGAGCGTTTCTTTCCGATGAATTCCGAGTGAGCGCCTGACGGGAAAACCGTTTGGGCGGGCGCCGGGGCCGGGCGCATGATGGCGTGCGATGAACATCCGGTTGGCGGGCGGCGTGGTGGACGCGCGGCGGTCCGCGTGGATCGCGGGGCCGTCCGGGCCCGTGCGGGCGGACGGACCGGGCGCGAAGCCCGGCACCCCGGTGGCGCTCGGCCCGGAGGACGCGCCGGGCGGCGACGTGCGGCGGGCGGTCGCGGCGCTGCGGGTGCTGGTGGCGGACGGCGGCGACGTCGCGGCGGGCGCGGGGGTCGATCTCGGGGCGGGGTTCCGGTCCGGGCGGCTGGAGGGCGCGCGCGGGGACCGGCGCGACGCCGTCCTGGCCGCGCTGCGGGCCGTCGGCGTGCGGGACGCGCGGCGGCTCGGCGACCGGGCCGCGGTCATGGTCGCGCTGTTCGGGCCCTCGGCCACCAAGCGGGTCGGGGCCGCGGCGGCACGGGCCGCCGAGGAGGGCCGGTGGGACGCGCTGCACGTGGCGTCGGCGGCGAGCGACGTCCTGGGCCCGGAGCAGCTGGAGCGGGTGCTGGAGCTCGCCGCGCCGGAGCCGGTGGTCCCCGGCGGTTCGCCGTCGGCGCTGGGCGCCGACCTGCGGCGGGTGCTCGCGCCGGTGCCGCGGCCGCGCAGGCCGGACCTCGTCCTGGACCTGTGGCGGCGGGTGGCGGAGCACCGGGTCGAGGAGGCGCGCCGGGAGCGCCGCCGGGCGACGCAGTCGCGCCGCGACCGGGTGGCGGACCTGCACGCGCGCCGGCGGCACTCCGAGGACGAGCGGGTCCTGCAGTGGGCGAGGGGGGACCTCGGGGCCGACGCGTCGTTCGCGGACTACGCGCGGTGGGTGCCGCCGGACGCCTACTGGCACATCGCGCTGTGCGGGCTGTACCGGGACGCGCTCGCCGCGACGGCGCTGCTCCGCACGGCCGTCGCGGTCGCCGATCACGGTGTGCGCGAGGGGCTGGCACGGTCCGCGGACCTTCTGGACGCGGCCGTGGAGCAGGCGCGCGACGACGCGGCGGTGTACGACGCGCGGCGGGTGCCGGGGCTCACGGGCCTGCCGCCCCGTCCCGGCGCCTACGTGCGGGACCTGCGCCGCAAGGTGGGCGAGCCGGAGGACGCGAGGCTCGCCGGGTACGTCCGCCCGCGCCTGGCCTGCGCCCGGGACTTCGCCCTCGTGGTGGTGCAGGACATCGTGCGCGCCCTCGACGAGGTCGACACGCGCGTTCCCGAGACCGCGCTGCGCGGCTGGGCCGAGGTCCCGGTGGGCGGCTGGCGGAGGGGCGCGGGGTACGGCGTGCGGCCGCCGGAGGAGTGGGACGGCATCGGACCGTGGGCCGCGCGGATGCTCGACCGCGCGCCGCTGTCGGCCCGCGTCGCCGAGGCCGGCGGGGACGCCTCCGGCGCCGAGGTGATCGGGGACTTCCTCTGGTACGTGGACCTGATCGACGCCCTGGCGCAGGTGCACGGCCGCGAGCGGGCGCAGGCCGAGCCCGGCACCGGTGAACCCTGGTTCTCGCACGATGCCGAGCCCGAGCCGGACGACCGTCCCGGGTACGCGTCGGTCACGCAGGCGGTGGCGGGCACCGCGCGGCTCGTCGCCTTCGGCGGGGTGCCGCCCGGGAACGCCCGGACGTGGCCCGCGCTCGTGGAGTCGCTGCTGACCGGGACCGCCGTGACCGAGGCCCTCACCGGCGAGTTCGCGGTGCCGGCGCCGCTCGCCGCGCTGGACGGCGCCGAGGTGGGCGGCCACCGCGCCAAAGTGGCGCGCACCGCTCGCGACCTGGCCGAATGGGCCGGTTACATGGGCAACTGCATCGCGGCGTACTTCCCGGAGGGCGAGTCGGGGAAGTCCGTCCTGGTGGGTTTGTACGGCGCCTCCGGGCGCCTGGTCGCCAACGCGGAGGTGGTGCGGCTCAGGCCCGCCGCCCGCGGATGGTGCGTGGCCCAGATCGAGGGGCGGTTCAACCAGGAGGCGCCCCGGGAGCTCGCCGCGGCCTTCCGCGCCCGCGTCGAGGCGCTCCCGGGCGACGCGCCCGCCGCCGAGGAGGGCGGCGCTCCGGACGCCGGCGGGCCGCCCGCGCGTCCCGCCCGGCGCGGCGCCGGGGACCGCCTGCTTGCGGAGGCGGGCCCGGCGCTCCGGGAGCTGGTCCGGGTGGACGGCGCGGCGCTCGGCGTGCTCGCCGCCGTCGCCGCGACCGCGCCGGACGCGGCGGCGGTGCGGATCGGCCGGTCGGATCTCGACCGGCTCGCGCGGGACTGCGCCCGCGCGCTGGACGGGCGCGCCGCCGACCTGGCCGGACTGTGGGAGGCGACGGCGCACCGCCCGCTGCGCGACGCGGTCGAGGCGCTGGACCCGTCCGCCCGCGACCGGCTCGCGCCACTGTCCGGCGAGGCGCCGCTGCCGAAGTCGCTGCGCCGCCTGGTCCGGCTGCCGGGGATCGCGGACGCCCACGCGATCGAGCTCGCCGCGCGCCGCGTCCGCCGCGCCGTCGGGCTGCTGGCCGTCCGGGACGACCCGGCCCTCGCCCGCGCGGTCCGCCGCCGTCCCGCCGCGGGGCCGCTGTGCGCGCTGGCCGTCCACGTCACCTGCGCGCGTCCCGGGATCGCGCTGGCGGAGGTCGCGGCGCCGCGCCGCGCGACCGTCCCCGGGTTTCCCGCGGCTTCCCTCGCCGACGAGGACGGTCCGTGGCGGCGGGCGTTCCCCGCCGCGCGGGAGCTCGGGGCGGACACCGGCGCGTTCTGGGACGAGGCGGCCGAGTACGGGCTGCGGGTCCCGGCCTCGTGGCTCGGGTCGGGCGGCTGGCCCGCGCTGTGGGCCCGCGCACATCGCGGTTAGTTCCGTTTCTGCTGGTTATGTGTGTGGTCATGCGCGCTGTGACTTATGCGGCCTTCGCGGAGGACAACTCGCGGCTGGAGATCGGGGACGTCCCGGATCCGCGGGTGGGCCCCGGGCAGGTGCTGATCGAGGTGTGGGCGGCCGGAGTGAACCCGGTCGACTGGAAGGTGATGGCGGGCGGTCTGGAAGGGATGATGGAGGCGCTGTTCCCCGTCATCCCCGGCTGGGACGTCGCCGGGGTGGTGCGGGCCGTCGGGCCGGACACGCCCGAGTTCGCCGTCGGGGACGAGGTGATGTCCTACGCCCGCAAGGACGTGGTGCGGGCGGGCACGTTCGCCGAGTACGTGGCGGTGTCGGCCTGGGCGGTGTCCCGCAAGCCGACGACGCTGGACTGGCGGCAGGCGGGCGGGCTGCCGCTGGCCGGGATGACCGCGCAGCGCACCCTGGACCGGCTCGAGGTCGGCCCCGGCGACACGCTGCTGATTCACGGCGCGTCCGGCGGCGTCGGCGACCTCGCCGTGCAGATGGCCCGGGCGCGGGGCGCGTCCGTGATCGGGACGGCGTCCGAGCGCAACCACCCGCACCTGCGGGGGCGCGGCGCCGAACCCCTCGTGTACGGGGAGGGGCTCGTCGAGCGGGTGCGGGAGGCCGCGCCGGACGGGGTCACGGCGGTCGCCGACTTCGCGGGCGGGCAGCTCGACACGACGCTGGCCGTGCTGGCGCCCGGGGGGCGGCACGCGTCGGTCGCCGACCCCTCCGCCGCCGAGCACGGCGGGCACTGGATCTGGGTGCGGCCGGACGGCGCGAAGCTCGCCGAGCTCGCGGACATGGCGGAGCGCGGGGCGCTCACCGTGGACGTCGCCGCGACGTACAAGCTCGACCGGGTCGGGGAGGCGTTCGACGCGAGCCGCGAGGGGCACACGCGCGGCAAGCTGGTCATCGAACCGTAGCCGCCGAGCGGCCCGCCGCCCCGGGTCAGACGCGGCGGCGCAGCAGCAGCATCGCGGCGTCGTCGTCGAGCGGCGCGCCGACGTAGGAGAGCAGGTCGGACTGCAGGCCGTCGAGGGCGTCCTCGGGGTCGTCCGCGGCCAGCACGCCGACCCGCTCGGTGAGCGGGTAGAAGGCCCCGTCGGCGTCGCGGGCCTCGATGACGCCGTCGGTGTAGAGCAGCATCTGGTCGCCGGGGAAGAGGTCGACGCGGGTGCTCGGCGCGGGTTCCTCGACCAGGACGGAGAGGCCGAGCGGCGGCGCGGGCTCGGGCGGGTCGAGCGTCGCGGTCGAGGCGTCGGAGCGGATCAGCAGCGGCGGCGGGTGCCCGCGGTTCAGCAGCGTGACGCCGTCGTCCTCGTGGACCTCGGCGAGCAGGGCCGTGACGAACTGCTCGCTGCCGAGCTGCCGGGCGAGCGCCCGCTCGATGCGCCCGGCGACGCCGTGCAGGTCCGCCTCGTCGTAGGCGGCCTCGCGGAAGGCGCCGAGGACGACCGCGGCGGTCTCGACGGCGTCCAGGCCCTTGCCCTGCACGTCGCCGACGATGACGCGCACGCCCCGCGCGGTCTGCACCACCTCGTAGAGGTCGCCGCCGATCCGCGCCCCCGCCGCGGCGGAGATGTACCGGACGGTCGCGCGCACCGGCCCGACGCGCCGCGGCATCGGGCGCAGCAGCACCCGCTGGGCGACCTCGGCGATGTTGCGCACGTCGGCGAGCTCGCGCTCGCGGCGCTGCCGGTAGACCGCGGCGATCGTCCCGGCGACGGTGACGCCGCCGATGGAGACGAACGTCAGGTTCGTCCGGAAGGTGCCGAGGACGTCGCTGTAGGCGCCGAGCAGCGTGCAGAGGACGATCGCGAGCACGCCCACGAACAGGGTGCGCAGGACGCCGCCGAAGAGGCTGGCGAACGCGGGGCCGAGCGCGAGCAGCGGCAGGTATCCGACGGTGGGGCCGGCGGAGAAGTCGACGACGGAGATGACCGCCAGCGCCGCGAACGGCAGCACCCGCAGGGGGAGCGGCCCGTCGCGGCGCGTGCCGAGCTCCACCTGTGACGCCCCCCGGACGGCCGACTGCCTGAAGCAGCAGCTTAGCGCCACGGACGGCCGCCCGGCCCGCGGTTTCAGACGCCGCCGGAGCCCCCGGCCCCGCCCGCCCCGGCGTCCCCGGCGACCTCGCGGGCGATGCGGTCGGCGACGGAGTCGAGGGCGGTCGCGAGCAGGTCCTGGAGGGCGTTCATGTCGATCGAGGGGTCCCCGGCGGACATCGCGTACAGGCCGTCGGACGCCGCCATGTTCAGCTGCGCGAGCAGCCCGGGCAGGTCGGGGCGCCGCTCGACGACCTCGCCGGGCAGCACGGCGCCCCACCAGTCGGCCATCGCGGTGAGCATCTCCGCGCGGATCTGCTGGAAGCGGGCGCGGGCGGCGGGCTCCTCGGCGCGGCGCTCCAGCAGCAGCATCAGCCCGAGGCGCATGAACACCGGGCGGTCGGCGAAGCTCTGCCCGGCCTCGCGGAGCCAGTTGCGCAGGTACTCGATGCGGTCCGTGCCGGGCTCGGGCGGCGCCCAGCGGGGGCGGGCGGGCAGCCACTCGGTGTAGCTGTGCTCGATCACCGCGGCGAGCAGGTCGTCCTTGCTGCCGAAGTGCCAGTAGACGGAGCTGGCCGGGAGCCCGGAGCGCTTGGTGACCAGGGCGACGCTCGTCCCGTCGTAGCCGCGCTCGGCCGCGATCTCGGCGGCGGCGCGCAGGATGCGGCGGCGCGTCTCGCCGCTGTGCTGGGTGCGTCGGTCTGTTTTGGGGGCCACGGACCTCTTGCTATCACACGCCGGCGAGGCGTAGGTTGCCGCACAACATCCTGTAACGCTTACTACAGGGAAGAATGTTCACTACAGACGACAGGGGGTCGTCCATGACGATCGCTGAACGGGTGCGGGCGGCCGCCCCCGGCCTCGCCGAGCAGGAGCGCGTCGCCGTCCGCGACCGCTCGCTCACCGCCGAGACCTGGCGGCTGCTGCTCGAGACGGGCGTCCTGCGGGCCCTGCAGCCCGCCCGCTGGGGCGGCGGCGAGGCGCCGCTCGCCGACTTCCTGGACGGCGTGTTCGAGGTGGCGCGGGTCGCGCCGTCCGCGGGCTGGGTCGCCGGCGTCGTCGGCTCCCACCCGTGGCAGAGCGCCCTGTTCCCCGAGGAGACGCAGAAGGAGCTCTGGGGCGAGGACGCGTCCCGCATGCTGTCGTCGTCGTACGCGCCGACCGGCAAGGTCGTCCCCGTGGACGGGGGCTACCGGGTGAGCGGCCGCTGGTCGTTCTCCTCCGGCTGCGACCACGGCCACGGCGTCATCCTCGGCGGCATCGCCGGGGAGGCGGACGCCGGCGGCGCGCGCGTCCCCGACTACGGGTCGCTCATCCTGCTGCGCGGCGAGTACCGCATCGACGACAACTGGCACACCTCCGGGCTCAAGGGCACCGGCAGCAAGGACATCGTCGTCGAGGACGTCGTCGTCCCCGCGCGCCGGTTCCTGTCCCACGTCCGCTACGAGTACCTGCCGGGCGTCCTCGCCCCCGGCCAGGAGACCAACCCCGGCCCGCGCTACCGGCTGCCGTGGGCGACGCTGTTCAACCTCGTCCTCGTCGCGCCGACCCTCGGCATGGCGCAGGGGTTCCTGGACGAGTGGACGAGGACCACCCGCGAGCGGCGGGCGAACTGGGGCGGGAAGGTCGGCGAGGACCCGCTCGTCCAGAAGCACCTGGCCGACGCGTACTGGACGCTCGACGCCGCCGTCGCGAAGATGCGCAACGCCGCCGTGACGATCACCGAGGCGGGGGAGTCGGGCCGGTACGTCGAGAAGGAGGAGCGGGCCCGGCTGCGCTGGGACGTCAACCGCGGCTGCGAGCTGGCCGGGGACGCCGTCGCCGACCTCTACCGGATCTCCTCCGGCCGCGTCGCCTACCTCGACCACCCGCTGCACGGCCGGTTCCAGGACATCGTCGCCGCCCTCGGCCACGCGTTCCTCGCCACCGACAACGTCGCCCTCGCCTACGCCGCCCGCGTCCTGGGCGCCACGCCGCCGGAGGTACAGCTGTGATCCAGTCGCTCGACTACATCGGTTTCTCCTCGCCCGCCTACGAGGAGTGGCTGGCGTTCGGCCCCGAGGTGCTCGGGATGGAGGTCGCCGGGCGCGGCGGCGACGGCGCCGTGCGCCTGCGCGTCGACGACGCCGACTACCGCCTCGTGATCCACCCCGGCGGGGAGCACGCGCACGAGTACCTCGGCTGGGGCGTCCGCACCCCCGACGCGATGGACGAGCTCGCCGCGCGCCTGCGCGACCGCGGCATCGAGGTGCGGGAGGAGGACGCCGGGCTCGCCGCCGAACGCGGCGTCGCCGCGCTCGTCTCGTTCACCGACCCGTTCGGCAACCGGCACGAGCTGTCGTGGGGCCAGCGGCGGCATCCGGGCGGGTTCCGGCCGGGACGGGCGATGTCGGGCGGGTTCGTCACCGGCCCGCAGGGGCTCGGGCACGCGGTCCTCGTCGTCCCGGACATGGCCGAGGCCAACGCGTTCTTCACCGAGGTCCTCGGCTTCAAGCTGTCCGACCGCATCGTCGACCCGCCGCTGAACGCGCAGTTCTACCACGTCAACGGACGCCACCACTCGCTCGCGATCGCCGAGATCCCGGGCACGAGCGGCTTCCAGCACCTCATGGTCGAGGTCGAGTCGCTGGACGACGTCGGCATCGCCTACGACCTCTGCGAGGAGCGCGACGTCCCGATCGTGCTGACCCTCGGCCGCCACACCAACGACCGCGCGACGTCCTTCTACCTTTACACGCCGGCCGGCTTCAACCTCGAGTACGGCCAGGGCGGCGTGGTCGTGGACGACGCGCTGTGGGAGCCCGCCACCTACACCAGCACCAAGATCTGGGGCCACCGCGGCACCGAGCACCGCGAGAAGCTCCCGTTCGCCCTGTTCAACAAGCCCGCCGCCACGGAGGAGAGCGCCTGATGCCCGCGGAGATCACCACCACCGACGTCCAGGCCGGGGAGCACCGGCTGCGGGTCAGCACGTCCGGCGACCCGTCCGCCGAGCCGCTGCTGTTCCTGCACGGCTCCGGGCCGGGCGTCAGCGGGCTGTCGAACTGGGAGCGGCTGATCGGCGACCTCGGCGACCGCTACCACTGCATCGCGCCCGACACGCTCGGCTTCGGCGACTCCGACCACCCGAACCCGCCGCCGCGCGGCATGGCCGCCTTCACCGAGCTGCGCGTCGCCGCGACCTGGAAGCTGCTGGACGCCCTCGGCATCGACCGCGTCACGCTCGTCGGCAACTCCTACGGCGGGCAGATGTCCCTGGCCATGACCCTGGAGCGGCCGGAGCGGGTCGGGAAGGTGATCCTCATGGGCAGCGGCGGCATGCCCGATCTGAAGCCGCTGCCGGGGCTGGCGAAGCTGATCGGCTTCTACGACGACCCGACCGAGGAGGCGATGGCCGAGCTGCTCACGCTGTTCGTCCACGACCCGTCCGCGTTCGGGCCCCGCCTCGGGGAGATCGCCGCCGGGCGGATGCCGCGCGCGCTCCGCGAGGACGTGCGCCGCTCGCACCTCGCGACGTTCGACTTCAGCGCGGGCGGCCGCATCGGCTGGCGGCCCGAGGAACTGGCGAAGATCGACAAGGACGTGCTGGTCGTCGCGGCCCGCGAGGACAAGATCGTCCCGCCCGAGGTGAGCCACTACCTGGCCCGGCACATCCCGAACGCGCGGCTGCACATCGTGCCGAACTGCGGGCACTGGAGCCAGATCGAGCACCCCGAGACCTTCGCGAACCTCGTCGACGGGTTCGTCCGGGGCGCGTTCTGACACGTCCGTGAGGGGGCGCCGCGCCCGTCCGCGCGGCGCCCCGGCGAAAGGAGGACCGATGACCATCCGAGACACCGGCCGGGACACGGCGCACCGGACGGCCGGGGCGGCCGGCACGGCGCCGCACGCCCATGACGCGATGCCGGCCGCGGCCCCGGAGAGCGCGCCGCGGGCCCCCGACATCGCGCCGGACGCGCTGCGGCGCGTCCTGTCCCACTACCCGACGGGCGTCGTGGCCGTCACGGCGATGCACGGCCCGCCGGGGGAGGAGGAGCCGGTCGGCATGGCGGTCGGCTCGTTCACCTCGGTGTCGCTGCGCCCGGCGCTGGTCGGCTTCTTCCCCGACGCCGGGTCCACGACGTGGCCGCGCATCCGCGAGGCCGGCCGCTTCTGCGTGAACGTCCTGGGCGAGGAGCACCAGGACGTCTGCCGCCGGTTCGCCACGCGCGGCGCCGACAAGTTCGCGTCGCTCGGCTGGACCCCGGGGCCGACCGGCTCGCCCGTCCTGGACGACTCGCTCACCTGGATCGACTGCCGCCTGGAGCGGGTCACCGAGGCCGGGGACCACTTCCTCGCGCTCGGCCGCGTCGTCGACATGGGCGTGCGCGGGACCGGCGGGCCGCTCATCTTCTACCGGGGCGGCTACGGCGGCTACCGGGAGCCGCTCGCCTCCTGACGGCCCGCCTCGACCCGGCGACCCGCTTCCCGGAGCCCTCGTCTCGCATCCGCCCGGGCCGCTGCACGCCCATTTCCCTGTAGTAAGTGCTACATGATATCAGTGCCACACGACATCAGAGGGGGCCACCCCATGTCCATCGTCGACGCCGTGCGCGCGGCCGCACCCGTCCTCGCCGCGGAGGACGCGGCGGGCGCGCGGCAGCGCAGGCTGACCGACCTCGCCTGGAAGCACCTCCAGGACACCGGCGTGCTCCGCGCCCTGCAGCCCGCCCGCTGGGGCGGCGCCGAGACGCCCCTCGCCGAGTTCCTCGACGCGGTCGTCGAGGCGGGCCGGGCCGCTCCCGCCGCCGGATGGGTCACCGCCGTGGTCGGCGTCCACCCCTGGCAGGTCGCGCTGTTCCCCGAGGAGGCGCAGCGGGAGATCTGGGGCGACGACCCCGCCCGCACGCTCGCGTCGTCCTACACGCCCACCGGCAAGGTCGAGCGCGCGGACGGCGGCTACCGGGTGTCGGGCCGCTGGTCGTTCTCGTCCGGCTGCCTGCACACCGACGGCGTCATCCTCGGCGGCATCGCGGGCGAGCGCGACTGGAACGGCGCGCCCGTCGCCGACTTCGTCAGCGTGATCCTCGACCGCGACCAGTACGCGATCGAGGACACCTGGCACACCGCCGGGCTCGCCGCGACGGGCAGCAACGACATCGTGGTCGACGGCGCGTTCGTCCCCGCGCACCGCGCCCAGTCGCACGTCGACTACACCTACGGCCTCGGCACGCCGCTGCCCGGCCGCGAGGTCAACCCCGGCGCCCTCTACCGGCTGCCCTGGGCCGTCGTCTTCAACGCGATCATCGCGGCCGGGGCGCTCGGCGCCGCCCGCGGGTTCGTGGACGCCTGGACCGCCGCGACCCGCGACCGCCGCACCGCCGCCGGCCCCGTCCGCGAGGACCACCTCGTCCAGCGGCACCTCGCCGAGAACGCCTACGCCGTCGACGCCGGCATCACCGGCCTCCGCGCGGTCGCCGCCGAGCTCACCGCGACCGCCGAGGCGGGGGAGTGGCCGTCCCGCGAGACCCGCGCCCGGCACCGCTACGCGCTGGCCCGCTCCGCGCAGGACGCGGGCGCCGCCGTCACCCGGCTCATGCGCGCCTCCAGCGGCCGCACCGCCTACACCGACCACCCGCTGCACCGCCGCTTCCAGGACGTGACCGCCGCGATCGGGCACGCGTTCCTGCTGGCCGACCCCCTCGGCCGCGCGCACGGCGCCCTCGCGCTCGGCGCCGACGACGTCCCGGCGGTGCACCTGTGACCCCCGGGGCCCGTCCGGAGGCACCGGACGCCGGGCGCCCCGGCGCGCGCGAGGCGGCGGTGCGGCGATGACCCACGCCATCCTGCCCGGGAAGACGGCCGCGCAGCGGCGCGCCGAACTGCGGTCGCTGCTCGCGTCCGACCGGGTCGTCATCGCGCCCGGCGTCACGGACGCCGCCGGGCTGCGCCTGGTCGAGGAGGCCGGGTTCGAGACCGCGTACCTGACCGGCGCCGGGCTCGCCAACGCCCAGTACGGCGTCCCCGACATCGGGCTGATCTCCCAGCGGGAGGTCGCCGACCACGTGCAGCGGCTCGCCGGCGCCACCGACCTGCCGGTGATCGTGGACGCCGACACCGGCTACGGCGGCCCGCTCGCGGTGATGCGCACGATGCGGATGCTCGACGCGGCGGGCGCGGCGGCCGTCCAGCTCGAGGACCAGGTCCTCGACAAGCGGTGCGGCCACTTCGACGACCACCGGCTCGTCTCCGCCGACGCGATGGTCGCCAAGATCCGGGCGGCGCTGGACGCCCGCGGCGACGGCGGCCCGGTGCTCGTCGCCCGGACGGACGCGCGCGGCGTCCACGGCCTGGACGAGGCGATCCGGCGGGCCCGCGCGTACGCCGAAGCCGGAGCCGAGGTGATCTTCGTGGAGGCGCCGCGCGGCGTCGGCGAGATGCGGACGATCGGCCGCGAGCTGGCCGGGGTCCCGCTGATCGCCAACATCGTCGAGGGCGGCAAGACCCCCGAGCTGGACACGGCCGAACTCGGCGAGCTGGGCTTCCGCGTCGCGCTGTTCGCCAACTACCTGATGCGCAGCATGATGCACGCCGGGCGGGAGGCCCTCGCGCACCTGCGCGCCGAGGGCGGGACCCGCGGCCGCGGCGACCGGCTGCTGCCGTGGGCGGACCGGCAGCGCCTCTTCGGACTGCCCGCGTACACCGAGGCCGACGGGCGGTACGGCCGGTGACCGCGCGGTACGACGTGGTGGTCGCGGGCGGCGGGCTCGCGGGCGCCGCCGCGGCGGCCGCCGCGACCGAGCGGGGCGCGTCGGTGCTGCTGCTGGAGAAGACGGCCGCCCCCGGCGGCAGCACCGTCCTCAGCTCCGGGCTCAACGCCTACGCCGGGACGGACGAGCAGGCCGCGGCGGGCGTCGAGGACGGCCCGGACCTGCTGCGCCGCGACCTGCTGGAGACCGGACGGCACCGCAACGACCCGGCGCTCGTGGACGCCTACTGCCGCGAGCAGCTCGGGACGTACCGGTGGCTGCGCTCCCTCGGCGTCGGGTTCGGCGCGCCGCGCGCCGCCTCCGGGCAGTCGGTGCCGCGCTCGCACCCGGTCGACACGGCGGCGGCGATCGAGACGCTGCTGCGGCTCGCCCGCTCGCGCGGCGCGCACGTCCGGCTCGGCTGCGCCGCCGAGCGGCCCGCCGTCGCGGACGGCCGGGTCGCCGGGGTGCGGGTCCGGTCCCGGGACGGCGCGGAGCACGTCGGGGCCGGCGCGGTGGTGCTGGCCACGGGCGGCTTCTCCCGCGCCCCGGCGCTGCTGTCCCGGTTCGCCCCCGGCATGGAGCGGGCGGTCAAGGCGGGCGGCGCCGGCAGCAACGGCGACGGGCTGAAGATGGCCTGCTCGCTCGGCGCCGGGCTCGCCGACCTGCCGCACATCAAGGCGACGTTCGGCGTCTTCCCCTGGCCGTCGTCCGCCGAGGAGGGCCACGGGCTGCTCGCGGTGTACAAGGGCGCCATCGCGGTGAACGGCCTCGGCGAGCGGTTCACCGACGAGTCGCTGCCGTACAAGGAGATCGGGGACGCCTGCCTGGCCCAGCCGGAGGGCGTCGCGTTCCAGATCTTCGACGCGCCCGTGCTGGAGCGGGCCGACGCCGAGGTGCCGATCTACGACTTCCGGCCGCGGCTGCGGGCGGGCCAGATCCAGCGGGCGGACACGCTGCGCGACCTGGCCGACGGGCTGGGGATCCCGGGCGACCGGCTGCGGGAGACGGTCGACGCCTACAACGCCGCGATCGCCGCCGGGGCGCCGGACCCGTTCGGCCGCCGGACGCTGTCGGGCGACGTCGGCGCGCCCCGTCCGATCGACACGCCGCCGTTCTACGGCTACCCCAGCACCGCCGTGATGCTCGCGACCTACGGCGGGATCACCGTCGACGCCGACACGCGGGTGCTGGACGTCTACGGCGACCCGATCCCGGGCCTGTTCGCCGCCGGGGAGGTCACCGGCGGGTTCCACGGCGCGGGCTACGTCACCGGCACGTCCCTCGGCAAGGCGGCGGTCTTCGGCCGCGTCGCCGGGACGGCCGCGAGCGAGGAGGCCCTCCGATGACCGGAATGTTCGACCTGACCGGGCGGCGGGCGCTCGTCACGGGCGCCGCCCGGGGCGGCCTCGGCGCGCACGCCGCGCTCGCGCTCGCCCGGGCGGGCGCCGAGGTGGTCGTCGCGGACCTGCCGTCGCGCGGCGCCGACCTCGACGCGACGCTCGGGACGCTCCTCGCCGAGAACCGGCCGGCGCGCGCGCTGCGCTTCGACGCCACCCGCGAGGACCAGGTGGAGGCGCTCGTCGCGCACGCCGCCGACCCCGACGGGCGCCTGGACATCCTGGTGAACGCGGCCGGGGTGATGCTCCGCAAGGACGTCCAGGAGACGACGCTCGAGGAGTGGCGGCGCGTCCTGGACGTCAACCTCACCGGCACCTGGCTGCTCGACCGGGCCGCCGGGCGCCGCATGACCGCGCGCGGCCGCGGCGCGATCGTGAACTTCTCGACGGTCTACGCCGAGCGCGTCGGGCCGGTCCCGGAGTCGGCGTACTACGCGTCCAAGGCCGGGGTCGGCAACCTGACGCGGTCGATGGCCGCCGAGTTCGGCCGGCACGGCGTGACCGTCAACTGCCTCGCGCCCGCCGTGTTCTACCCCACCGAGATGACCGCGCCGCTCGGCGACGACCCCGAGCGGCTCCGCTGGATGACCGAGCGCACCATGCTCGGCCGGCTCGGCGAGCCCGGCGCCGACCTCGACGGCCCGCTGCTGCTCCTCGCCTCCGACGCCGGCCGCTACATGACCGGCCAGATCGTCTACGTCGACGGCGGCTGGTCGGCGTGGTGACCCCCGTGAACCGAAAGGAACCCCGATGACCGACCGTACGGCCCTGCTGATGCTCGACTACCAGGTCGCGCTGTGCGAGCGGGGCGAGCACATGCGCATGCCCCCGCTGGTGGACCAGGTCGAGCGGCGCGGCGTCCTCGCCGCCGCCGAGAAGACCCTCACCGCGGCGCGGGACGCCGGCCTGTACGTGGTCCACGTGCGGCTCGCGTTCGACCCGTCCTACGAACTGCGCACCAACCGGTCGGCGCGGTTCGACGCGTACCCGCGCGAGCGCGCCATGCTGCGGGACGCGCCGGGCGCCCGCATCGTGAGCGCCCTGGCGCCGCTGCCGGGCGAGCCGGTCGTCGACAAGGGCGGCGTCGGCGCGTTCGCCGGGACGCCGCTGCTGGAGATGCTGCTCGGCACCGGCGTCCGGCACGTCGTGCTCGGCGGCGTCGCGACGAACCTCGTGGTGGAGTCGACCGCCCGCACGGCCGTCGACAGCGGCCTCGCCGTCACCGTCGTCGAGGACATGTGCGCCTCGTTCGACCTGGAGCTGCACGACGTCGCCGTCCGGAAGATCCTGCCGATGTTCGGTGACGTGCGCTCCTCCGCCGACGTCATCGCCGGGCTGTGAGGGGAGCCATGACCCGAACGGACGTGACTCAATTCGACGTGACCGAATCCGACGTGACTCAGTCCGACGTGACTCGATCCGACGTGACTCGATCCGACGTGACCGACTTCGACGTGGTCGTCGTCGGCGCGGGCGTCGCCGGGCTGACGGCGGCGGTGGCGGCCGCCGAGGCCGGGGCGCGGGTCGCGGTGGCCGAGCGCGCGCCGCGCGGGGACGCGGGCGGCAACACCCGCCACACCGAGGCGTTCCTGCGGATGAAGTCGATCGACGAGGTGTCCGACGACTTCGAGGAGAAGCTGCTCGGCGACTTCCAGGGGCACCCCGATCCCGGGCTGCTGGTCGAGTCGCTGCGCGACCCGGCGTCCTGGTCGGCGCCGCTGCGGTCGCTGAGCGTCGCCGACCAGCGGGTCGTCGCGACGCTGACCGAGCGGGCCGGGCCGACGCTGCGCTGGATCGCCGGGCACGGCGTCCGGTTCGAACGGCTCGCCACCGCGTTCCTCACCACCTCGACGACCCGGCTCATGCCGGTCGGCGGCGGCCTCGCCCTGGTCGACGCGCTGACGGCGGCGGCCGAACGGCTCGGCGTCGCGTTCCGCCACCAGACCACGGCGCGGGGACTGCTGCGTGCGGACGGCCGGGTCGCCGGCGTCCGCACCTCGCGCGGCGAGCTGCGCGGCCGGGTCGTCCTGGCCTGCGGCGGGTACGAGGGCAGCGCGGAGCTGATGGCCCGCTACCACGGGCGCGGCGGGCGCCTCACCCGCCCGGTCGCCCGCGGCGGCCACTACAACAAGGGCGAGGGGCTGCTGATGGCCCTCGACGCGGGCGCCGCCACCGCGGGCGACTTCGCGTACTTCCACGCCGAGCCCGTCGACCCCCGCTCGGGCGCCGCCGAGGCCGCGGTCTTCTCGTTCCCGTACGGCATCCTCGTCAACCGGGACGGCCGCCGGTTCGCCGACGAGGCGCCCGGACCGGTGGACGCCTGGTACGAGCGGGTCGCGCGGCGGATCCACGCGCAGCCGGACGGCATCGGCTACGCGGTCTTCGACGCGGGCTGCGCGGACGTCCCGAACCTGTCGGCCGCCGTGCGCACCGACCGGCCGCCCGTCGCCGCGGACACCCTGGAGGAGCTCGCGGCCCGGCTCGGCATCCCCGCGGACGCCCTCGCCGAGACGGTCGCGGAGTTCAACCGGGCGTGCCCGGACGGGGAGTTCCGCCCCCTCGAACCGGACGGGCTGGCGACCGCCGGGCTCGTCCCGCCGAAGTCGAACTGGGCGCGCCCGATCGAGCGGGCGCCGTTCCACGCCTACCCGGTCATCGCCTCGAACGTCTTCACGTTCGGCGGCCTGAAGACGAACGACCGCGCGGAGGTCCTCGACACCGACGGCGACCCGATCCCCGGCCTGTACGCGGCGGGCGAGCTGACCGGGATGTACTACACGAACTACACCGGTTCGACGTCGGTCCTGCGCGGCGCGGTGTTCGGCCGCATCGCCGGAGCGGAGGCGGCGCGCCGATGAGGATCTGGCACCAGAGCTTCACCGTCCTGGACGACGTCCCGCACTACCGCGACGCGCTGCGGCGGCACCTGGCGTCCGCCGCCCGCCCCGGCACCACCGTCGAGCTGCACGGGATGGCCCCCGGCACCTACCCCGGCTCCTATCCGGGCGTGCACATCGGGCACCTGTACCTGACGAACCTGCACCGGGAGCAGTTCGTCCGGGCCGCGCTGCGCGCCGCGGAGGAGGGCTACGACGCGTTCCTCATCGCCACGATCCCCGACACCGGGTTCGAGGAGATCCGGACCCTCGTCGACATCCCCGTGGTGGCGTTCGGCAACGCGTCCGTCGCGTACGCGGCGACGGTCGGGTCGCGCGTCGGGATCGTCAACTTCATCGCCGAGCTGGAGCCGCAGCTCCGCCGCACCATGGACGCCTACGGATTCGGGCCGCTGGTCGGGCCGATCGTCCAGGTCGAGAAGGGCTTCACCGACGTGATGGCCGCCTACGCCGACCCCGGCCCGCTGCTGGAGGCGTTCCGGACGGCCGCGCGCCGGGCCGCCGCCGCGGGCGCGGACGTCATCGTGCCGGGGGAGGGGCCGCTCAACGTGTTCCTCGCCGACCAGGGCGTGTCCCGCGTGGACGGCGTCCCGGTGATCGACTCGCTGGGCACGGCGCTCGCGCTCGCCGAGACGCGGGCCGTCCAGTACCGCCGCGACGGCCTCCGCCCGCCCCGCACCGGGCTGTACTTCTCCAAGCCCGACCCGGAGATGGTCGCGGCGGCCCGCCGGTTCTACGGGCTGGACCGCCCATGACGTCCGCCGGCCACCACGAGGACCCCTGCGACGCCCCCTTCGACGGCCCCTTCGACGGCCGCTACGACGACGAGGTGGACGTCGCGGTGATCGGCGGCGGGGCCTGCGGCCTCGTCGCCGCGCTCCGCGCCGCCCGCGCCCGCGACCTGGTCGTCGCCGTCTACGAGAAGAGCACCCGCGACGGCTGCAACACCCGCTTCTCCAGCGGCAGCCTCGCCGCCGGCGGCACCCGATTCCAGCGCGCCGCCGGCGTCGACGACTCCCCGGAGCGGCACGCCCGCGACATCCTCGCCGCCAGCGGCGACGCCGCGTCGGCACCGGTCGTGCACGCCCTCTGCCGGGCCGCGCCCCGCTACGTCGAATGGCTCGCCGACGACCTCGGGCACCCGGTCGAGCTCGGCCTGGACATGGCCCGCGCGGGGCAGAGCGTCCCGCGCCTGCACACCGACGCGGGCCGCGCCGGGGGAGCGCTGCTCGTCCGGACGCTCCGCGACGCGGTGGCCGCCGCGCCCGGCATCGCGTTCGTCGACGAGACGCCCGGCGTCGGGCTCATCGCGGCGGGCGGCCGGGTGACCGGCGTCGAGGTGCTGGAGAACGGCGCCCGCCGCCGCGTCCGCGCCCGCGCGGTCGTGCTGGCCGCCGACGGGTTCGCCGCCAACGCCGCGATGATGGCCGAGCACTGCCCGGACGCCCGCGACGCCTTCTACGGCGGCGTCTCCACCAGCACCGGGGACGCGATCGGCTGGGGGACCGGCCTGGGCGCGGCCGTCCGCAACATGGGCGCCTACCTCGGGCACGGCATGGTCGTGCCCGGCCACGGCACCCGCCTCAACCCCGTCCTGCCGTTCCTCGGCGCGCTGCTCGTCGGGACGGACGGGCGCCGGTTCGCCGACGAGAAGGCGCAGGGCTACTCGAAGCTCGGCCGGCTCGTCGCCGCGCGCCCCGACGGCCGGGCCGTCCTCATCTGGGACGAGCGCATGCACGGGATCGCGATGCGCTCCGAGCTGATGCGCGAGTCGGCGGCGGCCGGCGCCTTCTCCCGCCACGACTCGGCGGCGGACCTGGCGGCGTCCCTCGGCCTCCCGCCGGACGCCCTCGCCGCGACCCTCGCCTCCTTCCGCGCCGTCTCCGTCGAGGACGACCCGCGCGGCGCCGACCACGGCCCGCTCCGGTTCCCGCTCTACGCCGGCCGGATCACGCACGGCGTCCTCACCACGCAGGGCGGCCTGCTCGTGGACGAGCAGGGGCGCGTCCTGCACCGCGACGGCGGCACCATCGGCGGCCTCTCCGCGGGCGGCGGCTCGGCGTGCGGGATCTCCGGGCCGTCCACCGAGGGCTACATGTCCGGGAACGGCCTGCTCGCCGCCCTCGGCTTCGGGTGGATCATCGGGAACCGCCTCGCCGCGACCCTCGGCCCGCCCCGCGGGGCGTGACCACCGCCCCGCCACGCCGCTTCCCCGCCTCACCCGTCGACCTGAAAGGGCCTGACATGTGCGAAGAATCCCGGTCCCTGCCGTCCCGGCGCGGCCTGCTGCGCTCGGCCGGCCTCGCGGCGGGCGCGCTCGGCGCCTCCGGACTGCTGGGCGCCGCGCCCGCCGCCGCCTCCCCGGGCCCGGCGCCGTCCCCGTCCGCGCGGGGGTACCGGACGCGGGTGGTGCTGGTCGGCACGTCCGGCGGGCCGATCTGGTGGGAGGGCGGCTCCGGCCGCGCCGGCATCTGCTCGGCCGTCGTCGTCGGCGACGCCCTCTACCTGGTCGACCTCGGCTCCGCGGCCCTGCACAACCTGCGCCCGGCCGGGCTGCTCGGGCCCGGCGAGGGCATGAACGACCTCCGGCACCTCCGCGCCGTCTTCCTGACGCACCTGCACTCCGACCACATCGCCGACTACCCGGCGCTGCTGCTGCACGGGACGTCCGGCGGCGGCCTCGGCCTCCCCGACCGCCCGGTGCGGGTCCACGGGCCGGGGGACCGCGGCCGGCTTCCCGAGGTGTTCCCGGCGGGACGGCCGGTGCCCCGCCCGGTCAACCCGGACGCCCCCACGCCCGGGACGGAGGCCATGACCCGGTCCCTCGTCGCCGCGTTCGCCACCGACTTCAACGACCGCCTGTTCGACACCGGCGCGCCGGACGTCACGACCCGCGTGCGGGCCCACGACATCGCCCTGCCGGACGGCGCCGCGCCCGGCGGGCCGGTCCCGCGCCTGCGGGCGCCCCTGCCCGTCTACGAGGACGACCGGGTCCGCGTCACGGCGACGCTCGTCGACCACGGCCAGATGGCCCCGTCCTTCGGGTACCGGTTCGACACCGACGACGGCTCGGTCGTGTTCTCCGGCGACACCACCGTGTCGCCGAACCTCGTCGACCTGGCCGCCGGCTGCGACGTCCTCGTCCACGAGGTGATCGACCGGGCGTGGGTGGAGGAGAGCATCGCGGGGCTCCCGGTCCCGGACGAGACCAAGGAGGGCTACGTCAACCACATGATCGGCGCCCACACCACGAGCGAGCAGGTCGGGCGGGTGGCGCGGGACGCCGGGGCGCGGCGGCTCGTGCTCCACCACTTCGTGCCCGGCGGGCTTCCCGACGGCCGGTGGCGGCGGGCGGGCCGCGGCTTCGACGGCGCCCTCACCGTCGGCCGCGACCTCATGGAGATCGGCGTCGGCCGCCGGAGGCGCTGACGCGCCGCACGCGCGGAGAGGGGCGGGGAGCCGTGCTCCCCGCCCCTCTCCCGTCGTGCCCGGTGTCAGGCGGACGCCTGCTCCCGCTCGGCGGCGAGCTGGAGGGCCACGTCGATGATCATGTCCTCCTGGCCGCCGACGTACCCGGCCTCGCCGACCCGCTGCAGGATCTCGTGCGCCGGCACGTCGTAGCGCTCCGCCGCCCGCTCCGCGTGCAGCAGGAAGCTCGAGTACACGCCCGCGTAGCCCTGCGTGATCGCGCCCCGGTCGGCGAACGGCAGCCGGTGCAGGAACGGCTTGACGACGTCGTCCGCCGCGGCCATCACGCCCTGCACGTCCACGCCCGTCGGGACGCCGAGCCGCTCGAACGTCGGGACCAGCACCTCGGTGGGGGAGTTGCCCGCGCCCGCGCCCAGCGCGCACAGCGCGCCGTCGATCTGCAGGGCGCCGTTCTGCTGCGCCAGCACCGAGTTCGCGACGCCCAGCGACAGGTTCTGGTGGCCGTGGAAGCCGACCTGCGCCTCGCGCCCGATCTCCTTGACCAGCGCGCTGATCCGCTCCTGCGCGTCGCCGAGGACGAGCGCGCCCGCCGAGTCGACGACGTACACGCACTGGGCGCCGCCGTCCACCATGATGCGGGCCTGCTTCGCCAGCTCGGCCGGCCCGACCCGGTGCGACAGCATCAGGAACCCGACGGTCTCCATGCCGAGGTCGCGGGCGGCGGCGAAGTGCTGCAGGGACACGTCCGCCTCGGTGCAGTGCGTGGCGATCCGGGCGACGGACGCGCCCGCGCCGTGCGCCTTGCGCAGGTCCTCGACGGTGCCGAGGCCCGGCAGCATCAGCACCGCGATCTTAGCGCGGGTCGCCTCGTCCACGGCGGCCGCGACGAGCTTGATGTCGTCCTCGAGCGAGAAGCCGTAGTTGAACGACGAGCCGCCGAGGCCGTCGCCGTGCGTCACCTCGATGACCTCGACGCCCGCGCCGTCCAGTGCGTGGACGACGCCGCGGACCTGCTCCTCGGTGAAGCGGTGCGCCATCGCGTGGCTGCCGTCCCGCAGCGTCGAGTCGGTGATCCGGATCTTCTGCGGCGCCTCGGCCGGGGTCTCCGGAGTCGTCATGATGCCACCTTCCTGCGCGCGAGCTGCTCGCCGACCCGGGCGGCGGCCGCGGTCATGATGTCGAGGTTGCCGGCCCAGGGCGGCAGGTAGTCGCCGTTGCCCTTGACCTCGAGGAACACCGCGACGCGGGCCATCCCGTTCCAGATGTCGCGGGGCTCGTCGAACTGCGGTTCGGCCCGCAGCGTGTAGCCGGGCACGTACTCGGCGACGTGCGCGACCATCTTCTCGACGGACGCCGCGATCGCCGCGGTGTCGGCGTCCGCGGGGATCGCGCAGAACACCGTGTCCCGCATGATCATCGGCGGGTCCACCGGGTTCAGGATGATGATCGCCTTGCCGCGCTCGGCGCCGCCGACCCGCTCGATCGCGCCGGCCGTCGTCTGCGTGAACTCGTCGATGTTCGCGCGCGTCCCCGGCCCCGCCGAGCGGGACGCGATGGACGCGACGATCTCCGCGTACGGCACCGGCACGACCGACGACACCGCGTGCACGATCGGGATCGTCGCCTGCCCGCCGCACGTGATCATGTTGAGGTTCGGGACGTCCGCCAGCGAGTCCAGGTTGACCGGCGGGCACACGTACGGGCCCGCCGCGGCCGGCGTCAGGTCGATCGCGGTGATCCCGGCCTCTTCGTAGCGCGGCGCGTTCGCCAGGTGCGCCTTCGCGGACGTCGCCTCGAACACCAGGTCGGGGAGCGTCGGCTGCTTCAGCAGCCAGTCCACGCCCTCCGCCGACGCCGGGACGCCCAACTTGCGGGCGCGCTCCAGGCCGTCGGACTCCGGGTCCACCCCGATCATCGAGTGGACCTCGATCAGGTCGCTGCGCAGCAGCTTGACGAGCAGGTCGGTGCCGATGTTGCCCGGCCCGACGATCGCGGCGCTGAGCTTGCTCACGCGTCCTCCTCTGCGAAGCGGGCCGTGACGGACCCGACTCCGGCGAACGTGGCGGTCATGGTGTCGCCGGGCGCGACCGGGACCATCGCGGTGATGGAGCCGGGCAGCACGACGTGGCCGGGCTCCAGCGCCTGGCCGCTCTCGCCGAGCACGTTCGCCAGCCACACCAGCGCGTTGATCGGCGAGCCCAGCACGGCGCCGCCCGCCCCCGTGTCGATCAGGTTCCCGTTGCGGTGCAGCAGGCAGCCCATCAGCGCGAGGTCGAGGCCGTCCAGCCGGACGGGCCGCGTGCCGAGCACGACGCCGCCGCTGGAGGCGTTGTCGGCGATCGTGTCCGGCAGCTTGATCTTCCAGTCCGCGATGCGGGAGTCGATGACCTCCAGCGCGGGCAGCACGTACTCGACGGCGCCGACGGCGTCCGCCGCGGTGACCCCGGGCCCGGCCAGGCGGCGGCCGAGGACGAACGCGACCTCCGGCTCCACGCGCGGCTGCAGGAACCGCGTGCGCTCGATGGCGTCGTTCTCCGGCAGGAACATCGAGTCCAGCAGGACGCCGGAGTCGGGGTAGTTCACGCCGAGCTGCCGCTGCATCGCCGCCGAGGTCAGCCCGACCTTGTGGCCCTTGACGCGCGCCCCCGCGTCCGTCCACGTCTTCACCTGCACCGCCTGGACGGCGTAGGCGTCGGCGATGGACATGTCGGGGTAGTCCGTCGTCAGGGGGGAGATGGGGGTGCCGGTGGCGTACGCGTCCAGCAGCGCGCCCGCGGCCTTCTCCACCGAACCGGGGTCCATGGCCGTCCTTTCGTCGTTATGGCGGTTCCGAGCCTGCCCGCGGGGCGGCCGTGCGGCAACGCGCGCGTCCCGCACGGTGGGACGCTTCTCCTAAAGTGGGGTCATGTCGTCCGATGACAGTTTTCTCCGGCGCGTCGTCGCGGTGCTGACCGCGTTCCGCGCGGACGACGACGGACTCGGCGCCGCGGAGCTGGCCCGCCGCAGCGGCCTGCCCAAGTCGACGGCGCACCGCATCGCCCTCGACCTGGTCGAGGCCGGGCTGCTCGAACGGCAGGGCTCCCGGGTGCGGCTCGGGCTGCGGCTGTTCGAGATCGGGCAGCGGGTGCCGCGCCAGCGGGTGCTGCGCGACGCCGCCGTCCCGTACATGTCGGACCTGCGGGAGGCGACCCGGCAGACCGTCCACCTCGCGGTGCTGGAGGGCGCGGAGGTCGTCTACGTGGAGATCCTCGGCTCCCCGGGCGGCCCGCCGATGCCGTCCCAGGTCGGCGGCCGGCTCCCCGCGCACGTCACCGGGGTCGGCAAGGCGATCCTGGCGTTCTCCCCGCCGGAGGTCGTCCGGGCGGTCATGGACGCCGGGCTGGTCCGCGCCACCGGACGCAGCGTCACGGCGCCCGGCCTGCTCGCCCGGGAGCTCGAGACGATCCGCGCGGAGGGCGTCGCCTACGACCGCGAGGAGTCCGGCAACGGCATCGTGTGCGCCGCCAGCCCGGTCCTCGGCCCGGACGGCGAGGCGCTCGGCGCCCTGTCGGTGTCCGGCTGGTCCACCGGGATGCGGCTCGCCGCCGTCGCCCCGGCCGTCCACACCGCCGCGCTCACCCTCTCCCGCACCCTGGGCCGGCCCCGGACCCGCCGCTGAACGGGCCGCCCGCGCGCCCTCCGCTAGTCCGGCAGGTGGCGGGCGAGGAGCTGGGCGAGGTGCTCGCCCGTCCGCCCGGCGAGGAAGTCGAGCTGCGTGCGGCAGCTGAACCCGTCGGCGAGGACGACGTCGCCGTCCGCCGCGTCGCGGACGGCGGGCACCAGCCGGTGCTCGGCGACGGCGACCGACACGTCGTGGTGGCCCTCCTCGACGCCGAAGTTCCCGGCGAGCCCGCAGCAGCCGCCGATCCCGCGCACGTCGGCGCCCGCGTCCCGCAGCAGCGCCGCGTCCGGCCGCCAGCCCATGACGGCGTGGTGGTGGCAGTGCGGCTGGGCGACGCCGGACACGCCCGACAGGTCGGGCGGCGTCCAGCCGTCGGTCTCGGCGAGCAGCTCGGCGAGGGTGCGGGTCGCGGCGGCCACCTCCCGGGCGGCGGCCGCGTCCACCCCGGCCAGCAGCTCCTCGGCGTCCGCGCGGAGCACGCCGGTGCACGACGGCTCCATCCCGACGACCTTCGCGCCGCGCCGGACGTGCGGCAGCAGCGCGCGGACGGTGCGGCGAGCCTTGGCGCGCGCCCCGTCGAGCTGCCCGGTGGAGATCCACGTGATGCCGCAGCACACCGGCCGCTCGGTCACGGTGACGCGGTACCCGGCGTCCTCCAGCACCCGCACGGTCGCCTTCCCGACGTCGGGCGAGAACGCGTCGGTGAAGGTGTCCACGAACAGGACGACGTCGCCGCGGCGGCCCTCCGGGGAGGTGTGCGAGGAGAACCAGCGGCGGAACGTGACCGGGGCGAACTCCGGCAGCGACCGGCGCCGGTCGATCCCGGCGGCCCACGCGACGAGGGGCCGCAGCGCCCTCGACCGCATCGCGGCGTTCGCGGGACGGATCGCCGCGGGGGCGCGCGCGGCCAGGCGCGTCCACCGCGGCAGCCACCCGAGCGCGTAGTGCGCGCGCGGGCGGATCCTGCGGCGGTACCGCTGGTGCAGGGCCTCCGCCTTGTAGGAGGCCATGTCGATCCCGGTCGGGCAGTCGGACGCGCACCCCTTGCAGGACAGGCACAGGTCCAGAACCTCGTGCAGCGCCTCGGAGCGCCACCCGTCCGGCCCGAGCTTCCCGGACACGACCTCCTGCAGCACCCGCGCCCGCGCCCGCGTGGAGTCTTTCTCCTCCCGGGTCGCGACATAGGACGGGCACATCACACCGCCCGCGCCCGTGTTGTCGGCCCTGCACTTGCCGATGCCGGTGCAGCGGTGGACGGCCCGCGACAGGTCGCCGCGGTCGTCCCGGTAGGCCAGCCCGAGCGGCAGCTCCCGCCGCGTCGCCCGCGGCACCCGCGCGGCCCGCAGGTCGGCGTCGACCGGCGCGGGGCGCACGATGATCCCCGGGTTGAGGACGCCGTCCGGGTCGAACAGGTCCTTGACGTCCGCGCACAGCGCCAGGGCGTCGCCCGAGTACATGTGGGGGAGCAGTTCGCCGCGCGCCCGCCCGTCCCCGTGCTCCCCGGACATCGTGCCGCCGTGCCGGGCGGCCAGCGCGGCGGCGTCGTGCAGGAAGTCGCGGAACACCCGCGTCCCGCCGGACCGGCCGAACGGGAAGTCGATGCGCACGTGCACGCAGCCGTCGCCGAAGTGCCCGTACGGCACGCCCGCCAGCCCGTGCTCGCCGAGCAGCGCCTCGAACTCCCGCAGGTAGGCGCCCAGCCGCTCCGGCGGGACGGCCGCGTCCTCCCAGCCCGCGTGCGCCTGCTCCCCGTCCGGCGTGCGGGCGACCAGCCCCGAGCCGTCCTCGCGGATCCGCCACAGGGCGTCCGCCAGCGCCATGTCCTCGACCGCCATCGAGCCGGTGCAGGCGGCGTCGGCGACGACCCGCGCCGCCGTGTCCCGCAGGGCGCCCGCGTCCGGCCCGGCGAGCTCCACCAGCAGCCACCCCGAGCCCTTCGGCAGCTCGGGGACGGCGCCGGGCCCGCGCCGCTCCGCCACCACGCCCGTGATCCGCGAGTCCAGGCCCTCGCACGCGACCGGCCCGTGCGGCAGGATCCCCGGGACGGCGTCGGCGGCCTCGGCCATCGACCCGTACCCCAGCACGACCAGCAGCCGGTGCGCCGGCTCCCGCACCATCCGCAGCCGCGCCGCCAGGGTCAGCGCGAGGGTCCCCTCGCTGCCGACCAGGGCGCGCGCCACGTCGAACCGCCGCTCCGGCAGCAGATGCTCCAGCGAGTACGCCGACACCTGCCGCCCGAACCGCCCGAACTCCGTCCGGATCAGCGCCAGGCGGTCGGCGGTGAGGGACCGCAGCCGCTCCAGCAGCGGGCTCCGCAGGTCCCCGGCCGCCGCGCCGCCCGGCACGTCGCCGATCCGCAGCCGCTCGCCGGTCCCCGCCACGACGTCGAGCCCGAGCACGTTGTCGCTGGTGCGGCCGTAGCCCAGCGCGCGCGACCCGCACGCGTTGTTGCCGATCATCCCGCCCAGCGTCGCCCGCGTCCGCGTCGACGGGTCCGGCCCGAACCGCAGCCCGTGCGCGCCCGCGATCTCGTGCAGCCGCGCCTGGACGATGCCGGGTTCGACCAGCGCCGTCCCCGCGTCCGGGTCGACCTCCAGCACCCGGTTCAGATGCCGGGAGACGTCCGCGACGACGCCCGGCCCGACCGCGTTGCCCGCGATCGACGTGCCGCCGCCGCGCATCGTCAGCGGCACCCCGAACTCCCGGCACACCGCCAGCGCCGCAGGCAGCTCGCCGGTCTCGCGGGGGGTCACCACCACCTGCGGCGGCACCCGGTACAGGGACGCGTCGGACGAGTACATCGCGCGGGCGAGCGCCGAGTCGTCCACCCCGGACACCCCGGCCCGCCGCAACGCCGCCGCCAGGTCACGCTGAGCAGTCAATGTCGGTCCCGCCTCCCGTTCCGGGTCGCCCCGTGCCTGCACGTCCTGCGGAAACGGTATCGCCGCGGGGGGCGGTCGTTTCCAGCCGCGCCGGGAAGATCTTCCTTCGTTCCGGGGGCGGGCCCGGGCGGCCCCGGTGCGGGGACGGCCCGCTCCCGCGACGGGGGCGCTCCCACCCCGCCGGGGATGGGAGCGCAAGGTGCCGATCCGGCTCAGCGGATCCAGAGGTCGGGACCGAACACCTCGTAGTGGACGCGCTCGTCCGAGACGCCCGCGTCCAGCAGGCCGCGCCGCGTCTCCCGCAGGAACGGCAGCGGCCCGCACATGAACACCCGGGCCTTCGGCGGCAGGTCGAGCGCGGCGACGTCGAGCAGCCCCTCCCGGACGTCGGCGTCGGCGGCGGCGTCGCCGGGCTCCTCGTACCAGGTGACCTGCCGGAACCCGGGGATCCTGCGGCCCGCGTCCGCGATCTGCGCGCGCAGCGCGTGCGCGCCGGGGGAGCGGTCGGCGTGGACGGCCAGCACGGGCCGGCCGGTGCCGGCGTCCGCGAGCCGGTCGATCATCGCGGCGGCGGGGGTGATGCCGATGCCCGCGCTGATCAGGACGAGCGGGTCCTGCTCGTCCGGCAGGACGACGTCGCCGAACGGCGCCGACACCTCCAGCTCGGTCCCCGGCACCGCGTGCTCGAACAGGTGCGTCGACACGGCGCCGTCGGGGGCGCCGTCCGTCCCGCGCACCCGGCGGAGCGTGATCTGCGCGGTGCCGTCGGCGGTCGCGCGCGAGAGCGTGTACTGGCGCGGCTGCCGCAGCCCGTCCGGCAGGGTGACGGCGACGCTCACGTACTGGCCCGGCAGGTGGGCGGGGGCGGGGCCGCCGTCGGCGGGCGCCAGCACGAGCGAGATCACGTCCCGCGCCTCGTCCCGCCGCTCCACGACCCGCCACGTCCGGTACGGCGCCGCCGGGTCGCAGGCCGCCTCCTGGTAGAGCCGCGCCTCCTCGGCGATCAGCAGCGTCGCGAACAGCCAGTACACCTCCGACCAGGCCGCGTGCACCTCCGGTGTGACCGCGTCGCCGAGCACCTCCGCCACCGCCTCGAGCAGGTGGCGCCCGACGATCGTGTACTGCTCCGGCCGGATGCCCAGCGAGGCGTGCTTGTGCGCGATGCGCGACATGATCTGCTGGAAGGGGATGCCGGAGTCGGGCGTCACCAGGTGCTCGGCGAACGCGGCCACCGAGCCCGCGAGGGCCTGCCGCTGCTCGCCGTTGGCCTGGTTGCCCTGGTTGAACAGGTTCCGCAGCTCCGGATGCGCGGCGAACATCGCGTCGTAGAACGTGCCGGTGATCTCGACACCGTGGGCGGCGACCGCGGGCAGCGTGGCCCGGACCGTCTCGGCGTGGTCGGACGACAGCATCATCAGCCTTCCTCTGGGGGCGGTCCCGCCGCGTCCGGGACGGGCGGGGCGGGAGGCGCCAGTGACAACAGGACGGGTTCGGCCGGATCGGCCACCAGGTCGCGCAGGCGGACGCCGTCCAGCGACGCCAGGAACGCCTCCTGCGCCGCCCGCAGCACGCCGCGCAGCCGGCAGCCCCCGCGCAGCGGGCACGGCGGGCTGTCGCAGTCGACGACCTCGCCGGGGCCCTCCAGGGCCCGGACGATCGCGCCGACCGTCGCCTCGCGGGCACCGGGCGCGAGCACGACGCCGCCGCCGCGCCCCCGGGCCGTCTCGACGAACCCGTGCCGTCGCAGCCGCTGCACGATCTTCGCCATGTGCTGCGGCGGCACGCTCAGCCGGTCGGCCAGCTCGGCGGCGGACCGGCGGTCGGTCCCCGCGCCGAGCGACATGAGGACGCGCAGGCCCAGGTCGGTCGACTGAGTCAGGTGCATGGTCAAGAGCCTAGAGTCAAATAGGAATTGAAAAGTCCGATTTATCCTGTGCGCCTCGCCACACCCGGCCCCGGACGGGACGCCGCGCGGGCGGGCGGTAGCGTTCCCCGGAGAAAGATCGTCCAGGTCAACGGCCGCGCGGCACCCGGCGCGGCCGCCTCGCCCCGGGAGGCCCCTGTGCTCAGCGTCACGCTCGCCGACGTCCGGCTGTTCCTGCACGTGCTCGCCGCGACCGTGTGGGTCGGCGGGCAGATCGTGCTCGGCGCGCTCGTCCCCGCGCTGCGCGGCTTCGACGGCGTCACCAAGGTCGCCGCGCGCCGCTTCAACATGATCGCGTGGCCCGCGTTCGGCGTGCTCGTCCTCACCGGGATCTGGAACATGACGTCCGGCGAGATGAGCGACGAGGCGCAGATGACCCTGAACGTCAAGATGGCGTTCGTCCTGCTGTCGGGCGTCGCGGCGTTCCTGCACGCGCGGGCGACGTCCAAGGCGGGTCTCGCGGTGTGGGGCGCCCTGGGCGCGGTGGGCGCGCTCGTCGCGCTGTTCTTCGGCGTCCAGCTGGGCTGACGCCCTCCGAGACGGGTCTTGAGTAGTTAACACTCGTAGTGTTAACTACTCCCCTGTCATCCGAGGCCGCGGAGCCCCTCCCGGCGTCCGGACGGAGGAGCGGCATGAGCGAACGCACCCGGCGGGGCCCCTCCCAGCGGCAGGACGCCATCGCCGAGACCGTGCTCGCGCAGGGCTCGGCCACCGCCGCCGAGTTCGCCGAGCGGTTCGGGGTCAGCCTGATGACGATCCACCGCGACCTCGACGAACTCGAGCGGCAGGGGATCGTCCGCAAGTTCCGCGGCGGCGTCACCGCCCAGCGCTCCGGAGTCTTCGAGAGCAGCGTCGGGTACCGGGGCCGGGCGCAGCGCGACGAGAAGGAGGCCGTCGCCGACCGGGCGATGGATCTCGTCGAACCCGGCATGGCGATCATGCTGGACGACTCCACCACGGCCCTCGCCGTGGCGCGGCGGCTCCAGGACGCCGGACCGCTCACGGTCGTCACGAACTTCCTGGACGCGCTGAACCTGCTGGCGCCCGTGCAGGACCTCAAGCTCATCGCGCTCGGCGGCGACTACGACCCCCTGCACAACTCGTTCATGGGCGTCTCGTGCGTCGAGGCGATCGAGGCGCTGCAGGTGGACCTGTGCTTCGTGTCGACCTCGGCGATCTCCAACGGCAACGCCTGCCACCAGGAGCAGCACGTGGTGGTGGTGAAGCGCGCGATGCTGCGCAGCGCCGTCCGCACCGTCCTGCTGGTGGACCACACGAAGCTGGGGCGGACCGCGCTGCACCGGGTCGCGCCGCTCGGCGGCTTCGAGCGGGTCATCGTCGACGACGGCGCGTCCGCGGAGGCGCTCGACGAGTTCGACCGGCACAACGTGCGCTACGAGGTGGCGGCGCGCCGCCGGTGACCGCCGCCGGCCGGCGGTGTGAACACCGCCCCGCGGCGGGCTCGCCCGCCGCTGTCTTCGCGTGACCGGTATGGACCTGTGACCTGCGCCTTCGCGACGGTCCGCCGCAAAATTCACGTAGGCGAGTGTTAATTAACATTCTGGTATTGACACTTCTAACGTTGTTGATGTTACGTTCTCCTCGCGGCGGCCCGATCGTTCCGGCCGGACGGCCGCCGCACCCGGCTCAGTCGCCCTTCATCACGGGCGTGGCACCGAGGAGAACCCCCAGTGAAGACCACCCCCCGCAGGACGGCCGCCGCGATCGGCGCGGCGCTGGCCGTGCTCGCCCCCGCCGCCGGCTGCGCGTCGCAGAACTCCGGATCCGGCGGCGGCGGAGACGACGCGAAGATCGCGTTCCTCATGCCGGACCTCGCCTCGACCCGCTACGAGCTGTACGACGCGCCGCTGTTCAAGGCGAAGATGAAGGAGCTGTGCGGCGGCTGCTCCGTGCTCTACCAGAACGCCGACTCCGACGCGGCGAAGCAGCAGCAGCAGGCCACCTCCGCGCTCGCCCAGGGCGTCTCGGTGATCGTCATCGACCCCGTCGACTCGGCCGCCGCCGCGTCGATCGTCCGGATGGCGCAGTCCCGCGACGTCGAGGTGATCGCCTACGACCGCCCGATCCCGAAGGCGAAGTCCGACTACTACGTCTCGTTCGACAACGAGAAGATCGGCGCGATGATCGGCAAGTCGCTCGTCGACCACCTCGAGGCCGAGGACGCCGAGGGCGGGATCCTCCAGGTGAACGGCTCGCCGACCGACGCCGCCGCGGGCCTCATCAAGAAGGGCATCCACGGCTCGGTCGACGGCGCCGGGTTCGAGCCGCTCGCCGAGTACGACACGCCCGGCTGGCAGCCCAGCAAGGCCCAGGAGTGGGTCAGCGGGCAGATCAGCAAGTTCCGCGGGAAGATCGCGGGCGTCGTCGCCGCCAACGACGGGACGGCCGGCGGCACCATCGCCGCGTTCAAGGCCGCGGGCGAGGACGTGCCCCCGGTGACCGGGAACGACGCCGAGCTCGCCGCCGCGCAGCGGATCATCAAGGGCGACCAGTACAACACCATCTCCAAGCCGATCAAGACGGTGGCCGAGGCCGCCGCGGTCGCCGCGCACACGTTCGTCCAGGGCAAGACGCCCGAGGGCAACACCACCCTCTTCGACACCCCCTCGGAGCTGTTCACCCCGACCGTCGTCACGCGGGAGAACATCAAGGAGGTCCTCTTCGGCCCGGGCGGGCCGCTGAAGGCCGCCGAGGCGTGCACCGCCGAGTACAAGGCCGAGTGCGCCGAACTCGGCATCCAGTAGGCCGCCGCTCCCGTTCGAAGGTTCGCCATGTCACCATCGCCCACCCCCGCCGCCGGCGCGGCGGGCCCCCTGCTGTCGCTGCGCGGGATCAGCAAGTCGTTCGGCGCGGTCGCCGCGCTCACCGACGTCTCCCTGGACGTCTCCGCCGGCGAGGTCGTCGCCCTGGTCGGCGACAACGGCGCCGGGAAGTCCACGCTCGTGAAGGTCCTGTCCGGGGTGCACCGCCCGGACGCGGGCACGATCACGTTCGAGTCGCGGGAGGTGACCGTCCCCACCCCCGCCGCCGCGCAGCAGCTCGGCATCGCCACCGTGTTCCAGGACCTGGCGCTGTGCGAGAACCTCAACGTCATCGAGAACCTGTTCCTCGGCCGCGAGCTGCGCGCGCTCCGCCTCGACGACGTCCGGATGGAGGTCCGGGCCCGGGAACTGCTGGCGCAGCTGTCCGCGAAGATCCCGGCGGTGGAGGTGCCGGTCGCCGCGCTGTCGGGCGGCCAGCGGCAGACCGTCGCGATCGCCCGCTCGCTGCTCGGCGACCCGAAGATCATCATCCTGGACGAGCCGACCGCCGCGCTCGGCGTCGCGCAGACCGCCGAGGTGCTGAACCTCATCGAGCGGCTCCGCGAGCGCGGCCACGGCGTCATCATGATCAGCCACAACATGGCCGACGTGCGGGCCGTCGCCGACACCGTCGCGGTGCTGCGCCTCGGCCGCAACAACGGCGTGTTCGACGCCCGGACCGCGTCCGGCGAGGAGCTCGTCGCCGCGATCACCGGCGCCGGCGACAACGTGGTGGCGCGCCGCACCGCCGCCCGCGCCGCCGCCGCGGGGAAGGGCGACGGGGATACGGGCGACGGGGGTACGGGCAACGCGGGGACGGGAGACGAGGGGACCGACGATGAGTGACACCACCACCCGCGGCGCCGCCGCGGCCCCGCCCGCGAAGGCGCCCGCACCGGCCGGGCCGCCCGGCGGCGGCCCGCGCGCCCGGCTCGCCGCCGCGGGCGCCCGGCTGCGCGGCGGCGACCTCGGCGTCGCGCCGGTCGTCGCCGGGCTCGTCGTCATCTGGACGGTGATGCAGATCCTCAACCCGATCTTCCTGTCCAGCGCGAACCTCGTGAACCTGCTGCTGGAGTGCGTGCCCGTCGGGGTGATCGCGCTCGGCGTCGTGTTCATGCTGCTGGTCGGGCAGATCGACCTGTCGGTCGGATCGATCAGCGGGCTCGCCGCCGCCGTCACCGCCGTCCTGTTCGTCGACCGGGGCATGCCCGCGTGGGTCGCGATCCTCGCCGCCGTCGCGCTCGGCGCCGCCGTCGGCTGGTGCTACGCGCAGGTCTACAACCGGCTCGGCGTGCCCAGCTTCGTCATCTCGCTCGCCGGGCTGCTCGGCTTCCTCGGCCTGCAACTGTGGATCCTCGGACCCAACGGCTCGATCAACCTGCCGTTCGACTCCTGGCCGGTCACGTTCGCGCAGCTCGCGTTCGTCCCGCCGTGGCTGGCGTACGCGCTGGTCGCCGCGGGCGCCGCCGCCCTCTACTGGACGGGGCGCCTCCGCGCGGCCGAGCGGCGGCGGGCGGACCTGCCCGCGACCGGGGAGCGGACGCTGATCCTGCGGAGCGTCGCGCTGCTCGCCGGGCTCGGGCTCGCCGTCTGGTACCTCAACCGGGACCGCGGCGTCGGCTGGATGTTCGTCCTCTTCCTCGGCCTCGTGCTGGCCGCGCACTACGCCCTGTCCCGCACCAAGTACGGCAAGTCGCTGTACGCGGTCGGCGGCAACGTCGAGGCGGCCCGCCGCGCGGGCATCGACGTCCAGCGGATCTACACGTCGGCGTTCGTGCTGTGCACGTCGCTCGCCGCGCTCGGCGGCGTCCTGGCGGCGTCGCGGCTCGCCGCCGCCAACCAGAGCAGCGGCACCGGCGACGTCAACCTGAACGCGATCGCCGCCGCCGTCATCGGCGGGACGAGCCTGTTCGGCGGGCGCGGCGGCGCGTTCGCCGCGCTGCTCGGCATCGTCGTCATCCAGTCGATCTCGAACGGGCTGACGCTGCTGAACCTCGACTCGTCCTACCGGTTCATGGTCACCGGCGCGGTGCTGATGCTGGCGGTCGCGCTGGACTCGGCCGCCCGCCGGTCCCGCCGCTCGCACGGCCGGGCCTGAGGGAGGAACGCGATGGCCGTCGTCTGCGTCGACGCTGGCACCACGATGATCAAAGCGGTCGGGTACGCCGCCGACGGCACCGAACTGGCCGTCGCCCGGCGCCCCGCCGAGGTGAGCCGCCCCCGCCCGGGGTACGCCGAACAGGACATGGAATCGGTGTGGCGGGCGGTCGCGGACGCCGTCCGCGAGATCCTCCCGCGGCTGCCGGGCGCGGTCGACTACCTCGCGCTGACCGCGCAGGGCGACGGCTGCTGGCCGGTCGACCGCGCGGGCGACCCGGCCGGCCCGGCGATCCTGTGGAACGACGGCCGCGCCGCCCCGGTCGTCGCCGCATGGGCGCGGGCCGGGGTGCTGGAGGACGCGTTCCGCGTCAACGGGTCGCTGACCTTCGCGGGCCTGCCGAACGCGATCCTGGCCTGGCTGCGCGAACACGACCCCGACCGGCTCGCCCGCACGGCCGCCGTCCTCACCTGCGGCGGATGGATCTTCTCCCGGCTCACCGGCGAGATCGCGATGGACGCCTCGGACGCGTCCGCCCCGTTCATGGACGTCCGCACCCGGCGCCCGTCGGACGACCTCCTGCGCCGCTACGGCATGGAGTGGGCGCGGCCGCTGCTGCCGGACCCGCGCGACGACGGCGACCGCGCCGCGCCCCTCGCCCCGGACGCCGCCGCCGCGCTCGGCCTGCCCGCCGGGCTCCCCGTCGTCCTCGCCCCCTACGACATCGCGTCCACCGCCATCGGGACCGGCGCGGTCGAGACGGGACGGGCGTGCACCATCCTCGGGACGACGCTGTGCACCGAGACGGTCGTCGAGGAGCCCGACCTGACCGGCGAACCGTCCGGGCTGACCGTCGCGATGGGCCTGCCCGGCCGGTTCCTGCGGGCGTTCCCCACGCTCGCGGGCGGCCAGGTCGTCGACTGGGCGTGCCGCCTGCTCGGCCTCGGCGCCCCCCGCGAACTCGCCGAACTGGCCGCCGCCGCACCGCCCGGCGCGCACGGGCTGGTCTTCCTGCCGTACCTGTCGCCGGCGGGGGAGCGCGCCCCGTTCCTCGACCCGGCGGCGCGCGGCGGCCTGCACGGTCTGACCGTCGACCACACCGCCGCGGACATCGCCCGCGCCGTCCTCGAGGGCCTCAGCCTGGTCGTCCGCGACTGCCTGGCCGCCGCCGGGACGCGCCCGACCGAGCTGCGGGTGAGCGGCGGCGGGTCCGCCAGCCCGGTGTGGCTGGCGATGCTCGCCGACGCCACCGGCGTGCCCGTCGTCCGGTCCGCCGACACGGAGGCGGGCGCCCGCGGAGCGTTCCTCGTGGGCCTGCTCGCCACCGGGCGGGCCGCCGACGCGGGCGCGGCGGCCGCCGCCCACGTCCGTCCGGGCGACGTCCACGAACCCGACCCCGCCCGTGCCGCGCACTACGCCGCCGCCTACCGCGACTTCCTCGACGTCCGGGCCGCGACGGCGTCCGCGTGGCCCACCCTCGCGTCCGCGCGGGCGCGCACCGCAGAAAGGAACTCGTGAACGACGACGTCTGGCTCGGGATCGACCTGGGCACGCAGGGCGCGCGCGCCCTCGCCGTCACCGCCGCCGGGGACGTCATCGGCGCCGGCGGCGCCGAGCTGACCGGGCGCCGCGACGGGCCCCGCCACGAGCAGGACCCCGAGCACTGGTGGGACGCCGTCGCCGCCGCGTGCGCGCAGGCGCTCCGGGACGTCCCGCCCGGCGCCGTCCGCGCCGTCGCGGTCGACGCGACGTCCGGGACGATCCTGCTCACCGACCGCGACGGGAACCCGCTGACCCCGGCCCTCATGTACGACGACACGCGCGCCGCCGCGCACGTCGACCGCGTCAACGAGGCGGGCGCCGACCTGTGGCGGAGCCTCGGGTACCAGCGGATGCAGCCCGCCTGGGCGCTCCCGAAGCTGCTGTGGCTGCTGGAGCACACGCCCCGCCCGCCGGACGGCGCCCGCCTCGCCCACCAGGCCGACTTCGTCAACCGGCGCCTCACCGGCCGCCCCGTCGCCGCCGATCTGTCCAACGCGCTGAAGACCGGCGCCGACCTGATCGCCGAGCGCTGGCCCGGGGACGTCCTCGACGCGCTCGGCGTCCCGGACGGCCTGCTGCCGCCGCTGGAACGGTCCGGCACGCCCCTCGGCACCGTCTGCGCCGCGGCGGCCGCCGCCACCGGCATCCCCGAGGGCGTCCCGGTCGTCGCCGGCGCCACCGACGGGTGCGCCGCCCAGCTCGGCACCGGCCGCCTCACCCCCGGCTCCTGGAACTCCGTCCTCGGCACCACGCTCGTCCTCAAGGGCGTCACCGACCACCCCGTCCACGACCCGTTCGGCGCCGTCTACTCGCACAAGGCCCCCGACGGCCGGTGGCTGCCCGGCGGCGCGTCCAGTACCGGCGCCGGCGCCCTCACCCGCGACTTTGCCGGCCGCGACCTCGCCGGCCTCGACCGCCGCGCCGCGGACCGCGAACCCGCCGCGGCGCTCGCCTACCCGCTCGTCCCCGCCGGGGAGCGCTTCCCGTTCCTCGCGCCGGACGCGCGCGGCTTCCGGCTCGGCGGCACCGGCGACGAGGCCGACGACTACGCCGCCGTCCTGCAGGGCGTCGCCTACATCGAACGGCTGTGCTTCGACCACCTCGACCTGCTCGGCGCCCCCACCGGCGGCGACCTCACCCTCACCGGGGGAGCGGCCCGCAGCCCCTACTGGGTGCAGCTGCGCGCCGACGTGCTCGGACGGCCCGTCGTGCTGCCCCGCCGGTCCGAGTCGGCCCTCGGCGCCGCCGTCCTCGCCGCGTCCCCGGGCCGCCCGGTCGCCGAGGTCGCCGCCCGCATGGTCGCCGTCCGCACCGTCGTCGACCCCCGCCCCGACCGCGCCGGCCGCTTCGACGACGCCTACCTGCGGCTCGTCGGCGAACTCGAACGCCGCGGCTGGCTGCCGGCGGCCACCGCCGACCGCGCACGGGAAAGAACCGGCATGACCGGCATGAAAGGTGCACGCCGATGACCCGCATCGTCCTCGTCCGCCACGGCGAGACCGAATGGCACGCGGAGAACCGCTACGCCGGGAGCAGCGACGTCGCGCTGACCGCCCGGGGCCGCGACCAGGCCCGGCTGCTCGCCGCGTGGGCGCTCCTCGCGCGGCCCGACGCCGTGTGGTCGTCCGACCTGTCCCGCGCCCGGCTGACCGCCGCCGCCTCCGCGGCCGCGCTCGGCACGGACGTCCGGGTGGACGCCCGGCTCCGCGAGCTCGACTTCGGCGAGGGCGAGGGCCTCACCCGCGACGACATGGACCGCAAGTTCCCCGACGCCCTGCGCGCCTTCCTCGCCGACCCCGTCGCCGGGCACCTGCCCGGCGGGGAGGACCCGGCCCGCGCCGCGGCCCGCTTCACCGCCGCCCTGCACGACGCCGCGTCCGCCCACACCGGCGGCCGCGTCCTCGTCGTCGCGCACTCGACGGCGATCCGGCTCGCGCTCTGCGCGCTGCTGGGCGTCCCCCTCAAGGACTACCGGCGGCGGTTCCCGTCGCTGGGCAACTGCGCACTGACCGAGATACGGCTCCGGGACGGCGACGCCGCCCTCCTGGAGTTCAACACCGCGATCGAACGATCGCTCGTTCCCTGGAGCAAGCAATGACGACCCGCGTCCTCGCGGCCGGTGACCACTTCGTCCTCAACCGCCTCCTCGTCGACGCGCTCCGCGCCGAGACGGCGGACGGCCCCGGCGGCGGGCCCGCCGCGGACCTCGAGTTCGCCGAGCTGACCCTGCCGTGGCCCGTCGAGCCGTTCGGCCGGGTCGCCGAGGTCGACGAGGCGTCCGGTACCGAGGACCAGCTCATCGAGGCGCTGCGCGGCGCCGAGGTCTGCGTCACCCAGATGGCCCCGCTCACCCGCCGGATCCTCGAGAACGCCCCCGACCTGCGGCTGTTCTGCATCACCCGGGGCGGGCCCGTCAACGCCAACCTGGACGCCGCCACCGAGCACGGCGTCGCCGTCTGCTACGCGCCCGGACGCAACGCCGACGCGACCGCCGAGCACACCCTCGCGCTGATCCTCGCCGCCGTCCGCCGCATCCCGCAGACCCACGTCGACCTGACCGGCGGCCGGTGGCGCGGCGACTACTACCGCTACGACGACGTCGGCATCGAGCTGCTCGGCAGCACCGTCGGCCTCGTCGGCTGCGGCGCCGTCGGACGCCGCGTCGCCCGGGCGCTCGCCGCGCTCGGCGCCCGCGTCCTCGTCCACGACCCGTACCTGGACGGCCTGGACGACCTCGCCGGCATCGCGGAACTCGTCACCCTCGAGGAACTGCTGGCGCGCGCGCAGATCCTCTCCCTGCACGCCCGCGCGACCCCGCAGACCACCGGGATGATCGGCGCCCGGGAGATCGCCGCGATGGCCCCCGGCTCCATCATCGTCAACTGCGCGCGCGGCTCCCTCCTCGACTACGAGGCCGTCTGCGACGCCGTCGAGTCCGGCCACCTGTTCGCCGCCGCGTTCGACGTCTTCCCCGAGGAGCCCGTCCCCGCCGGCTCCCGCCTGCTGACCACCCCGAACATCATCGTCACCCCGCACCTGGCGGGCGCCAGCAAGCAGACCGCCGCCAACGCCGCCCGCATCGTCGCCCGGGACGTCGCCCGCCACCTGCGCGGCGAACCCCTCGTCCACTGCGCGAACCCCGACGTCCGGGGCGTCCCGCAGCGCCGCTGACGGCGGCCCCGCCGACGCAAGGCCGGGAAGCCGGGCAGGTGCATTGGAACGCTTTATCCACCGTCGATTGAGTGATCATTAACGGGCATTTATCAATGGAATGCAGAATGTTAAAATAAATGTCCGACGCTCTTTTCAGCACGGGATCACCGAGGTAGAAACGATCTGTAATCCGCGCGGCCACGGTGCCCCCGTGCCGCGCGAGGGGGCCGCGCACGGCGCCGCGCCGTGCGCGGAAGCAGAACGCCTCACCGAGGAGTGACCACCCCGTGAAAGCTCTCGGCAGAATCACCGCTCCCCTGATCGCGGCGTCCGCCGCCGCGGTCCTCGCGGCCGGCCCCGCGGCCGCCGCCACCACCACCGTCCGCGCCGGCACCGCCACCGGCGCGCCCTATTCGGGCGCCTTCCAGGTGTCCACCGTCGGGCCGCTCGAATTCTCCGTCGTGTTCCTCGGCGTCACCGTCACCGGCACCTGCGACGGCGCCGAACTGCGCGGCACCGTCGAAGCCGCGGGCGCCGGCGCGCTGACGTCCGCGTCCATCGGCGCCTGCACGACGTCCAACGGCCTCAGCTCCCCGCCCACCGACATCGGCGAAATCCCCGCGAACAGCGGCCGGGTCGCCTACGACCCCGCCCCCGGCGGACGCGACGGCACCCTCGCCATCGACGGCGACCTGACCTTCAGCCTCCAGGGCGAGTTCCTCGGCCGCGTCCGCACCTGCAACTACGGCTTCCAGACCGGCGGCGAGGACGGCCTGTCCTTCGACGTCTACAACCGCGACAACCCGAACCGCCCGCTCCCCGGCGTCGACGACGCCCAAGGCGAGGCGACCGACATCACCCTCGTGAAGAAGCCCGGCAGCGACTTCCTCTGCCCGTCCGACGGCACCGGCACCGGCACCGCCGTCGCCCGCGGCGAGAGCGCCCCCGGCTCCGGCGTCTTCGACCAGAAGCTCTACCTCACCGAGTAGCGCGGGGCGGGCGGCCGGGCGCCGGGCCGGTGCAAGGGAGTGGCTTTCCGCCCGCGGCGCCCGGCCGCCCCGATCCTCGCGCACCGGGTCGCCGCGGGCCGGCCGGGGGCGATCGGCCGCCCCGGCGAGCGCGAGGACCACGAGCCTAACCCCGCAGGTCAGCGCACCGTAATGACATCGCGCTTACAGTTCTTTCCCACCGCGGTCCGGACCGCCCCGGCGCAAAATCACCGAGCCCCGGTGACACAATGGAACCGTGCGAGCGGTCGTGGTCTCCGACACCCACGCGCCCCGGTACTGGAAGTCGTGCCCGCCGCGGGTCGCCGAGCACCTGCGGGGCGCCGACGTCATCCTGCACGCGGGCGACGTCTGCATCGCGCCCGTCCTCGACGAACTCGCGCAGTACGCGCCCGTCCACGCCGTCCTCGGCAACAACGACCGGCCGGACGTCGCCGCCTGGGGCGCCCCGGAACGGCTCGAACTCGACCTCGGCGGACTCGCCGTCGCGATGGTTCACGACAGCGGCCGGAAACGCGGCCGCACCGCCCGCATGCGCCGCTGGTTCCCCGGCGCCGACCTCGTCGTCTTCGGCCACTCCCACATCCCGCTCGACGAGACCGGCGACGGCGTCCGCATCTTCAACCCCGGCTCGCCCACCGACCGGCGCCGCCAGCCCCACGGCACCCTCGGCATCCTCGACGTCCGCGACGGACGGCTCGCCCGCGCCGAAATCGTCCCCGTCACCTGACCGCCGCGCGGCACAATGCCGTCATGACCCGCCTGCCCTGGGAGAAGACGCCCGACCACGTCCGCGCCGACGTCGAAACCCTGCTCGGCGCCCGCGTCGCCGAGGCGACCACGCAGCCCGGCGGATACTCGCCCGGCGTCGCCGCCCGCCTCCGGCTCGACGACGGACGTCGCGCGTTCGTCAAGTCCGTCGGCGCCGAACTCAACCCCGACTCGCCCGGCATCCACCGCGCGGAGGCCCGGGTCGCCGCCGCGCTGCCCCGGTCCGCGCCCGCCCCGCGGCTGCTCGGCTCCTTCGACCGGGACGGCTGGGTCACCCTCGTCTTCGAGGACGTCGACGGCGCGCCGCCCCGCGAACCCTGGGACGACACCGAACTCGCCCGCGTCCTCGCCGCCCTCGGCGACCTCGCCGCCGCGATGACGCCCGCGCCCATCGACGCGCCCACCGTCGCCGAGCGCTTCGGCCCGGCCTTCCGGGGCTGGCGGCTCCTCGCCGCCGGGCCCGCCGGCGCCGGCGGGCCCGACGGGCTCGACCCGTGGGCCCGCGCCCGCCTCCCCGAACTCGCGGAACTCGAGGAGTCCTGGGAGGCGGCCGCCGCCGGCGACACCCTCGCGCACGCCGACGTCCGCGCCGACAACATCCTGCTCACCCCCGGCCGGGTGGTCGTCGTCGACTGGCCCTGGGCGTGCCTGTCCGCCCCCTGGTTCGACCTCCTCGCGATGCTGCCGAGCGTCCGCCTCCAAGGCGGCCCGCCGCCCGCGGACGCCTTCGCCGCCCACCCGCTCGCCGCGTCCGCCGACGACCGCGCCGTCACCGCCGTCCTCGCCGCGGTCGCCGGGTTCTTCGTGCACGGCGCCCTCCAGCCGCCGCCGCCCGGCCTGCCCGCCCTCCGCGCCTTCCAGCGCGCCCAGGGCGAGGTCGCCCTCGCCTGGCTCCGCGACCGCCTGGAATGATCTCCGGAGACGTCTCGCAGGAGGGATGAACGGCATGACCGAACGCGTCACCGTGAAAGTCCACGACGGGGTCGCCGACGTGCGGCTCAACCGCCCCGACAAGCTCAACGCCCTCGACCTGCCCACCTTCGAGGCGCTCGCCGCGACCGGCGACGCCCTGGCCGCCGACCCGTCCGTCCGGGCCGTGGTCCTGTCCGGCGAGGGCCGCGCCTTCTGCGCCGGCCTCGACTTCGCCGCGTTCGCCGCGATGGCCGAGCGCGCGTCCGCCGGCTCCGCCCGATCGTCCGACATCACCGACCGCGCGCCCGGCCGCATCACCAACCTCGGCCAGCAGGCCGTCCACACCTGGCGGGAGCTGCCCCAGCCGGTCATCGCCGCCGTCCACGGCCACGCGCTCGGCGGCGGACTCCAGATCGCGCTGGGCGCCGACCTGCGCATCGTCGCCCCCGACACGAAGATGTCCGTCCTGGAGATCCGCTGGGGACTGGTGCCCGACATGACCGGCACCGCCGCGCTCATCCGGCTCGTCGGCGAGGACACCGCCAAGGAGCTCACCTTCACCGGCCGCACGGTCAGCGGGACGGACGCCGTCCGCATCGGCCTCGCCACCCGCACCGCCGACGACCCGCACGCCGCCGCCACCGACCTCGCCCGCGAGATCGCCGCGAACAGCCCCGACGCCGTCCGCGCCGCGAAACGGCTGCTCAACCGCGCCGCCGACCGCGACCTCGCCGGCCAGTTCCTCGAGGAGTCCCGGGAACTCGGCGCCCTGCGCGGAACGCCGAACCAGGCCGAGGCCGTCCGGGCCTACTTCGAGAAGCGCCCGCCCGCCTTCACCGACCCCGCCTGACGCGCGCACCGCCCCCGGCGCCCACCGGGGGCGGTTACGGGACGAACCGGTCCGGGCCGGTATGTTCGGCCGTCGGAATCGGCGCATCCGCACAGGTCACCGCGGGCGCCCACCTCACCGACCCCGGAAGGCGACACACGCATGTCCGAAGCAGGACCGCGCAGGCATCCCGTCGACGAGGTTCTCCCCGTCCCCAAGCTCGCCCTCTACGGGTTCCAGCACGTCCTCGCCTTCTACGCCGGCGCGGTCATCGTCCCCATCCTCGTCGCCGGGCAGATCGGACTGTCCGACGAGCAACTCGTCTACCTCATCAACGCCGACCTGTTCACCTGCGGCATCGCCTCGATCATCCAGGCGCTCGGCTTCTGGCGCGTCGGCGTCCGGCTGCCCATCGTGCAGGGCGTCACCTTCACCGCCGTCGCCCCCATGATCGCCATCGGGCAGGGCGCGGAGAACGCCACCGCCGGGCTCCTCGCCATCTACGGCGCCACCATCACCGCCGGCCTCGTCACGCTGATCGCCGCGCCGTTCCTCGGCCGCCTCCTGCGGTTCTTCCCGCCCCTCGTCACCGGCACCGTCCTGACGATCATGGGCCTGATCCTGCTGCCGAACGCGCTGAAGGACGCCGCGGGCGGCGCGGGCGCCGACGACTTCGGCAGCTGGAAGCACCTCATGTACGCGGGCGGCACCCTGCTGTTCATCCTCGCCGTCTACCGGATGCACCGACCGTTCCTCAGCAGCATCGCGGTCCTGCTCGGCCTCGTCGGCGGCACCCTCGTCTCCTGGGCGCTTGGCGACACCACCTTCGACCAGGTCGGCCAGGCCGACTGGGTCGGCGTCACCACCCCCTTCCACTACGGGATGCCCACCTTCCACATCGGCGCGATCATCGCGATGCTGCTGGTGATGATGGTCACCGTCGTGGAGACCGTCGGCGACGCCAAGGCCACCGGCGAGATCGTCGGCAAGGAGGTCGGCGACGAGGACATCACCCGCGCGCTCCGCGCCGACGGCGTGTCCACCTTCCTCGGCGGCGTCCTGAACGCCTTCCCCTACACCTGCTTCGCGCAGAACGTCGGCCTCGTGCGCCTCACCGGCGTCCGCAGCCGCTTCGTGGTCGTCGCCGCCGGCCTGATCATGATGGTGCTCGGACTGTTCCCGAAGGCCGCCGGCTACGTCGCGTCCATCCCGCCGGACGTCCTCGGCGGCGCGGCCGTCGCGATGTTCGGCATGGTCGGCGTCGTCGGCATCCAGACCCTCTCCAAGGTCGACCTGCGGCAGGAGCGCAACGCCCTCGTCGTCGCCGTCAGCATCGCGCTCGCCCTGCTCCCCGCCGCCGCGCCCGAGGTCTTCGCGCAGATGCCCCGCGAGGTCTCCGCGATCCTCAACAGCGGCATCACCCTCGGCGCGATCTCCGCGATCGTCCTCAACCTCGTGTTCAACGTGTTCGCCCGCACGTCCCCGCCCGAGAACGGCGCGGAGAAGGCCCCCGCGAGCTGACCCTGCCGCTCCGGCCCGCGGCGCCCGCCGCGGGCCGGACGCCGAGGCCGGAAGTCCGCCCGCCCGCGCGCCGGGCGGCGGGACGGCGGCCGCCCGGACCCGCAGGGCCTATTCCCAGAACGCCGCGAGCGTCCGCCCCTGCGTGCGCGCCGCCCCGGCGGACGGCGTCCGCGACGACGAGCTCAGCGGGTCCGCCCCGAACACCGCGAGAGAGGCCTCGTCGGAACGCGCCACCTCGCCCTTCCCCGACATCCCGGCGACCCGCTCGTCCAGCGTGCCGCCGTCCATCGAGGCCGGTGCCGGCACGCGCCCGCACGCCTCCGCCAGGGGTGCCCGACGGCGTCGCCTCCCGGTTCTGCAGGCCCGCCGTCCGCCTGCCGCGCGAACAGCTCTGTCAGGCGGCGAGCGCGGCGCCGAACGGGAGGTTGCGCACCACCCAGAAGACCATGACGACGGCGAAGAAAGCCCAGATCAGCCGCGGGTCCGCCGCCTTCGTCCGGGTGGGGCGGTCCCGGGCCCGCGCGACGGCCCAGCGCACCCAGAAGAACAGCAGGACGGGCAGCATCGTCACCGTGAACACGTTCAGCGCGACGGCCTCGCCGAGCTGCCCGTGCGCCACGGCGTGCACCGTGCGCAGCGCCCCGCAGCCGGGGCACTGGTAGCCGGTCAGCGCCAGGAACGGGCATGTCGGGTAGTGCCCCTGCTCGTTCGGGTCGACCGCGGCGACGTACCCGGTCGCCGCGACGGCCAGCACCGCGACGCCCAGGGGGGAGAGCAGACGGCGCGCCGCCGCGGTCAGGCCGCGGGACGCGCCGTCGCGATCGGGCGAGGGCCCGCCCCGCCGAGGCGGGGCGAGCCGATGCTCCCGGGTCATCCGTCAGTACGTCGTGCTGCTGCTGGCGAGCGCGACGCTGAAGATGAAGTAGATGACGCCGACGACCACGCCCACGATCGCCGACACGATCGCCCACGTCTTGGCGTTCTTGGAAGCCGCGATGGCACCCGCGTGGTCACCGCTGTTCCACTTGCCGTTGACCTGCGCGGCGAACACGATCGACACGACTCCGGCCGGGAGGCAGCAGAACAGCGTCGTCAGGATGGCCCACACCAGGTGGTTCGGCGGCGGCGCCGGCGGGACGCCGTACGAACCGGGACCACCGGGGGCGGGTGGCGGGTAGTAGCTCATGTGGTTCCTTCCCTGTGGGCTGGGTTTCCATCAAGTAGATGGTCAACAAGCATGCCTGGTTCCCCTTCAGCAGGTAAACGCCCCCCTCAACACAGTTCAGGCACGGTCGGCCCGGCCCGGCGGAGCCCCGCGCGCCGATTTGACGCCGCCGACCCGACCGCGTAAGTTAACCCCTCGTCCCCTTACGGATGCAGGACGCCCGAGCGGCGGCCGGCCGACCGGGGAAACCACCATCAGACTCCGCCGGAGCGGCTTCGCCGTGCCCGGGGTCCGTCGGTGGGTCGGAAACAGCCGATTTTGACAAACCGGCCGGATCTGATGAAATAGCACCACCGCCCGGAAGGAACCGCGCAAGCAGAACCCGAAAGGCATCGGGAAAAGCCGGAAATTGACAAGCCGGCCGGAACCGATAAAGTAAGAACAGTCGCCCCGGGGCGAGACCAGCGAAAGCCGGTCGAGCGCGGTGGGTGTCCGTTTCTTGAGAACTCAACAGCGTGTTAAAAGCCAGTGCCTTTAACGATTCGGCCGGCAGGCCGGATAACCCCGAGGCCCTGCACCCCCGTCAGGGGATGTAAGGCTGGGGATTTCTTTGAGGCAAGCACCCGAGTGGTGCATTGCCGGGATTGTTTCCAAGGTTTGGCTCTTCGGGTTCGCCCCCGAAGGGCCGGTAAGACCTTAATG
>NZ_AULB01000010.1 GCF_000425065.1 Actinomadura rifamycini DSM 43936
AACGGTCAGAACCGCCCCCGCCCGGCGCTAGCCTTGACCCCCATGAGCGAAACCCAGTCCCACGACGGACCCCGCACCACCACCGGCCGCATCCCCCACGGCCCCTTCCGTCCCGGCGACCAGGTCCAGCTCACCGACCCCAAAGGCCGCATCAACACCATCACCCTCCAGCCCGGCAAGGAATACCACTCCCACAAGGGCGCCATCCCCCACGACACCATCATCGGCAGCCCCGAAGGATCCGTCTTCCGCTCCACCGGCGGCACCGAATACCTCGCCTTCCGCCCCCTCCTCACCGACCACACCCTCCGCATGCCCCGCGGCGCCGCCGTCGTCTACCCCAAGGACGCCGCCCAGATCGTCGCCCAAGCCGACATCTTCCCCGGCGCCCGCGTCATCGAAGCCGGCGCCGGCTCCGGCGCCCTCAGCTGCTTCCTCCTCCGCGCCGTCGGCGAACACGGCCTCCTCTCCTCCTACGAACGCCGCCAGGACTTCGCCGACATCGCCCGCGGCAACGTCGAACGCTTCTTCGGCGGCCCCCACCCCGCCTGGCGCCTCACCGTCGGCTCCCTCGAACACGACCTCGCCGAAACCGAGATCGACCGCGCCGTCCTCGACATGCTCGCCCCCTGGGAATGCATCGACGCCGTCGCCGAGGCCCTCATCCCCGGCGGCATGGTCTGCGCCTACATCGCCACCACCACCCAGATGTCCCGCATCGTCGAAGACCTCCGCTCCCACGGCGCCTTCGCCGAGCCCTACGCCTTCGAGACCATGCTCCGCAGCTGGCACGTCGACGGCCTCGCCGTCCGCCCCGACCACCGCATGGTCGGCCACACCGGCTTCCTCGTCACCGCCCGCCGCCCCCGACACCGCCCCCACCGGCACCGCCCGGACCTCCGACACCCCGGACAGCGACCCGCCCGCCGCCGCGCCCGGCCCCGCCACCGAGGCATAGATCACATCCCGGCGCCCCACCGGCGTGTCGCACCACAACCCGCCGAAACCGCCGAACCCCGCCGCCGCACCCACCCCCGACACCGAGAAACCCCAGGTCCGGCCCCCACAACCCCACCCGCCGGACCGCCCCCCGCACACCCCCGACACCCACCCGCACGACACGAGAACCGAATGGGCAGGTTACGGAAGCCCTCCAGATAGGTAGGGTCTCAGTAGGTCGTCGGCTCTCTTCGTGAGGAGGTGACGGGGCGTGGCCGCTCGTGACGAAGCTGGGGCGCGCAGAGCGCAGCACGACAAGGAGGTCAAGGACCTCCAAACACAGATCTCCTTCCTGGAGGAGGAGATCACCGTGCTGCGCCGCAAACTCGCGGAATCCCCGCGCCAAGCACGCGTGCTGGAAGAACGTCTCCATGAGGCACAGGCCAACCTGGCCGCAGTGACCGGTCAGAACGAGCGTCTCGTAGCGACCCTCAAAGAGGCTCGCGAACAGATCGTGGCGCTCAAGGAGGAGGTCGACAGGCTCGCACAACCACCCTCCGGATTCGGGGTCTTCCTCGGAACCCGCGACGACGGAACCGTCGACATCTTCACCGGGGGACGCAAACTCCGCGTCAACGTCAGCCCCGCCGTGGACGTCGAAGAACTCCAGCGCGGCCAAGAGGTCATGCTCAACGAGGCCCTCAACGTCGTCGAAGCCCTCGAGTTCGAAGAACAAGGCGAAGTCGTCATGCTCAAAGAGCTCTTCGACGACGGAGAACGCGCCCTCGTCATCGCGCACGCCGACGAGGAACGCGTCATCAAACTCGCCGAACCGCTCCGCGGCGTCCCGCTCCGCGCCGGCGACTCGCTCATGCTCGAGTCCCGCTCCGGATACGCCTACGAGAAGATCCACAAGGCCGAGGTCGAAGAACTCGTCCTCGAAGAGGTCCCCGACATCTCCTACAACGAGATCGGCGGCCTCGGCGGCCAGATCGAACTGATCCGCGACGCCGTCGAACTGCCCTACCTTCACGCCGACCTGTTCCGCGAACACCAGCTCCGGCCCCCCAAGGGCGTCCTCCTCTACGGACCGCCCGGATGCGGCAAGACCCTCATCGCCAAGGCCGTCGCCAACTCCCTCGCCAAACAGGTCGCCGAGAAGACCGGCAAGGAGGGCAAGAGCTTCTTCCTCAACATCAAGGGGCCCGAACTCCTCAACAAGTACGTCGGCGAAACCGAACGCCACATCCGGCTCGTCTTCCAGCGAGCACGCGAGAAGGCATCCGCCGGCACCCCCGTCATCGTGTTCTTCGACGAGATGGACTCCATCTTCCGCACCCGCGGCTCCGGAGTCTCCTCCGACGTCGAGAACACCATCGTCCCGCAGCTCCTCAGCGAGATCGACGGAGTCGAAGGGCTCGAGAACGTCATCGTCATCGGCGCCTCCAACCGCGAGGACATGATCGACCCCGCGATCCTGCGCCCCGGACGACTCGACGTCAAAATCAAGATCGAGCGCCCCGACGCAGAAGCCGCCAAGGACATCTTCTCCAAGTACATCCTCAGCGGCCTCCCGCTCCACCCCGACGACCTCAAGGAGCACGACGGCTCCGAAGAGGCCACCGTCGACGCCATGATCCAGCGCACCGTCGAACGCATGTACGCCGAAACCGAGGAGAACCGCTTCCTCGAAGTCACCTACGCCAACGGTGACAAGGAAGTCCTCTACTTCAAGGACTTCAACTCCGGCGCCATGATCCAGAACATCGTCGACCGCGCCAAGAAAATGGCCATCAAACAATTCCTCGACACCGGGCAAAAGGGCATGCGCGTCACCCACCTGCTCGCCGCCTGCGTCGACGAGTTCAGCGAGAACGAAGACCTGCCCAACACCACCAACCCCGACGACTGGGCCCGCATCTCCGGCAAGAAGGGCGAGCGGATCGTCTACATCCGCACCCTCGTCTCCGGAACCAAGGGCGCCGAAGCCGGACGCTCCATCGACACCGTCGCCAACACCGGCCAGTACCTCTGACCCGACGACCACGCACGCGGCGGCCCCACCCCGAGGGGGGCCGCCGCGCGCACGTCACCACCATGCGACCACACCGGCACCACGACGAACCCGCCACGACACACCGCCCCCGTGGCTCCACCCCCACCGCCCCGATAGGCTCGACGATATGACTGTTCGGCGGGTGATGGGCATCGAGACCGAGTACGGCATCTCCGTACCGGGCCAGCCAGGGGCCAACGCGATGGTGACCTCGTCCCAGGTCGTCAACGCCTACCTCGCGGCATCGGCGGCACGCGCCCGCCGGGCCCGCTGGGACTTCGAAGAAGAGAACCCCCTCCGCGACGCCCGCGGCTTCGACCTCGCCCGCGAGGTCGCCGACCCCACCCAGCTCACCGACGAAGACCTCGGCCTCGCCAACATCATCCTCACCAACGGCGCCCGGCTCTACGTCGACCACGCCCACCCCGAATACTCCGCCCCCGAATGCACCAACCCCCTCGACGCCGTCATCTGGGACAAGGCCGGAGAACGCGTCATGGCCGACGCCGCCCAACGCGCCGCCATGGTCCCCGGCACCAACCCCATCCAGCTCTACAAGAACAACACCGACAACAAGGGCGCCTCCTACGGCTGCCATGAGAACTACCTCATGCGCCGCGAGACCCCCTTCGCCGACATCGTCCGCCACCTCACCCCCTTCTTCGTCTCCCGCCAGGTCGTCTGCGGCGCCGGCCGCGTCGGCATCGGCGTCGACGGCCGCGGCGACGGCTTCCAGATCAGCCAGCGCGCCGACTTCTTCGAAGTCGAAGTCGGCCTCGAGACCACCCTCAAACGCCCCATCATCAACACCCGCGACGAACCCCACGCCGACCCCGAGAAGTACCGGCGCCTCCACGTCATCATCGGCGACGCCAACCTCGCCGAGCTGTCCACCTACCTCAAGCTCGGCACCACCTCCCTCGTCCTCGCCATGATCGAGGACGGCTTCCTCACCACCGACCTCTCGGTCGACATGCCCGTCGCCTCCCTCCGCGCCGTCTCTCACGACCCGTCCTGCAAGCACCTGCTCACCCTCCGCGACGGCCGCAAGATGACCGCCGTCCAGCTCCAGATGGAGTACCTCGAGCAGTCCCGCAAGTACGTCGAGGACCGCTTCGGCGCCGACGTCGACGACATGACCAAGGACGTCCTCGACCGCTGGGAGTCGGTCCTGCACCGCCTCGGCGACGACCCCATGCAGCTCTCCCGCGAGCTCGACTGGGTCGCCAAGCTCGCCCTCCTCGAGGGCTACCGCAGCCGCGACGACATCGACTGGTCCCACTCCCGCCTGCACCTCGTCGACCTGCAGTACGCCGACGTCCGTCCCGACAAGGGCCTCTACAACCGCCTCGTCGACCGCGGCCGCATCGAACGCCTCATCACCGAGGACCAGGTCGAGGCCGCCATCGACGACCCGCCCGAGGACACCCGCGCGTACTTCCGCGGCCGCTGCCTGCGCCAGTACGCCGACAACGTCGCCGCCGCCTCCTGGGACTCCGTCATCTTCGACGTCCCCGGCCGCGAGTCCCTCCAGCGCGTCCCCACCCTGGAGCCCCTGCGCGGCACCAAGGAGCACGTGGGCGCCCTCCTGGACCGCTGCCGCACCGCGGAGGCCCTCGTCGCCACCCTGACGGGCCAGGACTGACCTGAGCACCGCGCAAGGCCCTGACCAGCGCACATGCCCGTCCCCGGCAGCACAGGCCGCCTGGGGCGGGCACACGCTTTTCCGGCCCCTCCGCCCCGCGATGACCTGGGTAAACGGCCGACGTCTCCGTATCGAGACCGGTATGCCCGTTTCATTGCTCTGCGGACGGGCGATAACCCGAGCATGCTCGAAGCCCCCCGCCGAGGCGGACGAAACGGACCGCAAGATCCACTCGTCGCCGAAGATCGGGGATAAGGTCGAAGGCAACGGCAGGATCGGAGGTACGTGATGGCCACAAAGGACACCGGCGGTCAGAAGCAGACCACGCGGCGCACGGACGAGGTCGAGGAGACCGAGGCCACGACCAGCGAAGACGTCCAGGAACGCCACGAGGAACTGACCGACGACGTCGACAATATCCTCGACGAAATCGACGAAGTCCTCGAGGAAAATGCGGAGGAATTCGTCCGTGGATTTGTGCAAAAAGGCGGACAGTGATGGATAAATCGGACATGTCCGATTCCATCAACTAATAAAGGCTTTCGAGGTCGCTCGCCGAACTCGAAAGTGTTGTCGAATCATGGGTGGGGCTGATAAAGTCCCACCCATGATTTCTGAAAAGAAGTGCAAGGACTGTGGAAAGGTCAAGGCGGCCGCCGAGTTCTGGAAGCGCAAGGCATCACCGGACGGTCTGGCGCTCTACTGCAGGGACTGCTTCGCTCAGCGGAACTCCGCCTCGTACCGCAAGAAGCAGGCATCTCTGGGGAGGAAGACGAAAGACTTCAGGAGGCGTCGAGAAGATCCTCAGGGAATGAAGTACTGCCCGCGATGTGAAACGGTCAAGGCGCTAGAGGACTTCGGCAACAATCGGTCCAAAGGTTCTGGAAACTCCTCTTACTGCAAGCCCTGCTGGAACACGATCACTCGGGAGCACAGGGAACGCAGGCACGGCAGCAGCCGCAACTACCTTCTCAAGCTCCGGTACGGCCTCACCGAAGAGGAGGTGCGGCAGATGACCGTCCAGCAGGGCGGTGTCTGCGTCATCTGCCTCCGCGCCGCTGCGAAGCACGTCGACCACGACCACTTCAGCGGCGCCGTCCGGCGCATCCTGTGCTTCAAGTGCAACGGGGCGCTCGGCCAGTTCGAGGACGACCCTCAGCGGATGCTCCTCGCCGCCGACTACCTCGAACTCCGTGGTTCCCAGGCCCGAATGCTCGAGAACGAGGTCGGCGAGCCGGTCTTCCGCAGGCGTACTCGCGTGGAGTTGCGCGGACTGAACCGGGTGGCGTGGGGCACCTTGGGCGGTACTTCGCGCGCCGGTCACCTGCACCACCGATACGGGATCACGGAGTCCGACGCGGACCGGCTCTTCGAACTCCAGGTCGGCCTGTGCGGGGTCTGCAGCGATCGTCCCGGCGAGCACATCGACCACGATCACGGTACCGGGGCCGTGCGCGGGATCGCTTGCACCGGATGCAACACCGGTATGGGCCAGTTCGGTGACGACGCCACGTGCCTCCGCCGCGCCGCGGACTACGTGATGGGGGAGCTCGTCAGGACGGTGGCCCTGCCGGACGGGACGACGCGTCTGTCGTTCACGCGCCCGGACGTGGATCCGGCGACGGTCCCGCCGAACGGGTGGAAGCCGTATCGCGACGCGGACGGCGAGCGTCGGCGCGGTGACCCGTCCTTCGGGCGTCGTGCCGGGGACGGGCTCACGCCGCTCGAGGTCCTGGTGCGGGAGATCGTGGCGCGGAGCGGGGCGTCCGGTGGCTCGGCGGTGTCCGGCGCCTCGGCCCGCTCGTAGGGTTCCGCGGAGCCCCGCCGGGTCGGTCGGTTCGCCGTGGGCTGAGCCGGTGGGGCGGGCGCGGCATGCAGGGGCGGGCGTTGAACAGTAGGGTCGTACTCGTCCGTGCCGGTGATCTGTGTGATGCCGGTGCCATGGTGGAGGGAAGGGAGTCGCGTGGCGTCCCACGATTCGCACACCGGGCGTCTGTCGAGCTTGTTCGCGAGCCCGGACACGTCTTCGTTCACGGAGTTCCTGGGGGCGTACTCTCCGGACCTGCTGCCCGGCGGGCGGACGCCGCCGGCGACGCCGGTCGGGGACGAGATTCCGCACGGGACGACGATCGTCGCGGTGACCTTCCCCGGCGGGGTGGTCATGGCGGGGGACCGGCGGGCGACCGCGGGGAACGTGATCGCGCAGCGCGACATCGAGAAGGTGTTCCGGGCGGACGAGTTCTCGGCGATCGCGATCGCGGGGACGGCCGGGATCGGCATCGAGATGATGCGGTTGTTCCAGGTCGAGCTCGAGCACTACGAGAAGCGCGAGGGCCGGACGCTGTCGGTCGAGGGCAAGGCGAACCGGCTGGCGACGATGGTGCGGCAGAACCTGGGCATGGCGATGCAGGGCCTGGCGGTGGTGCCGCTGTTCGCGGGGTACGACGAGGAGCGGGACGCGGGGCGGATCTTCTCCTATGATCCGGCGGGCGGCCGGTACGAGGAGCGGGACTTCCACTCGATCGGGTCGGGTTCGGTGTTCGCGCGGGGCGCGCTGAAGAAGCTGTTCCGGCGGGATCTGTCGGCGGAGGACGCGGCGCTGGTGTGCGTGCAGGCTTTGTACGACGCGGCGGACGACGATTCGGCGACGGGCGGTCCGGATCTGCCGCGGCGGATCTTCCCGGTGGTGGCGTCGGTGACGTCGGACGGGTACCGCCGGCTCGGTGAGGACGAGGTGGGGGCGCTCGCGCGGTCCGTGGTCGAGGCACGTTACGACTCGCCGGGCGGGCCGACCGCCCCGCTGCGATAGAAGGGATCCAGACCGGTGTCGATGCCGTTCTATGTGTCGCCTGAACAGCAGATGAAGGACAAGGCGGACTATGCGCGGAAGGGTATTTCGCGTGGCCGCAGCGTGGTCGTGCTGCAGTACGACGACGGCATCCTGTTCGTGGCGGACAATCCGTCGCGGGCGCTGCACAAGATCAGTGAGATTTACGACCGGATCGCGTTCGCGGCGGTGGGGAAGTACAACGAGTTCGAGAACCTGCGGCTGGGCGGTGTGCGGTACGCGGACATCAACGGGTACCAGTACGACCGCCGGGACGTGACGGCGCGGGGGCTGGCGAACGTGTACGCGCAGTCGCTGGGGACGATCTTCACGGAGACGAACAAGCCGTACGAGGTGGAGTTGGTCGTCGCGGAGGTCGGTGAGGACGCGGAGACGGACCAGATCTACCGGTTGACGTTCGACGGGTCGGTGGCCGACGAGCACGGTTACGTGGCGATGGGCGGTCAGGCGGACGCGGTGGCGCAGGCGCTGAAGGACGGGTTCCGCGAGGGGGCTCCGTTGGAGGAGGCGCTGCGGACGGCGGTGCGTGCGCTGGAGGCGCAGGATTCGGATCGTCGTCTGGAGGCGTCGTCGCTGGAGGTGGCGGTGCTGGATCGGAATCGGGAGCATCGGCTGTTCAAGCGGTTGGCGGCTCGGCGGATCGAGGGGCTGCTGGCGGAGGGGTCGTCCGGTTCGTCGGGCGGGGGCGAGGACGGTTCGGAGTCGGGTTCGTCGGACGAGGACTGATTTCTGGTCGGGTGCCGGTGTCCGGGGTGTCCCGGTTGCTGTGAGCGTTCGCCGGTGAGGTCCGGTTTGTGGGCCCGTCGTGGTGGTGCGGTGTGTCGCCGTGGCGCCGCGGCGGGTCTTCGGTGTGTCGGGGGTGCTGTGGGGCGGGTCCCGGGAACCTTGTCCATCCGGGGACTACGAAGTTGGGGTCGGGGCGCATAGGGTCGTGGTGTGGACAGGCGCATCTTCGGGCTAGAGAACGAGTACGGCGTCACTTGCACGTTCCGTGGGCAGCGTCGGCTGTCTCCGGATGAGGTGGCGCGTTATCTGTTCCGGCGGGTGGTGTCGTGGGGGCGCAGCAGCAATGTGTTCCTGCGGAACGGGGCGCGGCTGTATCTGGATGTGGGGAGTCATCCGGAGTACGCGACGCCGGAGTGCGACAGTGTCGTCGATCTCGTGACGCACGACAAGGCGGGGGAGCGGATCCTGGAGGGTCTGCAGGTGGATGCGGAGCGGCGGTTGCGGGAGGAGGGCATCGCCGGCGACATCTACTTGTTCAAGAACAATACGGATTCGGCGGGGAACTCGTACGGCTGCCATGAGAACTATCTGGTGGGTCGGCACGGGGAGTTCGGCCGGCTGGCGGATGTGCTGATTCCGTATCTGGTGACGCGGCAGATCATCTGTGGTGCGGGGAAGGTGCTGCAGACGCCGCGGGGTGCGGTGTATTGCGTGTCGCAGCGGGCGGAGCACATCTGGGAGGGTGTGTCGTCGGCGACGACGCGGTCGCGTCCGATCATCAATACGCGGGACGAGCCGCATGCGGATGCGGAGCGGTTCCGTCGGCTGCATGTGATCGTCGGTGACTCGAACATGAGCGAGGCGACGATGCTGCTGAAGGTCGGTGCGACCGACCTGGTGCTGCGGATGGTCGAGGCCGGTGTGGTGATGCGTGATCTGACGCTGGAGAACCCGATCCGGGCGATCCGGGAGGTCAGTCATGACATGACGGGCCGGCGGAAGGTGCGGTTGGCGAACGGCCGGGAGGCGAGTTCGCTGGAGATCCAGAAGGAGTACTTCGTCAAGGCGCGGGATTTCGTGGACGCGCGGGGCGGTGACGCGACGGCGAAGCGGGTGCTGGATCTGTGGGAGCGGACGCTGCGGGCGGTGGAGACCGGTGATCTGGATCTGGTGTCGCGGGAGATCGACTGGGTGATGAAGTACCAGCTGATCGAGCGGTACCGGCGGAAGTACGATCTGCCGTTGTCGTCGCCGCGGGTGGCGCAGCTGGATCTGACGTATCACGATGTGCATCGTGATCGTGGTCTGTATTACCTGTTGGAGCGTCGCGGGGGTGCGGAGCGGGTCACGCGGGATCTGGACATCTTCGAGGCGAAGTCGGTTCCGCCGCAGACGACGCGGGCGCGGTTGCGGGGTGAGTTCATCCGCAAGGCGCAGGAGAAGCGTCGTGATTTCACGGTGGATTGGGTGCATTTGAAGTTGAACGATCAGGCGCAGCGGACGGTGTTGTGCAAGGACCCGTTCCGGTCGGTGGACGAGCGGGTCGACAAGCTGATCGCCGGTATGTAGCGGGTGCGTCCGGGGGTGTTCCCCGGACGGGCTCGTGGTGTGGCCGGGGGTGGTTCCGGCTGGCCGGGCGGGTCTGCGGGGGTGTGGAGGGGTGTGCTGCGGGTGTTGGGCGCGCCCGGGCCTACTGGCGGGTCACTTTGGCGGTAGGGTGAGCGGCCAGCAGCGCTCGTCCCCCCCGTGAAGGACCCGTATGCGCCGTCGTCGTCTCTCGGTCGTGTCCGCCGCCGTCGTGCTGTCCGTTCCGCTCGTGTTCGCGTCGTCGTGTTCGTTGTTCGGCGGCGGGGTGGACGTGTCGGTCAGCGGGGAGTTCGGGAAGGTTCCGGAGGTGGAGTTCCCGGACGGCGGTCCGGGGGATTCGCTGGCGGTGGAGACCCTCGAGGAGGGGGACGGGTCGGAGGCCCGGAAGGGCGATCTGGTGGTGGCCGATTATGTCGGTTACCGGTGGAACGATGATGAGCGCAAGCTCGTGGCGAGCAGTTACGCGGAGGGCGAGCCGGGGGTGTTCCCGACGGGGACGGTGGTCCCGGGGCTCGCGGAGGCGCTGGTGGGGGCGCGGCCGGGGGCGCGTGTGGTGGCGCGGATCCCGCCGGACAAGGGTTTCGGGGAGGACGGCGACGCCCGGCATCGGGTGGGGCCGGGTGACACGCTGGTGTACGTGCTGGACGTGCGGGGCGTGTACGGGAAGTCTGCGGCGGCGAAGGGGAAGGCGCTGGAGCAGCGGGATCCGCGGCTGCCGCGGGTCGGGGAGGCGGCGCCGGGGCAGGTGCCGGTGGTGACGATGCCGAAGGGTGCGGCGCCGGGGAAGCTGCAGGCGGTGACGCTGGTGCAGGGCGAGGGCCCGGAGGTGAAGGGCGGGCAGCTGGCCGCGCTGCAGTACGCGGGGTATTTCTGGCGCAATGGGCAGGTGTTCAATTCGTCGTGGGGTGAGGGGCATCCGGCGGCGGTGACGATCGGGACCGGCGAGGTGGTGAAGGGCTGGGACGAGGCGCTGGTGGGGCGCCGGGTCGGCAGCCGGATGCTGCTGGTGGTTCCGCCGTCGCTGGGTTACGGGAAGAAGGGGTTGTCGCAGTACGGGATCCGGGGCGACGACACGCTGGTGTTCGTGGTGGAGCTCCTCGGCGTCCACTGAGGGGTCGGGCGGCGTCCCGGGGCGGTGTCGGCCGTCCGGGGGCGCCGCCGGTTTCTAAAATGCATGCCCGCTGTTCCTAGACTGGCGGGGTGGAGGACATCGACGCGATCGCGCTGCTGCAGGATCCGGTGCGGCGGCGGCTGTACGAGTTCGTTGCGGCGCGGGGCCGCGAGGTGGGTCGGAACGAGGCCGCGGAGGCGCTCGGGCTGGGGCGGACGCTGGCGGCGTTCCATTTGGACAAGCTGGTGGACGGGGGTCTGCTGGAGGCGGGGAGCCGCCGGTTGACGGGCCGTTCGGGGCCGGGCGCGGGGCGTCCGGCGAAGGTGTACCGGCGGTCGGCGGTGGAGCGCGGGGTGTCGGTGCCGGCGCGGGATTACGGGACGGCGGCGTCGCTGCTGGCGGAGGCCGCGGAGGCGGCGGGGCTGGACGGGGAGCTGCAGGAGGCGGCGCGGCGGCGGGGGCGTGCGCTGGCCGCGGCGGAGGGGCCGTGCGGTGATCTGGCGGGGTTGGAGCGGGTGCTGGCGCGGCGCGGCTATGAGCCGGTGCGTGTGGCGCCGGGTGGTGAGGATTCCGGGCGGGGCGATGGAGGCGAGTCCGCGGAGCCCGCGGGCGGGTGCGGGGCCGCTGGGGGCGGTGCGGGGGTCGTCCGGATGCGGAACTGCCCGTTCGGTGCGGTGGCGGAGGCGTTCCCGCCGCTGGTGTGCGGCATGAATGTGGCGTTGCTGGAGGGCATGGCGGAGGGGTCGCGGGGCGTGCGGGTGCGGATGGACGCGCGTCCGGGCTGGTGCTGCGCGGTGGCGGAGGAGGTGCCGCCCGCCCCCTCTAAAAACAATGAAGATTGACATAGAAGTGGGGGCCGTGGTGAGGTGATCCCATGACGGACGATCACCGCGCTCAGCGCACGCCTGCCCGCACCGAGGACCCGCGCCACCACCTCGCCCAGTTCAACGTGGCGACCATGCGCTTCCCACTGGACGACCCGCGCATGGCGGAGTTCGTGGAGATGCTCGACCCCGTGAACGCCCTCGCCGACACCGCGCCCGGGTTCGTCTGGCGGCTGGTGGAGGACGGGCAGCCGGACGCGACCCGGATGCGGCCCGCCGGCGACGACGTGATCGTCACGTTCTCGGTGTGGGAGTCGGCGGAGGCGCTGTGGGACTTCGTCTACCGGTCCGGGCACCTGGAGTCGATGCGGCGCCGCCGCGAGTGGTTCCTGCGGCACGCGGAGGCGCACCTGGTGCTGTGGTGGGTTCCCGCCGGGCACGTCCCGACGGTGGAGGAGGGGATGGAGCGGCTGGCGCTGCTGCGCGCGGAGGGCCCGTCCCCGCGCGCGTTCACGTTCGCGTCGCCGTTCACCGCCGAGGAGGCCGGGCTCGCGCCGGTGTGAGCCCGCCCCCCCGGGCGGCGGCGAGGCGACGCGCGGGCCGCCCGGGGACGTCCGGGGGCGCGGCGGTCAGTCGCGGCGGTCAGTCGAGGAGGGCCGCGGTGTGGCGGCCCGCGGCGGCCGCGGTGAGGAAGTAGGCGAGGTCCTCGTCGAGGCGCCGGCCCATGGTGGACAGCCGGACGCCCCAGTCCCGCTCGGCGCCCGCGAGCGCGTCGCGCAGGCCGTCCACGGCGACGGGGACGAGCGCGTGCCGGTCGCCGAGCGGCGCGGCCTGCGCCGCGACGCGGGCGCCGAACTCGCCGCCCAGTTCGGGGACGGGGACGTCGGCGCGGGCGAGGGCGACCCGCCCGTAGGCGGTGAGGGAGTGGTGCGAGACGCCGATGTGGCGCTCCCGCCGGTCGCCCTCGCTGACCCGCAGCGACGCGACGGGCCGCCCGTCGAGGACGGACGCGGCGTTGACGGCCTCGCCCGCGGAGACGCCCGAGAACCCCCAGCGGGTGCCGGTGCCGAGGTTGCCCGGGCCCTGCGCGAGGACGATGGCCTCGGCGTCCAGCACGAGCCGCGCCGCGAGGAGCCCGGTGTGGACGGTGACGGCCTCGAGGTCGCCGCCGAACGCCTGCCCGACCGTGACGGTGGCCGCGAGGGCGCCCGCGTCCTTCAGCCGCGCGATCGACATGGAGAACCAGGACGGCAGCGCGCCCCCGTCCGGCATGACGTACACGACCCGCGTCCCCGGCCGGGCGGCGAGGAGCCCGGCGAGGATCGGCGGCAGCGCGGAGTGCAGGTCGGCGACGACGACGGGCGCGCCGCCGAGGGAGTCGGCGTCGCGCAGCACGTCGTGGTGGGGGGAGTCCTGCTCGTCGGCGCCGAGGACGGTGGCCTGCAGCGGGGTGTAGCGGGCCTTGACGAGGTGGCCGGGGCCGGACGGGTCGGGCGGGAGCCGGTCGGGGACCGCGACGACCATCGCGTAGCCGCCGGTGCCGAGGCCCATCGCCAAGGCCGTAGTGTTGAGCAGGACGGTGTCGCCGGGTTCGGGGCGCCCCACCAGCGCGGGATACGCCAGGGCGCGGTGCGCGCCGTCGCCCCCGATCTCGACGTCGAGTTCGACCGCCCCCGGCCATTCGCGTCGGATGCCCTCAACTGTGCCTTTACGCCATCGGATCACACTGGGAAACGGTAGCGTCCTCTGGTGACGGGCGTGGGGGCGTTCGGACCCGTGCACGGGGGTCCCGGGGCTTCACGGAGCGAAGAGGTGGTGGCGAAGTGTCGCGGCGCAAGACCGAGCGCCTGCTGAATCTGGTGGTCTGCCTGCTCGCCACCCGGCGCTATCTGACCGCGGAGCAGATCCGCCGGGCGGTGCCGGGGTATCCGGACTCCGACGAGGCGTTCAAGCGGATGTTCGAGCGCGACAAGGAGGAGTTGCGCGAGCTGGGCGTTCCGCTGGAGGTCGGCAGCGACCTGCAGGGCGGGGGCGGCGAGGAGATCGGGTACCGGATCCCGCCGCAGGACTACGAGCTGCCCGACGTGCACCTGACGCCGGACGAGGCGGCGGTGCTGGGCCTGGCGGCCCGGGTGTGGCAGCGGGCGAGCCTGGCGGAGGCGGCGTCGGGGGCGCTGCTGAAGCTGCGGGCGGCGGGCGTGGAGACCGACGCGTCGGCCGCCGTCGGGATCGAGCCGCGCGTGGACACCGGCGAACCGGCGTTCCCCGCCCTGTGGGAGGCGGTTCGGGACCGGCGGCCGGTCGCGTTCGACTACCGGGCGATCGGGCGGACGTCGGTGACGCGCCGCCACCTGGAGCCGTGGGGCGTCGTCAGCCGGCGGGGCCGCTGGTACGTGGTCGGGTTCGACCGGGACCGCGACGAGGAGCGGGTGTTCCGGCTGAGCCGCATCGACGGGGAGGTCGCCGCGGACGGCCCGGCCGGGTCGGTGACGGTCCCGGACGGCGTCGACGTGCGGCGCCTCGCGTTCGACCGCGGCGAGCCGGTCACCGAGCCGCGCCCGGCGACGGTGCGGCTGCGGGCGGGCGCCGCGCAGGGCCCGCGCCGGTGGGCGCGCGACGTCCGCCCCTCCGGCGACGGCGCGTGGGACGAGGCCGTCCTGACGTTCCGGGACGTGGAGCGGTTCGCGCCGTACCTGGCGCGGTTCGCCGACGACCTGGTCGTGCTGGACCCGCCCGACCTGCGCGACGCGGTGATCCAGCAGCTGAAGTCGGCGCTGGCCGCCGGGGAACCGGGCCCGGCCGGCGGCGCCGGGACCGAGGACGGGACGGTGCACGCGCGATGACCACGAACACCCCGAAGACCGCGAACGCCCCGAAGACCGCGAACGCCGCGAGACCGTCCAAGACCTCCCGGTCGGCGGCGAAGCAGGCGGCGGCGTCGACCGGGCGGCTCGCGCGGCTGCTCGCGCTCGTCCCGTACGTCGTCAACCGCGACACCGTCGCCCTGGAGGAGGCCGCGGCCGCGTTCGGGGTGACCGAGAAGCAGCTGATCGACGACCTGAACCTGCTGTGGTGCGTGGAGCTGCGCGCGCCCGACCCGTACTGCCCGATCGACCTGTCCTACGAGGGCGGGGAGATCACCGTCGCCGAGGCCGAGTCGATCGCGCGGCCGCTGCGGCTGAAGGTCGACGAGGCCAGCGCGCTGCTGGTGGCGCTGCGGATGCTCGCCGAGATCCCCGACCTGCACGACCGCGACGCCCTCAGCCGCGTCATCGCGAAGCTCGAGACCGCCGCGGGCGCGGCGGCCGTGCCGAGCGCGCAGGTCGCGGTCGAGGTCGACGCCCGGGACGTCGCCGCGGGCGGCGGCCCCGGCGCCCGCACCGTCCTCGGGACGCTGCGGGACGCCGTCGCGGCGCGGCGCCGCGTGCACCTGGCGTACTACGTGCCGGCGCGCGACGAGAACACCGAGCGGGACGTCGACCCGATGCGGCTGCTGGTGGTGGAGGGCAACACCTACCTGGAGGGCTGGTGCCGCCGCGCGGAGGCGGTCCGGCTGTTCAAGCTCGACCGCGTCACCGGCCTGGAGGTGCTGGACGAGCCCGCCGAGGTGCCCGACCACGCCGAGCCGATCGACGTCGACGCCGGGCTGTTCCGGCCGTCCCCGCAGGACGTGCGGGTGACGCTGGAGCTGACGCCCCGCGGCCGCTGGGTCGCCGACTACTACCCGTGCGAGAGCGTCGAGGAGCTGGGGGAGGGGCGGCTGCGGGTGGTGCTGCCGACGCCCGACACCCGCTGGGTGCGGGGCCTGGCGCTGCGGCTCGGCGACCAGGGGCGCGTCGTGGCGCCCGCGTCGGTCGCCGACGGCGTCCGCGACGACGCCGCCCGCGCCCTCGCCCTGTACGGCCTGGGCTGACCCGCCCGGAACGGCCCCGGGCCCGCGCGGCGGGGCGGGGCCGCCGTCCGGCCGGGCCGGTGCTGAAGGTCGCGCCGGTATCGGCTACCGTGGCGGGCGTGGCGTGGGTAGCGGTTTCGGTGACGGCGGGCTTCGTCGGCTTGGCCGTGCTCGCCTACTGCGCGTTCAAGGTGTACTTGGGCGTGCGGCGGTTCGGACGTGAACTCGAGCGCACAAGATCACGGCTGGCGCCGAAACAGTCGGCGCTCAGGGATGAACTCTCTCGACTCGAGGGATCTCGGGCGCCACAAGCGCGCGAAGACGGCGTACGATCGTCGTGAGGACCCCTGCTGAAGAGGATTTGTCATGGCTGGACTTGGCACGACCGAAATTCTGATCATCCTGGCGGTCGTACTGCTGCTGTTCGGGTCGGCGAAACTGCCGCAGCTCGCCCGCTCGCTGGGCAAGTCCGCCCGGATCCTGAAGGCCGAGACCAAGGGCCTGCACGACGACGATGACGGCGACGACACCCGCAAGGCGCAGGCGTCGCAGCAGCAGGACGCCCCCGCTGAGGCGCCCGGCGCGCAGCAGAACGCGCGCGGCCCGCAGGCGCTCGCGTCCGGTGAGCCGCTCCAGGGCGTTCCGGTTTCGGACCCGGGCCAGGCCCGCAAGCACTGATCCGGCGGCGCACCGCACCGCGGCACCGCCCGCGGCGCGCCGCCCCGCCCGCGGCGGTCCCCGCCCTCCCGCCGAGGGCCGCCGCCGCGTCGACCCCCGGACCGAAATCGAGCCCGAAAGCCGATGATGAAGCTGAGCAGGCGCGGCGCCGCATCCGACGGCCGCATGCCCCTCTTGGAGCACCTCCGTGAGCTGCGCAACCGGTTGGTCAAGGCGATCCTCGGCCTGCTGGTGGGCACGATCATCGGCTGGATCTTCTTCGACCCCATCTGGGACTGGCTGAAGCAGCCCTACACGCGGATCCCCCCGGAGCACTGCCTCGACGGCAAGTGCGACCTGGTCGTCCACGGCATCTTCGACGGCTTCTTCGTGCACCTGAAGGTCGCGCTGATCATCGGCGCGGTGCTGTCGTCCCCGGTGTGGCTGTACCAGCTGTGGGCGTTCGTCGCGCCGGGCCTGTACCAGCGGGAACGCCGCTGGACGTACACGTTCATGGCGGCGGCCGTGCCGCTGTTCGTCGCGGGCGGCTACCTGGCCTACCTGACGATGGACAAGGGCCTGGAGATCTTCATCGGGCTCGCGCCGGGCGACACCACCGTGCTCGTCGGCGTCCAGGACTACCTGAGCTACGCCCAGGCGATGCTGTTCATCTTCGGGCTGACGTTCGAGCTGCCGCTGTTCGTGGTCGTGCTGAACCTGGCGGGCGTGCTCACCCACGAGCGGATCCGCAAGTCCCGCCGGCTGCTGTGGTTCGGGGTGTTCGTGTTCGCCGCGATCGCCACCCCCAGCCAGGACCCGTTCACCATGCTCGCCCTGGCCCTCCCCACGATCGTGCTGTTCGAGATCGCCGAGTTGATCGCGTACCTGCACGACCGGCGGCTCGCCGCCCGCCCCGACCCGTACGCGGAGCTGTCCGACGACGAGGCGTCCCCGCTGGACCTCGAGGCCATCGACGCCGAACTGGAGAAGGGCGGCGGCCGCACCGGCTGACCCGCGCCCGCCCGGCACCGGGCGGGCCGCCCCGGCGACCCGCCGGAATCCGGTTCGTTATGGATTGGGAAACGGGCCGGTCGAAACCGTAGGCTCGAAGACATGACCTCCCCCGACACCACGTCGACCGGGCGGAAGGCCGAGGAGCGGACCGGGGACACCCCGGCCTCCCGGTACGCCGCCTACCGCAGGCGCACCGCCGGGAACGGCCCCGCCCTGCTGGACTTCCGCACCCTGTACGACTTCGAGCTGGACGCCTTCCAGCTGCGGGCGTGCCAGGCGCTGGAGGACGGCAGCGGCGTCCTCGTCGCGGCGCCGACCGGCTCCGGCAAGACCGTCGTCGGGGAGTTCGCCGTCCACCTCGCGCTGACCGGCGGCTCCAAATGCTTCTACACCACGCCGATCAAGGCGCTGTCGAACCAGAAGTACGCCGACCTCGTCCGCCGCTACGGGCCCGAGAAGGTCGGGCTGCTCACCGGCGACAACAGCGTCAACGGCGAGGCGCCCATCGTCGTCATGACGACCGAGGTGCTGCGCAACATGCTGTACGCGCAGTCCCCGACCCTCGCCGGGCTGGCGTTCGTGGTGATGGACGAGGTGCACTACCTCGCCGACCGGTTCCGCGGCGCCGTCTGGGAAGAAGTGATCATCCACGTCCCGGACTCGGTGCGGATCGTGGCGCTGTCGGCGACCGTCAGCAACGCCGAGGAGTTCGGCGAGTGGCTGCACGCCGTCCGCGGCGACACCGCCGTCGTCGTCGACGAGCACCGGCCCGTCCCGCTGTTCCAGCACATGCTCGTCGGGACCTACCTGCACGACCTGTTCGTCGACACCGGCAAGGGCGACAACCGGCAGGCGCGCCTCAACCCCAAGCTGACCCGCATGGCCGTCGAGGAGGTGCGCCGCGCCAAGGTCAACCAGGGCCGCCGCACCGGGCGGCGCCGCGCGCCCCGCCCGCAGCGGTACCGGCCCCCGGCCCGCCCGGACGTCATCGAGCGGCTCGACCGCGCCGGGCTGCTCCCCGCGATCACGTTCATCTTCTCCCGCGCCGGCTGCGACGCCGCCGTCCAGCAGTGCCTCGCCGCCGGGATCCGGCTCACCTCCAAGGAGGAGTCGGAGGAGATCCGCGCCCACGCCGAGCTGCGCACCGCCGACATCCCCCCGGCCGACCTGCGGGTCCTCGGCTACGACGACTTCCTCGCCGCGCTCGAGCGGGGCGTCGCCGCCCACCACGCCGGGATGCTGCCGACCTTCAAGGAGATCGTCGAGGAGCTCTTCACCCGCGGGATGATCAAAGCGGTGTTCGCCACCGAGACGCTCGCGCTCGGCATCAACATGCCCGCCCGCACCGTCGTGATCGAGAAGCTCGACAAGTGGAACGGGGAGGCGCACGTCGACCTCACCCCCGGCGAGTTCACCCAGCTCACCGGACGCGCCGGGCGGCGCGGCATCGACGTCGAGGGCCACGCCGTCGTGGTGTGGGCGCCCAACGTCGACCCGGCGTCCGTCGCGGGCCTCGCCGGCGCCCGCACCTACCCGCTGAACTCCAGCTTCCGCCCGTCCTACAACATGGCCGTCAACCTCGTCGGCGCCGTCGGCATCGAACGGGCCCGCACCCTCCTCGAGGAGTCGTTCGCGCAGTTCCAGGCCGACCGCGCCGTCGTCGGCCTCGCCCGGCAGGTCCACAAGAACGAGGAGGCGCTCGCCGGGTACGCCGAGGCGGCGCAGTGCCACCTCGGCGACTTCATGGAGTACGCCGCGCTGCGCAGGCGGCTGTCGGACCGGGAGGCGCAGCTGTCGCGGGAGCGGTCGGCGTCCCGCCGCGCCGAGGCCGCCAAGTCCCTCGAGCGGCTCCGGCCCGGCGACGTGATCCTGGTGCCGTCCGGGCGCCGCTCCGGCCTCGCCGTCGTCCTCGACCCCGGCCTCGGACGCCGCTCCGACGGGCCCGCCCCGCTCGTCCTCACGGTGAACCGGTCGGTGCAGCGGCTGTCCATCCAGGACTTCCCCCGCGCCGTGGAACCCGTCGAGCGGATCCGCATCCCCAAGTCGTTCAGCCCCCGCAACCCGCAGGACCGCCGCGACCTGGCCTCCACCCTCCGCAACAAGGTCCCCGACGACGCCCGCGAACGCAGACGCGCCCGCGTGGACTCCGCCGCCGCCGACGACGCCGAGATCGCCGCGCTGCGCACCGAGCTGCGCCGCCACCCCGTGCACGGCTGCGACGAACGCGAGCAGCACGCCCGCTGGGCCGAGCGGTACCACCGCCTCGACCGCGAGACCGAGCAGCTGCGGCGCCGCGTCGAGGGCCGCTCCCAGGTCATCGCCCGCACCTTCGACCGCGTCTGCGCCGTCCTGGAGCAGCTCGGCTACCTGCGGGACGGCGAGGTCACCGGGGAGGGCCGCCGCCTCGGGCGGATCTACAACGAGCTCGACCTGCTCACCGCCGAGAGCCTCCGCGCCGGGCTGTGGGACAAGCTCGACCACGCCGAACTGGCCGCGTGCGTGTCCGCGCTGGTGTACGAGTCGCGGCGCGACGACGACACCGGCCCGCACCGCGCCCCGTCCGGCCGCGCCGAGGACGCCCTCGCCGCGATGGTGCGGCTGTGGGGCGAACTGGACGCCGTCGAACGCGACAACCGCGTGTCGTTCCTGCGCGAACCCGATCTCGGGTTCGCGTGGACCGCGTACCGGTGGGCCAAGGGCGACGACCTCGACGAGGTGCTCCTCGCGAGCGACATGACCGCCGGCGACTTCGTCCGCGCCGTCAAGCAGCTCCTCGACCTGCTCGGCCAGGTCGCCGACGCGTCCCCCGCCAACGGGCACGTCCGCAAGACGGCCCGCCGCGCGATGGACACGATGCGCCGCGGCGTCGTCGCCTACTCGTCCGTGACCTGACCCCACCGCCGCACCGTGGCCTTCCGGCGGCCCGACCGTCCCGTTCGGGCGGCGGGGGCGCGGGGGCGGGGCGCGCCCCGGCGGCTGGAGTGCCCCGTTCGGGCGGTGCCGTTGCGACACCGGGGCCCGGCAGCCCGACTGCCCCGCTCGGGGTGGTGCCGTCGTGAGGGCGGCGTGCCCGACGGCTCGACCGTCCCGTAGCGAGGCCGGGGCCCCGGCGGCTCGACCGTCCCGGTCGGGCGGTGGGGGCGCGGGGGCCGGGTCAGGTGGGGCGGGCGGTGCGGCGGCGGGCGCGGCGCTCGCGGAGGGTCCGCTCGACGCGGTGCCGGGCCAGCCGGACCAGCAGCGGCTGCGGCGGGCGCCGCAGCGGTCCCGGCACCACCCGGTGCCCGAGGGCGGCCGCGCCCAGCACCAGCCCCGCGGCGCGGCGGTGCCGCGGCCCCCACGGCAGCCCGTACTGCTCGCGGAGCGGCTCCGGTAGCAGCGCGGCCGTGACGACGCGGAACACCGCCAGGCCCGGCGCGAGCGCCCGCAGCTTCCGGGGGTGCAGGACGGCCGCGGCGACCTTCCGGGCGTTGTCGTCGACCTCGAGGGACGCGACCATCTCGTCCATGTAGGCGCGGAACGACGCCAGGTCGGGCGGCTGCGCCTCCGCCGGGCAGCCCAGCACCTCGGCGACGACCCGCGCCTGCCGGTAGTACTCCTCGGCCTGCCCGGCGTCCGGGCGTCCGGGCCGGCCCAGCCGCTCGTGGAGGTACAGCGCCGAGTCGATCAGCGTCGCGTTCACCCACAGCTGCAGGCCGGGGTCGTTGCCGGAGTACCCCTCGCCGCGGACGGACGTGTGGATGCCGCGGACCTTCGCGGCGATCCGCGCGACCTCCTCGGGCGTCCCGAAGGAGACGACCAGCAGGAAGTCGAGGGTGCCGAACAGCCGCGCCAGCGGCCGGTCGGCGAAGTCGCTGTGCTCGGCGACGCCGCGCGCCACGCCGGGATGCGCGAGCTGCATGAGCAGCGCGCGGCCCGCGCCGAGCCCGACGATCGGCTCGGCGCCGAACGCGCGCAGCACGTCCCGGTCGGCGAGGCGGTCGGCGAGGTGGGCGGCGAGGTCGGCGGCGGCGCCGGTGCCCGCGGCGCCGGGCGGCGACGGGTCCGCGGGGGCCTGGGGGGACGGGATCGGCGGTGTGGGCACGGGGGGCCTCCCGGACGGTCGGCGGCCGGATCCTGGTGCCCCGCATCCTCACCCATTATTGACGTCCCGTCAATAATGGGTGCGGGCCGCGCCGCCGGCGCCCGGTGCCTACTGCGCAGGTCGGAGGCGGGGTCGACCTGAGAAGGAGGCCGCTGGACATTCCGTGCCGATAGGGTCTTTACGGTCACCGAATGTCACGACGACCCCCTGGACTCCTGCATGATCGAGGCCAAGAACCTCACCAAACGCTACGGCGCGAAAGTCGCCGTCCATGATCTCTCCTTCACGGTGGAGCCCGGCCGGGTGACCGGCTTCCTCGGGCCGAACGGCGCCGGCAAGTCGACGACGATGCGGATGCTGCTCGGCCTCGACCGGCCCACCGGCGGCGAGGCCCGCATCGCCGGACGGCACTACAGCAAGCTGCCCGCCCCGATGCGGACCGTCGGCGCGCTCCTGGAGGCGCGGGCCGTCCATACCGGCCGCAGCGCCCGCAACCACCTGCTGTGCCTCGCGCAGACCCAGGGCCTCCCGGCCAAGCGGGTCGACGAGGTGCTGGAACTGGTCGGCCTCACCGACGTCGCCGGGCGGCGGGCGCAGGGCTTCTCCCTCGGCATGGGGCAGCGGCTCGGCATCGCCGCGGCGGTCCTCGGCGACCCCGAGGTGCTCATCCTGGACGAGCCGGTCAACGGCCTCGACCCCGAGGGCGTCGTCTGGATCCGCCAGCTGATGCAGCGGTTCGCCGCCGGCGGCCGGACGGTGTTCGTGTCCAGCCACCTCATGAACGAGATGGCCGTCACCGCCGACCACCTCATCGTCATCGGCCGCGGCCGCCTCATCGCCGACTGCTCCACCGAGGAGTTCATCGAGCGCAGCACCGACAAGACGGTCGTCGTCCGCACCCCCGACGCCGACCGGCTCACCGGCGTCCTGTCCGGCGAGGGCGGCAAGGTCACCGCCGCGGACGACGGCGCGCTGACCGTCGCGAACCTCGAGGCCGCCCGGATCGGCGAGCTCGCCGCCGCCGAGGGCCTCGTCCTGCACGAGCTCACCCCCCGGCGCGGCTCCCTCGAGGACGCCTTCATGGAGCTCACCCGCGACACCGTCGAATACGGGACGTCCGCCGCCGCCGCGCCCGCCGGCGCGCCCGCCGTCCCCGCGAAGGAGGAGACCCGATGACCGCCGCCCCCGCCGACGCGGCGCCCCCCTCGGCCCCCGCCGCCGGCGCGCGCCGCCCCGGCTTCGCCGCGCTGCTGCTCGCCGAATGGACCAAGATCCGGACCGTGCAGTCGACCCTGTGGTCGCTGGTCCTGCTCGTCCTGCTGCACCTCGGCTTCACCGGGCTGCTCGCCGCGGTGTTCGCCGCGCAGTGGGACAGCATGAACGAGGGCGACCGCGCCATGATCGGCGAGGACCCGGCCGGGTTCTTCCTCGGCGCCGGGCTGTCCTACAGCCAGCTGACGGTGTGCGTGCTCGGCGTGCTGCTGATCGCCTCAGAGTACTCCACCGGCATGATCCGCTCCAGCCTGCTGGCCGTCCCGACCCGGCTGCCGATGCTGTGGGCGAAGGCCGTCGTGTTCGCCGCGCTCGTCCTCGTGCTGGGCGTCGCCGTGTCGTTCGGGTCGTTCTTCCTCGGCTCGGTGATCCTCGGCGACCGGCTCCCCGTCGAACTGGGCGACCCGGGCGTGCTGCGCGCCGTCTTCGGCGGCGGCCTGTACCTGGCGATGCTCGGGCTGTTCTCCCTGGCGATCGGCGCGATCGTCCGGCACACCGCGGGCGCCATCACCGGCGTGATCGCGTTCGTGCTGGTGCTGTCGCCGCTGGCGTCGCTGCTGCCGGGCTCCGTCGGCGACTACGTCCACGGCTACCTGCCGTCGGTCGCGGGCATGGCGATCACCGCGGCCGCGCCGTCCGACGACGCCGTCCTGTCGCCCTGGGCCGGGTACGGCGTGTTCGCGCTGTGGACGGCCGCGCTGCTGGCGGCCGCCGCGTACCTGCTCAAGCGCCGCGACGCCTGACGCGGTCCCGCCGGGACGTCCGCGCCCGGCGGGGGGAGGCGCGCGCTACGGTGTTCGGTCGGGCGCTTCGAGCGCGTGACCGAACGGGAGGTCGGGGATGCCGGGGTCGGGGGCGCCGACACGGATCCGCCTGCTGGAGGCGGCCGTGGCGGTCATGGGTGAGGACGGCTGGTCCGCCGTGACGTCCCGGGCCGTCGCCCGGCGCGCCGCGGTCAACAACGCGCTGGTGCACTACTACTTCGGGTCCGTGGACGCGCTGCGCCGCGCCGCCGTCCTGCACGCGCTGGAGCGGGAGCTGGAGGGACCGGTCTCGGCGGTCCTGGACGCCCCGGACGTCCTCGACGGCCTCGTCGCCGCGATCACCGACCTCACCGCCCCGCCGGCCGCCGGCGACGAGACCGGCGCCCCCAGGCTCCGGGTGATCACCGAGGCGCTCGTGCACGGGCTGCGCGACGACGAGCTGCGCCGCGCGACCGTCGAGCAGCTCGCGGCGTTCCGCGGCGCGCTCGCCGACCGGTTCGCCGCGCAGCGCGCCGCGGGCGGGCTGCGCCCCGACGCCGACCCGGCCGGCCTCGCCGTGGTGGTCGCCGCGCTGGTCGACGGCCTGCTGCTGCACGCCGTCGTCGACCCAGGCACCGACGCCGCCGCGGCCACCGCCGGGCTCGTCGGCCTGCTCCGCCGCAGCGGCCCCGAGGCCGGGCTTCCCGCGGGCGGGGGAGACGAGCGCGCCCGGTGACCCCGGCGGCGGTGCCGGGCCCCGCCCCGCCGCCCGGCCGAACTCCTCGCCGACCCGCCCCGCCGGGGGACGTCAGGGGGCCGGGGCCGGCTCGGGCAGCCCCTCGACCAGCGCGCCGAGCGTCGCGCCCAGCGGCGCGTCCAGCGTGACCAGCGCGTCGCCGTCGCCCCGCGTCGGGCCCCGGTTCACGATCCCGACCGGGATCCCGCGCCGCGCCGCGTGCCGGACGAACCGGTACCCCGACATCACCGTCAGCGACGACCCCAGCACCAGCAGCGCGCCCGCCCGCTCGGTCAGCGCGAAGCAGTCCGCGACCCGCGCCGGCGGCACGTTCTCCCCGAAGAACACCACGTCCGGCTTCAGCGGCCCGCCGCACCGGTCGCAGCCCACCACCCGGAACCCGTCGATCGCCCGGTCGTCCAGCTCCGCGTCGCCGTCCGGGTTGACCGAGCCGTCCTGCCCGTGCAGGCCGGGATGCTCGCCCGCGTGCCCGCCGGGCCGCTCCCCGAACCCGGGGTTGGCCGCGCGCAGCCGCGCGTCGAGATAACCGCGGGGCGTGCGGGCCCCGCACGCCAGGCACACCACCCGGTCCAGCGAGCCGTGCAGCTCGATCACCCCGGACGCCCCCGCCGCCTGGTGCAGCCCGTCCACGTTCTGCGTGATGACTCCCGACAGCAGACCGCGGCGCTGCAGCTCCGCGACCGCCCGGTGCCCCGCGTTGGGGCGCGCCGCCTTGATGTGGCGCCAGCCCAGATGGCTCCGCGCCCAGTACCGGCGGCGCGCCGCGGCGCCGCCGGTGAACGCCTGGTAGGTCATCGGGTCGCCCCGCCGCCTGCTGAGTCCCGTCTCACCCCGGTAGTCCGGGATGCCCGACTCGGTGGAGATCCCGGCGCCGCTCAGCACCACGACGTCCCCGTCCGAGACGAGGTCCGCCAGAGCGCGCAGCCCGGCCTCCCGATCCACAACCTGCGTCACCCCTCCATGGTGCCCGACGCGGACGCGTGCCCGGGCTCCGGCGCGGCACCGGAAACCCGGCGGGCCGAGGACCGGTCGGACCGGCCCGAAGAACCGGGACACGCCTGTACGGGACGCACGGCGCGTCGTCGCCCGCCGACCCGCCGACCCGCCGACCCGCCGACCCGCCGTCCCGCAGTTCCCGCGGACGCGGGCCCGAGCAGCCGGGGTACGCGGCTCCGCACCCGATCGCCCCGCTTCCGCGCGGACGCGCAGTCGATAGGCCCCCAGCACGGCCCGAACGGCGGCGTGACGCTCGGAACCGGTGCACCCGTGCGCCGCGTCCCGAAGAACACGCGCGGGCCTTCACCACGTCCTCAGGGGCCACGGACGGTCGCCGCCGCACCGGCCCGCGCCCCTCGGCCCGCGACCGGCCGGTCGCGATGCCCGGGGAGGCGCCGACACCGCGGGCGAGGACGTCCAGGCCGGCGGTGTCGAGCCGCTTGGCGCGCGCGTGCCGCAGGTCGTGCGGCGACACGCGCCGGACCGCCTCGGCCCGGTCGATCACGCCCGCGACGGCGGAGTCGACCGCGACCAGCACGGCCGCGCGCCCGAAGAGGCCCCCGTCCGGACCACCTGGGAAGTGGTCCGGGGGCGGGGCGACGCCCGGGCGTGCCCGACGAGGGGCTGGGGGCGGGTCAGGCGGGCGAGGCGGGAATGGTGTCCGGGAAGATCCGCAGCATCGAGTTGAGCGCGATCATGGTGGCGAGCTTGGTCTCCGGGGCGGCGGGCTCGCCGCCGAAGATGTCGTTGATCACCCGGATCCGGTAGCGCACCGTCTGCGGGTGGATGTGCAGCTGCCGCCCGGTGACCACCGCGTTGCAGCCGCTGTTGAAGTACGCCAGCAGCGTCTCCGCGAGCATCTCCCGGCGCGGCGGCGGCTGCTCCAGCAGCGGCCGCAGGTAGCGGGGCGCGGCCGCCTCCACCAGGTCCCGCGCCTCCGCGGTGACCAGCGTCGCGAGGTGGTCGCAGCAGCGGACCGTCCCGTCCGCCGGCAGGACGCCCTCCTCGGCGAGCGCGACCGCCCGGCGGGCCCACCGCAGCGACACCGCGCCGCGGTCCACCGGGACCGTCGGGCCGACCGCCGCCCCCGGGCACGCGTCGGCCAGCGCCGCCATCAGCCGATCCTGCCCCGGACCGTCCGGGTCGGGCACCACCAGGTACGGCGCGTCGCCCGACCAGTCCGCCAGCACCGTGGGCGGGACGAGCCGCGCCGTCCCGGCCAGCGGACCGCGCAGCGCCACCGCGCAGATCGTCTCGGGGGCCGTCCAGTCCGCGGCCTTCGCCAGCTCGCGGATCGCCTCCCGGCCGATCGGCGGATCGGCCACCAGGACGTCGCGGAGCCGGCCGCGGTCCCGCTCGCGCCGCGTCGCCAGTTCCTCGCGCGCCGACGCGTAGCCCTCCGCGGCCGCGTCGACGAGGACCGCGAGGAGCCCGAAGTGCGCCTCGGTGAGCATCGCCAGGGTCTCCCGGCTCCAGCCGAAGTCGTAGGCGTGGCCGATGAACCGGCGGCACGTGATCCGGCTGCTGAGCCGCAGCGCCGCCTCGAGGCCGTCGAGGCCGTGCCCGCCGGACGCCTCGCGGGCGCCGATGTGCGCGTACAGGTCCGTGAGGGGCGACCAGTCGGGCGCCGGGTCGTCCACGGAGTCCACGAAGCCGCGGACCGTCGTGGCGATCGTCCGGACCATCTGCCGGCCCTGGACGCTGTCGGCGGGGTGGGCGTACGCGGGGAGCCGGCGGCGGATCTCCTCGGCGATCTCCCGCACGACCGCGTCGAGATGCGGGCGGAGCAGGTCGCCGATGCGGACCCGCTGCGCATGGCACGGCAGCGGGGAGCGGGTTCTCCGGACTGACAGGGGCGGGGAGGCCACGGGTTCTCCTCGGGATCGGAAACGCACCTGGCTTTCGGGCTCGCCAGTCTCGCTTCTCCCGCCGCCAGATCAAGGCTCCGCGGAAATACGTGTGTGCCCGCACACCCGGATTGGGCGGCGGCAACGGAATTCGGCGGCTCCTCATCGCGAAATGAGCAATTGGACCGTTCCGACGCCCCCGCCGGTCGCCGGGCCCGTGTCGCTCGATGAACCCGCCGAAAAACGCCGAGGCGTTCGCGGGCGTGGAGGAGCCGACTGCCGCGTCCCCCCGGACGGCCACGCCGCCGCCTCCTGAGCCGTGGACGTCCGGGGGTCCGCGGGGCCGTCAGGCCGCCCGCCACAGCGGCCCCCGCATGAACCTTACTGCGTAAAGGGCGGGACCCGCCCGGCGTGCTCGCGGGCACGCGGGACGGCGCCGCCGCGGCCGTGCGCCGGGTGCCGGGGCGCGCCGCCGAGGGCCCGCCCGCCGCCGCTATGGCCGGCGGGACGTCCGGGGACGGGCGGTCAGCGGTCCTCGCCCCGGGAGGGGTTCTCCAGCCGGAAGAAGTTGCTCTGGACGCCGTCCTTCTTGTGCTCCTGGTAGATGAAGTTCAGTTCGCGCTCGTCGAACGTGCGGAACCAGTCGTCCCAGGAGATGTGCTCGAGGTTCTCGCCGCCGTAGCCGGGGAAGTCGAGGCGCAGCCGCCCCGGGCGGCCCCCGTACTCGCTGCCGGGCACGGTCGACGGCTCGGCCCCGCGCTCCTCGGCCCACCGCCGGATGACCTCGTGGTCGGTGGTGACGAGGCTCTTGCCGGGACGCTCCTCGTGCTCGTCCGCCGAGGTCACCTCCTGCTCGTAGCGATGCTCGCCCTGGATCGGGTGGTGCGACTCGCCCATCGGGCTCCCCCTTCGAGTCGTGCGGCTGTCGGGGGTGTGGTACCCGCCCGACCAGGGACTAACGGGGACGACCTGCGGGGACGGCGGACGTTACGGGCCCGTGTCGGCGAGATGCGGGCGGTGAGGGCCAGTTAACGCGCGAGTGACATCCGGGACCTGCACGGGTAATACGCCCGCCCGATGATCGGCGTCATGGGAGCCGACAACGACATCGTCCGGCGGCTGGTCGTGGTGGGCCACGGCCCGGCCGCGCACCGCCTGGTGGAGGTCCTGCGCGAGCGCGACGCCGCCGGGACCTGGCACGTGACCGTCATCGGCGAGGAGAGCCGGACCGCCTACGACCGGGTGGCGCTGACCACGCACCTGGAGGGCGCCGACCTCGCGTACCCGCCGCACGACGACGCGGTCGCCGTCGTCACCGGCGAGCGGGTCACCGGGATCGACCGCGCCGCGCGGACGGTCGCCACCGACGCGGGACGCGAGGTGCCGTACGACGCGCTCGTCCTCGCGACCGGGTCCGCGCCGTTCGTCCCGCCCGTGCCCGGCGCCGACCTGCCCGGCGTGTTCGTCTACCGGACGATCGACGACCTCGACGCCATCCGCGCGTACGCGGCCGGGCGGACGACCGGCGCGGTCGTCGGCGGCGGGCTGCTCGGGCTCGAGGCGGCCCGCGCCGTGCAGGGCCTCGGGCTGCGCAGCGCCGTGGTCGAGGTGGCGCCGTGGCTGATGCCGCGCCAGCTCGACGAGGGCGGCGGCGCGATGCTGCGCCGGCACATCGAGGCCCTCGGGATGGACGTGCGCGCCGGCACCCCGATGAGCGCGCTGGAGGCCGGGCCGGACGGCGCCGTCGCGAGCGTGCGGATGGCCGACGGCGCCGTGCTGGACGCCGGGCTCGTGGTGTTCTCCGCCGGGATCCGGCCCCGGGACGAGCTGGCGCGCGGCTGCGGCCTGCCGGTGGGGGAGCGCGGCGGGATCGTCGTCGACTCCGCCTGCCGCACCGAGGACCCCGCGATCTTCGCGATCGGCGAGTGCGCCCTCGTCGACGGGGTCGTGTACGGGCTGGTCGCGCCGTGCTTCGCCATGGCCGAGACCGTCGCCGGGCGGCTGCTGGAGCCGGCCGACCCCGCGGTGTTCGAGGGCGCGGACCCGTCGACGAAGCTCAAGCTGATGGGCGTGGACGTCGCCAGCTTCGGCGACCCGTTCGCCGACCGGGACGGCGGGGCGCTCGGCGTCACCTACACCGACCCCGTCGCGAAGGTCTACAAGAAGATCGTGGTCAGCGACGACGCCCGCACGCTGCTGGGCGGCGTGCTGGTCGGCGACGCCGACTCCTACGCGGTGCTGCGCGCCCAGGTCGGCGGCGCCCTGCCCGGCACCCCCGACCAGGTGCTGTTCGGCGGCACCGAGGCCGCGGGCGGCGACCTGCCCGGCGCCACGGTGGTGTGCTCCTGCAACAACGTGACGGCCGAGACGATCCGCGGCGCGGTCACGGAGCGGTCGCTGACCGATCTCGGCGAGGTCAAGGTGTGCACCCGCGCCGGGACGAGCTGCGGAAGCTGCGTCCCGCTGGTGAAGAAGCTCCTGGACGCCGAGCTGACCGCGGCGGGCGTCGAGGTCAGCAAGGCGATCTGCGAGCACTTCGACCACAGCCGCGCCGAGCTGTTCGACATCGTCCGCGCGAGCGGCATCACCAGCTTCACCCGCCTGGTGCAGGAGCACGGGCGGGGCCGCGGCTGCGACATCTGCAAGCCCGCCGTCGCGTCCATCCTCGCCAGCCTCGGCAACGGCCACATCCTCGAGGGCGAGCAGGCGGCCCTGCAGGACACCAACGACCACTTCCTCGCCAACCTGCAGAAGAACGGCACGTACTCGGTCGTCCCGCGCGTCCCCGGCGGCGAGATCACCCCCGAGAAGCTGATCGTGATCGGCGAGGTCGCCCGCGACTTCGGCCTCTACACCAAGATCACCGGCGGGCAGCGGATCGACCTGTTCGGCGCCCGCGTCGAGCAGCTCCCGCAGATCTGGCGGCGGCTCGTCGACGCCGGGTTCGAGTCCGGGCACGCCTACGGCAAGTCGCTGCGGACGGTCAAGTCGTGCGTCGGGTCGACCTGGTGCCGCTACGGCGTGCAGGACTCGGTCGCCATGGCGATCCGGCTCGAGCTGCGGTACCGGGGGCTGCGCGCCCCCCACAAGCTGAAGTCGGCCGTGTCCGGCTGCGCCCGCGAGTGCGCCGAGGCGCAGAGCAAGGACTTCGGGATCATCGCCACCGAGAACGGCTGGAACCTCTACGTCGCCGGCAACGGCGGCATGCGGCCCCGGCACGCCGACCTGCTCGCGAGCGACCTGTCCGACGACGAGCTGGTCACCGCGATCGACCGGTTCCTGATGTTCTACATCCGCACCGCCGACCGGCTGCAGCGCACCGCGAGCTGGCTGGAGGACCTGGACGGCGGTCTCGACTACCTGCGGGAGGTGGTCATGGACGACGCCCTCGGCATCTGCGCCGAACTCGACGCCGCCATGGAACGGCACGTCGCGTCCTACTCCGACGAGTGGAGCGACGTGCTGGACGACCCCGAGCGGCTCCGCCGGTTCGTCTCGTTCGTCAACGCGCCCGAGACGCCCGACCCCAGCATCGAGTTCGAGGTCGAGCGCGAGCAGATCAAGCCGCTGCTGCAGATCGACGCGCGGCGGCCCGAGGCGGTGGGCCGATGAGCGCCGCGCCCGGCGTCGTCGTCGTCGGCAACGGCATGGCCGGATCCCGGTTCGTCGGCGAGCTGCGCGACCGGGACCCGTCCGTCCCGATCACCGTGTTCGGCGCGGAGCCGCAGCGGCCCTACAACCGGGTGCTGCTGTCGAACGTCCTCGCCGGGGCCGCCGACCCCGAGCACATCGCGCTCGTCGACGCCGCCTGGTACGCGGCGCACGGCGTCGATGCGCGCCTCGGCGTCGAGGTGACCCGCATCGACCGCGCCGCCCGCACCGTGCACGCGTCCGACGGGACCGCCACCCCGTACGGCACGCTCGTCCTCGCCACCGGCAGCACCGCGTTCGTCCCGCCGCTGCCCGGCCTCGCCGAGGGCCTGCCGCGCGGCGCGCTCGCGTTCCGCACCCTCGACGACTGCCGCCGCATCAGCGAGCTCGCCGCCACCGCGCGCCGCGCCGTGGTGATCGGCGGCGGGCTGCTCGGCATCGAGGCCGCGCGCGGCCTCGCCGGACGCGGCCTGGACGTCACCGTCCTGCACCTGGCCGGCCACCTGATGGAACGGCAGCTCGACCCCGCCGCGGGCCGGGTCCTGGCGCGGACGCTCGCCGGGCTGGGCGTCGGGTCCCGCGTCGGTGTCGGCGTCACCGGCGTGCGGACGTCCGGGACGGGCGGCGACCGCCGCGTCACCGGCGTGGAGCTGGACGCCGGCGGCGCCGCCGAGACGATCGACGCGGACCTGGTCGTCGTCGCCTGCGGCGTCCGGCCCGAGACCGGGCTCGCCCGCGCCGCCGGCCTCGCCGTCGGCCGCGGCGTGATCGTCGACGACGAGCTGCGCTCGGTCGCCGACCCGTCCGTCCGCGCCATCGGGGAGTGCTCCGAGCACCGCGACGAGGTGTACGGGCTGGTCGCGCCCGCCTGGGAGCAGGCGGGGATCCTCGCCGGGCTGCTCGCCGGGACCGAGCCCGGCGCCCGCTTCACCGGCGCCCGGCAGATCACCCGGCTCAAGGCCGCCGGGATCGAGCTCGCGTCGATGGGGGAGACCCACTTCGGCGACGAGGACGACGGCGTCGAGGTCGTCCGGTTCACCGACGTCTCCCGCGGCACCTACAAGAAGGCCGTCATCCGGGACGGCCGGCTGATCGGCGCGATCCTGCTCGGCGAGACCGCCGCCGCCGGGACCCTCACCCAGCTCTACGACCGCGCCGCGCCGCTGCCCGCCGAACGCCTGTCGCTGCTGTTCCCCGGCGCGGGCCGGGACGGCGGCGGGGCGCGGGCCGACTCGCCGCTGCGGATGCCGGACGCCGCGACCGTCTGCCAGTGCAACGGCGTCACCAAGCGCCGCGTCCGGGAGGCGTGGGAGGACGGCGCCCGCACCGCCGACGACGTCGCCCGCGAGACCCGCGCGGGGACCGGCTGCGGCGGCTGCCGCGACGCCGTCGAGGGCATCCTCGGCTGGCTCGCCGACCAGGAGACCCCCGACCGGCGGGAGCCGGCGGCCGCCGCACCCCGCTGACGGCCGCCTTACTGATCTACAACGTAAAGGAGCCGGGCGGGACGTCCGCGGGGGCCGTCAGTCCAGTGCGCTCTCGGCGAAGATCCGGAGCGCCTCGGGGTCCCGGACGGTGATGCGGCGGCGGGCCGTCCGGACGTGGCCCGCGCCGCGGAGGACGGCGAGCGCCCGCGCGACCGTCTCGCGGGAGGCGTCGATGCAGCCGCCCAGCTCGCCCTGGGAGAGCGGCGGGGCGATCTCGATCCCGCCGCCCGCCGCGGGCGGCGCGTGCCGGGCGGACAGGTCGGCGAGGTCGGCCAGCAGCAGCGCCAGCCGCCGGGCGCCCTGTGCGGACACCGTCGCCTGCAGGCGCCGGTCGGCGTCGTCCAGGCGCCGCACGAACGTCCCGCTGACCAGCAGCCACATCCCGGGATGGGCGTCCAGGAACGCGGTGAAGCGGGCCGCCGGGACGATCAGCGCCCGCACCGCGCCGAGCGCCGTCACGGCGGCCGACCGCTGCCGGCCGCCCAGCACCGCGCTCTCGCACACCAGGTCGCCCGGCCCGCGCACGGCCAGGACGATCTCCCGGCCGTCCTCCGTCGCCGACGCGACCTTCGCCCAGCCCCGCTCGATCACGATGATGTGGTCGGAGTCCTCGCCCTGGTAGCACAGCGGGGTCCGGGGCGGGTAGGAGCGGGGGCGGCCCGCCCGGCGCAGCGCCGCCCGCTGCGCCCCGTCGAGGTCCGCCCAGAAGCCGTGCCCCGCGCTCCGCGCGGCACGGGCCGTCGCCGGGCTCACCGCGGGGCCCCCGCCGCGTCCCGGCCGCGCCCCGGAGGCGCGGCCGGGACGATGCGTGAACCGGCACCCGCGGCGATGGGGGGAGTGGGGCGATGAGGCCCAAAGCCCCGGGTGCCGGTCCGTCCATGCCGCCGTCGCGGCCGGCCGGGGGTCACGACCGGCCTCGCGGCGCTGTGCGTGCTGCATGCATGTGCCAAGGAAAGCCCCTTACCGTTCACGATGCTGCATCCGCGGGCACGGCCGGTCTGCGTCATCTGACACTTTCGGTGCAACTTGTAACCGGGATTGCGCCGGCGGTGCCGCGCGGCCGTGCGGGGAGGCGTGCGGAGGCGGTCCCGCCGGGGGGCGTGCGGGGGAGGCGGTCAGCGCGCCAGGGCGTTCAGCAGCCGGTTCACCGGGCTCGAGAGGTTCCACCGGTCCGCCAGCTCCACCAGCGCCTCCGGGTCCCGCGCGCCCGCGGGAAGGCGGTCGTCCAGCGCGGCCAGCTCCGGCGCCTCGATGTCGGTGACGACGCGGACCACGGTCTCGGCCGACGCGAGGTAGTCGCGGGCGGCGTCGATCCGCTTGCGCGCCCCCGCCGGGAAGCCCTCGTCGCCCCCGTCGAGCGCCGCGAGGATGCCCGCGACCGAGCCGAACCGGGTGACCAGCGCCGCCGCCGTCTTGTCGCCGACCCCCGGGACGCCCGGCAGCCCGTCGCTGGGGTCGCCGCGCAGCGTCGCGTAGTCGGCGTAGCCGCGGCCCGGGATGCCGTACTTCTCCGCGACCTCCTTCTCGCCCATCACCTGCAGGTTCCGGACGCCCCGCGCGGTGTACAGCACGGAGACCGGCCCGCGGTCGTCGACGAGCTGGAACAGGTCGCGGTCGCCGGTCACGATGTCGACGGGCCCGTCGGCGGCGCCGCGCACCGCGAGCGTGCCGATGACGTCGTCGGCCTCGAACCCGGGCACGCCCGTGCGGGCCAGCCCGAAGGCGTCCAGCACGGCGTCGATGATCGGCAGTTGCGCGGACAGCGGGTCGGGCGTCTGGTCGCCGCCGTCCTCGGCGACGCGGTGCGCCTTGTAGGACGGCAGCGCCGCCACCCGGAACGCGGGCCGCCAGTCGGCGTCCATGCAGCAGACGAGCCGGTCGGGGGAGCGGTCCTGGACGAGCCGCGCGATCATGTCGACGAGCCCGCGCACCGCGTTCACCGGCGTCCCGTCCGGGGCCGTGACCGACTCGGGCACCCCGAAGAAGGCGCGGAAGTACAGCGACGGCGTGTCCAGCAGCATCAGCCCGCTCATGCGCACATCCTTCCACGCGGGTGCGACGCTCCGCGTCCGCTCACGTCACCCGCGCGGCGAGCAGGCAGATGTCGTCGTCGGGGTTGGCGGCGCCCAGCGACCGCAGGACGTGGTCGACGACGGCGTCCGGCGGCGCGGCGTGCCGTTCCGCGGCGGCCGCGCACAGCATCGCCGGCCCGTCCGCGGGGTCCCGGCCGCGCCGCGCGACGAGGCCGTCGGTGTAGAGCAGCAGCAGATCGTCGCGGCGCAACCGGATCTCGGCGTCGGCGGGGCGGGGCGCGCCCGCGACACCGAGCAGCACGCCGCCGGGCGCGTCCAGCGGGCGGGCGCGGCGGCCGCGCAGCAGGACCGGCGGCGGGTGCCCGGCCCGCGCCCAGGTGAGCAGCCGCGCGCCGGGGCGGTACCGGGCGGCGACGGCGCTCGCCGTGCGCGGATCCGGGGCGCCGGAGGAGGTGCCGCCCGGGCCCGCCAGGGTCTCGTTGAGCAGGCCGAGCAGGGCGCCCGGGGACGCGCCGGTGCGGGCGAGGCCGCCGAGGGCGCCGCGCAGCCGGGCCATCTCGGCGGCGGCCGCCGGGCCGTGGCCCGCCACGTCCCCGACGGCGAGCAGCACCTCGTCCGGGGCCAGCGCCGCCGCCTCGTACCAGTCGCCGCCGACCCGGGTCTCGTCGCGCGCCGGCAGGTACCGGACGGCGACGCGCAGGCCGGGCAGGTCGCGGACGCCGCGGGGCAGCGGCAGCACCGCGCGCTGCAGTTCGACGGCGACGCGGCGCTCCCCGGCGGCCCGGCGGCGCCGCCGGTCGGCGGCGGCGGCCTCCCCGGCGGCGAGCGCGGCGGCCCTCGCGGCCCGGAGCCGTTCGGCGCGCTCCCCGGCCCGCGTCTCGGCCCGCGTCTCGGCCCGTGCGTCCGGTCTCGCGTCGGCCCGGCCCGCCGCCCGCCCGGCGGCGCGGCCGGTCTCCCTCGCGGGCACCCGGTCAGCCGCCGTGCCGGCGGGGAGGCCCGGGGCGGCGCCGCCCGCCGGTTCTTGCGATGCTGGGGGCGTATCCGAGGCGGATCATCCTGTGTCGGAGCACATGCAGAATGTAACAGGACCAGGTCACAGGGGAGGAGGAAGCGGCGATCGCGCATCGCCGGAGGCGCACCGCGAGGCGGGCGGCCCGGCGGCCGCGCACGCCGCTGCCCGCGAAGATGGAGACGGATGTGACGACGGAGTTGTATCCGCGCGAGCGGCTCGGCCGCGTCCGGGAGGCGACGGCGAAGGCGGGACTGGGGGCGGTGCTGCTGACCCCGGGGCCCGACCTGCGCTACGTCACCGGCTACGACGCGCTGCCGCTCGAACGGCTCACGTGCCTGGTGGTGCCCGCGTCCGGCGACGCGTTCATGATGGTCCCGCGGCTGGAGCTGCCCGCCGCGCGGGAGTCGCCCGCCGGCGGCCTCGGGATCGAGTTCGTGCCGTGGGACGAGACCGACGACCCGTTCGCGCTCGCCGCGGCCCGGCTGCCCCGGGACCTCGCGCGGGTCGGGGTCGCCGACCGGATGTGGGCGGTCATGGCGCTGCGGTTCCGGGCCGCGCTGCCGGGCGCCGAGCAGGTCGCGGCGGGGTCGGTGCTGCGGGAGCTGCGCATGCGCAAGAGCGCGGCCGAGGTGGCGGCGCTGCGCGAGGCGGGCGCCGCGATCGACCGGGTGCACCGCCGGGTGCCGGAGTTCCTGCGGCCGGGTCGCACCGAGCGGGAGGTGGGCCGCGACATCGCGGACGCCATCATCGCCGAGGGGCACGAGCGGGTCGACTTCGTGATCGTCGGGTCGGGCCCGAACGGCGCCAACCCGCACGCAGAGCTGTCGGACCGGGAGATCCGGCCGGGCGAGCCGGTCGTGGTCGACATCGGCGGGACGATGCCGTCCGGCTACTGCTCCGACTCCACCCGCAACTACTGCGTGGGGGAGCCGCCCGCCGAGTACCGCGCCTACTACGCGGTGCTGGAGGAGGCGCAGCGCGCGTCGTGCGCGGCCGTCCGGCCGGGGGCGACGCCGGAGGCGGTGGACGCGGCGGGCCGGGACGTCATCGCGGCGGCGGGCCACGGCGAGCACTTCTTCCACCGGACCGGGCACGGCATCGGCCTGGAGTCGCACGAGGAGCCGTACATCGTCGCGGGCAACACCGAGCCGCTCGAGCCCGGGATGGCGTTCTCCATCGAGCCCGGCATCTACCCGGGGCCGCACGGCGCCCGCATCGAGGACATCGTCGTGTGCACCGAGGACGGCCACGAGCCGATGAACGTGACCGGGCGCGGACTCGTGATCGTCGGCTGACCCTCTGATCAGGCGGTTCGGGTAAGACCCGGTTTCCGATCGGGAACCACGGAAGGGCGGGGCGTTTTCGTCCCGCCCTTTCCGCATTTCGGACGGCCCCGAATGCGGCGGCGGAGAGGCCCGTCAACGGCCGGGATCGCGACGATAACGATCTCTGCACCAAATGCGTTCCCCGGCACACCGCGTATTGCGGTGGGGGCGTTCCGCCATGTACCACCTTGTTGCAAGTTACGCCGGGGTAGAGACCGTTTCTCCCGCCGGCGCGGACAGGGCTTCCACCTGCCCGGACGCGCCCGGGGGAACCCGTGCCGGAAGAAGAGGAGACGCCGTGGCAGAGGTCGACCTGACCAGCGTCGGGAAGGTCTATCCCGACGGCACGCGGGCCGTGACCGACCTGAACCTCCACATCGCCGACGGGGAGTTCCTCGTCCTGGTCGGCCCCTCCGGCTGCGGCAAGACGACCGCGCTGCGGATGGTCGCCGGCCTCGAGGACATCTCCGAGGGCGAGGTGACCATCGGCGGCCGCGTCGTGAACCGGGTGCCCGCCCGCGACCGCGACGTCGCGATGGTGTTCCAGAGCTACGCCCTGTACCCGCACCTGTCGGTCCGCGACAACATCGGGTTCGGCCTGTCGCTGCGCAAGCTGCCGAAGGCCGAGATCCGCGAGAAGGTCGACCGGGCCGCCGAGATCCTCGGGCTCACCGAGCACCTGGGCCGCAAGCCCCGCAACCTGTCGGGCGGCCAGCGGCAGCGCGTCGCGATGGGCCGCGCGATCGTCCGCGAGCCGCAGGCGTTCCTGATGGACGAGCCGCTGTCGAACCTCGACGCGAAGCTGCGCGTGCAGATGCGCGCCGAGATCGCCCGCCTGCAGCGGGACCTCGGCGTCACCACGGTCTACGTCACGCACGACCAGACCGAGGCGATGACGCTCGGCGACCGGGTCGCGGTCATGAAGAAGGGCGAGCTGCAGCAGGTCGCGCCGCCCCAGGAGCTCTACGACCGGCCCGCGAACCTCTTCGTCGCCGGCTTCATCGGATCGCCGGCCATGAACCTGCTCAAGGGCGCCCTCACCGGGGACGCGGAGAACCCGCGCCTGGAGATCGGCGCCCGCACGCTGACGCTGCCGCCCGCGGTGCTGACCGAGCGCCCGGCCCTGGCGTCCTACCTGGGGCGCGACGTCGTCGTCGGCATCCGCCCCGAGGACATGGAGGACGCCGAACTCGCCGAGGCCCCCGAGGGGACCCGGCTGGAGGCCGCCGCCGATCTGGTGGAGGCGATGGGTTCGGACGTGCTCGTCCACTTCGCGGTCGAGGCGGCGCCGGTCGTCACCGAGGACACCAAGGAGCTCGCCCGCGACGCGGGGGCCGACATGCCGGGCGGCGCGCGCGAGGAGCGCACCGACGTCGTCGCCCGGTTCAGCCCCCGCACCCGCGTGAAGGCGGGCGACCCGGTGACGATCCGCGTCGACACCGGGCGCCTGCACTTCTTCGATATCGAGTCCGGCGCGTCGATCTGGGGAGCAGACGACACGGCCGGTCCGCTCAGGAAGGATGAGGGATGAGGGTCTCATGGTTCGGCCGCCGGGCGTTCGGCGCGGCGGTCGCGGCGGGGATGCTGGTGTCGTCCGCCGCGGCGTGCGGCGGGGACGACGGCGGCGGTGAGGGCGACGGCGGCGGAGACGGCCCGCTGAAGGGCGTCACGGTCGAGGTCGCGGCGAAGTGGACCGGCCCGGAGGAGGAGAACTTCCGCAAGGTCCTCGACGCGTTCGAGAAGCAGAGCGGCGCGACCGTCAACTACGCCTCCACCGGCGAGAACACCGACGCGTTCCTCGGCCCGCGGCTGTCGGCCGGCAACCCGCCGGACGTGGCGATCCTGCCGCAGCCGGGGCTGATGCAGCAGTACGCCGAGGACGGCAAGCTCAAGCCGCTCGGCGCCGACGTCGTCGGGGAGGTCGAGAAGAACTTCGAGCCGTACTGGAAGGAGCTCGGCTCCAGCGACGGCAAGACCTACGGCGTGATGATCAAGGCCGCCTACAAGTCGATCATCTGGTACTCGCCGGAGGCGTTCTCCACCGCGGGCGTCCAGCCCCCGAAGACGTTCGACGAGCTGGCCCAGGCGTCCACGACGCTGCTGAACTCCGGCACCACCCCGTTCACGCTGGCCGCCGGGCCGCAGGACTCCTGGACGCTCACCGACTGGTTCGAGAACGTCTACCTGTCGCAGGCCGGGCCGGAGAACTACGACAAGCTCGCCGAGCACGAGCTCAAGTGGACCGACAAGACCGTCGCCGACGCGCTGGAGACCCTCGCGAAGATCTGGGGCAAGCCCGACTTCCTCAACGGCGGCGTCGCCACCGCCACCAAGACCAAGTTCGACGAGTCGGTCACGCAGGTCTTCGGCGAGCAGAAGGGCGCCATGGTGTACGGCGGCGACTTCGCCGCCGCCAACATCGGCACCACCGAGGCCAAGGTCGGCACGGACGCCAAGGTGTTCCCGTTCCCGCAGGCCGGGGACACGGCGCCGGCCATCCTCGGCGGCGACGTCGCCGTCGCGCTGACCGACGACAAGGGCACCCAGGAGCTGATGAAGTTCCTCGCCTCGCCCGAGGCGGGCAAGACCTGGGCCGGGCTCGGCGGCTACCTCACCCCGAACAAGAACGTGCCGCCGGACGCCTACTCCGACCCGATCGCCAAGCAGCTCATCCAGCAGCTCCAGGCCGCCGGGGACGCCGCCCGCTACGACATGTCCGACCTGACGCCCGCCGCGTTCGGCGCGACCCCAGGCGACGGCATGTGGGAGGCGCTGCGCCAGTTCGTGCAGAACCCGACCGACGTCGAGGGGACGCAGAAGAGGCTGGAGTCCGCGGCCGCCGAGGCGTACGGCAAGTAAGGGACCCCCGATGAAGGCTCCGAAAGACGGGACGCCGCCGGCCGTGACGGCCGGCGGCGCCGCCGCCGTGGACGGCGGTGCCGGCGCGGCGGGCACGGGTGCGGGCACCGCACCGCCCCGCCGCGGGGGACGCGAGCGCCTGACGCCGCCGTCGTGGCTGGCGCTGCTGTTCCTGCTGCCGGCGCTGCTGCTGCTCGGCTTCCTCGTGGTGTACCCGATCGTCTACTCGGTGATCCGCAGTTTCTTCGACGCCGCGGGAGACTTCGCCGGCTTCGACAACTACGCCGGGGTCTTCCAGGGGCACGACAACCTCGTCGCGGTCCGCAACACCGCGATCTGGGTGGTGGTGGCGCCGACGATCGTCACCATCGTCGGCCTGGTGTTCGCCGTCCTCACCGAGCGGATCCGGTGGGCGACGGCGTTCAAGCTCGTGGTGTTCATGCCGATGGCGATCTCGTTCCTCGCCTCCGGCGTGATCTTCCGGCTGGTGTACCAGCAGGACCCCGACAAGGGCATCGCCAACGCCGCGATGGTCGCGGTGCACGACATGGTCAGCACCGACCGCACCTACCCGGGCGCCGGTCCCCGCACCGCCGGGGACCAGCCGGTGCGCGAGGACGGCGGCGCCGTCGTCGCCGCGCGGCCGGTGACGGCGGGGCAGACCGCGGTCCTGCCGCTGGTGAAGGTCAAGCCGGAGTACCTGCCGGACACGGCCGAGCCCGCGGCGGCGCCGCCGTCGGCGGGCTCCGGTGAGATCACCGGCACGGTGTGGTTCGACTTCACCCGGGGCGGCGGCGGCACGCTCAACCAGCCGAACCAGGGCGAGAGCGGGCTGCCGGGCGTCCGGGTCGAGGCGGTCCGCGGCGGCGAGGTGGTGGCGACCGCGACCACCCGCCCGGACGGGACGTTCACGCTGGAGGACGTCGGGTCCGGGCAGGTCACGGTCCGGTTGCCGCAGGACAACTTCACCGAGGCGTACCGCGGCGCCGAATGGCTCGGAAGCACCCTGATCACGCCCGCGATCATCGGGGCGTACCTGTGGGTGTGGGCCGGGTTCGCGATGGTGCTGATCGCGGCGGGGCTCGCGGCCATCCCGCGGGACGCGCTCGAGGCGGCCCGGGTGGACGGCGCGACCGAGTGGCAGGTGTTCCGGCGGGTGACGATCCCGCTGCTGGCGCCCGTCCTGATGGTCGTGATGGTGACGCTGGTCATCAACGTCCTGAAGGTCTTCGACCTCGTCTACATCATCGGCGGCGGAGATCCGAACGCCAGCGTGCTGGCGCTGGAGATGTGGACCGAGTCGTTCGGCGGCGGCAACGACCAGGGGGCCGGCAGCGCGATCGCGGTGCTGCTGTTCCTGCTGGTGCTGCCCGCCATGCTGTTCAACATCCGGCGAATGCGGCAGGAGCGGAAATGAGCACCGCGGACGGCACGGAACGGTCCGCTTCGGACGGGACTCCTCCGGAGGAGACGGCCGCGGAGCAGACGGCCGCGGACGAGACGGCCGCGGCCGCGGAGGCGGGCGGGCAGGAGACGGGCGAGCAGGTCGCGGTGCGGACGGCCGCCGCGAAGGCGGCGCCGGCGGGCGGCGGCGCGTCGGGCGCCCCGCGCCGGGGCGTCGCGTCCCGCATCGTCGGCAAGCTCGGCGGCGGGGCGGCGCAGGCGCTGCTCGTGCTCATCGCGATCTTCTGGCTGGTGCCGACGCTCGGGCTGCTCGTGGCGTCGCTGCGCTCGACCGAGGACAACAGCGCGGACGGCTGGTGGAACGTGTTCACCGAACCGTCCCAGTTGACGTTCGACGCCTACTCCTCGCTGCTCGGGCGGGACGACTTCGTCGACTCGTTCTGGAACACGATGCTGATCACCGTCCCGGCCACCGTGCTGGTCGTGGTGATCGCCGCGCTCGCCGGGTACGCGTTCGCGTGGATGGAGTTCCCGGGCCGCGACTGGCTGTTCCTGCTGGTGGTGGCGCTGCTGGTGGTGCCGGTGCAGGTCGCGCTGATCCCGGTGGCGAAGCTGTACGGCGCCATCGAGTTCGGCGGGTTCCAGATGTTCGGCTCGATCACCGGCGTGGTGCTGTTCCACGTGGCGTTCGGGCTGCCGTTCGCCATCTTCCTGCTGCGCAACTTCTTCGCGGCGATCCCGCGGGACCTGCTCGAGGCCGCGCGGATGGACGGCGGCTCGGAGTGGACGATCTTCCGGCGGGTGATCTTCCCGCTGGGCGGTCCGGCGATCGCCTCGCTCGGCATCTTCCAGTTCCTGTGGGTGTGGAACGACCTGCTGGTGGCGCTGGTGTTCGCCGACACGGAGGCGCAGCCGATGACGAAGTGGCTGCAGTCGCAGATGCGGCAGTTCACCGGCAACATCGACATCCTGGCGCCGGGCGCGTTCCTGTCGCTGATCGTCCCGCTGGCGGTGTTCTTCGCGTTCCAGCGGTACTTCGTGCAGGGAGTGCTGGCCGGCTCGGTGAAGTGAGCACGGACGGACGGACGGCGATGCCCGCGACCCCTCCGGGGGCCGCGGGCATCGTCCGTCCCGGCGGGATCCTCAGTCGTCGGCCTTGGTGACGGACGGGCCGCCCGGCTTGCGGTCGGGGTGGCCGATGGCCAGGCCGCTGGCGGGGTCGAAGAAGTGCAGGCGGCCGGTGTCGACGGCCAGGTCGACGTGCTGGCCGGGCCGGACCTGCGAGCGCGAGTTGACGCGGGCCGTCCACAGCGCCTTGTTCTCGGCGAGCGGGATCGCCATGTCCTCCTCGCCCTCGGTCTCGTCGCGGGCGAGGTCGGCGGTGTCCTTGTGCTCGACCGGCGGGGCGTCGATGGTGAAGATGACGTTGATCTCGCTGCCCAGCTCCTCGGTGACGCTGCTGCGCACCGACATCGGCGCCCACTCGGGCTTGGCGTGGGCGGCGTCCTCGAAGTCCGACGGGCGGATGCCGAGGATGACCTGCTTGCCGAGGTAGTCGCGCAGGCCGGGCTTGGCGTCCAGCGTCGCGTCCGGGACGGGCAGGGTGTAGCCGGCGAACGAGACGCTCGCGCCGCCGTCGCCGCGGGCGAGGTCGGCGGTGACGAAGTTCATGGCGGGCGACCCGATGAACCCGGCGACGAACAGGTTGACGGGGTTCTCGAACAGCCGCTGCGGGGTGTCGACCTGCTGCAGGACGCCCTCGCGCAGCACGCACACGCGGGTGCCGAGCGTCATCGCCTCGATCTGGTCGTGGGTGACGTAGACGGTGGTGACGCCGAGCCGCTCGTGGAGCTGGCTGAGCGACGCCCGCATCGACACGCGCAGCTTGGCGTCGAGGTTGGACAGCGGCTCGTCCATCAGGAACGCCTGCGGCTGCCGGACGATCGCGCGGCCCATCGCGACGCGCTGCCGCTGGCCGCCCGACAGCGCGGCCGGCTTGCGGGACAGGAACTGCTCGAGGCCGAGCATCTTGGCGGCCTCCTGCACCTTCTGCTTGATCTCCGCCTTGGGGGTGCCGCGCAGCTTCAGGCCGAACGCGAGGTTCTGCTCGACGGTCATGTGCGGGTAGAGGGCGTAGTTCTGGAAGACCATCGCGATGTCGCGGTCCTTGGGGGCGAGGTCGTTGACGACCTGGTCGCCGATGGAGATCTTCCCGCCGCTGATCTCCTCCAGCCCGGCGATCATCCGCAGCGCGGTGGACTTGCCGCAGCCGGACGGGCCGACCAGCACCATGAACTCGCCGTCGCCGATCTCCAGGTTCAGGCCGTCCACGGCCTTGACGCCGCCGGAGTACACCTTGTCGACCTGGTCCAGCGTGATCTTCGCCATCGGATTCCTCGCGCTCCTTGTGGAAACGTTTCCTCATCACCCTGTCGAACAGGGCTTTTGCTGCGTTGTGTGGAGTAAACATCATGGAACCGTTTCCAGGGGAGAGTCCGTTATGAGAAGATGATCGAAAACCTCCCGGGGGAAGGACGGCGATGGCGGACCGGCGATCGGCGACCATCAAGGACGTGGCGGCCGCGGCGGGCGTCGGCATCGCCACGGTGTCGCGCGTGTTCTCCGGGACCGGCGCGGTCGCCGACGCCACCCGCGAGCGGGTGCTGGCCGCCGCCCGCGAGCTGGACTACCGGCCGAGCGCCCTCGGCCGCGGCCTGAAACTGCGGCGCTCCGGGGGGATCGGGCTGATCGTCCCGGACGTGACCGACCCGTTCTGCGCCGAGCTGGTCGCGGGCGTGCTGGCGTGCGCGCGGACGCTCGGCGGGCACGTCGTCGTGGACGCCGCGCACGGCGACGCCGAGCGCGAGGCCGAGATCGTCGACCGGTTCGTCGAGCAGCGCGTCGACGGGATCATCGCGCGCCCGGCGGGGGAGACCGCCGACTGGCGCGCCGCCGCCCGGGTGTGCTCGAGCGTCGTGTTCGCCGACCGGGTGCTGCCGGGCCTCGCCGAGATCCCCACCGTGCTCGCCGACGACGCGGGCGGCGTCCGGTCCCTCGCGGAGTACCTCGTCGGGCTGGGGCACCGGCGGATCGCGTTCCTCGGCGCCGCGGCGCCCGGCGGCGAGCCGGGCGTGCGGGAGCGGGCGTTCCGCGACACCCTCGCCCGCCTCGGCGTCCCCGCCGAGGAGGACCTGGTCGTGGCGGCTCGCCCCGCCCGCGACGCCGCCTACGCGGCCGCCGCCGGGCTGCTGCAGCGCCGCGACGACGTCACCGCCGTCGTCGCGGCCGAGCACCTCCTCGGCGAGGCCGCCGTGCTGGTCGCGCGCGAACTGGACCTGCGGGTGCCCGCGGACGTGTCGATCGCGATGGTGGACGACGTCCCGTGGGCGGAGCTGTGCGACCCGCCGCTGACCGCCGTCGCCCGGCCCGGCCGCGACATCGGGTACCGGGCGTGCGAGCTGCTGCTGCGCGAGCCCGCGCGGCGCGGGCGCGGCGGGCCGGTCCTGCTGCCGACCGAGCTCGTCGTCCGCGGGTCCTGCGGGGCGCTGCGCTCGGGACGCCGGTGATCCGCCCGGAATGTCGGACGATTCCGCGGGATGGCGCCGATCTGTGATCTGCGGCGGCTCGCGGGGGCCCGCGGGCGCGCTAGATTCCCCTCGTGGAGGAGATCGATCGCCAGATCCTGGGGCTGCTGGCCGACGACGGGCGGATGAGCTTCACCGACCTGGCCAAGGAGACGGGCCTGTCGGTGTCGGCCGTGCACCAGCGCGTGCGGCGGCTGCAGAAACGCGGGATCGTCCAGGGGTTCACCGCGCGGCTCGACCACGCGCGGATCGGGCTGCCGCTGACCGCGTTCGTGTCGATCAAGCCGATCGATCCGGCGGCGCCCGACGACGCGCCCGACCGGCTGGCGCACCTCACCGCGATCGAGGCGTGCCACTCGGTGGCCGGGGACGAGAGCTACATCCTCAAGGTGCGCGTCGGGTCGCCGAACGAGCTGGAGGACCTGCTGCAGCGGATCCGCGCGGCGGCGAACGTCGCCACCCGGACCACCGTCGTGCTCAGCACCCCGTGGGAGGGCCGTCCGCCGCGGCCCGACGGGGCGGCGGACGGCCCCGAACTCTGAGCGGCGCTCCGAGGGGGGTCCGGGCGGGGGCGGCCCCGGTGCGGGTCAGCGCGGGGCGAGCGCCTCGAGCGCCTCGCGGGCGATGTACATCGAGTCCCACGGGTCGGCGTCGGGGCCGGTGAGCCGCGGGTCGAAGTTCAGGTCGAGGAACAGCTCGGTGACGCCCTGCTCGGCGAGCGCGTCGAAGTCGCCGACGATCTGGTCGTAGGTGCCGGTCAGCGGCCGCCGGTCGGCGCCGGTGCCGATGTCGGAGGCGTCGTCGCCCTCCTCGCGGATCCGCACCGCGCCGCGGCAGACGAACCGCAGCGCGGCGGCGTCCCGGCCGGCCTTCTCGGCCGCCTCGCGGACGATGTCGATCGAGCGTCCGATGTCGGCGAGCTCCGCGCGGCTCGAGCTGACCCAGCCGGCGGCGAGCCGCCCGGCGCGGCGCAGCGCCGGCTCGGACGCGCCGCCCAGCAGGACCGGCGGCTCGGGGCGCTGCAGCGGCCGCGGGTCCATGGTGACCGGCGGGATGTCGTAGAACTCGCCGCGGAACTCGCTGACCTCCCCGGCCTCGCCCGTCCAGAAGGCGCGCAGCGCCGCGAGGAACTCCTCGGCGCGGGCGCCGCGGCGCTCCATGGACGCGCCGACGGCGGCGAACTCCTCGGGCATCCAGCCGAGCCCCAGCCCGAGGTCCAGGCGGCCGCCCGTGACGTGGTCCAGCGTGATCGCCTGCTTGGCGAGCAGGGCGGGGGAGAAGAACGGCAGGTTCACCACGGCGACGCCGAGCCGCACCCGCGCGGTGTACCCGGCGAGGTAGGCCAGCGTGATGAGGGGGTCGGGGACGTTGCGGTAGGTCTGGTCCGCGGAGCCGGCCGGGTTGACCACGCGCTGCAGCGTCCACAGGGAGTCGTAGCCGAGTTCCTCGGCCCGCTGCGCGATCAGCACCTGGTTGGCCGGGGTCGACCACGCCCCCGCCACCGGTACGGCGAACCCGATCTGCACGGCTGTCCTCCTCCTCGTCGCGCCCGGCCCCGACCGACCGAACCTTACTTTGTCAAGGCGCCCGCCCCGCTCAGGACCGGCCAAAGCGCCGAATCTACCGGATCCGGATCGCGCCTCCGCTCACCCCCGCGCGTCACCCGCGCGGGGCCGGCGGCTCCCACGGCCCGCCGCGCAGGAACCGGTCGATCGCCGCCGCGTGCGGCGCCGGGTCCAGGCCCTTGCGGGCCGCCCACCCGTCGTCGTGGTAGGTGGCCAGGTGCCGGTCGCCGGCGTCGCCGATGAGCGCGACCACGCCGCCGCGCGCGCCCGCGTCCCGCATCCGCGACACCAGGTGCAGCGCGCCCCACAGGCACGCGCCCGTGGAGCCGCCCACCGGAAGGCCGGTCGCGGCCCGCACCGCCCGCGCCGCCGCGACGCTCCCCGCGTCCGGCACCGGGATCATCAGGTCGATCAGGGACGGCAGGAAGCCCGGCTCCATCCGGGGGCGGCCGATGCCCTCGATGCGGGACGGCATCCCGGTGGCGTAGTCCGCGGCGCCCGACGCCCACCCCGGGAAGTACGCCGAGTTCTCCGGATCGACCACCGCGAGCCGCGTCGGCAGCCCGTGCTCGCGGACGTGCCGCCCCAGCGACGCCGCCGTCGCGCCCGTCCCGGCCCCGGCGACCACCCAGTCCGGCCGTCCCGCCTGCGCGAACAGCTCGCCGGCCAGGTCGTCGCCGCGGTGGTCCAGCGCCCGCTCCGCCCAGCCGAACTGGTCGAGGAAGCAGCCGCCGGAGTCGGCCGCGAGCCGCCGCGCCGCGTCGTAGATCGCGAGCGGGGGAGCGGTGAACCGGACGTCGCCGCCCAGCTCCCGGACGGGCGCCGCGCGGCGCTCGTCCGGTTCGCCCGGCATCACCGCCGTGTACGGCAGCCCGAGCAGCCGCGCCGTGTACGCCTGCGCGACGGCCGCGCCGCCGCCGGTGGCCTCGAAGACCGGGGTGCCCTCGACGATCCGCCCGCAGGCGATCGCGTGCCGGAACAGCGCGCGCGCCGCCCGGTGCTTCAGGGTGCGGGTGGGGTGCGCGGACTCGTCCTTCAGCAGGAGGGACACGCCCCAGGAGCCGGGCAGCGGGAAGGGGATCAGCGGGGTGGGTTCGGCGCGCGCGGCGTCGTCGGTCAGGGCGCGGATCGAGCGGGCGGCCCAGGCGCGGGCGTCGTCGAGGTCGGCCATACCGGGCATCCAACCAGATCCGGTTCAGGGCCCCGCGGGGTCAGGTCGCGGAGACGATGAAGCTCGAATCGCCGAAGCCGACCTCGTCGCCGGGGCGCACCCGCGCCGGTCCGGTCAGCCGCCACCCGTTCACCCGGGTGCCGTTCATCGACCCCAGGTCCGTGATCATCCAGGCGTCGCCGGTGCGGTAGATCTCGGCGTGGAAGCGGGAGACGGTCAGGTCGCTCAGCACGAACTGGCAGGCGGGGGCGCGCCCCACCACGATGCGCGACGGCCCGCCGGACGGCAGCGCGAACCGCGGCAGCCGCGGCGCCCGCCACGCGGCCTCGATGCGCGCGGTCGCCTGCGAGAACGACGAGACCAGCCCGGTGAGCCGGCCGACCACCCGGCCGGGCGGCGGCAGGTCGTGGACGATCTCGTCGAGTTCGGCGCGGCTGCGGGCCTGCAGCGCCATGTCGACGCGCCGCTCGAACGTCTCGTGCGAGATGCGGCCCTCGGCCACCCGGTCGCTGAGGACGCGCAGCACCCGGTCGCGCTCCCCGTCGGACGCCCGCACCGGGTATGAGGGCCCACCGTCCATGTTCGTGAGTATCCAGTCCCCGTCGTCGGCTGTCCAGAAAAGATCTCCGGAGGGCGGGCGATCGCCCGCGCCCGCCCTCCACCTCTTCGATGGCGGAGATTCCCTGAAAGTTCGCCCGGAACCGGTCAGTTCCGCGGCAACCGGTCGAGCAGTTCGCGCGCCTTCCCGGCGAACGCCGGATCGCCCGTCGCGGCGGCCCGCTCGAGGTGCTCCGCGGCGCGGGCGGCGGCGCCGTCCTCGGCGGCCATCTCGCCGAGCCGGCAGCACGCCTCGGCGACCAGCTCGGGCAGGTCGGTGACCTCCAGCATCCGCTCGTACCAGTGGCGCGCGCCGTCCCGGTCGCCCACCCAGTAATGCAGCTCGCCGAGGTGGCCCGTCGCCAGCGGCGCGTGCCGGTCGTCGGCCGCGAGGGCCCGCTCGTACCAGCGGTGCGCCTCGGTGACGTCCCGCGCCTGCTTCGCCGGGGCGGCGAGCAGCATGGCCGCGTAGCCCTCGGTCTTCGGGTCGCCCGCGTCGACGGCGCGCAGCAGGTGCGGCCGCGCCGCGTCTTCGTCGCCGCGTCCGGCGGCGACCCAGCCGAGGCCGAGCAGCGTCCACGGGTCGTCGGGCCGGAGGTCCAGGCAGGCGCGGTAGGCGGCCTCGGCCTCGTCGAGGTCGCCGTCGGCGCCGCGCGTGCGGGTCATGTCCGCCAGCCGCACGGCCGCCGTGTACCGCAGACCTTCGGGCACGTCGTCGCCGAGTTCCGCGGCGCGGCGGTGGGCGTCGCGGGCCGCCTCCACCGCCCCGTGCATGTCGCCCTGCTCGTACAGCAGGTACGAGAGGGAGACGCCGTCGGCCACGGCGGCGGGGCCGCCGCCGTGCTCCAGGGCCCGGCGGTGCGCCTCGGTGAGGGCCGCGGCCGGCGGCTCGGCCCGGTCCGCCAGCCGCTTCGCCGTCGCCCGCCAGGTGCGCGCCCGGTGCTCCGGGTCGTCGGCGCGGTCGGCCAGCAGGCCGGTGAGGAAGATGATGTCCTCGGGGACGTGGGCCCGGTCGAGACGCTCGCGCAGCACGTCCTCGGACGGCTCGCCCGCCTCGGGCACGGTGAGCGGGTCGCCGGGCGCGAACAGGTGGACTTCGCCGCCGTACCCGTGGCGGCTCTGGACGAGCGCGGCGGCCAGCACGCGTCCGTCCGGCGACCAGGCCAGGGTCGACACGCCGTGGTGCCCCTTCGGGCGGCAGCGCATGAGCGGGCGGCCGTCCTCGGCGCTCCAGAGGCCGATGTGCTGGGGCCCGCCGTCCGCGCCGCCGGTCATGCCCGCGAGGCAGGACCCGTCCGGCCGGACGACGCCCGCCCCGACACCGGTGAGCGTGGCCAGGTGCCGCCCGTCGGACGGGTCGAGGACGAGCAGGCCCGCGCCGCCGTAGACGAACATGCGGGTCTCGTCGGCGGTGAAGGACGCGCCGCCGGCGGACCGGCCGGGGACCGGCATCAGCCGCTCGGGGGTGTCGCCGTCGGCGGCGAAGCGGACGGCCCCGCTCCTCCCGCCTTCGTAGTCGACGCGGTACCGGCCGGTCCGCGAGCGCGCCTCGCCGGGCTGCTCCGGGATGTCGACCAGCGCGCCGGCGTCGACGTCGTAGGCCCGGGTCGGCGGGGCGGACGACCGCTCGATCACGCGCATGGTCAGCAGGTGCGTCCCCGGCACCCACTGGACGTCCTGGCCCCACGGCAGGTGCCCGTCGTGGGGGAGGCGGGCGTGCTCGGTCCAGTCCGCGGTGCGGTACACGACCAGCTCGCAGTCCTGGCTGGTGACGGCGAGGTACGTACCGTCGTCGGAGAAGACGAGGTCGGAGGGCGTGGCGGCGTCCGTGTCCGCCCCGGGGAACGGGTCCAGGACGCGGGACGCCGCCCGCAGGTCGACGAGCGCGGGCGCCTCGGGATCGGGCACGTCGTCGGCGTGGGACACGTAGACGGTCGTGCCCCAGGAGTGCCCCGGCTCGAGCGGCTCCAGCCAGGCGGCGTCGGCGACGCGGACGTCGTAGTCGGCCTGGACGAGCCCGTCCTCGTTCGACCAGCCTCCGTCGCGCTCGTAGTAGAAGTCGTGCAGGCCGTCCCAGTAGTCGTCGGCGACCGGGTGGTTGCGGACGGCGACGCGGTCGACGCGGCGCACGTACCGGTGGGCGTTGGCGTCCACCCATTCCGGTTCGAGGAAGTCGTCGAGCGGGACGGCCTGCAGCGCGTCCCACCGGAGGATGGGGCGGTCGTGCGCCGCCTCCCACAGGAGGCGGAAGAAGAACCCGGCGTCGTCGCCGGGCAGGGGCGCGTGGTCCTTGCAGGCGACGTCGTAGTAGACGACGAACACGCGGAACCGGACGCGCGCCTCGCCGGGAACGACGTCCAGGATGCGGGCGCCGTACAGATCGGTGGACATGGGAGCCTTTCCACGGGGGGACCGTCGGGCGCCTCATGATCACAGAGACCCCCGACAGTCCGCCGCGGAACGGCCGGACCGGCCGGGTGCGTCAGCGCGACAGCAGGTCGCGGGCGATGTGCGTCACCTGGATTTCGTCGGTGCCTGCGTAGATCTGGAACGACTTGGCGTCGCGGGCGAGCTGCTCGACCCGGTACTCGCTCATGTAGCCGTTGCCGCCGAACAGCTGGACGGCCTCCTGCGCGACCTCGCTCGCGGCCTGCGCGGCGTACAGCTTCATCGCGGACGCCTCGGCGAGGGTGGGGGTGCGGCCCGCGCGCTGCATCTCGATGTGCCGGAAGACGAGGTTCTGCACGTTGAGGCGCGCGACCTCCATCTTGGCGAGCTTGAGCTGGATGAGCTGGAAGTCGCCGATCCGCTGCCCCCACAGCTCGCGGGTCTTGGCGTACCCGACCGACAGCTTCAGGCACTCCTCGATGACGCCGAGGGCCATCGCGGCGACGCCGGCGCGCTCGGTGACGAAGTTCTGCTTGGCCGACTCCTTGCCGCCGCCCTTGCCGGACGACAGCAGCCGGTCGGCGCCCGCGCGGACGTCGTCGAGGAACAGCTCGCCGGTGGGGGAGGAGTGCAGGCCCATCTTCCGCAGCGGCTTGCTCTGCTCGAGGCCCTCCATGCCCGTGTCGAGGACGAACGTGAGGATCTCGCGGTCGCGGGGTTCGACGCCGTCCTCGTCGAGCTTGCAGTAGAAGACGATCGTGTCGGCGTAGGGGCCGTTGGTGATGAACGTCTTGCTGCCGTTGAGGACGTACTCGTCGCCGACCTTGCGGGCGGTGGCCTGCATGCCGCCGAAGGCGTCCGAACCGGAGTTGGGTTCGGTGATCGCCCACGCTCCGACCTTCTCCATGGTGAGCAGGTCGAGGGCCCAGCGCTCCTTCTGCTCGACGGTCCCGCGCTTCATGATCGTCCCGGCGGCGAGGCCGAGGCCCACGCCCATCGCCGACACCAGGCCCGGTGCCACCTTGCAGAGCTCGATGATCGGGAGCATGCTCATCGCCGCGTTGCCGCCGCGGCCGGTCCCCGCGTCGGCGTCGTCGCCGTCGTCGGAGGAGCCGCCGCCGGACGCGCCCGCGCGCTCCTTCTCCATCCGGGCCTTGAACGACGAGCGCGCCAGCTCGTCCATCCCGAACGTCTTGTAGAGCCCGCGGATGATGTCGTACGGCGGCAGTTCGCCCGACTCCAGCGCGTCCAGGTTGGGACGGACCTCCGCGTCGATCCAGTCGCGGACCGCGTCCCGGATCATCAGGTCTTCGTCGGACCACTCGATCATGCTCGCCTCGTTCTTTCCGCCGGTATGGGTCTTGCGACCATGAAAGCAGACGCCAAAAGCTAGCGCTTACTTGGCGGCCCGGGTCAGGGCAGGCGGACGATGTCGGCGAGCACGCCGCCGGCCGCGGTGAGGCGCTCGGGGGACGGGCTGTCGTAGACGACGAGGAGCCGCAGCCCCGGCCCGGGCCCGTCCAGGACCGCGATGCCCTCGGCGTGGTCGTCGCCGTCGCCGTACGGCAGGTCGCCCAGCACCTCCAGGTCGTCCGCGTGGACGATCTCCGGCGCGTCGGCGGTCGCGGCGCCGCGCCACCGCAGCACCCGCACCGGGCCGTCCAGGTCCATGCTGGGGCCGGTGAGGATCAGCAGGTCGTCGCCGTGCGGGCACAGGTCGCGGATGCCGAGCCCGCCCAGGTCGAGGAAGTGGGTGCGGTACGGGGCGTCGCCGTCCACCGGCAGCGCCCGCAGCCGCGCCGGGTCGTCGGGGTCGGGGCCGGGCCGGATCTCCACCAGCACCGCCCAGCCGCGCAGCACCGGCCCGCGCAGCCCGACGTAGAGCCGGTCGCCGTGCACCGCGACGCCCTCGATGTCGACGCCGTTGTCCTTGCCGGGCAGGTGCAGGAAGGGCGCCAGGTGCGGGTCCTCCGCCAGCAGGTCGGTGATCGAGTCGCCGTTCAGGCCGAGCACCGCGGCGGTCCGGCCGCCGTCCTCGCGCACCGCGCGGGGCAGCCCGTCGTCGCCGGTGACCAGGGGGATCCGCGCCAGGATGAAGCGGTTGTCCTCCCGCACGACCGTCGCGAGCCGCTTGCGGGACTTCGCCGCCGAGTGGCCCGGCTTGATCTTCTTGCGCTTGAGGCTGTGCGACCCGATCGCCCACAGCCACCCGTCCGCCCGGCCCAGGCCCTCGATGTCGGCCTCCTCCTCCGGGCCGGCGGGCAGCGGGACCAGATCGGCGAGCGGGACGGTGACGTGCCCGTCGTAGCCGGTGACGCGGCCGTCCGGGCCGGTCACCGCGGTGAGGCGCTCGACCGTGGCGGTCTCGTCGCCCGCCGCCCACAGGCAGGGGCCGTCCTGGCGGATCGCGGACAGGTTCGTGTGGGTCTCGGCCTCCCGGCTCTCCTGCCCGAAGCGGAGCTCGACCCGGCGTTCTACGATCATCTGCCCGATGGTGCCATACCGGGCGGCCCGCCCGGTCCGCGCGGCGGCGTGGTCACCTGCGCGGACGCGTCCCAGCGGACGTCCAGGCGGTCCGGCTTGCGGAACACCGGCCCCCGCGGCCGCGCCGGCCGCCCGGGGGCGAGCCGGACGCCGGGGAACCGGTCGAGCACCGCGCCGAGGGCCGCCCGGGCCTCCATCCGGGCGAGGGTCGCGCCGAAGCAGAAGTGCGGGCCGTGCGCGAACGCCAGGTGCTCGGCGGCGTCGGCCCGGTACGGGTCGAAGCGGTCGGGGTGGGCGAACACGGCCGGGTCGCGGTTGGCCCCGGTGATCGACACCCGCACCAGGTCGCCCGCCCGCACCGGCGCCCCGCCGAGGTCGGCGTCGCGGACCGCGTAGCGGTCGACGACGGCGGCGGGCGGCTCCATGCGCAGCGACTCCTCGATCACGGCGGGCAGCAGGCCCCGGTCGTCCCGGACGGCCGCCGTCAGGGCGGGGTCGGAGAGCAGGTGCAGCGCGGCGTTGGAGATCAGCCCCTCGGTCGTGTCGATGCCGCCGAACATGAGCACGGCCGCGTTCGCCACCACCTCCGCGGCGTCCAGCCCGGCCCGCCCCGCGCCGCCGCGCGCGGCCTCGGCGGGCAGGGAACCGGGGCGGGCCATCGCCTCCGCGACCGCCTCCCGCAGCGCCGCGTACGCCGCGCCGGAACGTTCCAGCGCCGCCGCCGCCCCATCGGCCGCCCCGTCGTCGGGGGCGCCCGTCAGCGCCGACACCGCGTCCACGAACGTCGCGTACCAGGACCGGACGGTCGCGGCGTCGACCTCGGGCAGATCGAGGGCTTCGGCGACCACCGCGACGGCGAGCGGCCCCGCCAGGTCGCCGCGCAGCTCCGCCCGTCCCGCCGGGGCGAGCGCGCCCGCGAGCCGGCCGGCCTCCGCCTCGACGAACGCCGCGAAGCGCTCCCGGGTCCGGGCGGGCCGGAACGGGCGGGCGAACGCGTCGCGGTGGCGGGCGTGGGCGGGGCCGTCCAGCGACAGCATGCTGGGCCCGACGACCCGGGCGGTGGAGAAGCGCGGGTCGTCGACGGTGAAGGCGGCGGCGTCCCGCATGACCCGGACGGCCAGGGCGTGCGAGGTCACGAGCCAGCCGCCGAGCGCGGGGAGCCAGGACACCGGCTCGGCGGCGCGCAGCCGGGCGAGGTGCGGATGCGGGTCGCCCTCGAGGTCGGCGACCGTCACCGCCGCGCCGACGGGGAACCGGGCAGGAAGATCGCGGGCCATGCGCCCGAGCATAGGCCGCCCCACTAATGATCTACAACGTAAAGGTGCCGGGCGGCCTCGGCTATACGGGTCGCACCTCGACCCGTGTGCCTTCGTCGGTCCGTGCCACCGACCGAAGGTCGTCGAGCGTCGGGCCGCGGACACCGGTCATCACCGCGCCGCGCAGGTCCGCGGCGGTCAGGTCGGCGTCGGTCAGATCCACATCGTCCAGGCGGGCGCCGCGCAGGACGGCGCCGACCAGGTCCGCGTCGCTCAGGTTCGCCCCGCGCAGGGTCACGTCGGTGAGGACGGTGCCGTGCAGGTCCGCGTCGCGGAGGTCGGCGCCGCTCAAGTTCGCGCGGTTCAGGACCGTGCGGCCGAGAACGGCGCCTTCCAGCCTCGCGCCGCTCAGATCGGCGTACGCCAGGTAGGCGTTGCGCAGATTCGTACGGCGCAGATCCGCCTCGCACAGTTCCGTCGCGTACAGGTGGGCGTAGCTCAGGTTCAGGCCGCCCAGACGCGCCCGGCTGAGGTCGAGGCCGCCGAGGTCCAGCCAGACGTGCTCGGAGCGGCGCGGCACGCGGCCCAGCGCCGTGAGCGCTGCCTGCACATCGGCGTCGGGCCCGGCCGTCCGCCGGGGGCGGGGAACCGTCGGGAGCGCCAGCCGGTCGTCCAGGCGGGAGGCCGGGGCGCGGCGGCGGACGAGCGCCTCCAGCGCCCGCGCCGGCTCTTCGAGCGGGGACGGCGAGTCGTCGGCCAGGCGCACCAGCGCGCCGATGCCGTCCAGCCGGACGCCCGTCTCCGCCGAACCGAGCCGCTCCACCGCCCGCGCGAGTGTCTCCATCGGCCCATGATCGGGCATAGCGCCCGCGAGACGGGCCTCGGCTTCACCGCCTGCGGCCGATGTTCCGTACGGATCCGTCTCGCGGGCCGATCACCCCGTCACGCGCCCTCGCATCCGGTCACGCCGCGGCCTGCTCCCGCCACCAGCGGCGTCCCTCCTCCGGGAGGGTATAGATCGGGTCGTGGTACTCGTATCGCCTGGTCAGAGCATCGGGGTCGGACGCCTCGAGCCCGGTCCGGTAGTTCTTGGTCCAGTAGGAGACGCCGCGCTCGCGGTCGTAGTCGGCGAGCTGGTGCACCCACCGCTTGCCGACGTAGGGGACGTCGCAGACGATGCGCGGGGTCGCGAACCCGGGCAGGTAGCCCATGATCGAGTGCTGGAGCTCCTGCGCTTCCCAGACCGCGAGCCGCCAGTGCTCGCTGCCGGGGATCATGTCGCACATGTACAGGTAGTAGGGCAGGATCCCGGCCTCGTCGAGCAGCGCGAACGACAGGTCGAGCAGCGCGTCGGGGGTGTCGTTCACGCCGCGCAGCAGGACGCCCTGGTTGCGGACGTCGCGGATGCCGGTGTCGAGCATGGCGCGGGCGGCGCGCGCGACGAGCGGCGTCACCGACCGGGCGGCGTTGACGTGGGTGTGGATCGCGATCTGCGCGCCGCGCTCGCGGGCCTTGGTCGCCAGCCGCTCCATGCCGGCGCGGACCTCGTCCTGGAGCCAGTGCTGGGGGAGGCCCATGAGCGCCTTGCTGGCCAGCCGGATGTCGCGGATGTTGTCGATGTCGAGCAGGGCGTCGACGAACGATTCGAGCCGGGGCCAGGGCAGGTTGGCGACGTCGCCGCCGGAGACGACCACGTCGCGGACGCCGGGGGAGCGGCGCAGGTAGTCGAGCATCGCCTCGTGGCGGTCCGGGGGCCGGATCGTGAACTTGTGCTTGTCGATGTTGGGGGTGGAGTTGCCGACGAGGTCCATGCGGGTGCAGTGGCCGCAGTACTGGGGGCAGGTCGGCAGCAGTTCGGCGAGGACCTTCGTGGGGTAGCGGTGGGTGAGGCCCTCGACGGCCCACATCTCGGCCTCGTGGAGGGAGTCGCGGGCGGCGTGGGGGTGGGACGGCCAGTCGGTGCGGCGGTCGGAGAACACCGGGAGCATGTAGCGGCGGACGGGGTCGGCCAGGAACGCGGCGGTGGACGAGACGTCCATGGTGTTGAGCATCTGCGGGGGCAGCAGCATCGACATCGTGGCGCGTTCGGCCTGGTCGCGCTCGAGGTCGGCGTAGAAGGAGTCGTCGAGCAGGTCGCCCATGACCGCGCGGAGCTGGCGGAGGTTCTTGACGCAGTGGGCGCGTTGCCACTGGGCCGACTCCCATTCGGCGGCGGTGACGTCGCGCCAGCCGGGGACGCGCCGCCAGTCGGGCTCCTCGAGGGGGCGGCGCCGGTAGCGGTAGGGCTGGTCCGCCTGCCGTCCGGCCGCCTGCTCCGCGGTGCCGTCCGCGGTCTGCGCGTTCCGGGCGCCGGCACCGGTGTCCGGATGCAGGGCAGTGGTCATCGTCGACCCCTCCTCGCTTCACGTGATCGCATAAAAATCTTGTGTAGGGCCGACGTTACGGGAAGACTTTCGATCAAACCAGTGGTACTCGGTATATCTTCCATGGGCTGTCGGTGACCGAAGGGGAGGCGCAATGACTCAGGAGACGGCCGCGGGGCCCGCCGGCGGGACGGGCGGGGGCACGGGCGGCGGCACGGAGATCGGGTTGCACCGGGTGCTGGAACCGGCGGGGGTGCTGCCGCAGGCGGCGCACCGGCTGGACCCCGACCCGCGGATCCGTCCGGACGAGGTCCGGGTCGCGGTCGAGCGGCTGAACCTGGACGCGGCGTCCTTCCGGCAGCTCCGCACCGCGCACGGCGGGGACCCGGACGCCGTCCGCGCCGAGGTGCTGCGGATCATCGGCGAGCGCGGCAAGATGCACAACCCCGTCACCGGTTCGGGCGGCATGCTCGTCGGCGTCGTCGACGAGGCCGGGCCGGAGTCGCCGCTCGGGCTGGAACCGGGCGACCGCGTCGCGACGCTGGTGTCGCTCACGCTCACCCCGCTCGCCGTCACCGACGGGCTCGCCGGGTGGGACGGGCGTTCGGAGCAGGTGCCCGCGCGGGGCCACGCGATCCTGTTCGCGCGCTCGATCGCGGCCGTGCTGCCCGACGACGTCCCCGTCCCGCCGGCGCTGGCGGTGATGGACGTGTGCGGTGCGCCGGCGCTGACCCGGCGCGTCGTGGAGGCGCGGGCGGCGTCCGGGGCGGCGCCGGTGGTGACGGTGCTGGGCGCGGCGGGCAAGAGCGGGTGCCTGTCGCTGGCGGCGGCGCGGCGTGCGGGGGCGGCCCGGACGGTGGGGCTGGTGCCGTCGGCGGAGGAGGCCGAGCGGCTGGCGGCGTCGGGGCTGGCGGACGCCGTGGCGCGGGCGGACGCGCGGGACCCGGTGGCGGTGTCGCGGGCGGTGGCGGAGGCCGCCGGGGGGCCCGCGGACGTGACGGTGGTGTGCGTGGACGTGCCGGGCTGCGAGCACGGCGCGATCCTGGCGACCGCGCAGGGCGGGACGGTGGTGTTCTTCTCGATGGCGACGTCGTTCCCGGCGGCGGCGCTCGGCGCGGAGGGGCTGGCGGCGGACGTGACGATGCTGATCGGGAACGGATACGTGCCCGGGCACGCCCAATACGCGCTGGACCTCCTGCGCGCCGAGCCGGGGGTTCGCATGCTGTTCACCGCCCGGTCCGGGGCGGACCCGGCAGAATGACCGGGTACGTCCCGGCGGCGGCGGGGACCCACCCGATCATCTGAGGAGAGAGCCCGATGGCGAGCATCACCGAGGACCTGCGCGGACGCGATCCGAAGGAGCGCCAGGCGCAGATCGTGGACGTCCTGGTGGACGCGTTCTCGGACCTGATGGAGCGCAGTCCCGCCGAGTTCCGCCGCCGCTTCCGGAAGATGGCGTCCGACCCGTTCGCGTTCTACCGGGGCAGCGCGTGCCTGTTCTACGCCGACATCGCCGGCGACGACGACGCGTGGGCCGACGAGCGCACCGCGCGGGTGTGGATCCAGGGCGACCTGCACGCGCAGAACTTCGGCACCTACATGAACGACGACGGCGTGTTCGTGTTCGACGTCAACGACTTCGACGAGGCGTACGTCGGGCACTTCACCTGGGACGTGAAGCGGCTGGTGGCGAGCCTGGCGCTGCTGGCGTGGCAGAAGGCGATCTCCGACGCCGACATCCGGCGGCTGATCGAGGCGTACGTGCGGGCGTACGTCGACCAGGTGCGGCGGTTCGCGTCGGGCGGCGGGGAGGACTTCGCGCTGACGCTCGACACGACCGACGGGTACGTGCGGGGGGTGCTGATCGACGCGCTGTCGTCCACGCGGATCGGGCTGCTGGAGGACAAGACGGTCCTGGAGGGGCACGAGCGGCGGTTCCGGGACCGGGCGGGGGTGCGGCGGCTGGACGAGGCCGAGCGCGCGAAGGTGGAGGCGGCCTACCGGGAGTACCTGGGGACGATCCCGGCCGACAAGCGGTTCGCGAGCCTGACCTACGAGATCAAGGACATCGTGGGGGCGTCGGGGTTCGGGATCGGGTCGGCGGGGCTGTCGGCGTACAACATCCTGGTGGAGGGGCGTTCGCAGGCGCTGGAGAACGACGTGATCCTGTCGATGAAGCAGGGCAACGTGGCGGCGCCGAGCCGGGTGGTGGACGACCCGCGGATCCGGGAGTACTTCCGGCACCACGGGCACCGGACGGCGGTGTCGCGGCGGGCGCTGCAGGCCAACACCGACCCGTGGCTGGGGTACACCGAGGTCGACGGGGTCGGTTTCGTGGTGCAGGAGCTGTCGCCCTACGAGGAGGACCTGGACTGGGGCGGGCTGACCGAGCCCGAGGAGATGCTGTCGGTGCTGGACGACCTGGGCCGCGCCACCGCGAAGATCCACTGCGTGTCGGACAGCGACTCCGACCACACGCTGGTCGGGTTCCAGGTGGAGGACGCGATCAGTTCGGTGATCGGGGCGGACGAGTCGGCGTTCGTCGAGGACATGGTGCGGTTCGGGACGCGGTACGCGGAGGTGGTGCGGGACGACCACCGGCTGTTCGTCGACGCGTTCCGCAACCACCAGATCCCCGGCCTGTGAGCCGGTCCCGGCCGCGAAGCCGGTGACCGCCACCGGGGCCGCGGCCGGGGGCGCGGTCCGCGGTCCGGGTCAGGACGCCGGGCCGAGCCGGCCGGGTTCGGGGCCGACGAGGAGCAGCGCGATGTCGTCCTGGCCCTGCTGGTCGGCCAGCAGGGCCAGGACGCCGTCGGCGGTGTCCTCCAGGGAGCCGCCGGCGCCGGCGTGCGAGGCGACCAGCGCGGACGCGAGCCGCGCGATGCCCTCCTCGATGTTGCGGGTGCGGCTCTCCACGAGCCCGTCGGTGTAGAAGGCCAGGACGCCGTCGGGCGGCAGGACGGCCGTGACCTGCTCGTACTCGGCGGGATGGGCGGGGTCGGCGACGCCCAGGGGCAGGCCGTCGGCGACGGCGAAGTGCCGGGCGGTGCCGTCGGGCAGGGCGAGCAGCGGCGGCGGGTGCCCGGCGCACGCCAGCTCGCAGCGCAGCGTCGCCGGGTCGCACACGACGCACAGGCAGGTGGCGAACTGGGCGGCGTCCAGGTCCTGGGCGATGGCGTCGAGGCGGGCGAGGACCTCGGCGGGCGGCAGTTCGCAGCTGACGAGGGTGTGCGCGGCGACCCGCAGCTGGCCCATGGCCGCGGCGGCGGTGACGCCGTGCCCGACCGAGTCGCCGATGACGATCGCGACGCGTTCGTCCGGCAGGGGGACCACGTCGTACCAGTCGCCGCCGACCGCGGCGCGGGCGGGCCGGTAGCGGTGCGCGAGCCGCAGCCCGGGCGGGACGGTGACGCGGGTGGGCAGCAGCCCGGCCTGCAGGGCGGTCGAGGTGCGGTGCTCGCGCCGGTACAGGCGGGCGTTGTCGATGCCGGTGGCGGCGCGGGCGGCGAGTTCGGCGGCGAGGGCGGTGTCGGCGGGGCCGAAGGGCGCGCGGCCGCGTTTGCGGCTGAACACCGCGAAGCCGAGGGCGCGGCCGCGGGCGGCGAGCGGGACGGCCAGCAGCGACACGTGGTCGAGGACGGCTTCGACGCGGCGGCCGGTGCGGGCGGCGATGGTGTCGAGGGCGTCCTCGCCGCCGAACTCGACGGTGCGGCCGGTGGCGATGCAGCGGGCGTAGGGGGTGTCGGCGGGGCACACGAGGACCTCCCCGGCGGGGAACGCGGCGGCCCAGTCGCCGGGGTCGTCGTCGGCGAAGGCGACGGCGAGGCGGCGGACGACGACCGAGCCGTCGTCGCGGCCGTCGGGGACGGGCGCGTCGTCGTCGGCGAGGCGGCGTTCCAGGACGTAGATGGCGCCGGCGTCGGCGAAGCGGGGGACGGTGACGGCGACGGTCTCGCGGGCGGTGAGGGCGAGGTCGAGGGTCGCGCCGATGCGGCGTCCGGCCTCGTTGAGCAATTCGAGGCCGCCGGCCCACGGGGCCGCGACGGTGAGCGCGACGAGCGTCCGGCCGGATTCGGCCGTGAGGGCCTGGCAGGTGGCCCGGATCCCGTCGGGGGCGCCGGGGACCGGCGGGAGCGTCCCCGTCCAGGGGCGGCCGGACGCGGCGCGCGCGACGGCCTCGGCGAGCGGCGCGGCGGCGGCCGGGCCGCCGAGGAGTCCGGGCAGGTCGGTGCCCAGGGCGTCGGCGGCGGCCCGGCCGAACAGGCGGGCGGCGCCGTCGCTCCATCCGGTGACGGTGCCGCCGGTGTCGAGCAGGACGGTCGCCGGTTCGAGGGCCGCCGGGTCGAGCGGGGCGGCCGGTTCCGGTCGTGCCGGGGGGTGCGTGGCCATCGGTGCTCACAGTCCCGTGTACGGGGTTGTGCGGGCGGTGCCGCGTTACGCTGTGGGCGCCCGCGGCCGCTGCCCCTCCATGGACAAGGGAGACGTGCATGGACCCCGAGTGGATCCCACCCGAAGTCGACGGTCGGAGACCAAGCGTTGCACGGGTGTACGACTTCCTGCTCGGCGGAGACCACAATTTCGCGTCGGATCGTGACCTTGCGACGGGGTTGCTGCGGGTGGAGCCGCGGGCGCGCGAGCTCGCGCGCGCCAACCGGGCGTTCCTGCGCCGCGCGGTCCGCGCGGTCGCCGAGGCCGGGGTGGACCAGTTCGTCGACATCGGGTCGGGCATCCCGACGCAGGGCAACGTGCACGAGGTCGCGCAGGCGGTGAATCCGGACGCCCGGGTGGTGTACGTCGACAACGACGACGTCGCGGTGGCGCACAGCCGCGCGATCTTGAAGGGCAACGACCGGGCGGCGGTGGTCCGGGCCGATATGCGGCGGCCGGAGCGGATGCTGGGCGACCCGCTGCTGGCGGAGCTGGTGGATCTGTCGCGTCCGGTGGCGTTCCTGCTGGTGGCGGCGCTGCATCTGGTCAAGGAGGAGGAGCGGCCGGACGGCATCGCGGCGGCGCTGCGGGACGCGGCGGCGCCGGGCAGCCATCTGGTGCTGTCGCATCTCACGCATGACGCGCAGCCGGGCAAGGCCGCGGCGATCGGCAGGCTGTACGACCGTGCGACGTCCCCGGCCGTGGCGCGGTCGCACGAGGGCATCCTTCGGTTCTTCGACGGGTGGGACCTGCTGGATCCGGGCCTGGTGTACGTGCCGCTGTGGCGTCCCGACGACGGCGGCGTCGACTCCCCGGAGCGGTTCCTGGTGTTCGGCGGGGTGGGCCGCAAGCCGTGACGGACCGGGGCGGGACGGGCGTGCGCCCGTCCCGCCCCGGTGCCGGGCCCGGCGGGTGGGCGGGTGCGCGGGTCAGCGGGCGAAGGCGATGGCCGTCCCGGCGCTGACCACGACCGCGATGACCACCAGGACCAGGGAGGTGCTGAGCGGGTCGCGGCGTTGGGGCCGCTCGTCGGAGGCGCGCTGGACGGTGTGGTGGACGACCTCCTCGCGCGGCGACGGGGACGGCGAGGGCGAGGGCGCCGGCCGGGGCAGCGCCCGCGGCGCCGCGGGGCGGGCCTGCGGCGTGGCCGCGGCGGGCCGCGGCGCGGGCGGCCGGGGCGCGGGCTCGGCGGCCGGCGGCGGGGCCGGGGACGGCGCCGCGGGCGGCGCGGGGGTCGGTTCGGCGGGCGGTTGCGGTGCGGGTTCGGGCGGTTCGGGTGTCGGTTCCGGTTCGGCCGGCGGCTCGGGTTCGGGCGCCGGGGGCGGGGACGTCGGCGGCTCGGGCGTCGGCGGCTTCGGGCAGTGTCCCGGGCCGTTCCCGACGTGGACCTCGACCTCTCCGTCGATGCAGACGCTGACGCCGCCGGGCGGCGGGGGGTCGGCGTGGGCGGGCGGGGCGGCGGCCAGCGTGAGGGCGCCGGCGGCGCCGCCCTGCAGGATGAGGGCGGGCAGGATCAGGACGCGACGCAAGGGTCATCCACCTCCGTCGATGCGTTGGAGTTCGGCCTGCAGTTCGACGAAGGCTTCGGGCCCGACGGCCAGGGCCCCGTCGAACGGGCGGGCCATGTCGATGGTCAGGTAGGTTCCGGCGGCCAGCAGCGCGGCCATGAGGGCCAGCGGGACCAGGGGCGCGCCGCGCGGCGAGGCCCCGGCCAGGAACGGCAGCAGCACGACCACGACGCCGGTGATGATGGTGACGGCGGTGAGGCCGGCGGGCGGCGTGGTGCGGGCGTCCATGGCGCGCTGGTTGCGCGCGGCGGCGATCTGGCCGATGTTGTCGAGGACGGCGGCGCGGGCCTCGCGGAGCTCGTCGTCGTCGGCCTCGAGCGCGATGACGTCGCGGCGGACGCGGTCCAGCAGCGTCCACCCGGCGGGGGCGAGCCGCCCGTCGGCCATGAGCTCCCACTCGGTGCCGCGGACGGTGTCGACGTAGGCGCGCAGGCCGCTGCGGACGGCGGTGCGCTGGTCGTCGGGCAGGCGGGACGCGGCCCAGTAGGTCTCGGCGATGGCCTGCGTCTCGGCGTAGGTGCCGGCGCGGGCCGCGTCGGCGGTCGTCCAGGGCACGATGACGGCGATGGCGAACGCGAGCAGGAACAGCGCCGACAGCATGGCCCCGGCGTGCGAGACGGTCGCGCCGTCGGGGGACGCGTCGTCGGCGGCGCGGCGCGTGCGCCGGACCAGCGCGCTCGCGACGGCGACCGTACCGACGGCGCAGGCGGCCGCCGCGAAATAGACGATCATGCCCCTCCACGGGTTCGGGTCGGAGGCGGCCCCGGACGCGGAACCGCCGACACTGGGCGTGATTTTAAGGTCACGTTGAGTGTCTGTGGAGGGGGTTCCGAAAAGTCGTCGGAATGGTCACGCGGAAGTCAGGTGTCCGTCCGGCCGGGCAAGGGAGCGGTGTCGGCCGGGGAAGGCGGTCGCGGGCGGCGTGGGGTTCCGCCGCGCGGCGGGAAGGTGTAGGGGAGCGGCGCGGCGAGGCCGGGGCCACGAACCGGAATCTCTCGGACATCTTGCGGATTTCGGTTCCGATACCGGAAGATCTTCCGTAGACCGCGCGAAGTGAAGGATGATTGTTCGGCCGACCCGGGAGGGGCGGCGTGAGGGGAGACGGCGATGGCGCCGCACGGAAAGCTCGACCTCGATCCCGAGGCGGTCCGCACCGCCCGCCGGCTGGCCGCCCGCGCCGCCGAGCCGATCATCGCGATGGCCCGCGCCCACACGACCGTTTCGGTCGAGCGCGCCGTGCTGCGCCTCGCCGGCCTCGCCGGCGCCGACGACGGCGGCCGCCCCTGGGCCAACCACCTCGCCGACGCCGTCCGCGACCAGGTCGGCCTCGAGCACGGCGTCGCGCTCCCCGTCTGGGACGCCCTGCTGCGCGGCCCGCACGGCACCCTCGCCGACCTCGCGGGCGCCGCCGCCCGCGGCGGCGTCTCCTTCCGGCTGCCGGCCGGCGCCGACGCCGACCGCGCCCGCGCCGCCGCCACCGCCGCCGCCCGCGACGGCATCGCCCGCATCGACCGGCGCCGCGCCGAACGCGACCGGCTGCTCGCCGAACTGCCGCCGCCCGACCGCCCCGCCGACCCCGGCGCCCCCGCCCGCCCGCTGGTGTACCTGATCGTCGCGACCGGCGACATCCACGAGGACATCCCGCAGGCGCAGGCCGCCGCCCGCGAAGGAGCCGACGTCGTCGCCGTCATCCGCTCCACCGGCCAGTCGCTGCTGGACTTCGTCCCCGAGGGCGCCACCCGCGAGGGCTACGCCGGCACCTACGCCACCCAGGAGAACTTCCGGCTGATGCGCGCCGCGCTGGACGACGTGTCGCGCGAGCTCGGCCGCTACGTGCGGCTCACCAACTACGCGTCCGGGCTGTGCATGCCCGAGATCGCCACCCTCGCCGGGCTCGAGCGCCTGGACATGATGCTCAACGACTGCATGTACGGGATCATCTTCCGCGACATCAACCCGCGCCGCACGTTCATCGACCAGCGGTTCTCGCGGCAGATCCACGCCCGCGCCGGCATCGTCATCAACACCGGCGAGGACAACTACCTCACCACCGCCGACGCCGTCGACGCCGCCCACACCGTCGTCGTCAGCCAGCTGCTCAACGAGCGGTTCGGGCACGAGGCCGGCCTCACCGACGCCCAGCTCGGCCTCGGCCACGCCTTCGAGATCGACCCGAGGATCCCCGAGTCGTTCCGGCTCGAGCTCGCCCACGCCCAGCTCGTCCGGGAGCTGTTCCCCGACGCGCCGCTGAAGTACATGCCGCCCACCAAGCACATGACCGGCAACATCTTCGCCGGATACCTGCTGGACGCCTTCTTCAACCTCGCCGGCGTCATGACCGGGCAGTCGATCATCCTGATCGGGATGATGACCGAGGGCATCCACACCCCGTGGCTGTCGGACCGCGACCTGGCCCTGGAGAACGTCCGCTACGTCCGCGACGCCTGCGGCGGCCTCGCCGAGGACTTCGTCCCCCGCCCCGACGGGCTGGTCGCCCGCCGCGCCCGGCAGGTGCTCGCCGAGTCCCTCGAACTGCTCGAGCGCATCGGCGACGACGGGCTGCTCACCGCGATCGCCGAAGGCACCTTCGGCGTCACCCGCCGCCCGCCCGACGGCGGCAAGGGCCTGGACGGCGTCGTCGAGCGCGCCGACGGGTACGTCAACCCCGCCATCGAGATCCTCGACACCGAGAACCCGCAGCGAACCGACGCCGCGCGCGCCGCGGCCGGGCAGGAGGTGCCCGCATGACCGTCGAGAGCCCCGGGACCGGGACCGGGACGCGGGCGCCCGCCGAGCCCGCCGACACCCGCCAGGTCATCCGCCCCTACGGCGACACCACCGGCGACGGCATGGTGCAGATGTCGTTCACCCTGCCCGTCCCCGCCGGGCCCCGCGCCGACGCCGCCGCCCTCCAGCTCGCCGGGAAGATGGGCCTGGAGCCCGCCAGCGTCGTCCACGCCAAGCCGATGGGCCCCGACTTCACCTTCTTCATCGTCTACGGCAAGACCCGCCACCTCATCGACTACGCCGCCATCCCCGCGCCGCCCGAACGCGAGTACCCGCTGCTGACCGCCCAGGAGGTCAACCTCGCGATCCGCCGCGCCCTCAACCGCAGGCTCGTGGTCGTCGGCGCCTGCATCGGCACCGACGCCCACACCGTCGGCATCGACGCCATCCTCAACGTCAAGGGCTTCGCCGGGGAGAAGGGCCTGGAGTACTACCGCGAGATCCAGGTCGTGAACATGGGCGCCCAGGTCACCGTCGCCGAACTCGTCGAACGCGCCAAGGCCGTCGACGCCGACGCCGTCCTGGTCTCCCAGGTCGTCACCCAGCGCAACGCCCACCTGCACAACACCAAGCAGATGGCCGCCGCGTTCCACGCCGAGTACCCCACCGCGGTCGGCCCCGGCATGGGACGCCCGCTGCTCGTCGTCGGCGGGCCCCGCTTCGACACCGTCACCGCCGCCGACCTCGGCGTCGACCGCGTCTTCGGCCGCGGCACCACCCCCGCCGAGGTCGCCAGCTTCGTCGTCCACGCCCTCCTGCCCGAGGACGCCCACGGAGAGGACCCGTCATGACCGGGAACACCACCGGCGAAGCCGCCGCCGGGCCGCCCGCCGACCCCCGGCAGGGCCTGACCGTCGTGCACCGGCGCTACATCCCCTACTCCCACGCCCACTACGCCGGCGACCTCGTCGACGGCGCCTACCTGCTCGCCCTGTTCGGCGACGCCGCCACCGAGGCGTGCATCCGCACCGACGGCGACGAGGGGCTCTTCGCCTCCTACTCCGACGTGCAGTTCCGCGCCCCCGTCCGCGCCGGGGACGTCGTGGAGACCGTCGCCGTCGTCGCCCGCCTCGGCACCCGCAGCCGCACCCTGGAGTTCGAGGCCCGCGTGGTGTGCCGGGGGCGGCCCGACAAGGGGGAGTCGTCCGCCGAGGTCCTCCCCGAGCCGATCGTCGCCGCCACCGCCACCGGCACCGTCGTCGTCCCCGGACCGGGGGACTGACCCGCCCCGGGGGCGCCGGGCGCGCCCGGAACCGCCCGCCGCGACGCGCCCGGGAAAGGCCGCTCCGCCCGGAAAACCGGAACCGGCCGGACCGCACGGCCGCGCCCTGACCGGCGCAGATGTCACCCCGCCCGCCGATCATGGCCCTGACCTGGGTGAACGGGGAGTAGCCGCAGAACATGCGGCGGTTGACAAGGCCGTGAGAGCCGGTAAATTCGGCTCCAGTCCAGCACGGGACTCACCGATCGGCCGCCCGCGGCGCTGCCGGGCACCGTGCCGCGGCGGAACCGGGCAGCACGCCCGCCCGCCCGAGCCAGTGCGGTGATCCGACGCCGCGTCCGGGGCGGAGCCGCCCGATCGGCCAGGGGGTTGGACCCGGGAAGGGCCCGGACATCCAGTAGAAAACGGAGCCTCGCTCTCACCGCCTGTGGGACGACTCCGGCCCGACGGATGTCACGGGCCCTCTTCCGTGTCCCCGGCCCCGCCGACCCGCCCCCGCCCCGCGTGCCCGCGCCCCCGGCCGCGCGTCCGGGCCCGCTCGCGGTCGCCGTCGCCCGCTCGGCCCGGTAGCGTTCCGAGCAGGCAGAGTCGGGAGAACCCCGAGAGACCGAGCGAACGGGGCGTGGAGTTGGCCCAGGACATCATTCCGGACCGGCGGCCGGCCGCCTCGCGCGGCTGCTCTACGGCCGGCCGATGCCGGGCGTGAACACCGCCCGGCACATCTCCGCCGCCCCGGGCACGGCGGGGGACACCGCCGCGGGCACCGCGCCGGCCGCCCCGCCCCGCCGGCACCTGCGCCTCGCCGCCTGGTTCCGGCACGGCGGAGGCGCCGGATGGCCCCGCACCCTGCTCGCCGTCGCCGGCGGCCTGCTCATGTGGCTCGCGTTCCCGCCGAACGACCTGGTCGTCCTCGCGCCCGTCGGCGTCGCCGCCCTCACCCTCGCCCTGCACGGCCGCGTGCCCGGCCTGCGGCGCGCGCCCGACGGCGTCCGCGGCACCGCCCGCACCGGCGCCTGGCTCGGCTTCCTCGGCGGCGCCGCGTTCTTCATCCCCGTCCTCACCGGCATCGTCAAGATCGGCCCGGACGCGTGGATCCTGCTCAGCCTCGTCGAGGCCGCCTACCTCGCCCCCATGGGCGCCGGGATCGCGCTCGCCGCCCGGCTCCCCGGCTGGCCGGTGTGGGCCGCCGGCCTGTGGGTGGCGCAGGAGGCCGCCCGCGGCCGCGTCCCCTTCGGCGGATTCCCGTGGGCGCGGCTCGCGTTCAGCCAGACCTCCACCCCCCTCACCCCCTACGCCGCCGTCGCCGGCGCGCCGCTGGTGACCTTCCTGACCGCGCTGATCGGAGGGCTCCTCGCCTACGCCGTCCTGGCCGCCCTGCGCGCCCGCGCCCGGGCCGCCGCCGCGGCCGGCGAGGGAAACGGCGGCGGCGCCCGGCGCGCCCTGGCCCCGGCGGCGTCCGTCGCGGCGCCCCTCGCGGTCGCCGGCGCGATCGTCGGCGGCGGCGCCCTGATCCCCACGCCCACCGGCGGCGACCCCGTCACCGTCGCCGTCGTCCAGGGCAACGTCCCCCGCCTCGGCCTGGACTTCCAGGGCCAGCGCCGCGCCGTCCTGGACAACCACGTCGAGGCCACCCACGAGCTGGCCCGCCGCGTCCGCGCCGGGGAGGTCGCGCGGCCCGAACTGGTCGTCTGGCCGGAGAACTCCAGCGACCTCGACCCCTACCGCGAACCCGACGCCCGCGCCGCCATCGACGGCGCCGTCAAGGCCATCGGCGTCCCCGTCCTCGTCGGCGCGCTCACCGCCACCCCCGACGGGGAGAAAGTCGAGAACCGCGGCATCGTGTGGGACCCGCGGACCGGCCCCGGCGACCACTACGTCAAGCGGCACCCCGTCCCGTTCGGCGAGTACGTCCCGTTCCGCGACGTCCTGACGCGGTTCATCGACCGGCTCGACCAGATCCCCCGCGACTTCGTCCACGGCACCCGCTCGGGCGTCATGCGGCTCGGGCCCGTCACCGTCGGCGACGTCATCTGCTTCGAGGTCGCCTACGACCAGGAGGTCCGCGACGTCGCCGCCGGGCAGCTGCTGGTCGTGCAGACCAACAACGCCACCTACGGGCACACCAGCCTGCCGCCGCAGCAGATCGCGATGTCCCGGCTGCGCGCGGTCGAACATGGCCGTACGATCTTGGTGGCCGCGACGAGCGGGATCAGCGCGATCGTCGCCCCGGACGGCCGGATGATCGACCGGTCCGCCGAGTTCGTGCGGGACCTGCAGGTCGCCACCGTCCCGGCGCGCACGGCGACCACGCCGTCCGACCGGATGGGCGCCGCGCCCGAGTGGGCCATGGCGGCGCTCGGCGTCCTGGCCGCCTGCGCCGCCGCCCGGTCCATGACGCGCTCCGCGCGGAGCGCACGGACCGCCGGCGCCGCGCGCGGCACCGGGACCGGCGGGCGCGCGGCGGACGGGAACGCGGTGGACAGGAACGACGAGGAGAAATGACGCCGATGGAGATGCCGGCCGAACTCGGGCGCGTGCTCGTGATCATCCCGACCTACAACGAGCGGGACAACATCGAGCGCATCACCGGCCGGGTCCGCGAAGCCGTCCCGTCGGTGGACGTCCTGGTCGTCGACGACGCCAGCCCCGACGGCACCGGCGAGGTCGCCGACGCCATGGCGGCCGAGGACCCGCAGATCGCCGTGCTGCACCGGCAGGGCAAGGACGGGCTCGGCCCCGCCTACATCGCCGGGTTCCGGTGGGCCGCCGAGCACGGCTACGACGTCATGGTCGAGATGGACGCCGACGGCTCCCACCAGCCCGAGGAACTGCCGCGCCTGCTGGCCGCCCTCGAGGACGCCGACCTGGTGATCGGCGCCCGCTGGGTGCCCGGCGGACGCGTCGAGAACTGGCCCAAGCGGCGCGAGGCGCTGTCGCGCGGCGCCAACACCTACGCGCGGCTCATGCTCGGCATCCCCCTGCACGACGCCACCGGCGGGTACCGGGCGTTCCGCGCCGCCACCCTGGAGAAGATCGGGCTGGAGGACGTCGACTCGCGCGGCTACTGCTTCCAGATCGACCTGGCGCTGCGCGCCCTGCGCGAGGGCCTGCGGGTCGTGGAGGTCCCGATCACGTTCGTCGAGCGCGTCCACGGCACCAGCAAGATGAGCCGCGACGTGATGGCCGAGGCCGCGATGCGGATCACCCAGTGGGGGATGACCGACCGCGTCGACAAGCTCCGCGGCCCCCGCTGACCCCGGACGCTCCGAGTGATGGGGCCCGCCGGGGAAACGTTCGGGGGCGTCGCGGCGTTGACCCCTTAGAGGCTTTTCCTACCCCGAAGATGGAGCCATGCTGCCGCTCGCACTGGTCCTGGCGTTCCTGGTGTTGCCGGTCGTGGAGATCTACACGATCATCCAGGTCGGCGAGGTGATCGGCGCGTGGCCGACGGTCGCGCTGCTGGTGTTCGAGAGCCTGCTGGGCGGCTGGATCATGCGGCGCGAGGGCCGCCGCGCGTGGCGGGCCCTGCAGGAGACGTTCGAGCGCGGCGTCGTCCCCGACCGCGAGCTGGCCGACGCCGGGCTCGTCCTGGTCGGCGGCGCGCTGCTGCTGACCCCCGGGTTCGTCACCGACGTGTTCGGGTTCGCGTTCGTCCTGCCGTTCACCCGGCCCCTGGTCCGGGGGCTGGTGTCGCGGTGGGCGGCGCGCCGCATGCGGGTCGCGCAGGCCCGCTCGGCCACCCTGTTCCCGCCGCCCGGCGGCGGGTTCGGCGCCGGGCCGTTCGGCCAGGCCGGCCCGGGCGGCCTCGGCGGATTCGGGCCGTTCGGCGCGCCCGCCCGCGACGCCGGGACGCCCTCCGGCCCCGTCGTCCGGGGCGAGGTCATCGACCTCGACGAGGACACCGGCCGGGACGCCGGAGGAGACGGCGGTGCGGGCGCCGGTCGCGGCGCGGACCGCAAGCCCCTCGCCTGACCGCCCCGCCCACCGCCGGTGCGTCCCTTCGGAAGACGGGACAGGGGACAGGGGACAGGGGACGGGTCAGGCGTCGCGGCGGGCCAGCACCGCCCCGCCCAGCAGCAGCGCCAGCGCCGCCCCCGCCGCCAGCACCCCCAGCCCCGCCCACGGCCCGATCGGCAGCCGCTCCAGCGCCCGCGTCGCCTGCACCGACAGGCCCGCCGGCATCGGCGCGAACCGCTCCACCCGCTCCCGCCACCGCTCGTCCCCCAGCAGCGGGACGACCACCGGCGCGGCCCACAGCAGCCCCAGCGCGCCCGTCAGGCCCGCGGCGGTGCCCCGCACGGCCGCCGCCGCGCCCAGCCCCAGCAGCGCCACCAGCACCAGGTACAGCACCGACCCCGCGGCGGCCCGCGCCGTCGCGCCGTCCAGCAGCGACGGCGGCGGGTACCCGGCCTCCGCGGTGAACCCGTTGCGCGGCAGGACGAACCGGCCCGCCGCCAGCGATCCCGCCACGCCCGCCGCGCCCGCCGCCGCGACGAGCACGGCGACCACCGCCGCCTTCGCCGCCAGCACCAGCCCCCGCCGGGGCACCGCCGCCAGCGTCGGCACGATCGTGCGGGTCCCGTACTCCCCGCCGATCGCCAGCACCCCCAGCACCACGGCCGCGACCTGCCCCGCCCGGACGCCCGACAGGCTCAGCTTCGGGGTGTCCTCGAAGCACTCCGCCGGTGACGGGCACCGCGCGGCGTCCACCGGCCACATCGCCGCCGCCCCCGCCGCGACCGTCGCCGCCGCCAGCGCGACCAGCAGCCACGCCGTGCCGCGCAGCGTCGCCAGCTTCGTCCACTCGGCGTGCAGGGCCCGCACCGCCGCCGCGCTCCGCCCGCTCACGCGTCCCTCCGCCGCAGCAGCCACGCCGCCGCCGCGACCGCGACCGCCGTGTACGCGCACAGCACGCCCAGCCCCGCCCACGGCCCGATCGCGGTGTCGTAGCGCGGGACGGTCTGCTGCACGGCGAAACCGGCCGCCGGGGTGAGCCGCTCCAGCCACCGCGCCGCCGACACCGGAAGCCCGGTCGCCGCGATCTGCGGCACCAGCAGCGCCAGCAGGACGAGCGTGATCGCCGGGGCGCTGCGCCGCACGACCACCGCGACCGCCACGGACAGCACCGCGACGACCGCCAGCAGCAGCGCCGTCCCGAGCACCGCCCGCAGCACCGCCCCGTCCACGAGGGACGGCGCGTCCCGGCCGCCGAGCCCGGTGACCGCCAGCGCCCCCGCCGCGGCCGCCAGCCCGGCCGCGAACCCCGCCGCCGCCATCACCGCGGCCTTGGCCGCCAGCACCCGGCCCCGCCGCGGGGACGCCGCCAGCGTCACCGCGATCATGCCGCGCCGGTACTCGGCGGTGACGAACAGCACCGCCGCCGCCACGACCGCCGCCTGCCCGACCAGCACCCCCGTCAGCGCCGTGCGCGTCGTGTCGTCGGAGAACAGGTCCGGGCCGATGTCGCCCGACCCCGTCAGCGTGAACACGCCGCCCGCCCGGGTGGACCCCGTCCCCTCGGGCGCGGCGGGCCCGCCGGGTCCGGCGCGGTCCCGCCACGCGTCCGCCGCGCCGCCGGCCGTCCCGTCCCGCCAGGCGCCGCCCAGGGCGACGCCGTCGAACGTCGCCGTCGTGTCCGTCGGCCGCCCGGAGATTTCCTCGCCGCCGAACCGCCGCACCACCTCCACCGCGTCGGGGGACGCGACGAACAAGCCGGCCGCCACCGTCTCCGGGAGCCCGTCCAGGCGCACCCCGCCGACGCGCCGCCACGCGCGCCCGTCCTCCGACGCGTACCCGGTCACCGACGTCCCCGACCGCTCCAGCTTCAACCAGTGCGGCGCCGCGCCGTTCCCGCCGCCCTCGCCGCCCGCCTCGTAGCCGGTCTGCAGCCGCACCCCGTGCCCGGGCGTCACCATGACCGCCGCGTAGGGCGCGCCGCCGCCGGTGCCCGCCCGCACCATCAGCCCGGCCTTCGCCCACGCCCGCCCGGCCCGCTGGGACGCGACGCGCGCGGTGATGCTCCCGTCCCCGGTGAGCGTCCGGTAGGTGTAGTGGCCCTGGTCCGTGACGGCCGGGGGCAGGTCCGGCGCGGCGCCCCCGCCCCCGGTCGACTGCGTGCCCGCGGCCGACAGCAGCGCCACCAGGACGGTCAGGACGATCGAGGCGCCGAGCGCGAGCAGCCAGCGGGGGACGGACCGCAGCTTCGTCCACTCGGCCAGCAGCAGCCGCCCGAACCCGTCGCCGGCCGCCCGGACCGTGCTCCGATACGGGGCGGCGGTCACGACGCGGCCTCCCGTCCCGCCGCGTCCGCCGTGCCGCCCGCCCCGGCGGTGCCGTCCGCGTCAGGGTCGTCCGGCGCCGGGGCGTCCGAGGTGCGGGTGCGGAACTCCACGGCGTCCCTGGTCAGCTCCATGTACGCCTCCTCCAGCGACGCCCGGTGCTCGGCCACCCCCGAGAACGGCACCCCGGCGCCCGCCAGCAGCTCCACGACCCGCGCGGCGGGCACGCCCGCCGCCGTGACCGCGTCCCGCTTGTCCGCGGTCACCGTCGCGCCCGCGTTCGCCAGTACCGTCATCGCGTCCCGCCGCGCGGACGTGCGCACCTCGACCCGCCCGTCCGACGCCGCCGCCAGCAGCGCCGCGACGCTCGTGTCGGCGATCAGCCGGCCCCGCCCGATCACCACCAGGTGGTCGGCGCCGCCCTCCAGCTCGCTCATCAGATGGCTCGACACCAGCACCGCGCGGCCCTCGGCCGCCAGCGCCCGCAGCAGCTCCCGGATCCATGCGACGCCCTCGGGGTCCAGCCCGTTGACGGGTTCGTCGAACATCAGCGCGGGGGGGATCGCCCAGCAGCGCCGCCGCGATGCCCAGCCGCTGCCGCATGCCCAGCGAGAACTTCCCGGCCGGGCGCCGCGCGACCCCCGCCAGGCCCGCCAGCTCCAGCACCTCCCCGACCCGCCGCGCCGGGATCCCGTTCGCGCGCGCCAGCCACAGCAGGTGGTCGCGCGCCCGCCGCGCCGGATGCACCGCCCCGGCGTCCAGCATGCCGCCCAGCCGGCACAGCGGCGCCCGCAGCGACCGGTAGGGCCGCCCGCCGACCAGGGCCGCGCCCGCGTCGGGCCGGTCCAGGCCGAGGATCATCCGCATCGTGGTGGTCTTGCCCGCGCCGTTCGGACCCACGAACCCGGTGACCCGCCCGGGTTCGACGGTGAACGACAGGCCGTCGACGGCGACGGCCGTCCCGTACCGCTTGCGCAGCCCGCGCACTTCGATCGTCGCATCCATGCCCGGGACGCTACGGGCGCGCCGGACGCCGTGTCGTCCCGCCGCGGAGCCGTCGCCGCGTCCCCGGCGGCGGGGAGCGCGCGTCCCTCCCGGGAGGGACGCGCCGCGCCCGGGCACGCGCCACAATGGCGTGCGTGACGCGGATCCGGGAGCTGCGATGGCCCGCGGCCGGAGCCGGCCTGGCCGCCGCCGCCGTCGCCGAGGCGGTGCTGCGCGCCGACGGGCCCGGAGAGGCCCTGCCGCTCGCGCTCGTGCTCGACGTGTCGGCGACCCTCCCGCTCGTCCTGCTGCGCGGCACCGGCGACCGGCCGGACACGCCCGGCGCGTCCGGCGCGTCCGGTCACGGCCCGGCGGCGGCCGTGACGATCACCGTCGCGGCGTTCGCCGCGACCCTGCTGCACCGCGGCCCCGCCCTGGCCGGGTCGGCCGCGCTGCTCGCCGTCTGGGCGGCGTTGGCCCGCCGCCGGGTCCTGCGCCGCCGCGCCGAGGCCGCCGCGCGGGACGCGTCCCGCCGCGCCGCCGAGCACACGCTGCTGGCGCACACCGCGCGCGGCGAGCGGGCGCGCATCGCCCGCGAGCTGCACGACGTCGTCGCGCACCACGTCTCGATGATCTCGGTGCAGGCCGAGACGGCGCGGCTGGCCGTCCCCGGGATGCCCGCCGAGGGCGCCGAGCGGCTGCTGGCCATCGGCGACACCGCCCGCACGGCGCTGACGGAGATGCGGCGGCTGCTGGGGGTGCTCCGCGAGGACGCGGGCGAGCCCGGCGGCGCGCCCGACCGCCGCCCCCAGCCGGGCCTGCAGCAGCTCCTGGACCTCATCGACGAGACCCGCGACGGGGCGGGCGCCGCCGCCCGTCTGATCGTCGCCGGGCCCGTCGCCGCGCTGGACCCCGGCGTGGAGCTGACCGCCTACCGGATCGTGCAGGAGGCCCTCACCAACGCGCGGCGGCACGCCCCCGGCGCCGCCGTCGACGTCGAACTCGCCTACACCGGGGAAGGGCTGCGGCTCGCGGTGCGCGATAACGGCCCCGGCCCCGCGGTCGACGGCCCGCCCGTCCCCGGCGGGCACGGGCTGACGGGGATGCGCGAGCGGGTCGCGGCGGTCGGCGGGGAGCTGCGCACCGGCGCGGGCCCGCTCGGCGGGTTCGTCGTCGAGGCGGTCCTGCCCGCCGCGGACGCGGCCGCGACGCCCGCTCACGGCGCCCCCGCGAGGGCGGCGCGGTGAGGGCGGCGCGGTGACCGTCCGCATCATCGTGGCCGAGGACCAGGAGGTCGTCCGCGCGGGCTTCGGCGCGCTGCTGGGCACGCAGCCGGACTTCGCCGTCGTCGCGACCGCCGACGACGGCGCGGCGGCGGTCCGCGCCTGCGCCGAGCACCGCCCGGACGTGGTGCTGATGGACGTGCGGATGCCGGTGATGGACGGGATCGAGGCGACCCGCCGCATCGCGTCCGCCGCGGGCGCGCCCCGCATCCTGATGCTGACGACGTTCGACCTCGACGAGCACGTCTACGACGCGCTGGTGGCGGGCGCGGGCGGGTTCCTGCTCAAGGACGTGACGGCCGAGCGGCTGTTCGACGCCGTCCGCGTCGTGGCGGCGGGGGAGGCGCTGCTCGCCCCGGCCGTCACCCGGCGCCTCATCGACGAGTTCGCGCGGCTGCGGCCCCGCCCGCCGTCGGCCGCGCTGGACGTCCTGACGCCGCGGGAGACCGAGGTGCTGCGGCTGGTCGCCGAGGGGCTGAGCAACGCCGAGATCGCCGCGCGGCTCGTGGTGGGGGAGGAGACGGTCAAGACGCACGTGAGCCGCGTCCTGCGCAAGCTGGGCCTGCGCGACCGCGTCCAGGCCGTCGTCACCGCCTACGAGACGGGCCTGATCGTGCCCCGGACCCGCTGAGCGCGCCCGGGTGCGCGGCGTCCCGCGTCCCGCCGGCCGAAGACCTTCGGCCGCGGCGGTCGGGCGAGAACGGCTACGGGCCCGCACCGGTGCACGTGCGTGCACCGGTGCGGGCCCGTAGCGTCACCCGATCGTGTCGGTCAGGCGGTCTTCCTGCGCCCGGCCCGCAGGATCTCCAGCCGTTCCGCCAGCACCTCCTCGAGGTCCTCGACGGTACGGCGTTCCATGAGCATGTCCCAGTGCGTCCGCGGCGGCTTCCCCTTCTTCGCTTGGGGGAGCTCGCCGTCGACCCGCAGGGCCGTGGCGCCGCAGTTGCGGCATTCCCAGGTCATCGGCACCTCGGCCTCGGCTGCGAGCGTCACGGTGAACCGGTGGCCCTTGGTGCAGGTGTAGTCCACCTCTTGCCGAGGGGCCAGATCGGTGTTGCGATCGTTCTCGTAGCTCGTCGCTCCGAGTCGGGTGCCGCGAAGTGCGCGCTCGGCCATCGTCACGTGCCTCCCAGACGGCTTGCGGTCTTGCTCTGACCAACGCTGAATCCGGTGACAAGATTCCCGTCCGCGGGCGGGTCCAACCCTGCGGGTTTTCGCCGGGGCCCCGCGGCCCTGCGGGAATCCTTCGGCGCGGCCCCGGCCGCGGGGGCGCGCGTCCGTCCGGGCGGTTCAGCGCCGGGACGTCAGGACCTCGTCGATCAGCCCGTACTCCAGGGCCTCCTGCGCGGTGAAGTAGCGGTCGCGGTCGAGGTCGCGGCGGACCGTCTCAGGGTCCTTCCCGGTGGCCTCGGCGATGATCGCCTCGGTCTGGGCCCGCAGCCGCAGCACCTCCTCCGCCTGGATCTGCAGGTCGCTGGACTGGCCGCGGGACGTCCCGACCTCGGGCTCGTGCAGCAGGATCCGGGCGCTCGCCAGCGCCGCCCGCTTGCCGGGCGTCCCGGCCGCCAGCAGCACCGCCGCCGCCGAACCCGCCTGCCCCACGCAGGTGGTCTCGATCTCGGGACGGATGTAGCTCATCGTGTCGTGGATCGCCATCATCGCCGTCAGCGACCCGCCGGGCGAGTTGATGTAGAGGGCGATGCGGCGGTCGGGGTCCATGCCCTCGAGCGCCAGCATCTGGGCGGTGACGTCGTTGGCGCTGACGTCGTCGACCGGCGTCCCGAGGAAGACGATGCGGTCCTCGAAGAGCTTGTTGTAGGGGTCGGTCTCCTTGCGTCCGTAGGGCGTCTGCTCCTCGTAGGAGGGGACGAGGGAGCGCTTCTCGGCCCGCATCAGGTGCCCACCCGGTCGGTGCTGTCGATGACGTGGTCGATGAAGCCGTACTCGCGGGCCTGGTCGGCGGTGAACCACCGGTCCCGGTCGGCGTCGGCCTCGATCCGCTCGAGCGGCTGCCCGGTGTGGAACGCGGTCCGCTCGGCCAGGGTCCGCTTCAGGTAGAGCGACTGCTCGGCCTGGATCCTGATGTCGGACGCGGTGCCGCCGATGCCGCCGTGCGGCTGGTGCATCATGACGCGCGCGTGCCGCAGCGCGTAGCGCTTGCCGGCCGTTCCCGCGCACAGCAGTGTCTGTCCCATGGAGGCGGCCATGCCCATCGCGACGGTGGAGATGTCGTTCGGGACGAACTGCATCATGTCGTAGATCGCCATCCCGGCGTCCACGACGCCGCCGGGGGAGTTGATGTAGACGGTGATGTCGCGGTGGGCGTCCTGGGAGGCGAGCAGCAGGAGTTGCGCGTTCACCCGGTTGGCCACCTGGTCGTCGATCTCGGTTCCGAGGAACACGATGCGCTGCGCGAGCAGCCGCTCGAACAGGTGCGCCTCCGCGAGCCGCGGCGCCTCGGCGACCTTGGCCCGCACGCGGGGCGCGTGGGTGTCCGGCCGGGCCTGCGGTCGCATGTCCGGTCGCTCTCCGGGCCTCGGCTCCTCGTTCATGAACCCTCCCGCTCGTTCTGTACATTTCGTACACTATGTACGTCTGAGGCTAGTGGTGGCGCGGTGCCGCGGCCAGGGGGAGAGGCCATGTTTCGCTATACGATGAATCCCGTGGATGTTCCGGTAACCGAAGCACGCGCCCAGTTCGCGGACCTCGTCAACCGGGTCGCCTACACCGGCGAGCCCGTGAAGCTGACGCGGCGGGGCAAGGTGATGGCCGCACTGGTCTCTCCGGAAGATCTGGAGCTTCTGGAGATGGTGCGGTCGCAGCGGGTCGATCTGTCCCAGACGGGCCGACCCGCCCAGTCCGCCCAGTCCGCGCAGCCCGCCGACCGTCCCCAGGGGGCGCCGCTGCGCATCGCCGCCGAGTACCGGCCGCCCGGGTTCGGCCGCTGAACCGGCGGCCGTCCCGGCGCCGGCCCGTCAGGCGCCGGCGCGCGTCTCCGGCGCGGGGGAGGGGCGCTCCCACAGCCCGCGGGCGGCCAGGACGCGCCGCAGGGTGACCAGCTTGTCGGTCATGATGCCGTCGACGCCGAGGTCCAGCAGCCGCTCCATGGCGTCCTCGTCGTTCACCGTCCACGCGTGGACCTGCAGGCCGAGCCGGTGCGCCGTGGCGACGAACCTTTCGGTCACGAACGGCAGCGGCCCCAGCCCGTAGGGCACCTGCGCGCACGCCACGCCCGTCGCCGCGAGCCGCACCAGCTTGGCCGTCGGCCCCCCGTAGGACTTGGCGCGCAGCGCCATCACCCCGCGCGGGCCCAGCGCCGTGCACACGTCCCGGTCGGTGTACAGCGGCAGCCGCGCCCGCATCTGCGCGAGCCGGCGGGTGGAGAACGACGTCAGGCACACCCGGTGCCAGGCGTTCGTGCGGTGCAGCACCTCGGCGAGCGGCCCGATGACCGGGGCGTCCTTGAGGTCGATGTTGACGCGCGCGTCCGGCCAGGCCCCCAGGACGTCCTCCAGCCGGGGGATCGGCTCGGTGCCGCCGATCCGGGCCCGCGCGACCTCGGAGTAGGGGAGCCGGGCGACGGTGCCGGTCCGGTCGGTCACCCGGTCGAGGGTGCGGTCGTGGAACGCGACCACGACGCCGTCGGCGGTGGCGTGGGCGTCGGTCTCCAGGTAGCGGTAGCCCAGGTCGACCGCCCGCTGGAAGGCGGCCATGGAATTCTCGGGACGTCCGCCGGCCCCGCCGCGGTGGGCGAACGGGATGGGTCCGGGATGATCGAGGAATTCGTACGAGCGGCGCACTCCTCCGATTATGGCGGACTCCTCCGCACCACCCGTACCTTACTGCGTAAAGGTGCTGGGCCGGTGCTACCGTCGGCCCAGCACCGACGAAGGAGATCACCGCAATGAGCAGCATCGACGACTACAAGCCCACGTTCGACCTCGTCGACGTCGACGGTGACGGCTACCTCACCATCCCGGAGCTGCAGAACCTCATGCGCGCCCTGGGCCTCAACGCCGACCAGACGCGCGCGGTGGAGCTGGTCGTCGAGAGCGACGTCAACCGTGACGGCAAGATCTCCCTGGAGGAGTTCGCCGCTCTCATGGAACGCACCCGCGCCTGATACGGCGCCCGGAGCCCGTGCCGCCACGGTCGCACGGCCGGCCACGACGGCGATGCCGGCACGTCCGAGCCGTGGCATGCGGCGGCGGGGGAGAGCGCGGCCTCGGCTCGGCAGGTTCGGAGCGCCTATCGCACTTGGCCGGGCCGACCGCAGGACGGCGCCGGGTGACGACGCAACCGCCGATCGTGAGCTTCGCGATCGGCTAGAGGGGCACGGCGATTCGGCCGTGCCCCTCAGTGCTGTACGCAGCGTTCAGGGCCCCGCGTGTTCTCGATGCGTCCCTACAGCCGGCGGGCGAGTCGGCATGCTGACCCGGGGGACGTTTGGGCGTGGTGGGCTCCAGAAGTTTTTTTGAAGAAGTTCGTTGGCGGTGTTGATCCGTGCCGCCGCCGTTCGACCTAGGGGTGAGAGGGTCCCGGAAGAGAGGGCCCGAACGAGGCGAGGGAGACGGAACGATGAAGTACATGCTGATCTGGCGCGCGACCGACGAGGCTTTCGCGCAGATGGGCGACGTCGACTTCACGCAGATGCTGGAGACGGTGGGGCGGTACAACGAGGAGCTGATCAAGGCGGGTGTGCTGCTGGCCGCGGAGGGGCTCGACGACGCGGCCGAGGGCGTGGTGGTCGACTACTCCGGGGAGACGCCGGTGGTCACCGACGGCCCGTACGGGGAGACCAAGGAGCTGTTCGGCGGGTTCTACATCCTCAACGTCGCCTCCAAGGAGGAGGCCGTGGAGTGGGCCAAGCGGTCGCCGATCACGGGGCCGGGGTTCAAGACCGAGATCCGCCGGGTCACCACGATCGACGAGTTCCCGCAGGACAACGAGTGGGTCCAGAAGGAGCGCGCCTGGCGCGAGGCCACCGGGCAGCTCTGAGCGAAATCTCGGGCAATGGGTGACTCGAACGGTCGTGAGGCCGTCACCGCCGTGTGGCGGATCGAGTCGGCGCGGATCGTCGGTGCGCTCGCGCGGTACACCGGCGATTTCGCGCTGGCGGAGGATCTGGCGCAGGAGGCGCTGGCGGAGGCGCTGGTGAACTGGCCGCGGGAGGGCGTGCCGCGGAATCCGGCGGGGTGGTTGCTGACGGTGGGCCGGCGGCGCGCGATCGACGCGTTCCGCCGGCGTGCGGCGCGTGATGAGAGGTACGCCGCCCTGGCGCGCGGGCTGGGTGAGGGGGGTGTCGCGTCGGGGGGCGCGCCGGCGGGCGGGGGGCGGGAGGACGAGGACGTGCTGTGGGATCCGGATCGGATCGATGACGATGTGCTGGCGTTGATGTTCATGTCGTGCCATCCGGTGCTGTCGCGGGAGGCGCGGGTGGCGTTGACGCTGCGGGTGGTCGGGGGGTTGACGAGCGACGAGATCGCGCGCGGGTTCCTGGTGCCGACGGCGACGGTGCAGGCGCGGATCACGCGGGCGAAGAAGACGCTGGCGGCGGCGCGGGTGTGGTTCGCGGTGCCGTCGGCGGGGGAGCGGGTGGAGCGGCTGGGTTCGGTGCTCAGTGTGATCTATCTGATCTTCACGGAGGGGTCGTCGGCGAGTTCGGGGGGTGAGGTGATCCGGTTCGATCTGGCGGGTGAGGCGCAGCGGTTGGCGCGGGTGATGTCGCGGTTGGTGCCGGAGGAGCCGGAGGTGCACGGGTTGCTGGCGTTGCTGGAGTTGACGGCGGCGCGTTTTCCGGCGCGGGTGGGTCCGGACGGTGAGCCGGTGCTGTTGGAGCGGCAGGATCGGCGGCGGTGGGATCGTGCGGCGATCGGGCGTGGTCGGGCGGCGTTGGTGCGGGCGGAGCGTGCGGGGCGCGGGTTGGGGGCTTACGGGTTGCAGGCGGCGATCGCGGAGTGTCATGCGGTGGCGGGGTCGGTGGAGGAGACCGATTGGGAGCGGATCGTGGTGTTATACGAGGCGTTGGGGCGGTTGGCGCCGTCGCCGGTGGTGGAGCTGAACCGGGCGGTGGCGGTGTCGATGGCGCGGGGGCCGGGGGCGGCGTTGCCGGTGGTGGACGGTTTGGTGGGGGCGGGGGCGTTGTCGGGGTCGCATCTGTTGCCGAGTGTGCGGGGGGAGTTGTTGCGGCGGTTGGGGCGTGTGGAGGAGGCGCGTGCGGAGTTGGAGGCGGCGGTGGGGTTGTGCGGGAACGAGCGTGAGCGGGGGGTGCTGTTGGGGAAGTTGGAGGAGTTGGGGTGAGAGGTGGTCCGCCCGCTGGGTGGTGGTCGTGGGCGGGCGGACCTTTGTTTGGTGGCGGGTCAGCGGTGGCGGGTTCGTAGGAGCAGGGCGGTGGTGAGGGCGGCGGGGAGGGCGGTGACGAGGAAGCACAGGTGGAGGGGGAGGAGGTCGAGGAGGGCGCCGGTGGCGGCGATGCCGGTGGTGGCGCCGAGGTTGAGGGCGGTGTTGACCCAGGCGGCGGCGCGGACGCGGGCGTCGGGCGGGGCGTCGGTGTCGGCGATGAGGTAGGCGGTGGTGGTGGCGGGGGCGATGAAGAGGCCGGCGGCGGCGACGAGGGCGGTGAGGGCGGCGGTGGTGGGGGCGAGGGCCGCGGCGGCGAGGGCGGTGCCGAGGGCGGCGGTGCAGGCGGTGAGGCGGGTGCGGGGTGTGCTGCGCCAGGTGAGGGCGCCGTAGGTGAGGCCGCCGAGGGCGCTGCCGGCGGCGAGGGCGGCTTCGGTCCAGGCGGCGGTGGGGCGGGTGCGGGGGAGTGCGGGTGAGGTGGCGAGGCCGAGGGTGCCGATGATGAGGAGTGGGGCGCCGGCGGCGATGCCGAGGGAGGGGGTGGTGGTGGCGGCGATGAGGCCGGCGAGGAGGGGGCCGGTGACGAAGAGGAGTTCTTCGGCGACGCCGTCGAGGCTGAGGGCGCGGTGCAGGAGCGTGCGGTCGGGGAGGAGGTCGCTCCAGTGGGCGCGCATGACGACGCCGAGCGGGGGTGCGGTGGCTCCGGCGGTGACGGTGAGGGCGGCGAGTGCGGGGACGGGGGTCCCGGGGTGCCAGGTGGCGGCGGCGAGGGCGGTGAGGGTGAGGGCGTGTGCGGCGGTGAGCGGGGGGAGGGTGCGGCGGGGGCCGTGGTGGTCGATGAGGCGGGCGCGCAGGGGGCTGAGGGCGCTGACGGTGAGGCCGTAGAGGGCTATGACGGTGCCGGTGGTGGTGTAGGAGCCGGTGGCGGCGACGAGGGCGAGGGTGAGGGAGAAGGGGGCGGTGGCGTAGGAGAGGCGGCCGATGAGGGTGAGGGTGAAGGTGCGGCGGACGTGGGGGGCGCGCAGGACGGCGCTGTAGGACACGGGGGGTGTTCCTCGGGTGCGGGCCCGCGGGGGCGGGCGGTGTGAGGGGACGCTGAGGGGCCGCACCGGGTGGGAGCGGGTGCGGCGCGGGGCGTCCTACGCACACAGGAGGAACTGCACGGGGTGATTGTAGCGGGGGGCGGGTTCGGGGGCGGGTCAGTCGGTCGGCCAGTGGGTGAGGGCGGCGTCGAGGGCGTCGAGGACTTTGTGCCAGGTGGTGTCGGTGTTGCCGGTGTGGTCGAAGCCTCCGGTGGCCTCGAGGATGATGTAGCCGTGGAAGGCGCCGCCGAGGAGGCGGACGGCGGCGGTCTGGTCGTGTTCGGGGATGCCGTAGCCGCGGAGGATGGCGCGGGTGAGTTCGGTGTGGCGGCGGCCCGCGGTGATGACGTCGGGTGTGGCGGTTGCGGGGGCGAAGCGGGCGTTGGCGGCTTCGAAGCGGCCGGGGTGGTCGCGGGCGTAGTCGCGGTAGGCGTCGGCGAAGGCGAGGAGGGCGTCTTTGCCTGCGCGTCCGGCGAGGGCGGCGGCGGCGCGGTCGGCGAGTTCGTTGAGGGCGAGGGCGGTGAGGCGGGCGCGGAGGTCGTCGATGCCTTTGATGTGGGAGTAGAGGCTGGCGGTGGTGACGCCGAAGCGGCGGGCGAGGGCGGTGGCGGTGACGCCGTCGAGTCCGGTTTCGTCGGCGAGGTCGGCGGCGGCGCGGGTCAGGCGTTCGGGGGTCACTCCGGCGCGCGGCATCCGTTACCTCTTCCTAAGGGGATTAAGGTTTTGCATAGTACATGTAGGCGGGGTAGCGTCGCGTCCATGAAACCCCTGACCGAGCATGATGTCCGCAGGTCTTTCGTGAACTGTTCCAAGGGGGAGGCGAAGCGCCTCAACCTGCCGAAGGACTTCGCGGAGCTGCCCTGGGACGATCTGGACTTCCTGGGCTGGCGGGATCCGCGTGCGCCCGAGCGGGCGTGGCTGGTCGCCGAGCGCGGCGGTGTGCCGGTGGGTGTCGCGCTGCGCGCGGTGGAGAGCGGGTCGCGCGGGTTCACCGCGCGCAGCATGTGCTCGCTGTGCATGGCGACGCGCAGCGGCGGCGGGGTGGCGTTGATGACGGCCCGCCGGACGGGTGAGGCGGGCCGGCAGGGCGACTCGGTCGGGCAGTACGTGTGCGCGGACCTGGCCTGTTCGCTGTATGTGCGGGGGCTCAGGAAGACGATCGCCGCCGGGGGGATGGACGCGCTGCCGCAGCGGGAGCGGATCGCCCGTGCCCGCGGCCATCTGGACGCGTTCCTCGACAAGATCACCCGGTAGGCGGCAGGTGCGGGCCGGAGGCGGTCAGCCGACGGTCCACTCCCGGCGGCGGGCCTCGGCGAGGGCGAGGGCTGCGGCCACCGCGACGTTGAACGATCCGACGCGGCCCACCTGGGGGATGTAGGTGACGGCGTCGCAGGCGGCCAGCAGGGCGGGGGAGCAGCCGTGGTCCTCGCTGCCGACGGCCAGGCACACGTCGCCGTCCAGGGGCGCTTCGTGCAGCGGGACGGCGTCGCCGGTCAGTTCGACCGCGACCAGCCGCAGTCCTTGCGCGCGGACGGCCGCGGCGGCCTCGGCGGCGGTGCCGGCGTGCTCCCATTCCAGGAACCGCTCGGTGCCCAGCGCGGTCTTGGCGACGTTGCGGTGGGTGGGCGGGGTGGCGTTGCCGGCCAGCCAGAGGCGCTCGACGCCGAACGCGGCGGCGCTGCGGATGATCGAGCCCATGTTGAACGGCTGGGTGACCGATTCGGCGAGCAGGCCCAGGCGGGCGTCGGTGCGGCGCCGCCAGTCGCGGTTGAGGCGCTTGACGTCGGTGGGGCGCAGCTGGCGGCGTCCCTGCGGGGTGGTCATCGGGTCGGGCCTTCCACGGGCGGCGTATCGGTGTCGGGTTCGGTGGTGCGGGGGTCGGTTCGCGGGGCGGTGACGCGCAGGACGCGGTAGGAGGAGCGGGACGCGACGCGCTCGGTGGGCAGGCCCCGGCCGTCCAGCCAGCGGTGCAGCGAGTCCGACCCCAGGTGCTTCTGCACCACCAGGTGGGCGTGCGCGCCGGGCCGCAGGCGCGGCAGCCACGCCAGCAGCAGCTCGTGCAGGGCGGCCTTGCCGATGCGGATCGGCGGGTTGGACCAGATCGCGGCGAACCGCAGTGCGGGGTCCAGTTCGTCGGCGGGCGCGAACCGGGCGTTGGGCAGCGCGGCGGACGCGGCGTTGGCCTCGGCGAGCGCGAGGGCGCGCCGGTTGACGTCCACGCCCCACACGCGGGCGGCGGGCGCGCGGGCCGCCATCGTCAGCGCGATCGGGCCGTAGCCGCAGCCGAGGTCGAGCAGGTCGCCGTCGGGCGGGGGCGGCGGGACGGTCTCCAGCAGGACCCGGGTGCCGGGGTCGACGCGGTCGGGCGAGAACATCCCGCCGTCGGTCTCCAGCCGCAGGTGCAGGTCCGGCAGGACCAGGTCGACGGCGCGGCGCCGACTCGCGGCGCCGGGCCGCTCGGCGAAATAGTGCTCCCCCACGTCGGCCGACCGTACCAGTGCGCGGGGCGCTCCGTGCACCGCCCGCCGCACCGCCCGCCGCGGCGGGCGGGCGGTCAGGGGAGGCGGGAGAACCAGGCCAGGGACGCGCCGCCCGCCGCGAGCGCGAACAGCAGCGCGATGCCGACGTAGCGGGCGGACACGTCGCGGTGCTCGGTGGTGTAGCCCAGCGAGGTGCCGATGTCGGAGTACACCTCGTTCAGCTGGCCGGCGTCGGCGGCTTCGTAGGCGTGCCCCTCGGTGTTGTCGGCCAGGAACCGCAGCGTCTCCTTGTTCACCGACACGCTGGTCGTCTCGCCCTCGATGGTGACGGTGCCGTAGGGGGTGCCGAACGCGATGGTGGACACCGGGACGTCCCCGCCGCGGCTGGCGGTGACGGCTTCCTGCACGGACCGGCCGGTGGTGTTGTCGCCGTCCGACAGCAGCACGATGTGCGCGGGCGGCGGGTCCTGGCGGGCCTGCGCGTCGAACGACCGCACGGCCTGCAGGGAGGTGAACACCGCCTCGCCGATCGCGGTCCGCTTGGCCAGCACGAGCTGGTCGATGGACGCGATCGCCGCGGCGCGGTCGTCCGACGGCGCCGCGACGAGGTTGGCGTTCCCGGCGAACGCGACGACCCCGACGTTGAACCGGGCCGGCAGGTCCCGGATGAACTGCTTGGCGGCGGATTTGGCCGCGTCGAAGCGGCTCGGCGCCACGTCCCGCGCCATCATCGACAGCGACACGTCCACCGCCACCATGATCGTGGCGCGGTCGCGGGGGACGCGGACGTCGTCGGCGGGCCGCGCGAACCCCACCATCATCAGCAGGATCATCACCAGGAACAGGCCGGCTGCGACGTGCCGCCGCCAGCCGGGGCGGCGCGGCGCGACCTGCTGCAGCAGCGCCAGGTTGGTGAACCGGACCGCGTAGCGGCGGCGGCGCCACTGCAGCGCCACGTACAGGCCCGCCAGGATGGGGACGAGGGCCAGCAGCCAGAGGCGTTCGGGCGACAGGAACGTCATGGGCGCACTCCCGCGGTGGTGACGGGCCGGCCGGCGGCGCGGCGCTGGCGGAGGGCGAACCGGGCGACGTCGGCGATCCAGTCGCGGTCGGTGCGCAGGACCAGGTGGTGGGCGCCGCAGCGGCGCAGCGCGGCGCGGGTGCGGTCGCGCTGCTGGGCGGCCGCCTGCGCGTACCGTTCGCGGACCCGGCGGTTCAGGACGATCTCGTGGACGGCGCCGGTCTCGGGGTCGGTCATCTCGACGAGTCCCACGTCGGGCAGTTCGAGTTCGCGGGGGTCGATGATCTCGACGGCCAGGACCTGGTGGCGGGCGGCGAGGCGGCGCAGCGGCCGCTCCCACGGCGGCCGCGGCTCGGCGGCGGTCCCGTCCGGTGGGGGGCCGTCGTCGCCGGGGGAGGGCAGGAAGTCGGAGATGACGACGCGGAGGCCGCGGCGGGACTGCCCCCGGTCCAGTGATTCGATCGCGGACGCCAGGTCGCCGTGCGCGCCGCCCCGCAGCCCCGTCCCCCCGAACGCGTTTCCGGGCGTGCGCCGGGGGGAGTCGTCGCCGTCCGCCGCGGCGGTCTCGGGGTCGTGCGGGGGAGCGTCCAGCACCGCCTGCAGCAGCGCGTAGAAGGGGGCCTTGCCCGTCCGCGCGGGCCAGCGCCGCAGCCCGCCGCCGTGCAGCAGGTAGGCGCCGACCCGGTCGCCGAGCCGCACCGTCATGAACCCCACCGCCGCCAGCGCCGCCACCGCCAGTTCCCGCTTCACCAGGTCCGCGGTGCCGAAGTCCATGCTGGGCGTCATGTCGACCAGCGCCCACGCCTCCAGCTCGTGGTCGGCGACCAGGTCGCGCACGTGGGGGCTGGTGGTGCGGGCCGTCACCGCCCAGTCCATGTGCCGGATGTCGTCCTCGCCCGGCTGGTACAGCCGGGCCTCCGCCAGTTCGGTGCCCGGGCCCGGCAGCAGCCCCAGATGCTCCCCGTTCAGCAGCCCGTTCAGCCGGCGCGTCACCTGCAGCTCCAGCCGCCGCAGCGTCCGCTCCGGCGCGAGCCGCGCGGACCCGCCCCGCTCCCCGGACGGGCCGTCCCCCGGACCGGCCGTCGTCATGCCGTGGTCACCGCCGCGGCCCCGTGGTTCCACACCACCCGCGGCGGCGGCACCGCCGCGAGGATCTGCCCGATCACGTCGCCCGCCGCGACCCCGTCGGCCAGCGCGTCGAACGTCAGCACCAGCCGGTGCGACATCACGTCCCGCGCGACCGCCCGCACGTCGTCGGGCAGCACGTAGTCGCGGCCCGACAGCAGCGCCAGCGCCCGCGCGGCCGACACCAGCCCCAGCGTCGCCCGCGGGCTCGCCCCGATCTCGATCACCGGCCGCAGGTCAGGCAGCCGGTACTGCTCGGGTTCGCGCGTCGCCATCACCAGCCGCACGATGTAGTCGGCGACCAGCTCGTGCACCGACACCTCGGCGGCCGCGGCCTGCAGCGTCGCCAGCCGCCCGGTGTCCAGCACCTGCGCGGCCTCCGGCGGGTCCGTGCTCATCCGCCGCAGGATCTGCAGCTCCTCGTGCGCCCCGGGGTGCCGGACGTCCACCTTCATCAGGAACCGGTCGCGCTGCGCCTCCGGCAGCGGGTACACGCCTTCGGACTCGATCGGGTTCTGCGTCGCCAGCACGATGAACGGGCGCGGCAGCGGATACGTCGTGCCGCCCAGCGACACCTGCCGCTCCGCCATCACCTCCAGCAGCGCCGACTGCACCTTCGCCGGGGCCCGGTTGATCTCGTCGGCCAGCACGAAGTTCACGAACACCGGCCCGAGCTCCACGTCGAACTGCTCGGTCGAGGGATGGTAGATCCGGGTCCCGACGATGTCGGACGGCACCAGGTCCGGGGTGAACTGCAACCGCGCGAACGTCCCGCCGACCACCCGCGCCAGCGTCCCCACCGCGAGGGTCTTGGCGACCCCGGGCACGCCCTCGATCAGGCAGTGGCCGCGCGCCAGCAGCGCCACCACCATCCGCTCGACCATGTGCTCCTGGCCGACGATGACCTTCTTGACCTCCGCGACCGTGCTCTGCAGCAGTGCCGCGGCCTCGTCGACATCGTGGGCGGCGATGGTCATGTGGGAGTCCTCACTAGTCCGACCGGCACTGTCCTGCCAACGTCCTGCCCCGTGGGCGCCTTCCGACCCTACGCGATCACTTGTACCCGTTCGTGCGGGAACGCTGCGTGTCCCGGCCGACCTGTTCACACGCCGTCCGCCCGGGCCGCCGGCGGGGCCTCCGCGCCCCGCGGCGGGGCGCGGCGGGGCGCCTTCCGGAGCCGAGCGTAGGGCGCGGTTGTTAGTGTGGCCGCCATGTCGAGGCCGTTGCCCCCGGGCGACCCCGCGCAGCTGGGGCCCTTCCGCCTGTCGGCGCGCCTGGCGGAGACCCCCGCCGGAATCGTGTTCCTGGGCGTGGACGCCCACGGACGGCGCGCCAGCGTCGCGGTCCTCAACCGCGGCGCCGCCGGCGACGCCGCCGCCCGCGACCGGTTCCGCGCGGCGATCACCGCCGCCGCGCCCGCCCCCACCCCCGGACCGCCCGGCCCCGCCCACGCGCCCGCCGCCGGGGCGGCGCCCGTGGTCGCCGCCCGGCCCGACGGGCCCGCCCCCTGGGTCGCGACCGCCTACGACCCCGACCTGACCGGCGCCGAACGGTTCCTGGAACCGGTGCTGCTCGACGGCACCGCCCAGGGCGGACGCGGCCGCCGCGGCAGGCGCCGCGGCCCCCAGTTCCAGCCCCACTGGCTCGGCTCCGGCGAACCCGCGCTGGCGCCCCCCGCGCCCGCCCGCGCGCCCGCGCCCGTCCCGCCCGGCGAACACCCCCCGCAGCGCAGCCTGGTCACGGCCGTCCTCGCCCTCGCCGCCATGCTCCTGGTGCTGTTGCTGCTGCTGTTCCTGCTGAACATGTGCAGCCCCGAGCCCGACGAACCCCCGCCGCTGCCGCCCGAGCCCACCCCGTCGGCCGAGGTCCCGCCCCCCGCGCCCACGACCCCGGCGCAGCCGACCACGCCCGGCGGGCCGCCCACCACACCCGGGACGCCGCCCACCCCCGGCCCCGGCGAACCCACCCCGCCGCCCACCGGCGGCGACGGCGGAGAGGGCGACGGCGGCCCCCTGTGACCCCGCCCCCGCCCACCTGACCGGACCCCGGACGCCCCCCGGCGCGCGCTCGACCCGCGCCGGGGCCCGTTGCCGGGGGCGGGCGCGGCGGGCAGCATGAACGCATGCCGCAACCCCTCCCCGAAACCCTCCTCGCCTTCACCGGCGCCGCCGTGCTCATCGCGATGGCGCCCGGACCCAGCACCGTGGTGATCATGCGGACGTCGATGCTGTCCGGGCGCCGCGCCGGGCTCGCCGCCGTCCTCGGCAACGAGACCGGCGTGCTCGCCTGGGGACTGGCCGCCGCGGCGGGCCTCACCGCGCTGCTGGCCGCGTCCCGCCTCGCCTACGACGGCCTGCGCGTCGCGGGCGCCGCCGTCCTGGTGTGGTTCGGCGTCCGCGCCCTGTGGCAGGCCCGGCGCCGCGCGGGCCGACCGGCCGACCCCCTCGCCCCGAGAGCCCCCGGCGCGGACGGATCCGGCGCGGGACGCGGCGTCCTCGCGGGCGGGGGACGCACCTGGTGGGGCGACTACCGCAGCGGGCTGATCACCAACGCCGCCAACCCCAAGGCCGGGGTCTTCGCCGTGTCGTTCCTGCCGCAGTTCGTCCCTTCCGGCTGGTCCGTCCCCGCCGCGCTGGTGCTCCTGTCGGCACTATGGGCGCTCATCGACCTCGCCTGGTACACCGTGATCGTGTGGCTGGTCGCCGCCGCCCGCCGGACCCTGGACCGCCCGGCCGTCCGCCGACGCCTCGACCAGCTGTCCGGCGTCGTCCTGGTCGGCCTCGGCATCCGCTTGGCGGCCGACACCCGCTGACACCCCGCCGACCCGCACCAACGGAAAGGCGGACCACGGCAAAGGCAAATCACGGCGGAAGGCGGATCGCGGCGGAAGACGCAGAGCCGGACGACCGGCGGCGGGGCCGCGCCGTCAGCGGGGGCCGGGCGCCGCCTCCTCGCCCACGGGGAACCGCACCCCGGTCTCGCGCAGCCGCCGCCGCGAGGCCACCGCGACACCGGCCCGCGAAGGTTCCCGCCGCGCGACCGCGCTCTCCGCGGAGCCTTCCACCGGGCCGTCCCTCGGGCCGTCCGCGGCGCCCGGGTCGCGGTCGGCGACGTGGCACGCCCCCTCGTCGCCCCGGTCGACGACCTCCTTGCGGCAGTCGGGCGGCCACCGCAGCAGCATCCGCCGCCCGCACACCGGGCACGCCCACTCCTCGAAGCCGGATTCGGCGACCCGCACCATCCGCAGCCGATGCGTCCTCTGCACGAAACCTCCCCCCACCGTCCGGTCTTTTCAGTGAATGCCCACGTCAACCCACCTAAAACCGGTGCCCAAGCGCACGGACGCACCGCCCCCGCCCGGGGTGCCGCGTCAGGCCAGGGCGGTGCGGACGGCCGCGCCGATCTCGGCGATCACCTCCGCCGGGCGCCGCGCGAACGACCCCCACCCCAGGAACCCGTGGTCCAGGCCCCCGCCCGCCACCACCGCGACCGGCACCCCCGCCGCCCGCAACCGCTCCGCGTGCCGCTCCGCCTGCGGACGCAGCCGGTCGAACTCCGCCGTCGCGACCACCGCCGGCGGCAGCCCGCCCGGATCCGGATCCAGCAGCGGCGACACCTCCGGCCGCGTCCGGTCCGCGTCCCCCAGGTACATCCGCAGCGCCGCGCCCGCCGACGCGCCCGCCGCGTCCAGCCCGTCAGGATCGGGATCGGGCAGCGGCGGCGGCTCGGCCCGCAGGTCCAGCGCCGGATACAGCAGCACCTGCACCGCCGGCCGGAACGGTCCCGCCCCGCGCAGCACCCCCGCCGCGGCCGCCGCCAGCTGCCCGCCCGCGCTGTCCCCGGCCACCCCCACCCGCGCCGCGTCCAGCCCCAGCCCGGGCGCGCGGCGCACCGCCCACCGGACCGCCGCGACCGCGTCGTCCAGCGGCGCCGGGAACGGGTGCCGCGGCGGCCGCCGGTAGTCCACCGACAGCCACGCCGCGCCGCTCGCCGCCACCAGCGCCCGCACCACCGGGTCGTAGGACTCCACGTCGCCCAGCACCCACCCGCCGCCGTGGAAGTACACCAGCAGCGGCCCGTCCGGACGCTCGCCCGCCGGACGGTACAGGCGCCCCCGCAGCAGGCCCGCCGCGCCCGCCACCGGCACGTCCGCCACGGCGCCGACCGGCACCCGCGGCGACCGCGCCAGATCGGCCGCGTGCTCCCGGCGCGCCTCGGCCAGCGACCGCCGCCCGCCCCCGCCCGCGGCCACCGCCGCGGCGGCGGCGAGCCGGTCGCGCATGAACGCCAGATATTGCGGATCGCGACCCATGAACCCCTCCAGCGCCCCGCGCGGACGACGTCCCGCGCACCCTACCGACCACCCCTCCTCGCGGCCGGCCCCGCGCCGGACCCCCGGACGGCGCGCGGACGGGACGGACCGGGCGGCCGGGCCCCGATAATGGCCGCATGCACACGACCCGCGACGCGCGGCCGACGGACGTACTGGTCGTCACCGGGCCGCCGGGCACCGGCAAGAGCACCGTCGCGCGGATCCTCGCCGACGCCGTCACGCCCAGCGTCCACCTGCACACCGACGACTTCTACGCCTTCATCCGCCGCGGCGCCGTCGCCCCCTACCTGCCCGAGGCCCACGAGCAGAACCGGGTGGTCATGGACGTCATCGCCGGCGCCGCCGCCCGCTACGCCCAAGGCGGATTCCACGTCATCGTCGACGGCGTCGTCGGCCCCTGGTTCACCGGCCCCCTCGTCACCGCCGCCGGACGCGCCGGAGTGCGGCTGCACTACCTGGTGCTGCGCGCCGACGAGGACACCACCGTCGCGCGCGGCACCGCCCGCCGCGGCGCCGGCGCGCTCACCGACCCCGGCCCCCTGCGCGACATGCACCGCCGGTTCGGCGACCTCGGCGACCTCGAGCGGCACGTCATCGACAGCACCGCCCAAACCGCGGCCGAGACCGCCGACGCCGTCCGCGCCGCCGTCCGCGCCCGCACCCACCTGCTCACCTGACCCAGCCCGCCGCCGGACCGGACGGCCGCGCGGCAGGGCCCGCGACGCGGCGCGGCCCGCCGCCCCGGCGGGGGACGGCGGGCCGCGGCCACGCTTCGCGCTGACGCAGATCAGAACGGGTGCGGGGCGATGTCGCCGCGCATCGTCACCCACTGCGTCTCGGTGAACGCCTCGATGTTGGCGTCCGGGCCGCCGAACCGCGACCCGTTCCCCGACGCCGCCAGCCCGCCGAACGGCACCACCGGCTCGTCGTTGACCGTCTGGTCGTTGATGTGCACCAGCCCCGTCGGGACCGCGTCCGCGATCCGCATCGCCTCGCCCACGTCGCCCAGGATCCCCAGCGACAGCCCGTACTCGCTGTCGGCGGCCAGCGCCACCGCCTCCTCCACCGTCGAGAACGGCACCACCGGCGCCACCGGCCCGAACACCTCCTGCGCGTACGCGGGCATCGACGGGGCGACGTCCGCCAGCACCGTCGGCCGGTAGAACAGCCCCTCGTGGACGCCGCCCGCCGCCAGCCGCGCGCCCGCCGCGACCGTGCCGCGCACCAGCGCGTCCACGTGCTCCAGCTGGCCCCGGTCGATGATCGGGCCCAGGTGCACCGGGCCCGCCGCCGGGTCCCCGACCGCCAGCCCGTCGGCCTTGGCCGCCAGCGCCTCGACGTACTCCCCGTGCAGGCTCTCGTGCACCAGGTGCCGCCCGGTCGTCATGCAGATCTGCCCCTGATGCAGGTAGGAGCCCCACGCGCCCGCCGCGACCGCCGCGGACACGTCCGCGCCCGGCAGGACGATCAGCGCGTTGTTGCCGCCCAGCTCCAGGTGCGCGCGCTTGAGCAGCCGCCCGCACACCTCCCCGATCGCGCGGCCCGCCGCCGTCGACCCGGTGAACGACACCACCCGCACCTCCGGCGCCGCCACCACCGCCTCGCCGGCCTCCCGGCCGCCCGGCAGCAGATGCAGCACCCCCTCCGGCAGGCCCGCCTCCTGGAAGATCCGCGCGACGGCCACGCCGCCGCACACCGCCGTCCGCGGGTCCGGCTTCAGCAGCACCGCGTTGCCCAGCGCCAGCGCCGGAGCCACCGACCGCATCGACAGGATCAGCGGGAAGTTGAACGGCGCGATCACGCTCACCACCCCCGCCGGGCGGCGCCGCGCCAGGCTCCACCGCGGCTGCGCCGACGGCAGCACCAGCCCCTGCGGATGCGACGCCAGCGCCGCCGCCTCATGGCACAGGTTCGCCGCGAACGACGCCTCCAGCGCCGCCTTCGGCGGAATCGACCCCGCCTCCCGCACGATCCAGCCCTCGATCTCGGCGGCGTGCTCCTCGAACAGCCGCCCCGCGCGCCGCAGCACCGCCGCGCGCTCCTCGTAGGAGCGGGCCGCCCAGTCGCGCTGCGCCGCCGCGGCCGCCGACGCGGCCCGCGCCGCGTCCGCGCCGTCCGCCCGACCCAGCACCCCCAGCACGCCGCCGGTCGCCGGCTCGACGACGTCGAAGCCGCCGCCCCCGCCGGAGACCCACCCGCCATCGAAGATCTTCCCCGTCCACACCCCGGGATCGAGCAGCGCCATCGTTCCTCCCACGGACCCGTCGGCCGAATGCGTAGCCCCCACCCTCACCGCGCCCGCCACCCCGCGGAACAGCGGCTTTCCGCTCAGCGGAAACCCGGGGCGCGGGCGCGGCGAAAATGCGTTGCGCCGCCCGCCGCACCGGGAGATCCTGGCGGAGCCGACGGCGCCCCCGGGCACCGCGGCCCCGGCGAACGCGGCACCGACACCGCCGCTCCGGAACACCGCGACGGGAACATGACGGGCGAGGAGGGCCGGGACCACATGAGCCGCACCACCGACGCCCGGCGCTGTCGCCGCCGACCCCGAACCCGGTAGACGCGCCCACAGCGCACGCCGCAGGACCCGGATCGTCCCGGCGGCGCGCTTTCCCCGCGTCTGGCTGCCGATCGCCGGACACGTCCGTCCGTCGCGGCCGGGTCCACCCCGTTCCCTGCCCGCTTCCCCTGCCCGCGTCGGTGCGCGCCCGCGCGCCGTCCGGGCCCGATACCCGGCCTCGTAGCTCAGCGGTCAGAGCACCGGCCCGTCACGCCGGAAGCCGCGGGTTCGAATCCCGCCGAGGTCGCCGCCCGCCCGCACCGGGCGGGCCCCGACGCCGTGGCCGAGCGGTAAGGCGGCGGTCTGCAAAACCGTCTCACGTGGGTTCGAATCCCACCGGCGTCTCGGTCCCCGCCCCCCTGTCACCCGGGGGCGGGGACGCCTCCCCGTGGCTCAGCGGACAGAGCACCGGCCTCCGAAGCCGGAGAACGCAGGTTCGAATCCTGCCGGGGAGACCACCCCCCGAGAGCCGCCGCCCGTGCGGGCGAACCGGGCGCGGCGGGGGACGCCGCATGGTCAAATAGACAACCATGGCTGTAACACTGGAACCCGACGACCCGGAACGGCTCGGACGGTACGAGCTGACCGGCCGCCTCGGCGAGGGAGGCCAGGGCGTCGTGTACGCCGGGCGCGGGCCGGACGGCGGGGACGTGGCCGTCAAGCTGCTGCGCGCCTCGATCGGACGCGACCCGAAGGCGCGCGACCGGTTCGTGCGCGCAACGGGGGCCGCCGGGCGGGTCGCCGACTTCTGCACCGCCCGCGTGCTGGACGCCGGCGTCCACGGCGACCGGCCCTACATCGTCAGCGCGTCCGTGCCCGGCCCGTCCCTGCTCACCCTCGTCGACGAAGAGGGCCCGCGGACCGGCGCGGCCCTGCGGCGCCTCGCCATCGCCACCGCCACCGCGCTCGCGGCCGTCCACCACGCCGGGATCGCGCACCGCGACTTCAAACCACCGAACGTGCTGATGGCCGAGGACGGTCCCCGGGTCACCGACTTCGGCACCGCCGAAGCCCTCGGCGGCACCTCCGCCATGACGGGCCAGATCGTCGGAACGCCCGCGTACATGGCGCCCGAGCAGGTGAGCGGACAGGAGACCGGCGCCTGGACCGACATGTTCGCCTGGGGAGCCACCATCCTGTTCGCCGCCACCGGCCGACCCCCCTTCGGAGACGACACCGTGCCCGCGGTGATGCACCGCGTCCTGCACGACACCCCCGACACCGGCATGCTGCCCCCGCCCCTGGCCGACCTGGTCACCGCCTGCCTGGCCAAGGACCCGGCCCGCAGGCCGGCCGCACCGCACGTCCTGCTCGCCCTGCTCGGCCCCGTCACCGCACCGGGCGACATCGACGGCCTCCTCGCGGCCGGCGCCGCCGCGGTCGAAGGCACCCCCGCCGAAGGCACCGCGCCGACGCCGCCCTACCCGCCGGCCTACTTGCCGCCCGCACCGATCCCGCCGCCGCGGCCCGGCTTCCACCCTCACGCCCACGACCCCCGCGGGCCCGTCCCGTCCGGCGGCCACCCGTTCGGCGGTCACCCGTCCGGCCCGCCCCCGCACATGCCGTCCGCCGAGCCGAGAGCCAACACCGCGGCGGCGACGGCCGCCGGCGGCCTGGCGGTGCTCACCGCCGCCATGCTCGTCTGGTTCGCGCTCCACAACGTCGTCACCGCCGCCGGACCGACCGGCGCATGGTCCGGCGTCGCGGTGGTGAACGTCCTCGGCGGCCTCGTCGGCGCCGGGTTGCTGACGATCCCGGCGGGGTTCACCTTCGCCCGCAGAATCCCCGGCGCATGGACCCTGTGCGGGCTGTGCACGCTGTACGTCGTGGCGTCGGTCTTCTTGGCGCCGCTGCTGTGGGGGACCTCCCTGGATTCCCAGCTCCGGTTCGTCTTCGGTTTCGAGGGAGGCGACGGCGTCGCCGTGGCGCTGGCGGTCATCTTCGGCACCCTGACGGCGATCACGGCGGCGGTCGCCGGCAGCGTGAAGTCGCGTGCGGGCGGCCCCCGGGCGACCCCGGTCCTTCCCGGCACGCGATGACCGGGGGACCCCGGCCCCCCGGCGGCCCGCGACCAGGGTTCGCCAGGGGAGGGGAGAGGACGAACCGGTCGTGCGGCCCGGCACCGTACCGGGCCGCACGACCACGGGGCCGAGGCCCGGGGGCGGCGCCGCGTCAGCGCGCGGCACCGCCCCCGGGCCCGCCTCCTATGCGGCCGGGGACGGCGGCCCGGCGGACCGGCCCGCCGCCGCGGCCTCCGGCCGCGCACGGCACGGCACCGGCCCGGCCGTCAGCGGTCCCGCCCCCGCCCCCGCTCCTTGTACATCTGCCGCTGCCACCGCGAGATCGCCTTGCGGCGGCCCTCCCGCTCGGCGCGCAGCCGCGCGTCCGACCGCGCCGCCGCCCAGGCGCTCTCCCGCATCAGCTTGCGGTAGCCGTCGAGGCGGCGGTGCGGCAGCGAGTCGTCCTGCACCGCGGCCAGCACCGCGCAGCCCGGCTCGCTCTCGTGGGCGCAGTCGCCGAACCGGCACCGCTCGGCCAGCTCCTCGACGTCGGAGAACGTGCGCCGCAGACCCTCCTCGGCGTCCAGCAGGCCCACGCCCCGCAGACCCGGCGTGTCGATCAGCACGCCGCCGCCCGGCAGCGGCACCAGCTCCCGCCGCACCGTGGTGTGCCGGCCCTTGCCGTCGCCGTCGCGGACCGCGCCGGTCGCCAGCAGCGCGTCGCCCAGCAGCGCGTTGCCGAGCGTCGACTTGCCCGCACCGGACGGCCCCAGCAGCACCACCGTGCCCGTCAGGACCGCGCGGACCACGTCCACGCCGTCGCCCGCCAGCGCGCTGCACGACACGACGTCCACGCCCGGGGCCGCCGCGGCCGCATCGGCCTCGGCCGCCGCGACGTCCGCCGGATCGGCCCGGTCGGCCTTGGTGAGCACCACCACCGGCCGCGCGCCGCTCTCGAACGCCAGCGCCAGCAGCCGCTCGAGCCGCCCCGGCGACGGGCGCGCCGCCATCGACACCGCGACCGCCACGGTGTCGACGTTCGCCGCGAGCACCTGCCCGCGCGAGTCGCGCGACGCGCCGGCCCGCACGATCGCGGTCCGGCGCGGCAGCAGCGCCGCCAGCACCGGACACCCGCCCGCCCCGGCCGATTCCGCGCCGGACACGGCCTCGGGGGCGGGGGTGCGCGGCGCAGGGCCGGCGGCCGGGCGCAGCGCCGCCCAGTCGCCCGTGCACGGCGCCGCCACCGGATCCGGACGGCCCGCACGCGGCGTCACCGCGAGCACCGGGCCGTCGGCGGTGACCACCTCGCACAGCCCGCGATGCACCGCGACCACCCGCGCGGGCGCCAGCCCCGCGGCGAGATGAACGGAGAAATCGTCCTCGAGGGTCTCGTCCCAGCCGTACGCGGACAGGGGAGACCCACCGGAAAAGTGAGACAACGGTTCGGAACCCTTCACATGAAGGGGCGCTCGGGCGGGCGCGCCGACGGCGCACCGGAACGTGGGATCAGCCCGAGGCCCGGAAGATGAGGTCGGCCTGAGCGCTGCGCGCAGCAGCGACCGCGATGACGGCCATGCACCCCACCTCCCTTCGGTTCCGACCGCGTACTTTATCGGGCCCGCACGCCCCCGTGCCACCTTTTTGCGCCCCGGCGCCGCGGGCGGCGGGAACTTCGGGGACCGCGCGGCGGTTATGGTGATTTGAGGAGACGTGACCGTGACAAAGGGGCGTGGTCGTGGACGAGAACGTGCAGCGGGCCGGTGCGCCGGTACCGTCCCCCAGGCACGACCAGGCGCCCGAACCGTCCACCCGGCGGGCCCCTGACCGGGCGACCGGCGACACCCGGACGCCCGACACGCCGGCACCGGAGACCGCGGCACCGGACACCGCGGCCGACGCCGGGGACGGCGCTCTCGCCCGCCTCGACCGGGCCGCCGCGGCGCGCCTCGAGGAGCTGTGGGACGAACTGGCCCCCGCGGCCGCCGGCGCCGCGCGGTTCGCCGTCACCGCCGGCGACCCCGTCCGCCGCGCCGCCCGCGACGCCGCCGGGCTCGCCGCGTCCCGCATCGTCGACCAGCTCGCCGGGACGCCCGCCATGGCCGCAGCCGAGCGCGCCGCCCGCGACGCCGCCGTGAAGATCGCGACGTCGGCCGCCGAGCGCGCCGTCACCGAGGCCCGCACCGCCGCCGCCGCGCACCCGGCCACCGCGACCGCGTTCGAGGCCGCGACCGGCGCGATGACCCTCGCCGAGCAGGCCGCCGCCGAAGTCGCCAAGCACCCCATGGCGCTGGCCGCGCGCCGCTTCGCCGCCCGCAACCCCCTCGCCCGCGCCGCCACCGCCACCGCCCTGGACATGGCCGGACGCGGCGTGTCCGCGACCGTCGCGACCGTGTCGGCGTCCGCGTCCGCGCCCGCCGTGCAGGCCGCCACCCGCGCCGTCGCCGACGCCGCCGTGGACGCGGTCGCCGAGGCCGCCGCCGACGCCGTCCTGGACGCCGGACGCGACGTCGCCGCCCGCGTCGTGCGCGACACCGCGGCCGACGCCGCCCGCGACCTGGCCGCCGCCGTCCGCGACCGCGCGGGCGCCGCCGAACTGCGCCCCCTGGCCGACGCGCTCGCCCGCGCCGCCGGCAGCGGCACCGCCCGCTCGGCCGGCGACCTGCTCGCCGCGGCCGCCGGCAGCGCCGTCGCCCGCACCGCCCGCGACCTGGCCGTGCGCGCCGCGTCCCGCACCGCCGCCGCGGCCATCGAGGCGGTCATGGCCGAACTGCTGCGCGAGGCCGTCAAGCTGGCCATGAAGGAACGGCTGCGCGGCATGGTCTGGGACGTCGCCCGCGACGTCGTCGTCGACACCATGAAGACCACCTGGGTCACCGCCACCCGCCCCGCGCCCGGCGCCGGGCCGGCCCCGTCCCGCCCCGTCGTCGTCGAGAGCACCGTCGAACCCGACGCCCCGACCGGAGCCGGAGCCGGGCCCGCAGGCGGGCGCCGCGGGCAGGGCGGCGAGGAGCCCGGCGGCGACCCGTGGGCCGCCGCGACCGACCGGTGAACCCGCCGCGCCGCGGCGCCGTCTGAGAACTCCATGAAAAACGCCCGTCCGCGGACGGGCCCCTTACCGGCGCCGATTACCGTGTGCACATGAAGCCCGCCCCGCCGACGCCCGCCCCCGCGGGCACGGGCGGGCCCGCGCCGCGGGCGGCGCGCCCGTGACCCGCCGCGTCGGACGGCTGACGCTGCGCGCCCGCCTCGCCCTGCTCACCGCGATCGCCGTCGCCCTCGCCGTCGCCGCCTGCGCCGCCGCGTCCTGGGCCCTCACCCGCGCCCAGCTCTACCGCGAACTCGACCACCGCCTCGAGGCCATGGCCGGCGACCCGCCCGGCCCCGCCGGCGACCCGCCGCACCGCCCCCCGCCGCTGCAGCGCGGACTGCACGACGTCCTGCGCGACTGCACCCGCGGCGCCACCCCCGGCACCGGGATCCGCCCGCCCGGCCCCTCCGCGATGATGCAGGTCGTCGACGCCCGCGGCGGACGCTGCACCGTCCCCGGCGCCGGCGCCCTGCACGTCACCGACGCCGACGCCGCCGTCGCGCGCGGCGACAGCCCCCGCGCCCTGCACGACGGCACCGGCACCACCGCCGACGGCGCCGCCGTCGACGTCCGCGTCCTCACCCGCCCCGTCCGCACCCTCGACGGCTCCACCGCCGCGCTGTCGTTCGCGCTTCCCCTCGACGACGTCCAGGACCCCCTCGACGGCCTCGCGCTGCTGCTGGCCGCCGTCACCGCCCTGGGCGTCCTGGCCTCCGCCGGCGCCGGGCTGATGATCGCCCGCGCCGGGCTGCGCCCCGTCGACCGGCTCACCGGCGCCGTCGAGCACATCGCCCGCACCGAGGACCTGGACGTGCGCATCCCCGAGGACGGCACCGACGAGATCGCCCGCCTCGGCCGCTCCTTCAACACCATGACCGGCGCGCTCGCCGCGTCCCGCGAACGGCAGCGCCGCCTCATCGCCGACGCCGGACACGAACTGCGCACCCCCCTCACCAGCCTGCGCACCAACATCGACCTGCTGCTGCGCGCCGACGCCGCCGGCCGCGCCCTGCCCGACACCACCCGCCGCGCCCTGCTGACCAGCGTCAAGGCGCAGATGCTGGAACTGTCCGACCTCGTCGGCGACCTGCTGGAACTCGCCCGCCCCGACGAGACCGGCCCCGTCCGCGGAACCGTCGCGCTGCACGACGTCGTCGCCCGCGCCGTCGAACGCGCCCGGCCGCGCGGCCCCGGCCTCACCGTCCGCGGCGACACCCGCCCCTGGTACGTCCCGGGCGACCCCGCCTCGCTGGAACGCGCCGTCGTCAACCTCCTCGACAACGCCGTCAAGTTCAGCCCGCCGGGCGGCGCCGTCGACGTCCGCCTCGCCGGCGGCGAACTCACCGTCCGCGACCACGGCCCCGGCATCCCGCCCGCCGACCTCCCGCACGTCTTCGAACGGTTCTGGCGGTCCCCGTCCGCGCGGAGCCTGCCCGGCTCCGGGCTGGGCCTGTCGATCGTCGCCCGCGCCGTCGCCGACAGCGGCGGGACGGTCGCGCTGGAACCCGCCGACGGCGGCGGCACCCTCGCCCGCGTCCGCCTCCCCGGAACCCCCGACCCGCCCCCCTGACCCGCCCCGGCCGGACGCGCGGACGTAGTCGGCCCGGATCCGGGGAACGACCGAAACCGGACCCGACGACGCACCAGGAGGACCACCATGGCCGACACCCTCGACGACGCCGCCGTCGCCGAACACCTCGACGCGCTGCCCGAGTGGACCCGCGACGGCGACGCCATCCGCCGCCGGATCCGCGCCGCGACCTTCCTGGACGGCATCGACCTGGTCGCCCGCGTCGCCCGCGCCGCCGAGGCCGCCGACCACCACCCCGACATCGACATCCGCTGGCGGACCCTCACCTTCACCCTCACCACCCACAGCGCCGGGGGACTCACCGCCAAGGACTTCGACCTCGCCGCCCGCATCGACGACCTCGCCGCCCGCGCCGCCGCCCCAGACACCGACGCGTGACCGGCGCCCCGCCCGTCCACGTCGCGGTGTGCGGGCCCGCCGACTGCACCCGCCGCGAACACGACGACGCCCGCGAACTCGGGCGGCTGCTGGCCGCCCGCGGCGCCGTCGTCGTGTGCGGCGGCCACGGAGGAGTCATGGCCGCCGTCGCCGCCGGCGCCCGCGACGCGGGCGGCACCGTCGTCGGCGTCCTGCCCGGCGACGACCGCACCGGCGCGGACCCGCACCTGACCGTGGCGCTGCCCACCGGCCTCGGCCAGGCCCGCAACGCCCTGATCGTCAACGCCGCCGACGCCGTCATCGCCGTCGGCGGATCCTGGGGCACCCTGTCGGAGATCGCCCTGGCCGTGCGGCGCGGCCGCGCACCCGTCGTCCAGCTCGGCGGCTGGCGCGTCCACGACGAGCACGGCGACCCGGTCGGCGGCGTCCGGCACGCCCGCGACCCCGCCGACGCGATCGCCCGCACCGGCCTGTGGCCGGCGCGCACACCGGACCCGCCGGGGGCGGGCCCGCCGGACTGACCGCGCCGGACTGGCCGCGCCGGACTGGCCGCGCCGGACCGGCCGCGCCGGACCGGCCCGGGACGCGTCAGTGCGCGGAGAACCCGCCGTCGACGAACAGTGACTGCCCCGTCACCTGCGCCGCCGACGGGCTCGCCAGGAACACCGCCGCGCCCGCGAAATCCTCGGCGAGCCCGTTGCGGCCCGTCATCGTGCGGTCCGCCAGCGCCCGCACCCGCTCCGGATCCGACGACAGCCGCGCGTTCAGCGGCGTCATCACGAACCCCGGCACCAGCGTGTTCGCCGTGACGCCCCGCCCCGACCACGCCTCGGCCTGCGACCGCGCCAGCGCCACCAGCCCCGCCTTCGACACCCCGTACGCGCCGCTGCTCACGAACGCGCGGAACGCCTGCTGCGACGCGATGTGGATGAGCCGCCCGAACCCGCGCTCCGCCATCACCGGACCGAACCGCTGCCCCAGCAGGAACGGCGCGTCGAGGTTCACCGCCATCGTCGCGTCCCACACCTCCCGGCCCAGCTCGTCCATCGGCGGCCGCAGGTTGATCCCGGCCGCGCTCACCACGATGTCCGGCTCGCCGAACACCGCCGCCGCCTCCTCGGCCGCCCGCGCCACCTCCGCCCGCGACCCCAGATCGGCGCTGACACGCGCCGCCCGGCACCCCTGCTCCCGCAGCTCCTTGACGGTGTCGTCCAGCTCGCCCTCGCGCCGCGCCACGACCACCACCGCCGCGCCCGCCCGGCCCAGCGCCCCCGCGATCGCCCGCCCGATCCCCGAACTCCCGCCGGTCACCACCGCCACCCGCCCGGCCAGGGAGAACAGCGTCGTCAGGTAGGCGGAGGGGGAGGAGTGCGCGCTCATGCCCGCAGCCTAGGGCCACCTCCGCCCCGCCGCCGCCCCCACCGGCCGATCCGCGCGCCCCGTCCGCACGCCCGAGCGTCCACCGAACCGCACTACCCGCCCTCGCCCCGACCCCCCGCCCCCCGGCCGGCCGCTCCGTCTGGGCGCGCCCCTTCCCAGGCAGCGCTCTCTCGGGGAGCGTCCTCTCGGCGGGCCACCTCCCGGACCGCGCCATCTTGGCCTGCGCCCTCCCGCACCGCGCTGGCCCGGTCGGCGGTGCTCCGGTCGGCGGCGGGGCCGCCGCCGTCGTCGTCCGGACGGTCGTCCCGCGCGTCCGCCGGACCTTCACCAGCCGGGCGCACGTCCGCGCCGTCCCGGCCGGCTTCCTCCTCGGCGCGCTGCCGCCTGCGGCGGGACACCTCCCTCGCCGCGACGCCCACCGCGACCAGCAGCGGTCCCCAGAACTTGGCCGTCGTCAGGACGGCCTGTACCCACCAGGGCGCCGAGATGTCCGGCAGATCGAAGTCGGGCCACGGCACGTCGGGAAGAGGCAGATCCGGCGGATCCACATCGGGCAACGACACATCGGGCAGGCTCACGTCCGGCCACGGCACCAGCTCCACCAGCATCCGAACCAGCACGCCCAGCCCCAGCAGCGGGAGCAGCACTTGCCCGGCCGCCACCACCACGTGCCGCGACGCGTACAGCACCGGATGCGCCCGCGCGAGCGCCTCCCTGCGAGCAGCCCGCGACCCCTCCGGCGGCGCGAACCGCACCCCCCTGCCGTCCGGCTCGTCCGACCCGCCCGACGCATCCGGCTCATCCCCGGACTCTTCGTCGCCGTCCTCGCCCTCCTCCTGGTCGCGCGGGACGAACTCGCACCGCGCGGCCTGCCCGTCGACCAGCCCCGCCACGTCGAACACCGCGCGCACCGCAGCGTCCTCGAACGGCACCGCCACGGGGTTGAAGCCCGAAGCCTCACCGGCGGACTCACCGTCCACGTACAGGCGCACCCGGCGCCGCCACCCGGCGCGGCTCGTCTCCGCCTCCAGCAGTCGACCGTCGAGCTCCAGCGCCCAGCGGCCCACCGGAGCGCCCTTCAGCGACATTCCCCCAGCCATGCCTTCAGTCTCGGCACCGCCCGCACCCCCGCCATCCCTCCAAGGGAGACCCCGCATAGACCAAAGTCGACGGACGAAGCCGGAGAACCGCGCCCACCACCGGGGGAGCGGACGAGCCAGATGCCGTGGCGCCGCCCCGGCCGACGCGGACCGACCCGGCGCGCCGAACGGCGGCGCACCACCGTGTCGGTGCGCCGCGAGTGCAACGTGAAGCCGGGCGGAGAGTCCCGGACCTTGCGAGACGGGCACCGCCGGGATGTCCGCACTGGCCTTGGTGTAACCCGCCGCCATTAGGTATTGCGCGTCCAACCCTGTGCGCGGTGAGACGCCCCGACGAGAGCGCCTGGACGAGTCCTGCGGCGAGGGCATCGACAGTCCGGGCGGCGCCCGCGACGCCTTGTCAGCGGCGTTCGTCGGGCGGCACGGGTGGCCCGCCGGAACGGCGCGGTCGTCCGCCCGGCGGCTGAAGGACCGGCCGACGCGCGGAGCGGCCTGCCGGACGACCCGCCGGACGACGCCGGCGGCCACGCCACCGACCCGAGCCCCACCGACCCGAGCCCCACCGACCCGAGCCCCACCGACCCGAGCCCCACCGACCCGAGCCCCACCGACCCGAGCCAGCGCGGTGCGGGAGGGCGCGGGGGAAAGGGCGCGGCACGGGAAGCGGGCGGCAGGGGGTCAGTCGGCGAAACGCCAGCGGGACGCGCCGAACGGCTCGGCGGTCGCCACGCCGAACGCCGTGCGCAGGCGCAGCCGGTACACGTGCCACGGCGGGGGTCCCGCGCTCTGCGCGCTGAACGGGGCGGTCAGCGCGTCGCCGTCCACCTGTGCGGGCCAGCCGCCGTCCCGGTATCCGGCCGCGACCGGCTCGAGCACCGCCGCGTCGGTGACCCGCACCGCCTCGCCCTCGAGGACCAGGTCGGCGCCCGGCACCCGCACCGAGACCGTGCACGCCGGGTTCGCCGCCAGGTTGCGGGACTTGCGGGTGCCCGGGCCGCTGGTGAAGTACACCTCCCCGTCGAGCCACAGCGCGCCGATGCCCGCCGCGTGGGGGCGCCCGTCGGGACGGACGGTGCCCAGGAACACCGGCGTCTCCATCTTCGGCAGCGCGGCCACCAAGGCGTCGCGCACGGTGCGCCACTCCAGGGGCCCACCGCCGTAGATGTCGAGGTCCGTGGTCTGGACGGGTTCGCGTTCGGTCATCGTGTCCTCCTTCGGCCGCACGGGCGTCACAAGGACGGACACGGCCGCCGCCCGGAACTCACCGCCCCCGGGCCGCCCGGAAAGAGGACAGGGAACGGCCTCGTTCGGCGCCATACTGGCGGGCGTGACCGACACGACCTCCGGGCGGCTTCTGCGGCTGCTGTCGCTGCTGCAGACCCGCCGCACCTGGACCGGCCCCGAACTGCGCGAACGGCTCGGGGTCAGCGCCCGCACCGTCCGCCGGGACGTCGAGCGGCTGCGCGACCTCGGGTACCCGGTGCACGCCGACCTCGGCGCCGCCGGCGGCTACCGGCTGGAGGCCGGCGCCGCGATGCCGCCGCTGCTGCTGGACGACGAGGAGGCCGTCGCGATCGCCGTCGGGCTGCGCGGCGCGGCCGGCGGAGCCGTCGAGGGCATCGGCGAGGCGTCGGTGCGGGCCTTGGCCAAGCTCGAGCAGGTCCTGCCGGACCGGCTGCGGCGCCGCGTGACCGCCCTGCACACCGCGACCACCCCGCTGACCGGCCCGCCCGCCGGACCCACCGTCGACCCCGCCGCGCTGACCGTGCTCGCCGCCGCCTGCCGCGACCACGAACGCGTCCGCTTCACCTACCGCACCCCGGGCGGCGACGACGGCGGAGGGCCCGCGCGGCTGGTGGAGCCGCACGGGCTGGTGTCGGCGGGCCGCCGCTGGTACCTGGTCGCCTACGACACCGGACGCGCCGACTGGCGCACCTTCCGCGTCGACCGCATGGGCGCCCCCCACCCGACCGGCGCGCGGACGCCGCCGCGGCCGCTGCCGGCCGCCGACGCCGCCGCGTTCGTCACCCGCTCCCTGGCGCGGCGGGCGCCGGTCCGCCGGGCGGTGCTCACCGTGCACGCCTCCGCCGCCGAACTGGCCGACCGGTTCCGCGTCACCGGCGAGGAGATCGAACCCGTCGACGACCGCACCTGCACCGTCCGGACCGCCCCGGACTCCCTGGAGTGGACGGCGCTGCGCATCGCGTTCCTCGACCTGGACTTCGAGGTCCGCGAGCCGCCCGAACTCGCCGAGCGCCTCGCCGCCCTCGCCGTCCGCCTGTCGCGCGCCGCCGCGGCCACCGACCCCGCGGGACGGGGCCGCGGGGACGGCGGCGCGCGCCGGTGAGCGACGATGACGGCATGAGCATCTCCGTCCGCGAGGCGCAGCAAGAGTTCGCCGCCGACGTCGCCTACCTCAACACCGCCACCTACGGGCTGCCGCCCCGCGCCGCCCACGAGGCCGCCCTGGCCGCCGAACGCGGCCGCGCCGCGGGCCTGATGACCGCGCACGCCGCCGACGCGGCCGTCACCCGCTCCCGCGAGGCGTTCGCCCGCCTCATCGGGCTCCCCGCCTCCCGGGTCGCCTGCGGCCCGCAGGTGTCGTACTTCGTCGGGCTGGTCGCCGCGTCCCTCCCGGACGGCGCCCGCGTGCTCGTCGCCGAGGGCGACTTCACCTCGCTGCTGTTCCCGTTCCTCGCCCGCCCCGGGCTGGACGTGCGCGCCGTCCCGCTCGAGGAGATCGTCGACCGGATCGACGCCCGCACCGACGTCGTCGCGGTGTCGGTGGTGCAGTCCGCCGACGGCCGCATCGTCCCCATGGACGACCTCGCCCGCGCGGCCCGCGCGCACGGCGCCCGCGTCCTGCTGGACGCCACCCAGGCGATCGGGTGGCTGCCGGTGCCCGGCGACCGCGCCGACTGGCTGGTGTGCGGGGGCTACAAGTGGCTGCTGGGGCCGCGCGGCACCGCGTTCCTCGCCGGCAGCGAGGAGGCGCTCGCCGACCTCCCGCCGATCGGGGCGGGCTGGTACGGCGGCGCCGACATCTGGGACTCCATCTACGGGACGCCGCTGCGGCTGTCCGCCGACGCCCGCCGCTTCGACCTGTCCCCGGCGTGGGCCAGCTGGATCGGGCAGGCCCCCGCGCTGGAACTGCTGGAGAGCGTCGGGGTGCCCGCGATCCACGCGCACGACGTCGCGCTCGCCCGCCGGTTCCAGGCCGCGCTGGGCCTGCCGCCCGGCGACTCGGCGATCGTGTCGCTGCCCGTCCCGGACGGCACCGCCGAGCGGCTGCGCGACGCGGGCGTGATCGCCTCCGTGCGGGCCGGGCGGCTGCGCTGCGCGTTCCACCTGACCACCACCGAGGACGACGTCGACCGCGCCGCCGCGCTCCTCGCCCCCGTCCTCGCCGGGACGGACGGCGGCACGGTGCCCACGGCCTGACCCGCCCCCGACTCCTCGCGCGCCCGGCACCCGGCGTCGCTCCCCGCACAGGCGCGAGCAGGCGCCGGGCCCGTAACCGCTCCCGCCGCCAGTCCTCGCCCGGACCTGGGCGCGCCGAGGCCCGGACGGCGCCCGACAGGACGGACCCTCCCGCCTACGCCATCGGGGCGCGCCGTCGCCGTCGTCCCTCAGGGGCCGCTCGCCGGGGGGCTCGCCGGGCGGTGGAGCCGTCGATGGGGCGGGCCGGGGCGGAAGATCTTACGAGTCGCTGACAAGGTGGCCGCGCGGGGCCTTTCCGGCCCGTCCGGGCGGGTCCCTCGTCCTACGTTCGTCCGCATGAACGTACTGCTCACCGGGTCGGCCGGATTCATCGGCTCGCACATCGCCGAGGCGCTGCGGGACGCGGGCCACCGCGTCCGCGGCCTCGATCTGCGCCCCGGCGCGGACGGCGCGCCCGCCGACGTGCGCGACGGCGCCGACGTCGCCCGGCTGCTGCGCGGAGCGGACGCCGTGTGCCACCAGGCCGCCAAGGTCGGCCTGGGCGTCGACGTCGCCGACCTGCCCGCCTACACGTCGGTCAACGTGCAGGGCACCGCCGTCCTGCTCGCGGAGATGGCCCGTGCCGGCGTCGCCGCGCTCGTCCTGGCGTCGTCGATGGTGGTCTACGGCGAGGGCGCCTACACCTGCGACCGGCACGGCGCCGTGCGGCCCGGGCCGCGGCCCGCGCGGGATCTGGACGCCGGGCGGTTCGAGCCCGGCTGCCCCCGCTGCGGGCGGCCGCTCGTCCCCGGCGCCGTCGGCGAGGACGTCCCGCCCGCCCCCCGCAACGTGTACGCCGACACCAAGCTCGCCCAGGAGCACCTGGCCGCGTCGTGGGCGCGCGCCACCGGCGGGTCGGCGGCGGCGCTGCGCTACCACAACGTGTACGGGCCGCGGATGCCGCGCGACACCCCCTACGCGGGCGTCGCGGCGCTCTTCCGGTCCCGGCTGCTGGACGGGCGCGCGCCGCTGGTGTTCGAGGACGGCGCGCAGCGCCGCGACTTCGTGCACGTCCGCGACGTCGCCCGCGCGAACGTCCTGGCGCTGGAGCGGCTCGCGGTGAGCCCGCCCGAACCGGGCGGGCTGCGCGCCTACAACATCGCCAGCGGCGAGCCGCGGACCGTCGGGGACATGGCCGCGGCGCTGGCGGGGGCGCTGGACGGTCCGGCGCCGGAGGTCACCGGCGGGTACCGGCTGGGGGACGTGCGGCACATCGTCGCGCGGCCGGACCGCGCCCGCCGCGAGCTCGGCTTCTCCCCGGCGGTGCCGTTCGCCGAGGGGATGGCCGAGTTCGCCCGCCAGCCCGCCGCGCCCGCCGCGACGCCTACCGGAACGCCCGCGGGTGCCGCCGTCGAGAGGGTGGGCTCGTGATCGACGTCGTCCTGCCCTGCCTGAACGAGGCGGAGGCGCTGCCGTGGGTGCTGGCGCGGATGCCCGCGGGCTTCCGGCCGCTGGTCGTCGACAACGCCTCCACCGACGGGTCGGCGCGCGTCGCCGCCGACCACGGCGCGCGGGTCGTGCCCGCCCCCGCCCGCGGGTTCGGGGCCGCCTGCCACGCGGGACTGCGCGCCGCCACCGCCGGCACCGTGTGCGTCATGGACGCCGACGCGTCCCTGGACCCCGCCGACCTGCCCCGCCTGGTCGCCGCCCTCGACGACCTGGAGGCGGCGGGCGGACCGCCCGGCCTGGTGCTGGGGCGGCGCCGCCCCACCGGGCGCGGCGCGTGGCCGCCGCACGCCCGGCTCGGCAACGCCGTCCTGGCGCGGTCGCTGAACCGGCGCGCCGGGACCCGGCTGCGCGACCTCGGCCCGATGCGCGCCGCCCGCCGCGCCGCCCTCACCGGACTGGACGTCCGCGACCGCAGGTTCGGGTACCCGCTGGAGACGGTGCTGCGCGCCGCCGCCGGCGGGTGGCGGATCACCGAGATCGACGTCGCCTACCGGCCCCGCACCGGCGAGTCGAAGGTGACCGGGACGCTCGGCGGCACGGTCCGCGCCGTCCGCGACATGCGCCGCGTCCTGGCGGAGGCCGCGCCGTGACCGGGCCCGCCGCCGACCTGCTGGTGATCGCCAAGGAGCCGGTGCCCGGACGGGTCAAGACGCGCCTGACGCCCGCCTACACGCCCGCCGAGGCCGCCGAGCTGGCCGCGGCGGCGCTGGCCGACACCCTCGACGCGGTCGCCGCCGCCCCCGCCGGGCGCCGCACCCTCGTGCTGGACGGCGCCCCCCGCCCCTGCCCGCCGCCCGGCGTCGGGGTGATCCCGCAGCGCGGGGACGGCCTGGACGAGCGGCTCGCCAACGCGTTCGCCGACGCCGACGCCGGCCGCCCGCTCGTCCTCATCGGGATGGACACCCCGCAGGTCACCCCCGCCCTGCTCGCCGCGGCGGCGCGGGCCCTGGCCGGACGCGACGCGGTGTTCGGGCCCGCCGCCGACGGCGGGTTCTGGCTGCTGGGGCTGCGCCGCCCCGACGCGCGGCTGCTGCGCGGCGTCCCCATGTCGCGGCCCGACACCGGCGCCGCCCAGCTCGCCCGGCTGCGCGGCGCCGGGCTGCGCGCCGCGGCGCTGCCCGAGCTGACCGACGTCGACACCCCGGCCGACGCGGCCGCCGTCGCCGCCGCCGCGGAGCGTGCCGGGGGCGGCGCGCGGCGGTTCGCGGCGGCCGTGCGGCGCCTCGGCGACCGGACGGTCCCGGCGTGATCGGCGAACTGTACGAGGAGGCGCTGCGCGGCAGCGGCCCGGTGGAGATCGAGCACGCCGACGGGTCCCGCCGCCCCCTGCCGCTGCGGGACTGGCTGCGGCTGCGTCCCGGCGACGGCGGGCTGCTGGACCGCTGCGCCGGCGCGACCCTGGACGTCGGGTCCGGTCCCGGGCGCCTCACCGCGGCGCTCGCCCGCCGCGGCGTGCCCGTCCTCGGCATCGACCCGGCGCCCGCCGCCGTCGCGCTCACCGCCGCCGCGGGCGGCCCCGCCCTGTGCCGGGACGTGTTCGGGCACGTCCCCGGCGCGGGCCGCTGGCGGACCGTGCTGCTCGCCGACGGCAACATCGGCATCGGCGGCGACCCCGCGGTCCTGCTGCGCCGCGCCCTCGCGCTCGCCGCGCCCGGCGGGCGGGTGCTGGCCGAGGTGGAGCCGCCCGGCGCCGCGTCCGGCACCGAGCCGCTGCGGCTGCGGTCCGGCGGCGCGATCGGCGAATGGTTCCCGTGGGCGCGGGTGGCGGCCGGCGACGCCGCCGGCCTCGCCGCGGCCTGCGCGGCCGCCGTCACCGAGACCTGGGAGGAGGCCGGCCGATGGTTCGTCGCCGTGCGGCGCGCGCCCGCGCCGTCCTGACCCCACCGACCGGCCCGGACGGTCCGGAGGGCCGGTTCACCAGCCCGCTGCGCGGCGAGCGGGCCGCCGCGCGGCTCGGCCTCGCCCTGGCCGCCTCCTTCGGCGCCGCGTTCGCCACCGGCCTGATCAGCCACTTCATGCAGCACCCGCCCGGCTGGGCGCAGTGGCCGTCCCGCCCGGTGAACCTGTACCGGGTGACGCAGGGCGTGCACGTCATCGGCGGGCTGGCGACGCTGCCGCTGCTGGCGGCCAAGCTGTGGACGGTGTACCCGCGGCTGCTGCGCCGCCCGCCGGTCCGCTCCGCCGCCGACGCCGGCTACCGCGCGGTGGTGTTCCTGCTGGTCGGCGGCGCGCTGTTCCAGGCCGTGACGGGCGTGCTGAACATCTCCTACTGGTACGCGTTCCCGTTCCCGTTCACCACCGCGCACTACTGGACGTCCTATGTGCTGATCGGCGCGCTGCTCGTGCACGCGGCGCGGGAGTGGCCCGCCGCCCGCCGCGCCGTGATGGCCGGGCCGGGCGACGCCGTGGACCGCCGCGGGTTCCTGCTGACCGTGGCGGGCGCGAGCGGCGCCGTCGCGCTGGCCACGGCCGGTGAGGCGTTCCCGCCGCTGGCGCGGCTGGCGGTGCTGGCGCCGCGCCGCCCCGGCACCGGGCCGCAGGGCGTCCCCGTCAACACCTCCGCGGCCGGGGCAGGGGTGCTGGCCGCCGCCCGCGACCCCGCGTGGCGCCTCACCGTCACCGGCCGCGTCCGCCGCGAGGTCGTCCTGTCCCTGGACGACCTGCGCGCCCTGCCCGCGCGGACCGCGCGGCTGCCGATCGCGTGCGTCGAGGGCTGGAGCGCGGACGCCGACTGGGAAGGCGTGCGGCTGCGCGACGTGCTGCGCCTCGCCGGCGTCGACGACGACGCCCGCGTGCGCGTGGAGTCGCTGCAGACCTGGGGGGACTACCGCGCCTCCCGGGTGGCGCCCGCCCACTGGCGCGACCCGCTGACCCTGCTGGCGCTGCGTCTGAACGGCGAGCCCCTGCACCCCGACCACGGCTTCCCGTGCCGGCTGATCGCCCCGAACCGTCCCGGCGTCCTGCAGACCAAATGGGTGCACCGGCTGGTGGTCGAATGAGGACCCGTATCGCGCCCGGGCGGGCCCTGGCGGGCGCGGCGGGCCTGGCGCTGATCGCCGTCGGGCTGCACGGCGTCGCGGCGGACGTGGGAGTCACCGGGTGGGCGGTGTGGTTCGCCGTGCCGGTGCTCGTGCACGACGCGGTCCTCGTCCCCGCCGTTCTGGTGGCCGGGCGGCTGACCGCGCGGCTGCCCGCCCCGGCCCGCACCCCCGTGCGGGCCGGGCTCGCGGCGGCCGGATCCCTGACGCTGGTCGCGCTGCCGCTCGTCCTCGGGCACGGCCGCCGCGCCGACGTCCCGTCCCGGCTGCCGCTGCCCTACGGCCGCAACCTCGCCGTCGTCCTCACCGCGATCGCCGTCGCCGCCGCGGTCGCGGCCGCCGCCCGGGTCCACCGCACCCGCCGCGCCACGCCCCGCGCTCACCTCCGCGACGCCGAACCCGGCCCCGCCCCCGCGAACGCCGCACCCCCGGAAGACCGACCTCCGGACGGCCGCCCAGTGGACGACGGCCCCTCGGACGGCCAACCGCCGGGCCGGTGCCCCACGGACGGCCGACCACCGGACGGGCGGCCCTGGAACGCGGGGCCTGCGGACGGGCGCACCGCACCCCGGCGCCCACCGGACGGCCGCCCACCGGACGGCCGTCCCGCGGACGGCGGGGCGGCCGGGACACCCGACGACCGGGGAGGAGCGCGATGACGGTCACCGGCGGCACGCGCGGAAGCGGCCTTCGGGAGAAGGCCCGGCCCGCCGCGGGGGCGTGGGCCGTGGCGGCGTGGGCGGCGGCGATCGTCGCGGCGTTCGCCGCCGGATGGTGGCTGCGCCGCGCCGGGATCGCCACCGAGGACGACCTGCCGCCGCTGCACGCGCGGGCGCGGGAGCATCCGCTGACCTGGCGGATGCTGCCCGCGGCGGCGGTCGCCGCCGCCGGCGTCGCCGTCCTGCCGGTGCTGGCCGCGCGGCTGCCGTGGCGGTGGCTGCCGCCCGCCGCGTGGGCGGGCGCCGCGCTGTGGGCGGTGGCGCTGGCCGTGGCGGACGGGCCGGGCGCGCTCGCCGCGCCGCTGGACGCCCCCACCGAGTACCCCGCCGGGATGGCGCAGCTGCGCCCGGACGTCCTGGAGTGGCTGCGCACGTTCACCGAGCGGCTGCACGGCTACACCACGCACGTCCGCGGGCACCCGCCCGGGCCGATGCTGGTGCTGTGGGCGCTGGAGGCGGCCGGGCTGGGCGGCACCGGATGGCTCGCCGCGGCGATCATCGCGGCGGGGTCGTCGGCGGCGGCCGCGATCGCGGTCACCGTGCGGTGCACGGCGGGGGAGGAGGCCGCGCGGGCCGCCGTCCCGTTCCTGGTGCTGGCGCCGCTGGCGCTGTGGGTCGCGACCGCCATGGACGCGTTCTTCCTCGGCGTCGGGGCGTGGGGGACCGCGCTCGTCGCCGTCGCGGCGCGCCGTGCCGGGCGCGCCGCGGTCCCGGCCGCGGCCGGCGGCGGGCTGCTGCTGGGATCCCTGCCGTACCTCAGCTACGGGCTGCTGCCGCTGTTCGCCGTGCCCCTCGCCGTGCTGGCGGGGACGCGTCCCCGCCGCGCCGCGGTCGCGGCCGGGGCGGCGGGCCTGGCGGTGGTGCCCGTCGCCCTGACCGTCCTGGGCTTCCGGTGGCCCGACGGGGTCCGCGCCACCCTGGGCACCTACCTGATCAGCGGCGGGTCGGCGCAGCGGCCCTACTGGTACTTCCTGTTCGCCGACCTCGCGGTGCTGGGCCTGCTGACCGGCCCCGCCGTCGCGCACGCCCTGCCCCGGACGCTGGGCGTCCTGCGGCGGGCCGCGCGGCTGCGGGCGGCGGTGCCGGGCCTCGGGACGGCGCTCCCGGCGGGCGCGGCGCTGCTGGGCACCCTGGCGCTGGACGTGTCGGGCGTCACCAAGGGGGAGGTGGAGCGGATCTGGGTGCCGTTCGCGGCGTGGCTGGTGGTGGCCGCGGCCGTCCACCGGCCTCCGGCGCGGGCCTGGCTGGCCGCGCAGGCGTGCACCGCCCTGGCCGTCCAGGCGCTGGTCCTGTCTCCCTGGTGACCGCCGCCGACGAAGACGCCCCCGACTGAAGCGGGCTCCGGCCTGCGGAAACGGGCGCCTCGAAAGATGGTTGAGGAAAGGTCCGGCGGGTTGTCGATACGGCGGGGTCCCGTTCGACGTGTCAGTGAGAGGCCGCCGCGACACCGCACGGAAGGACCACCGCCATGACCGCCACCCACATCCCCGCTACCGCCGCCGCGACCGGGGACCGCCGCACGGGGCGGCGCGTCCTGTGGGGCGCGCAGATCCTGATCGCGGCGTTCCTGCTGGTCGCGTCCGGGCTGCCCAAGTTCGTCGGGCAGGCCGACGCCGTCGAGACGTTCGCCGCGCTCGGCTGGAACGACTTCATGCGGTACTTCGTCGGCGCCGTCGAGGTCGCGGGCGCGGTCGGCCTGGTGATCCCCCGGCTGGCGGGCCTGGCCGCGATCGGCCTGATCGGGCTGATGATCGGCGCCGCCCTCACCCAGCTGCTGGTGCTCGAGCCGGCGTGGGCGCTGTTCCCCGTCGCGCTCGGCGCCGTGTTCGCCGCCGTCGCCTGGGACCGCCGCGCCGACACCCGCGCGCTGCTGGCCGACCCGCGGTCGATGCTGCGCCGCTGACCCCCGCGCCGCCGCGGCGGGCGGCCGGGACACCGCGTCCCGGCCGCCGTATGCGCGTCCCTGGCCGGTGGCGCGCCGGGCCCGCCGCACGGTCAGGACGGCGGCCACGTGACGATCGTGTGGCCCCAGGTCAGGCCCGCGCCGAACCCCGCCAGCAGCACCAGGTCCCCGGGTGCGGGCGGACGGGCCCGCAGCGCGGTGTCGAGCGCGTAGGGGAGGCTGGCGGCGCCGATGTTGCCGACGTCGTGGCCGGCGATCGCGAGCTGCCCGGGCTCCAGCCCGGCGTCGGGCGCCAGCGAGGCGACCAGCGCCGGGTTCGGCTGGTGCGGCACCACCAGCGCCAGGTCCGCGGGCTTGATCCCGGCGCCGTCCACCGCCTCGGCCACCAGCCGCGGGAACGTCGCGGCGATGAAGTCGCGGACCGCGCGGCCGTCCATGCGGATGGTGTGCTCCCGCTCCGCCAGCGTCTCGGCCGACGCGGGGCGGCGGCCCCCGCCCGCGGGGATCAGCACGTCGCCGGCGCGGGTGCCGTCCGAGCCGAGCGTGACCGGCCCGATCCCGTAGGGGGAGGGGACGGGCCCGACGACGGCTGCGGCGGCGCCGTCGCCGAACAGCGCGGCCGTCCCCCGGTCGGCGGGGTCGAGGAACTTGGAGTACACCTCCACGCCGATGACCAGCGCGCACGGCGGCGCGCCCCGCTGGGTCGCCAGCCACCCCACGGCGGTCTGCAGCCCGTAGACGAACCCGGTGCAGGCGGCGGCGACGTCGAACGCGGCGGCGTGCCGGGCGCCCAGCAGCGCCTGCACGCGGCACGCCGTGGACGGGCCGAGCTCGTCGGGCGTGGAGGTGCCCAGCACGATCAGGCCGACGTCGTCGGGGCGGATGCCGGCGTCGGCCATGGCGCGGCGGGCGGCGTGCGCGGCCAGGTCCGAGGACGCCTCGGAGCCGGCGGCGACCCGGCGCTCGCGGATGCCGGTGCGGCGCTCGATCCAGCCGGGGTCCAGGCCCAGCGAGCGCGACACCTCCTCGCTGCGGACCCGCCGCCGCGGCAGGTGGGAGCCGGTGCCGCGGATCGCCCAGCCGGGCGCGCCGCCCGGTGCGCGCCCGTCCGGTCCGCAATACGGGGCTTCCCGCGGCCCGCTCGCCGCGGGCCCGGTCGTCGGTCGCTGGTTCGGCCAGGTCATGCGTCGCTCCCTCGCGCCCGGCTCGCCGCCGGTGATCGTGGTCGGCTGCATTCTCGGCTGACGGTCCCGCCCGGCTTTTCTCGGCCGGCCCTTCTCGATCCCCCTATCCGGACGGCCGTTCCGCCGGCGCCCCGAGCGCGCGGAACCCGCGGGGAACGGGTTCCGGACGCGCCGCCGACGGTTGCCAGACCGATCCCATAAAGGAATAATCTCATTTCGGGATTTCCGTTCTATATCGAGATGTTCAGCGGCCTTTATCGAAAAAGAAACGAGAGTCTTCCTTCCAGGTAAGGAGACACCGCGTGGCCTCGCCCTCTTTCCGCCCGGCCGACGAGCTCAAGCCCGACGACGTGTGCGCGTTCCTGTTCGCCGGAACCGGATCGGCCGCCGTCCCCGACCTGCCCGCACTGGCCCGCTCCGGACCCGCCGCCGCCCGCGCCGTCGCCGACGTCCTGGACGCCGTCCAGGAGGGCCTGCCCCGCACCGGCTGGCCGTCGCTGCGGACGATCCTGCTGGACGACCCCGCCGCCTACCGCGCCGCCGCCCGCGCCCCCGGCGTCGCCCAGCTGTGCGGGTACGCCGCGTCCGTCGCCGTCGACCGCGCGCTGCGCACCGCCGGGGTGACGCCGCGCATCGCCGTCGGGCAGAGCTTCGGCGAGATCGCCGCGACCGTGTCCGCGGGCGCGTTCACGATCGCCGACGGCGCCCGCATGGCCGTCGCGCTCGTGGACGTCCTCGCCCGCCGCGGCGCCGGCGGCGGCATGGCCCTGCTGGAGACCGGCGAGGACGGCGCCCGCGACCGCATCGCCGCCGCCGGCGCCCCCGGCGTCGTCGTGGCCTGCCTCAACGCACCCGGCGTCACGGTCGTGTCCGGCCCCGACGCGGACCTGGACAAGGTCCTGGACGCCGCCCGCGACGGCGGCGTCCGCGCCGTGCGGCTCGCCGTGCCCTACCTGTCGCACCATCCCGCCATGGCCGGCGCCGACGACGAGTGGTACGCGACGATCCGCGCGTTCCCGCAGCGCCCCCTGGAGATCGCCGTGCACTCCCCGGTGCGCGGCCGCGCCTACTGCGACGACGACGACCTGCACCGCGCCCTGGCCGACTGCATCGTCAAACCCGTCCGGCTCCCCGACACCCTGCGGCAGGTCGACGCCGCGGGCGCCACCGTGTTCACCGAGGCCGGACCCGGCGACGCCCTGTGCCAGTGCGCCCGCCTCACCCTGCCCGGCGCCCGCGTCCTCGTCCCGCTGCGCGACCGGCCCCGCCGCTCCGCCGGCGGCGCCACCGGCAAGGCCGCCTCCAGCGCGACCACCGACCCCTCCGCCCGACGGGAGCAGCCGCGATGACCCACACCATGCCCGACAGCGGGCCCGACGGCGGGCCCGACGGCGCGGAACCGGCGCCGGTGGCCGCGCACGGCGTCCCCGACCCCGACCTGCTGGCGTTCGCGCGCGGCGGCGCCCGCGACGACAAGATCCGGGCGCGGCTCGCCGAGGCCGTCCCCGCCGACTGCTTCGCCTACCCCGACGGGCTCACCGCCCGCGAGCACCAGGCCCTCACCTACCGGCGGCTGCGCCGCGCCGGGCTCGCCGCGCCGCCCGCCGCCGAACTGCTGGACGACCCGCCGCTGCTGTGCGCGCTGCTGGAACGCGCCGCGATCGCCGACCCCGCCCTGTTCCACGTCACGATGCTGCACTACACCCTCGCGTACGGGCCCGTCCTGCGGTTCGGCGCCGGGCAGGACGGCCCGGGCGGCGCGGCGGGCGCGGCACTGGAGTCGATGGACTCCTTCGGCACCCTGCTGATGACCGAGGTCGGCCGCAGCAACAGCCACCTGTCGCCCCGGACGATCGCGCGCCACGACCCCCGCACCGGCGGGTTCGTCCTCACCACCCCCGACGCCGCGGCCGCCAAATTCCCCACCAACACCGCCCACCCCGCACTGCCCAAGACCGCCGCCGTCTACGCCACCCTCGAGCACGGCGGCGAGGAACGCGGCGTGTTCGTGTTCATGGTGCCGCTGCGCGGCCCCGGCGGGCGCATCGCCGACGGCGCCCGCATCGTCCCCGCGCCCGAGACGACCGGCCTGCAGATCGACTACGGCGCCGTCCGCCTCGACGGGCTCCGCGTCCCCTACGAGGCGTGGCTGCGCGACGGCGCGGGCATCGCCCCCGACGGCGCCTTCCACGACCCCGCCGGCACCCCCGCCGCCCGCCTCACCCGCTCCATGGCGATCGCGCCCGCGGTGTGGCGGGCCGTCATCTCCGCGTCGGCCGCCGTCACCCGCGCGTCCGCCGGGATGCTCCTCGCGCACTCCGCCGGCCGCGCCACCCTCGGCCGCCTCGCGCCCCGCCGCGCCCTCACCGACTACCGCAACCAGCGCGAGGCGGTGCTGTCGGCGCTGGCGTCCGGATACGCGCTCACCGCCGTCGCCGCGCACGTCCAGGCCCGCCGCACCTCCGCCGACGCGCCCGGCGCGACCGCGGCGAGCCCCGGCGACGCCGGGCCCGACACCGCGTGGGCGCCCTGGTCGGCCGTCGACCGCGACCTGGCGCTGCTGAAGGCCGCCGCGACCGTCCAGGCGCAGGAGACCGTCTCGGCGTGCCGCGTGCACAGCGGCGCCCCCGGCTTCGCCGCCGTCGAACGGCTCAACGCCTACCGCGGCCTCACCCACGCCTACATGAACGCCGGCGGCGACAACGAGCTGATCCTCTACGACACCGCCCGCGCGATGGCCGACCTCGACCGCTACACGCCCCCGCCCGCCGAACCCGGCCCGCCCGACGGCGGCGACCTCGCCTCCCCGGCGGTGTGGCGGTTCCTGGCGGGCGAGACCGAGCGGCGGATGCGCGACCGGCTCGCCGCCCGCGTCGCCGCGGCCCGCGACGCCGGCGCCGACCCGTTCACCGCGTGGAACGACAACCTCGTCCTGGCCGCCCGCACCGCCACCGCCTGCGCCGACCGCATCACCCTGGAGATCCTCGTCCGCGCCCTGGACACCGGCCCCGCCGCGCTGCGGCCCGTGCTGACCCTGCACGCCCTCAACTGGATCGACCGCCGCGCGGGCGACCTGCTCAACGAGGGGGTGCTGCCGCCGGGCGCGCTGGACGAGGCGTGGGCGGCGCGGCGCCGCGTCTGCGACGACCTCGCCCCCCGCGCCGGGGACCTGGCGGCCGCGTTCGACCTGCCCGCCGAGATCACCGCGCCGACGGCCTTCCTCACCGGCTGACCCCGTCCCGCCGCCCGGGGACAACGGGACGGTGAAAGGGGAGAAAAGCGCGCGCCACGCCGCGACTTGCCCGAGGATGCGGGGGAACCCGCGCGAGGTGACTACCGTTCTCGTAGGAGACTCGTAGAGACCCGCGCGGGTGACCGGCACCCGCAATCGATACGGAGGTAGCAACAGTGGGAGTCAGTCTGAGCAAGGGCGGCAACGTCTCGCTGACGAAGGAGGCTCCCGGACTGACCGCCGTGGTGGTGGGTCTGGGCTGGGACGTGCGCACCACGACCGGGACCGACTTCGACCTGGACGCCAGCGCCCTGCTGCTCAACGCGGAGAACAAGGTCCTGTCGGACCAGCACTTCGTGTTCTTCAACAACCTCAAGAGCCCCGACGGCTCGGTCGAGCACACCGGCGACAACCTCACCGGCGAGGGCGAGGGCGACGACGAGCAGATCCAGGTGGGCCTGTCCACCGTCCCGGCCGAGGTCACCAAGATCGTGTTCCCGGTGTCCATCTACGACGCCGACAGCCGCCAGCAGAACTTCGGCCAGGTCCGCAACGCGTTCATCCGCGTGGTGAACAAGGCCGACAACAGCGAGATCGCCCGCTACGACCTGTCGGAGGACGCCTCGACCGAGACCGCCATGGTGTTCGGCGAGCTGTACCGCAACGGCGAGGAGTGGAAGTTCCGCGCCGTCGGCCAGGGCTACGCCTCGGGCCTGTCGGGCATCGCGTCCGACTTCGGCGTCAACGTCTGACACGCGCGCCGCGGAAGGCGGGCCCGGGATCCGGTCCCGGGCCCGCCTTCCCCGTGCCGGGCCCCTCATCGAGCGTTCGGCAGCGGGTGTCCGGCCGTGCGCCGGGGCGGCGCTCAGCCGGACGGGACGACGGCCATCGCCTCGATCTCGACCAGCAGGTCGTCGCGGACCAGGCGCCGCACCTCGACCAGCGACGCCGCGGGCGCCAGGCCGTCCGGCAGCATCTCCTCCCGGACGGCCCGCACCACGCCGACGCCGCGCGCGTCCAGCAGGAAGTACCCCAGCCGCACGACGTGCTCCCACCGCGCCCCGGCCGCCTCCAGCGCGGCCCCGAGGTTGGCGAACACCTGCCGGGTCTGGGCCTCCAGGTCGCCGGGCCCCACCAGGTTCCCGTCCCCGTCCAGCGCGATCTGGCCGCTGAGGACGACCAGCCGCCCCGGCACGTCGGCCGACACCGCGTGGCTGTAGCCGGGGCCGGGCGGCAGCCCCGGCGCGTCGATCTCCCGGATTCCGGTCCCCTCGCGGGGACCGCGTTCGTTCATCGGATCATGCTCGTCCACCCGGGCACGCTACCGGCCGCCCCGGGCCCGCAGGCACCGGCCGTCCGCGCGGGCGCCCGCCCTCGGTCACGGGCGCAGGTCGACCGAGACGTGCGGGGACAGCGCCTTCAGGAAGTCGGGCGCGTCGAACACCTCCCCGGCGGACACGACTCCCGCGGCGCGGACCCGCCCCGACAGCACGCGGCCGACCGCCTCCACGACGAGCGGCGCGGTGACGGCGTAGATGTCGCGGCCCCGCGCCACGGCGCGCCGCTCGGCGCCGCCGGAGCGCACGACGACGTCGACGAGGAAGGTCTGCGCGGAGCGCCCGGTCCCGTCGGCCGCGGCCGGCGCGGGCGTGTCCGGCGACGCCACGTCCCCGGCCGCCTCGACCGTCATGTAGGTGCGCACCTCGGGGATCGGCAGGTGGTGGGGGACGGTGACGACGTCGGCCATCGAGAACTCCCCGATGACGGACCGGGTCCCCAGCGGCGCGGGGAAGGGCCACTCCAGGACCGGCGGGTCGTCGTGGCGGTACTCCAGCCGCCCGTTGGCGTGGCGGACGCGGCCGCCGCCGCGCCGCTCCCGCGACACCCGGCCCGAGGCGCGCGTCCCCTCCGTGGGGTGCCAGCCGCTCAGCCCGTAGGCGATGTGCGCCTCGTCGGCGGACGCCCAGCCGCCCATCGCCGCGGTGACCAGCAGGTCGCCGAGGCCGCCGAAGAAGGCCATCGCGGGGACGACCACCGCCCCCGCGGCGCGGGCCCGGTCGCCGAAGTGCGCGAACGTGTCGGCGTTGGCCTCGATCTCGGCGGCCACGTCCAGGTAGGGGACGCCCGCCCGCAGGGCCGCGTCGATCACGGGCGCGGCCGTCGCGGCGAAGGGCCCGGCGGCGTTGACCACCGCCGCCGCGCCGGCCAGCGCCCGGTCGAGGGAGGCCGGGTCGCCGACCGTCGCGGGCCGCGCCGCCAGCTCCGGGCGGGACGCCGCGAGCTCCCGCAGCCGGCCTTCGTCGCGGCCGGACGCCACCGGGACGAACCCGCGCTCCAGCAGCTCGTCCACCACGAAGCGCCCGGTGTGCCCGTACGCGCCGAACACCGCCACCGTCTGTCCCGATCCCACGGTCTCTCCCATGTGCTTGAACGATCAACCACGGAGATTCTGGCGCGGGCACCCGCCCGGCCGCGAGCGTCTGGAACGCCATGATCCGTACACTTTCGGACATGAATACCGTCGCGCTGGCCGTCACCGACGGGATGCTCCACTTCGAGCTGTCCCTGGCCCACGAGGTCTTCGGCGCCGCACCGGCCGGCGTGCCGGGCCCCTGGTACGACCTCGCCGTGTGCGGGCCGGCCCCCGTGCGGATCGGCCGGTTCGCCCTGGAACCCGACGCCGGACTCGACCGGCTCGCCCGCGCCCGGACCGTGATCGTGCCGGGCTGGGCCGACACCGGCGCCGACCCGCCCGCCGAACTGGTCGACGCGGTGCGCGCGGCCCACGCCGCCGGAGCGCGCGTGGCGTCCCTGTGCACCGGCGCGTTCGTGCTCGCCGCCGCCGGCCTGCTGGACGGCCGGCGCGCGACCACGCACTGGGCGCACACCGCCGCGCTCGCCGACCGCCACCCCCGCGTCCGGGTCGACCCGGACGTCCTCTACGTGGACGAGGGCAGCGTCCTGACCTCCGCGGGCAAGGCCGCCGCCATGGACCTGTGCCTGCACCTGGTCCGCCGCGACCGCGGCTCCGCGGTCGCCAACGCGGTCGCGCGCCGCCTGGTCGTGCCGCCGCACCGCGACGGCGGCCAGGCCCAGTTCGTCACCGCCCCGGTGCCCGCCCCGGACGGCCACCCCCTCGCCGAGCTGTTCGCGTGGGCGATCGAGCGGCTCGACCGGCCGCTGACCGTGACCGACCTGGCCCGCCGCGCCCGGATGAGCCCGCGGAACCTGGGCCGCCACTTCCGGGCGGCGACCGGCACCACCCCGCTGCAGTGGCTGCTGACCCAGCGGATCCGCCTCGCCCAGGAACTGCTGGAGACCACCGACGACGGCGTCGACGCCGTCGCGGCGGCCACCGGCATGGGCAGCGCCGCGACGCTGCGCCGGCACTTCCACCGCACCGTCGGCGTCCCGCCCGACGCCTACCGCCGCACCTTCCGCCGCACCCGCGAAACCGCGCCCGCCCGGTCCGCGCCTAGCGGGGCGCGGCCAGCAGCTCCTCCCGCAGCCGCGTCTTGAGGATCTTCCCGCCGGGGTTGCGGGGCAGGCCCTCCGCGCGGAACCACCAGTGGGCCGGGACCTTGAACGCCGCGATCCGCCCCGCCAGGAACTCCCGCGCGTCCCCGGCGGTGAGCTCCGCCCCCGGCCGCGGCACGACCACGGCGCCGACCTCCTCGCCCAGCACGTCGTGCGGGACGCCGATCACCGCGCAGTCGGCCACCGCCGGATGCTCGTACAGGGCCGCCTCCACCTCGGCGCAGTACACGTTCTCCCCGCCGCGGATCAGCATGTCCTTGGCCCGGTCGACGATGTAGACGAACCCGTCGGCGTCCACGCGGGCCAGGTCGCCGCTGCGGAACCAGCCGTCCGCGAACGCGCGGGCGGTCTCCTCGGGCCGGTTCCAGTAGCCCTTGATGACGTTGGGCCCCTTGATCAGCAGCTCGCCGACCTCGCCCGCCGGCAGGTCGGCGCCGTCCGGCCCGACGACCTTCACGTCGCACACCGCCACCGGCGGGCCGACGCTGTCGGGCCGCTCCAGGTAGTTGACGCCGCCGTTGTAGGTGGTGACCGACGACGTCTCGGTCAGCCCGTACCCGTTGCCCGGCACCCGGTCGGGCAGCCGCTCGCGGATCGTGTCGACCAGCGCGGGCGCGGCCGGCGCGCCGCCGTAGCTGACGCCGGTGAGGCTGGAGGTGTCGTAGGCGTCGAAGTCGGGCGAGGTCAGCACCTGCCAGGCCATGGTGGGCACGCCGCCGAACCCGGTGACCCGCTCCCGCTCGATGAGCCGCAGCGCCTCGGCGGCGTCCCACTTGTACATCAGCACGACGGTGCCGCCCTGCAGGGCGCTGGACACCAGCACCGAATGGCAGCCGGTGGCGTGGAACAGCGGCACGCTCAGCAGCGTCACCCGGCGCTGCGGCGCCATCAGCTCCGCCACCGGGCGGCCCGCGCGGACCCCCGCCGACGCCAGCCCGTAGGCGAGGCCGATCGGGTTGCCGGTGATGTTGCGGTGGGTGCCCAGCGCGCCCTTGGGGCGGCCGGTCGTGCCGGACGTGTAGAAGATCGTCGCGTCGTCCTCGGGCTCGAGCGCGACGTCCGGCGGGACGGCCGCCGCCGCGCCCCCCGCGGCGTGCAGGGCCGCGTCGACCACGGCGTCGAAGTCCTCGGCGCCCGCCGGCGGGCCCGTCTCGGCGGGACGGGCGACCAGGACGGCGGCGTCCAGGCCGGGCAGCACGCCGGCGAGGCGCTCGGCGCGCTGCGCGTCGGCGACCAGCACCCGCGCGCCGCTGTCGCGCAGCCCGAACTCCAGTTCCGCGGCGCTCCACCACGCGTTCAGCGGGACCGCGACGGCGCCCGCGGCGGCGGCGCCGAAGAACGCCACCGACCACTGCGGGTAGTTGCGCATCGCGATCGCGACCCGGTCGCCCTTGCGCACCCCGTACCGCTCGACGAGGGCGCGGGCGAACGCCGCGGCGCGCGCGTAGTGGCCGGCGAACGTCAGCCGGTCGCCCTCGTAGACGATGAAGTCGGCGTCGCCGTGCGCGCGGGACGCCTCCAGCACGTCCCGCAGGGTGGGCGGCGCGTGCTTCCACACGCGGGTCCGCACCCCGCGGATGTCGATCTCGTCCATCTCGAACGGCTGCCCGGGGGCCGTCATGGCCGCCCGGACCTCGGCGATGCTCCGCACCTTCGCGCCTCCAGCGGGTCGCGGCGCCCTCCCGCCCGGCACCGGACGCCGAACACGGTTCGGTGCGCCGTCCCGGAAATGTATGACCCGCGTCACGTCCAGGTCAACGCCCCGACGCGCCCCCGGCATGCTCCCGGGCGGCTCCCGGCGCGCCCCCGGCCGCGTGCCCGCCGTGCGGCGGGCGGCGGGCGGCGGGCGGCGCGCCGGCCCCGAGGGCCGCGCCGGCGGGCGCCCGCTCGTCCGGAGCGGTGATCTCCACCTGCGACAATGGGGACATGACCGAGCGCGGGCCGATCGAGTACTGGTTGTCGGACATGGACGGTGTCCTGGTGCACGAGGGGCGGCCCGTCCCCGGCGCCGAGGAGTTCGTGGACCGCCTCGCCGCCTCCGGCAAACCCTTCCTGATCCTCACCAACAACTCCATCTACACCCGGCGCGACCTGTCGGCGCGGCTGGCGGCGCTGGGGCTGCGGGTGCCCGCCGAGTCGATCTGGACGTCGGCGCTGGCGACCGCGCGGTTCCTGGCCGACCAGCGCCCGCAGGGGTCGGCGTACGTGATCGGGGAGGCGGGGCTGACGACGGCGCTGCACGAGAACGACTTCGTGCTGACCGACATCGACCCCGACTACGTGGTGCTGGGGGAGACCCGCACCTACAGCTTCTCCCAGATCACCAAGGCCGTCCGGCTCATCGAGGGCGGCGCCCGGTTCGTGGCGACCAACCCCGACCCGATCGGCCCGTCGCCCGAGGGCGCGCTGCCCGCCACCGGCGCGGTCGCCGCGATGATCACCCGGGCGACGAACGTGGAACCGTACTTCGTCGGCAAGCCCAACCCGCTGATGATGCGGACGGCGCTGAACGTCGTCGGCGGCCACAGCGAGTCCACCGCGATGATCGGCGACCGGATGGACACCGACATCGTCGCGGGCGTCGAAGCGGGCCTGGAGACGATCCTGGTGCTGACCGGGGTGACCCGCGAGGACGAGATCGGCCGGTTCCCGTTCCGCCCGTCCCGCGTGGCGGCGTCCATCGCCGACCTGGTCGAGCTGATCTAGCCCGCCGCCGGCGCGGCGCCCCGGCGGCGCCCGCGCCGGCCGCCCCCCGTTACGATCGGTGACGATCATCTTCTCGCACCGGCGGGCCACGGGGGACGTCCGCGGGCGCGGCGCTCGGCCGTGCGGCGACGTCCCGGCCGCGCGCCCCGGTGCCCGACCGCCGAGCGGAGCACCGTGCACGATCTCCAGGACCCGGCCGCCGCGCCCCGCCCGTCCCACCGCCGCAGGCGGGGGCGCCGGCGGGCGCGGTGGGCGGCCGGGACGGCCGCGGCGCTGGCCGTCGCCGCGGCCGCGGCGACCGTCGCGGTGGTGTCGTCGTCCGGCGGCCCGCCCCGCACCCCCGCGAGCGGCCAGGCGAGCGCGCAGGCGGGCGGCCGGGCGGGCGCGCAGGCCGGAGAGTCCGGCCCCCTCGTCAACGGGCGGCGGCAGCCCGCACCGGTGCAGATCCCGCGGTCGGCGGGCGGCGGGTACGCCGTCGTCCCCGGCACGACTGCGCCGCCCGCCGGGACGCGCGGGCCCGTCGTGGACTACCTGGTCGAGGTGGAGCGCGGGCTGCCGTTCACCGGCCCCCGGTTCGCCGACCAGGTGCACCGCATCCTCAACGACCCGCGCGGCTGGGGCCACGGCGGCGCGATGCGGTTCCGGCGGGTGAGCGGGGGCCCGGTCCGGTTCCGGGTGTCGCTGTCGTCCCCGGCGCTGACCGACCGGGTGTGCGCGCCGCTGATCACCGGCGGGCAGCTGTCGTGCCGGGAGGGCGAACGGTCGGTGATCAACGCGCTGCGGTGGGCGTCCGGCGACGACTCCTACGGCCGCGACGTCCTGTCCTACCGGGAGTACCTCGTCAACCACGAGGTGGGGCACGCCCTCGGGCACGGGCACCGGTCGTGCCCCGGCCCGGGCGAGCGGGCGCCGGTGATGGTGCAGCAGACCAAGTCGCTGTACGGGTGCCGCCCCAACCCCTGGCCCCACCCGGGCGGCGCCCCGGCCGGAGGCCGGTAGGGTACGGGCGATGATCTGCTGTTCCCGGCGCGGCCGGCGGTGCCCGTGCGCATGATCGGCGGCGGTGTGACCCGCGAGCTGGAGGTCCGCCGGTCCCGGTTCGTCTGCACGCTGGCGCGGGTCGCCGACGAGGACGAGGCGGTCGCGTTCATCGCCGCGCACCGCCGCGCGCACCGCGACGCCACCCACAACTGCACCGCCTACGTGGTGGGCGAGCACGGGGAGATCACCAAGAGCAGCGACGACGGCGAACCGGCGGGCACCGCCGGGATCCCGATGCTGGAGGTGCTGGTGCGGCGCGGCCTGACCGGGACCGCGGCGGTCGTCACCCGCTACTTCGGCGGGGTGAAGCTCGGCGCGGGCGGGCTGGTGCGCGCCTACGGGCAGGCGGTGTCGGCGGCGGTCGACGCGGCCGGGGTGGTGGAGCTGCGGCCGGTGGTGACGGTGACCGTCGCGGTCGGCCACGACCTGGCCGGACGGTTCCTCGGCGACCTGCACGCGCGGTGGGGGCAGCCGGCCGACGTCCGCTACGGGGCGGGCGTGGAGGCGGACGCGACGGTGCCGGCGGAGCGCGTCGAAGAGTTCACGGCGTGGGCGGCGGAGGCGACCGCGGGACGCGCGGCGGTGCGGACCGGCGCCGCCGGGCACGTCGAGGTGCCGGTCGTCCCGTGAGGACGCCGGTACCCTTGGGGCGATGACCAGGAGCACGGTGCGGCCCGACCGCGTCCGGGCGGGGATCCTCGACGCGGCGGCGACGGTGCTGGCCGAGGACGGCGAGCAGGCGAGCATGGCCGACATCGCGCGCGCCGCGGGCGTCGCGCGCGCGACGCTGGACCGCTACTTCCCCGACCGGGACGCGCTGCTGCGCTCCCTGTACGAGGCGGCGTTCGCCGACCTGGGCGAGCGGCTCGCCGCCGCCCGCCTCGACGCCGTCTCCACCGAGGAGGCGATCGCCCGGACGACCCGCGCGACGATCGCCGTGATCAGCAAGTACCGGGCGCTCGGGCTGCTCGACAAGGGCCCCGCGGAGGTCCGCCGCGTCGACGCCCGGCTCGTCGGGCCGCTGCGCACGGTGTTCGAGCGCGGCGCCGCGGGCGGGTCGCTGCGCCGCGACATCCCCGTCCACACCCTCGCCGAGCTGTACTTCAGCCTGCTGGAGGGCGTGGTGTCGCGGGTCGTGCGGCGGCGGATGGGCGTGGAGGAGGCGTGCGCGGCCGTCACCGCGCTGTTCCTGACCGGGGCGCTGGCCCGCCCCGACCGCTGACGCGCTTGCTTGCCGCGGGCACCGGTCGGTGGGGACGGCAGGCGGGGGGCGGTCAGGCGCGGGCGCGCAGGCGGCGCAGCATGCGGGCGTCGGCGAAGCCGACGGCGCGGGCGGCGGACTCGGCGGTGGCGCCCTGCCCGATCAGGTGCTCGGCCCGCTCCAGGCGCAGCTCCTGCTGGTAGCGCAGCGGGGTGAGGCCGGTCGCGGCGGCGAACCGGCGGGTGAGGGTGCGCTCGCTGACCCCGGCCGCGGCGGCCAGCGCCGCCAGCGGCAGCGGCCGCGCGTACCCGGCGTCGATCGCGTCCTGCACCCGGTGGACGGCGTCGCTGAGGTGCGCGCGGTGCCGCAGCATGACGCCGTCCTGCGGCTCCTCGCCGTTGCGGCGCGCGTACACCACCATCGTCCGGGCGACCCGCGCGGCGACGCCGGGACCGTGCCGCGCGGCGACCAGGTGCAGCGCCAGGTCGATCCCGCTGGCGATCCCCGCGGAGGTGACGACCCGGTCGTCGGTGACGTACAGGACGTCGCGGACGACGGAGGCGCGCGGGTGGCGGCGGGCCAGGACGTCCTGCAGTTCGTGGTGGGTGGTGCAGCGGCGGCCGTCCAGCAGCCCGGCCTGGCCGAGGGCGAACGCGCCCGCGCAGACGCTGGCGACCAGGCCCCCGGCGGCGTGGTGGGCGGCGATGCGGCGGGCCGTGTCGGCGCCGACCGGGGCGGTGTGCGGCGCCCCGGTCGACCATCGCCAACCGGGGACCAGCAGGACGTCGCCGGGATCCGGGTCGGGCCAGCGGGTGCCGGCGTCCAGGCGCAGCCCCTGGGCGCTGGTGACGCCCTCCCGCTCGGCCACGTACAGCAGCCGGTACCCGCCCCCGCCGGTGCCCGCGGCGCGCTCCGGGCCGGGGGCGGCGGGGTCGGAAGCGGCGGGGGCGGAGTCGGCGGGGTCGCCGAGGACGTCGGAGGCGGCGAAGAACACCTGTGCGGGCCCGGCGAGGTCGAGCAGGTGCACGCCGGGCACGAGCAGGAAGACGATCCTGGTCACGATCCGGTCAGCCTACCGGGCGGACGCGGGGGCGAGGTCGTCCAGGGCGGCGATGGCGGCGAACCGGCCGGCGAGGGCGTACTCGGTGCGGGCGATGATCTGGTCGGTCGGCAGGGTCGCGGGGTCGGCGAGGATCCGGTCCAGGTCGCGGCCGGGCGGCGCGTCGCGGTGCTCGATGGGGAACGTGGCGGTGGCGTCGGTGACGAACACGACGCCGTAGCCCAGGTCGGCGGCCAGGCGCGCGGTGGTCTCGCAGCACTGCTCGGTCTGGATGCCGCAGATCACCACTTCGCGGACGCCGCGGGCGGTGAGCAGCCGCTGCAGCCCGGTGGTGGTGAACGCGTTGCGGGAGGTCTTGGTCACGACGGGTTCGCCGGGCGCGGGCTCGAGGCCGTCCATGAGCCGCACGTGGCCGAGGGCGGGGTCGAAGGGGGTGCCGCTGCCGGGTTCGGTGTGCAGCACCCACACGACGGTGTCGCCGGCGGCGCGGGCGGCGTCGACGAGCCGTGCGGCGCGGTCGGCGATGTCGGGCGCCGACACGGCCCGCCAGTTGGGCCGCCGCCGGAAGGACTCCTGGACGTCGATGACGAGAAGCGCTCGGTTCATGCCCGCGATCCTGCCGGGCGGGGCGCCCTTGCGGCAGGCCCGATCCCGGCGCGCACCGGAACGATCCGGTCAGCGGCGCGGCGCCCCGGCCCGGGCCGTGGCCGTGGCCGGGTCCGCGGCCTCGGGCGTCTCGCCGGTGTCCAGCGGGTGTGACCGGGCGCATGGCCGGGGCGGCGTATGGGCGCCCGGTGAGCGGGTACCGGGGGGCGACGGGATCCGACCACGGGAGGGGACATGGCAGTCGAGCAGAGCGCGCCGCCGCTGCGACCGGGCGGGAGGGACGCGGCGCCCGTCCTGCCGGAGCCGCGCGGCCCCCTGTCGCGCGCCGTGATCGAGACTCTCGCGGGGCGCTCCCCGGGCGGCCCGGGGCGGCCGGGCGCGGCCGCGCCGCTGCCGCGGGACGCGGGGTCCGCCGACCCTTACGGCGACGACCTGCAGCTGGCCCTGCACGTCTGCTACGAGCTGCACTACCGCGGGTTCGCCGGCGTCTCCCCGGACTGGGAGTGGGACCCCGAGCTGCTGCGGCTGCGCGGCGCGCTCGAAGCGGTCTTCCTGGACGCCCTGCGCGCCGGCACCGCGGCGCCCGCGACCGCGCGGGCGGGCCGCGACGCGCGGGCGGAGCTGGAGGACGCCCTGGACGAGCTGCTGGTGGAGCCCGCGGACGGCGGCGGGGGCGTCACCGGGCACCTGCGGGACGCGGGGGAGCGGTGGCAGCTGCTGGAGCACGCCGCGCACCGCTCGGTGTACCACCTGAAGGAGGCCGACCCGCACGCCTGGGTGATCCCGCGGCTGCGGGGCCGCGCCAAGACGGCGCTGGTCGCGGTCGAGCACGACGAGTTCGGCGGCGGCCGCCCCGACCGCATCCACGCCGGGCTGTACGCCGACCTGCTGGAGGACCTGGGCCTGGACTCCGCCTACGGCGCCTACGTGGACGCGGCCCCGGCGCCGATGCTGGCGACGGTGAACATGATGTCGTGCTTCGGGCTGCGCCGGTCGCTGCGCGGCGCGCTGGTGGGGCACTTCGCCGCCGCGGAGATCACCACGGCGCCCGCCGCGCGGCGGATGGCGCGGGCGCTGGAGCGGCTGGGCGCGGGGCCGCGGGCCCTGCTGTTCTACACCGAGCACATCGAGGCCGACGCCGTCCACGAGCAGGTGCTGCGGCACGACGTGATCGGCGGGCTGCTGGCGGACGAGCCGGAGCTGGCGGCGGACGTGACGTTCGGGGTGCGGGCGACGGGCCTGCTGGAGGACCGGCTCGCGGCGCACCTGCTGGGCGCGTGGGGATCGGACCCGCCGCGGTCGTCGCTGCGGCGTCCCCTCGCGGGGGCGGCGCCCGGTGACCGGATCGCATGCGGCTGATGGGGGGTTTGTCATGGTTTTCTCGCGGTACAGGGGCGATGTGCCGATGCTGAGGCCGCCGGGCGTGTACCGGCCGCAGGCCGACACCGCCCTGCTGGCGGGCGCGCTGCGCCGCGCGGGCGTCGCGGCGGGCGCCCGGGTGCTGGACGTGGGGACCGGGACGGGCGCGATGGCGGTGGCGGCCGCGCGCTGCGGGGCCCGCGAGGTCGTCGCGGTGGACGTGGCGGCGGGCGCGGTGCTGGCGGCGCGGGTCAACGCGCGGCTGCGGAACCTGCCGGTGCGGGTGCTGCGCGGCGACCTGTTCGAGCCGGTGGCGGGGGAGCGGTTCGACGTGATCGTCGCCAACCCCCCGTACGTGATCGGCGACGCCTTCCCGGAGGAGGTGCGGGGCCGCGCCCGGGCGTGGGAGGCGGGCCCGTGCGGGCGGGCGCTGCTGGACCGGATCTGCGCGCAGGCCCCGGCCCATCTGGCGCCGGGCGGGACGCTGCTGGTGGTGCAGTCGGCGCTGAGCGGGGTGGCGGCGACGCTGGTGGCGCTGCGGGACGCGGGCACGCGCCCGGTGGTGGCGGCGCGGCGCGACGAGCCGTTCGGGCCGGTGATGCGGCGCCGGGCGGCGAGCCTGGAGGCGCGGGGCGCGGTGCGGTGCGGGCAGCGCCACGAGGAGCTGGTGGTGGTGCGGGCCGACCTGACCGGGACGCGCGACCACGGACACAACGGGCGCGGTGGATACGGCGGGCGGGGCGGGCCCGCGGGGGGCGGTGAGCGAGGTGGACGGCGTGACGGCGCCCGGCGGGCGGCCTGACGCCGACCGGCGGCGGGTGCGGCTGGTCAAGGGCGGCCCGGTGCTGGTGGAGGGCCCGGTCGAGGTGGAGCTGGAGGACGGCCGGGTGGTGGCCTCGGACCGCTTCACGGTGGCGCTGTGCGCCTGCCGCCGCAGCCGCGCCTACCCGTTCTGCGACACCAGCCACCGCCGCCGCGCACGTCCCGCACGCCCGTCCCAGGAAACGGGCGACGGCGCGGACGACGGCTCGAGCGGGAGCGGCGCGGACTGACCGACCCGCCGGGGAACCCCGTCCGTCCGGGCCCTCGCGCAGCAGCGAGCCGCGCCCGGACGGACGGGGACTCGGGCGCGGACGGAGCGGCGGCCGGCCGGTCGGTAACATGGATCGCGCGTCGGCCCGGCCGGGGGAGTCAGCCGCCGAGGCTGTCCAGGGCGACGTCGAGGCGCTGGGCGAGCTGCTCGATCTGCTCCTCGTTCGCGCCCGTGTCGAGCTCGGCGATCACGGCGTCGCGGGTGGTGATGACCAGGGCGTCGCCCGGTTCCCCGGTCCGGGTGGGCGACGAGGGCACCACGGCGGCCCGGCCCTCGACGACGACGAGCGCGGCGTCGCGGTCGGTGGAGGCGAGCAGGTCGTGCAGGTGCGCGGAAGTGATCGTGGCCATGAGGGCCCTCCTCGGATGACCCGGCCCCGGGGCGCGCCCGGGGCCGGGACGTCGGTGTGGTCGATGCGATGCCGTCGCGGCCCGCCGGGGCCGCGCGCGTGCGGTCAGGGGCGACGGCCGACGCCGGTGGCGAACTCGCGGACGCGCCCCGGGCCGCCGGTGCCCGGCGCCAGCGGCGGGGTGTCGCGGCCCGCGCCGGTGCGCAGCCCCTCCAGGAACTGCAGCAGCGCCTCGCGGGACGAGTGCCGCGGCGTCCAGCCCAGTTCCGTGCGGGCCCGCGCGGTGTCCATGATCGGCAGCTCCATCGCCAGGTCGAACAGCCCCGGCGAGGCCGGCACCAGGTGCAGGCCCCACGCCGCGGCGAGCGCGGCCCGCACGCCCCGCTGCGGCACCCGCACCGTGCGGGCGCCCAGCATGTCGGCGAGCTCGGCGGCGTCGATGACCGGGTCGGCGGCGATGTTGAACGGGCCGCGCACGTCCCGGACCGCGGCGAGCCGGAACGCCTCGCCCGCGTCGGCCGAGTGCAGCACCTGGAACCGCAGGCCCGGCATGTCCGGCACGACCCCGATGCGGTCGGCGCGGGCGAGGCGGCCGGGCAGCAGCGGACCGGCGAACAGCCGCCGCTGCTGCGCCGCGGTCTGCCGCTCGAACACGAACCCGGGCCGCATCCGCACGACGCGCCGGTCGGGATGGGCCGCCTCGAACGCGTCCAGCAGCCGCTCGACATACGCCTTCTCGCGGCTGTAGGCGGCGCCGGGCCAGCCGTGCGTCGGCCACCCCTCGTCCACGGCGCGGTCCTTGGGCCCCGGCGAGTAGGCCCCCACCGACGAGGAGTACACCAGCGCGGGCACGCCCGCCTCGGCGGCGGCGTCGAACACGCGGGCGCTGCCGACGGCGTTGGCGTCCCACGTCACCGCCGGGCGGTGCGTGGGCTGGAACAGCCAGGCCAGGTGGATCACCGCGTCGGCGCCGCGCATCGGCGCGACCAGGTCGCTGTCGGTGACGTCCGCCTCGACCCACTCGGTCTTCTCGGTGTCTCCGGCGCCGGTGCCGGGCAGCCGGCGGGCCAGCGCGGTGATCCGGGTGACGTCCGGGTCGGCGGCCAGCGCCCGGACGGTGCTGGTGCCGATGTTGCCGGTGGCGCCGATCACGACGACGCGCATGCTCGTTCCCCTCCTTGGGTCGTCCCCGCAGGTGGACGCCCCATTCCCGCCACGTGCGGAACTATGCGGGGGAACGGGTCAGGCGGGGCGGCAGCGGGCGCACGGCCGGTACCCGGCGGCCCGCGCGGCGGCCAGGTTCGCGAAGCCGCGGCGGTGGGCGGGGGTGATGCGGCGCGCGTCGCCGCACGTCGGGTAGCACACGATGCCGGTGGTGCCGCTGCCGATCAGCCGGGTGCCGCGCCGGGCGAGGTCGGCGACGGCGTCCACGTCGACGTCCTCGCCGCGCAGCAGCCGCAGCTTGGCGTCGTCGCCGAACACGTACTGCCCGGCGGACCCGTCGGAGCGGGTGACGCGGTGGCAGGGGATCAGCAGCGGGACGGGGTTGCGGCCCAGCGCCGTCCCGACGGCCCGCACCGCCCGCGGATGGCCCGCCTCCCGCGCGACCCACGCGTAGGGGCGGATCTGCCCGCGCGGGATGGCGGCGGCGGCGCGCAGCACCGCCGCCTCGAACTCGGTGAGGCCGCGCAGGTCGAGCGGGACCCCGGCGGGGCGGCCGGCGCGCAGCGCGGGCAGCAGCCCGGCGGGCGGACGGTCGGCGGGCAGCAGCGGCCGCGCGAACCGTTCGCGGAACGCGGCGGTGAACGCCTCGGCGTCCAGCCCGGCGCGCAGGAACGCCACGCCCCGGTCGGTGAAGGCGACGTGCAGGTCCGGCAGGGGGCCCGGGACGCAGACGCGGCGCGCGGCGATGCGGTCCAGCAGCCCGGGCGGCGCGTCGGCGGCCAGCCCGGACAGACCGGCGGCCAGATCGGCGGCCAGGCCGCCCGCCGGATCGAGCGCCGCGTCGGGCGCCGGACCGGAACCGGGCCGATCGGCCCGGCGGTCCGCACGGCCGAACACGGGGCCGTTCGCGGGACTGTTCGCGGGATCGGTGCGGGTCATCGGTTCCCCCCTCGCTGTGCGGGACGCCGCGTCCCCTGGTCGTCCTCGCGGGCGGCGCGCAGGCGGGCCAATCCGCGGGAGATGTGCGACTTGACGGTGCCCTGCGGCAGGCCGAGCACGTCGGCGATCTCGGCGACGGGCAGGTCGGCGACGTGCCGCAGCACCACGGCGGCGCGCTGCCGCTCGGGCAGCCCGGCCAGCAGCGCGGCCAGTTCCCGGCCGGTCTCGCGCCGCGCCGCGGCGTCCTCCACGCCCTCGGCCGGGTCGGGCGGATCGCCGGCGTCCTCCAGCGGGCCCGGCCGCGGCCGCCGCGCCGCCGACCGCAGCCCGTTGCGCCACAGGTTCATCAGGATCGTCAGCAGCCAGGCGCGGGGCCGCAGCGCGGCGATCCGGTCCGGCCCGTACCCGCACAGCGCCCGGTAGGCGCGCAGGAACGCCTCGGCGGACAGGTCCTCCGCCTCGGCCCACCGGCCGCACAGCCGCAGCGCGGTGGAGAACACCACACCCCGGTACGCCTCGTACAGCACCGCGAACCCCGCGTCCAGGTCGCCGGCGAGCGCCGCGGCGACCTCGGCGCCGCGTTCGTCCGGCGGGGCCGGGACGTCGCGGGCCTGCGGTGCGTCGCCGATCGCCGGTGCCTCCGTCGTAACCGTCACTTCCGTTCAACACCGCACCGCCCGGACCGGTTGCACCCCGCCCCGGGCGGGGCCGTCAGCCGAGCCAGCCGGGGCGGATCATGCCGGTCTCGTAGGCCAGGACGACCAGCTGCGCCCGGTCGCGCGCCCCGACCTTGGCCAGGATACGGCTGACATGGGTCTTGGCGGTGGCGGGAGACAGCACCAGCCGCCCGGCGATCTCCTCGTTGGACAGCCCCGCCGCCACCAGGGCCAGCACCTCGCGTTCCCGGTCGGTGAGGGCGTCGAGCCGCGCGGCGGGCGGCGGCGTGCTGATGCGGGACGCGAACTCGGCGATGAGCCGCCGCGTCACGGTCGGCGCCAGCAGCGCGTCGCCGCGCGCGACGACCCGCACGCCGTGGATCAGCTCGGGCGGCTCGGTGTCCTTGACCAGGAACCCGCTGGCGCCCGCCTTGATCGCCCCGTAGACGTAGTCGTCGAGGTCGAAGGTCGTCAGGATCACCACGCGGACGTCGTCGAGGCGCGGGTCGCCGGTGATGCGGCGGGTGGCCTCGAGCCCGTCGAGGACGGGCATGCGGATGTCCATCAGGACCACGTCGGGCCGCAGCTCGGCGGCCAGCCGCACGGCCCGTTCGCCGTCCCCGCACTCGGCGACGATCTCAATGTCGTCCTCGCCTTCCAGGATCGACCGGAAACCCGCCCGCACCAGCGTCTGGTCGTCGGCCAGCACTACCCGGATCACGCCATCTCCTCCTTCAGCGGCGCCCGTCGCGCCGCGCTCACCCGTTTCCGCGCCCGCCCGGCGCGCCGTGCGTCCCGCCGCCGGGTCAGGCCCGGCCGCCCGGTCCGGACGCGCCGTCCGGCGGCCGGCCCAGCGGGAGCCGCGCCCACACCCGGAAGCCGCCGCCGGGGGCGGGCCCGGCCATCAGCTCGCCGCCGACGGCGGCGGCGCGCTCGCGCATCCCGCGCAGCCCGTCCCCGCCCGCGGCGGCGTCCGCGGGGGCGCCGGCGCCGTCGTCGACGACCTGGACGATCACCGCGGCGGGGGTGCGGCGGATCTCGACGGTGACCTTCTCGGCCCCGGAATGCCGGACGGCGTTGGTCAGCGCCTCCTGCACGATGCGGTATCCGGCGAGGCCGACCGGCGCGGGCAGTGTCGCCAGCGTCTCCAGACCCGTGCGGTCCGCCCGATCCGCGCGGTCCGCCGCGGTACCGTCCGCCGCGTTCCCCTCGGCCCCCGTCGCGTCGGGCGGCGTCGCGTCGGCCCCCGTCGCGTCGGGTGCGGGGGTGTCGGGTGCGGGCGCCAGGTCGCCGGCGCGCCGCACGACGAGTCCCGCCGCGGCCGTCTGCTCCAGCAGTTCCCCGACGCGCGCCAGCGACGGCACCGGCGCCACCGGGCCGCCGCCCGGCACCGGGCCCTCGCCGCCGATGCGGCCGGGAGCGTCGCCGTCCTGGTCGACCTGCCGCAGCACGCCCAGCACCCCGCGCAGCTCCCGCAGCGTCTCCTTGCTCGCCGCCTTGATCGCCTCCAGGGCCGCGTAGGCGCGCTCGGGGTCGTCGCGGCGGTGCAGCGCCGCACCCGCCTGCACGTTGATCAGAGATATCTGGTGGGCCAGCACGTCGTGCAGCTCCCGCGCGATCCGCAGCCGCTCCTGCGTCTCGCGGCGCCGCGCCTCCTGCTCGCGGTCGCGTTCGGCGGCGGCCGCGCGCCGCTCGGCGGCCTCGGCCTGCGCGCGGCGACCGCGGATGTACTGGCCGGCGCCGACCGTGGCCAGCAGACCCAGCGTGAACGCCGCCAAGCCTTGGGCGTCCAGCGGCGCGTCCGGGTCGGAGTTGCTGTCGCCCCACAGCACCGACGCCACGATGAACCCGGCGTTCGACGCGAACACCGCGCTCAGCGGCACGATCAGCCGGCATTCGACCGCCGCGCTGAACAGCGCGATGTAGGAGACGAGCATGATCGGCCCGTCGGGGTACCCGAGCGGGTAGTACACCTGCGGCACCGTGATCGCGACGGCCAGCACGATCGCGGGGTGGCGCCGCCGCACGGCCAGCGCCAGCGTCGCCGCGACGATCATCGCGGCGCCGGCCGGCCACAGGTTCCGGTCGCCGGGCCGGACGGCCGCCATGCTGAGTCCGAGCGTGGCCAGCAGCGCGACGGCGGCGAGCACGGCGTCCCCGCGCGGGACCGGCGGCCGCCGCGCGGTACGGGCCCCGCTTTCCGGGGCCCCGGATTCCGGGTCGGCGGCGAGGGCCGCCGCGCGGGTCCGCAGCCGCCGGACGAGCGGACGCGCGCGCCGGCCCGCGCGTCCCCCCGCCGGGCGTCCCGCGGGGTCGCCGGGGGAGGCGTCTGCGGAAGCGTCCGGGGGGAGGGCCGGTGGGGTGGTCACGGCCCAACCGTAATTGAGGCCGCCCCACCGCGTGACCGTCAGTGTGACGGGCCGGGAGGAAGGGCGGGGCGACTCGGTCCGTGACCGCGTGCGCGGGAGGGAACGCGCGTCGCCGGGCGGGCCGGTTACGGCCGGGGGAGAGGCCGGGGCGAAGGCCCGGCGAGCGCCGCGGACCTTGACTTTCGTCAGTATCAGCGCAGATCGTCCCACTTGTAGCGTGGGCGGGTGAACGACTACGCCTCCCGTGTCCACGACCCTTCCGGACGGGACGCGCCGCGGGAACCGGCGCCCGCGCCCGCTCCGGCGCGCGTCCCGGTCGCGGCCCGGGTCGGAGCGGCGGTGCGCGCGGCGCGGGAAGCGGTGCGGCGGCCGACGCGCGCGATGAGGGCGCGCGACACGCTGCTGTGGGCCGTCCTGGTGCTGCCCCCGGCGATCAACGCGGTCGCCCCGCTCGAGACGGACTCGGCGTCCTGGTGGCTGCAGCCCGCCGGGATCGCGGTGATGGCGGTGGTGGTCGCGATGTCGCGGGCGCTGCCGATCGCGGCGCTGATCCTGGGCATCTCGACGACCGCCCTGCACGGCAACTTCGTGTTCGCCATGCCCGTCCTGGCCTACCTCACGGGCCTGCGGTCGCAGCGGTCGCGGCCGGTGCTGTGGGGGTTCGCGTTCGTGCTGGCGGGCGGCGTCGCGCTCAGCATCCTCCGCGACCTCGACGTGACCGTCTGGTTCCCCAGCACGGTGTGGCTGGTGCTGCTGGGCGTCCTGCCGTGGCTGATGGGCCGCTACTGGCGGCAGTACCAGGAGCTGGTCCGGGCGGGCTGGGACCGCGCCGAGCGCCTGGAGCGCGAGCAGCGCATCATCGCCGAGCAGGAGCGGCTGCGCGAGCGGGCCCGCATCGCCCAGGACATGCACGACTCCCTCGGGCACGAGCTGGCGCTGATAGCGGTGCGGGCGGGCGCGCTGCAGGTCGCGCCGGGGCTGGACGAGCGGCACCGGGCCGCGGCGGCGGAGCTGCGCGCGGGCGCCGCCGAGGCGACCGAGCACCTGCGGGAGATCATCGGGGTGCTGCGCGAGGACGCCGCGGCTCCCGCGGGCACCGCGCCGCAGGCGCCCACGCGGCCGGGCCGCGAAAGCATCCCCGAGCTGGTCGAGCGGGCCCGCGCGTCGGGCGTCCCGGTCCGCCTGGCCGACGACGAGGACGGGACGGACGGCGGCGGGGACGGGACGGACGGCGGCGGGGCGGCGGCCATGCTCGCGGCCGAGCCGATGCTGGCGCTGGCCGCGCACCGGGTGGTCCAGGAAGCGATCACCAACGCCGCCAAGCACGCCCCGGGCGCCGCCGTCACCGTAAGCCTGTCCCGCACCGCCGACGGCCTCCCCGACGGCGCCGCCGGAGAGGTGCTCGTGGTGTCGGTCACCAACGACCCGCCGCCCGACGCGGCGCCGCTGCTGCCCTCCGGGGGCGGACGGGGCCTGACCGGCCTGTCCGAACGCGTCCGGCTCGCCGGGGGCGTCCTGCAGGCCGGGCCGCTGCCCGGCGGCGGCTTCCGGGTCACCGCACGCCTGCCCGCGGACCCGCAAGGCCCCGGCGGCCGCCCCCCGCACGCCGCCCCCGCCCCGTCCGCGGACGCCGCATCGCCCGCTACGACGGCCCTGCGCACCACGTTCGGGCTGCCCCCCGGCGACACCGGCGACCCGGGCGCGGCGCCGGGGCCGGTGAGCGAGTCCGCGCGGTACCTGGAGTGGGCGCGCCGCCGGGTCCGCCGCGGACTGATCACCGCGATCGTCGTCCCGGCGGCGCTGCTGGCGCTGCTGGGCGCCGTGATGGCCGGCCACCACGTCTACGTCACGCTGAACTCGGTGCTGGAACCCGCCGACTACCGCGCCCTGCGGATCGGCGCCGACCAGGCGGACGCCGAGCGGACGCTGCCGGCCATGCAGACGGCCGGGACCGGCGTCGTCCGCGCGACGGTGCCCGAACCGCCGGGCGCCGCCTGCCGCTACTACAGCCCGGAGGCCAACCTGCTGGGCACCGAATGGGTCTACCGGCTGTGCTTCGCCGACGGACGCCTCATCACCAAGGACGCCTACAGCACCTCGGTGCTGTCGCGGCGGCTCGACGAACGAAGGGGAACCCCGTGATCCGCGTACTGCTCGCCGACGACGAGGCCATGATCCGCGCCGGGGTGCGGGCGATCCTGGCCGCCGATCCCGGGATCGAGGTCGTCGCCGAGGCCGCCGACGGGCGGGAGGCCGTCGAGGGCGTGCTGGCGCACCGTCCCGACGTCGCGCTGCTGGACATCCGCATGCCGCGGCTGGACGGGCTGGCCGCCGCGGAGGAGCTGCGCCGCGCCGCGCCCGGCACGGGGATCGTCATGCTGACCACCTTCGGGGAGGACGAGTACATCGTCCGGGCGCTGTCGGGCGGCGCGGGCGGGTTCCTGCTGAAGTCGGGCGACCCGCACGAGCTGATCGCGGGGGTGCGGGCGGTCGCGGACGGCGCGGCGTACCTGTCGCCGAAGGTGGCGCACCGCGTCATCGGGGAGCTGCGCGGCGGCCGCATGTCGCAGGAGGCCCGCGCCCGGCGCCGCATCGCCGACCTGACGCCGCGGGAGCGGCAGGTGCTGGCGCTGGTGGGCGCCGGGCTGTCCAACGCCGAGATCGCCCAGCGGCTGCACGTGGTGGAGGGCACGGTGAAGGCGTACGTGTCGGCCATCCTGACGCGGCTGGAGGTCAGGAACCGGGTGCAGGCGGCGATCGTGGCCTATGAGGCCGGTCTGGTCGACGGGGCGCCCGCCGACGCCGGCGGCGGTGGCGCCGGGGAGGTTTCGGGCCTGGGCGGCGGGCGGTAGAGCCGCGGGCCCGTCCGAGCGCGCCCGCCCCCGCCTCCGCACCCGTCCCCGGACGCCCCGCCCCGTACGCCCGGGCCGCCGCACGCGTCGACCGCGGTGCGGCGTCCCGGGCGTCCGAACCGTTTTCCAGCCCGTGGTCCGGGCGGGTCAGGCGTCCCGGCGGCGCAGCATCACCGTGCCGAACCACAGGGCCGCCGCCGACCACACCGCCACGATGAGCAGACCCGCGGCGGCCGGATAGGGCCCGCCGTCCCCGGCCAGGAAGTAGCGGCCCGCCGTCGCCGGCAGCGCGTCCCCCACACTCTTCAGCAGGTCGGAGCGGGCGTTGGCCAGGGACATCGGCACCACCATCAGGAACAGGAACGCCGTGGTGAGGGTGGCCGCGGCACTGCGCAGCACCGCCGCGACACCCGTCATCAGCAGGCTCGTCAGCGCCAGGTACGCCCCCGCGGCCAGGGCGTCCCGCACGAGACCGCCCGCCTCCAGACGGCCCCACTCGCCCAGGACCGGCGCACTGATCGCGGCACCGGCGAGGACCAGGACGACCCCGGCGGGCAGCGTCACGGCCGCGACGACGGACGCCTTGGCCGCCAGCATTCGGCCGCGCAGCGGCACGCACTGCAGCGTCGTGCGGACGCTTCCGGTGGCGTACTCGCCGGTGACGGCCAGGATCGCCAGGGCCAGCACCACGAACTGCACCAGGTCGATCGCGCCGACCGGGATGTCGGACACCGCGACCGCCCCGGGCGGCTCGACGCCGGGCTGCCCGGAGGTGTTGTCCGTCGCGGTGTCGGTCGCCAGGATCACGCAGAACACGCCCATCATGGCGACCGCGCCGGCCAGGTTCCACCAGGTGGACCGCACCGACCACAGCTTGATCCACTCGGCGGCGAACGCCCCGCGGAACCCGCCGCCCGCACCCGGCCGGGCCCGCCCGTCCGCGGACCGGACCGCACCCGCCCCGGCCGTCGCCCGGCCGATCGTCGTGCCGGCCGTCGCGCCGGCCGTCGTGTCCCGGGCGGTCATCGCGCCGTCACCTCCGCGCCGGGCGCGGCGTCGTACTCGACGCTCGAGCCGGTCAGTTCCATGTACGCCTCCTCGAGCGACGCCCGGACGGTCGTCAGCTCGAACAGCGGCAGCCCGGCGGCGTGCGCGACCGTCCCGACCTGCTCCGCCGACGCGCCCGACACCAGCAGCTCGCCGTCGTCGCCCGGCCGCACCCGCGCCCCCTCCGGGCCCAGCCCGGCCGTGATCCGCGCGGCGAGGTCGCCCGCGCGCGGGCCGCGCACCCGCACCGTGTTCCGCGAACTCGCGGCGATCACCTCCGAAACCGGCGCGTCCGCGAGGAGGCGGCCCTTCCCGATGACCACCAGCCGGTCCGCGGTCAGCTGCATCTCGCTCATGAGGTGGGACGAGACGAACACGGTGCGGCCCTCGGCCGCCAGCGACCGCATCAGCCGCCGCACCCACAGCACCCCGTCGGGGTCGAGGCCGTTCACCGGCTCGTCGAACAGCAGCACCCCCGGATCGCCCAGCAGCGCCCCGGCGATGCCCAGCCGCTGGCTCATCCCCAGCGAGAACGTCCCGGCGCGCCGCCCGGCGACCGCCTCCAGCCCCACGGCCGCCAGCACCTCCTCGACACGCCGCACCGGGATGCCGTTGGAGGCCGCCATCGCCAGCAGGTGCCGCCGCGCCGACCGCCCGGGATGCACGGCCTTGGCGTCCAGCAGCGCCCCCACCTCGCGCAGCGGACGCGGCAGGTCCCGGTAGGCGCGGCCGCCGATGAGCGCCTCACCGGAGGTGGGGCGGTCCAGGCCCAGGACCATCCGCATCGTCGTGGACTTCCCCGCCCCGTTCGGGCCGAGGAACCCCGTCACCCGCCCCGCGGCGACGTCCATCGTCAGGCCGTCGACGGCGGTGCGGCCGCCGTACCGTTTCGTCAATCCCCGCACAGTGATCATCGCGTCTCCCGATCCGTGTTCACCTGCACGAACCTAGGAGCCGGGGGAGGGGCCGAGCAGTGCGCGAACGGCACCGGCGTCCCCCCACTTTCGTCAATCTCCGGACCCGCGGCCGCAATCGCCGCCGAACCCCGGACATGCCGACGGGCCGCCCCCGCGACGCTTCCACGCCGCGGGAACGGCCCGTCAAGAACACAGGGACCACCGCGACCACCCCCGAGGGGCCGCCAGCGGTCACCCGCGCGCGAGGATCAGGGGCGCGGCTCCCGCCGCGGCACCACGCCGCCCATGACGTCCGGCATCGTGACCGCCGAATCCACCCGCGGCCCCGCGCCCGGATCCACCGCCGCCCCCGCCGGAGACGCGGCGGCCCCGGCGACGGCACCGCCCGGCACCGGCCCACCGGCGACACCCGCCGCAGCAGCGGCGGCCGCCGGACGCGGACCCAGCAGCGCCGCACCGACCGGCACACCGCGCAACGCCTCCACCAGCGGCGCCGCCACCCGCATCAGCACCAACGCCACGACCGGCGCCGCCACACACCCCAGCACGAACCCCGCCGCGACATCGTGCGGATAGTGCACGCCCACGAACACCCGCGAGAACGCCATCAGCAGCGCCAGCGGCAGCACGACCGGGGCCATCGCCCGCCACGCCACCACGATCGCCGCAGCCGACGCCGCCGCGATCGTCGCGTGGTTGCTGGGGAACGACCAGTCGCCCGGAGCCGGGCACTCCACGATGTTCATCGCGCCCGCCACCGCACGGCACGGACGCTCCTCCTCGATGAAGGTCTTGGACACCTCGCTCACCAGGTACGCCGCGACCACCGCGAACGGCGCCGCCAGCGCCAGCCCCATCGCCCGCGCGTCCGCGCCGCGCGCCCGCCACCAGCCCGCCACGAACAGCGCGGCGAACAGCAGCAACCCCGCGTCCGTACCGATCTCGGCCACCGTGTGCACCCATGACGGCGTGCCGTGCGCGAACTCGCTGATCTCCCGGTAGAGATCCGCGCTGAACTCTGGCGCCTGCATCCTCTCCCTCTCCACATCGACGCGATCCGCTCCACGGGTCAGACCCCTCGCGGACCGCGAAAGTTCACCCTACGGTCACCCGAAAGGAAAGCGTGTCACGTCGGACGATCACGCACCGGGAAAAGTCCCCACACGAGGCGTATCCGCGGAACTCCGCCCGCCCTCCGCACCGTCCGCGCCGCCCGGCACGGGGGAGACGGCGGACGCGCGGCGCCGACGCACCACGAAACGGACGGCCTCCACCACCGCCGTCACCGTCAGCGCCAGCCCCAGACCCACCGCGACGCCCTTGATCGGATCATTCTCGAACGCGACCCCGCCCACATACCCCAGCAGCGCCCCGTACAGCGCCCACGACACCGCCGCGATCGAAGCGAACATCGAGAACGAGCGCAGCGGATACCCGACCGCGCCCATCGTCATCGTCACGGCCGTCCGCCCGCCCGGCACGTACCGCGCCACCACCAGGATCAGCCCGCCGCGCTCGGCCAGCGTCCGGCCCGCCCACGCGAACGCGCCGTGCCGCCGCGTCCCCGGCCGCAACCGCCGCTCCAGCCGCCCTCCCGACAACCGCCCCACGGTGAAGGAGACGTGGTCGCCGATGAACGCGCCCGCCGCCGCCAGCGCAACGACCGGCACCAGGTCCGGCTGCCCCGCCGACGCCGCGTACACGCCCGCCGTGATGACCGTGCTCTCGCTCGGCACGACCGGGAAGAACCCGTCGATCACCGCCACCGCGAAGAGCACGAGGTAAAACCACGGCGAGGTCACCGCCGTATGCACCAGTTCCGTTACACCGTCCATGCCACGACGCTAGAAACCGGGCACCGCCCCGGGCATCGGCCGAACGACCAACACCACCCCCCACTTTCGGCAGTACCCGCCCCGCCTCACGGACGAGCCGACCGACCGGCACCGCCCCACCCGCGCCATGATGGACACCCGCCGAACCAGGGGAGGGGCATGACCACGCCACCGGCCGCACCCGCCGAACCGCACACCCACCCGACCGCCGAACACGACGCACGCCCCCTGCGCTGGCTCACCGCCTGCGCCCTCCTCTACGGCCTCACCCACCACATCGGCTTCGGCCTCGCCGGGCTCGGCACCATCGGCCACACCCGCTGGGCCGACTGGGCCGACATCCTCACCCCCTACGCCGTCCTGCTCACCGCCGCCGCCGCGCTCCACACCGCCCGCGCCGACCGCACCGCCTGGATCCTCTACCTCACCGGCGCCATCACCTACGTCGAAGGACACGGCATCCACCTCGCCGCCAACTCCGTCGGCAACGACACCCCCGGCCTCCCCGTCGTCCACCTGTGGGACGAAGTCGCCGGCCACTACATCTGGTACGCCGGAACCGCCCTGGTCGCCGCCGCCCTCACCCGCGCGCTCGCCCACCGCCCCGCCCCGCCCGCCCGGCTCACCCTCGCCCCCGCCCTCATCGTCGGCGTCACCTGGACCACCAACTCACTCGAAGGCGGCACCGCCCTCATGGGCATCGCCGTCGCCGCCGCCTTCACCGCGTGGGGCTGGCACACCCGGCACCGCCTCGGACGCGCCGTCATCATCGCGTTCGCGCCCGCCGCCCTCGCCCTCACCGCCTACGGCGCCTGGCACACCGGCTTCCCCCAGCCCACCGAACTCGGCTGGATCTGACGCCCCCGACCCCGGCCCGTCCCGCACCGCCGAACCCAGCAGCGGATGCACCCGCATCGCCGCCTCCAACTCACCGGGCAACTCGTCCCGGTACCGACCCAGCGTCGCCAGATCCGCATGCCCCAGCACCCGCCGCACCGCGTCCATGTCCGTCGCCGCCGCCAGCAGATGCGTCGCCGTCGTATGCCGCAGCCCATGCGGCGTCACACTCCGCCGCCGCCCCGGCTCCACCTCCGCCAGCACCCGATCGATCACCCCCTGCACATCGCCCCGCGCCAACCGCCGCCCCCGCCACGACAACAACAGCGCCTTCGGCTCCCGCCCCCGGTCCAGCAACCGCCGCCCGTCCGCCACATACGCGTCCAGCACCTCCACCACCGGCCCCGGCAACGGCACGTCCCGCGTCCGCCCGCCTTTACCGAACACCCGCCAATACCGCGTCCCCCCGTTGACGAAGAAATCCTCGACATTCGCCCGCGTCAACTCCGACACCCGCGGCCCCACCGCCGCCAGCAGCAGCACGATCAACCCGTCCCGCAACTCCGTCCGCTGATCCGGCCGCCGCCCCCGCCCCTCACCCGCCTCCGCCATGTCCCGCGCCGCACCCAGCAGCCCCTCCGCCTGCTCCACCGTCAACGCCCGCCGCTCCGCCCGCAACCCGCCCCGATGCCGCGGCCGCACCGTCACCGCCCCCATCGGATTCAACTGCACCCACCCCGCCACCACCGCATACCGGAACAACGCCGACACCGAACGCCGAAACCGCGCCTGCGACGCCGCACTCTGCAACGCACCCCCCGCACCCCCCGCACCCCCCGCACCACCGGACCCCGACGACCCGGCACCCACCCGCCGCCGCCCGTCCGGCTTCCGCGCGAACCTCAACAGCACCGCATCGACGTCCTCACCCGTCAGATCGTCCAGAACCCGATCCGCACCGGCCAACTCCGCGAACGTCGCCGCGTCCCGCGCATACACCTCGGCCGTCCCGGGAGACAACGCCCCCGTCACCGTCTTCGCCCGAACCATCTCCACATACCGGTCCACGCACTCGCCCACGGACACACGCTCAACATCGATCGGACGCACCCCGCGGACGCTACCGCCCACCACCGACACACGGCACCGTCACACCCGCCCCATAAGATCACCACCATGACCGCGCGGGAACTGTTCGACCAAGTCGCCGAAATCGTCCACGCGGCCACCCCACCCGACCTCGGCCACCCCCACCTGCACGTCCGCCACAACGGACTCAAAGCCTGGTTCGGCACCCCCCGACCCGAACGCGAACACTACGAAGCCCAACTCATCCCCGCCGAACTCGCACCCGGCACCCGCACCACCGCCCTCGAAATCGGCTACCACGCCGAACACCCCGCCGAACCCGACAACCAAGCCGCCCTCGACCGCCTCCTCACCGCACAACCCGCCTGGCGCCCCCTCCTCGGCGACGACCCCGTCCCCGGCCCCTTCCTCGGCCGCACCACCTGGCGACGCATCTCCGAAACCTGGCCCGACCCCGACCTCGACACCCCCGACCTCGCCTTCGACATCGGCGTCCGCCTCGTCGACTACATCCGCGCCCTCGAACCCCACCGCCGCACGACCGGGTAGAACCCCCCGCGACGGACGTCCCGACACCGGGGGACAGGACCATGCGCATCGGCACCTCGGGCTGGCAGTACACCGACTGGCGCGGCCCCCTCTACCCGCCCCGCCTCGCCCAACGCCACTGGCTGCACCACTACGCCCGCACCTTCACCACCGTCGAGAACAACAACGCCTTCTACCGCCTGCCCGCCCGCACCACCTTCGAACGATGGCGCGACGCCACCCCCGACGACTTCGTCATGGCCGTCAAAGCCAGCCGCTACCTCACCCACATGAAACGCCTCAACGACCCCGCCGAACCCGTCGCCCGCCTCCTCGACGCCGCCGCCGGCCTCGGCACCGAACTCGGCCCGATCCTCCTCCAGCTCCCACCCACCCTCAAAGCCGACCCCGAACGCCTCGACGCCTGCCTGCGACGCTTCCCCCGCCACATCCGCGTCGCCGTCGAACCCCGCCACCCCACCTGGTGGACCGACGACGTCCGCGCCGTCCTCGAACACCACTCCGCCGCCCTCTGCTGGGCCGACCGCCTCGGCCGCCCCCTCACACCCCTCTGGCGCACCACCGACTGGACCTACCTCCGCCTCCACGAAGGCCCCGGCCGCCCCAGGCCCGACTACACCGACCCCGCCCTCACCGCCTGGATCCCCGAACTCACCGACGACGCCTACGTCTACTTCAACAACGACCCCAACGGCGCCGCCGTCCGCGACGCCCGCCGCCTCATCGAACTCACCCGACCGACCCCATGACCACCCCGCCGCGCCACGCGGCACCCGACCCGCACACCCCGGACGCCGGCCGACCCGGCACCCACGGCCGCCGGGGGAGCGGGGAGCAGTACGCGGCCCCCCACGACGGCACCCGCCCTCACCAGCCGAGGGCACACTCAAAAAGATCCCGCCGGAAACGCGACACCCGTCAGCTCCTCCGACACCCGCCACAGCCGACGCGCCGCCTCCGCGTCCCGCGCCCGCGCCGACCGGCCCACCAGCTTCGGCGCGCCACGCCCCTCGAGAAAACCGCCCGGCCCCGCATAACCGTCACCCGGAACATCCGCCACGGCCGCGTACAGCGTGGGCAGCGCACCGTCCTCCTCGCTCTGCGCCAGCCGCCCCGCCACCGACTTGCGCACCCGGTCGAACCCGCCCAGCCGGCCACTGGACTCCAGCAGGTTCGTCGCCGCCAGCCCGGGATGAGCGGCCGTCGCGATCACCGCCGAACCCGCCCCGGCGAGCCGCCGCTGCAACTCGGACGTGAACAGCAGGTTCGCCAGCTTCGACTGCCCGTAAGCGGCCATCGCCCGATACGGCCTGCGCTCCCAGTTCAGGTCGCCGAACTCGATCCGGCCCGACCGGTGCCCACTGGACGACACGGTCACGACCCGGCTCCGGATCCGCGGCAGCAGCAGGTTCGTCAACGCGAAATGCCCCAGATGGTTCGTGCCGAACTGCAACTCGAACCCGTCGGCCGTCCGCCCGAAAGGCGGGATCATCACGCCCGCGTTGTTCACCAGCACGTCGACGGGCCCGGCGAACTCCGCGACGAAACCGCGCACCGAAGCGAGATCGGCCAGATCGAGCCGCCGCACCTCGACCTCGCCGGGCATCCCGGCGGCCGCCGCGCGCCCCTTGTCCACATTGCGGACGGCGAGGACGACACGGGCGCCCCGAGCCGCGAGCGCCCGGGCGGCCGCGCGCCCGATGCCGCTGTTCGCGCCGGTGATGACGAAGGTGCGGCCCGACTGGGAAGGGATCTGCGAACTCGTGAACGTCGCCATGCCGCCAAAGTAGTCACCGGCAACAATGTTGTCAAAGAAAACATGATTAGGGTGGCATCCGTGCCAGCCGCAACCGACCGCCGGTCCTACCACCACGGCCGACTCCGCGACGCGCTGCTCGACGCGGCCGAACGCGGCCTGCGCGAACACGGCTCCGACCAGCTCTCCCTGCGCGAACTCGCCCGGGAGATCGGCGTCAGCCACGCCGCGCCCCGCCGGCATTTCCCCGACCGCCAGGCACTGCTGGACGCCCTCGCCGAAGCCGGCTTCCACCGCCTGGACGCCGCACTCCGCGCGGCGCTCGAGGGCGCGGCCGAAGACTTCCCGTCGCGCGTCCGGGCCGCCGCGAACGCCTACACCCGCTTCGCCACCGAGAACGCCGCGCTGCTCGAGCTGATGTACTCCAGCAAGCACCGCCCGGGCGCGACGCACATCGTGGAGGCGGCCGAGGCGCCGTTCGGGCTGATGCACGACCTGGTGCGCGAGGGGCAGGAGCAGGGCGCGCTCCAGGCGGGCGACACCCAGCGGATCGGGATCGTCCTGTTCGCCACCCTGCAGGGGATCACCGCGATCATCAACGGCAACTTCGTCCCTCCCGAACTGGCGGAAGGGCTCGTCGACACCGCCGTCGACCAGTTCCTGCGCGGTGCCCGCCCGCTGCCGTAGCACGCGCACTCGGGGCCGAGGATCCCCACCGGTTCGCACCACGCGCCGCACGCTCCGAGGGCCCGTCCGGCGACATCGTCTAAACCAGACAGAATTCAGCTTCTGTATGGTTTGCCGTCTTTCGGGGCATTCCGCCCGCCGCGGGGAAGCGGCGGTGGCGGCACCCGCGAACGGTGCGCCGCCACCGGCCGGCCGCCGTCACTTCTTGTACGGCGCGACCTTCTCCCGCAGTTCCTGCACGGTGCCCTGGAGCAGCTGCCGGAGCCGGTCCCGGTCGGCGCCGTCGGCGCCCGCGTAGTCGTCGATGTCGATGATCTGCTTCTTCGTCGCGGTGATCGAGTTGAGCTGGTGATCGAGCTTGATGTCGCCGAACCACGGGCTGCGCAGCATGTTCGCCATGTCGGTGCGGAACATCGCCACCAGGTCGTCGGGATCGGCGATGTGGTTCTTCACCTCGGCGACGAACGTCAGCGTGGCCTTGCTGCCGAGCACCGCCTGCTGCAGCGCGCCGTCGCCGGTCTTGCGGTCCAGCACGATCGTGAAGCTGTACAGAACCTCGTCGCCCACCGGCTTGAACCGCACGTACTGCATGTCGGCGCCCGACTTGATGCCGATGACCGGGCAGCCCAGGTGCGCCATCGTGAACACCATCTCGCCGATGAGGGCCTCGTCCTTGCTCTCTCGGGCCTCGGCGTTGTTCTTGAACTTGTTGATCAACGAAAGCATGGTGTTCCTCCTGGTCAGGCGGCGATACGGCCGCGCAGGTACTTCGCGCAGGCTTGCGACACGGCGGCGATGTGCTCCTGCAGCACGGGGTACTTCACCGTGTAGTGGTCGGCGAAGTACTGGTCCAGGTCGAGCAGGAGGGGCACCTGGACGTACACGTAGCCGGTGCCGAGGTCGGCGTCGACGGTGAACACCCCGGGCTCGCCGACGTCGAGGAAGCCGCTCTTGACCTCGCTCTTGAGTGCCTGCCAGACCGTCCGGGCGTCCTCGACGTACTCGCCGTAGGCGATCGTGACGGACGCGTGGTGCTGCAGCACCTTGGCGGCGGCGACGGTGCCGGTCAGGTGGGTCAGCTCGAACATCAGGCGGTGCTTGCTCTGGAGGTGCTGGAAGCGCAGGTAGTGGTGCCCGCCGTCGGAGGTGAGGTCGATGAGGGCGTGGCCCTGGGCGACGGCCGCCGTGATGACGGCTCCGACGAGCAGATCGTCGATCTCGCGGGCTTTGAGGTTCTCGGAGAACCGGGCCCAGCTGCGGTTCACCAGTTGCCCGAAGACCTGGTCGAGTTGTTCGCTCATGTCACCTTCCGTCCAGTGGCGATGGGTCCAGACCAGAGTGAGACTCGTGCGTCCGCCTGTCGGTTTCATCGCTCGTCATGACGGGCCGCGTCGGCCGGCCGCCAGCCGCTTCGCCCCTTTCCGCCTCCTCTCGAGCCATGGTCGATAATGAGCATTATGTTAAGTAAGCCGCTTCTGGGCGGGTGTAACGCGCCGCCGCCCTACCGACAAGGCCGTACCTGGCTCCCCCACCGCGACGGCGGGGTCGACGGGTACGGCGCGCAGCGCTCGACGCGAGGTGTCGGTAACGACGCCGTCCAGGAACGGATCAGCGGTTGCTGGGGATGCGGGTCGCCTCGGTCATCAGGAGTTGGGATCCATAGCGATCGACCGATGCGGAGTTGGCGGACAGGACGACGGCGCCGGTCGCGGTCTCGCGGTCGACTCCGACCCAGGAGCGAAAGCCGCCGGTGCCGCCGTTGTGCCAGGTGATCCGGCGGCCCTTGACCGTGACGGTGATCCATCCGGCGCCGATGTGTGCGCCCTTGCCGAACGGGGCGATCGGGTCCAGGGCGGTGGTTCCGGGTGCGGAGCCGTCGAGCAGGGCGGCAATGAGGCGGGCCATGTCACCGATGGTGGCGCGGATGCCCCCGGCCGGTCCTACCGCTTCCCCGGTCCACGGTTGCCGCGGCCTGCCGCGCCGGCTGGTGCCGGTGAGCGCGTCCGGGCCGAGCTGGTCGGCTGTTGCGGGCACGTAGAGGCGGTTCAGTTTCAGCGGGTCGGCGATGCGCTGCTGCACCAGTTCGGCGTACGAGGTGCCGGCCGCGGCGGCGATCGCGTGGCCGAGCAGTTCGAACCCGAAGTTGGAATAGCGGGCCTGCGGCCGGCCCACCCGCACAGTGCGGGCCTGGTCGAGCAACTGCTCCAGGTTCTCGCCGTAGGGGTTGGTGCCGTGCCGCCACAGGGCCAAGGTCCGCCGCAGCGGCTGGGCCGACTTGGGCAGTCCGGGCAGTCCCGACTGGTGCCGGCTGAGCGAGGCCAGCGTCACCTGCGCGGCCGGGACATCGCCGAGCGGCAGCAGTTCGCCCAAGGTCGTCTCGGGCCCGATTTCGCCGCGGTCCAGCGCATCGGCGTACAGCAGCCCCGTGACCGCTTTGGAGACCGACCCGATCTCGAAGTCGGCGTCCAGATCGGCGCCCCGGCCGGCCACCGTCGTCCCGGCAGGGGTGATCAGGGCGGCGGCCGCCACGGGATGCCGGGCGCCCAGCAGTTCCTCGAGCCTGGTGGCGAGCCCCGTGTCGCCGTGCAGCGCCGTCACGACCGGTCCCCGAACACCCGGCGGCCGCGGTACTTGCGGTGCACCGCCTGCTTGGACACTCCCAGGGCGGCGGCGATCTCTACCCAGGTCGCACCGTTGTTGCGTGCGCGGCGGACCAGCACCGCCTCGGTCCGCTCCATCTCCGCGCGGATCTGGGCCACGGCGCCCAGGCCCACCAGCGGGTCCTTGTCCGCCGTCGCGACCACCAGGCCGGTCAGCTCTTCAACGTCCATGCGGTCAACATATGTTGACCGCATGGACGTGTCAACATATGTTGACCCGGCGCGCCGAGTAGACAGCCGGGTGCTCCGAAATACTCCCCCGACAGTTCAAGCCACACAGGATCCAGCCGGCGGCGAAGCCCGAGCCCAGGACTAGGGGCCCGATCATGAGCGGCGGGTCGCCCGTGCGGCGTGCGCGTACCAGTTCACCGGCGCTGTGGCTGAAACGGTGGCTCGGATTCTCGCTGGACGGCGTCGGCGGCGGCGCGGTCGTCCTGGGCGTCTGGCCTGGCGGGTTCGGGAGGCGCTGTCGGGGGTGCCTCTCCCCCGGCCGGTTCGGGCGGTACGGGTGGTTTCGGTATTGCGCTGGCGGTTCGGGGAGGGGCGGCGTTACAGTGCGGGTATGAAGCGCCGACGACATTGATCTTCACCTGAGGCGGGGCTCGCGCGCAGGCTGTACGCCTACGCGTTCCTCGAGGATTTCATCGTTCTGTACCCGGTGTACGCGGTGCTGTTCGCCGATGCCGGGCTCTCCCCCGCCGAGATCTCGTCGCTGTTCGTGATCTGGTCGGTCACGACGTTCCTTCTCGAGTTGCCGTCCGGTTTGTGGGCGGATGTTTTCTCGCGCCGGTGGCTGCTGGTGGCCGCTCCCCTGCTGGCCGGTGCGGGTTTCGGTCTGTGGGCTTTCGTTCCGTCGTATCCGGCGTTCGCCGCGGGTTTCGTGTTGTGGGGCGTGGGCTCGGCGCTGCGTTCGGGGACGTTGCAGGCGCTGGTGTACGAGGAGTTGGGGCGGGTCGGGGCGCCGGGGGCGTATGAGCGTCTGGTCGGGCGGTCGGAGTCGGTGGCGCTGCTGGCGGTGGTGGCGGCGTCGGGGTTGGCGGCGCCGTTGCTGGCGGTGGGCGGCTATCGGGCGTTGGGCGCGGTCAGTGTGCTGGTGTGCGTGCTGGGCGCGGTGGCGGGGTGGTCGTTGCCGGAGTCGCGCGGCGGTGGCGGGGAGGACGAGGGCGGGTCGTTCGCGGGTGTGGTGCGGGAGGGGTGGCGGCAGGTCCGGGATGTGCCGGGGGTGCGGGGTGCGCTGGTGTTGTCGCTGGTGCTGATGGGTGTGACGTCGTTGGACGAGTACGTGCCGCTGGTGGTGCGGTCGACGGGTGTGGCGGCGGTGTGGGTGCCGTTGCTGGTGCTGGTGGTGACGGTGGGCGATGCGGTCGGCGGGTGGTCGGCGGGGCGTGGTGTGGGGCGGTTGCCGGTGGTGCTGGGGGTGGGGGCGGTGTGCTTGGCGGCGGGGTCGCTGGGCGGTAGTCCGGCGGGGTTGGTGCTGGTGGCGGTGGCGTTCGGGGTGTTCCGGTGGGCGATGGCGGCGGCGGATGCGCGGTTGCAGGAGCGGATCTCGGACGGGGCGCGGGCGACGGTGACGTCGTTGGCGGGGTTCGGGTCGGAGGTGGTGGCGGTGCTGGCGTTCGCGGGGTGGGCGCTGGGGTCGCGGTGGGCGGATGCGGGGGTGCTGCTGGGGGCGGCGGCGGTGCCGTATTCGGTGGTGGCCGTCGTGCTGGGGGTGTGCGGGTGGCGGCGCGGTGTACATCGGGAGTTGTAGGCGGGGCGGGGCCGGTACGCGAAAGGCGCAGGGCGGGTGAACGCTCGGGTCCGATTCGCGGGTGGGGGTCGGGGCCGGAGGATCGGTGCGTTGTCGTCGTTCGGTTCACGGGGAGGCGGGGTCATGGACGACCCGTTGATGTTGGCGCGGGTGCAGTTCGCGTTGACGGCCGGCTCGCATTTCCTGTTCGTCGCGTTGACGTTGGGGTTGGCGACGCTGGTGGCGTTGATGCAGACGGTCGCGACGCTGCGGGGCGGTGGGGGCGGCGGTGCCGCGGTGCAGTCGCGGATGGTGCGGTTCTGGGGGCAGCTGTATGTGATCAATTACGCGGTGGGGATCGTCACCGGGTTGGTGATGGAGCTGCAGCTGGGGTTGAACTGGGCGGGGATGTCGCGGGTGACCGGCGGGGTGTTCGGTGCTCCGCTGGCGTTGGAGACGATCGGGGCGTTCTTCATCGAGTCGACGTTCCTGGGGTTGTGGATCTTCGGGTGGGACCGGTTGAACCGGTGGGTGCACCTGGGGGCGATCTGGGTGGTGACGCTGACGGCGTACGCGTCGGCGTATTTCGTGTTGGTGGCGAACGGGTGGATGCAGCGGCCGGTGGGGTTCGAGCTGGTCGGTGGTGAGGCGCGGTTGACGGATGCGGGGGCGTTGCTGACGAATCCCGCGGCGCTGCTGGCGTTCGGGCATGTGCTGTTCGGGGGGTTGCTGACGGCGGGGTTCTTCATGGCGGGGGTGAGCGGCTGGCATCTGCTGCGGCGGACGGCGGAGGTGGAGTTCTTCCGGCGGTCGATGCGGGTGGGGCTGGTGACGGTGCTGCTGGCGCTGTATCCGGTGGTGATGTTCGGTGGGGTGCAGTTCGCGTATCTGCAGCCGACGAAGCTGGGCGGTGGGGACGCGGACGCGGCGGTGGCGGATTTCACGGCGCGGTTCGGGCCGGGCGACTACATGGCGCCGGGGCTGGCGGCGGCCGGTGAGGCGCTGATGGTGCTGATGTGGTCGCTGATGCATCTGGTGGCGATCGTGGCGCTGGTGAAGGTGTGGTTCGGCCGGTGGCTGGTGCGGGGCCGGATCTTCCATGTGCTGATGATCGTGTCGGTGCCGTTGCCGTATGTGGCGATGCTGTCGGGCTGGGTGTTCCGTGAGGTGGGGCGGCAGCCGTGGGCGGTGTACGGGGTGCTGAAGACCGAGGACGCGTTGTCGGAGGTGGGGTCGGGGACGCTGGCGGTGTCGTTCGGGGTGTTCTCGGTGCTGTTCGCGGTGCTGGTGGCGGTGAACGTGTGGTTGCTGGCGCGGTTCGCGCGGCGGGGCCCGGAGGGGGCGTCGTTGGGGGCCGCTCCCCCGGCGGAGCCGGCGGCTCCGGCGTTGAGCCCGACGTTCTGACTTGGCGTTTCTTCATGTCTCGATGCGTGCCGGTGTGCGGTGCGGTCCCGGTTCGGAGGTGCGGTGATGGAGTTTCTCGCGGTGGTGCTGCTGGCGGTGTTCGCCGGCGGGTATCTGGTGCTGGCGGGTGCGGACGTCGGGGTGGGGATGCTGCTGCCGTGGTTGGGGCGGGGGCAGGACGAGCGGCGGCTGGTGATCGCGTCGTTCGCGCCGTTCTTCCTGGCGAACGAGGTGTGGCTGGTGGCGTCGGTGGGTCTGGTCGCCGGGGCGTTTCCGGGGTTGGAGCACGATCTGGTGGAGGCGCTGTATCCGGTGGTGGCGGTGCTGCTGGTCGGCTGGGTGGTGCGGGACATGGGGTTGTGGTTGCGGGGCCGGGTGGACGCGGCGGTGTGGCGTGGCGGGTGCGATGCGGCGGTGACGGCGGGGAGTTGGGCGCTGGCGCTGGCGTGGGGGTCGCTGCTGGGGTCGTTGCTGTGGTCGGGGTCGGGCGGCGGGTTGAACGCGGGGAGCGTGCTGGGGTTGCCGTTGGCGTTGCTGTTCGCGTGGCATGGTGCGGGGTTCGCGCGGTGGCGGTTGCCGGTGGGGTTGGCGGGCCGGGTGGCGGGGGTGCCGGCCCGGTACGCGGTGTCGGGTGCGGTGATGGCGCTGGTTCCGGTGGCGGCGGGTGTGCGGGTGCCGTGGTCGGAGGTGGCGGCGGACGAGGCGTCGCTGGCGTTGACGGCGCTGGGGACGGTGGTGCTGCTGCCGGTGCTGGCGGCGGGTCAGGCGCTGGTGTGGTGGACGTTCCGGGGGCGGGTGGAGTCCCCGTCCTATCTGTGAGGCGCGTCGTGGCGGGGAGCGGGCGGGTGCGGGTCGGCTGGACGGTGCGGGGCGGGGGGCGGTGGCGGTGAAGGCGGTGGAGCGGCGGTTGCTGCGGTGCCTGCCGCGTCGGGTGCCGGTGGTGCTGGGCGTCCTGGCGGTGGGTCAGGGTGTGCTGCTGGTGGTGCAGGCGGAGTTGCTGGCGCGGGCGGTGGCGGGTCTGGACGCGGGGCCGCTGCCGTGGCTGGCGGCAGCGGTGGCGGGCCGGGCGGTGGTGGCGTGGGTGTCGGCGGTGGTGGCGGGGCGGGCCGCGGCGCGGGTGAAGGCGGGGTTGCGGGGGTCGTTGCTGGAGGCGGGGGCCGGTGGGCGTTCGGGGGGCGCGGCCGGGGCGCGGGTGACGTTGCTGACGCGGGGTCTGGACGCGGTGGATCCGTTCTTCACCGGGTATGTGCCGCAGTTGCTGGCGGCGTGCGTGGTCCCGGTGCTGGTGCTGGGGCGGCTGGCGGCGGCGGATTGGGCGTCGGCGCTGGTGGTGGCGGTGACGGTGCCGCTGGTGCCGGTGTTCGGGGCGCTGGTGGGGTTGCGGACGGCGGCTTTGACGGAGCGGCAGTGGGGGTCGTTGCGGCGGCTGGGGGGTCATTTCCGGGACGTGCTGGCGGGGTTGGGGACGCTGCGGTCGTTCGGGCGTGCGGGGCACCAGTCGGGGGTGGTGCGGGAGCTGGCGGGCGAGCATCGTCGTGCGACGGTGCGGGCGTTGCGGGTGGCTTTCTTGTCGTCGCTGGTGCTGGAGCTGGTGTGCGCGTTGTCGGTGGCGTTGGTGGCGGTGCCGGTGGGGTTGCGGTTGCTGGACGGGTCGATGGTGCTGTCGACGGGGTTGCTGGTGCTGCTGCTGACGCCGGAGGTGTATCTGCCGTTGCGGGCGATGGGGACGCGGTTCCATGCCAGTGCGGAGGGTGTGGCGGCGGCGGGTGAGGCGTTCGCGGTGCTGGACGGTGCGGCGGAGCGGGTGCCGGGCGGGGGCGGGGCGGCCGTCCTGGACGTGCCGGAGGTGCGGGACGTGCCGGAGATCGTGCTCGAGGAGGTGACGGTGCGGTATCCGGGGTCGGAGGTCCTAGCGCTGGACGGGGTGTCGCTGCGGGTGGCGCCGGGTGAGCGGGTGGCGGTGACGGGGCCGTCGGGGGCGGGCAAGTCGACGCTGCTGCTGGTGCTGGCGGGGCTGGTGGCGCCGGAGTCGGGGCGGGTGCTGGTGGACGGGACGGATCTGCGGGAGCTGGACCCGGCGGCGTGGCGGGCGCGGCTGGGGTGGGTGCCGCAGCGCCCGCACCTGTTCGCGGCGTCGGTGGCCGACAACATCCGGCTCGGGGATCCGGGTGCGGGTGACGCGCGGGTGGCCGAGGCGGCGCGGGCGGCGGCGGCCGAGGAGTTCGTGGCGGCGCTCCCCCGCGGGTACGCGACGGTGCTGGGCGAGGGGGGTGCGGGGTTGTCGGCGGGGCAGCGGCAGCGGCTGGCGGTGGCGCGGGCGTATCTGTCGGGCGGTCCGGTGATGCTGCTGGACGAGCCGACGGCGCGGCTGGATCTGCGCAGCGAGCGGCTGCTGGTGGAGGCGGCGGAGCGGCTGCTGGCGGGGCGGACGGCGGTGATCGTGGCGCACCGGCCGGCGTTCGTGCGGGCGGCGGACCGGGTGGTGCGGTTGCGGGACGGCCGGGTGTGCGGTGCCGCGCGTCCGGGCGGGGACCGGGAGGCGGCGGCATGACGGGCGCGGGACGGGCCGGGGCGGCGAAGGCGGGGATGTGGGGGGCGGTGCGGCCGCACGCGGGGCGGCTGGTGGCGGCGGCGCTGGCGGGCGCCGCGGCGGAGCTGTGCGGGGTGGGGCTGATCGCGGCCGCCGCGTGGCTGATCGCGCGGGCGGCGCAGCGGCCGGAGCTGGCGGCGCTGACGGTGGCGATCGTGGCGGTGCGGGGTTTCGCGGTGGCGAAGGGGTCGCTGCGGTATGCGGAGCGGTTGTCGGGGCATGACGCGGCGCTGCGGGCGCTGGCGGAGCTGCGGGGCCGGGTGTTCGACGCGCTGGCCGGCCGTCCCGCCGGGGTGGAGCGCGGGGCGGGTGCGGTGCGGGACGGTGAGGCGCTGACGCGGCTGGTGTCGGACGTCGACGCGGTGCAGGATCTGCTGCTGCGGTGCGTGCTGCCGGCGGTGGCGGCGGTGGCGTGCGGGGTCGCGGGGCTGGTGGTGTGCGGGGTCGCGGCGCCGGGCGGTGCGGTGGTCGCGGTCGTGGGGGTGCTGGCCGCCGGGCTGCTGGCCGCGGGTGCGGTGCTGCCGGTGGCGGCGGCGGTCGCGGGGGGACGGGCGGCGGCGCGGGCGGCCGCGGCGCGGGAGGCGCTGGCGGTGCGGGCGCTGGACGTGCTGGAGGGCGCGGCGGATCTGGTGGTGTGCGGGGCGGAGGGGCGGTTCGCGGCGCGGGCGCGGGACGCGGCGGCGGGGCTGGAGCGGGCGGAGCGGTCGGCGGCGCTGGTGTCGGGGCTGGTCGCGGCGGCGGGTTTCGTGGTGCAGGGGGTGACGGCGGCGGTCGTGGTGTGGGCGGGGTTGCGCGGTGGGGCGGACGAGGTGTCGGCGGCGGTGCTGGGGCTGACGGCGCTGGTGGCGGTGGAGGCGGTGCTGCCGCTGGCGGGTGCGGCGCAGCGGTGGCGTGAGGTGGCGCCGGCGGTGCGGCGGGTCGGGGCGGTGCTGGGCGCGGCGCCCGTCCCGGGGTCCTCCCCCGCGGTGGGGTCCGGGGCGGTGCGGGGGCCGTTGGGTGTGGAGCTGCTGGGGGTGCGGGTGGTGCGTCCGGGCGGGACGGTGGCGTTGGACGGTGTGGATCTGCGGGTGGAGCCGGGCCGCCGTGTCGCGGTGGTCGGGGCGAGCGGGGCGGGCAAGAGCACGCTGCTGGAGGTGGTCGCGGGTGCGGTGGAGGCGTCGGCGGGGGCGGTCCTGCTGCACGGTCCCGCGCTCGGCGGCGGCGCCGGGGCGGCGCTCGATCCCGCGGCCGGGGCGGGCCGGGGCGCGGCGCCGCCGGACGCCCTGCCGGGCGCGGTGCGGGGGCTGATGCAGGACGCGCACGTGTTCGCCGGGTCGGTCCGCGCGAACCTGCTGCTGGCGCGTCCGGACGCGGTTGGGGCGGAGCTGGACGCGGCGGCGCGGCGGGCCGGGTTCGCCGAGGTGGTGCGGGCGCTGCCGGACGGCTGGGACACCGTCGTGGGGGCGGGCGGGCGGGAGCTGTCGGGCGGGCAGCGGCAGCGGCTGCTGCTGGCGCGGGCGCTGCTGGCCGACCCGTCGGTGCTGCTGCTGGACGAGCCGGCCGAGGCGCTGGACCCGGTGGCGGCGGACGCGCTGACGCGCGGTCTGCTGTCCGCGCCGGGCGGCGGGACGCTGCTGCTGGTCACCCACCGGCTGGCGGCGCTGGAGGCGGCCGACGAGGTGCTGGTGCTGGACGGCGGCCGGATCGTGCAGCGCGGCGGGCACGCCCGCCTGCTGGCCGAGCCGGGCCCTTACCGGGACCTGTGGGAGTCAGAGGCGCTGGCCGCCTGACCGCCCGCGCGGCCCTCGCGTGTCCTCGGGCGGGTCAGGGGCGGGCGGTGGGCAGGCCGAGGGCGCGCACGGCGCGTCCGATGGCGGCGACGCCGTCGGCGATCCGCGCCGGGGTCCCGGCGGCGTAGCCGAGGACGAGGCCGGGCGGGTGCGGGCGCTGGCAGTGCCACGACAGCGGGTGGGCCTTGACGCCCCGGTCCAGCGCGGCGGCCGCCACGGCCCGGTCGATCGCCCCGCCCTCGTCGTCCCCGGCGGCGAGGGTGACGGTCAGGTGCAGCCCGGCGGCGGCGCCGTGGACGGTCGCGGCGGGCAGGTGCTCGGCGATCGCGCGGATCATCGCGTCGCGGCGCGCCCGGTGCCGGCGGCGCAGGAACCGCAGCTGCCGCTCCAGCTCCCCGGAGTCCATCAGGCGCGCCAGCACCAGCTGCGGCAGCACCGCGCCGCCCAGGTCGGCGCAGCGTTTGGCGTCCACGACGGCGTCGCGGTGGGCGGGCGGCGCCAGCAGCCAACCGGTGCGCAGCGCGGGCGCCAGCAGCTTGGAGACGCTGCCGGCGTAGAAGACGCGGTCGGCGAGCATGGAGCGCAGCGCCGGGACGGGCGGCCGGTCGTAGCGGTGCTCGGCGTCGTAGTCGTCCTCGATGATCAGCCCGCCGTCGCGGGCCCAGTCCATCAGCGCGCGGCGGCGGGGGCCCGACAGGACGGCGCCGGTGGGGAACTGGTGGGCGGGGGTGAGCAGGACGGCGGGGGCGCCGGACGCGCGCAGCAGGTCCACGCGGATCCCGTCGGCGTCGACGGGGACGGGCGGGTGCGCGGTGCCCCAGTAGTCCAGGTGCTGGCGGGTGCCGAGCGATCCGGGGTCCTCGAAGGCGACGGTGCCCGCGCCGGCGTCGTGCAGGACGCGGGCCAGCAGCCCGATGACCTGCGCGGTGCCGGCGGTGACGACGATGTCGGCGGGGTCGGCGCGCACGCCCCGGTTGCGGGCCAGCCAGGACGCGACGGCCGTGCGCAGTTCGGGTGCGCCGCGGGGGTCGCCGTAGCCGAGGCCGGACGCGGGCAGCGTCGCCAGGACGGCGCGTTCGGCGCGCAGCCACGCGGCGCGGGGGAAGGCGGTGAGGTCGGGCAGGCCGGGTGACAGGTCGACGCGGGCGGGCGCGGCGCGCAGGGCGTCGAAGACGTCCCGGCCGGGCGCGCCGCCGAACAGGGCGGCGGCCGATGGGGCGGGCCGCTCCCCCGGAACCGGCGTAGCGGGCGGGACGGGCGGCGGCGGGGCGGACGGGGAGGGGCGCGGCGACGACGGGCGCGGGGACGACGACGGTGCCCGCGCGGCCGCGCCCGGCGACGTGGCCGTCGTCGACCAGCCGCCGGTACGCCTCGGTGACCACGCCGCGCGAGACCCGCAGGTCGGCGGCCAGCGTGCGGGTCGCGGGGAGGCGCGCGCCGACGGGCAGGCGGCCGTCGGCGATGGCGTCGCGGAGCCGTCCGGCCAGCCAGTCCGCCCGTCCCCCGCGGGGCGCGTCACGGACGTCGAGCTGCAGGAAGTCCGCGCCCGCCGCGCCCGCCGCGCCGGGCCCCGGCGCCGCCGCGACCACCGTTATGGACCTGTCGTCCGCATCCCCATTGGACCTGTTCACCGGGCCATTGTGGCGCCAGGGTGGACCCCATGGAAACCACCGCGACCGGCGGGGCCGGCGAGACCGGCTACGTCCACGGATACACCGACCGCGAGGCGCGGCGGCTCGGCGAGCAGGCCGACGCCCTCGCCGAGCTGCTGCACGGCGGCACCCGCTACCCGGCCGGCTCCCGGGTCCTGGAGGTCGGCTGCGGCGTCGGCGCCCAGACCCTCCACCTGATCGACGGCAGCCCCGGCGCGGAGCTGACCTGCGTCGACGTGTCCGCCGAGTCGCTGGCGCGGGCCCGCGCCAGCGTCACCGCCGCCCGACCCGGGGCGCGGGCGACCTGGGTGCGCGCCGACCTGCACGACCTGCCGTTCGCCGACGGCGAGTTCGACCACCTGTTCGTCTGCTTCGTCCTGGAGCACCTGCCCGACCCGGTCGCGGCGCTGGCCGGGCTGCGGCGCGTGCTGCGCCCCGGCGGCACCCTCACCGTGATCGAGGGCGACCACGGGTCGGCGTTCTTCCACCCCGACAGCGCCCCCGCCCGCGCCCTGATCGGCCACCTGGTCGCGCTGCAGGCCGCCAAGGGCGGCGACGCGCTGATCGGGCGGCGCCTGCACCCGCTCGTGCGCGCCGCCGGATACGGGCGGGTGCACGTCGGGCCCCGCACCGTGTACGTGGACGCGTCGCGGCCCGCGCTCGTCCAGGGGTTCATCCACGACACCTTCACCGCCATGGTCGGCTCCGTCCGCGACGAGGCCGTGGCGGCCGGGCTGGCCACGCCGGGCCAGTGGCGGGACGGCATCGACGGGCTGCGGCGCACCGCCGGCCCCGACGGCGCCTTCCACTACACCTTCTTCAAGGCCACCGCCGTCAACCCCGCCCGCCCGGACGCCGCCCACGGCGGCGCCCACGGCGGCACCGCCGGTCAGGACGCGCGCACCAGCGGCAGCACCTCACGGGCGTAGAAGTCGAAGAACCCGTCCTGCTCCGGCCCGATCTGCTGGACGAACACGTCGTCGTACCCCGCGTCGACGTACTCGCGCAGCGCCCGCGCGTGCACCCGCGGATCCGGGCCGCACGGCACCCGCTCGGCCACCATCTCCTCGGTCACCAGCCCCGTCAGCTGCTCGAACTGGCGCGGCAGCGGCAGCAGCTGGCCGGCCTCCCCCGGGATGTAGTCGCTCGCCCACAGCCGGTGCGCCGTCCGCAGCGCCGCACCGGCGTCGGCGCCCCAGCACGCCTTCAGCCCGCCCTGCACCGGCTTGCCCAGGCCGCCCGCGTCGCGGAACGCCGACGCCAGGTCCGGGTCCGGCATCATGGACATGAACCCGTCCCCGACCCGGCCCGCCAGCGTCGCCGCCTTGGTCCCGAACCCCGACACGTAGATCGGCGGAGGCTCGTCCGGCAGCGTGTAGAGCCGGGCGGTGTCCACGCTGTAGTGCTCCCCGCGGTGGGTGACCAGGCGGCCGGTGAACAGCCGCCGCATCACCTCGACCGCCTCCTCCAGCATCTCCCGCCGCGTGGCCGCGGGCGGCCACCGCGAGTCGACGATGTGCTCGTTGAGCAGCTCCCCGGTGCCGACGCCGAGGAAGAACCGCCCCCCGGTCAGCACCGCGGACGTCGCCGCGGCCTGCGCGACCACCGCCGGGTGCGTGCGCACCAGCGGGCAGGTGACCGCGGTGCCGATCGGCAGCGACGTCGCCTCCGCGATCGCGCCGATCACCGTCCACACGAACGGCGCCTGCCCCTGCTCCTGCACCCAGGGATGGAAGTGGTCGGAGATCCACAGCGCGTCGAACCCGGCCCGCTCGGCCAGCCGCGCCTGCCGCACCAGCTCCCCCGGCCCGTGCTCCTCGCACGACAGGAAGTACCCGAACCTCGCCATCGACGCCTCCCCGGGACGCGTGCCTGCGGGCGCCTCCCCTCGCCGCCCCGGCGGGCCCGCCGGCGGGCGGCGGGCACCCGTAGCGCGCCCTACCCCGGACGTCCCGGACGAACCGGGCGGCGGCCGAGGTCGATCATGGTTGGAACCGTCCGGCGGGGTATGCGGAGGCCATGACCAGAGCCCTCACCACGACCGCCGCCGAGGCGCTCGCCTGGTGGACCGCGCTGCTGGCCGGATACCTGGCGCTGGTGTCGACGGTCTCCGCCACCGAGATCGCGGTGGGCGCCGCCGCCGCGGCGGCCGGAGCCGCCGCCGGGATCGCCGCGCGGCGCGTGCTGTCCAGCGGCGACGCCCGTCCCGCCGGGCCGCGGCCGCGCTGGGCCGCCCGGCTGCCCGCCGCGCTGGCGTGGCTGCCGCCGCAGATCGCCGCCGACACCCTGCTCGTCCTGGCGCGCGGCGGGACCGGCGGCCGCTGGTACCGGGTGCGCACCGCGCCCGGCCCGGCCGGGCGCGGCACCGCGGCGCTGCTGCTGTCGCTCTCCCCCGGCGGGCTCGTCGGCGCCGTCGATCCCGGCCGCGGCCTGCTGGACGTCCACCGGCTCCAGCCCGGCCCGTCACCGTTCGAGCGCCGCCTGGCCCGCACCGGCCTCATCGCCGAGACCCCGCCCGCCCCCGACGGCCGCGACGGCCGCGACGGCGGGACGCCGGGCGGCGGGGAGGCGCCGTGAGCCCCGCGAGCATCACCGCCGCCGCACTGCCCGCCGCCGTCCTGCTGCTCGGCGGGCTGCTGCCGGTCCTGGCCGGCCTCCTGCGGGGACGGCCCGCCGACCGCCTCGCCGCCCTGCTGGCCGCCGGGCCCCTCACCGTCCTGGTCCTGGCGCTGCTCGCCGCCGCCTACGGGCGCCCCGTCTACCTGGACGTCGCGCTGGTCCTGGCGCTGCTGTCCGCGGCCGGCTCCCTGGTGTTCGCCCGGTTCCTCGCCCGGACGCTGTGAAGGGAGACGGCCCGCGATGACCCTCGACGCCCTCGCCGCCGCGCTGACCTGGACCGGAGTCGCCGTCGCGGTGCTGTCGGCGCTCCGCCTCGCCGCCACCGGCGACGCGGCCGCGCGGCTGCACGTGTCCGCGCCCGTCACCGTGGCGGCCGTCCCGGCGACGATCGCCGGGCTGGCGCTGCTGCCCTGGTCGTCCTGGCACGACGTCGCCAAGCTCGCGGTCATCGGGCTGCTGCTGGCCGGCACCGGACCCGCCGCGATGCTCATCGCCGGGCAGGCCGTCCACCGCCTCGACGCACCGCCGCCCGGCCCCGCTGAAACCGGCACGGGCGGGACCGATACGGGCGGGACCGGCGCGGGCGGGACCGGGAGCGCGCGGTGACGCCCGAACCGGCCCTGACCGGCGCCCTCGCCGACGTCCTGCTGGCCGCCGGGTTCGGGCTGGCGGCGGCCGCTGCCACCGCCGTCGTGCTCACCCGCGACCCCGTCCGGCAGGCGATCGTGTTCTCCGGGCACGGCCTCGTCCTCGGCCTGCTGTTCGTGATCCTCCAGGCCCCGGACGTCGCCATGTCCCAGATCGGCGTCGGCGCGGTCGTCGTCCCCCTCATCGTCGTGCTGGCCCTGCACGCCACCCGCCGCCACCGCCCCGCCACCGACGGCGACCCCGACACCGAAAGCACCGAAAGCACCGGCGGCACCGGCGGCGGTGCCGGGGAGCCCGGCGGGCGCCGCGCGGACGGCGGGCCCCGGTGAGCCCCCGCGCCCGCCTCCTGCTGTTCGCCGCCGGCGCCGCCGGATGCGCCGCCCTCTACACCCTCGCCGTCCTCGGCCTGCCCGGCTTCGGCGGCCCCTTCCACCCCTACGCCGACCGCGCCGTCCGGCAGGCCCTCGAGCAGGGCACCGCCAACGCCGTCGCGTCGGTCACCTTCGACCAGCGCGCCTTCGACACCGTCGGCGAGGAACTGATCCTGCTCGCCGCCGCCGTCTCCGCCCTCGTGCTGCTGCGCGCCTCCGGCCGCGAGGAGACCGCCGCCGGCGACACCGCCGCGCACGGGCCCGCCGACGTCCCCGACGCGCTGCGCGCCACCGGCCGCCTGCTGCTGCCGCCCACCCTCGTCGTCGGCGTCTACGTCGTCGCGCACGGGCACCTGTCCCCCGGCGGCGGCTTCCAGGGCGGCGTCATCCTCGGCACCGCCGTCCACCTGCTGTACCTGGCCGGGGACTACCCCGCGCTGCTGCGGCTGCGGCCCCTGCCGCTGTTCGAGGCCGTCGAGGCGCTGGCCGCCGCCGCGTTCGTCGGCGTCGCCCTCGCCGCCGCCGGCCTGATCCCCCTGCTCAACACCCTCGTCGCCGCCGAGGTCGGCTGCGCCCTGGTCCTGCTCATCGCCCAGTTCTTCACCCAGGCCCTCCTCGTCCACGAACCCGCCGAACCCGGCGGGACGGGAGGGACCGGCGGGACAGGAGGGCGCACGTGAGCCATCTGCCGCACCTCACCGCCGGGTACATCATGCTGATCGGCCTGTACGGCATCGTCACCAGCCGCGACCTCGTCCACGCCGTGGTGTGCCTGTCGGTCTCCCAGTCCGGCACCTACGTCCTGCTGCTGGCCATCGGCTACCGGCACGGCGCCACCGCGCCGGTGTTCTCCGACCGGCCGCCGCCGACCGCCGGACGGCCCGTCACCGACCCCGTCGTGCAGGCCATGACGCTCACCGACATCGTCGTCGGCGCCGTCGTCACCGCGCTGCTGCTCGCCCTGGCCGTCCAGATCGCCCACCGCCGCGGCACCCTGGACCCCGGCGAACTGCGCTCCCTGGAACCCTGACCGGCCCGCCCATGATCCTGCAGCTGATCCTCGCGGTGCCCGTCATGACCGCCGCCCTCACCGCCGCCGCCGGACGCCGCCTGCCGCGGCCCGCCGTGGACGCCGCGGCCCTCGCCGCCGCGGTCACCGTCGCCGCCCTGGCCGCCCTCACCCTCGCCCGCGCCGCCGACCGCACCCGCGTCGCGTGGCTCGGCGGCTGGGGACCCGCCACCGGCGTCGGCATCCCCCTGGTCGCCGACCCGCTCGCCGCCGCCCTCGCCCTCACCGCCGCGCTGCTGACCGCCGCGGCCCTGGTGTACTCGTGGCGGTACTTCGCCGAGGTCCACGCGATCTTCCACACGCTGATGCTGCTGCTGCTCGCCGCGATGTGCGGGTTCGTCCTCGCCGGGGACCTGTTCACCCAGTTCATGTTCTTCGAGCTGACGGGCGTCGTCGCGCTCGGCCTCACCGGCTACCGCTCCGAGGAGCCCGACACCGTCCACGGCGCCGTGAACTTCGGGCTGATCGTGTCGCTGGGCGCCTACCTCACCCTCACCGGCGTCGCCCTGGTGTACGGACGCACCGGGCAGCTCGGCCTGGCCGCCGCCGGACGCGCCCTCGCCGGCGCGCCGCCCGGCGACGCCCTGGTCACCGCGGCGTTCGTGCTGATCTGCACCGGCTACCTGGTCAAGGCCGCCGCGTTCCCGTTCCACTTCTGGCTCGCCGACGCCCACGCCGTCGCCCCCACCCCCGTCTGCGTGCTGTTCTCCGGCGTCATGGTCGAACTGGGCGTCTACGGGGTCGCGCGCGTCCACACCGTCGTGTTCGGGGGGCCGGTGCCGCTGGGCGGCGTCGCCGTGCTCGGCGCCGCCGCCGCGCTGCTGGGCGCCGTCATGTGCGTCCTGCAGACCCAGGTGAAACGGCTGCTGGCGTACTCGACGATCAGCCAGTCCGGGCTGCTGCTGGTCGGCGTCGCCGCCGCCTCCCCCGGCGCGGTCGCCGGGACCGCCTACGCGCTGGCCGGGCACGCCGCCGCCAAAGGCGCCCTGTTCCTGGCCGCCGGGGCCCTGCTGAACCGGCACGGCACCCTCGACGAGCACGACCTGCGCGGCCGCGGCCGCGCCATGCCCGTCGTCGGCGCCACGTTCCTGCTCGGCGGCCTCGCCCTGGCCGGGCTCCCGCCCGGCGGCCAGGCCGCCGGGCACACCGTCACCGAGCACGCCGTCCGCGGACTCGGCTGGTGGTGGTACCTGCCGCTGTCGGTCGCGGTGTCGGCCCTCACCGCCGGCGCCGTCCTGCGCGTCTGGGCCGGGGTGTTCCGCGGCACCCCCGCCGGCGGCCCGCCCGGCGACCCCCACGAACCCGAGACCGGCACCGGGCTGCGGCACGCCCCCTGGACGATGGTCGCCCCCGGCATCGTCCTGGCCGCCGCCGCGCTGCTGACCGGCCTGCTGCCCGCCGCTCCCCTCGACCGCGCCGCCGCCCGGTTCACCGACCCCCGCGCCTACACCGCGCCCGTCCTGGACGGCCGCGCCGCCGACGCCGCCGCCCACCCGTCCCACCCGTGGGCGGCGTCCGGGCTGGTCGTGTCCGCCGTCACCGTCGCGCTGGCCGTCCTCGTCGCCGCCGCGGCGCGCAGGCGGGTGCGGCGGCGCGCCGCGCAGGCCGCCCCGCGCACCGCGGGCCGGATCACCCGGCCGCTGCACGCCGCGCACTCCGGCCACATCGGCGACTACGCCGCCTGGCTCACCGCCGGCGCCGCGCTCCTGGCACTGCTCACCTGGACGGCCTGACCCCACCGCCCCGCCCGCCCCGCCGCCCACCTGCCGCCCGCCGCGCCGCCCGTGCGCGGACCGCTCACCGGCCCGAGCGGGCCGCGGCGGCCTCGATGCCGTCCAGCACCAGCGCCAGCCCGCCCGCGAACGCCTCCCGCGCCACCCGCTCCTGATACAGCACGGCGTCCCCCGCGGCATCCCCGTCCCCCTGGGCGTTCCCCGCAGAGCCGTTCCCCGCGGAGTCCGCTCGCGGCGCGGTCGCGTCGAACGCCGCGTCGTCGAAGGCGCCTTCGGCGCTCAGCCGCGCCACCCGCGGGAACCGCGCCGCGAAGTCCGGCGCGACCTCCTCCAGTGCCCCGCTGCGCGCGTACCACCACTCGTCCTCGGACGTGCCCGTCGCGGCCGCCGCCTGCCGCGCCTCGGCCGCGATCCGCGCCGCGCCCCGCACCACGCTCGACAGCGTCGCCACCGCGCGCCGCGCGTCCCCCGCCGCCAGACCCGCGCCCGACAGCGCGCCCAGCAGCGCCTCCAGCGCCCGGTACTCGTTCGGCCCCAGCACCGGACGCGCCTGCGACACCGCCAGCATCCACGGATGCCGCAGGTAGAGCGCCCAGGTGTCGTCCGCCCACGCCGCCACCGCCGCCCGCCAGCCCCCCGCCGCGCCGTACCCGGCCGGCAGCTCGGCCTGCGCGCGGTCGTACATCAGGTCGACCAGCTCCGCCTTGCCCGGGACATAGGTGTACAGCGCCATCGCGGTGCGGCCCAGCCGCTCCCCGACCGCCCGCATCGACAGCGCCGCCATCCCCTCGGCGTCGGCGACGGCGATCGCCGTGTCCACGATCAGCTCCACGGTCAGCCCCGGCCGCGGCCCGGGACGCGGCGGCCCCCCGGCCGCGCCGTCCCGGACGCGCCACAGCAGATGCATCGAGCGGCGGGCGTCACCCTGCCCGGCGAAGACGACCAACCCGCATCTCCTTATGCCATAAACTGATCCGATCCGACATCTCTTTACGCCCTAAAATATCAAGCCGGGAGTGACGACGCCCATGACCGCCCCACCCAGCCCCGCCACGCCCGCCGCGCCCGCCGGGGCGGGCTCCGGCGCGGCCGCCGACCGCCACGACGTCATCGAGGTCCGCGGCGCCCGGGAGAACAACCTCGCCGGCGTCGACGTCGACATCCCCAAGCGCCGCCTCACCGTGTTCACCGGCGTGTCCGGCTCCGGCAAGTCCTCCCTGGTGTTCGGCACGGTCGCCGCCGAGTCCCAGCGGCTCATCAACGAGACCTACACCGCGTTCATCCAGTCGTTCATGCCCAGCCTCGGCCGCCCCGACGTCGACGCGCTGCGCAACCTGTCCGCCGCCATCGTCGTCGACCAGGAGCGGATGGGCGCCAACTCCCGCTCCACCGTCGGCACCGCCACCGACGCCCACGCCATGCTGCGCATCGTGTTCAGCCGCCTCGGCCAACCCCACGTCGGCACCTCCAGCATGTTCAGCTTCAACAACGCCGAGGGCATGTGCCCCGAATGCGAGGGCCTGGGACGCGTCAGCAGCATCGACGTCGGCGAGCTCGTCGACCGCGACCTGTCCCTCAACGAGGGCGCCATCACCGTCCCCAACTTCGGCGTCGGCACCTGGTACTGGAAGGTGTTCGTCGACTCCGGCCTGTTCGACCCCGACACCCCCCTGCGCGACTACACCGAGCGGCAGTGGGACGACTTCCTCAACAAGCCCGCCACCAAGATCAAGAGCAACGGGATGAACACCAGCTACGAGGGCCTGCTGGTGAAGGTGCGGCGCCTGTACCTCAACAAGGACCGCGAGTCCATGCAGAAGCACATCGGCGCGTTCGTCGACCGCGCCGTGGTGTTCGCCGCCTGCCCCGCCTGCGGCGGCGCCCGCCTCAACGCCGCCGCGCTCGGCAGCCGCATCGCCGGGCGCAACATCGCCGACTGCGCCGCCATGCAGATCAGCGACCTGGCCGACTTCGTCCGCGGCATCGACGCCGAGGAGGTCGCGCCGCTCGTGGCGACCCTGCAGGGCACCCTGGACTCCCTGGTCGAGATCGGCCTGGGCTACCTCAGCCTCGACCGCGAGTCCGCCAGCCTGTCCGGCGGCGAGGCCCAGCGCGTCAAGATGGTCCGGCACCTGGGCTCCAGCCTCACCGACGTCACCTACGTCTTCGACGAGCCCACCGTCGGCCTGCACCCCCACGACATCGCCCGCATGAACGACCTGCTGCTGCGGCTGCGCGACAAGGGCAACACCGTCCTGGTCGTCGAGCACAAGCCGGAGACCATTGCGATCGCCGACCACGTCGTCGACCTCGGCCCCGGCGCCGGCAGCGACGGCGGCCGCATCTGCTACACCGGCGACGTCCCGGGCCTGCGCGCGTCCGGCACCCTCACCGGCCGCCACCTCGACGACCGCGCCCGCCTGCGCGGCACCGTCCGCGAAGCCACCGGCCACCTGGCGATCAAGGGCGCGAACCGGCACAACCTCCGCGACGTCGACGTGGAGATCCCGCTGGGCGTCCTCACCGTCGTCACCGGCGTCGCCGGATCCGGCAAGAGCTCCCTGATCCACGGGTCGCTGCCCGGACGCGACGGCGTCGTCGTGGTCGACCAGTCGCCCGTCCGTGGATCCCGCCGCAGCAACCCCGCCACCTACACCGGCCTGCTGGACGCCGTCCGCACCGCGTTCGCCAAGGCCAACGGAGTCAAGGCCGCCCTGTTCAGCGCCAACTCCGAAGGCGCCTGCCCCCGCTGCAAGGGCATCGGCCTGGTCTACACCGACCTGGCCATGATGGCCGGGGTCGCGACCGTCTGCGAGGAATGCGACGGGCGCCGCTACACCGCCGAGGTCCTCACCTACACGCTGCGCGGCAAGGACATCAGCCAGGTGCTGGCCATGTCCGTCGCCGAGGCCCGCGAGTTCTTCCCCTCCGGGCAGGCCCGCACCGTCCTGGACCGCCTCGACGACGTCGGCCTGGGCTACCTGCGCCTCGGCCAGCCCCTCACCACCCTGTCCGGCGGCGAGCGGCAGCGCCTCAAACTCGCCGTCCACATGGCCGAGAAGGCCGCCGTCTACGTGCTGGACGAACCCACCACCGGCCTGCACCTCGCCGACGTCGGGAAGTTGCTGTCCCTGCTGGACCGCCTCGTCGACGCCGGCAACACCGTCATCGTCATCGAGCACCACCAGGCCGTCATGGCGCACGCCGACTGGATCATCGACCTCGGCCCCGGCGCCGGCCACGATGGCGGCCGCGTCGTCTACACCGGCACCCCCGCCGACCTCGTCGCCGGCGCCGACACCCTCACCGCCCGCCACCTGCGCGACTACGTCACCGCCTGACCCGCCGACCCCGCCGGGCCGACCGTCCGGGCCCCGGCCCTCCGCGCCGCCGGACCCGGACGGCCGAGCCCGTCCGGCCGGCCGGACGGCCGCACCTGGACGGCCGCACCCGGGCGGTCAGGCCGGCGGGGCGCCGGACGCGGCCAGCATCTCCAGGTAGTGCGGATTGCTCATGATCCCCAGCACGTTTCCGAACGGATCCACCACCGACGCGGTGACGAACCCCTCCCCGCGCACCGTGATCCCCTCGTGCACGGTCGCGCCCAGCTCCAGCAGCCGCCGCAGCGACCCCTCCAGGTCGTCCACGTGCCAGCTCAGCAGCACCCCGCCCGGCCCCGGCGCGTGCCCCGGCGGCGCGAACCGCGCGTCGATCAGCCCCAGCTCGTCCAGCCGGTCGCCGATCCGGAACTCGTAGTACCCGACCGCCCCGTCCGGGCCCGCCTTGCTGAAGTACGGCTCGGTCCCCAGCAGCTCGGCGTACCAGCGGCGCGCCGCCTCCAGGTCGTCCGCCCACAGGCTCACGTTCGCCATCCCTCGCAGCATGTCCCCGCTCCTTCCGCTCGTCCCCGCCGGACGCGACGCCCGCACCCGGCCCGACGTCTCCGACGCTATGCCCGCATCAGGTCGGCGAACGTCCTAATGGGACGGCAGGATGGAATCCATGCGCGACCCTTCCGGCAGGCTGCTGCGGCTGCTGTCCCTCCTGCAGACCCCACGCGAATGGCCGGGCGGCGAGCTCGCCGAGCGCCTGGGCGTCACGCCCCGCACCGTCCGCCGCGACATCGAGCGGCTCCGCGACCTCGGCTACCCCGTGCACGCGGCGCGCGGCAGCACCGGCGGCTACCGGCTCACCGCCGGAACCGCGATGCCCCCGCTGCTGCTGGACGACGACGAGGCCGTCGCGATCGCGATCGGGCTGCGCACCGCCGCCGCGGCCGCCGTCACCGGCGTCGCCGACAGCGGCCCCCGCGCCCTGGCCAAGCTCGAGCAGGTCCTGCCGCCCCGGCTGCGGCACCGCGTCGCCGCCCTCGCCGAAGCCGCCGTCGCCCTGCCCGCGCAGGACGCGCCCGCCGCCGACCCCGGCGTCCTGTCGGTCCTCGCCGCCGCCTGCGTCACCGGCGAGGACGTCCGCTTCGCCTACACCGCCGCGGACGGAGGCACCGGCCGCAGGCTGGCGCAGCCGCACCGCCTCGTCGCCGCCGGCCGCCGCTGGTACCTGGTCGCCCACGACGCCGACCGGGACGCCTGGCGCACCTTCCGCGCCGACCGCATCACCGAGGTGCACCGCACCGGCATCCGCCGCCCCGCCCGCCGCCCGCCCGGCGGCGCCGACGCGGTGACCTGGGCGATGGACGCCCTGGCGGGCGGCTCGGGCACCATCCGGGCCCGCCTGCTGCTGCACGCCCCGATCGAGGAGGCCGCCCCGCGCGTCACCGCCTGGCAGGGCGTCCTGGAACCGGCCGACGACGGCGCCTGCCTGCTGCACACCCACGGCGACACGCTGTGGTTCCTCGCGCACCGCATCACCGCGCTGCCCCTGGACTACACGCTGCTCGACCCGCCCGAACTCGCCGGGACGCTCACCGAGATCGCCGAACGGGCCGCCCGCGCCGTCCGCCCCCGCCCGGACCCGCCGCCGGCGGCCGGACGAACCGAGCACTGAACCGGCCCCGCGCCCGGCCCGCGTTCGCCCGGGGCGGGCCGCGGTCAGTCCGCGGTGTCGCCCAGCGACTCCAGCAGCGTGCGCAGCGTGTCCGCCAGCCGTTCCCGCTCCGCGGGCTCCAGCCCCGCCAGCAGCCGCGCCTCGTTCCGCACGTGCAGCCCGACGACCTCGTCCACCAGCGCCAGCCCGTCCCCGGTCAGCCGGATCCGCACCGACCGGCGGTCGCCGGCGTCGCGGACCCGCCGCACCAGCCCCCGCGCCTCCAGCCGGTCGATCCGGTTGGTGATCGCCCCCGAGGTGACCATGGACGTGCGCAGCAGCGCCCCCGCCGTCAGCTCGTACGGGGCGCCGGAGCGGCGCAGCGTCGCCAGCACGTCGAACTCCCAGTTCTCCAGCCCGTGCCCGGCGAAGAACTCCCGCAACTCCCGGTTCAGCAGCAGCTGCAGCCGGGAGATCCGCCCGATCACCCCCATCGGCGCCACGTCCACGTCGGGCCGCTCGCGCCGCCACTGCGCCAGGATGTCGTCCACCGCGTCCGCCATCGCCCCTCCTATCTCAACGTTGAGATTATCAACGGGCGCCGATCGGCGGGCGCGAACGGCGCGGCCGATCCCTCGGTACGGCCGGCCCTACCCGGCGGGCGGGACCGGATGGTTCGCCCGCAGCAGGCCGTGCGGATCGAGCCGGGCCCGCAGCGCGGCCAGCCGCCCGCGGTCGGCCGCGGCGAACGCCGAGCGGACCTCGTCCGCGTCCAGCGGGCCGAAGGAGAAGTTCAGCGAGCACCCCAGCGCGTTGCCGGCGAACGGCGCGAGCGCGTCCCGGTGCGCCGCGCCCGCCAGGTCCTCCTCGCCCGGCCCCACCGGCGACAGGACCGTCACCGCGAACACCGCGTCCCGGTGCCCCACGGCGTTCGGGACCCGCGGCCCGCGCGCCAGGGCGCCGCCCAGATGCCGCACGCCCGCCACGGTCATCACCGGCGCCGACGGCCCCGCCGCCTTCGCCAGCCCCGCCAGCGCACCGGAGTCCAGGTCGCCGACCAGGACGTTGCGCCCCCGGTAGGCGTGCGGCTCGGCGGGCTCGTCGAACACCGTTCCGGACTCGGCGAACGGCAGCTCGCGCAGCGTGTCCGACAGCACCGGCCCGAGGGCGCGCAGCGGCTCGGCCAACCGGCTCCCCTCCGCCGCCGGCCCGGCGTAGGAGACCGCGACCTGCGCGACCTGCCGGCCGCGCAGCGGCGGGGGCATCGCCGGCAGGTCGGGATAGGTCAGCGTCGACACCGCCGAGGTCATCTCCTCGGGCGCCCCGGCCGCCCAGGCGCGCCACGCCTCCAGCACGTCCGGAACCCGCTCGGCGTCGAACACCAGGCCGCCGCCGAAGATCCGGGCGACCGGGAACAGGGCGACCTCCATCCCGGTGACCACCCCGAACCCGCCCCCGCCGCCGCGCAGCCCCCAGAACAGCTCCGGATCGGAGTCCGCCGTGACCCGGTGCAACCGCCCGTCCGGGGCCACCAGGTCGACGCGGCGCACATGGTCGGCGGCGAAACCGTGCCGCCGGGCCAGCAGGCCCACGCCGCCGCCCAGCGTGTAGGAGACCGCGCCCACGCCGGGGAAGCTGCCCGACAGCGGCGCCAGCCCGTGCGGCGCGGCCGCCTCGAGCACCCGCGCCCAGGTCGCGCCCGCCTCGACCCACGCGGTGCGGGTCCCCGGATCGACGCGGACACCGGACATGCGGCGCGTGCTGACCAGGACGCCTCCGGCCGAGGCGGCGCGGCCGTGGCCGGTGGCCTGCACCGCCAGCGGCGCGCCCGTCCCGGCCGCGAACTCCACCGCCGCGCGGACGTCCCCGGGCCCGGCGGCCTCCACCACCACCGAGGGGCGATGGGGGTCCAGGAGCTGGTACCCGGTCCGCCGGTCGTCGTACTCCTCGTCGCCGGGCGCGTACACCGGGCCGTCCACGCGTGCGGCGAGCTTCGTCGTCGTGTCCATGCGGCACACGCTAGGAGCCCTTGTGGACATATCTTGTCCGCAACGACGGCCATCATGGTGCGCGTGAACAAGCAACCGGAGGACGGGGCACCGGGGGACGGGGAAGCGGCGCGCGGGACGTCCGTCCGCAAGGACATGCCGGGACGGCTGCTGCGGCTGCTGGCGCTGCTGCAGAGCCGCCGCGAATGGTCGGGGGCCGACCTCGCCGAACGGCTCGGCGTCAGCGGCCGCACCGTGCGCCGCGACATCGACCGGCTCCGCGCGCTGGACTACCCGGTGGAGAGCACCACCGGCACCGCGGGCGGCTACCGGCTGGCGTCCGGCCGCGACCTGCCGCCGCTGCTGCTGGACGACGAGGAGGCCATCGCGGTCGCGGCCGGGCTGGTCACGGCCGCGGGCAGCGGCGTCGCCGGGATCGAGGACAGCTCCATGCGGGCGCTGGCGAAACTGGAACGGGTCCTGCCCGCCCGGCTGCGGCCCCGCCTGTCGGCGCTCGGCGGCGCCGCCGCGGCGCCGTCCGCGAGCGGCCCCCGCGTCGACCCCGTGACGCTGGGGGTGCTGGCCTCCTGCTGCCGCGACCGCCGCGTCCTGGCCTTCGACTACCCCGGCCGCGCCGACGCGGCCGGGGCGGCCGGGGCGCGGCGCGTCGAACCGCACCACCTGGTCGCCGCCGCGGGCCGCTGGTACCTGATCGCCTACGACCCCGCCCGGGCGGACTGGCGCACCTTCCGCGCCGACCGCGTCGCCGACCCCCGCCCCGCGCACGACCGGTTCGTCCCGCGTCCGCTCCCCGCGCCCGACCCGGCCGCGCACCTCCTGCGCTCGTTCGCCTCCGCCGAATACCGCCACACCGCCCGCCTCGAGGTCGCGCTCGCCGCCGAGGACGTCCGGTTTCGCCTGTTCGGGCGCGTGCCGGGCCGGATCGACCCGCGCGGGCCCGACGCCTGCGCCGTCCGGCTGAGCGCCGATTCCGCCGACCTGGTCGCCCAGTGCGCCGCCGCGATCGCGGCGCTCGACGCCCCCTGCACCCTGGTGGACGCCTCACCGCAGGTCCGCGACCGGCTCCGCGCGCTGCGGGACCGGCTCCCGCGCTGAACGCCCACCGGCCCGCAGAGGACGGTCGCAGGGGACGGCCGCGGGGGGCCGCCGCATAGAGTGGCCGCGTGATCACCGGTGCGGACGCCCAGGCCATCGTGGACGAGATCATGCGGCGCCTCGGCCGGAACGTGAACCTCATGGACGGCCGCGGCGTCATCATCGCCAGCGGCGACCGCGACCGCGTCGGCGGCGTGCACGACGGCGCCGTCCGGGTGCTGCGCAGCGGCGCGCCCGTCGCGGTGACCGGCGCGCAGGCGCGGCGGATGCGCGGCACCCGCGCCGGCGTGAACCTGCCGGTGAAGATCGGCGCCGAGATCGCCGGAGTCGTCGGGGTGACCGGGGAGCCCCGCGAGGTCGGCGACCTCGCCGAGGCCGTCGCCCTGATGACCGAGCTGATGATCACCCAGCAGGCGATGCGGGCCGAGGCCGAGTGGCGCCGCCGCACCCGCGACCAGATCGTCGCCGACCTGCTGGCCGGACGGCTCACCGCCGCGGCGTGGCGGCAGCGGCTGCGGCTCGTCGACGCCCGCCCCGAACCCCCGTTCGCGCTGCTGGCCGTGCGGCCCGCCGCCGACGCCGCCGCCGACGCGATGGGCGCCGCCGGCAGCCTCTACCGGCGGCTCGGCGGCGGCGAGCGGCAGGTCCTGGCGTCGGTCGACGTCACCGGCACCCTGTGGGTGGTGGCCGGGGCCGCCGCCCCCGCCGCGCTGCGCGCCCGGCTGCTGGACCTGCGCCGCGACCTGCCCCGCGCGTGCCTGCTGGACGGCGGGACGTCCGCCGACTTCGACGCCCTCGCCGAGACCGTCCGCCGCGCCCGCCTCGCGCTGCGCCGCCGCACCCTGCCCGACGTCACGACCCTGCGCGAGCAGGAGGTGGGCGTCCTGCTCGCCGACCTGCCGGACGCCGCCGCCCGCGCGGCCGCCGACCGCGTCCTCGGCCCCCTCCCCGACGAGCTCCGCCGCACCCTGCGCACCTACTTCGACCGCGGACGGCACGTCGCCGAGGCCGCCCGGGAACTGAACGTCCACCGCAACACCCTGGTGTACCGGCTGGGGCGGGTCGCCGAGCTGACCGGCCGCGACCCGCGCGCGTTCGACGACGCCGTCGCGCTCCGCCTCGCCCTCCACATCACCGACCTCGACTGACCCTCCCCGCCCCTCGCCTGCCGCCCCTCCCCCGCCGTCCCTCGCGCGATGTCTCGTCGCCGTGCACAAACGGCGGGCCGGTCCCGGGCGCGGACTTTGGTCGCCGCGCCGGTGCCCCGCCCCGTCCGCCGCTTCTAAGGTCTGTCCAACCCGCCGACCAGGACCAGGCGACCAGGACCAGGCGGGCCAAGCCCAGGCCGACCAGGAGAAGGAGGACCCCGTGCGCATCGTCGTCGCGCCCGACTCGTTCAAGGGCGGCCTCGGCGCGTCCGCCGTGTGCGCCGCCGTGGAGACCGGCGTCCGCCGCGCGGCGCCCGGCGCGACCGTCGTGCAGGTTCCGATGGCCGACGGCGGAGAGGGCACCGTGGACTGCTTCCTGCGCGCCCGCGGCGGCGAGCAGGTCACCCGCACCGTTGCCGGCCCCCTCGGCCGCCCCGTCGACGCCGCCTACGCGATCTCCCGGGACGGGCGCGCGGCGGTCGTCGAACTCGCCGCGGCGTCCGGGCTGCCGCTGCTGGCCCCCGGCGAACGCGACCCGATGCGCGCCGACACCACCGGCACCGGCGAGCTCATCGCCGACGCGATCGCCCGCGGCGCCCGCGACGTCCTGGTCTGCGTCGGCGGCAGCGCCACCACCGACGGCGGCACCGGCCTGCTGCGCGCCCTCGGCGTCCGGTTCACCGGCGCGGACGGCGCCGACCTGCCGCCCGGCGGCGCCGCGCTCACCGGGCTCGCCGCGATCGACGACTCCGGGGTGCCCGCCGCCGTCCGCGAGACCCGGTTCCGCGTCGCCTGCGACGTCACCAACCCGTTCGTCGGGCCGTCCGGCGCCGCCGCGGTGTTCGGCCCGCAGAAGGGCGCCGACCCCGCCCAGGTACGGGAGCTGGACGCCGCGCTGGCCCGCTTCGCCGACGTCCTGCGGGACCGCTACGGCGTCGCCGTCCACGACCTGCCCGGCGCGGGCGCGGCCGGCGGCACCTGCGGCGGGCTGGCCGCGGTGCTGGGCGCCGAACCCGCCCGCGGCGCCGAACTGGTCGCCGACATGGTCGGGCTGCCCGCCGCGCTGGACGGCGCCGACCTGGCGATCACCGGGGAGGGGCGGCTGGACGGGCAGAGCGCCGGCGGCAAGGTCGCCTCGGTGGTCGCCGGGCTCGCCCGCGGGCGGGGCGTCCCCGCCGTGGCGCTCGCCGGGTCGGTCGCCGGTCCGCTGGACGACCTGCACGCCCTCGGGCTGACCGCCGCGTTCAGCCTCGCCGACGGCCCCCGGACCCTCGACGAGCTCATCGGCTCCGCCGCGCCGCTGCTGGCCGGCCTGGCCGAACAGGTCGTGCGGCTGCGCACGTCCTGACCCCCGGGCCGCCGGTCCCGCGCCGCGGCACCCGGCCCCCTCGACCGTCCGCGCCGCCCCTCACCACCCGGCGGCGCGGCCCACCCCCACGCAAGGCACGCCAAGGAGTCCCATGACCACCACCGGTCCCTTCCTGCTGCTCGCGCTCGCCGCGAGCATCGGCCTGATCATCCTGCTGAGCGGGCGGTTCAAACTGCACCCGTTCCTGGCGATCGTCGTGGCGACGTTCGCGTTCGGGCTCGCCGCGATGGGGATCGGCGCCGCCTCCGGATCCGACGAGCCGTACGTGGCCGACCTCGGCGGGACGATCGCCGAGGGCTTCGGGACGATCCTCGCCAGCATCGGCCTCGTGATCATCTTCGGGACGATCATCGGGAAGGTGCTGGAGCGCACCGGCGCCGCCGTCACCCTCGCCGACGCCGTCCTGAAGGTCGTCGGCAAGCGGCACCCCGCCATCGCCATGTCGCTGATGGGCTGGGTCGTGTCCATCCCGGTGTTCTGCGACTCCGGCTACGTCGTGCTGTCGCCGCTGCAGCGGTCGATCGCCCGCAAGACCGGCCGCAACCCCGTCGTCCTCGGCACCGCCCTCGCCACCGGCCTGTACGCCTCGCACACGTTCGTCCCGCCGACGCCCGGCCCGATCGCCGCCGCCGGCAACGTCGGCATCGGCTCCGACGGGCTGATCTGGGTCATCCTGTTCAGCATCCCGGTGTCCCTGGTCGCCACCATCGCCGGACTGGCGTGGGCGCTGCGCCGCACCGCGCACCTGGAGAGCGCCCTGCCGCAGGCCGAGCAGACGTTCGAGGAGTACAAGGCCCAGTTCGACCGCATCCCCGGCCTCGGCCGCGCCGTCACGCCGATCCTCGTCCCGATCCTGCTGATGGCGACCGGGTCGGTCGCCGCGTTCCCCTCCGGCGACGGCACCCTGGTCGACGGCATGCTCGGCGACGTCCTCACCGACCTGGGCACCCCCGTCAACGCCCTGCTCATCGGCGTCCTGCTCGCCCTGGCGCTGCTGCCCGCCCGCCGCGACGCCGAGGTGCTGACCACCTGGGTCGGCGAGGGCCTGTCCGACGCCGCGATCATCCTGGTGATCACCGGGGCGGGCGGCGCGTTCGGCGCCGTGATCAAGGCCACGCCCATCGCCGACTACATCAAGTCGCTCATCGGCGACGGCTCCGCGGTCGCGGGCCCGGTCGCCCTGCTGGTGCTGTTCGCGCTCGCCGCGCTGCTGAAGACCGCCCAGGGCAGCTCCACCGCCGCCCTGATCATCACCTCGACGCTCGCGCAGCCGCTGCTGCCCGCGCTCGGCCTGGACGTCATGATGGGCAACGTCCCCGTCGGCCAGGTCCTGGCGGTCATGGCCATCGGCGCGGGCGCCATGGTCGTCAGCCACGTCAACGACTCCTACTTCTGGGTCGTCACGCAGTTCTCCGGCATGAGCGTCTCCACCGCCTACCGCGCGCAGACCGCGGCGACCCTCGTGCAGGGCGTCACGGCCATCGCGTTCGTCCTGGTCCTCGGGGTCGCGCTGCTGTGAGCCGCCGGACGGCCGGGGCCCTGCGACGCCGCGGGGCCCCGGCCGTCCCGTATCCGCTCCCGAGGCCGGACACCCCGGCGAGGCGCATTGTGCCCGCGCAGTGACTGTTGGTAGTCAAGGGGCGTGCCGAACCACCACCTGCGACCGCCCGCCCCGCGCGTCCCCCCGGACTACGACGAACCCTGGCGCGTCGGGCCGTCCCCCGGCACCCGCCGCCGCCGGCGGCGCCGCCTGCTCGTCCCCGCCCTGTCGGTCGCGGCCGTCGCCGCGGGCGCCGGCGTCCTGTACATCGCGGCCCCGCCGGACGCCCCCGCCACGCAGCACCCGACCCGCGCCCCCGGCTCCTGGCTGGACAAGGACCGCCCGCCGCCCGGCCCCGCGCTCTCCCGGCCCGGCTCCCCCGCGGCCCCGGGCGGACGGCCCGGCCGCGACCCGCGCACCCCGTCCGGCGGGGCGCCCGCGCAGGCCGACCGCTCTCCCGACCCCACCACCGGGCGGCCCGCCCGCCCCGGCGGCACCGGCGGCGCGGACGGACGCGCGCCCGAGCAGCGCCCCGAACACCCCCGCGGCGCACCGCCCCGCGGCGCACGTCCGCACGGCGCACGTCCGCACGACCCGCATCCGCACCGCGGACGGGCCCACGGGGGACGGCCGCACGGCGACCGTCCCCGCACCCGCAAACCGCCCCGGGCCGCACCGACGCCCGCCTGGATCGAGCGCGAATGCCGCCGCCGCTACCCGGACGACGCCACCCGCCGCGACGCCTGCGCCGAGCTCCTGCGGCAAAAACTCGGCCGCTGACCCGGAAGCGACGCCCCCGGGCGGACGGACCGGCCGGCGGGCGCGCGCGGCATCAGGACGGGACGACCCCGACGCCGCTGAAGTGCGGCACCTCCGGGTCCCGCCGCTCCGGCGGCTCGGGCCGCCACCGCGAGCACGACACCACCCCCGGCTCCAGCAGCCGCGTGCCGGCGAAGAACCGCTCGATCTCCTCGGGCGACCGCGCCCGGATCGGCGTCCCGCCGCGCTCCATCACCTCCGCCACCGCCCGCCGCATCGCCGCGCCGTCCAGCTCGTCGGTCGTCGCGTCGCAGGTGTGCGACAGCACCAGGTGGCTGCCCGGCGCCAGCCGCGCCAGCAGCCCCGCCACCAGCGCCTCCGCCTCCCCGTCGTCCAGGATGTGGTTCAGCACCCCCAGCAGCATCAGCCCGACCGGACGGTCGAGGTCCAGCGTCCGCGACGCCCCCTCCAGCACCGTCCCGGTGTCGCGGATGTCGGCCTCGATGTAGTCGCACGCCCCCTCCGGGGTGCCCTGCAGCAGCGTCCGCGCATGGGTGAGCACCAGCGGATCGTTGTCGACGTAGACGATGCGGGCCGCCGGCGCCACCCGCTGCGCGACCTCGTGGGTGTTGTCGACGGTGGGCAGCCCGGCGCCCAGGTCCAGGAACTGCGTGATCCCCTCCCGGACCAGGAACCGCACCGCCCGCCCGAGGAACGCGCGGTCCTGCCGGGCCGACGCGGCGATCCCCGGCAGCACCCGCAGGACCGCGTCGCCCGCCTCCCGGTCCACCGGGTAGTTCTCCTTGCCGCCCAGCCAGTAGTCCCAGATCCGCGCCGAATGCGGCGTGCTCGTGTCGATGCCCGGCGGTGGACGGTGCGGCATGAGGCTGCTCCCCCTCGGTTCCCCTCGGTTCCGTGCCCGGCGGCGCACCGCGCTTCACCGGCACGTCCCGCCCCCACGTTCTTCCCCGTCCGGCGGCGCCTCTCACGGCGATCCGCGACCCCGGCGCGGCGCGGGCGCGTCAGCCGCGGCGCGGGGTGACGAGACCGGACTCGTAGGCGAACACCACCAGCTGGGCGCGGTCCCTGGCCCCCAGCTTGGTCATCGCCCTGCTGACATGCGTCTTCGCGGTCGTCGGGCTGATCACCATGTGGGCGGCGATCTCGTCGTTGGACAGGCCGCGCGCCACCAGCGCGGTCACCTCGCGCTCCCGGTTGGTCAGCACGCCGAGCGACTCCGGCGCCGGCTCGGGCCGCCGGGCGACGTACTCGCCGATCAGCCGGCGGGTGATCGCCGGGGACAGCAGCGCGTCGCCGCGGGCCGCGACCCGCACGCCCTGCAGCAGGTCTGCGGGCTCGGTGTCCTTCACCATGAACCCGCAGGCCCCGGCGCGCAGCGCGTTGAAGACGTACTCGTCCAGCCCGTAGTTGGTGAGGATCACGACGTGGACGCCGTCCAGCCGCTCGTCCGCCGCGATCAGCCGGGTCGCCTCGATGCCGTCCATCACCGGCATCTGGACGTCGACGAGGGCGACGTCGGGACGGTGCTCGCGGGCGAGCGCGACGCCCCGCTCGCCGTCCGCGGCCTCGGCCACCACCTCGATGTCGTCCTCGATCTCCAGCAGGGCGCGGAACCCGCCGCGGATGAGCGCCTGGTCGTCCACGAGCAGCACGCGGATCACGAGGCCGCCCCGAGGGGGAGCTCGGCGCGCACGCGGAAACCGCCCTCCGGTCGGGGCTCGGCCCGCAGCCGGCCGCCGAGCGCCGCCACCCGCTCCCGCATGCCGAGCAGACCCGTGCCCGGCACGGGCGGCGCGTCCGGGTCGGCCTTGCCGTCGTCGTCGACCTGCACGACCAGCTCCCCGTCCCCGTAGTCGATGCGGACCGCCGCGGCCGCCCCGCCGGCGTGCCTGGAGACGTTGGTGAGCGCCTCCTGCACGATCCGGTACGCGGCCCGGTCCACCTCGTCCGGCAGCTCCCGCCGCGCCCCGCGCACCGTCACCGTGGCCGGCAGCCCCGCCGAGCGGGCCCGCTCGACCAGGTCGTCGAGCCGGTCGAGGCCGCTGGCCGCAGCCGCCTCGCCGGCCCCGGCCTCGTCTTGCTCGGCCGCGGAGCCGCCGGAGTCGCGCAGCACCTCCAGCGTGGCGCGCAGCTCCCGCATCGCGTCGCCGCTGGCCTCCTGGATGGCCAGCAGCGCCGGGGCCGCCTCCTCGCCGCGCCGGTGCGCCAGGTGCACCGCCACCCCCGCCTGCACCTTGATGACCGAGATGCTGTGGGTGAGGGAGTCGTGCAGCTCCCGGGCGATGCGCAGCCGCTCCTCGCCCGCGCGGCGCCGCGCCGCCTCCTCCCGGGTCCGCTCGGCCTCGGCGGCGCGCCGCTCGGCCTCCTCCAGGTACGCCTGCCGGTGCCGGGTCACCGTCGCCGCCACGCCGGACGCCACGAACCAGCCGACCAGCAGCGTCGTGTCCTGGAAGTTCTCCGCGGCGCCGCCGGCACCGGACATGTTCACCGCCAGGCCCGCGCCCAGGAAACCCACCGCCGTCAGCGCCGCGATCACCGGACGTCCGGCCCTGACCGTCGCGAACACCGCCACCATCACCGGATACGCGGCCGCCGGACCCGGCTGGAGGTGCGCCGCGAGCACCAGCATGCAGGCCGTCCCGGCGAACAGCGCCACCAGGGGCGCCCGCCGCCACGCGACGAGCGCGAGGGACCCGCCGAGGAGGGCCGCGAGATCCAGCGCGCCCGCCCGCGGCTCGGCGAACACGAAGACCGACAGCAGCACGGCCATCGCCGCGGCGAGCAGCCCGTCCTGGGCGAGCGGCCCCACCCGGTCCAGAAACCTCATTTTGCGTACATTAGAAGCTTTTCCGGTGCAGGGCCTCCGCAGGACGGCGGAACGGCGACTACTCCCGGCGAAGTAGTCCCGCCGCTCCTGCTCCCCGGGTGCCACCCGCAGGACACTCCCCCCACAGGACGACCGCGGACCTGCCCCGACATCACGATGTCCGGCATGAAAGCGATCAGAGCCGAGGACGGCTCCCCACCGGACGCTCCACCGGGCGCCCCGCCGCACCCGCCGACAGCCGCCCGGCCCGGCCTCACGCTCGCCGCCGTGGCCGTCGTGCAGTTCATGGTGTCGCTGGACCTGTCGGTCGTGAACGTCGGGCTGCCGGAGATCGCCGCCGGCCTCGGCTTCGACACCATGGGCCTGACCTGGGTGATCCACGCCTACGCCCTCACCTTCGGCGGGCTGCTCCTGCTGGGCGGCAAGGCCGCCGACCGGTACGGGCGCAGGCGCGTCCTGCTGCTCGGGCTCGCCGTGTTCGGCATCGCCTCCCTCGCGGGCGGCTTCGCCCGCTACCCCGGCGAGCTCATCGCCGCGCGCGCCGCGCAGGGCGTCGGCGCCGCGGCGCTGGCGCCCGCCGCGCTGGCGCTGCTGGCCTCGACGTTCCCCGCCGGACGGGCCCGCGTGCGGGCCTTCGGGGTGTGGAGCGCGACGAACGCCGCGGGCGCCGCCCTCGGGGTCCTGATCGGCGGGCTGCTCACCGAGTACGCGGGCTGGCGCTGGGTGATGCTCGTCAACGTGCCGATAGCCGCGGGCGCCCTGGCCCTGGCCTGGCGGGGCGTCGCCGCGGACCCGCCGCCCGCGCGCACCGGGCGCCCCGACGTCCTCGGCGCCGTGCTGGCCACGGCCGGGACGACCCTGCTGGTGTTCGGCGTCGTCCGCACCGACCGGTACCCGTGGACCTCGGCGGCCACCCTCGCGACCCTGGCCGCGGCCGCCGCGCTGCTGGCCGCGTTCGTCCTGGTCGAGCGGACGACCACCCGCGAACCGCTGATCCGGATCGGCCTGCTCGCCAACCGCTCGGTCGCCGGCGCCAACGCCTACATCCTCCTGACCGGCGCCACCATGGCCTCGGCCTTCTACTTCCTGTCGCTCTACCTGCAGCGGGTCCTGGGGCACGGGGCGGCGGAGACCGGGCTGATGTTCCTGCCGATGGCCCTCGGCGTGATCGCCGGGTCCGCGCTCGCCGTCAAACTCGGCTACCGCTTCGCCCCCTGGACGCTCCTGGCCGCGGGCGGGCTGCTGACCGCCGCGGCGTTCGGCTGGTTCGGCACCATCGGCCCCGACGGCGCCTTCGCCGCCGACGTCCTCGGCCCCTCGGTCACCGCCGGCGTCGGCTTCGGACTGGGCCTGGCGTCCATCGTGTCCACCGGCACCGCGGGCGTCGCGCCCGGCGAGACCGGCACCGCGTCGGGCCTGCTCAACAGCTCCCGCCAGATCGGCGCGGCCCTCGGGCTCGCCGCCCTCGGCACCGTCGCGCACGACCGCACCGGCCCGGTCGCCACGCCCGAGACCCTCAGCGACGGCTACGCGCTCGGCCTGTCGCTCGGCGCCGTGCTCCTGCTCGCCGCCGCCCTCATCGCCCTGACCGTCCTGCGCCCGGCCGGCTCGCCGCCGCCCGCCGGACGCGCCGGGGACGGCCGCCGCCCCGCCCCGCAACGGCAGGCACCGGACGTTCCCGCAGCCCAACGCACGAAGGATGCCTCACCGTGACCGTCACCCCGATCGACCTGTTCGCGTCCCCGCTCCACCTGCGCGGCGGGGGCCGGATCGACGCCGCGGGAGCAGCGGCGGACGCCGGCCGGGACGGCTGGCGGCTCACCGCCCGGCACGCCCGGACCGACGCCGACGTCCGCGCCGACCACTGGGAGGTCCACCCCGAGGCCGAGGAGATCGTGTCCTGCCTCATCGGGAAGATCCGCCTCTGCCTGCGCCCCGAACGGCCGGGCCGGCCGGAGGAAGTGATCCGGCTGCCGGCCGGGACCGCCGCGATCGTCCCCCGCGGCCGGTGGCACCGCATCGAACTCGACACCCCCAGCACCATCTTGACCGTCACCCTGCCGCGCGGCACACGCCTGGAGAAACGGACCGCCCCTACCGGCCCGGCCGCGGCGCACCCTGCAGAGGCGGAGGAGCGATGACCGCCACCGAAACCACTCCCGCCGCGCGCCGCACCGCACCCGCGGACAGGGAACCCGGGCTGCTGCGACCGCACCTGGCGGGCTTCGCCGCCGTCGTCGCCCTGCAGGTGATCGGCGCCGTCGCCGGGCTGGCGCCGCTGCTGGCCGTCGCCGAACTCGGCCGCTCCCTGCTCGCGCCCGGCCCGATCGACGGCGGGCACGTCCGGACGGTCGTGATCGTGGGGGCGGCCGGGCTGTTCGCCCGGCTGCTGTTCACCGCCGCGTCGTCCGCGCTCGGGCACCTCGTCGACGACCGCGTGCAGCTGTCGTTCCGCCGCCGGCTCGCCGCACGGCTGGGGCAGGTGCCGATCGGGCGGCTCACCCGGCGCCGCACCGGCGAACTCGCGAAGGTCGTCGGCGACGACGTCGGCGCCGTCCACCCCTTCATCGCCCACACCCCCGGCGAGCTGACCTCCGCGTTCGTCGTCCCGCTGGTGTCGCTGGCCTACCTGTTCACCGTCGACTGGCGCCTCACCCTCATCACGCTGATCCCGGTGGCGCTCGCGGTCGCGCTGGTCCCGCTGATGATGACCCCCGGCCGGCTGCGCGACCAGAAGGACTTCGACGCCGCCATGGGGCGCATCGCGAGCTCCGTCGTCGAGTTCGTCCAGGGCATCGCGGTCGTCAAGGCGTTCGGCGGCGCCGACCGCGCCCACCGCAGGTTCCGCGCCGCCACCGACGACTTCGCCGACGTCTTCCTGCGCATGGTGCGGGGCCTGGCCGGGCTCGGCGCCGCAATGCAGGTGGCCGTCTCCCCGCCGTTCGTGCTCCTGGTCGTGCTGACCGGCGGCGCGGCCCTCATCACCGGCGGGTCCATGGCCGCCGCCGACCTGCTGCCCTTCCTGCTGCTGGGGCTCGGCCTGACCGCGCCCGTCGCGGCCCTCGGGCACGGCTTCGACGACATGCAGGCCGCGCACCGCGCCGTCGGCCGGATCCGCGACGTGCTCGCGGAGGAGCCGCTGCCCCGGCCCGCGCACCCCGCCGCGCCGGACGGGCACCGCGTCGAACTGCGCGGCGTCCGGTTCGGCTACGACCCCGGGCACGAGGTGCTGCGCGGCATCGACCTGACCCTCGAACCCGGGACGGTCACCGCGCTCGTCGGCCCGTCGGGAAGCGGCAAGTCCACCCTCGTGCAGCTCCTGCCGCGGTTCTTCGACCCGACGCACGGCTCGGTCGTCCTCGGCGGCGCCGACCTGCGCGACCTCGACGCCCGAGAGCTGTACCGGACGGTCTCCTTCGTCTTCCAGGACGTCCGGCTGCTGCGCGCGTCCGTCGCCGACAACATCGCGCTGGCCGTCCCGCACGCCGACCGCGACGCCGTCGTCCGCGCCGCCCGGCTGGCCAACGTGCACGACCGCGTCCTCGAACTGCCCCGCGGCTACGACACGGTCCTCGGCGACGAGGCCGGCCTGTCCGGCGGCGAGGCCCAGCGGATCGCGCTCGCCCGCGCGCTGCTCGCCGACGCGCCCGTCCTGGTGCTCGACGAGGCGACCGCCTTCGCCGACCCGCACACCGAACGGGCGGTGCGCCGCGCCCTGGCGACGCTGAAGGGCGACCGGACCGTCCTGGTCATCGCCCACCGCCCGGAGACCGTCGCCGCCGCCGACACCGTCGTGATGCTGGACCGGGGGACGGTCGTCGAGCGCGGCGCCCCCGCCGATCTGCTGGCCCGCGACGGCCGGTTCGCGGCGTTCTGGCGGTCCCACCGCACCGGCGGCACCGCCCCCGGCGACGCACTGGAAGACGACGCACTGGAAGACGACGCCCCGCAAGACGACGTCCTGGAAGGAGACCGGCGATGATCCGGACGCTGCTGCGCGTGCTGGGACACCGATACGCCCGGCCCGTGCGCCGCACCATCGCCCTGATGACGATCACCGCGGTCGTCGAGGGCCTGTCCTACGCGCTGCTGGTCCCCCTGCTGCGGGAACTGCTGGGCGGCACGCCCGCGGACGCCCGGCCCTGGCTCGCCGCGTTCGGCGCCGCCGTCGCGGTCTACGCGGTGCTGCGCTACGTCAGCGACCTGTCCGGCTTCCGCGTCGGCACCACCCTGCTGCGCGGCGTGTACCACCGGCTCGGCGACCACCTCGCCCGGCTGCCCATCGGCTGGTACAGCGCGGGCCGCGTCGGCGAGGTGTCGGTGATGGCCAGCCACGGCGTCCTGCAGGCGATGAGCGCCATCGCGCACCTGCTCGCGCCGTTCGTCAACGCCTGCGTCACCCCCCTGACGATCGTCGCGGTGATGCTCGTGTTCGACTGGCGCATGGGCCTGGCCGCCCTGGCCGCCGTCCCGCTGGTGGCGGCGATCCAGATCTGGACGGGACGCTCGATGGCCGCCGCCGACGCCGACCGCCGGGCCCGCGGCCGCGAGTCCAGCGCCCGGGTCATCGAGTACATCCAGGCCCAGCCGGTGCTGCGCGCCGGCGGCCGGACCGCCGAACGCTTCCGGCTGCTCGACGACTCGCTGCGCGAGGTGCGGCGCGCGTCCCGCCGCACCGTGCTGTCGGCGCTGCCCGGCACGGTCGGCCTGACCCTGGTCGTGCAGGCGGTGTTCACGGTGCTGCTGGCCCTGGGCGCCTACCTCGCGCTCGGCGGGCGCATCGGCGCGGCCGAGCTGCTGACCGTCCTCGTGCTCGCCGCCCGCTGCGCCGACCCGCTGCTGGCGCTCACCGACATCGGCAGCCAGGTCCGCGGCGCGCGCTCCGAACTCGCCGGGCTCGACGCCGTCCTGCGCACCGAGCCCCTGCCGGAGGCGCCCCGCCCCGCCCGGCCGGCGCACCACGGCCTGGAGTTCGAGTCCGTCGTCTTCCGGCACGGCGACCGCACGGTGCTCGACGGCCTCGACCTGTCGGTGCCCGAGGGGCGGCGGGTCGCGATCGTCGGCCCGTCCGGCGCCGGAAAGAGCACGCTGCTGCAGCTGATCGCGCGGTTCTACGACGTCCACGGCGGCGCGGTGCGCGTGGGCGGCGCGGACGTGCGCGCCATCGGCGCCGAGGACCTGATGGCCCGGATCGCGATCGTCTTCCAGGACGTCTACCTGTTCGACGACACGATCGAGGAGAACGTGCGGCTCGGCCGTCCCGACGCCGACCCGGCCGAGATCCGCGCGGCCGCGACCGCCGCGGGACTGGACGAGGTCATCGCGCGGCTCCCCGACGGCTGGGACACCGGCGTCGGCGAGGGCGGCGCGCTGCTGTCGGGCGGCGAACGCCAGCGCGTCTCGATCGCGCGGGCCCTGCTGAAGGACGCGCCGATCGTCCTGCTGGACGAGGTGACCTCCGCGCTCGACCCGGTGAACGAGGCGGCCGTCCACGACGGCATCGAGCGGCTGATGGCGGGCCGGACGGTCGTGATGGTCGCGCACCGGCTGCGGACGGTGCGCCGCGCCGACCGCATCGCCTTCCTCGACGGCGGCCGCATCGTTGAGGAGGGCGCCCACGACGAACTGCTCCGCCGCAACGGCCGCTACGCCGACTACTGGAACCTCTCCATGGCCCCGGTCGACTGACCCGCCCGGCCCGCGAACCGTCCGTCCCCGCGAGCATCCCGACCCGGTATGCCCCGATATCGGGGTGTTCGGGGGCGGAGGGTTCTAGGCTGTCGGCCGTGACGTCCGAGCAGGTGGTCGACGGGCGCTTCGAGCTGCGCGAGCGGCTCGGCAGCGGCGGGATGGGCACGGTCTGGCGCGCGTTCGATCTCGCGCTGGAGCGCGACGTCGCGCTGAAAGAGGTGCGGCTCGCCGGAACCGACCCGGCCGTCGCGCGCAAGACCCGCGAACGGGTCATGCGCGAGGCCCGCGCCCTCGCCCGCATCGACCACCCGAACGTCGTGACCGTCCACCACATCGTCGACCCGCCCGGCGCGCCCCACCCCTGGCTGGTGATGGAACTCGTGCGCGGCCGGACCCTGCAGGACCGGCTCGCGTCCGGACCGCTGCCGCCCGCCGAGGCGGCCGCGGTCGGCCGCGGCGTCCTGGCCGCGCTGCGGGCCGCCCACGACGCCGGGATCCGGCACCGCGACGTCAAGCCCGCGAACGTCCTGCTGCGCCCCGACGGGACGCCCGTCCTCACCGACTTCGGCATCGCGGCGCTGGAGGACGCGTCCCGCGTCACCGCCACCGGCGGCCTCGTCGGCTCCCCCGAGTACATCGCCCCCGAACGGCTCCACGGCCGGGAAGGCGACCCCGCCTCCGACCTGTGGTCGCTGGGCGTCCTGCTGTACGCGGCCGTGGAGGGCGCCAACCCGCTGCGCCGCCCCACCGCCGCCGCGACCCTCGCCGCCGTCATGGCGGCCCCGATCCCGCCGCCCCGCCGCGCGGGTCCCCTGGCGCCCGTGCTCGGGGCGCTTCTGGTGCGCGACCCGGCCGCCCGTCCCACCGCCGCGCACCTCGACCGCATGCTCGCGCAGGCCGCCGGCGACCAGGCCCCGCCGCCCGCCCACGCCGCGCCCGCCCACGCCGAGCCCGCCACCGGCACTCGCCCGGCGCCGCCGCGGGCCACCGGCGGCACCCGGCTGGTCGCGGGCGTCGCCGCGGTCGCGGTGACCACGGCCGTGGCGGTCATCGCGATGCTCGCCATCGCCCTCCCGGCGATCCTGGACGGCTCCGGGGCACCGGCCGCGGGGACCGGCGAACGCACCGCGCCCACGCGCGCGAACGAGGCCGGAGCCGGAGGCGACGAACCCGCCGAGACCCCCGGGCCCGAGACGCTGCTGACCCCCGCGGCGATCGGCGAGGCGATCGCGAAGTTCGAGGCGGCGTCCGGCGGCACGAAGTTCGCCCAGCTCACCGTCTACCCGGACCGCGCGTCCGCCGACGCCCCCGCCGCCGGACGCCGCGCCGCCTTCGACAACTACACCTACGAGAAGGGCGCGGACGCCGCCGTCCGCAGCCGCCCCAGCGTCGCCATCACGACCGGCGACGCCGTGGTCGACCTCAAGACCTTCGCCTGGGAAGCCCTCCCCGCGCTGATGAGCCGAGCCGAGCGGACGCTGAAGGTGCCGGAGCCGACGAACAGGTACGTGATCGTGAGAGCGGCCTGGGCGTTCAACGGCGACGCCCCGACCATGTTCGTCTACCTCGCCGACGAGTACGGCGGCGGCTACCTGGCCGTGAACACCGAAGGCAAGGTCGTCCGCACCGCCCCCGCCGACTCCTGAACACCGCGCGACGATGAGTCCGGGACGCGCGGACGGTCGAACCGATGACCGCGACCCGAAGGAGCCCGCGTGACGACGTCCGCCCACCTGCGCAAAACCGCCCTGTCCCTGCCGGAGACCGGCGAGGAGCGCACCGGCTCCGGCACGACCGCGTTCGTCGTGCACGGCAAGCGCTTCGCATCGACCGGCGACCACGGCGAAGCGCGCCTGCACCTCCCCCCGGCCGAGGCCGACGCGTTCCTCGCCGCGTTCCCGGGAGCCGGGCGGCTGTCGGACCGGGGAAGGGCGGCCGGCGTCCGCGTCCCGCTCGCCGACATCGACGGGCAGCGACTCAACCACTGGGTCCGCCGTGCCTGGCTGTCCCGGGCGCCCAAGCGCCTCGTGGCGCAGGCCGTCGCCGCGGACACCGCGACGGCCGGCGACGTCGGCGACCTGCCCAAGGCCATCGGACGGCCCGCCACCCGCGCCCTCACCGCCGCCGGCATCACCACGCTCGCCCAGGTCGCCGACCTCACCGAAGCCGAACTGCGAGCGATGCACGGCATCGGCCCGAAGGCCGTGGACGTCCTCCGCGAGACGCTCGCCGCCGACGGGCGCACGTTCGGCGAACCGCGCTAGCGACGGCCGCCCCCACCGGGCGGTCGCCGCGGACGGCGCCGCCCGCGCCGATAGCATCGCGGCATGCGCATGCTCGTCGTGGACGCCTTCACCGACCGCCCCTTCGTCGGGAACCCCGCGGCCGTCTGCCTGCTCGACGGGCCCGCCGAGCCCGGCTGGATGCAGCGGGTGGCGGCCGAGATGAAGCACTCCGAGACCGCGTTCGTCCGTCCGATCGAGGCGCCCGACGCCGACTTCGAACTCCGCTGGTTCACCCCGGCCGCGGAAGTCGACCTGTGCGGGCACGCCACCCTGGCGACCGCGCACGCGCTGTTCGAGACCGGGACGGCCGCCGCGCGGCCGATCCGGTTCCGGACCCTGCACTCGGGCGTCCTGACGGTGACGCGCGGCCACGACGGCGGCCTGCGCATGGACTTCCCGGCATGCCCCACCACCGAGACCGGACCGCCGGACGGCCTGGCCGGCATGCTGGGCGCCCGGCCGCTCCGGGTGGGCCGCACGTCCCTGGGCGACCTGCTGGTGGAGGTCGCCGACGAGGCCGCCGTCCGCGGCCTCGCCCCCGACACCGGAGCCCTCGCCCGCCTGGACGTCCGCGGCGTCATCGTCACGGCCGCCGCCGACGAGGGCCGGGAGTACGCGTTCGTCTCCCGCTTCTTCGCCGCCGACCTGCTGCCCGGCGACCACGAGGATCCGGTGACCGGCTCCGCCCACTGCGCCCTCGGCCCCTACTGGGGCGAGCGCCTCGGCCGCACCGAGCTGGTCGGCTACCAGGCGTCCGCCCGCGGCGGGCTCGTCGGCGTCACGCTCCGGGACGACCGCGTCGAGCTCGCCGGCCGAGCGTTCACCGTCCTCGACGGCGAACTCCGCACCTGAACCCCGACGCGCTCGCGTCCGTCCGGCGGTCACACCGGGTCCGGCAGGTCCATGAGCGCGAGCTTCGCCGGGTCGACCACGGCGACGATCTCGGTGATCCGGCCGCCGGAGACGGTGAAGACCAGCAGGGAGAGCGGGGTGCCGTCCTCGCTCCAGGAGATGACGCCGGGACGGCCGTCGACCGTCGCCGCACGTCCCCGCGCCGCGCCCCCGGCCACTCGCGCGCGGGAGGCGACGTCGGTGGCGCCGAGCGTGACGAACCGTCCGTCCGGGGTGTGGACGGTGAACCTCACCTCGGGGTCGAGGACCTGCAGCAACCGCTCGCACCGACCGTCGCGGGCCGCGGCCAGGAAGGCTTGCACCACCTCGCGTCGTCCCCCGCCGTCCCCCGACGCCTGGGCGGCCTGCGCCTTCCTGCGGGCGCGGCCCCTTCTACACCGACGCGGAACGCGCGGCCCTGGCGCTGGCCGAGGCCGCCACCCGGCTGCAGGACGGCGCCGAGGGCGTCACCGACGCGATCTGGGACGAGGCCGGCGCCCATTTCACCGAGGAGCAGATCGGCGCGATCAACCTGGAGATCGCGCTGACGAACTTCTTCAACCGGATCAACCGCACCATCAAGGAACCGGCCGGACAGACCTGGGGCTGAGCCCGGCTGCCCGTCCCGAGGGTCACCCGGTGGACGGGACGCCGGCCGGGACGGGCCGGTAGCACAGGCGGACGACGCCCGAAGGGAACGTCGTGGTGCTCACCAGGTCCAGCCGCACGGGGCCGATCCCGTCGAAGATCCGCGGGCCCGTCGCCCACAGGTAAGGGCTGACGTTGAACCACAGCTCGTCGACGAGATCGCGGGCGAGGAGCTCGCGCGCCAGTTCCCCGGCACAGGGAACGATCAGGTTGCCGTGGTGCTCGTCCTTGAGCCGGCTCACGCTCTCGGCGAGGTCGCCGTCCAGCAGGGTGGCGTTCCAGCCCAGCGGTCCGGTCGCCGACCGGGACGCGACGTACTTGGGCATGCCGTTCATCCGGGCCGCGTACGCCTCGAAGCCGGGGACGTTGGCGAGCCCGGGCCAGACGGCGGCCAGCCCTTCGTAGGCCGTGCGGCCGACGACCATGGCGTCGGCCGCCAGCCACATCTCCAGCCCGGCCTGCATGCTGCCGGGATCGGTGACCAGCCACCCCTGCGGCTCGGCCGCCGGTGCCTCGAAAGCGCCGTTGACGGTCACGGCGACGTTGATGATCAGTCGTCCCATGGGGGCTCCTCATGTCGGGTGTTGCACCGGGATGTCGTGCCGGGCGGTCGCTACGCACCGGCGGCCAGCACCGCAGCGAGCTTGTCGAGGCTCTGGCCGAAACCGATCTCGATGCCGGCGATGGAATCGGCGGACTCGACGGTGCTGTCGGCGAGCCGCCACCGGGCCTCCAAACGCGTGCCCGTGCCGACGGGCCGCAGCTCGTAGGCGATGTGCGCGGTGAAGGCGAAGCCGCCGCCGGGAAGCAGCGGGGACAAGCGGTAGGCGAGGCGCTCCCCGGGCCGCACGTCCTCGACGACCCCTTCGGCCCGTCCGACGGCCGCGTCCGAGCCGTCGGCGTCCTCGAGGTCGCGGTACTCGAGGACGATCCGCCCGCCCGGCCGCGCCTCGAAGACGAGCTCGGAAACGCGCAGTCCGTCGGGCGCCCACCAGCGGGCCAGCAGGGATTCCTCGGTCAGGTGCCGCCAGACCGGCTCGCCGGGGGCCTCCAGCGACCGGACGAACCGGAACGACCGGCCGTCGGCCCACCGGTCCGCCTCCGCGGCGCGCCGCTCCGCGTCGAGGCCGGCGCCGTAGCGGTCGAAGGTCTCGTTGGGGCCGCCGGCCCGGTCCGCGGTGTCCGCGAGCCGGGTCAGCGCGACCGCCAGGTCCCGCAGCGGGCCGGGCCGCAGCGCGTAGACGCGGCGCTGCCCGGAGCGCTGGGAGGTGACGACGCCGGCGCGTTCGAGCGTCTGCAGGTGCTTGGTCGTCTGCGGCTGCCGCGCCTCGGCGAGCCGGGCCAGGACGCCGACGGACCGGGGCCGCTCGGCCAGCAGGCTCACGAGCCGCCAGCGAGCCGGATCCGCCAGCGCGGCGAGAAGCGGTGCGTCCATGGGGCGAAGTATTCTCCATAGAGAATATTCTTGTCAACGAATACTTCGGGATGCCATCGGCCACGGCCGTCTACTCGAAAACCTGTTGGCGGCCTGCGGCGACCACTGCTATCTTTCCGGAGGCCGTGCCAGAGAACGAGGAGGTGGTACCCGTGAACGCTGTATCGACATGGGTGCTCCCCTCCGGGGTCACGGTCGGGCGATAGGTCGTCCGGGAGCGCCGTTCATGAGCACTCCCCGAAAGGCACGACCATGCGCTTCACTTCCGAACGGCGCCTCGACGACGGCGTCCTCGAGCGCGAGTTCACCCTCGACGAGATCCCCGGCATCCTGTGGACCCCCGCGTCCGCGGCTGCCCCGGCCCCGCTGGTCCTGGTCGGCCACCCCGGCGGGCTGCGCGCGATGTACCCCCGGCTGGCCGCCCGTGCCCGGCGGTCCGCGGCCGACGGCTTCGCCGCGGCCGCCATCGAACTCCCCGGAGCCGGCGACCGGCCGCGCTTCGCCGCCGCGGAGCAGGCCCGCGCCGACCTGCGCGCAGCGCTCGAGGCCGGCGAACCGGTCGAGGACGAGCTCGTCGACCGGCTCGTCCTCCCGCTGGTCGACAAGGCGGTCCCGGAATGGCGGGCCGCCCTGGACGCACTCCTCGAACTGCCCGAGATCGGCGGCCCCGTCGGGTTCTCGGGAGGAGTGATCAGCATCGGCGTCCGGCTCGCGGTCGTGGAGCCGCGCATAGCGGCCGCCGTCCTGTACGCGGGAAGCTTCGTGCCACGCGCCATCTTCGAGGAGGCGCGCCAGGTCACCATCCCCCTGCACGTCCTCCTGCAGTGGGACGACGAAGGCAACGACCGGCAGGTGGCCCTTGACCTGTTCGACGCCCTCGGCTCCAAGGAGAAGACGCTGCACGCCAACATGGGCGGCCACACCGGCGTCCCGCAGTTCGCAGGGGAAGCCGCCGCCCAGTTCTTCACCCGGCACCTGGGTTAGAGCCTGCGCCGACGCGAGATGAGCGGCGGCGTGCCCATGCCCCGGACGCGGCGAGGTCTCCGGTAAAGCGGTCATCGACCGACAAGACCGACACCGGAGCCCTCGTCCCCTCTCCCTGCTCAACCCGTGGGGGCTGTCTCGCAGGACTGCCTTGTGCGGCTACCCGCCGGGTAGCCGCACAAGGCAGAACGGTTCAGTTGCCAGGGGTCGTGGTCGCTAGTGCCGGGGCCTGGGGTGAGGCGCCCTCACCGGACCGGTCGGGCTACCGCCTCCACTGCTGCGCGGGGGCCACGCCGGGGAGGGGCTTGCCGATGAGGGCGAGGGGGATGAAGAAGCCGACCTGGCCGATCGCCATAGTGAGCGTGGCGAGGGCCTTGTCGTCGTAGTGCGCGGACGCCTGCGCGTACAACTCGTCGGAGACGCGCTCGCCGTGCGGGTCGGGGGTGAGGACGGCCTCGACCAGCGCCAGCGCGGCCCGCTCGGCGCCGGTGAAGTACGGCGCGTCCCGCCAGGACGCCACGGCGGTGATCCGCTCCTCGGCCTGCCCGGCCTTGCGGAGGTTGCCGGTGTGCAGGACGGTCAGGTAGGTGTTCCCGACGATCTGCCCGGCGCGCAGCTGCACCAGGCTGATGGTCGCCTGCGGGACCGAGTCGTTGCCGACGGCCCTGAACAGAGCCTGGCCGATCTCGCCCAGCTCGGGGACGAGCACGGCGGGGTTGGGCAGTCGGGACTCGGTCGCGGCATTGGCGGTGGTCATGGTGCGGTCCCTTTCGATCTTCGGTGATGCGGTGCCGGTATGACGGACGGCAGGGTTCGGATGTGACCGGTGGGCGGCACCGGTTCGCGGTCGGGTCACCGCTCGGGGACGGCCGCCTGCGCGGCCGCCGGCTCGGGCGCGGCCGTCGGCCGGTCGCGACGGCCGGGGCGTGGTCGCATGAGCAGGACGGCGGTCAGGACGGCGGCCAGGTAGAACGCGGCCGCGCCGAGCAGCCCGGCGGTGTAGCCGTGGGTGAGCGCCTCGGGGAGCGGCGTCCCGGCGGGCCGGCCCGCGGTGGCGTTGACGGCGACGCTGGCCAGGGCCGCCAGGCCGAGGGCGCCGCCCACCTGCTGGCTGGTGTTGATGAGCCCGGATGCGATCCCCGCGTCCTCGGGGGCGACGTCCCGCACGCCGCCGATCGTGGCCGCCACGAACCCGATGCCCAGGCCGATGCCCGCGACCAGCTGGGCGGGCAGCAGCACGGCCAGGGCGTTCTGGTCCGGGGTGAGCATGCTGAACCAGACCATCGCGGCGGCGGCCACCCCCATCCCGCCGGCCAGGACGACGCGGGGCGAGGTGCGGGCCTGCAGCTGCGGGCCGATGGCGCCGGAGCCGATGCCGATGCCGATCGCGAACGGCAGGTAGGCCAGCCCGGTGACCATGGGCGAGTAGTCCTTGATCGACTGCATGTAGAGGGTGAGGAAGTAGAAGGTGGCCAGCTGGCCCGCGCCCATCAGCAGCATGACCAGGTTGGCGCCGAGCCGGCCGCGGTCGGCCAGCACGCCGGCCGGGAGCATCGGTGCGCGCACCCTGCGCTGGATCGCGGCGAACGCGATCCCCAGCACCAGCGCGATCGCGCCGAACGCCAGGGTCAGCCCGTCGGTCGGGCCGTCGGACCCCGCCCGGTTGATCGCGTACACCAGGGAGCCCAGCGCGAGGGTGACGGTGACCGCCCCGGGCAGGTCGATGCCGCCGCGCTCGCGGGTGCCGGGGACCAGGGCGAGCGTTCCCACCAGCACCGCCAGCGCGATGGGGACGTTGATGAACATGATCCAGCGCCAGCCCAGGTACTCGGTCAGCGCGCCGCCCAGCAGCAGGCCGACCACCGAGCCCAGGCCGCCCATCGCCCCGTACACGCCCAGCGCCTTGTTGCGGCGGGGGCCCGCGGGGAAGGTGTCGGCGAGCAGCGACAGCGCGGCCGGCGCGATGACGGCGCCGCCCACGCCCTGCAGCACGCGCGCGGCGATCAGTGTGGCGCCGTCCTGGGCGACCCCGCCCAGCAGGGAGGCCAGCAGGAACACCACCAGCCCGGCCCGGAACAGTCGGCGCCGTCCGAACAGGTCACCGGCGCGGCCGCCGGCGAGCAGCATCCCGCCGAACGCCAGCGCGTACGACGTCAGGACCCAGTCCAGATCGGCCGGTGCGATGCCCAGGCCGGAGCCGATGACGGGCAGGCCGACGGTGACGATGGTGCCGTCCATCACGATCAGCAGCTGCGCCGCCGCGATCACCAGCAGCGCCAGGCCGGTCTTCTCCCGCGCGGGACGGGTTCGAATTCGCGAGGTCATCGGGATCTCCTCAGTGAGCGGCGGCGCGGTGGACGGCGGCGGCCAGCCGGTCGTGTTCGGGGTAGGACCAGTTGAAGGAGAAGCGGCGGCGGGTGTAGCCGAAGGCGATGCCGCTACGGGGGTCGGCGAATGCCTCCGAGCCCGCCGAGCCGCCGTGCCCGAACGCCTCGGCGCTCAAGAACGGGTAGCGCAGGCCCTTGGCCTGGAAGCCCAACGCGTACTGGCCCTGCGGGCCGACGACCAGGTCACCGCCGACCGAGTGGAGCATGGCGAACCCGCCGAGGGTGTCGGGCTTGAGCAGCGGGGCGTGGCCGTCCAGCCCGCACACCGCCGCCGCGTACATGGCGGCCAGCCCCCGCGCGCTGCCCACACCGCCCGCCGACGCCTGGCCGAGCGCCCGCACCCGCCGGGTGTTGATGAACGCGACCTGGTCCAGCGGCGGGGTGGAGTTCAGGCCGTACCCGATCCCGGTGATGCTGTGCGGGCCCGGGACGTTCGCCCAGAACGCGGCGAGCTCCTCCGGGGTCGCCAGGCCCGGCAGCACCTCCCGGTACCGGTCCTCCAGCGTCTTCGGCAGCCCGAGGTGGACGTCCAGCCCGTGGGGCGCGCGGACCCGCTCCTCGAACACCTCCTGCAGGGAGCGGCCGGTGACCCGGCGGACCACCTCGCCCACGATCGCGAACGAGACGAACCCGCCGTAGCCGTAGGCGGTGCCCGGCCGCCAGTACGGACGCTGCCCGGCCAGCCTCTCGGCGATCACCCGGTCGTCGGCGAGCTCGTCCGCCGTCAGCCCGCCGTCGACACCGATCACCCCGGACCGGTGCGACAGCACCTCCCGCAACGTGATTCCGCCCTTCCCGGCGGCGGCGAACTCCGGCCAGCACCCGGCCACGGGCTCGTCCAGGTCGAGGACGCCGTCCTGCACCAGCAGCGCCACCACCAGCGTCGCCGCGCCCTTGGTCGAGGAGTACACCCCGGTCAGGGTGTCGCCGGTGACCCCGTCCCCGGCCCACAGATCCACCACCCGGCGGCCGTGCACGTACGCCGCCAGCTGTGCCCCGGACTCGCCGTCCTCGGCGGCCACCGCGGCGGCGAACTCCTCGCGCACCGCCTCGTAACCGTCGGCCACCGTCCCGCAGATCTCGAACTCGCTCATCGTTTGCTCCGTTCGTCGTTGATCGCAGCCATGACGAACGGGTCGCGGCGAATGTGACCGGCCGCGTGCGTCACATCGGCCGCGTGCGGTTCGTCAACGTCGTGAGTACCGGCGCCGGCAGGCGATGATGAGAGGCGATCATGGACGAGCGCGACTTCCTTGCCGAACGATTCGAAGAGCACCGAACGCACCTCAAGTCGGTGGCCTACCGGATGCTCGGCTCCCTGACCGAGGCCGACGACGCCGTCCAGGAGGCGTGGCTGCGGCTCGCCCGCTCCGAGACCGGCCAGATCGGCAACCTCGGCGGATGGCTGACCACCGTCGTCGGCCGGATCTGCCTGGACATGCTGCGCTCCCGCACGCACCGCGGCGAGACCCCGCTGGAGGCCCGCCTGCCGGACCCGATCGTGAGCGAACCGGCCGCCGACCCCGAGCAGCAGGCGCTGATCGCCGACTCGGTCGGGCTGGCGCTGCTGGTGGTGCTGGAATCGCTGACCCCGCCCGAACGGCTGGCCTTCGTCCTGCACGACATGTTCGGCCTCCCGTTCGAGGAGATCGCCCCGATCATCGACCGCACCCCGGCCGCGGCCCGCAAACTCGCCAGCCGCGCCCGCCGCCGCGTCCAGGGCACCGCACCCGAGCCCGAACCCGACCCGGCCGCCCAGCGCCGCGTCGTCGACGCCTTCCTCGCCGCCGCACGCGGCGGCGACTTCGACGCGCTGGTGGCCGTCCTGGACCCCGATGTCGTGCTGCGCGCCGACGGCGGCGCGGCCCTGCCCGGCGGCATGCGGGTCCTGCGCGGCCGCGAGGCGGTGGCCGGCCAGGCCGCCACCTTCCACCGCATGGCGACCCTGACCACCAGCCTCCCTGTGCTGGTCAACGGAACGGCCGGGCTGGTCAACACCCTCGACGGCGAACGGTTCTCGGTCATGAGCTTCACGGTCACCGACGACAAGATCACCGCGATCGAGATCCTGTCCGACCGCGACCGGCTGGCCGCCCTCGACCTCACCGGACTCGAACTCTGACCACGCCCCGCCGGCCGGAACCGAGGCCGGAGGAAACGAGGCATCCGCGCAACGCGGCGGATTTGAGTGCTGGACGAGGCCCTGACGACGGCGTCCGACCGGATCGATCACGACGGCCTGCTGGAAGCGCTCGGAGGGTTCCCCGCCAGGGAACTTGTTCGAGCGTGGCTGAAGGCCGGGGTCTTGAAACCGGACCAGGGGATTCCCGCCCACCTAGAAGGCCACGCCACAAGGCGGCGTGATCAGTGGATCTTGCGTTGGGCCGCGACACCCTTCCCGACCCCGAGCAGGCGGCGTCGGGTGTGAAGCTGTCGGCCCCGGGCGGCTTCCAGCGCGAAGGACCTGCACGGTGGCTGATGCCGCAGCTCGCGGCGTCCCAGCATCACCTCGCCGCCCCCCCGAAGAGGCATCAGGTTGTGGCTGGGTCTTCGGGGGAAGCGGCGGGGGTTTTGCCGTCTCGGTCATCTCCGTCGGCGAGAGCGGCGCGGTCCTGGTCCTCCTTCTTCAGGGACGCTTCGGCTCGGACGGCGCGTTCGCGTTGTGCCGAGGCGTCGGCGCGGGCGGCCGCCAAGTCGGTCTCGAGTCGGTCGCAGAGGGCCTGGCGGGCGGCGAGCGCGCTCTGCGCGGCGGCCGCCTCATCGGCCGCCTTCGCGGCCGCGGCTTGAAGGGATTGCTGGCGGAGTTCCAGGGCGTCGACTCGAGCACCGGCCTCACGCCCGTGGCGTAGGGCGTCCTCGCGGGCCTGCTCGGCGGCGTCGGCCCTTGCCTGCTGGGCACGGGTTTCGCTCTGCGCGGCGACCAGAGCCTCTCGGACGTTCGCCAGTGCCGCGGCGCTGTGCGTCAACTCGGTCTGGAGAGTTTGCGAGCGCTCGGTCTGGGCTTGTGCGGCGGCCTCGAACCGGGCGCGCTCCTGCTGGTGGGCGTCGCGGGCGTCCCGCAGTTCGGCGGCCTTGGCGTCGCGGGCGGTCTCGGCGGCGGCTTGCGCGTCCCGTGCGGCGTCGAGCGCGACGCGGTGCGCCGCGATCGCCTCGGCGGTGTCGACGCGGACCTGCTCCAGGGCCGCGCGGTCGCGGGCGGCGGCCTGCTCGGCGGCCCGCTGCGCGGCGCGGGCCGTCTCGGCGGCGGCGACCGCTTCCTCCCGCGCTTTGTCGGCCGCCAGGGCGCGGGCTTCGGCGTCGGCCTCCGCCTGCCGGGCCGCCGTCGCCTCCGCTTCCGCGCGCCGAACCCGCGCCAGAGCCCCGTCCTGTGCCTTGGCGAGAAACTCCTGGAGGCGGCTCAACTGGTCTTGCAGGACGCCGATGGCCGTGGGCACCTGCTGCGCGAGCGCCTCGGCCTGGCGGAGCGGTTCGTCCACCGCGGCCGCGTCGGCCGCACGGCGGTCCCGGCTGGCCTGATCGGCATGTGCCTTGCTGCAGTACTTCGGGGGCCGGCCGCGGCCGTGCGCGGGGAGCGGCTCGGTGCAGCCCGCCAGTGCGCACTCCCCCGCCGACGCCCGCACCGGCGTCTCGGCGGCTCCTCCGCCGGGCTCAGGGACGAACCCCACACCCGGGCCGTCGTTCATGACCGAAGCCCCGGACGGCGACTCGAGGCCGTCGCTCTCCACCGCCGCTCTGGGCACCGGTGGGGCACTGCTCACAGAGGCTTCCGGTTCGGCGCCCACGAACTCGTCGACGGCCTTGTCACCGCTGCTATCGCTGCTCACCCGCGACACCTTAGCCCATTTTCGCTTCGCAACACGCTTAACGATTAACGCGACACGCTAAACGCGTAATAGTGAAACGATGGAGGCTCCGGGATAATGACGGTTATCCTGGTGTGCATGATCACGAGCGGCGAGCCACCCACGACCGACCTCCCGAGCGGCACCGGCGAGGCGGGGCCCGAACCGTTGGCGGGGGCGCCGCTCGAAGGCACGATGCTCGTTCCCGCCGCGGCGCCGCCCCCCGCCGCGGAATCGGCCGCGGGGCTCACGCCCGAGCCCATCGGTCAGGCCGTCGCGCTCCTGCCCGCGTTGCCGCCCGACGAGCCCGGCGACCGCTACGGTCTGCGCGCGTTGACCGCCGCGTGGCTGCGGAGCCAGAGCAGCGACGCGACCCGCCGCGCCTACTACCGGGACCTCGCCGTCTGGCTGGACTACTGCGCCCGCACCGGGCTCGACCCGTGCGCCGCGCGCCGCGCCGACATCGACGACTGGTCGGCGTCCATGACCGTCGAGGTCCGCGGCCGGACGCGCCCGCCGAGCGCCGCGACCCGGGCACGCCGACTCGCGGCCGTCTCGTCCTGGTACACGTATCTGCAGTCCAACGACGTCACCGAGCGGAACCCCACGGTGCTGGTCAAGCGGCCGACCAGCGCGCAGATCGCCGCGTCGGCGCGCAAAGCCCCGACCCTCAGCGTCACCGAGACCGCGCTGCTCCTCGACACCGCCGAGCGCCGCGCCGTCGACCAGGGGACCGAGGCCGCATGGCGCGACGCGGCCGTCACCGCCCTGCTGTTCTACACGGCGCTACGGGTATCGGCGTTCACCAGCGCGGATCTGACGGACCTCAGCACCGAAGCCGGGTACCGCGTGCTGTGGCACAGCGCCAAGGGCAAGGGGCCCGAGGGCCGCGACTATGTCCGGTTGGACGGTGAACTCTGCCGGGTGCTGGACGCGTACCTTTCCGTCCGCGCGGGCAGGCACGGCGGCTCGTGCCCGCCCGGGCCGCTGCTGGTCACCACCCCGCACCCCTTCGACCGGTCGAAGACCGGTGACAAGCGGCTGACCCAGCGCGACGTCACCAACATCCTGCGCAGGCAGGCCCGGCTCGCCGAGTTGCCGGCCGCGTCCAGGCTCAGCCCGCACAGCGGACGCCGAACCGTCATCACGACCCTGCTCGGCAACGACGTCCCGCTCGCCAAGGTGCAGGACCTCGCCGGCCACGCCGACCCGCGCACCACCCGCGGGTACGACGACACCAACCACAAGCTCGCCTCCTCCCCCGTCACCGACCTCACCCGCATCCTCGCCCGCCACCGCGACTCCTCCCCCACCACCGACGGCCGTTGATGGATGCGTCACCGACGCATACGAGGCGCCTTCGGCGTGATCGGGCCTGCGTGGCCTGGGGGCGATGAAATGGCCCCATGGGTCGGCAACCGGTCGGGATGGACGAGCTTGTCGAGCACTGGACGGCGCTGGAGGACGAGCTGGAGCTGCTGGTGACGGGCAAGCATGGGGGACGGCCGGAATAAGGTGGCGTCGAGCCGGGCGGCCGGGGAAGTCGACGACGGGCACGGCGGTGACTTCCGCAAAGCGGATGTGACACATAACGTTGCCGAGTCAATTGGGCGTCAAGCCCCGGCGCTCATGGCGCGGGGTTTGTCCTGAACCGGCGGCTGGTGTGCGCCGTCCTACCGTAGGTGGGTGCATTCTTTCGGGTTACGAGTAAACGCCGATCGGGTCGTCTCTGGGGAATCGCAAGTGGGATCTTTCTGGTCACCGCGGCAGCGGCGTTCGTCCTGGCGGCGAAGAACACGAAGGTGTTCGGTGGCGGCACCGATGGCCTGAGTGCGTTCATCGCGCTGATCTCACTCGGGGTCTCGACCTCGTCGGGAGTGCTGGCCTACCGGGCGCTGCGTCTGGGTGAGATCGACACCAAGGCCCGGGCCGACGACCTGTCCGGTCTGGTGCGGGAAAGGGAGGCCCAGCAGCTCGGGCAGCTGCTGGGCGATGACGCCCGCACGATCGATGTAGGGTTCGCCCTGACCGTCCAGCACGAGGTGGACGGCGCCGCCGACACCGGCACGCTCAACGATGTGGTCGGCTACTTTCTGGACCTTCGTCCGCAGCGGCTGGTCATCACTGGGGAGCCCGGGGCAGGCAAGACCGTCCTGGCGATCGAGCTGATCCTGGGACTGCTGGACGCGCGCAAACCCGACGAGCCGGTGCCGGTGCGGATCTCGGCCACCGCCTGGGACCCGGGGACAGGGCGGAAAGACCCCCGGACCGGCAAGCGGGACCTAGGGCCAGAACCGCAGGACCTGCTGGTCGACCACCTGATCCGGACGTTCGGATTGCGCTCGGCCACGGCCCGGGCACTGGTGCGCGACGCCATGGTGCTGCCGGTCATCGACGGGCTCGATGAGATGGACCGCACCGACCGGCCCGGCTACAACTCCGCCGCCGGCCGCACCCTGGACAAGCTCAACCGCTACCGGCACGGCCGCGACAAGGCTCCAGTGATCCTGACCTGCCGCACCGGCCAGTATCAGTCCCTGACCGGCGGCCAGGCCCAGGCCCGCGACGCCGTCCGCGTCGACCTGTCCCCCGTCACCGCCGACCAGGCCGCACGGTTCATCGCCTCCCACGCCGGTCCCGACCACGTCCCGCGCTGGAACCCCGTCCTGCACGCCCTCCAGCAGCCCGCCCACCCCCTGGCCCGAGCCCTGAACACCCCCTGGCGACTGACCCTGGCCGTCACCGTCTACCAGCAGCGATCGGCCGACACCGGCGACTACATTCGCGACCCCGCCGACCTCACCGGATACGACGATCCCGACGCCATCCACCACCACCTGCTGCAACAGTTCATCCCCGCTTCCGTCGCCAACACCACCCTCAACAACCGCAACCCCCACCGCTATCGGCCCGACCAGGTCCACACATGGCTGACCGTCCTGGCCCGCCACCTCGACACCAACACCGACATCGTCCTGCACGAACTCTGGCCCATCGCCGGAAACCGCCCCCGCATCCTCACCTCCCTCCTCGCCGTCCTCCTCACCGCTCTACCGATCACCACGATGCTGGCCATAGTCACCACAGACGGCTACTATCCAGCACCGACCGCCGCCTGGTGCGCCGTGATCTTCGCCTTGATCCCCGGGATCTTCGCCTGGGCACACCCGCGGCCCGCCCCCACACGCCTGGATCTGTCCCGGTTCAAAACTCGCTCCGGCCGCCGAAAAATCACCAAGTGGCTCGCGATCGGGTTTGTGGCAGGACCCGCGCTGGGGCTCGCGACCGTGCTCGCGGACGCGCTCACGGGCGGGCTCGTGCCCCTACTCATGGAGGCCTTCGAGGACTGGCGCACTGACGGGTTCGCGGACATGTTCCCGGAGTTCGCGAGCAGGCTCGCGCCCGTGCTCGCGGACTTCGCGAATGGACTCACGTACGGGCTCGCGGTCGCACTCACGGGTGGGCTCGCGGTCGCGCTCACGGTCGGGCTCACGTACGGGCTCGACCCCTCCGACACAAGCGCCAGGGCAGATTCCCGCGACCTTATCCGTCAAGACCTCACCAGATGGCTCACGGGTGGGCTGACGTTCGGGCTCATGTTCGGGCTCACGTACTGGCTCACAGGCGGGCTCGCCGACGACGGGCTCGTGTTCGGGCTCGCGATCGGCCTCATGTTCGGGCTCGCGGGCGGGCTCACAAGCGGGCTCACAGGTGGGCTCGCGGTCGCGCTCACGGGCGGGCTCACGTTCGGGCTGACGTTCGTCCTCGCCGACGACGAGCTCACAGAGGGGCTCACCGGCGGGCTCACGTACGGGCTCGCGTACGGGGCTATTATCTGGGCTTTCAGTGGGTTCACGGTAAGGCCCGCCGGACTTGCGTCAGCGCGTTATCTCATGCTTCTGATCTGCATGAAACGGCGTCTCCCCCTACGCCTCGGCCGCTTCCTGAACTGGTGCTACACCGATGCCGGACTGATCCGCACCGCGGGCATCGCCTACCAGTTCCGCCACCGCGAACTCCAAAATCACCTGCTATCAACACCGCCCGTACCGCCGCAACGGGTGACCCAACCCAGCCAATGACACCCCTGCCGGGGGGCCGGAACACGCCAAAAAGGGATCACGGCCTGACGGTTGATCGTTAGGGTGATCGGCGTCGAAATGGGGGCGGTAACGGCTGGGGTGTCCTACGAGGCAGCCCGGGCCCGGCAGATGGCCGGGACCGCGATGCGCAAGGCGGTGCGGTCCAAGGATAACCCGGCCGACCTGATCAACGTGGCGTTGGAGGAGTTGGTCCGTGCGCGGTGCGAGCCGCCGGCTACACCGCCTTGGACGCGATGAGTACCGCAGGCGCCACGCTGTCGAGTGCGGCACCAACGGCTCAAACGCGGCCCGCGTCAACGAATGGCTCTACATCGACGCCGCCCTCGACCAGCTGAAAGACCAGGGCTACCCGGTGCTGGAAGAGGACGTCGCGCGGCTGTCGCCGTTCGCCCGCCGCCACATCAACGTGAACGGCACCAACTCCCTCAGCCGGCCCGACCTCGGCCCCACCGGCGTCCGCGCGCTCCGCGACACCGACCAGCCCGACTGGGATGAAGACCAGTCGTAGTGCCTGCTCATGGATCCGCCGCCGGGTCGCCGGGAGGCAAGGGCTCTGGTCTTGTCGCCGGGATCCGGCGGTGGAGTGGACGGCGTCCTCCTCGTCCCCGCCGTCCGATGCCGCCAGGCCGCCGCTCGCCTCGACCTTCTCGTCCTCGGGTGTCTGAGAAGTCCCCGATGAGCTCCGGGGTGTGGTCGGGCTTGGCGGCGGGCCAGGCCGGCGGCCGGTGCACGCAGGTGAGGGGGTTCAGTTGTTCTTGAAGGGGTTGAGGGTGCGTCCTGCGAGGTAGCTCAGGCGGATGGGCAGGGGTTTCATGGCGGCGGCAGAGATCTTGTTGACGAGGCCGGGGATGCACACGGGTTTGCCGTTCTGGACGGCTTTCCAGCCTTCGGCCACGACGGCTTCGGGTTGCTGCCACAGGATGCGGGGGAGGTGGTTGGCTCTGTCGCGGGTGCCCATGACGTCGTGGAATTCGGTGTGGGTGAAGCCGGGGCACAGGGCGGTGACGTGGATGCCGTGCGGTTTGAGCTCCATGTCCAGGGCCTGGGAGGTGTTGAGGACGTAGGACTTGATGCCGGTGTAGAGCAGGCTGGCTGCGGGTGGTGCGAACGCGGCGACGGAGGACAGGTTGACGATGCGGCCCCAGCGGCGTTTCTTCATGCCGGGGATGACCAGGTGGGCGAGTTCGGTCTGGGCGGTCACCATCAGCTGGATCTCCCCGGCCAGGGTGTCCCAGGGGGTGTCGGCGAACGCGGTCTTGCCCGACAGGCCGGCGTTGTTGATGAGGACGTCGATGTCCAGGCCTTGGGCGTCCGCGTAGTCCATGATCGCCTTGGGGGCGGCGGGGTCGGTGAGGTCGGCGCCGAACACCTCATAGCGCCGCCCACCGTGCTGCCGGGTCAGTTCCGCGGCCAGCTCCTGGAGGCGGTCGGTGCGGCGGGCGACCAGCAGGAGCTGGCAGCCGCGGGCGGCGAGGTGGCGGGCGAACGTGGCGCCGATGCCGGCGGAGGCGCCGGTGATGAGCGCGGTGCGGGGGGTGGTCACTGTGGGGTTCCTTCGATCGCGTGGGGGGCGGTGATGGTGAGGGGGCCGCTGCCGGGGAGCCGGGTGATGAGGTCGGCGCCGAACAGGGTCGCGGGCGTGTGCGCGCCGGGGCGGGGCGCGGGCGCGGCGAGGAGGTCGGTGACGGCGGTGAGGGCGCCGTCGACGGTGAGCCGGTAGGGGTTGGCCGTGGTGATGCGGGCGGTGGCCCGCCGGCCGGCAGCGTCGGTGGTCTCGCCCCACACGTAGGCGGCGCTGGTGGCCCGTTCGTTCGCGTCGGGGCCCTTCACCGTCTTGTCGATCAGCTTGTGCGCGGCGGCGCGGACACCGGGACGGGCCAGCAGCCTGGTGAACCGCCTGCTGATCCGGGTGCCGCGGATCAGCAGGGAGGGCATCGGGAGGTAGACCTCGATGTTGGGGATCGCGGTGCTGTGGTGGGCGCTGTGAAGGTCGGCGGCGGGGAAGGCGAGCGCGGGTTTGGCGCCGTTGCCGAAGTCGATGCGGGCGGTGCGTCCGCCCAGCGGGGTCGGGGTGATCTGGCCGTCGATGCGGGCGCGGCCTCCGGCGGCCATCCCGTCCAGGATCGTTTTGACCGTCCCCGGGGACAGCGCCAGCGGCAGGTCGAATCCGAGCCGCAGACCGGTGGCATCGGGCATGGCTTGGTGGAGGGCGGCCGCGAGGCAGTCGGTGGGGATGACGTCGAAACCGACTCCGGGACAGACCACGACACCAGCGGCCCGAGCCTGGCCGTCGATCTCGCGGGCGTAGGCGAAGACGTCCATCTCGCCGGTGATGTCGAGGTAGTGGGTGCGGGTGCGCACACACGCGTCGATCATCGGGGCCGCCGTCACCGAGAACGGCCCGGCGCAGTGCAGCACCACGTCGATGCCGGACAGTTGCGCGTCGGCGTCACGCAGGTCGAAGATCTGGTACTCCAGGCCGAGGTCCTCGGCCAGCGGCTTGACCGCCGTGAGGTTCCGGCCGGCAAGGACTGGTTCCAGGCCTCTCTTGCGGGCCTCCCGGGCGATCAGCTCACCGGTATAGCCGTTGGCGCCGTACAGCAGCCACCTGGTCACTGGGCGACTTCCTTTCGGCCGGGCAGTTCACGCGGGCCCGGGGTGAAGCCGCGGCGGGCGGCGCCGACGTCACCGCGGTAGGCGCCGACGGGGCCGGTGAGCAGGAAGGGCAGCGGGACGCGGCGCTGACGTGCGGTGAATCCCCACGTCCCGATGCCCAGGTAGACGCCGGGTGCCGCGCGGCGGACCTCGTCGACCATGTTGATCGCCCCGCACATCGAGGCGTAGGCGCGATAGACCAGCGTGTAGGCGGGACGGCCGTCATAGCGCGACGGTGCGATGAGCGTGTGCATCGCATAGCGCTGCCGGATGCGGCCGAACTGGCGGAAGGTGTTGTAACCCCGCCCGGTCTGGCCGTCGACGGGCCGGAACGCCTTGCACAGCCACCGTGCCAGCGGATTCGACACCGTGCCGCGCCCGGTCACCGAGGCGAACACGCTGGGCTGGGCCAGCAGCCGGGCGGTGTACTCCCCGTCCATCTCCTCGATGGACGGGGCGGGCAACGTGGCGAAGAACGCCAGCAGCCCGGTCGTGTCCAGCCCGAGCAGCTCGGCAGCCGCGTGGTCGGTCTCCATGGAGGTCCCATCTCATGTCTTGAATGGTCCTCAAGAAACCTAGCGTCTTCTTGAGGGTCGTTCAAGATAGGGTGTGGGGGTGCCCCGGAACCGACGCCCCCAGGACCGCGAAGAGAAACGCGAGGAGATCCTCGTCGCCGCCCAGCGGCTGTTCATCCACGACGGCTACGAGTCGGCGTCCATGGGTCAGATCGCCAAGAACGCCGGCGTCACCGTCAACACGATTTACTGGTACTTCCGCGACAAGGACGACCTGCTCATCGCTGTCCTGGACCGCCTGCTCACCGAAGCCCTCGCCCAGTACACGACCATCGCCGACCGGCCGCTGGGCGACCGGCTCCTATGGGCCGTCGACCAGCTCGAACGGCTGCACGGCCTCGTCAACACCGTCCACACCCGCGCCCCGGCCTCACCCGCCGTCCACGCCTGGCACACCGGCTTCCACGAACTCGCCGACACCCTGATCGCCGACGACCTCCGCAACGCCGGCGCCGCCGAAGCCGACCTCCCCGCCATGACCGCGATCGGCACCTTCGTCATCGAAGGCCTCCTCACCCACCGGCACAACGACGCCGGCAAACGAGCCGTGATCGACCTTCTCGTCCACCAGCTCACGACCATGCCGACCCGAACCTGACCGGAACCACGCGGGCTCGCATCGCAACGGCGAACGGCGGCAACGCCTCCGCTCCCGGCGGGGGTGTTGGAAATCGATTTACAACACCCCGCTCGAACTCCTCTTCACGAACCGCCACCGGGCGCGCATGTGTCGAGAAACGTGTTGAGAACTCGGGATGTTCAACAACTCCAACGGCACCGTTTTCCCTGCACTTCTGCGGTGTGACGCCCCTGCCCGACGGCTCCGAACCCTCCGCGGCGATCCGCCAGACCGACGACCTCTTCGGCGCCGAACCCGCGATCCTCACCGGCGCGCTCGTCGGCTACGCCCGGGTCTCCACCAAGGACCAGCGGCTCGACCGGCAGACCCTCGCGCTGAAAGCCGCCGGCTGCATGCGAATCTTCGCCGACAAGAAGTCCGGCAAGGACGCCGAACGCGAAGGGCACCAACGAGGGCCTGGCCGCCGCCAAGGCCCGCGGCGTCCGGCTCGGCCGGCCGCCCGCGATGACGCCTGAGCAGGTCCGGCACGCCCGCGCACTGCTCACCCAGCCCGACGCGACCATCTCCTCGATCGCCCGGCTCCTGGGCGTCAGCCGCTCCACCATCTACAAATACGTGCCCGAGCTCAAACCGACCGGCATCCAGCAGATCGAGCCCGACGTTCCCGAACCACGGCCCGCGATCACCGAGACCACACTCACATCCTGACCTGCTCCAATCCCCGCGCGAGAGACATCCGAACGAAAAGTCACGCTAGCGAGCTCGACCGCACGCTCTTGATGGGACTTTTCGTTCCGATGTTCGTCACCCCCGGGTCTGGTCGGCGGGCGCGGCTCAGGTGACCTCGAAGTCGGCCATCATGGCCATGTCCTCGTGTTCGAGGTTGTGGCAGTGCATCATGTAGCGGCCGCGGAACCCGGAGAAGCGCACCAGGACGTCCACGACCTCGTACGGGCGCACGTCCACGGTGTCCTTCCAGCCGCCGTCGGTGGGGCGGGGCGCTCGGCCGTTGCGGGACAGGACGTGGAAATGGGCGAGGTGGAGGTGCACCGGATGGTGGAAGTCGCTGACGAAGCGCCAGACCTCGGTGCCGTCCAGGCGCGGGCGGGCGAGCGGGGTGCCGGGGGTGAAGGGCTCGCCGTTGATCGTCCAGGCGGCGGCGGGGCCCTGGCCGGTGCGGCGGAAGTCGAACGTCCGCATGGGGGCGTTCGCGGGACGCACCGGCGCCTGCGAGGCTGACAGCCGGGCCGGGATCGCGCTGTCGTCGCGCGCTCGGCGGGTGACGCGGAAGCGCATCACCTGGCGGGCGGACCCGCGGCCCAGGGTGTTGAGCAGGGTCACCGAAGTGCCGACGGGGTAGGCGGAGAAGTCCACGACCACGTCCTGGCGTTCGGCCGGGGCGAGGACGATCGAGTCGTGCGCCACCGGCGCCGGGAGCAGCCCGGCGTCGCTGCCGACCTGGACGAAGGGGCCGCCGGGGGCCAGCCGCAGCCGGTAGCGGCGGGCGTTCGAGGCGTTCAGGACGCGCAGCCGGTACCGCGCCGCGGACACTTCGAGCTCGGGCCACGGGGCGCCGTTGACCAGGATGACGTCGCCTTCGACGCCCTCCATGTACGGCCCGGTGACGCCGGGCGTCCGCCGCAGGCTCGGGTCCAGGGACGGGTAGCGGAACGAACCGTCCTCCTCGAACGCGCGGTCGCAGATCATCAGGGGAACGTCCCGGTCGCCCCTGGGGAGCGGCAGCGTGTCCTCCTCGTCGTCGTGGACGAGCAGGAACCCGGCCAGGCCGCGCCACACCTGCGGGCCGGTGAAGTCCATGCGGTGGTCGTGGTACCACAGCGTCGCGGCGCGCTGGTCGAGCGGGTAGCGGTAGTCCCTGGCGGCGCTGTGCAGTTTCCATGCCGACGGCGGGACGTTCATCGCGTGATGCCCGTGATGCCCGTGGCCGGCATGGCCGCCGGACGGCCGGAAGTCCAGGCCGGCGGGGACGACCAGGTCGGTGGGGTAGCCGTCGGACTCGGGCGGGGTGACGCCGCCGTGCAGGTGGGTCGAGGTGGGCACGGGCAGTTCGTTGCGCACCCGCAGGGTGACGGCCTCCGCCCTCCGGGTGCGGAACGTGGGCCCCGGGAAACGCCCGTCGTAGCCCCAGACCTCGGTCGTCGTCCCGGGAACGATCTCCGCTTTCGCCGCCCGCTGCACCACCTCGTACAGGCCGGGACGCGTGGGGCGCGCGACCGGCGGCACGGGGAGCGGCAGCGTGAACGGCTCGGGCAGGGGAAGTGCGCTGGTGAGGAGTTCGGCCGTGGTCTCGGAGGCCGTCAGGACGCGGCCGGCCAGGACGCCCGCACCGGCCACGGCCGCGGCACCGCCCAGGAAACGCCGCCGGGAGATCATGACGCCACCGTCCGCGGCGACCGCAGCCACGTCCACGCCACCAGCAGCGCGGACGCTCCGAAGATCGCCATACCGAGCGGCATGTGCCAAGAGAGGATCCGGGACTGGCCCACGGCGACCTGCACCGTCTCCGCGGCGACGAGCGCGGCGCTCGCCCAGGCGGGCCAGGCCGGGCCGCGCCCCGGCCGCCACAGCAGGACCGCGGCGACCAGCTGCGCGTAGAGAAGGGCGTGCGTCACCCCGGCGTTGTTGCGGTGCCACGTCAGCATGTCGACATCGCCGGTGACGAAGAGCCCGGCCAGCGCCGCCTGCCCGAGGACCCCGGCCAGGTGCGCGGTCGCCGTCAGCCGCAGCGACCAGAAGATCATGTTCATGCCCGGAATCGTGCTCGAGCCGCACGTCGCGGGCGTCGGGACGGGGATGGCATCTGCCTTACCGCGGCGGATGTACGCGGGCCCCGGGGCACGGGCGCGTACGCCACGGGATGTACGCCGGGTCTCCGCCGCGCGCATGACGACGCGGGCCCGCCCTCGATCTACGGTGAGAGCGTGCGGATCAGTAAGGGCGATGCCCTGGTGGCGGGCGGCGCGCTGGCGGGGATCGTCTCGGGGACGTACGGCGGCCTCTCCTCCTCCGGGCCTTGGGAGCGGGACCTGGACGTCCTGGGTCTGTGCCTGATCGCGGTGGCGTCGCTGGCCCTGGCGTTCCGCCGGGCCGCTCCGGTGAGCGTCGGCGCGGTCACGATCGCCGCGGCCGTCGCCTACCACGCGCGCCACTATCCGGGCGTCTTCGCCGCAGCGCCCGCGCTGGCGGCCGTCTACACCGCGGCGGCGCAGGGGCGGCGGCGCCCGGCGATCGCGCTGGCCGCCGGGTTCGGCGCCATCGCCTGCACGCTGGTCGCGCTGTCGGACGTCGATCCGCAGCCGGGCGACGGGTTCAACCTGCTCAGCGGCTGGCTGGTCGCGATGGTCGTGGCCGGAGAAGTGGTGCGCAGCCGTCGCGCCTACCTGCGCGAGGTGGAGAGCCGCGCGGTCGAGGCGGAGCGCACCAAGGAGGAGGCGGCGCTGCGGCGGGTCGGCGAGGAACGGCTGTGGATCGCCCAGGAACTGCACGACGCGCTGACCCACACCATCTCGGTCATGAACGTTCAGGCGGCCGTTGCCCGGCAGTACCTCGACCGGGATCCCGTGCGGGCGCGGCGGGCGCTGGCGGCGGTGCGGGAGTCGGGGGCGGAGGCGATGAGCGAACTCCGGTCCACGCTCCAGGTGCTGCGCACCGACACGACCGGGCCCGATGCCGGGTTGGCCTGCCTGCCCCGCCTTCTCGGCAGGGCCGAGGCCGCCGGCCTGCACGTGGCCGCGAGCGTCGTCGGTGAGCGCTACGAACTGCCGGCCGAGGTCGACCGCGCCGCGTACCGCATCGTGCAGGAGGCGTTCACCAACACGCTGCGCCACGCCGGGGCCGCGTCGGTCACGCTGACCACCGAGTACCGTCCGCACTCGGTGGTGGTCCGGGTGGAGGACGACGGCGCAGCCGGCGCCGATCCGCCCGCGGGCCCCGGGATGGGCCTGATCGGGATGCGCGAGCGGGCCGTCGCCGTCGGCGGCACGCTGGCCGCCGGACCCCGCGTCGGCGGCGGCTTCGCCGTCCGCGCCGAACTCCCGGTCCCGGTTCCGGCGTGATCCGGGTCCTGCTGGCCGACGACCAGCCGCTGATCCGCGCGGGCTTCCGCGCGCTGCTGGAGATGGCCGAGGACATCGAGGTCGTCGGCGAGGCGGCCAGCGGTGTCGAGGCCGTGGAACTGTGCCGGTCCCTGCTGCCCGACGTGACCCTGCTGGACGTGCGGATGCCTCTGTTGGACGGCATCCAGGCGACCCGCCGGATCGGCGCCGCGCCCGACCTCGCGGGCGTCCGGGTCGTGATCCTGACCAACTACGCCATCGACGAGTACGTCTTCGCGGCGCTGCGCGCGGGGGCCTGCGGTTTCCTGCTCAAGGACATCGAGCCCGCCGACCTGCTGCAGTCGGTGCGGGTCGCCGCCGGCGGCGACGCGCTGCTGTCGCCGTCGATCACGCGGAGGCTGATCGAGGAGTACGTCGCCACCGTCCCGCGGCCGGCCGGCGGTGCGGAACTGGAGCGGCTGACCGCGCGCGAGCGCGAGATCGTGGCGCTCGTCGCGACCGGGATGTCCAACGAGGAGATCGCCGCGCACCTGGTCATCAGCCACGCCACCGTGAAGACGCACGTCAGCCGTTCGATCACCAAGCTCGGCGCCCGCGACCGCGCCCAGCTGGTCGTCTTCGCCTACGAATCCGGCCTGGCCGCCCCGGGAGGTGCCGCCCGGGGCGGCTGCTGAGCGGTTACGGGTCCGTCCGCCGCCGCACCGGGGGACGGACGCGTCGTGCGGACGGCGGCGAGAACCGCGGGAGTCCGTGCGGGAGACAAGGGGTGTTCATCCCGCTTCGATCTGGAGGACCGCAACGTGCACCGACGACTGGGCGTCTCGTGACGGCCGAGGCCGTGCCCGCGGAACCGCCGGCGGCAGGCGCGCTCACCGACTCCGACGTGATCCGGCTGTCCCTGGACGACCCCGAATGGTTCGCGGAGTTGTTCGACCGGCACCATCGCCGGATCCATCACTACGCGGCGCGGCGCCTGGGTGTGCACGCGGCCGACGACATCGTGGGCGAGACGTTCCTCGCGGCGTTCCGCCGCCGCGCCGCCTACGACCTGGCGCAGCCGCTGGCCCGGCCCTGGCTGTACGGGATCGCGACCACGCTGGTGGCCAGGCACCGGCGCGCGGAGGAACGGTACTACCGGGCGCTGCAGCGCACCGGCGCCGACCCGTTGCCCGAACCGCTGGCGGACGCCGTGGCGACCCGGGTCGCGGCCGAGAGCCAGCAGCGCAGGCTGGCCGGCGCGCTGGCCGGGCTGTCCCGGGGCGACCGCGACGTGCTGCTGCTGGTGGCGTGGGGCGACCTCACCTACGAGGAGGTCGCCCGCGCCTTGGAGGTGCCCGTCGGCACCGTGCGTTCCCGTCTCCACCGGGCCCGGCGCGTCGTCCGCCGCGCCCTCGGCGATTCCGCGACGGCCGAGGAGGCCACCGATGAATGACCTCGACCCGCTCAAGAGCTTCCGCCGCGCCACCCCGCCGATCACGCCCGCGGCCGCCGACGCGGCGCGCGACCGGCTGCGCGCCGCCTGGACGGCCCCGCCGCGCGAGCCGCGCCGCGCCGCCCGGCCCGTCCGGTCGCCGCGGTGGCTGGTGTCCCGCGCGGCCGCCGCGGCAGCACTCGGCATCGCGCTCACGGCCGGAATCGGCATCGCGCAGAACACCGGCGATCCGCGGGCCGGCACGCAGATCGCGAACGCCGCCGTGCTCGGCGAACGGGCCGCCCGCGCCGCGGAGGACGTACCGTTCGCGATGCCGCGAGCCGACCAGTGGATCTACGTCAAGATCCGGGCGGCCCAGTTCAAGGGCGACATGAACACCTGGTGGCTCGGCATGGACGCCGGGAAGACCCACACCGTGGAGCGTTGGGAACGCGTCGACGGCCGGGCGAGGGCGGAGTTCATCGACGGCGACCTGGAAGTGCGCTCCCCGCAGCGTCGCGAAGACCTCCAGGGCGACGTCGTCGGCTACTCGTTCCCCGGTCCCGACATGCACCGCGTGGTCAAGGAGCTGCCGACGGAGCCCGATGCCCTGCTGCGGGCGCTCTACGATCCGGACACCATGCGGATCCCCGACGACCCGGACGCGCCGGGCGGGCAACAACCGCGGCCGGACGACCGCGCGGTGTTCCGCACCGTCGCCGACCTGCTCCGGCGCCCCCTCCCGCCCGAACTGCGCGCCGCCCTGTACCGGGCTCTGCCGCGCATCCCCGGTGTCTCGGTCCGGACGGACGCGGCGGACGCGGCGGGACGGCACGGCGTCGCCTTCTTCGGCACCTTCGGCGGCTGGGCCGGCGACATGATCATCCTGGATCCGGAGACGTACCGGTACCTCGGCACCCGCTCCTTCGCCACCCGCGCCCACGCCCAGCAGGGCGAGGGCACGGTAGAGAAGGGCACCCTCCTGGAACTGACCGCCCAACTCGAGATGCGCGTCGTCGACGAACCCGGCGCGCGGCGCTGAGCCGCCCCGCCCCAGCACCTCACCGACCAAGGTGAAACCACGCTCGGTTCGGCCTGGCGCGGCAGGCCGGACCGAGCCCGGTGTTCGAGCATCGCGGTCCCATCGATCAAAGTCGTCCGCGCTCCCCAGGCGTCTCGCTCGGAAAGCGGTTGAGTCGTCCTGGAGCGTTCCCGTAGCTTGCCTGAAAGCCATCGCAGTGAGGACAGAGGACAGAACCGCGTGACCCCGCCTGCTCTTTAGACCTGACACCTTCTTCGCTCACCCGTAGCCGACGCTTCCGTCGGTTCCGCCGGGCCGCTCTGGCGTGCCCGGTCGTACGGCGTTCGAGGTCGCGCTCAATCGACCTCGTGTCAGGTCAAGAGAGATCATGTCTTCACAACCTCATACCGTGCTGCCCTGGGTCGTTCGCCGGACCCGGCTGCCTCTCCTGTCGCTGCGGTGCGCGGACTGCCGGTCGCGGTCGGCCACGACCGGCGCCGGCAGGTTCCGCGTCAACGCCAACGGCAAACTGCTGGACGTGTGGCTGCTGGTCCGCTGCGTGTCCTGCGATCGGACGAGCAAGCTCACCGTGCACGAGCGGACTCCGGTCGGGCGCATCGACCCGGCCGCACTCCACGGCTACCGCGTCAACGATCCGGAGCTCGTGGCGTCCCGGCTGCTGGACCCGCTGCTCGCCCGGCGCAACCGCTTCGCCCTGGACTGGACGGACGCCTGGCGGCTGGACACCCCGCCGGGTCCGCTCGACGGGGCGTGGCCGATCCAGGTGGAGGTCCACTTCGAGGATCCGGTGCCCGTGCGCCCCGAACGGCTTGTCGCGCAGGGGCTCGGCCTCAGCAGGAACGAAGTCCTGCGCCGGGTCAAGTGCGACATTCCGCTGCGTCGCAGGACGAGCGCGGGGTTCGCCTTCATCGTGATGCCCGAGGGCTAGCAGGGTGAAGCCGCGGCGGGCCGGGCGGCCCGCCGCGGCTTCGCCGCCCGAACCCAACGAGATATCGATCCGGTGGTGGATCGTCGTCGAACCGGTCTGCTGTCGATGTGCGCCGCCGCGGCGTCGGTAAAAGGTCGGCGGACGGCGCGGGGCCCGGCGGACGGCGCGGGGCCCCGGCGGTCGCCGGGCCCCGCGCGCTCGTTCAGTCCTCGCCGTTGTAGGCGCGCAGTTCGCGGCGCGCCCGGTGACGGCTGCGGCGGCGCTCTTCGCGCCGGAAGAGGTACCACTCACGGCCGCCGCCGAGGGTGCCGCAGTCGAACAGGTAGTGGTCGGTGGCGCCCCAGTAGCAGCCGCTTCGTCCGCAGCGGTTCATGGACGCGCTGTCGGCGGTGATCTTCTCCGGCAGGGTGCACGGCCCGAACCGGTGGTCGTGCACGGGACGGCAGTTTACCATCGGCGCCTCGGCCATCCCCACCCACCAGGGCCGGGTCTTGTCGGTCTTGCTCATACGGTCACCTTTCGGCTCCGCGACGCCCCGGGTTGGGGCCGTCACAAGACCGGATGCACCGTGATCACCTCCGACTTCGCGCAACTGCGGCTCGGGACCGCGAGACGGCCTTGCCGCTCGGCGAACCCGCTTCCGACGTTACCGCGATCTTCAGTTGTTCGTGTGAAGGGCCGCCTCTCCGTCCGCGAAGGGTCAGCGTTTCGTGATCCGGTAGATCTGGCGGGCCTCGCGGTCGGTGACGGGACGGTCGAAGAACATCAGGTCGTCCATCCTGCAGTCGCACGGGTTGGCCTCGGCGTCGTCCTGCGGGAAGCTGCCGCCGATCTTGATACCGCGGGGGTCGGTGGCGGACGTGACGTCGGGTTCGGGCGGCCCGTCGAGTTCCCAGGGGTCGCCGGAGCGGGTGGAGAAGCCCGGCAGCGGCGCGCCGTTCTTGTAGAGCTTCATCTCCCCGGTGTCGTAGTCGAACGTCGCGGTCAGGTGCACCCAGGTGCCGGGCGGCAGGATCGAGCGCCAGTCCTCCCGCGCGGCGAACGTCTGCGAGGAGCCGCCGTCGAGGCGGCGGCCGAGGGCGACGACGCGCAGCTCGCCGGAGACGTCGATGATCTCCAGCAGGGCGCGGACGGCGTGGCCGTCGGAGTCGCCGGTGAGCACGCCCGACAGCCCGATCGCGTTGTACCGGTCGTCGGGGTCGGCGGTGTTGGTGTCGGGGCTCGGGTTGACGCCGGTCATCTTGAACCAGCCGGCGAGGGTCGCGCCGGAAGCGGCGTTGAACGCGCGCAGGGTCGGCACGCCGGCGGCGGAGTAGACGCCGGCCTTCCAGTCGTCGTTCGGAGCGCCGTTCATCTGCCGGAGCCGGACGACGTGCCCGCGCGAACCGTCGCGGACGCGCATGGCGGCGCCGCCGTTCACCAGGTCGATGGGGGTGCGCGAGCGGCCGAGGTCGCGTTCGCGGGACGGGTCGCCGGGCATCGGGTGCTCGAAGTCGTAGTGGGCGACCAGGTCCTTGCGCGGGTTCGGCCCGGACGCCTCGGCGGGGACGGCGGCGAGGGCGGCGCCCAGCAGGACGGTCGTGACGAGGGCGGTGCGGCGGATGCGCATGTCGGTCTCCTCGGGGAGCCGGACGGGCGGGGCGGCCCCGCCCGTCCGGTGGGGTCATCGGGCGGGGGTCCCGCGGACGGTCAGGTCGCGGAGCCGGCCGATGTTGTCGAACGAGCCGAAGCCCACCCGGCCGGAGCCGAGCGCGGTGTCGAGGGCCGTGAAGACGGGACGGTCGGCGCCGTCGGTGTACACGGCGATCTCGCCGGTGCCCGCGCAGTGCCGCACGCGGACGTCGTGCCAGTTCGCGTCGGTGACGGCGGGCGGCGCGCCCTTCGACCGGTTGGCGTTCCACTGCCGGTCGATGCGGACGCGGTCGGCGCCGTTCACCAGGAAGATCCCGTTGTGCGGGTAGACGGTGTTGTCGCTGGACAGGTGCGCGTAGTAGAAGTGCGTGTCGTCGCGGTAGCCGAACACGACGATCACGTCGCGGTCGGACTCGGCGACGGGCGTGTCGAGCCGCACCTGCGCGTCGATCTGGGCGGAGGCGAACTCGGGGCCCTTGTCCAGCACCGCGTACTCGAAGGGGCGGCGGGGGCCGGGGCGCGCCTCGCCGGCCTCGGCGAGGACGACCTGCCCGTGCTCGAACCGCCACTTCGCCGGGGTGACGGGCGACCAGTCGCCGGCGTCGGCGGCGTGCCCGACGCGGGCGGGGCCGGTGCGGCACTCGGCGAACCGCCGGGTGTCGACGATCTTCCAGATCGTCCCGTTGGCCTTGGAGAGCAGGTACAGCTCGCCCTTGGCGTCGGAGCCGATGCGCAGGTCGACGCGCTCGTCCCCGGCGAGGTCCCGCATGGTGACGGGCTCACCGGCCGTGGTGTAGGCGGACAGCTCGTAGATCTGCGCGCGGTCCTCGCCGGCGGGGTCGCGCTTCATGTCCGACTCCTCGGTGTAGAAGAGCCGGCCGTTGACGATGTCGCCGAACAGGTACTTGCCGCGCAGGGCGTCGAGCTTGCCGCGGTAGACGTAGCCGCCGGAGATGGCCTTGCCGACGTCGCTGCGGCAGTCCCAGTCGGCGGGCGGGTCGTGGTCGTAGGCGGCGAGCGGGTAGTTGTAGCCGTACTCGAGGTCGTCCTCCGGCAGCGGGTACAGGTGGCAGCGGTCGTCCTCGCGGAAGGTGAAGGCGCCTTCGCGTTCGCTCCAGCCCAGGTTGTCGCCGGGTTCGATCTCGTGGATCGACTCGATCTCGTGCTCGCCGATGTGGGCGAGGAACAGCCGCTTGGAGCCGCGGGTGTCCCAGCTGAACCGGTGCGGGTCGCGCATGCCGTAGGCGTAGATCTCGGCGAGCTTGCCGTCCTGGCCGACGAACGGGTTGTCGGCGGGCACGCCGTACTCGCCGTTCACGCCGTCGGTGCCGGACGGGTCGATCCGCAGGATCTTGCCCTGCGGCATGGCGAGGTTCTGCGGGTCGCCGCCGTTGGCGCCGACGTTGCCGTTGCCGCCGTCGCCGACCGCGAGGTACAGCATCCCGTAGTCGGGGTCGCCGGGCCGGGCGTTGGGGTTGAAGTCGATCTGCTGGAGGTTGTGGATCCGCCCGGAGAACCCGAACCGCAGGACCTCGCGGTGCGTGCCGCTGAAGGTGCCCGCGGACGGGTCGTCGGCGATCCACTCGGTGAGGACGCCGTGGTAGCCGGTGTTCGGCTGCTCGGGGAGGTCGGGCTCCTCGGTCTCGAGCGCGTCGCCGCGCTCGACGTGCGTGGTGTAGAACGTTCCGTTCTTCGCGAACGCCGGGTGGAACGCGACGAACCCGAAGCCCTGGCCGAGCCCGGCGGCGGAGTAGAAGTCGGGCGCGAACGTCGCGCCGACGTCCAGGTAGGCGCGGGGCGTGCGGGTCTTCTTGTCGAGGAAGTACAGCTTGCCGTTCAGGTCGGGGACGAACAGGCGGCCCGAGCGGTCGGGGAGCTCGCCGACGTGGTTGATGCGGTTCCAGCGCTTCAGCCGGTCGTCGGTCGGCGGGGCCGACGGCTCCGATTCGGGCAGCTGGGCGACCTTCTCCAGGACGAGCCCGAGCCCGGCGGGCGCGGGGTCCTCGGGGATGGGGTCGAGGATGGGCGCGGGGGCGGGGGCCGTCTCCGCCGCCGACGCCGGCGGTGCGGCGACCAGCGACGCCAGCAGCGCCGTGATCGCGAGCGGACTCACGATGAGTTTTCGCATTCCGACCGTCCTTCTCGTGGGGGTGGGTGGAAAGCGCTTACTGGAAGCGCTTTCCGGACTTCGGTGCGGGCGGGGTCACTCGACGTGCTCGCGGTAGCGGGCGAGGGTCAGGGCCAGCGCCTCGGGGCCGGGCATGGCCCAGAGCGCCTCGTTGAAGATCTCCACTTCGATCGGGCCGGTGTAGCCGGCGGCGTCGACGGCGGCGCGGAACCGCCGCAGGTCGACGCACCCGTCGCCGAGCATGCCGCGCCCGGTCAGCACGCCCTCGGGCAGCGGGGTGATCCAGTCCGCGACCTGGAACAGCGCGATCCGGTCCTGCGCGCCCGCGCGGGCGATGCCGTCCCAGACCGCCGGGTCCCACCACAGGTGGTAGGTGTCGATCATGACGCCGACCTGGTCGGACGGGTGCGGGGCGGCCAGGTCGAGAGCCTGCGCGAGGGTCGTCACGACGCAGCGGTCCGAGCAGAACATCGGGTGCAGCGGCTCGATCGCGAGCCGCACCCCGTGCTCCCCCGCGTACGGGGCCAGCTCGGCCAGGACGTCCGCGACCCGGGCGAGGGCGCCGTCCAGATCGCGGGAGCCCTCCGGCAGCCCGCCGCTGACCAGGCACAGGGCGGGCGCCCCCAGCTCGGCGGCCTCCTCGATGGCGCGCCGGTTGACCTCCACGGCGTCCGGCTCCCGGAAGAAACCGCCCCGGCACAGGGACGTGACGGTCAGCCCGTGGTCGCGCACGAGCTTGGCCGTCCGCGCCGCGCCGTACTCGGCGACGGGCTCGCGCCACAGCCCGACCCCGGCGACCCCGGCGGCCGCGCATCCGGCGGCGAGGTCGGGCAGCGGCCAGTGCCGCGTCGTCCACTGGTTCAGGCTGAATCTCACGCGGCCGCTCCCTGGTCGATCCCCTGCACGGTCAGCCAGGCGCGCATCCGCTCCGCCGCCAGGTCCGGGTCGGGGAACAGCCCGGCGGCGTCGGCCAGCTCGAACAGCCGCACCAGGTGCGGGACGGAACGCGCCGACTCCAGGCCCCCGACCATGCGGAAGTGCCGCTGGTGGCCCGCCAGCCACGCCAGGAACACCACCCCGGTCTTGTAGTAGAAGGTCGGGGCCTCGAACAGGTGCCGGGCGAGCGGGAGCGTCGGCGTGAACGCCGCCTCGTAGGCGCCCGCGTCCGCGGCGTCCAGCGCGCGCAGCGCCGCCGCGGCGGCGGGCGCGATCGGGTCGAAGATCCCGAGGAGCGCGTCGCTGTGCCCGGACGCGTCGCCGCGGATCAGCTCCGGATAGTTGAAGTCGTCGCCGGTGTACAGCCGCACGCCGTCCGGCAGCCGCCGCCGGAAGTCGACCTCGCGGCCGGCGTCCAGCAGCGAGATCTTCACGCCGTCGACCCGGGACGCGTGCGCGCCGATCAGCTCGAGCAGCGCGGACGCCGCGGCGTCCAGGTCCGCCGAACCCCAGTAGCCGTCCAGCGCCGGGTCGAACATCGGGCCCAGCCAGTGCAGTACGGCCGGGCGCCGCAGCTGCGGCAGCAGCCGCCCGTACACCGCCGCGTAGTCGCCGGGGGTGCGGGCCGATGCGGCGAGCTGGCGGCTGGCCATCAGGACGGGGACCGCGCCGGCGTCCTCGACGACCGCGAGCTGCTCCTCGTAGGCGGCGGTGATCGCGTCGAGCGGGGCCGGGCCGGGCGGGAGCTGGTCGGTGCCCGCGCCGCAGACGATGCGGCCCCCGGCGGCGCGGGCCTCCCGGCCGCTGCGGGCGATCAGCTCGCGGGTGACCGCCCAGTCCAGGCCCATCCCGCGCTGCGCGGTGTCCATCGCCTCGGCCACGCCGAGGCCGTGCGCCCACAGGTGGCGGCGGAACGCCAGGGTGGCGTCCCAGTCGAGGGTCCCGCCGGGCGCGCCGCCGCCGAACGGGTCGGCGACCACGTGCGCGGCGGCGTAGGCGACGCGCGACGCGAACGGCTCGGTGGACGCCGCGAACGCCCGCGGCTCCCCCATCGTGTACGGGACGAGCGTCCCGTCCGGGCGCGGAAGGTCGAGTTTCACCGGGACAGCTCCGGGACGTCGAGGCGGCGGCCCTCCCGCCAGGCCCGCAGCCCCAGCTCGGCGAGCTGGACGCCGCGCGCCCCGGCGTAGAAGTCCCACGGGAACGGGGCGTCCTCGGCGACGTGCCGCAGGAACATCTCCCACTGCGTCTTGAACCCGTTGTCGAATTCGATGTTGTCGGGGACCTCCTGCCACTGCGACCGGAAGTCCTCGGTGGGGGGCAGGTCGGGGTTCCACACCGGCTTCGGGGTCATGGAGCGGTGCTGGACGCGGCAGCGGCGCAGGCCCGCGACCGCCGAGCCCTCCGTGCCGTCCACCTGGAACTCCACGAGCTCGTCGCGGAACACCCGTGTCGTCCACGAGGAGTTGATCTGCGCGATGACGCCGCCGTCCAGCTCGAAGATGCCGTAGGCGGCGTCGTCGGCGGTCGCCTGGTAGGGCTTGCCGTCCTCGTCGAACCGCTCGGGGATGTGGGTGGCGCCGAGCACCTGCACCGACCGCAGCGGCGCGATGATCCCCTCCAGGACGTACCGCCAGTGGCAGAACATGTCGAGGATGATGCCGCCGCCGTCCTCGTCGCGGTAGTTCCAGCTGGGGCGCTGCGCCTCCTGCCAGTCGCCCTCGAACACCCAGTAGCCGAACTCGCCGCGCACCGACAGGATCCGCCCGAAGAACCCGCCGTCGACCAGCCGCTTCAGCTTCATCAGGCCCGGCAGGAACAGCTTGTCCTGGACGACGCCGTGCTTGATGCCCGCCTCCTCGGCGAGGCGCGCCAGCGCCAGCGCGTCCTCGAGGCCCTCGGCGGTCGGCTTCTCGGTGTAGACGTGCTTGCCGGCGGCGACGGCCGCGCGGATCGCGTCGACGCGCGCGCTGGTGACCTGCGCGTCGAAGTAAATCTCGGTGCCGGGCCGGGCGAGCGCCTCGGCCAGGTCGGTCGTCCACTCGGTGAGGCCGTGCCGCTCGGCGAGCTCGCGCAGCTTGACCTCGCTGCGTCCCACCAGCACCGGCTCCGGCCACAGCACGGTGCCGTCGGCCAGCCGCAGCCCGCCCCGCTCCCGGATCCCGAGGATCGAGCGGAGGAGATGCTGGCGGTACCCCATCCGGCCGGTCACGCCGTTCATGACGATGCCGATGGACCTGCGTTCCATTCCTGTGCCTTTCGGTTGTCGTGTCGGTCGCGGCGGGCGGGATCCCGCGCCGAGTCCCGGCGCCGGCGCCGGTGCCGGGCGCGGGTTCCCGTCGCCGCCGACCGGGTGGACGTCCGGGTGGACGCCCCGGGGGATCGTCCGGGTCGGTCAGTCGGCGGCCGCGTCGGTCAGTCGGCGGCCGCGCCGGCGCCCAGCAGGCCGCGGACCCGGTTGGTCACGCGGGCGAACTCGGGGCGCTCCATCGTCGGGGCGTACGCGCGCTCGGCGGGCAGGTCGACGTCGATGATCTCGGCGATCGTCCCGGGCCGGTCGGTCATCACCACGACGCGGTTCGCCAGGTAGGCGGCCTCGGCGATGGAGTGCGTGACCAGCAGGACGGTGGTGCCGGTCTCCCGCCAGATCCGGTTCATCTCGATGTTCAGCTGCTCGCGGGTGAGCGCGTCGAGCGCGCCGAACGGCTCGTCCATCAGCAGGACGGGCGGTTCGTGCAGCAGCGCGCGGCACAGCGCGACGCGCTGCTGCATGCCGCCCGACAGCTCGTGCGGGAGCGCGTCCTCGAACCCCTTCAGGCCGGTCATCTCGATGAGCTCGTCGGCGCGGCGGCGGGCCTGGTCCGAGGGCATGCGCCGCATCTCGGCCTGGAGGAGGATGTTGCGGCGGGCGCTGCGCCACTCCAGCAGCGCGGCCCGCTGGAACACGTAGCCGATGTCGTGGCGGGGGCCGCCGACGCGGTCGCCGCGCAGCCGGACGGTGCCCGACGACGGCTGCAGCAGCCCCGCCACCAGCTTCAGCAGGGTGGACTTGCCGCAGCCGGACGGCCCGACGATGGCGACGAACTCCCCCATCGGGACGTCCAGCGCGATGTCGCGCAGCGCGGTGACGTCGCGCTTGCGGCTGCGGAACCGCACGGCCACGTCGTCCAGCCGGACGGCGGGCTCGGTCCCGGCCGTGCCGGATTCGGTCGCTTTCTGGCTCATGGTCCTCATCGCTCGTCCCGTCGACTCGTACTGGTTCGCAGCGCCCTGGTCTGCGAGGTCTTGGGCTGCAGGGGTCGTGGGCTGCAAAAACTCGGGCGGGGTGGTCGCGTCCTTCCGGGGCGGACGCGCCCGGTCCGGGTCAGCCCTGGCCGGACGGCGCCTGCCAGTACTCGGCCGGGTCCTTGGCCTCCTCGATGACGCCGGCCTGCTGGAAGGTGGCGATCGTCTGCCGCCAGTCGGCCTCGGCGTTGACGCCGGGCGCCTTGCCCTGGGTCGCCGGGGTGTGCAGCAGCTCGAGCGTGGCGGCGAACTGCTCGGTCAGGACCTTGTCGGACGGCAGCTGCTGCGACGCGCCGGCCATGCTGGCGACGGCGCCGGCGGGGTCGGACGACGCGGCCGTCCAGGACTCGCTCGTGGCCGCGACCATCTTCTCCACCAGCTCCTTCTCGCTCTGGAGCTTGCGCTCGCCGACCATGAGGCCGTTGGAGAAGAAGTTCAGCCCGAAGTCGGCGTACCGCAGGTAGGACATCGGCTTGCCGGACTTCTCCTGGATCGTCGGGCCCTGGTCGTTGGCGAAGCCCATCAGCCCGTCGACCGTCTCCGACATCACCGCGGCCATCTTCCCGGCCGGGTCGGTGTTCTGGACGTTGACTTCGGCGGGGTCGATGCCGTTCTTCTCCAGGAAGACCGGGAAGGTGCGCGACAGCGCGTCCCCGGCGGTGCCGGCGACCGTCTTGCCCTTGAGGTCGGCGGGCTTCTCGATCCCGGCGGACGCGAAGGACTGCACGGATGCGGGCGTGGTCTGCAGGTAGACGCCGAGGCTCTTGACCGGGACGCCCTTGTCGACGGCGGCGAGCAGCGCGGGGGTGTCGGCCCAGCCGAAGTCGGTCTGCCCGGCGCCGGTGGCCTGCACGGTCTTCTGCGAGCCCTGCCCGGCGGTGATCTCCAGGGCGATGCCGTGCTTTTCGAAGATGCCCTTCTTCTCGCCGTAGTAGAACGGCGCGTGCTCGCCGTAGGGGTACCAGTTGAGCGTCAGGGTGACCTTGGTCAGCTTCTTGCCGGAGTCGCTGGTGACCTGGTCGGAGTCCCCGCCGCAGGCGGCGCCGCTGAGCGCGACGAGCGGGGCGAGCAGGGCTGCTGCGATGGTGCGGAGTCTCATGGGACGGCCCTCCGTGGTCGGGGTGGGGTGGTGTCGGCCAGTGCCGAGGGGCGGCGCCGAGGGCGGCGCCGGAACGGTCCAGGGACCGTGCCGTGCGGGCGGGGGGCGGTCAGTAGGTGGTGACGGCGCCGTCGCGGCGGCTGGCGTGCCAGGGCAGCAGCAGCCGCTCGGCGACCTCGACGACGACGAACAGCAGGACGCCGATGGCGGACATGACCAGGAGCCCGGCGAACAGCATGGGGGTGTCGAGGTTGCCGTTGGCCTGCAGGATCACGTAGCCGAGCCCTTCGTTGGCGCCGACGAACTCGCCGACGACGGCGCCGGTGACGGCGAGGGTGACCGCGACCTTGAGGCCGGAGAACAGGTGCGGGAGGGACGCGGGCAGCCGGATCTTCAGGAAGGTCGCCATCGGGCCGGCGCCCATCGTGGCCGACAGCTGCAGCATCTCGGGGTCCACCGACTTCAGCCCGGCGACCATGGAGATCACGACCGGGAAGAACGCGATCAGGACCGCGACGACGATCTTCGGGCCGATGCCGAAGCCCATCCACACCACGAACAGCGGCGCGATGGCGATCTTGGGGATGACCTGGGCGAACAGCAGGATCGGGTAGAGCGTGCGCTCGACCGTCGCGGAGTACACCATGATCACCGCGGCGAGGACGCCGACGGCGACGGCGATCGCGAAGCCCAGCAGCGTCTCGTAGGTGGTGACCCAGGTGTGCTGCCAGATGTAGCCCCATTTGTCGGTCAGCACCTCGAACGTGGCGCCGGGCGAGGGCACCAGGTACTCGGCGACCAGCTTGAACGAGCTGACCGCCCACCAGGCGGCGAAGCACGCCACCAGCAGCGCGAGCGGCCGCCAGGTCTGCTCGGCGACGGCGGCGACGCGCTCCCCCGCGCCGGGCCGGTCGCGTTCGACGACGCCCGGCGCGTCCGGCGCGTCCGTCGCCGGGGTCGCGCTCGTCGTGCCCTGACTCACCATGGGTTCCTCCGGGGCGGTTGTTCAGAAAGCGCATTCAGAAAGCGCTTTCTGGTGTACGGTAAGAACCATCGACGACGCGGTCAAGAGGGTCGGCCGAAGATCCGCCGCGAAGTCGGCTCGAGCGAGGGGGCGGTGATGACGGAGGCGGCGGAGGAGTCCCGCACCGGCGAGCGTGCACCGGATCGCGCGTACGTGACCCTGCAGGACGTCGCGCGGGAGGCCGGGGTCTCGCTCGCCACCGCGTCCCGGGTGCTGAACGGGACCTCGCAGGTGCGGACGGATCTGCGGGAGCGGGTGCTGGCCGCGGCGGCGTCGCTGCGGTACACGCCGAACGCCCACGCGCAGGCGCTGGCCAGCGCGTCCAGCACGTCCGTCGGGGTGATCTGCCACGACGTCAGCGACCCCTACTTCGCCGCGGTGGCCCGCGGCGTGATGACCACGGCCGCCGAGCACGGGATGCTGGTGATGCTGGCCAGCACGTTCCGCGATCCGGCCCGCGAGGTCGAGTACGTGGCGATGCTGCGCGCCCAGCGGGCCCGCGCGATCCTGCTGATCGGCTCGGGGTTCGAGGACCGCGAGTGGGAGCGCTCGCTGGGCGCGGAGCTGGAGCCCTACCAGCGGACGGGCGGGCGGGTCGCGGTGCTGAGCCGGCATCGCAGCCTGAAGGTCGACGCGGTGCTGCCGCAGAACCGGGAAGGCGCCTACGAGCTCGGCCGCGCGCTGCTCGACCTGGGGCACCGGGAGTTCGCGGTGCTGACCGGGCCGCGCGCGCTGACGACGGTGTCGGACCGGCTCGCGGGATTCGCGGAGGCGCTGGCCGACGCGGGGGTGCCGCTGCCGGACGAGCGGATCGTCGAGGCCGCGTTCACCCGGGACGGCGGGTACGCGGCGGCGGCGGAGCTGCTGGCCCGCGGCGAGCGTCCGACGTGCGTGTTCGCGGTGACGGACGTGATGGCGGTCGGGGCGCTGACGGCGTTCCGCGACCGCGGGGTGCGGGTGCCGGAGGACGTGTCGCTGGCCGGGTTCGACGACATCCCGATCGTCGGTGACCTGACGCCGCCGCTGACGACGGTGGCGCTGCCGCTCGGTGAGATGGGCGAGCGGGTGATGGGCCTGGCGCTGCGCGAGCCCGCGGGCCGCCGCAGCCGCATCGAGCGCATCGCGGGCGAGGTCGTCCTGCGCGCCAGCACGGCCCCGCCCCGCGCGTCCGGCCGCTGACCCCGCCGTCCCGGTCGGCGTCGGTTCGGGGGCGGCGGGTTCAGCGGCGGCAGGTGCCGAGCCAGGCGAGGAGGGCGGCGGCCGCGTCCTCGGTGAGGGCGCCGGGCAGGTCGGAGCCGAACCGCCGCGCGGCCAGGGTGCGCAGCCGGTTGCCCGCGGCGGCGGCTCCGGCGGCGGCCGCGGCGGCGACGAGGGCGGGCGGCCCGTACTCGGTGCGGTCGCGCCGGGCCGCGGCGCCGGACGCGGCGGCGGCGAGCAGCACCCGGGGAAGCATGCCCTGCGGCGCGCTGCGGTCGGGGACGGCGGGGTGTTTGTCGAGGCCGAGCTCGCCCGCGGCGGCGAGGGCGTGCACGGCGCGGACACCGGGACGGGCGAGCAGCCGCGCGGGGCCGGGATCGGTGCGGCGGGACCGCAGGGCGAGCGCGGTGAGTCCGGCGGTGCTGCGGCAGCCCGTGGCGGCGCCGAGGGCCGCGGCCCGCAGCAGGGACGGGCGCCGCGCGGGCTCGGGGTCGGCGAGGCGGCGGTCGCGCTCGTCGGCCCGGAACGTCGCGGCGAGGGTGGCGTGGGTCGTCATGCCGTAGGCGAGGTGCGGGATCGCTTCGGCCGCCCAGTCCGCGCGGGTCCGGCACCGCGGGTCGGTGATCGCCAGGCGGGCGGCGGGCAGGTCGGCGGCGGCCATCGCGGCGGCGCCCAGCAGCGGCCCGCCGATGGCGGCGGGGAGCCGGACGCCGGTGGCGCGCAGGGCTCCGGCCAGGCCGCCCACGGCGAGGCCGGCGAGGGTGCCGCCGAGGGCGCCGGCGGCCTCGAGCCGGTCGCCGCGCTCGCGGTCGCCGCCCGGCACGGGCGTGCCGGTGCGGTCGGCGAGCTCGGACGCGACGGCGTCCGGGGTGCGGCTCGGGGGCCGGCCCCGCACGGCCATGTCCGCGTGGGTGGTCGCGTTGAGCGCGGTCGTGCCGGCGGCGCCGGCCGCGGCACCGCGCAGGAAGCCTCTGGTCACTGTGGTCACGGCCCGGGGACTACCCGGCCCGGCGGCGATTACCCGGGGCGCGGGTCTCGACGGCGCGACCGTCGCCGCAGGTGCGGCGGGACCTGCGGCCGCGAACCGAGAGTCCGGCGGCGGACGACCGGCGGGAGACCGCGGTCGCCGGGGCGAGGACGCCGGTCCCGCCCGGTGAAGGCGCGGGACCTGGTCGCCGCGGGCGCGGTGGTGCGGGGCCGATGCCGGCGGCGCCGCGGACGCGCCGCGACGCCCGCGGGCGAGGTCCTGCTGTGTGAGGGCCTGCTGTGTGAGGGGCTGGGGCGGTTCGGGCCGGTCAGGCGGGCGGGGTGTACTCCAGGCCGAGCATGCCGGAGAGCTCGCGGAGTGTCTCCTCGTAGATCGGGGCGACGTCGGAGTAGATGAAGTCCAGCTGGTTGAGGACTTCCATGCACAGCAGTCCCCACAGCCGGATCCAGCAGGTCATGGCGACGTGCAGGGCTTCGGGGGGCAGGTCGTGGCCCTGCGCCCGGATGTGGTCGCCGAGCTGCGCGCGGACGGACGGGTCCAGTTCGTCGGGCGCGGGGACGGGGAAGGGCGCGGTGGCCCACAGGTCCCGGACCTGCCCGAGGAAGACCATCCCGAAGTCGTTGGCGGCCCGGTTGCGGGGCGTGTCGGGGTGCAGCCGGGCGGACTGGGCGGCGGGGACCGCGCTGGCGAAGATCCACTCGAACTCGGCCGGGTGGTCGACCGCCCAGCCGCGCATGGCGCGGCAGGTGGCCAGCAGGCGCTCGCCGGGCGCGGCGTCCGCGCGGGCGTCGCGGGCGTCCTCCATGGCCGCGGTCAGCTCGCGGAAGAAGTCGGCGGTGACGGCGGCGACGAGCTCGTCGTGCGAGGAGAAGTAGTGGTAGAGCGCGGGGCCGCTCATGCCGATCTCGCGCGCGACGGCGTTGATCGTCACGGCCGCGGGTCCGCGGGTGGTCAGCAGGCGGCGCGCGGCCTCCCGGATCTCGGTGAGCGTGGCCTCCCGGAGCCTGGCGCGGCGGGTGGAGCGCTGTACGGCCAACGAACGTCCTTTCTCGGCGGCGACCTTGACACCCTACTGCCCCTATGTTTCCTTAGAGCTTCTAGAAAAATTAGAACCTCTAAGGAGGGCGTGTGGCCGTGAAGACGCTCAACCCGCTGGCGGGGGCGTTCGCGAAGTACCGGCTGGAGGCGACGGTCGCCGAGACCGGGGACGTGACGCCGACGATGCGGCGGATCCGGCTGGTGGCCGACGGGCCGATCGACTTCCCGTACACCCCGGGCCAGCACGTCCGTGTCGAACTGCTGGACCCGCGGTCGGTGCAGGGGCTGCTGCGCCCGGGAGAGACGCTGCGCACGTACACGATCTGGGACCTCGACCGGGACGCGGGTGCGGTGGAGCTGCGCGCGCACCTGTACGACGGGGACGGCATCGGCCTGCGGTGGGCGCGCACGGCCGCGCCGGGCGACCGGGTGCCGCTGTGGTGGCCGCAGGGCTCGCTGTTCACCCGTCCGGCGCCGTTCCACGTGTTCGTCGGGGAGGAGACGGCGGGCGCGGCGTTCGGGCCGATGCTGCGGGCGCTGGATCCGGCCGCCCGGGTGTTCGGGGTGCTGGAGAGCGAGTCGCCCGAGCACGACATGCCGCTGCCCGGCCCGCACCGGCTGCGGCGCGTGCACCGGCACGGCGCGCCGGCGGCGTCGTCGCCGACGCTGGCGGCGGCGGTCGCGGGGCTGGACCTGCCCGGCACCGACGGCGCCGCCTACGTCGCCGGCGAGGCCCGCACCTGCCGGCTGGTGCGCGACCACCTGGTCCGCGAGCGCGGCTGGGACCGCCGGTCGATCAAGGTGAAGCCGTTCTGGGCCCCGGGCAAGCGCGGCCTGCACTGAGGTCGGGCCGGGCCGTCGCTGTTCAGGGCGGGCCGAGGACCCCGGGCCCGGCCAGGGCGCGGGCGGCGTCGGCGAAGAACCGCTCGGTCGCGTCGGGCGCCAGTCCGAGCGTCACGCCCTGGCTCAGGCCCACCAGCAGGGCGCGCAGGGCGGTGGCCAGCCGCGCGGCCTGCGCCGGGGTGACCGCGGCGGGCGGCGGGCCGTGCCGGCGGCCGGTGAACAGCGCGGCGAGCCGCTCCTCGTGGGCCCGGACGGACGCGGCCAGGCGGGTGTGCAGGTCGGGGTCGCGCAGCGCCATGTCCTGCAGGCTGAGCTGGAACGACAGCTGCTGCGCCGCGTCGGGGGCCTCGCACGTCCGGCGGTAGTGGCGCGCGAACGCCTCGACGGCCCCGGTGAGGTCGAGGTCGCCGGGGACGGCGGCGTCGAACGCGGCGTAGTACGGGTCGAGCTCGTCGGCGAGCAGCTCGACGAACAGGGCGTTCTTGCTGCCGAACAGCGAGTAGACGGCGCCGGTGGTCAGGCCCGCGCGCGCCGCGATGTCCTCGAGCCTGGCGCGGTGGCCGTCCCGCGACACCGCCTCCCGGGCGGCCTCCAGCAGCGCCCGCCGGTTGCGCTCCTTGGTCTGCGCCCTCGTCAGTCTCATAATCCTATTATTACAGTAATCTGATTATCGAGATGGAGGCCGAGATGGACATCAGAGACGAGATCGCCGCGGAGCGGCGGGAGCTGGCCGAGATGCTGGAGGCGCTGCCCGCGGCGAGCTGGGACGCGCCGAGCCTGTGCGCGGGATGGCGGGTGCGGGAGGTCGCCGCCCACATGTCGATGGGGTTCCGGTACTCGTTCGCCAAGGTGGCGTCCGAGCTGGTCAGGGCGCGGGGGCTGCACCGGATGACCGACCGCCTCGCCCGCCGGGACGCGGCGGCGATGACGCACACCGAGACGGCCGCCGCGCTGCGCGACAACGCGCGCCACCCGTGGAAGCCGCCCGTCGGCGGGATCACCGCGGCGCTCGGCCACGACGTCGTCCACGGGCTGGACATCGGCGTCGCGCTCGGACTGGACCGCCGGGTGCCGCACGAGCGCCTGCGCCCGCTGCTGGAGAGCGTCACGCCCCGGACGGCGAAGTTCTTCGGGGCCGACCTCGGCGGCGTGGAGCTGCGCGCCGACGATCTCGACTGGTCGTTCGGGAGCGGGACGCCGCTGACGGGCTCCGCCCAGGATCTGCTGCTCGTCGCCTACGGCCGCGCGCTGCCGGCCGGACGGCTGGGCGGCGACGCCCGCGAGCGGTTCACCCTGCGGGACGCGGGCCGGGTTTCCTGACGTCCCGCTCCCTCCGGCCGACACCCGGGGGCGTTCCTTGGCCCGCGCATTGCCTTACCCGTGGGCCGAGGGGGAAGTGAGCCGTCGGAACACCCGGAAGAGCACAGGGAGCGGATCATCATGGTGAAGCAGCTGCAGAAGATGGGCTTGTCGTCGAACGTCATGTACGCGATGGGTTTCACCTCGATCGGCCTGTCGGTGGCCGCGTGGGCCGCGTCGCTGCAGATCGAGTCGGCGGGCATGGAGCGGGCGGACCGCTGGGGCATCTTCGTCGGGCAGTGGGCCCCGACCTTCTTCGCGCTGGGCTGCGCGATGCGCATGGAGGAGCAGTGGGGCGCCCGCGGCCGGCACGAGGAGTCGGCGTACGAGGCCGGGGAGATCCGCGAGCCCATGCACGTCGGCTGAACCCCGCGGCCGGTGCGGCGCGTCAGGGGGCGAGCGCGCCGGCGCGGGCGGCCGTGCAGGCCGCCGCGGCGGCGCGGTCGGCGGCCGCCTCGTCCAGCGGCTCGCCGGTGACGAACAGCCGGTAGTACAGCGGCGCCACCGCGATCCGGACGACCTCGGCGGCGTCCGTCCCGGGCGGGACCTCGCCGCGCGCGACGGCCCGCTCGACGACGACCGCGGACTGCGCGTGGCGGCGCTCGAAGAACCGGTGCAGGGCGTCGGCGGCGGCGCCGCTCTGCCCGGCGGCCAGCACGAACGCGCGGGAGACCGGGCCCTCCCGCGGGTCGGCGAACCCGTCGCGGACGAGCCGGGCGAGAGCGCGCAGGTCGCCGTCCAGGGTGCCGGTGTCGGGGACGGGCCAGGGGTCGGCGGCGGCGATCTCGAGGGCGTCGGCGACGAGGCCGTCGGCGTCGCCCCAGCGCCGGTAGACGGTCGTCTTGTGGACCCCGGAGCGGGCGGCGACGCCCTCGACCGTCAGGCCCCGGTAGCCGTGCTCGGCGAGGACGGCGAGGGTCGCGCCGCGGACGGCGTCGCGGACGCGAGCCGTCCGGCCGCCCGGCCGCGCGCGGCCCGGCCCGGCGGCGTCCGCTGGCTCCGGCGGGTTCATACCGGAAACCTAACACAACAAAAGTTGCGTTAGTCTTCTCGTCGCACACCCGGCGACCGGAGGACGCATGCCGCACGTCACGATCGAGGAAATCACGGTGTCGGGCCCCGACGAGGGCCCGTACGCGATCACGGCGGGCCCGGACGGCGCCCTGTGGTTCACGCTGGTGCACGCCGGCCGGATCGGCCGGGTGGCGCCGGGCGGGCGGGCCGTCCTGCACCCCGCCGAACCCCTCGACGGCGACCCGATGATCATCACGGCGGGCCCGGACGGGGCGCTGTGGTTCACCGAGTTCCAGGGGAACCGCATCGGCCGCGTCGACCCCGGCGGCCGGATCGTCCGCCATCCGGTGCCGGACGGCGGCGGCCCCTGCGGGATCGCCGCGGGCCCGGACGGCGCCCTGTGGTTCACCCTCATGCACACCGGCGAGCTCGGCCGGATCGACACCGACGGCCGCATCACGCGCGTGCCGGTCCGGGGCGGGATGCCGTCGATGATCACCACCGGCCCGGACGGCGCGCTGTGGTTCACCCTCAACCAGGGCAACGCGATCGGCCGCGCGACGCCCGCCGGCGACGTGGCCCTCCACCCGCTGCCGCACGCGGGCGCCGCGCCCGTCGGGATCACCGCGGGCCCCGACGGGGCCCTGTGGTTCACCGAGATCGGTGCGGGCCGGATCGGGCGGATCACCACGGACGGCGAGGTCGCCGAGTTCGCGCTGCCCGACCCGGCGGCGCGCCCGCACGCGATCACGGCGGGCCCGGACGGCGCGCTGTGGTTCACCGAGTGGGGCACCGCGCAGGTGGGCCGCGTCACGGTGGACGGCGCCGTCGAGGAGCACCCGCTGCCGACGCCCGGCTGCGAACCGCACGGCATCGCCGCCGGGCCCGACGGGGCCCTGTGGGTCGCGCTGGAGACCGGCGCCCTCGCCCGCGTCCACCCCGGTTGACCGCCCGTCCGGGGAAAACCGGTTGGCACGCCGGGCGCCGTTCGTTAGAACGGTCCGCATGCTCCGCAAGTACCCCCGCACCCGGCACATCGAGGGATCCCGGCTGCAGCCGGGCGACCACGACCTGGCGGCGGCGCCGTTCCGGGAGGTCGCCGGGCGTTTCCTGGTGGTGGAGGAGAAGCTGGACGGCGCCAACTGCGGCATCAGCTTCACCGCCGACGGGGAACTGCGGCTGCAGAGCCGCGGGCACTACCTGACCGGCGGCCCCCGCGAGCGGCAGTTCGGTCCGCTGAAGGCGTGGGCGGCGTCGGTCCAGCACGTGCTGCGGGAGCGGCTGCGCGACCGGTACGTCATGTACGGCGAGTGGCTGTACGCCAAGCACACCGTCTTCTACGACGCGCTCCCCCACTACTTCTGCGAGTTCGACGTCCTCGACACCGCCGACGGGACGTTCCTGTCGACGGCGCGGCGCCGCGAGCTGCTGGCGGGGACGCCGGTGGTGCACGTCCCGGTCCTGCACGAGGGGCCCGTCGGCGGCCTGGCGGAGCTGACGGCGCTCGTCGGGCCGTCCACGTGCCGGACGCCGCACTGGCGGGACGCGCTGCGCGCGGCGGCGGAGGCGGGCGGCGCCGACCCCGCCCAGGTGGAGAAGGAGACCGACGCGGCCGAGGAGATGGAGGGCCTCTACCTGAAGGTGGAGGAGGACGGCCGGACCGTCGACCGGTTCAAGTGGGTCCGGGCGAGCTTCCTCACCGCCATCCTGGACTCGGGGACGCACTGGCGGGAGCGCCCGATTGTCGCCAACGGCCTCGCCGACCCGGGGGTCCTGTACGCGGGCGCTCACTGAGTCCCGTTTCACCGGCCGCCCTGCCGCTCTTTTCGGCGCTCACCCTCCTTCCGGGCGAGTCGGGCCGTTCACCTGCCACGTCGGAGCGGAGCGGTGGTGGACGGCGCCGTCCGGATCGAAGACGAGGTAGCGGTCGAAGTCTTCGGCGAACCAGCGGTCGTGCGTCACGGCCAGGACGGTGCCCTGGTAGGCGGCCAGGCCGTCTTGGAGGGCTTGGGCGCTGGCGAGGTCGAGGTTGTCGGTCGGCTCGTCCAGCAGGAGGAGGGTGCAGCCGGACAGCTCCAGCAGCAGGATCTGCAGCCGCGCCTGCTGCCCGCCGGACAGGGTGTGGAAGGGCTGGCGCCGCGTGGGCGCGAGTTCGTATCGGGCCAAGGCGCGCATGGCGTCGTTGAGGGTCGTCCCGAAGTCGGTCGTGATGATCTCGTCGGGTGTGCGGTCGCGCAGGTCGGGGCGGGTATGGGTCTGGACGAAGCGGCCGGGAGCGACGCGGGCGCCCAGTCGCGCCGTGCCTCGGTGAGGGACCGAGGACGGGTCGTCGAGCAGCTTGAGGAACTGTGACTTGCCCGACCCGTTCGCGCCGAGGACGGCGATGCGTTCGCCGTACCAGACTTCCAGGTCGAACGGCTTGGTCAGGTCGGCGACTTCGAGTCGTTCGCAGACGACGGCGCGTTTGCCGGTGCGTCCGCCGCGCAGGCGGACGCGGATGTTCTGCTCGCGCGGTGGCGGCTCGGGCGGTCCCGCCTCCTCGAAGCGGGCCAGGCGGGTGCGCGCGGCCTGGTAGGACGAGGCGACGGCGTCGCTGGCGGCGGCGCGCCGGCGCAGCGTGTGGACCAGGCGGCGCAGCCGCGCGTGCTCGTCGTCCCAGCGGCGGCGCAGTTCGTCCATGCGGGCGGCGCGGTCGCGGCGCGCGGCCGGGTAGGCGGCGAAGCCGCCGCCGTGCACCCAGACCGTGCCGGACTCGACGGTGATGATCCGGTCGGCGGCGCCGGCGAGCAGGCGGCGGTCGTGGGAGACCAGCAGCACGGTCTTGGCGGTGGCTCGCAGCCGTTCCTCCAGCCACTGCTTGCCGGGGATGTCCAGGTAGTTGTCGGGCTCGTCGAGCAGCAGGACTTCGTCGGGTCCGCGGAGCAGCGCCTCCAGCATGAGGCGCTTCTGCTCACCGCCGGACAGCGTTCCCGCGGGCCGGTCGCGGACCTGCTCATACGGCAGGCCGAGCGCCAAGGTCGTGCAGGCGTCCCAGACGACTTCCAGGTCGTAGCCGCCCGCGTCGGTGAAGTCGCCGATGGCCTGGGCGTAGGCCATCTGGCTCTCCGAGGCGCCGGTCAACGCGGCTTCGGCGCGGGCGAGCGCGTCGGCCGCCGCCTTGATCTGCGGGGGCGCGACCGCCAGGAGGAGTCGGCGGACGGTGCGGTCCTCCGGAGTGAACTGGCGCATCACCCCGAGTCCGCCGGTATTGGCGATCTTCCCCGCGGAAGGGGCCAGTTCCCCGGCGATGAGCCTGAGCAGCGTCGTCTTGCCACCGCCGTTCGGGCCGACCAGGGCCGCCTTCGCGCCCTGCCCCACACGGAAGGACACCCCGCGCAGCAAGGGCCGTCCATCCGGCAGCGCATAGGCCAGGTCGCTCACATCGATGTGCCCCACAACCACCTCTGAACGTTGATCGGGTCACTAGAACGTTGATCCGGTAGTAGTTCACCGTACTAGAGTGGGCGCATGGGAACGAGCCGAGCGGGCGACATCTGGTCGAAGCAGCCGCGCGGGCGACGGGAAGCGCCGCCGCTGTCGCGGGAACGCATCGTCGCCGAAGCGATCGCGCTCCTGGACGAGGAGGGCGCGGACCGGCTGACCATGCGGCGGCTGGCCGAGCGGCTCGGCACCGGCTCGACCACGCTGTACTGGCACGTGGACACCAAGGACGACGTGCTCGACCTGGCCCTGGACACGGTGTTCGCCGAGGCCGAGGTCCCGCCGGCGACCGACGACTGGCGCGCCGACGTCACCGCGATGGTGGAACGGTGGCGCGCGGTGATGCTCCGGCACCGCTGGACCGCGACGCTGATGGGCCGGCCGATGCTCGGGCCGAACGTCCTCACGCGGACGGAGTTCCTGCACGCGGCACTGCGACGCGCCGGACTCGCGGGCGCGCCGCTCACCGCCGCCGCCTACGGACTGTCGCACTTCGTGGTCGGGGCCGCGGTCAGCCAGCTGTCCTGGCAGGGCCGGGACGAGTCGTCCATCCGCGATGCCGCCGACAAGATCCTCGCGGCGCACCGCGAGGCGTACCCGACGCTGGCCGCGCACGGGCATCCCAGCGACAACGACTGGGACGAGGCGTTCCACCGCGGCTTGGGGTACCTGATCGACGGCATCCGCGCGAACACCATCGGATAGCCGGACCACAGCCCGGTTCGCGGTGTTGGAACGCCCCGGCCTTCAGGTGGCGTTCGCACCCGGCCCCGTGACGCGCGCCGAGTCGTTCGCCGCCCTGCAGGAGCGCCGGGCGGACGCGCCGGAAAAGCGGATGACCCGCGTCCGCGGTCGCCCGTACGGTTGCCGGATGCGCTCTCGGCAGCCCGGAGGGGAGCCCTCCCCCAAGACCCTCTCCCGAACGTCTCCCGAACCGCCGCCGGTGTTCGCCGAGCTGTGCCCGGCGCCGCCGAACTGGGAGGTGCCGTGGCCGCGGATCCGGGACGCGTTCGCGTGGGTGCGCGACATGGCGGGCGTGCCGCAGGACGCCGTCTACCACGGTGAGGGCGACGTCGAGGTGCACACGCGGATGGCGTGCGAGGCGCTGGCGGACCTGCCGCAGTGGCGGGCGCGCCCGGCGGACGAGCGGGTGCGGCTGTTCGCGACCGTCCTGATGCACGACATCGCCAAGCCGCACTGCACCCGCACCGAGGACGGCGGGCGCATCACCGCGCGCGGGCACTCGCGGCGCGGCGACCTGATGGTGCGGCGGATCCTGTGGGAGATGGGCGCGCCGGTCGCGTGGCGCGAGCACGTCGCCGCGCTGATCCGGCACCACCAGGTGCCGTTCTGGGCGCTGGAGCGGCCCGACCTGCAGCGGATCGCGTTCCGGGTGAGCCTGCTGGCCCGCAACGACGACCTGGTGCTGCTGGCGTCGGCCGACATCCTCGGCCGGATCTGCCCCGACACCGAGGAGCTGCTCGACAACGTCGGCCTGTACGGGGAGTACTGCGCCGAGCAGGACTGCCTGGACGGGCCGCGCGCTTTCCCGTCCGACCACGCCCGGTTCTGGTACTTCCGCAAGCCCGACCGCGACCCCGCCTACGCCGCCTACGACGACACGCGGCTGACCGCGACGATCCTGTCGGGGCTGCCGGGCGCCGGCAAGGACACCTGGATCGCGGCGAACCGCCCGGACGTCCCGGTGGTGAGCCTGGACCGGCTGCGCGCGGAGATGGGCGTCTCCCCCGCCGGCGACCAGCGGGCGGTGGCGGCGGCCGCGCACGAGCTGGCGCGCGAGCACCTGCGGGCGGGACGGTCGTTCGTGTGGAACGCCACGAACGTGTCGCGGTCGCAGCGCGAGCTGTGCACGGGCCTGGTCGCCGGGTACCGGGGGCGGGTCGAGGTGGTGGCGCTGGAGGCGCCGCCGGACGTGCTGCGGGACCGCAACCGGGGCCGCGCCGCGCCCGTCCCGGACGCGGTGATCGACCGGCTCGTCCGCCGGTGGGAGACGCCCGACCCGACCGAGGGGCACCGCGTCGACTGGCTGGGCACGGCCTGATCCGGGACCGTCCCGGGGGTCGCTTTGACAGGTGATCGCGGCGGGCGGGAAGGTCGTGCCGTGAACGATGCCGCAGGTGACGGGAACGAACACGGAACCGGACCCGACGGGACGGGCCGGGTCGCGCTGGTGACCGGGGCCGGTTCGGGGATCGGCGCGGCGGTCGCGGCCGCGCTGCTGGACGCGGGATGGCGCGTCGCGCTGGCGGGGCGGCGCCCCGACCGGCTGGAGGAGGCGGCGCGGCGGTCCCGGGCCGCGGACGGCCGCGCGCTGGCCGTCGCCGCCGACGTCGCCGACCCCGCGTCGGTCGAGGCGCTGTTCGGGGCGGTCGCCGACCGGTGGGGGCGGCTGGACCTGCTGTTCAACAACGCCGGGGTGTTCGGGGCGCCCGCGCCGGTCGAGGACTTCGGGCTCGAGGAGTGGCGCCGCGTCGTCGACACCAACCTGACGGGCGCGTTCCTGTGCGCGCGGGCGGCGTTCCGGGCGATGAAGGAGCAGGACCCGCGGGGCGGGCGCATCATCAACAACGGGTCGCTGGCGGCGCACACGCCGCGGCCCCGGTCGGTGGCCTACACCGCCAGCAAGCACGCGGTGACGGGGCTGACCAAGTCGCTGTCGCTGGAGGGGCGCCCGTACGGAATCGCGTGCGGGCAGATCGACGTGGGCAACGCGGCGACGGAGATGACGGGCGGGTTCGCGTCCGGGGCGCTGCAGGCGGACGGGTCGGTGCGCGCGGAGCCGGTGATGGACGCCGCGCACGTCGCGCGGGCCGTCCTGTACATGGCGGGGCTGCCGCCGGAGGCGAACGTGCAGTTCATGACGGTGATGGCGACGACGATGCCGTCGTTCGTGGGCCGCGGCTGACGCCGTCCCGGTCATCCCCCTTCGCGCCGGGTGGTGCGGTAAAGAACCGTTCTGCGGCGCCGCCATGCGGGGTCGATCGGGTGCGGGGCCCGCGCCCCGGGCGGGCCGACGTTTAGGTCCGGGGCAGGGGGAACGCCTCTACCGCGCTTCGTAACCACTGGACGCGGGAGGGAGCCGGAAGCGATGACGATCATGCGGCCGGCACAGGACGGCAGAGGCGGCGCGGCCGGCGCCGCCATTCACGGGGACGGGCAGGCGGCCGGTAACGCGGCAGCCGGGCGGGTGGAGACCGGGCGGCACGAGCCGGGCACCGGCGAGCTCGTCCGGCAGGCGACCCAGCAGGTCTCGGACCTGATGCGCGCGGAGCTGCGCCTGGCCGTCGCCGAACTGAAGGACAAGGGCAGGCACGCCGGGACGGGCGCCGGGCTGTTCGGCGGCGCCGGCCTGGTCGCCCTGTACGGGCTCGGGGCGCTGCTGGCGGCGGCGATCGCGGCGATCGCGCTGGTGCTGCCGGTGTGGGCGGCGGCGCTGATCATGGGCGGTGCGCTGCTGCTGGTCGCCGGGGTGCTCGCGCTGATGGGGCGCGGCCAGACCCGGCGCGCGACGCCCGCCATGCCCGAGCGGGCGGCCGAGGAAGCGCGGCAGACCGTCACGGAACTGAAGGAGAGGGCGCACCGATGAGCAGGCACGGCGCCGTTGCCGGCACCGAGGAGCTGCGGCAGGAGGTCGACCGGGCCCGCCACGACCTCGGCGAGACCGTGGAGGCGCTGGCGGCCAAGGCCGATGTGAAGGCGATGGCGCGCGAGCGCGTCGACCAGGCCCGGACCCGCGCGATGGACGCGGTGGGGTCGGCGCGGCAGGCGGCGTCCTCGCGGGCGTCGTCGGCGCGGGCGGCCGCGGCGTCGCCGCAGGGCGCGGCGCGGGCGCGGCAGGGCGGCGCGGCGGTGGGCGCCGCGGGGGCCGCGGCGGCGCTGCTGACGGTGTGGCTGAGGCGGCGCCGCGCGCCCGCGGTGCGGGTGCTGACGCGGCGTACGCAGCGGGCCCCGGTCAAGGTGCGGCGGACGGGCGCTGGCCGGACGAACTGGACGCCGGTGGCGCGCCTCACCGGGGCGCGGCGGAGCCGTTCGCGCACGCCGTCGGCCTGGACGCGCCGCTGAGATGCCCGGCGCGCGCGGCCGTCCCGGCGGGCTCACCGACATGCCCGCGTCGGGCTGGCGCGGGGCGGTCAAGCGGACGTTCGGCGAGTTCAAGAACGACAACCTGCAGGACTACGCGGCGGCGCTCACCTACTACGCGGTGCTGTCGATCTTCCCGGGGCTGCTGGTGGTGGTGTCGGTCGTCGGGCTGGCGGGCCGGTCGACCACCGACGACCTGATCGCCGAGCTGGGCGGGATGGCGCCCGGCGCGGTGAAGGACCTGCTGATCGGCGCGGTCCGGCAGCTGCAGGGCTCCGGGGGCGCCGGGATCGCCGCGGCCGCGGGCCTGGCGGGCGCGGTGTGGTCGGCGTCGGGGTACGTCGGGGCGTTCATGCGGGCGTCCAACGTCGTCTACGACGTGCCGGAGGGGCGCCCGTTCTGGAAGATGGTGCCGCTGCGGCTCGGGATCACGGTGCTGACGCTGGCGGTGCTGGCGGCGTCGGCGATCGCGGTGGTGGTGTCGGGGCCGCTGGCGCGCGAGGTCGGGGACCTGCTGGGGCTGGGGTCGGCGGCGGTGACGGCGTGGCAGATCGCCAAGTGGCCGGTGCTGCTGGTGGTGATCAGCCTGCTGTTCTCGCTGCTGTACTGGGCGGCGCCGAACGTGCGCCGCAGGTTCCGGTGGGTGACGCCGGGCGGTGCGGTGGCGGTGCTGGTGTGGCTGGCGGCGTCGGGTCTGTTCGCCCTGTACGTGGCGGGCTTTTCCAGCTACAACAAGACCTACGGCAGCCTCGCCGGTGTGATCGTGTTCCTGGTGTGGCTGTGGATCAGCAATCTGGCGATCCTGCTGGGCGCGGAGCTGAACGCCGAGCTGGAGCGGGGCCGGGCCATCCAGGCCGGGGCGTCCGCCGGGGAGGAGCCCTACGTGGAGTTCCGCGACACGCGCGCGTTCGGTGAGCAGGAGCGGCGCGGGCCGCCGGGAGGCGGGCGGCGGGCACGACCGGGGCCCGGACCGTCCTGACTCGACCGTGTGAAACGGGTCGCCCGACCCCTAACCCCCTGATTAGGATCTTTGCGTGCTGCGTCCCGCTTACCCCATCGAGACCGAGCGACTCACCCTGCGGCCCTTCCGCGAGGACGATCTGGAAGGGCTGTACGCGTACCAGTCGCTGCCCGAGGTGGCGCGCTTCCTGTACTGGGAGCCGCGGAACCTGGAGGAGTCCAGGTCGTTTCTGAAGGAGAAGATGACGGCGGCCACGGTCGAGCGGGAGGGCGACTGGCTGGTGCTGGCGGTGGTGCTGCGGGAGACGGGCGCCCTGATGGGCGAGGTCAACCTGCAGTGGCGCAGCCGGGAGCACCGGCAGGGCGAGATCGGCTACATCTTCAACCCGGCGTTCCACGGGCAGGGGTTCGCGACGGAGGCGGCCGAGGTGGTGCTGCGGCTGGGGTTCGAGGGGCTGGACCTGCACCGGGTCGTGGGCCGGCTGGACGGCCGCAACGCCGCGTCGGCGCGGGTGCTGGAGCGGCTGGGGATGCGGCGCGAGGCGCGCCTGGTGCAGAACGAGATGGTCAAGGGCGAGTGGACCGACGAGGTCGTGTACGCGATGCTGCGGGAGGAGTGGGAGCGCCGCGCCCCCCTCACCGGCGGCTGATCCCCCGCCCGGCCCCCGTCTTGGCGGCCGTCTTGGCGGCCGTCCCGCGCGGGGCGGTCAGGGTCGGCGTCCGGCCTGCTCGTCCAGGAGGCGGGCGAGGTCGCGGACGTGGCCGCGCAGCGCGTCGGGGCGGCGGACGACGAACGGCGCGCCGAGCCCGGCGAGCATCCGCGCGGCGCCGTCGAGGCGTTCGGCGCGGGCGGTGAGCACGACGGCGCCGTCGCGTCCGGTGAGCGTGGCGACCGACGGCGGGAACGCGCGGCGCGCCTCGGCGAGCGTCGTCTCCAGCACCGCCTCGATCTCGTGGGCGTAGGGGACGGCGGCCAGGGATCGGGTGACGTGCGCGACCGGGTCGACGTCGCCGGGCGGTTCGAACCGTTCGGGGCGCGGTTCGGCGGACGCGACGCGGTCGACGCGGAAGGTGCGGGTCTGGCCGCTGCGGTGGTCGTGCCCGGTGACGTACCAGCGTCCGGAGTGGAACACCAGCCCGTAGGGGTCGAGGTCGCGTTCGGTGTCCTCGCCGCGCCAGGACCGGTAGCGCAGGCGGACGCGGCGCCGCTGCCGGGCGGCGCCGGCGAGGGCCAGGACGGCGCCGGTGTCGGGGGCGTCGGCGTCGCGGGCGGCGAAGGTGAACCCGAGGGTGTCGCGGAGGGCCTGGACGCGGTCGCGCAGCGCGGCGGGCAGGACGCGCTGCACTTTGGCGAGGGCGCTCTCGGTGGCGTGGCCGGGCAGCCCGAGGCGGCGCCCGGCGAGCAGGCCGAGGACGACGGCGGCGGCCTCGTTGTCGGTGAGCATCAGCGGCGGCAGCTTGTATCCGGGCATGAGCCGGTAGCCGCCGTGGCGGCCGCGTTCGGCGGTGACGGGGACACCGAGTTCGCCGAGCCGGGCCGCGTAGCGGCGGACGGTGCGCTCGTCCACGCCGAGGCGGCGGGCGAGGTCGCGGCCGCCGAGGCGGTGGTGTGCCTGCAGCAGTTCGAGCATGGCCAGCAGGCGGGTCGTCGGGTGTTCGGGGTGTGACACGGGCCACTCACGTCATCCGGGCGGGGTCTGTCCGGTATTCACCGTAGCGTGTGCCGTACCGACGAGGGAGGGGGCCGGATATGGCGACGTTCGTGCTGGTGCCGGGGTTCTGGCTGGGCGCGTGGGCGTGGGACGAGGTCGCGGCGGAGCTGCGCGCGGCGGGCCACGAGGCGGTGCCGGTGACGCTGACGGGCCTGGCGGAGCGCGCGGGCGAGGCGGCGCCGGAGGTGGGCGTGGACACCCACGTCGCCGACGTCGTCGCGGCGGTCGAGGGCGCGGCGCGGGAAGCGGCCGAGCGGGGCGGCGGGGGGCGGGTGGTGCTGGTGGCGCACAGCGGCGGCGCGATGGCGGTGACGGGCGCGGCGGACCGGGTCCCCGAGCGGGTCGCGCGGATCGTCTACGTCGACACCGGGCCGATGCCGTCGGGGATGGCGAACATCGACTTCCACGAGCCGGGGGCCCGCGCGGAGCTGGAGCGGCGGGCGGCCGAGGACGGCGGGGGGTGGCTGCTGCCGGTGCCGCCGTTCGCGCCGGGCGGGGGTTCCGGCGAGGGCGCGGGTGATCTGGCGGGGCTGTCGGAGGGGCATCTGGCGGCGTTGCGCGAGCGCGGCACGCCGCAGCCGTTCGGGACGGTGACGCAGCCGCTGGAGCGTCCCGATCCGCCGCCGGAGACGCCGCGGACGCTGATCGCGACGTCGATCCCGCTGGAGGCGGTGCGGGCGATGGCCGAGGGCGGCCATCCGGTGTTCGCGGCGATGGCGGGGCCGGGGTGGACGCACCGGTCGCTGCCGACGGGGCACTGGCCGATGTTCTCGCGGCCGCGGGAGCTGGCGGCGCTCCTCGCGGCGGACGCGCCGGACGCCCCGGACGCGCCGGACGCGTCCGGGGAGGCGGTCAGGGGGCGGTGAAGGTGCAGGGCAGCCGCTTGTAGCCGTTGATGAGGCTGGACATCAGCCGGTCGGGCTCCCCGGCGGCGCGCAGGTCGGGGAGCCGGGTGAACAGCTCGCGGAACATCACGGTGATCTCGCGGCGGGCGAGGTTGGCGCCGAGGCAGAAGTGGGGTCCCGGTCCCCCGAAGCCGACGTGCGGGTTCGGGGAGCGGGTGATGTCGAAGACGTCGGGGTCGGTGAAGACGGTCTCGTCGCGGTTGGCCGAGTTGTAGAACAGCATGACCTTGTCGCCCGCGCGGAAGGCGTGGCCGTTCATCTCGTGGTCGCGGGTGAGGTTGCGGCGGAAGCAGATGACGGGCGTGGAGTAGCGGACGATCTCCTCGACGGCGCCGCCGATGCGGCCGTCGAAGTCCTCGAGCAGCAGGTCGCGCTGGGCGGGGTTGTCGGTGAGCAGTTCCAGGCCGTGCGCGATGGCGGTGCGGGTGGTCTCGTTGCCGGCGACGACGAGCAGCAGGAAGAAGGTGCCGAACTCGCGGGTGGTGAGCTTCTCGCCGTCGATGTTGGCGTTGACGAGGGCGGAGGTGAGGTCGCCGGTGGGCTCGGCGGCGCGTTCGCGGCCGAGGCGGGCGGCGAGGCGGTGCAGGTCGCGGCCGGCGAGGGCGACCTTGGCCAGGCCGAGGCCGGTGCGCAGGCGCCCCATGTCGGGGGTGATGCCGGTGTACTCGGGGTCGGAGTTGCCGAGCACGATGTTGGTCAGCCGCACGACCCGCGGGTGCAGCTCGTCGGGGATGCCGAGCATGTCGCAGATGACCTCGACGGGGAGGCGGACGGCGGCGTGCGCGACGAAGTCGAGGGGTTCGTCGGCGGGGCGGGACGCGCGGGCGGCGATGAGCTCGTCGACGATGCGGGCGGCGCGGGCGGCGATGTCGTCCTCGGTCTTGGCGAGCATCCGGGGGCTGAACGCGCGCGACACCACCCGGCGGATCTTGGCGTGCCGCGGGTCGTCCATGTTGATCATGGAGTTGACGTAGCGGTCGAGGAAGCCGGGCGAGTCGATGACGGTGGTGGCGTTCGGCTCGCTGGAGAAGACCTGCGGGTTGCGGGACGCCTCGGTGACGTCGGCGTGGGTGACCAGTGCCCAGTATCCGGCGCCGCGGCCGGTGAACGGGACGGGCGGGTCGGCGAAGAACGCGGGGGCGCCGCGGGCGCGCAGCGCGGCGAACGCGGCGGCGCGCTCGTCCAGGGGGCGGCCCCAGAAGCGCAGGTCGCTCAGGTCGATGTCGCGGGGGTCGATCTCGCCGATCGTCCCGCCGTCCTGCCGGGTGGTCATCGCCGCGTCCTCCTCGCCGGATCCGCCCCCCATGCTCGAGTAATCGCTTGCTTACGGTCAATACGGGCGGCTGTGACCCACGCCACGCACCGCCGACGCGCCCCCGCAGGCCCCGGCGCGCTTATCACGGCACCGCCGGCACCGGGAAGGACTCACTTCTCAACAGTGCTCCGCCGGTTTCTTATTACGGCGCCTTGTAGATCATTTAGCGGGAGGCGAGGACACTCGGCGGGAGCCGCGCGGCCCGTCCGGGGGCGGCGCCCAGTGCGCGAGGTGAGTCGATGACGCCGTCCGTCCCCAGCCAGTCACGCCCGGCCCGCGGGAGCCGCCCGGCGACGTCCGGCGCCCTCGTCGCGGTCCTCGTGGTGGGGGGCGGCGTGGGGATCGGCGCGGGCACCGCGGGCGCCGACGGCCCCGTCCGCGCCGACACCGGCGCGCGGATCGTCGCCGAGACCGGCCTGGACGGCAACGACGTCGACATCACCATCGACTCCCCCTCGCTGGGCAAGCGCGTCAAGGCCCGCGTGCTGCTGCCGGAGAACTGGACCCGCGGCGCCGCCCGGACCTGGCCGGTGCTCTACGCGTTCCACGGCGGGCAGGACGACTACACCTCCTGGGCCCGCAACACCGACATCGAGGCGTGGGCCCGCGCCTACGACGTCATCGTGGTCATGCCGGAAGGCGAGGACGGCTCCTACGCCGACTGGTACAACTACGGCAAGGGCGCCACCCCCAAGTGGGAGACGTTCCACACCGCCGAGGTCCGGCAGCTGATCGAGCGGAACTACCGCGGGGGCGCGCGCCGCGCCGCGATCGGCAACTCCTCCGGCGGCGCGGGCGCGGTGTCCTACGCCGCCCGCCACCCGGGGCTGTTCGGCTACGTGGCGTCGCTGAGCGGCGTGCTGTCGATGCGGCAGCCGGGCATCCCGGCGATGCTGATGTTCCTCAACGCCGGCAACGGTCAGGACCCGTTCGCGATCTGGGGCATCCCGTGGGCCGACGACGCCAACTGGAAGGCCCACGACCCGCACACCCTCGCGCCGAAGCTGCGCGGCACCGGCCTGTTCTTCTCCGCCGGGACCACGGGCCGTCCCGGACCGGGCGACCCGAACGTGGCGCCGTGGGACATCGGCCTGCTGAGCGAGATCGTGATCGGCGCCAACAACAAGGAGTTCAAGAAGCGCCTCGACGAGCTGAACATCCCCTACACCGCGCACATCTACGGCGACGGGCGCCACAACTGGCCGGCGTGGGTGCGGGAGAGCAAGTTCGTGTGGCCGACGCTGATGAACTCGATCGGCGCCGCCCGCCTCTGACCCCGGGCGTCCTCGCCTCACCGCGGGGAGGACGCGGGAGACCGCCCGTGCGCGGGGCGAGGACCCGCCCGCGTCGCCGCCTGCGCCCGCGGCACGGTCCAGGGGCATGGCACCGCGGTCGAGAGACGGGCGCGTGGGCCGGTGACAAGGCCCGGCGGCTCTCCGCTGCGAGCACTCAGGTGCCCGACGAACGCCCCCAGGAGGTTGACCGGTGATCACTTTGGCCGCGGTCGCCGGAGTGGCCCTGGTCGAACTCGGCATGGCCCTGACTCCGGGTCCGAACATGGTCCACCTCGCCTCCCGCGCGATCGCTCAAGGCCGCAGGGCGGGCCTGGTGAGTCTCGGCGGGACCGCCGTGGGATTCGTGGTCTACCTGCTCGCTGCGGCTGCGGGCCTGTCCGCGTTGTTCACCGCCGTGCCGGTGGCGTTCACGGTGGTCAAGCTCGCCGGAGCCGCCTACCTGGCCTACCTCGCCTGGGGCATGCTCAGGCCCGGTGGCCGCTCGCCCTTCGCCCCGTCCCGCACTCCTGTGTCCGGTCTGAGCCAGGCACGCGTGCCTGTGGCGCCTGTCCTGCTTTGAGGGACGGGTATCGGACCCGTGGCCGGCCTCACCCGTCGCGGGTGCCGCCCCCGGGCCCGTCGGCAGGTCCGTTCCCGGTGCCGTCCTGCGACCCCGGTTCGCCGCCGGGGCGGTCGCGGCGGCGCCACCGGGCGCGGCGGGCGGGCGGCTCGGTGAGGGGGTGCTCCTCGATGTCGTAGCGGCGGATGTAGGCGCCGGCGAACGCCTGGACGCTGGCGCCCAGCGGCAGCGCGAGCAGCACCCCGAGGGGCCCGACGACGGCGGCGCCGGCCAGCACGAGCCCGAACGCGACCGCGGGGTGCATGGCCATCGTGCTGGCGGTGATGCGGGGCTGCAGCAGGTAGTTCTCGAGCTGCTGGTAGCCGATGATGAACAGCAGCATCCACAGCGCGGTGGTGGGCGCCGCGGTGAGCGCGACCAGTACCGGCACCGCACCGGCCAGGTAGGTGCCGACGACGGGGATGAACTGCGACAGCACCCCCACCCACAGCGCGAGCGTCGCGGCGTAGGGGACGCCGAGCCCGGCCATCGCGATGTAGTGCGCGACGCCGGAGACCAGGGCGAGCAGGGCGCGGGAGTAGATGTAGCCGCCGGTCTTGTCGACGGCGATCTCCCAGGCGGTCAGGACCTGCCGCTGCCGGTGCGGCGGCAGCACCGAGCAGACCGTCCGGCGGAACTGCGGGCCCTCGGCCGACAGGTAGAACGTGAACAGCAGCACCGCGAACGCCTTGAACACCACTTCGAAGGCGGTGGCGCCGATCACCCACACGTTGCCCGCGAGCGCCGACAGCTGCCCCGACAGCTGCTGGGTGACGGTGGGCAGCCGCTGGAACAGCGTCTCGCGGGACAGCTCGGTGCCGAAGGTGTCGTTGATCCAGTCGATGACGCCGGTGACGTAGCCGGGGAACTCGTCGATGAGGTTGCTGGTCTGGGTGGCCAGCAGCGACCCGATGCCGCCGAGGAACCCGGCGAGGCACGCCGCGATGACCAGGAACATCAGCGCGGTGCCGGCGCCGCGCCGCCAGCCGCGCCGGGCGAGCCAGTTGACGGCGGGTTCGATCGCGAACGCCAGGAACAGCGAGGTGAGCAGCAGCACCAGCAGCTCGCGGAGGCGTTCGACGATCCACAGCCCGGCGACGAACGCCAGGGTGATCGCCCCGGCGAGCACGAACGCCTTGGGCAGCCACGGCGGCATCCGCCGCGCCTCCCGGCCGCCCGCGTACTCGTCCGGGGGGACGGCGGGCGGCCCGGCGCCCTCGGACAGGGGCCCCATGGGCATGGTGTCTCGGGGCGCGGTGTTCTCGGGCGGTCCGGCGGTCGCGCCGTGCCCTTCCGCGCCGTGCCCTTCCGCGCCGGGGGCGGGCGCGCGGGTGATCCCCCCGGCGGGTTCGCCGCCGGGGGCGCCGGGCGCGCCTTCGGGGCCGCCGGCCGGTGCGTCCTCGGGCCGGTCGCCGGGCGGGTCGGGCATGTCCGCACGCTAACCGCGGGAGGGCGCCGTGACCGCGTGCCCGCACCCTCCGTGGAGGCAACCTTTGCCGAGACTTCAGCCGCCGGCACCACCCGCAGGCACGCCCCGGGAGACCGGCGGCGCGGCTCGCCCCGCCGGGGATGCGGGGATTCGCGGGAGGATGGGCGCCATGGGAGAGATCTTCACTCACCGGCTGCGGGTCCGCTACAGCGAGTGCGACCAGCAGGGCGTGGTGTTCAACGGGCACTACCTGTTCTTCTACGACGTGGCGTTGACGGAGATATGGCGGGAGCTGATCGGCGACCCGGGCGCGATGGCGCGGGACGGCTACGACCTGGTGGTGGCGGAGGCGCGGATCCGGTTCCGTGAGGGCGCGCGGTTCGACGAGCTGCTGGAGGTGCGGATGCCGGTGGCGCACGTGGGCGTGACGAGCATGGTGGTGCGTCCGGAGTTCCGGGTCGGCGAGCGGCTCCTGGCCGACGGGGAGGTGCGGCATGTGTTCATCGACCCGGCCGGCACGGGCAAGCGGGAGATGCCGCCGCAGGTGAGGACGGTGCTGGAGGGGCTGCACGCGGTGAACGGCGGGTGACGGACGCCCCGCCCCGCGGCCCCCCGCCGCGGGACGGGACGTCGCGATGACGGCGGATCGCCCGGGGAGGACTACTATGCGCCGGGTGAGCTGGCAGGGGGCCGGGGCGCAGCCCGGCGGAACCGGGAGCGGGCCGGGCGGAGATCTGTTCGCCTCGGTCGAGGGCAACGTGCGTGAACTGGTGGCGTCCCCGTGGTGGCAGACGGCGCCGCCCGCCGAGCGCGCCGCGCAGATCGCGGCGCGGATGCTGTGGGGCGCGGGCGAGTGGTGGCTGTACGGCGCGTGGGGCCGCTGGTACCGGTGCGGGCTGGACGGGGCGTGGCACCCGTGCCCGCCGCCGGCCGACCCGGCCGACCGGGCGGTGGCGGTCCCGGCGCAGCGCGGCGCGGGGACGCCGCCGCTGCCGCCGCAGCTGTTCCCGACGGGCCCCGACCTGGCGGCGGGCCGGGTCGCGCCGCTGGGGTTCCTCGGCCCGGTGCCCGACACCTCGGTCGTGGCGCGGGTCTCGCAGGCGATCACGACGGCGCTCGCGGTGAACCCGGCTCAGTTCGCGCAGCGCGACCCGATGTTCCAGCCGGGGACGCCGTCCACGATCGCCGCCGCGTGGGGCGCGCTGCTGTGGTGCGCGGGATCCCCGGTGGTGCTGACCGAGCATCCGCTGATCGAGTCGTTCATCCCGTTCCTGACGACCCCGGCCGAGCGGCTGCACTGGATGATGCCGCCGGACTTCGGGACGCTCGCCGGCTACTACGTGCACCGGCTCGGCGCGGGCGACGGCGGCGGCGCCGCCCACATCGCGCGGGTGATGTACGAGGTCGCGGCGGGGCTGCAGGCCGACCCGCGGTTCCGTCCGGGCGCGGACGCGCTGGCGGCGGTGACGGCGGCGTCGCTGCGGATGGTGAACCAGGACATGGCGACCGTCCGGTACGGGCCGGAGGCGATCCTGCAGGAGTGGCGGCGCCGCTGCCCGGCCGAGTTCGCCACCCCGATGGTCCGCGACACCTCCCCCGGCGAGTTCCTGCGGCTGGCCCTGTACGACCTGCAGCAGATCGTCGCGCAGATCACCGGCCCGCGGCGGCCGGCGGCGGGCGGCCGCGCCCACGACGAGGTGCGCCGCGCGGGGGTGGCGGTGCTGGCGGCGGACCTGCAGGCGGCGCCGGGCGCGCTGCCGGCGCTGCAGCGGTGGCTTGACCCCGACGGCGCCCGCACGGCGCAGGCCGTCCTGAGCGACCCGGCGCACCCGGGGCGGGCGCTGTGGCCGCGGGACGGGCGGCTGCCGGAGGCGCTGCGCACCGATGACGCCGACCTGCTGGCGTCGCTGCTGGCGACCACCTACACGCTGGGGCTGACGTGGTGCCGGCTGGCGCAGGTGCCGCCGCCGGCGACGGGGTTCGCGGTGCCGCAGGCGGCCGCGGCGGAGCTGACGTCCCCGGCGATGCACAGCCCGCCGTCGACCGACGAGCTGTCGGCGTGGGACATCATCAAGGCGGCGCGCGCGCACATGGCGGCGGAGCGCGCCGCGTCGGGCGGCGACGAGCCGGTCGCGCCGCGCGCGGTAGCGCAGCGGGAGCCGTCGGGGCCGCCGCCGGCGGCCGCACCGGTCGAGCCTCCCGCGGCGCCGCCCGTCTCCCCCGCGCCCGCTCCGGCGCCGGAACCGGCGGCCCCCGCACCGGACCCGGTCCCGGCCGCTCCGGTGCCGCCGCCGGAACCGCCGCCTCCGGCGTGGCCGCAGGCCGAGCCCGCGGCCGCGGCGCCCGACGCCGGCGCCGGTCCCGAACCGCAGTGGCCGGGCGAGCCCCGCACGCAACTGGACTCCGGCGGGTTCCGCACCCAGCTCGACCCGGCACCGGCCTGGCCGGGCGCGGGCCCGGCCGCGGCGCCGCCCGAACCGGCCCCGGCGGCGGCCGACCCCGCGTCGCCCCCGCCGCCTCCGGTGCCGGACTGGGCGCGGGACGCCGACCGCGAGGCGGGCGGGGAACTGCCGCCGCCGCCCGCGCCGGTGCCCGCTCCGCCGCCGCCGCTGCCCCCGGCGCCCGCCCCCGACCAGGGCGCGCACGTCGCCGAGGCGTACGGGATCCGGTTCCTGTGCGGCGCCGACGACATCGAGCGGGTCGTCACCGAGGTGCGGCGTCGCGGCAAGTGGGCGCGGCGGCTGCGCGGGCAGCAGGTGTCGAGCGCGTCGGCGCCGGCGCTGCTGCTGATCGGCGGGCCGTCCAGCGGGCAGCGGCGGCTGGCGCGGATGGTGGCGCGGGCGCTGGCGGAGGTGGAGGCGTCCAGCGGCGAGGTCCGCGCGGTGCACGCCGAGGACTTGCGCGAGCGCGGCCCGGAGGGGCTGCGTGCGGCGCTGGAGGAGCACGCCGGGCACGTCCTGCTGCTCGACGGGCTGGACGCGCTGATCCTGGACGAGGACCAGGGCCCGGCGTACGCGACGGTGCTGTACCGGACGCGACTGGAGGGCGTGAACGACACGGCGCTGCTGGGCACGTGCGGCCCGGACCGGGTCGGCGAGCTGTCGGCGGCGTCGCCGGAGCTGGTGACGGACCTGCGTGCGGTGCGGCTGCCGGATCTGGCCGAGCCGCGGGCGCGGGCGGCGCTGGTGGGGCTGCTGGCGCAGGAGCGGTCGCTGCGGCTGGGCGCGGACGCGTGGGCGGTGGTCGACCGGGAGATCGGCGGGCTGCGGCCGCGGGGCCGGCTGACGGGCGCGCGGCTGGTGGAGGCGTATCTGGACCGGGCGGCGACGCGGCGGCTGGGCAGCGCGGAGGAGACGCAGGCGCTGGAGGAGGAGACACTGTCGCTGACGGCGTCGGATTTCGCGGGGCTGGCGGCGGAGCTGTCGGGCCGCTGACCGGTCACGGCCGCGCGCGTGTATCGGGTGGCCGCCCGGCGGAGACGTTGCGCTCCAGCAGGCTCGCCTGTGAACTCAGCAGGTCGCACAGAACCTCCCGGTCGGCGAGGGAGCGGGCCACGACGCCGGCGAACCGCTCGGCGCGCCGGCGCTAGGCGTCGCGCGTGCACAGCAGCAGACCGCCGGTCAGCAGCGCCGCGGCGGCCCACCCGGCGGTCACACCGAGCCCGGCCCAGGGGCTGATGGGCAGGCCGCCGAGATCGGTGGTGGCCTGGATGGCGAGCCCGGCGCTCATCGGCGCGATCTTCTCCAGCAGGCGCTGCCAGTCCGGGTCGCTGATGGTCCGGGAGACGATCGGGACGATGTAGAGCAGGCCGAGGACGACGCCGATGCTGGTGGCCGAGTCCCGCACCGCGGTCGCGACACCGAGGCTGAGAAGGCCGATCAGGACCAGGTAGAGGACCGTCCCGACGACCGCGCGCAGCGTCGGCCCGTCGGCCAGGGACAGGGCCCGGTCGCCGGGGTCGGGCAGGATGAGCCGCCCCGCGAGCACCGCCCCGAGGACGGCGACGGTCCCGCCGACGGCCACGACGCCGGTGAGAGCGACGGCCTTGGCCGCGAAGACCGTCGCCCGCCGCGGCACCGCCGCCAGAGTGGTGCGGATCATGCCCGAGCCGTACTCCCCGCTGACGACCAGCACCGCCAGGACGGCGACCAGCGCCTGGCCGAGGTAGACGCCCATGAGGGTCAGCTTGGTCGTGTCGCCGCCGCAGCCGCCGGCCGTGCAGTTCACCACCGACGTCGCCCCGGCGCCAAGGGCCACCGTCGCCGCGACGGTGCCGAGCAGCAGCCACAGCGGGCCGGCGACGGTCCGCATCTTCGTCCATTCCGCGTGCAGGGCGAGTCTCACGCGTCCCTCCTGCGGAGCAGGACCGCGGCCACGGTCAGACTCACCACCGCGTAAGCGGCCAACACGGCGAACCCGGCCCACGGCGCCAGCGGGTAGTAGCCGTTGTACGGCGTGTAATGGCCTGCGACCTGGTCGTACTCCACAAGCGTCTGCTGGACGGCGAAGGCCGCCCCCGGTGTCACCCGGGCCAGCCAGTCCGCCACGCTCGCGGGCATGAACGGGATGGCCATCAGGATGTAGGGCAGCACGATGGCGACGACGACGGCGGTGACCGCGGCGGCGCTGTGCCGCAGGACGGCGCCGACGGAGAGGGCCAGGACCGAGGCGGTCGCGAGCAGCGCCGCGGTCCCGAGCGCCACCCGCAGTTCGGTCGCGGACGACACCGGGAAGATGTAGACGCCGTTGTCGCGGGCGAGCCGCTCACCGAGCGGAGTCGCGAGGATCGCCCCCGCCAGCCCGGCGACGAAGGTGACGCCCCCCAGCACGATCGCCTTGGCCACCAGCACCCGGCTCCGCCCCGGACTCGCGGCCAGGGTGAGGCGGATCATCTTGTTGCCGTACTCCGTGGTGATGAACAGCGCCCCCACGACGATCACCGCGATCAGCGCGGCGAAGGTGCCGGTGAGAATGTCCCGGAGGGTGCCGCCGGTCGGCAGGGTGTCGCGGATGGCGGGCGCTATGTCGCCGGCGCCGGTCACCGTGAACCCGCCGTCGGATCCGGTGAACGACCCCGATGTGTTCTCCGGGTAGCCGGCGAAGCCGGGGGACTGCGCTCCCACCTGGTCACCGGTCCACCTCCCACCGGTCCGCCCACCATCGGCCCAGCCCCCTTGGACGCGAAGATCCCCGAAGGCGGCCGTCGAGACGCTGCCGCGCGTGCCCATGCCGTCCAGGGCGGGCGGGGACGCGACGAACAGCCCGACCTGCACGGTCGATCCGAGCCCGCTCACCCGCGCGGCGCCCACCTCGGTCCAGTTCGTGCCGTCGGTGGAGGCATAGCCGGTGATCGTGTCGCCCGAGCGGTCCAGCCGCAGCCGGCGGGGGGACTCGGCGGAGACCGGGCCGGGAAGGCCGGCCGTGTCGTTGACGTAGGCGTCCTGCATCCGCACGCCGTGGCCGCCGGTGACCATGATCGCCGCGTAGGGTGATCCCTGGCGGGTGCTCTCCTTGATGATGAGCCCGGCCTTCGCCCACGGCACGGTGCCGGGCCGCAGGTCCCCGGGTCCCTCGGGGATGCTGCTCTCGAGCTCGGAGACGGAGACGGTGATGCCGCCGTCCCCGGTCAGCGGCTGGTGCACGAAGTAGAAGCTGTCGGTGACCGGCGCACCGCCCGGCCCGGTCGGAACGGGCGGTGCGCCCTTCTGATCGCTGCTGAACCCGGCGAGCACGGCGAACAGCACCGGCAGCAGCGCCGCGGCCACCATGCCGGTCCCCCAGCCGCGGACGGTCCGGAACTTGGTCCATTCCGCGTGCAGCACCTGGAGGAAGCCGTCCCGCCCGACCCGTCGGCCGGAGCGGTGAGACGTGGCGGTGGGGGTCACCGCGGGACCTCCGTGGGCGTCGCGGCGCGGAACTCGACCGCCTCGCGGGTGAGCTCCAGGTAGACGTCCTCGAGGGTGGCGCGGTGGGCCGATACCTCGGAGAACGGCACCGCGCCCTGGCTGAGCAGCGTCACGATCCGATCCGCGGGCAGGCCCGAAACGGTGATGGTGTCGCGTCCGGTGGCCGTCGCGGTCGCACCCGCATCCGCGAGCACCCCCATCGCGTGCGTCCCGGCCGCGGTCCGCACGGCCACCCGGTTCCTGGAGGCGGCCGCGATCAGGTCGGCCACGCCGGCGTCGGCGATGGCCTTGCCGCGCCCGACCACGACGAGGTGGTCGGCGGTGTCCTGCACCTCGCTCATCAGGTGGCTGGAGACCAGCACGGCGCGGCCCTGAGCGGCCAGCGACCGCAGGAAGCCGCGCATCCAGACGATGCCGTCGGGGTCCATGCCGTTGAACGGCTCATCGAGCATGATGATCGGCGGGTCGCCCAGCAGGGCCGCGGCGATCCCGAGCCGCTGCCGCATGCCCAGCGAGTAGCCGCCGGCCTTGCGCCGGGCCGCCGGGGCCAGGCCGACCTGCTCGATCACCTGGTCCACCCGCCGCGCGGCCAGGCCCTGCGAATGCGCCAGCCACAGCAGGTGGTTGCGGCCACTGCGGCCGGGGTGCGGCGCTGCCGCGTCCAGCAGTGAACCGACATGGTTCAGCGGCCGCCGAAGACTGCGGTACGGCTTGCCCTCGATGAGCGCGGTGCCTTCCTCGACCGCGTCCAGGCCGAGGATCACCCGCATCGTGGTGGACTTCCCGGCCCCGTTCGGCCCCACCAAGCCGGTCACCACTCCCGGGCGGACGGCAAAGGACATGCCGTCGAGGGCCAGGTCCGGCCCGTACCGCTTGCGCAGCCCGGCGGCGACGATCCCCGGGGCACTCATCGCAGCGAGCCCATGGTTCGCAATGCACTCATGCCGACGGTTGTACGCGGCACCCGGGTCCGGCCCGGTCGCAGCGGCCGCGACCGGGCTGAGACCGGGGATCTGGCATCGTTGACGAATGGCACCTCGACCCCGTGGACGGATCGGCCGCCCCGCCCGCACGACGGCCGGCGGTGAGCGGTGGTGAGGGTCCTCGTCGTCGAGGACTTCGAGGTCCTCGCCCGCTCCCTCGGGACCGGGCTGCGCCGCGAGGGCATGGCCGTCGACGTCGTCCTGGACGGGACCGCCGCCCTCGACCGCCTGGCCGTCACCCGCTACGACGTGGTGATCCTCGACCGCGACCTGCCCGGCGTCCACGGGGACGAGGTCTGCCGGCGGCTCGCCCACGACCGCCGCGACACCCGCGTGCTGATGCTCACCGCCTCCGGCACGATCGAGGACCGCGTCGACGGCCTCAGCCTGGGCGCCGACGACTACCTGCCCAAGCCGTTCGCGTTCGCCGAACTGGTCGCCCGCGTCCGTGCTCTGGCCCGCCGCGCCACCCCGCCGCTACCGCCCACCCTGGCATGCGGGGACATCACCCTCGATCCGGCCCGCCGCACCGCGTTCCGGGCCGGCCGGCGCCTCGAGCTGAGCCCCAAGGAGTTCGCCCTGCTCGAATGCCTGCTCGCCGCACCGGGCCTGGTCATCTCCGCTGAGGAGCTACTCGAACGCGTCTGGGACGAGGCCGCCGACCCCTTCAGCAGCGCCGTCAAGCACACCATGCACCGGTTGCGGGCCAAACTCGGCGACCCGCCCGTGATCGAGACCGTCCGCCAGGGCGGCTACCGCATCGGGTCGACATGACCTCCCCGCAGCCCGCCAGAAGGTCCCTGCAGACACGGCTCGCGCTCGCCTACGCGGCGGGCATCTACGCCGCCGGGGTCTTCGTGCTCGTCCTCGTGCTCGTTCCGCTGGCCAGCGTCGACGCGGCCACGCCCAAGGGCCGGCCCTCATCGAGCGTGACCACCGGAGCCGGGCGCGGGATCAGCCTGGCCCAGCTCCTCACCGGGTCCGCCGTCGCCCTGGTCGTCCTGATTCCCGTCGCCCTGGCCCTCGGCTGGTTCGTCGCCGGCCGGTTCCTGCACCCGCTGCGCACCATCACCGCCACCGCCAAGAACATCTCCACCGGCAACCTGCACCGGCGCCTCGACCTCGGCGAGCCCGCAGACGAGCTGACCGAGCTCGGCCGCACCCTCGACGACCTGTTCGCCCGCCTCCAAGCCTCCTTCGACGCCCAACGCCACTTCGTCGCCAACGCCTCCCACGAGCTGCGCACCCCCCTGGCCGGGCTGCGCACCCTCCTCGAGGTCGCTCTCGCCGACCCCGATGCCGACACCGACACGCTGCGCTCGGCCTGCCGGGAGGCCCTCGCCCTCGGCGAACACCAAGAGGGGCTCGTCCGAGCACTGCTCGCTCTGGCCACCAGCGAGCGAGGTGTCACCCGCTGGGACAGCCTCGACCTCGCCCAAGTCGTCGAAGGAGCGCTCGCCTCCCGCCGCGCCCAAGCAGCGGCGAGAGGCGTCGACCTCGCCGAACACCTAACGCCCGCGGTGGCGGCCGGGGACCCGAAACTGATCGAGAGCCTCGTCGCCAACCTCATCGACAACGCCATCCGCCACAACCACGCAGGCGGGCACGTGGACATCACGACTCAGACTTCCGGCACGCGGGTGGTCCTGACGGTCGCCAACAGCGGGCCGGTCATCCCCGGCAACGAGATCCGGCGCCTCTTTCACCCCTTCCAAAGATTGGCGCCCGATCGCAACGGCCGCCGCGACGGCTACGGTCTCGGCCTCGCCATCGTCGACGCCGTCGCCCAAGCCCACCACGCCGCCCTCACCGCCGACGCACGCGCCGAAGGCGGCCTGTCCATCGCCGTACAGTTCGCGCACGTGCCCCATCCGCCCCATCCGCCCCATCCACACCTCCAACATGAGGGGAAAGGGCTTCGCGGCGCGTCCCGAAGATGAACACTCCGTGGCCTTGGCCGCCATTGCCTTGGCCGCCATAGCATCCCAAGGGACCCGCGAGACCCGAGGACTCGGCCGTTTCATAGGTCCTCGCCTGTGAAACACCGCGCCACCTGCACGCCGTGCAGCGCGTATTTCGTTTCATGGGTTGTTGCAAACGGCTCGACCCGTGCAACCGCACTGCGGAGCTGCCGTGCCCGGCCGGCGCCGGGGCCGAGCCGGCCGGCACCCGTGCATCGGGTACGCCCGTCCGCCGGTCGCTGGACACACGAACTGCTTTCCGGCGTTCGCTCCGGGGCCCGGTGTGCGTCGTCGCCGTGGCCTGGGGGTTCGCGGGGGCGGGCCGTGCCGCCGGGCGCACGCGGGCGGGTCGGGGGCCGGGGTGCGGGGATTGAGGCGCCCGCGCCGGCGCATGAAGCGGGCGCGTCGGGTGACCATGGAGGGCGTGGAACGCGCAGATCGGTTGCTGCTGCTGGTCGCCGAGCTCCGCGGTGCGGCTCCCGAGCCGCTGCGGCCGCGGGAGCTGGCGGACCGGCTGGGGGTCGGTGAGCGGACGGTGCGGCGGGACCTGGAGCTGCTGGCGGCCGGGGGGCTGCCGGTGCGGGCGGGGCCGGGCGGCGGGCATGTGCTGGAGGAGCCGCCGCGGCCGGTGGTGGGCGAGGCGGAGTCGCTGACGGGGCCGGTGCGCGACACGCTCGCCGAGGCGGTGCGGACGCGGCGGGTGGTGCGGCTGGCCTACACCGACCGGGCGGGGGCGCGGACGCTGCGGGACGTGGAGGCGTCGGGGCTGGTGACGGCCCCCCACGGGGAGTACCTGGTGGGGTGGTGCCTGACGCGGGAGGGGCCGCGGCGGTTCCGGCTGGACCGGATCGGCGCGGCGTACCTGGCGGGCCGGGGCGCGCGGGTGCGGGAGCTGGAGGAGCTGCTGGCGGCGCTGCGGGTGCCGTTGCCGCGTCCGCCGTTGCCGCGTCCGCCGTCCGCGCCGGACCGGCGGCGGGGGCCGGGCGGGGCGCGCGCGTGGACGCTGGAGCGGGTGGAGCGGGTGCGGGGGCGGCTGCGGGAGGAGGCGGCGGCCGTCCGGGACGGCGGGGAGGGCGCGGCGGCGCTGCGGGCGGTGGCGGGGCATCTGGCGGAGTGGACGCGGTGGCAGGCGGCGGCGGTGCGGGCGGCGGCGACGGGCGGTGAGCCGGTGCTGGAGGGGCGCCGTCCGCCGTTCCCGGAGGGGTTCGGGCGGGCGACGACGTACGCGGCGCGGGAGCGGATGATCCAGGACGCGATGGCGCCGCGGTCGCTGGCGGAGGTGCTGCGGGATCTGCAGGAGGTGCTGGAGGGGGCGGCGCACTGGGCGGCGGGGTGCGACGACGCGCTGTGGGAGGGGGTGCTGCCGGATCCGCGGCCGTACGGGCCGCCGGGCGGGCCGCGTCCGCTGGCGGAGCTGCTGGCGGGGCCGCGGGGGCCGCTGGATCATGTGGAGTGGCATCTGGACCGGCTGGGCGAGGGGGCGGTGCCGGACGGGCGGGGGGTGCGGGCGGTGGAGCGCTGCCCGCTGCGCCCCTGACGCGTGGGGCCGACGGGTGCGGACGGGGGCAAAAGGGTGCGGGGGGGGCGTGCGGGTCAGGGCCGGTCGGGTGCGGGGCGGGCGGCGGGGCGGTGGCCGTCGCCGGGGGTGAGCAGCCGGCTGAACCAGACGGTCTTCCCGCCCCCGTCGGTGTCGCCGTGGGCGCGGGTGCCGTAGTCGGTGGCGAGTGCGGCGACGAGGAGGAGGCCGCGTCCGGCTTCGTCCCAGATGGGGACGTCGGCGGGCGGGGGCGGGGGCGCGGCGGCGCGGCCGTCGGTGACCTCGCCGGTGAGGCGGCGGCCGGTGAGGCGCAGGCGCAGGCGGACGGGTCCGGTGCCGTGCAGGACGGCGTTGGTGACGAGTTCGTCGACGATGAGGACGACGTCGTCGGCGTCGTCGGGGTCGGCGACGCGCCAGTCGTGCAGCGCGGCCGCGGTCAGGGCGCGCGCCGCCGCGGCGGCGGCGGGCAGGGCCGGCAGGTCCCAGGAGGCCGCGCGCGCGTCCGGCCGGGCGGGCCCGTCGGCGTTCCCGATGTCGGCGGTGGTTCCGGTGGTGTCCCCCGCTGTGTCCACTGGTGGTTCTCCTCACCCGTGCGGTTCCCGGACGGTCGGTGCCGGGACGGTGGTGCCGCCGCGGTCGTCGGCGTCCTGTTCGTCTTCTGGGACGCGGGCGGGGCGGGCGCGGTGCACCCGTGCACGCAACCGTCACCGCGCGGTGAGGCGAGTGGTGTCGGGCGGTGAGGCGGGCGGCGGGTGAGCGGTGACACGCCGGGCTCGGGGGGCGGGTGGAATGAGCAGTGCCCGGTTGCCGTTACAGTGGTTGGCGTCGGTGTGGCTTGTGTCCCCCGGGCTCTACCCATCGCCTTCGAGGAATACCGCCGGTCCCTTCGCGGGCCGGGCCGGAGCTTCGTTGTGCCTTTCGCCGCGAGGCGACCACCACACCGGCCTCGACGCCGTGGCCCCGGCGGGATTTCGGTCCCGCCGGGGCCACGGCGCTTTTTCGTCGCCGCTTCGTGGTCGCCGCGCTCCCCGTCGCCGGGGCCGCGCCGTCAGGTGATGGCGGTCGCGATGCCGATCGCGATCGCGGCGACGACCGCCAGGACGGCGACGGACGCGGCCGCGATGACCCGGACGCGGCGGCCGCGGCCGGGCCCGCGGTCGCCGAGCCGGGCGAGCCGATGGGCCAGCCGCGGGTCGTCCTCGCTCAGGCGGACCTCGATCTGGGTGAGGATCCGCTGCTCCTCCATCGACAGCGCCATGCTCATACCTCCGGGGGGCGGCCGGTCAAGTGACTGGTTCTTCCCCACAGATCATGATCATTATCCTTCCGGGGCGGCGGCCGTTGCGCCGCGCGCGGGCGGGCTCTCGCGGTGGTACCGGTCGACGGCGGTGACGTAGTAGGTGTAGGTCCGGCCGGGTTCGGCGGTGGGGTCGATGATGCCGCCGCCGCGGACGTCGGCGATGAGCCGGTCGGGGTCGACGGCGGCGCACTCGTCGCCTTCGCCGTCCACCCGGTACACCGCGTGGGAGGCGGCGTCGGGCGAGGGCTTCCAGCGGACCTCGACGCCGTCGGCGTGGGCGCGCGCGGTGACGCCGTGCGCGGGCGCGGGCGCGCCGTCGCCTTCCCCGTCGTCGCCGGTGCCGTTGGGGGCGATGACGGGCGGGATGGCGGGGCGGGCGTAGTGCTCGTCGCGCAGGCGGGTGGCGAACCCGTCGGTGTTGTCCATCAGGTTGGAGGCGCTGAAGTAGACGTCGCCGTCGACTTCGGGGTGCTCGGCGTTGAGGGACAGGTGCCGGGTGAGCTCGGCGGGGTCGTTCCAGGCGCCGCCCTGCCCGACGCGGTAGGCGCCCTGCCCGATGTAGAGGCGGACGTCGGTGCCCTTGACCTGCTCGGACCACCAGCCGACGAGTTCGGCGTAGTCGGCGGCGGGGTCCCCGATCGGCCAGTACAGCTGGGGTGTGACGTAGTCGACCCAGCCTTCCTTGATCCAGGTGCGGGTGTCGGCGTAGACGTCGTCGTGGCTCTGCAGGGCGCGGGTGTCGGACCCGGCGGGGTCGGTGGTGGCGTTGCGCCACACGCCGAACGGGCTGATGCCGAACCGGACGTGCGGCTTGGCGGCGTGGATCTTCTCCGAGACGGTCCGCACGAGGGTGTTGACGTTGGCGCGGCGCCAGTCGCCGAGGTCCTGGCCCTTGCCGTGGGCGCGGTGGGTGGCCTGGTCGGGGAACGCGCCGTCCTCGGGGTAGGGGTAGAAGTAGTCGTCGAAGTGGACGGCGTCGATGTCGTACTTGTTCACCACGTCAAGGACCGAGGCGGTGACCAGTTCGCGGACCTCGGGGACGCCCGGGTCGTACCACAGGCCGTCGCCGTACTCGCGGACCCATGCGGGGTTGCGGCGGGCGGGGCTGTCGGGCGCGAGCTTTTTCAGGTCGGTCTGGCGGCTGACGCGGTAGGGGTTGAACCAGGCGTGGAACTCCAGGTTGCGGGCGTGCGCCTCCTTCAGCAGGAAGTCCAGGACGTCGTAGCCGGGGTCCTTGCCGGGCTCACCGGTGATCCACTGCGACCAGGGCTCGTGCGGGGAGTCGTAGAACGCGTCGGAGTTGGGGCGGATCTGGACGAACACGGCGTTCATGTTCATCGCGGCGGCGCGGTCGAGCAGGCGGGTGTACTGCTTCTTCTGCTCGGCGGCGGACGCGCCGGGGTCCTTGGGCCAGTCGATGTTGCCGACGGTGGCGATCCATATGCCGCGCAGCTCGCGGCCCTTCGCGCCGTCGGGGGCGGGCACGCCGGAGCATTCGGCGGGGGCCCCCGCGGCGGGCGCGCGGGAGCCGGCGCGCTCGTCGCCGCCGAGCGCGGTCAGGGCGCAGCCGGCGAGCGCGCCCGCCGACACCAGCGACGCGGCGGCGGCCATCCGGGTTCTGTTCAGCCATGACATAGCGGTTCATTGTTACCCACTTGTTGCGGTGCTGCGTCCATAACGGCGGGACAACCTGCGGCGATGTTGCGTTCTTCGAACACGTGTTCCATTCTGGTGGGGGTGCCGGCGCGATGACCGGCGGCGACGGCACCCCATCGGTCGAACGCACCGCACGACCGCGCACGGGAGCCCGCCCCGCGGGGGCGCGGGCTCCCGGCACGACACGAAGGGACAAGGGGGCCGCAATGCGCTGGGACCACCTGCGGCTCGACGACGGCGGCACCGGACGACCGGACGCACCGCTGATCGAACGCCGCGCCGTCACCCGCACGTTCGACACGCCCGGTTTCCGCGGCATGACCTTCTACGAGGTGCGCGCCCGCACGATCATCAACCGGGTGCCGGACGCGGCGCGGGTGCCGTTCCGGTGGACGATCAACCCCTACCGGGGCTGCTCGCACGCCTGCACGTACTGCTTCGCGCGCCGCACCCACGAATACCTCGACCTGGACGCCGGCGCCGACTTCGACTCCCGGATCGTGGTGAAGGTCAACGCCGCCGAGCGGGTCCGGGCGGAGCTGGCCGCGCCGCGGTGGCGGGGCGAGCCGGTCGCGATGGGCACCAACGTCGACTGCTACCAGCGGGCCGAGGGCCGCTACCGGCTGATGCCGGGCATCATCACCGCCCTCGCCGACGCCGCGAACCCGTTCTCCCTCCTGACCAAGGGCACGCTGATCCTGCGGGACCTGCCGCTGCTGGCCGACGCCGCCGCCCGCACCCGCGTCGACACGGCGGTGTCGGTCGGGTCGCCCGACCCCGAACTGGCGCGGCTGGCCGAGCCGGGCGCCCCCGCGCCGCGGCGGCGCCTGGAGGTGTGCGCCGCGCTGAACGAGGCGGGGGTGGGCTGCTCGGTGCTGATGGGCCCGGTCATCCCCTACCTGTCGGACTCCCCCGCGCAACTGGACGCGGCGGTGCGGGAGATCGCGGCGGCGGGCGCGACGTCGGTCGCCCCGATCGTCCTGCACCTGCGCCCGGGCGCCCGCGAATGGTTCCTGGGCCGGCTGCGCGAGCACCACCCGGACCTGGTCGCCCCCTACGCGCGGCTCTACGGGAGCGGCGCGTACGCCCCCGCGCGGTACCGGCGCGAGATCGCCGCGCGCGTCCGGGAACTTGCCGAGCGCCACGGGGTGGGAGCGCGGCCGGGCGCCGCGCGCCCGCCCGCGGGCGGCGCGGCCGCGCCCGGCGGCCGGCCCGAGGAGCCGGGCGGGCCCCGGCAGCTCACGTTGATGTGACCCTCCGCCCGCCCGGCGGACGGCGGCGGGACGGGCGGAGGGCGCGGGGGCGGTGGATGGGGCGGCGGGTTTCGGGTAGCGCGGAGTCATGGACAGGTTGACTCGCGGGCTGGTCGCCGGCGCCGCCGGAACCAGCGCCCTCAACGTGGTGACGTATCTGGACATGGCGGTGCGGGCGCGCCCGGCCAGCAGCACCCCCGAGCAGAGCGTGGAGAAGATGGCCGACCTGGCCGGCGTCGGGCTCGGGGCCGAGGACCGCGCCGAGAACCGCAAGGCGGGCCTGGGCCCGCTGCTGGGCTACGGGACCGGCGCGGGCGCCGCACTGGTCTACGGGCTGCTGGCCGGGCGGCGGCGGATCCCGCTGCCGGCGGCGGCGCTGGCGCTGACGGGCCTGGCGATGGCGGGCTCGAGCGCCCCGATGACGGCGCTCGGGCTCACCGACCCCCGCACATGGTCGGTGTCGGACTGGCTGATGGACGCGGTACCGCACCTGGCGTACGGGGCGGTCGCGGCGGGCGTGTACGCCGCCCTGCGCTGACACCGCCCGAGCCGCGGCCGAGGACGCGGGCCCGCCCGCGGCCGGTCGGCGCAGGGCGGGCCGCGAGGAGGACCGGACGGTCGTCGGCGGCCGCATCCGCACAGTACGTACCGACCGGCTGCGGGACGCCGAACCCGGAACGCCGTCCCGGAGGCACCGCCCCGGACACCCCCGTCCCGCGCGCGCCGGTAGGGTCGGGCCCATGACGGCGGAGGTGGTCGAGCGCGCCGCGGGCGTCGGCGGGGAGCTGGTGCTGCGCCGCGACGGCGCCCACTACGAGATCATCAGCAACGGCGTGTTCCTCATGGACACCCGCGACGGCAGGTCCGAGCGGCTGCTGGTGCGCGCCGCCGCCGACGGGCTCGCCGCCCCCGCCCGGATGCTGATCGGCGGGCTCGGCGTCGGGTTCTCCCTCGCCGAGGCCCTCGCCCTCCCCCAGATCGCGCACGTCACCGTCGTCGAACGCGAACCCGCCGTGATCGGCTGGCACCGGTCGCTGCTGCGGCCCTGGTCGCGCGGCGCCCTCGACGACCCCCGCGTCACCGTCGAACACGCCGACCTGCTCGACGTCCTCACCGGTCCCGCCGCGGGCCGCTACGACGCCCTGTGCCTGGACGTCGACAACGGCCCCGACTGGACCGTCACCCCCGGCAACGCCCGCCTCTACGGGCCCGACGGCCTCGCCCTGCTGACGTCCCGGCTGACGCCGCGCGGGACGCTCGCGGTGTGGAGCGCGGGCTCCGCGCCCGGCTTCGAGGCGCGGCTGCGGGACGCGTTCGCGCGGGTGGAGGCCCTGCCCGTCGAGGTGCCGCGCGGGGAGCCCGACATGGTCTACCTGGCCAAAGAGCCCGTCCCCGCCGCCTGACCCGGCACTTGCCCGGCCCCCGGCGATCGCCGGGCCGCCGCCGGTTCCGGGCCGCGCGCGCGGCCCCGCGGCACCGCGGCGAGCCGAACCGCGGGCGGAACCGACAAAACCGCGGCGGTCGTTTCTGTGGACCGCGACGACCACCGCTCGAGCGCCGTTCGCTAAGTTTCGACCGGACAACACCTTTATGGGAGGTTCAGTGGCTACTGCCCACGCAGCTCACGCCCACCCGGCCCAGCGCCGCCCCGCCGTGCTGGGCGACCTGCTGCCCGGTTCCCTGACCCGCGACGCCGCGCTCATCACCGGATCCGCCGTGTTCGTCGGGATCGCCGCGCAGATCGCCGTCCCGGTGCCCGGCACCCCCGTCCCGGTCACCGGCCAGACGTTCGCGGTCCTGCTGGCCGGCGCCGCCCTCGGCCCCGCCCGCGCCGCCCTGGGCATGGCCCTGTACCTGCTCGCCGGGATCGCCGGCGTCCCGTGGTTCACCGACGGGTCGTCCGGCGCGGGCGCCCCCAGCCTCGGCTACGTCATCGGGTTCATCGTCGCGGCCGCCGTCGTCGGCCGCCTCGCCGGCCGCGGCGGCGACCGCACCCCGCTGCGCACCGCCGCCACCATGCTCACCGGCACCGTGATCATGTACGCGGCCGGAGTGCCCTACCTCATGGCGGCACTGGGCGTCGACCTCGGCCGCGCCCTGGACCTCGGCGTCGTACCCTTCCTGGCCGGCGACGCCCTGAAGGTGCTCGCCGCCGCCGCGCTGCTGCCGGCCGCGTGGCGGCTCACCGGCGCGGGCCGCGACCGGTCCGCCTGACGGCCCGCCCCGCCCCGGCACCCGCCGGGACCGGCCCGGCGCGCGAACGCGGCACCCGCCGCCGCGCGCCGGGCCGACGGCGTCCCGGGCCCGCCACCGGACGGCCCGCCCCCGGACGCCCCGACCTGCGCGTTGTTCAAAGCCCGGCAGCCCGGGGAAGCGCCGACCCACGGGACGCGCACCCCCGCGGGCGCGGCGGCCCGCCCGATGTGGCCGATGCCTCACCCGGACCCCCCGACCCGCCTGTTTGAACGGGTTCAAATCTCCCGTACAGTGGCTCACGTGAAGCTCGCAGTGACCGCACCGGACCGTCTCGCCGTCCGCACCGTCCCGGTCCCCGACCCCGGCGACCTCATCGCGCGGCTTCCCCACCCCACCGCCCTCGCCTGGATCCGCCACGGCGACGGCATCGTCGGCTGGGGCGAAGCCGCCCGCATCCCCGTGCCCCCCGGCGACGACCGCTTCGCCACCGCCGCACGGCACCTCGCCGACCTGTTCGCCGCCGCCGACATCGACGACCCCGTCGCCCTCCCCGGCACCGGCCCCGTCGCCTTCGGCGCCTTCGCCTTCGACCCCGACTCCCCCGGCTCCGCCCTCATCGTCCCCCGCCGCGTCCTCGGCCGCCGCGACGGCCGCGCCTGGCTCACCACCATCGGCGCCCCCGACACACCCCCCGAACCCCACCGCCCACCGGCCGCCCCCACCGGCCTCCACTGGACCGACGGCGCCCTCACCCCCGACCAGTGGAAAACCGCCGTCGCCGCCGCCGTCACCCGCATCCGCCACGGACACCTCGGCAAAGTCGTCCTCGCCCGCGACCTGCACGCCCGCGCCACCGACCCCATCGACGCGCGCGTCCTGCTCCGCCGCCTCGCCGACCGCTTCCCCGGCTGCTACACCTTCTCCTGCGACGGCATGGTCGGCGCCACCCCCGAACTCCTCATCCGCCGCGCCGGCGGCGACATCGAATCCCTCGTCCTCGCCGGCACCACCCCCCGCGCCGCCGACCCCGCCGAGGACGCCGCCCGCGCCGCCCGCCTCACCGCCTCCACCAAGGACCGCGAAGAGCACCGCTACGCCGCCGACATGGTCCGCGACGCCCTCGCCCCCCTCTGCAGCACCCTCCACGTCCCCACCGAACCCGAACTGCTCCGCCTGCCCAACCTGCTCCACCTCGCCTCACCCATCCGCGGCCGGCTCACCGGCGACCGCTCCGTCCTCGACGTCGTCGCCGCCCTCCACCCCACCCCCGCCGTCTGCGGCACCCCCACCGGCACCGCCATGCACCTCATCCGCGAACTCGAAGGCATGGACCGCGGCCGCTACGCCGGCCCCGTCGGCTGGGTCGACGCCCGCGGCGACGGCGAATGGGGCATCGCCCTGCGCTGCGCCCAACTCGACGGCCCCCGCGCCCGCCTGTTCGCCGGCTGCGGCATCGTCGCCGACTCCGACCCCGCCGCCGAACTCAGCGAAGCCGACCACAAGTTCGGCGCCATGCGCCACGCCCTGCACAACTGACCGGCACGGCCGACCGGCACCGCCACGACCGACGCAACCCCAGGTCAACCCCGCCCCCGGCTACCGCACCACCGCCCACATCTGCGATCATGACGGGCTGTGACCCCGGCCCGACCGGGTAGCGTCGAACGGCAGAACGTGCCCGCGAAGGCCCCCACAGCCGCCCCGGGCACCACCGCCCCACCATCCGAACCGGAAAGAACACAGCACCGTGGACCTCGAACGCACAAAACTCCCCGGCATCGGCCTCCAGCACGTCATGACCACGGCACGCGGCCGCCAACTCGGCGTCATCTCCCACCGCACCGGCCGCCGCGACCTCGTCATCTACGACAAAGAGGACCCCGACAGCTGCATCGCCACCGTCGCCCTCACCGTCGAAGAGGCCAACGCCATCGCCGAACTCCTCGGCACCGGACGCGTCCTGGAGCACCTCGCCGAACTCCAGCGCCAGGTCGGCGGGCTGAACACCGAACAACTCCCCATCACACCCGGCTCCCCCTACGACGGACGCACCCTCGGCGACACCCGCGCCCGCACCCGCACCAGCGCCTCCATCGTCGCCGTCGTCCGCCAGGACCGCATCATCCCCAGCCCCACACCCGACTTCACCTTCGCCCACGGCGACACCGTCGTCGTCGTCGGCACCGCCGAAGGCACCACCGCCGTGGCCCGTATCCTCACCGACGGCTGACATATGCACTCGACCCTCCAGCTGATCGAAATCGGCGCCATCATCCTCGCCCTCGGCCTCCTGGGCGCCGTCTCCACCCGCTTCTCCATCTCCCCCATCCCCCTCTACCTCATCGCCGGCCTCGCCTTCGGCACCGGCGGCATCTACCCCCTCACCACCAGCGAGGACTTCATCTCCATCGGCTCCGAAATCGGAGTCATCCTCCTGCTGTTCACCCTCGGACTCGAATACACCGCCGACGAACTCGTCGGCACCCTGCGCACATCCGCGCCCGTCGGCCTCGCCGACCTCGTCCTCAACGCCGCCCCCGGCGTCATCGCCGCACTGCTCCTCGGCTGGGGACCCGTCGCCGCCGTCGCCATGGGCGGCGTCACCTACGTCACCTCCTCCGGCATCACCGCCAAGGTCATGGGCGACCTCGGCTGGCTCGGCAACCGCGAAACACCCGCGGTCCTGTCCATCCTCGTCTTCGAAGACCTCGCGATGGCCGTCTACCTGCCGATCCTCACCGCCCTCCTCGCCGGCGCCGGACTCGTCAGCGGCTCCATCACCCTCGCGATCGCCGCCGGAACCATCACCATCATCCTCATCATCGCGCTCCGCTTCGGATCGCTCGTGGAACGCTTCGTCCACAGCCCCAACGAGGAAGTCCTGCTCCTGAAGGTCCTCGGCCTCACCATGCTGGTCGCCGGAATCGCCCAGCAACTCCAGGTCTCGGCCGCCGTCGGCGCCTTCCTCGTCGGCATCGCCCTGTCCGGCAGCCTCGCCCACCAGGCACAGAAGCTCCTCGCACCCCTGCGCGACCTGTTCGCCGCGGTGTTCTTCGTGTTCTTCGGCCTCCACACCGACCCCTCGGACCTGCCGCCCGTCCTGCTCGTCGCCGCGCTCCTGGCCGTCGCCGGCATCGCCACCAAGCTCGGCAGCGGATGGCTCGCCGCCCGCAACGCCGGCGTCACCCTCACCGGACGCCTGCGCGCCGGCGCCGCCCTCGTCCCCCGCGGCGAATTCAACATCGTCATCGCGGGCCTGGCCGTCAGCGCCGGCATCAACCCCGAACTCGGGCCCCTCGCCGCCGCCTACGTCCTGATCCTGGCCGTCGCCGGCCCGATCCTGGCCCGCGGCGCCGAACCCATCGCCGCCCTCGCGCGCAACAAGCGAGCCCGGCGCAAGGGACGCACACCGCAAACCGACGACGACGTGCCCGTCTCCACCCAGCACAATGCCGTGGAAACCTCCGCCGGCGACGAATCCCTCACCGGACGCTGACCGCCCCCCAACCGGCGAAACGCAGACCGGCGAGCACGACACCGATGCCCGGTGCGCCCCCACGGGCGCACCGGGCATCACCGTCCTACGACCACAACCGAAACCCGGAACTCACACCGCAGACGGCTGGCACCCCGGACACCAGAACAAATTCCGCCCCGCCAGCACCGCCGACCGCACCTCCGCACCGCACACCAGACACGGCAACCCCGCACGCCGGTACACGTACACCTCACCACCATGATCATCCACCCGCGGCGGCCGCCCCATCGCCTCCGGCATGTGCTCCGCCCGCACCGTATCGATCCGCCCCGTCCGCACACCCTCCGCCATCAACACCACCAGATCCGCCCACAACGCCGACCACACCCCACGCCCCAGCGCACGCCCCGGCACCATCGGATCCACCCCCTGCCGGAACAGCACCTCCGCACGGTAAATGTTCCCCGGACCCGCCACCACCGCCTGATCCATCAACAACGCCGCCACCGGCACCCGGCTCCGCGAAATCCGCCGCCACGCCTCATCGGGATTCGCGTCCCCCCGCAACGGATCCGGCCCCAGCCGATCCCGCAGCCGCTTCACCTCACCCGGCTCCAGCAGCTCGCACGCATTCGGACCCCGCAGATCCGCGAACCCCGCCGACCCCGTCAACCGCAACCGCACCGCACCCACCGGCGCAGGCGCCGGCACCCCGCCGAACACCAGCTTCCCGTAAATCCCCAGATGCACATGCAACACCGCATCATCATCGAACCGCACCAGCAGATGCTTACCGTGCGCGTCCGCCTCCACCAGCACCCGCCCGTCCAGACGCGCCGCCCCCGCGGCGAACCGCCCCTGCGGGCTCTCGGCGGCAACGCGACGGCCGCCGAACATCCGCTGATGCTCGGCGGCCAGACGATGAATCGTGTGTCCCTCGGGCATGATCAGGCAAGCATACGACCCCGCACACCCGCCCACCGCCCCGACACCGGACCCGCTAGCGCCGCGCCGCCTCCGCCCGCAGCTCCGCACCCACCTCGCGCATATGCCCCAGCGCCTGCCGGTACGACTCCACCAGCCCCGTCTCCGTGTACGGCAGCCCCACCCGCTCGCAGTGCTCCATCACCAGCGGCCGCACCCGCCGCAGACTGCACCGCGGAATCCCCGGGAACAGATGGTGCTCGATCTGGTAGTTCAACCCGCCCATCAACCAGTCCACCACCGCACCACCGCGCACGTTCCGCGACGTCAGCACCTGCCGCCGCAGATGACCCCACCGCGCACCCGGCTCCGGCATCTCCATCCCCTTGTGGTTCGGCGCGAACACCGACCCCAGATGCACACCGAACAGCGCGTGATGCACCAGGATCAGCACCACGGCCTTCCCCGGCGACAGCAACGTGAACGCCAGCCCCAGATACGCCGCCACATGCAGCAGCAGCAGACCCCCCTCCAGAAGCTGCGCCCGACGCGACCGCCCCCGCAGGAACAGCAGGCTGCCCGCCTTCAGGTTGAACCCCTCCAGCGTCAGCAGCGGGAAGAACAGCGCCGCCTGGTGCCGCGCCAGCCACCGCAGCGGACCGCGCTGCCGCGCCGCCTGCTCCTCGGTCCACGCCAGCACCCCCTCACCGACGTCCGGGTCCTTCCCGACGTGGTTCGGATTCGCGTGGTGACGGTTGTGCTTGTCGTTCCACCACCCGTGCCCCATCCCCAGCAGCAGGTTCCCCAGCAGCAGCCCCAGCCACTTGTTGCCCCGCGCGGTCCGCGCGATCTGCCGGTGCCCCGCGTCATGCCCCAGGAACGCCGTCCGCGCCGACACCACGGCCAGCGGCACCCCCAGCAGCACCGACCACCACGAAGCGCCCGCCCACGCGATCGCCGCCCACACCGCGGCCGTCGCCGCCAGGTTCAGCGAGATCGCCCGCGCGTAGTAGGCGGGCCGCCGGTCCAGCAGCCCGCCCTCCCGGACCCGCCGCGCGAGCGGAGCGAAATCGCTCCCGCCCGCCCGGCCCGGCGGGGACGCCGGCGCGGACGGGGACGGGGACGGCGGCGGCGCGACGACGGCGGACGGGCCAGCGGGCATGGGCGCTCCAATCGGGAGGGCTGTGCGGAGAGACGACTCCGGAATACGACCAACGCCGAACACGCTATGGATGCGCGGGCCGGTGCCACTCCCCGCTGCCGAGCCATCCCGCGTCTGGCTCCCAGGTCTCGGTCCGCACCGCCGAAAGTAGTCCCTTCGACCGATACGCGAACGGCCGGCGGGGTGCGAACGTCCCTACCCCGCGGTGCGAACCATGCCCTTCCCCCTACAACCGACAGACCGGCCATATAGGGTCACAAGTCATGAGCGGTGACACTCGGTGGATCGAACTCGACGGCGCGGTCAACGCACGGGACCTCGGCGGACTCCCCACGGCCGACGGCCGCACCACCCGGCGCGGACGGGTCCTGCGCTCCGACAACCTGCAGGACCTCAGCGTCGCCGACGTCCGCGTCCTGTGCGACGACTACACCCTCAAGAACGTCGTCGACCTGCGCAGCGAGACCGAGATCCGGCTCGAGGGCCCCGGCCCCCTCAACCGCGTCCCCTCCATCACCGTCCACCAGCTCCCGCTCCTGCCCGAAGGCGGCCACCGCACCGACGTCACCGCCGACACCACCGCGGCCGCGCTGCCCGCCCAGGAACGCTCCACCGCCCACTACCTCGGCTACCTGCGCGACCGCGCCGACTCGGTCGTCGCCGCGCTGCGCGTCATGACCCGCACCGACGGGTCCACCCTCGTGCACTGCGCCGCCGGCAAGGACCGCACCGGCGTCATCTGCGCGATGGCCCTGGAGGCCGTCGGCGTCACCCGCGAGGCCGTCGTCGCCGACTACGCCCAGACCGGCGAACGCCTCGACGCCGTCCTGGCGCGCCTGCGCGCCACCGACACCTACGCCGCCGACCTCGACGGACTTCCCGCCGAAGCCCACCGGCCCGACCCCGCGATCATGGAGAAGGTCCTGGCGCGCCTCGAGGAGGAGTTCGGCGGCGCGGTCGGCTGGCTCACCGCCCACGGCTGGACCGACGAGGACACCCAGGCCCTGCAGGACCGCCTCCTCAACTGACCGGCCGAACCCGCGAAGCGAGACGAGCAAGGCCGCTTTCCGTCGTAGAAGGCTTGTGGTTTTGGGTTTATTTGTAGATCTGACACGGCCCGGGCCTTTACATAGTAAGTTGAAGGCTTGATTTTCTGTCGTGCCTTCTCATACCGGAGAGCGACGCCGGCCTCGGGTCAGCGTCGTTCGGGAGACGACGGCACCGCCTCGGGGGCCGCCGGCTCCGCCCGTCCGATCCCCTCCCCCTGCGGGGCGCGAGGAGGCCGGAGCACGGCGGCGGACAGGAAGCCCAGCGCCGCCAGTCCCCCCATCGCGGCGGTGGCGGCGCCCGCGTCGAACGCCTCCCCCACCGCCAGGCCGCCCGCGAACGCGACCACTCCCGCCATGAACCGGAGCAGGCCGTTGTAGGAGCCGACCCGGCCCTCCGGGGCGCGGCGGACGATCGTCTGGAACGCCCCCGGGTCCACCAGGCCGGTGCCGAGGCCGGTGAGGGCGGCCGCCGCCACCAGCACCGCCGTCCGCCACTCCCCTGCGACGGGCAGCGCGGCCAGGAACAGGTAGCTCGCGCCCGCGCAGAACAGTCCGCCGCGCAGCACCCACGGACGTCCGGCCCGTCCGGCCACGAACGGCTGGACGCCCGCGGTGACGGCGGCCGACGCGCAGAAGAACAGCGTGGCCGGACCGGAACCGGCGACGCTCAGCGGGACCACGGTCACCGCCTGGGTGGCGAGCAGCGTGGTGGGCGCGGCGACGACGCAGAACCGCACGAACGCACGATCGCCGACGACCTCCGCGACGCCGCGCACGAGCGAACGGGCGGGCGCACGGCCCCCGCCGGGCCGCACGACCGGACGGTCACGCTCCAGCAGGGCGAACAGCACGGCCGCGACTACCCACGCCGCCGCGGCCACCGCCGTCACGAACGCGAACCCGCCGCCGAGCAGCAGCAGCCCGGCCGGCGGCCCCGCGACCGCGGCGACCTGGCCCGACACCACGTTCAGCGCGAAGCCCCGCGGCCGGCGCTCCGGCGGAAGCCCCGCCAGCAGCGCCTGCACCGCGGGATGCAGCAGCGCTCCGCCGACGGCCAGCAGCAGCGCCGCGGCGAACAGGACCCGGACGTCGCCGACCGCCCCCAGCAGCAGGAGCGCCGCCGCCCGAAGCACGCCCGCCAGCATCCCGGCCCGCCGGGCCCCGAGCCGGTCGACCAGCGCCCCGAGCGGCAGGAACAGCGCGTACTGAACGGCCACGCGCAGCCCGAGCACCAGCGCGATCGTCCCGGCGACGAGCCCCACGTCGTCGCGCAGGTGCGCGACCAGATGGCTCATCACCGCCCAGTAGCCGAGCGCGGCGGACAGCTGCACGCAGACCACGACCGCGATCACACGGCGCGCCGCCGACAACGTTCCAGACAAGATCACCAACCGGGGAGGGGAGCGATCCGATGCTAGCGGCCCCCGGCCGGCGGCCCCGCCTCACTCCAGGTCGACGATGGGCGGCGGGTAGCCCAGGGCCCGGCGCCGCTCCTCCGGCAGCCGCCACGGACGGTGGACGTCCCCGCCCGCGACCGGCGCCAGCTCCGGCACGTACGCGCGGACGTAGTCGCCGTCGGGGTCGAACCTGGACGCCTGCCGCAGCGGGCTCAGCGTCCGGTTCGGCCGCGTGTCGTTGCCCGTCCCCGCGACCCACTGCCAGTTCCCCGCGTCGTCGGCGACGTCCCCGTCGAGCAGCCAGGCGTCGAAGTGCGCCAGGCCCTCCCGCCAGTCGACCCGCAGGTTCCGGGTGAGGAACGACGCGGTGATCATGCGGGCGCGGTTGTGCATGAACCCCTCGCGGCGCAGCTGCCGCATCCCCGCGTCGACGATCGGCACCCCGGTCGTCCCCTCCCGCCACGCGTCCAGCGCGTCCCGGTCGCGGTTCCACCGGTGCCCGCGCGGACGGTAGTCGCGGCGCGGCAGCTCGGGGAACGCGGCGGCGACCTGGTGGTGGAAGTCCCGCCACGCGAGCTGCCGCCGGAACCCCTCCCCCGCCGCGTGCTCCAGCTCCAGCGGCGACACGCACCCGAACCGCAGGTACGGGCTCAGCCGGGACGTGCGGTCGGCCGCCAGATCGTCGCGGACGTCGTCGTACACCGCGGCGTCGCGGCGCAGCCACGCCTCCAGGCGGCCGCGGCCCGCCCGCTCCCCGCCCTCGGGCACGTCCGGGGAGAAGGGCCCGGACGTCAGCGCGTCCAGCGGCGGCAGCGGCCCCGCATCGACGCCCGGCGCCACCCGCACCGCCTCCGGGACGGGCGCGACGGGGCGGCGCGGCGCCCGCTCCCAGGCCCGCCGGTACGGCGTGAACACCCGGTAGTGGTCGCCGCTCGCGGGCGCCACGCCGCCCGGCGGCACGACCGTCACACCCGGATGGACCGACACCTCCAGCGGCAGCCCCCGCAGCGCGGCCAGCCGCCGCATCGCGAACGCCGACCGGTCCTCGGCCAGCGCCACCGCACCCGCGCCCGTCCGCTCCGCCAGCTCCGCCACATGCGCGACCGGGTCCCCGCGCCGCACCACCAGGTCCCCGCCCAGCTCCCGCAGCGACCCCCGCAGGCAGCGCAGCGCGTCCAGCAGGAACCGGACCCGGTTGGGCGCGGCGGACCGCCCGCCCAGAATCGCGTCGTCGAGCACGAACAGCGGCACCACGCGCGCCGCCCGGCACGCGTGCACCAGCGCCGGATTGTCCCGGACGCGCAGATCCCGCGTGAAAAGCACGATCGAGGTGTCCACCCCGGCATCCTGCCCGCCCCGCCCCCCGGCAAGCCGCACCGCCGGGCGCGGACGCCCCTACAGTTCGAGGACCTCGCGGACCGCCGCGTACGCCGCCTTGCGCATCTGCCCGTGCAGCACCGCGTTCGCGTCCCGGTCCGTGCGGGCCTCCACGATCCGCAGCCCGTCCCCCGTGATCGCCTTCGGCAGGTCCGCGGCCGCCTCCAGCCGCCGGTACGGGACGCCGTGCGCCGCGGCGATCGACTCCACGTCCACCCGGTGCGGCGTCCCGAACACCCGCTCGAACGGATCCTGCAGCGCCGCCTGCGGCAGCAGCGAGAAGATCCCCCCGCCCTGGTTGTTCACCACCACGATCGCCAGATCCGGCCGCGGATCGTGCGGCCCCACCACCAGCCCGTTCTGGTCGTGCAGGAACGCCAGATCGCCCAGCAGCGCGTACGAGCGGCCCGCGTGCGCCAGCGCCGTCCCCATCGCCGTCGAGATCAGCCCGTCGATGCCCGACGCGCCCCGGCTCGCCATCACCCGGATCCCCCGCCGCGGCCGCATCACCTGGTCCAGGTCCCGGATCGGCATGCTCGCCGCCGCGAACAGCAGCGACCCGCCCGGCAGCGCCGCCACCAGATCCCGCGCCAGCCGCGGCTCACTGACCTCCGGGACCGCGTCCAGCACCGCGTCCACCGCCGCGGCCGCCGCCCGGTCGGCGGCCCGCCACGACCTCAACCACGCGTCGTCGCCCGACACCACCGGGATCTCCACCTCCGGCGCCACCTGCGTCGCCGACCGCACCGGATCCGGCCAGTGCGCCAGATCGGGCGCTAGCACGATGTGCTCATCGGCGCGCCGCAGCAGCGACAGCAGCGGCCGCGACAGCCCCGGCTTGCCCAGCGTCACCACCACCTCCGGGCGGTGCCGCTCCGCGAACTCCGGAATCCCCAGCAGGAAGTGGTACGACGTCAGCGCGTGGTCCCCGTACCGCGCGTTGCCGTTCGGCTCCGACAGCACCGGCCAGCCCGCCATCGACGCCGCCGCCACGTACCGCTTGACGTTCACCGCGCCGTCCCCGACGACCAGCACCCCGCGCCGCGTCGGCGGCACGTGCAGCACCGAACCCGGCGTCGCCGCCCGCACCTTCGTCCACGCGCCCGGCCCGTCGCCGTCCAGCGGCTCGCACCACGACCCGTCCCCGTCCGGGACCAGCGGCTCCCGGAACGCCGCGTTCAGATGCACCGGCCCCCGGACCGGCGCCTGCGCCAGCCCCCACGCCCGGCTCACCAGCGAACGCCAGTACGCCACCATCCCCGGGCGGTTCTCCGGCGCACCGATCTCGGTGCTCCACCGCACCGCCGTCCCGTACAGCTTCACCTGGTCGATCGTCTGGTTCGCGCCCGTGTCCCGCAGCTCCGGCGGACGGTCCGCGGTGATCACGATCAGCGGCACGCCCGACTGGTGCGCCTCGATCACCGCCGGATGGAAGTTCGCCGCCGCCGTCCCCGACGTGCACACCAGCGCCACCGGACGGCCCGACCGCTTCGCCAGCCCCAGCCCGAGGAACGACGCCGACCGCTCGTCGATCCGCACGTGCAGCCGCAGCCGGCCCGCCTTCTCCGCCGCGTGCATCGCCAGCGCCAGCGGCGCCGACCGCGACCCCGGCGCCAGCACCGCGTCGGTCATCCCGCAGCGCAGCAGCTCGTCCACCAGGACGGTCGCCAGCGCGGTCGCCGGATTCACGCCCCACCCCCCAGCAGGGCCCCGGCCTCCTCGGCCCGCCGCCGCCACCCGTCCGCGGGCGCCTCGAACCGGGCCAGCGCCGCCTCGTCCACCACCGGGCGCCGCACCGCGATCGCCCCGCCGGACGGCCGCAGCGGATCGTCCACCACGTCCCCCTCCAGCAGCGACAGCGTGCCCAGCCCGCACGCGTACGGCAGCTCCGGCAGCGCCGCCGCCAGCGCCACGCCCGCGGCCAGCCCCACCGACGTCTCCACCGCGCTCGACACCACCACCGGCAGCCCGCACGCCTCCGCGACCCGCAGCGCCGCCCGGACCCCGCCGAGCGGCTGCACCTTCAGCACCGCCACGTCCGCGGCGCCCGCCGCCCGCACCTTCAGCGGATCCTCCGCCCGCCGGATCGACTCGTCCGCCGCGATCGGCACGTCCACCCGCCGCCGCACCTCCGCCAGCTCCTCCAGCGTCGCGCACGGCTGCTCGGCGTACTCCAGCTCCCACCGGTCCAGCGACCGGATCATCCGGGCCGCGTGCTCCACGTCCCAGCCGCCGTTGGCGTCCACCCGGATCCGCCCGTCCGGCCCCAGCGCGGACCGGACGGCCTCGACCCGCTCGAGGTCGTCGGCGTCGCCCTGCCCGCGCTCGGCCACCTTCACCTTCGCGGTCCGGCACCCCGACCCGGCCGCCGCGGACGCCATCGCGTGCGCCCGCTCGGCGTCCACCGCGGGGATCGTCGCGTTCACCGGCACCCGGTCGCGCACCGGCGCGGGCCAGCCCCGCTCCGCGGCCTCCCGCGCCGCCGCCAGCCAGCGGGCGGACTCGGCCGGGCCGTACTCGGCGAACGGCGAGAACTCCCCCCACCCGGCCGGCCCCTGGATCAGGGCGCCCTCCCGGCGCGTGATGCCGCGGAACCGCGCCCGCATCGGGATGGAGTAGACCCGCACCCGCTGAACCCCCAGACTGTCCGCCGAATCACGCTATTGCAGACCACGCCGTCCGTACGACCGTTTAGTAGTACCACGGGAAGCGCGACCAGTCGGGGTCGCGCTTCTCCAGGAACGAGTCCCGCCCTTCGGCCGCCTCGTCCGTCCCGTACGCCAGCCGCGTCGCCTCACCGGCGAACACCTGCTGCCCCACCAGACCGTCGTCGATCAGGTTGAACGCGAACTTCAGCATCCGCTGCGCCGTCGGGCTCTTGCCGTTGACCTTCCGCGCCCACTCCAGCGCCGTCGCCTCCAGCTCCGCGTGCGGGACGACCGCGTTCACCATCCCCATCCGGTGCGCGGCCTCCGCGTCGTACTCGTCGCCCAGGAAGAAGATCTCCCGCGCGAACTTCTGCCCGACCTGCCGCGCCAGGTACGCCGAACCGAACCCGCCGTCGAAGCTGGCCACGTCCGCGTCCGTCTGCTTGAACCGCGCGTGCTCCCGGCTCGCGAGCGTCAGGTCGCACACCACGTGCAGGCTGTGCCCGCCGCCCGCGGCCCACCCCGGCACCACGCAGATCACGACCTTGCCCATCATGCGGATCAGCCGCTGCACCTCCAGGATGTGCAGCCGCCCCGCCCGCGCCGGGTCGATCGTGTCCGAGGTCTCGCCCTCGGCGTACTTGTAGCCGTCCTTCCCGCGGATCCGCTGGTCGCCGCCCGAGCAGAACGCCCACCCGCCGTCCCGCGGGGACGGCCCGTTCCCCGTCAGCAGCACGCACCCCACGTCGCTCGACATCCGCGCGTGGTCCAGCGCCCGGTACAGCTCGTCCACCGTGTGCGGGCGGAACGCGTTGCGCACCTCCGGCCGGTTGAACGCCACCCGCACCGTCCCGTGCTCCACCGCCCGGTGGTAGGTGATGTCGGTGAAGTCGAATCCCTCGACCTCACGCCAGGCGTCCGCGTCGAACAGCTCCGAGACCATGTGTCCTCTATCCACCTCTCCGTCGGGGGCGCCCCCATTCAACCGGCCGCCGATTCGAACGCGTTCAGCGGGGTCGTCTACCCTGATGAGATCATGGACCGCCGCCTGCACGCCGTCGTTCTCCCGCCCGGCCCCCGCCTGTTCGCCGCGCTCACCGCCGCCCTCGACGGCACCGGCCCCGCGATCTGCCCCCTGCCCCCCGGCCTGCCCGCGCCGGCCCTCGCCGCCATGCTGGACGCCCTCGCCCCGCACGCCGTCGAGACCGCCGACGGCGTCGCGCCGCACGCGGGCCGCGGCGAGCCCGTCGCCGACGGCACCGCCGTCCTCATCGCCACCTCCGGCTCCACCGGCACCCCCAAGTTCACCGAGCTGTCCGCCGCCGCCCTGCGCCACTCCGCCGCCGGCACCCTCGCCCGCATCGGCGCCGCGCCCGGCGACCGCTGGCTGTGCTGCCTGCCCACCAGCCACATCGCCGGCGTCCAGGTCCTGGTCCGCGCCCTCGTCGCCGGCACCGAACCGGTCATCATGCCGAGGTTCGACCCCCTCGACCTCGCCGCGGCCGCCCCGCCCGGCGCGCACGTCGCGCTCGTCCCCACCCAGCTGCGCCGCCTCGCCGACGCCGGCGCCGACCTGGGCAAGCTCGGCGCCATCGTGCTCGGCGGCGCCGCCGCCCCGCCCGGCCTGCTCGCCGCCGCCCGCGACCGCGGCGCCCGCGTGTTCACCACCTACGGGATGAGCGAGACCTGCGGCGGCTGCGTTTACGACGGCACGCCCCTGGACGGCGTCCGCGCCGGGCTCACCGCCGACGGCCGCATCCGCCTCGCCGGGCCGTCGCTGTTCACCGGCTACCGGCTGCGGCCCGACCTGACCGCCGCCGCCCGCGACGGCGACTGGTTCGTCACCGGCGATCTCGGCGCGTTCGACCCGGCCGGGCGGCTGCGCGTCCGCGGCCGCGTCGACGACGTCATCAACACCGGCGGCGAGAAGGTCGTCGCCGGCGAGGTCGCCGCCGCGCTGGCCCGCCACCCGAAGATCCGCGACGTCGTGGTCGTCGGGCGCCCCGACCCCGAGTGGGGCGAGCGCGTCACCGCCGTCGCCGTCCCCGCCCCGGGCGCGCCGCCCTCGCTGGACGAGCTGCGCGCGTTCGTCCGCGCGACGATGCCCGCCCACGCGGCGCCGCACGAGCTCGAGTTGCGCGAGCGGATCCCGCTGCTGCCGTCCGGCAAGCCCGACCGCGCCCGCCTCCGCGACGCGGGAGCCCACGCCCCCTGAGCGTCGGGCTCCAGGGCGGGCGTCCCCGGGGGCATGGGCCCCGGGCGCCGGGGGATGACGACCGGCATGGCCGATCATCGGGACCCGGGGAAGGCCGGGGAGAGCGGGCCGACCGTCGCGCTGGCGTTCCTGGCCAACCTCGGCATCGCCGTCGCCAAGATCGTCGCGGCGCTGCTCACCGGATCGGCGTCGCTGGCCGCCGAGGCCGCGCACTCGGTCGCCGACACCTTCAACGAGGTCCTGCTGATGGCGGGGCTGCGCCGCAGCGGCCGTCCCGCCGACCGGCGCCACCCCCTCGGCTACGGCATGGAGCGCTACATCTGGACGCTCCTGGTCGCCGTCGCGATCTTCGGGATGGGCGCGCTGTTCGCGTTATACCAGGGCGTGCAGACGCTTACCGGGCACACCGCCGAGGAGGCCGACCCGCTCGTCGGGTACGCCGTCCTCGGCGTCTCCTTCGTGCTCGAGGCCGTGTCCTGGCAGCAGGCCCTCCGGCAGGTCCGCGCCGCCGCCCGCGGCGCGGGCCTGCCGGTCGCCGCGTACATGCGCCGCACCGACGACCCGCCCGCGATCAGCGTCCTGCTGGAGGACTCGGCCGCGCTGATCGGCCTGCTGCTGGCGTTCGGCGGCCTCGGCCTGCACCACCTCACCGGCTCGGCCGTCTGGGACGGCGTCGGCTCGGTGCTGATCGGCGTGCTGCTGACCGCCGTCGCGCCCGTCCTCGGCCGCATCAACCTCGACCTGCTGATCGGCAACCAGGCGGATCCGCGGCTGGTCGCCGACGTCCGCGCCCGGCTCACCGCGGCCCCCGAGGTGGAGTGGCTCGTCGACATCGTCACGATGACGGTCGGCGCGGACCGGGTGCTGGTGTGCGCGCGGCTGGACTTCCGCGACGCGATCGCCTCCGCCGAGCTCGAGCGCGCGTGCGTCCGGATGGCGCGCGAGCTGCGGGAGGCGCACGCCGAGATCGACGAGGTGTTCCTCGAGCCGGTCCCCCGGGACGATCCTGAGCTGCGCGAACGCGTCGTCGCGCGTTATGGTCGACCATTGCGGCCGAAACGCTCGGAATGACGGAAGTCGCACCACCCGTTGCCTTTACCTAGTAAGGTACGGGGCGGGCGGGCCGCCGGTGTGAGACGGCCCGCACCGGGCACGAAATCCTGTCCGGGGCACCCTCCCGCTCCGCGGCGAGGGCGCCGATCCGGGGCGCCGGGAACAAGGACCCGGTCCCGCGACGTTCCGATAGATGCGCGCGCCACCAGCGAACGACAATCCGCGCCGCATTCACACCACCGAAGGGAGGGGGGCGTCCCCATGCCGCGAACCGCCGCAGAGACCCCGCTCACAGGGGCGACGAGCCCGGCACTCGACGACCTCCTGAAGCGTGGCCGCGCCCAAGGGCGCCTGTCGCTCGACGAGGTCCGGGGGGCCTTCGAATCGGCCGGCATCAGCCCCGCCCAGGGCCGCTCGATCCTGCGCGAGCTCTCCGAGGCCGGCATCAGCCTCGCCGGCGACACCGACGCCGGGCGCAAGGCCGCCGTCCCGGCGGCCGCCCGCGCCGAGGACCGCGCCGCCGAGCACCCGGCCGACCACCCCGCCGGAGCCGACGTCCCCTCCCCCGCCCGCAAGCACACCGCCAAGAAGACCACCGCCGGACGGGCGCGCCCGAAGGCCACCGCCAAGACCGGCGCCAAGACCGGCGCCAAGACCGGCGCCAAAGCGGGCGGAGGCAAGGCCGCCCGCGACGGCGACGGCACCGCCGACGAGGCGTTCGACGTCACCGAGGTCGAGGCCGCCGACACCCCGGCCGACCTGGACGACCAGTCGACCGCGATGGGCGACTCGGTCCACACCTACCTGAAGGCGATCGGCCGCAGGCAGCTGCTGACCGCCGAGCAGGAGGTCGACCTCGCCAAGCGGATCGAGGCCGGGCTGTACGCCGAGCACAAGCTCGAGACCGAGGAGCTGAGCCCGGCGCTGCGCGCCGACCTCGAGTGGGTCGCCGCCGACGGCCGCCGCGCCAAGGCCCACATGCTGGAGGCCAACCTCCGGCTCGTGGTGTCGGTCGCCAAGAAGTACTCCGACCGCGGCCTGTCCCTGCTGGACGTCGTCCAGGAGGGCAACCTCGGGCTGATCCGCGCCGTGGAGAAGTTCGACTACTCCAAGGGCTACAAGTTCTCCACCTACGCCATGTGGTGGATCCGCCAGGCCATCCAGCGCGGCTTCGCCGACTCGGCCCGCACCATCCGGCTGCCGGTGCACGTGCTGGAGATGCTCAGCAAGCTGAGCCGCGTCGAGCGCGACATGCACCAGCGGCTGGGCCGCGAGCCCACCCCCGAGGAACTGGCCGTCGAGCTCGACAAGAGCCCCGAGCAGGTCCGCGAGCTGCTGCGCACCAGCCGCCAGCCGATCAGCCTGGACTCCACCATCGGCGAGGACGGCGAGACCCGCATCGGCGACCTCATCGAGGACACCGACAGCCCCGAGGCGTCCGAGCTGGTGGACCGGCAGCTCATGGCCGACCAGCTGCGCCGCACCCTCGACATCCTGTCGCCGCGCGAGGCCAAGATCATGGCGATGCGGTTCGGGCTGTACGACGGGACGCCGCGGACCCTCGACGAGATCGGCCGCGCGCTCGGGCTGACCCGGGAGCGGATCCGGCAGCTGGAGAAGGAGTCGCTGTCCAAGCTGCGGCACCCCAGCAACGCCCGGCCGCTGCTCGACTTCGCCGTCTGAGCGCCGCCGCGACGGACGGAGGGCCCGCCGGACCACGGTGTCCGGCGGGCCCTCCGCGTTCGCGGGCCGGCGAGCGGGCGGTTCAGCGCCCCCGCACGGCGAACGCCAGGAACTGCGTCACCTCGCGGTCGTCGAAGTTGTCGTCGGAGCCGATCAGCAGCGTCCGCTCCCCCGTCCGCAGGCGCGGCCCCCACGCCATCGCCTCGAGGTTCTGCGCCGGGTCGGCGTACCGGCCGAGGTCGGCGACCAGCCGCTTGGCCACCGGCCGGTACGGGGCGTCGCCGAGCCGGTCGCGCCGCAGGACGTCGGTGGCGCCCCGGACGTCGAACGCGTACAGCCGCACGCGGTAGCCGACGCCCTCCATCCAGGAGCGCTCCAGCGCCAGGTAGCGGTGGTCGTCGATCGCGAGGATCTCCGAGACGCCGCTGTCGGCGTGCCCGTCCGCCGGCACCGGCGCGGCCGGGAGCGGCTCCACCCGGTAGGCGTGCTGGGCGAGCAGGCCGCCGCCGCGGTTCCACAGGGTCAGCCGGACGGCCGCGCCCCGCTCGACGGTCGGCGGGGCGCCGTCCTCGTAGCGCGGGCCCTCGGCCATCGCGGCGAGGCGGTGCGGCGCGACGGCGACGGCCTCGAAGCCGTAGTTGCGGCGCGGCCCGCGGTCCTCGGTGGTCTGCTCGAGGTTCGCCGGGAGCGGGAGGGCGCCGCGGTGCCCCCCGTCCGGCCCCGCCCACTGGACCGACAGGGGCGACAGCGCGATGCCGGGGTGGGCGGCGTCGGGGCGGTCGCCCTCGTTGCCCCACAGCAGCCGGTTCCCGCGCGGGTCGAACCGGATCGCCTCCGGGTCGACCGACCCGGGCTCGCCGAATCCGGGGTAAGGGCTGCCGTCGGGCCGCTTCAGCGTGCGGACGCCGCTGATCCGCACGCCGGAGAACGCGCCGGTGCGCGGGTCGATGTCGACGCGCCCGGTGTAGAAGCGCGCCGGGTCGTAGCGCCACCGGTCGTCGGAGATGAAGTACCAGGTGCCGGTGCGGGGGTCGCGGTCCATGCCCGAGATACCGCCGACGGTCGTCCCCTCGACCTGCATCTTGTGCGGCAGCCGCCGCTCGCCGAGGAACCGCGAGATCCGTACGCCCGCCGCCGCGTCGGCGCTCTGGGCGCCCGCCGCCGGCCGCGGGGCCGGGCCCGCGGCCGCCGCCGGAGCCGCCCCCGCCACGAGCAGCGCGGCCGCCAGCACGGCGCCGCCACGAAGAACCTTCTTGTCGTCCACCCGACCTCCGTCACCATGAGCATCCGAGCGAATGCTTTCCGTGACGTCAGTATCGCCCACCGTCCCCGCCGACGAGAGCTTTTCCGCGACGTGGCGGACCGAAGGCGGGGAGCGAGACGGGACCTCTGGCGGGACGGAGCGGAGGACGGGCGTTCGCGGGCCGCTCAGCCCGCGGGCACCGAGGCGCTCTGGCGGGGGTCGCAGGCGAGCCGGTAGCCGCGCTTGACCACCGTCTCCACGATGCCGGGACGGCCCAGGCCGCGGCGGAGCCGCGCCACCGCCATCTCCACGGCGTGCTCGTCCGCCTGCGGGCGGGCCAGGACGCCCGCGCCGCCGAAACCGGGGACGCCGGCCGCGCCGCCCGCCCCCGAGGCGTCGGCGGCGCGGAGCGGCCGTCCGGGCAGCGCCCCGGACAGCTCCGCCCGCGACACCACGTGCCCGGGGCGCCGCGCGAGCGCCCGCAGGATCGCCATCGGCGCGGGCGCGATCGGGCGCAGCTGCCCGTCCAGGACGACCGCGTGGCCGCGCAGCTCCAGCGCCAGCCCGCGGACCCGCAGCCGGCGCGCCCGCCGGCGGGGCAGGTCCGCGGCCAGGGTCCGCACGAGCGCGCCGAGCCGGGCGCGCTCGGGCTGGACGGTCGGGACGCCGCGGGCGGTCAGCTCCGCCGCCGTGACCGGGCCGACGCACGCCGCGACCAGCGGCCCGCGCATGGCCTCCAGCAGCGGCTCGGCGAGCCCGTCCGCGGCGGCCGCGGCCAGCGTCGCGGCGACCGCCGGGGCGCTGGTGAAGGTGATCGCGTCGACCGTCCCGGCGACGGCCTGCCCGACGAGCCGGTGCAGCGGGGTCGGGTCGTCGGCGGGAGCCCACCGGTACACCGGGACCTCGACGACCTCGGCCCCGGCGGCCCGCAGCGCGCCGGTCAGCTCGGGCTGCGGCTCCCCGTACAGCTGGACGGCGACGCGGGAGCCCGCCAGGTCCTCCGCCAGCAGGTGCCGCAGGACCTCGGCCGTCCCCTCCGACTCGGGCGACCACCGCTCCCGCAGGCCCGCCGACCGGACGGCGCCGCGCGCCTTCGGGCCGCGCGTCAGGAGGGCGGCGCCGCCGAGGCGGGCGACGAGCTCGTCGCGCATCCCCCACCCGTCGGCGGTCTCCAGCCACGCGCGGAACCCGATCCCGGTGGTGACGACGACGTGGTCGAGCGGCGCGGCCAGGCACGCGCGGGTCGCCTCCAGCAGCGCCGTGTCGTCGGCGAGCGGGACCAGCCGGATCGCCGGCGCGAGCACCACCCGGGCCCCGCGCCGCTCCAGCAGCGTCGCGAGCTCCTCCTGGCGGCGGGCCGCGGTCACCCCGACGGCGAACCCGGCCAGCGCGTCACCGACGGTGCTCATCGGGGACCGCCACCTCCACCCGGCCGCCCGCGCGCCGGACGCCGTACGCGGGCAGCGCCACCCGCGGGTCGTCCAGGCAGACGCCGGTGCGCAGGTCGAAGACCTGCTTGTACATCGGCGAGGCCACGGTGGGGACGCCGTCGCGGGTCCCGAGGATGCCGCGCGACAGCACGTGCGCGCCGCTGAACGGGTCCAGGTTCGACAGCGCGTGCAGGTCGCCGTCGAAGGTGCGGAACACCGCCACCTGCGTCCCGCCGACCATCGCGCAGACGCCGCGCTCCGGGATGATGTCGGCGTAGGCGCACACGTCGACCCACCGCCGTTCCGTTCGGGTCTGCGCCGCCGCGTGCTGCGACGACCCGTTGTGCGACGTACCGTTGTGCGACGATCCGTGGTGCGACGTACCGTTCTGTGCCGTGCGGGCGGACTGGGGAGCGCGGGCCTCGGGTGCGAGGGTCGCTTCGGTCGTGCTCATCGTGCGGCAACCTCCTGGCTCTCGATCACTTCCTGGCTCGTGATCGCTTCGATCCTCGGCAGGGGCGGTTTCGCGATTGGGTCCCTTCTGTCACCGGCGTGTTAAAAGACGCTCACGGGGGCCGGGCGGGCGGCGGGCTCCAGCCGCACCGCGCACACCTTGAACTCGGGCATCCTGGACACCGGGTCGAGGGCCGGGTTGGTGAGCAGGTTCGCGCGCCCCTCCCCCGCCCAGTGGAACGGCATGAACACCGTGTCGGCGCGGACCGCCTCGGTGAGCCGCGCGGTCGCGAGCGCCGCGCCGCGGCGGCTGCGGACCCGCACCGCGTCGCCGTCCTCGACGCCCAGGCGTCCGGCCAGGTCGGGGTGCAGTTCGACGAACGGGCCCGGCTCGGCCTCGGCCAGCGCCGGGACGCGCCGGGTCTGCGCGCCCGACTGGTAGTGCGCCAGGACCCGCCCGGTCGTGAGGTACACGGGGTAGTCGGCGTCGACCTCCTCCTCGGGGCCCCGGTGCCCGACCGGGACGAACCGGGCGCGCCCGTCGGGCGTCGGGAACCGGTCCAGGAACGGGCGGGGGGTGCCGGGGTGGTCCGGCGACGGGCACGGCCAGAAGACGCCGCCCTCCCGCTCGATCCGCCCGTAGTCGATGCCGGAGTAGTCGGCGGGGCCGCCCGCGCTCGCGCGGCGCAGCTCGGCGAACACCTCCGCCGGGTCGTCCGGCCAGTCCCCCGGGGCGTCCAGCCGCCGCGCCAGGTCCGCCAGGACGGCCAGGTCGGTGCGGACGCCCTCCGGCGGGGCGAGCGCCCGCCTGCGGCGCAGCACCCGGCCCTCCAGGTTCGTCATCGTCCCGGACTCCTCGGCCCACTGCGCCGCCGGGAGCACCACGTCGGCGCGCGCGGCCGTCTCCGACGGGACGAAGTCGGCGACCACCAGCAGGTCGAGCGCGGCGAGGCGCTCCTCGACGGCCGCGGCGTCCGGGGCCGACACCACCGGGTTCGAGCCGAACAGCAGCAGCGCGCGCGGGCCGGCGGGCCCGCCGAGCGCCGACAGCAGCTCGTGCGCGGACCGTCCGGGGCCGGGCAGGGAGTCGGGATCGACGCCCCACACCCGCGCGACGTGCTCCCGCGCGGCGGGGTCGTCGATGCGCCGGTAGCCGGGGAGCTGGTCGGCCTTCTGCCCGTGCTCGCGGCCGCCCTGCCCGTTGCCCTGCCCGGTGAGGCATCCGTACCCCGACCCGGCGCGGCCCGGCAGCCCGAGCGCCAGCGCGAGGTTGATGAACGCGGTGACGGTGTCGGTGCCGTGGGCGTGCTGCTCGGCGCCCCGCCCGGTGAGGACGTGCGCGCGCTCGGCGCCCGCCAGGAGCCGGACGGCCTCGCGCATCTCCGGGACGGGCACGCCGGTGATCCGCTCGACGCGGTCCGGCCAGTAGGAGTTGACGGCCGTGCGGACGGCGTCGAACCCGGTGGTGCGGGCCGCGATGTAGGCGTGGTCGGCGAGGTTCTCGGCGAGGACCAGGTGCAGCAGCCCGTTGGCGAGCGCCAGGTCGGTGCCCGGGAGCGGCTGCAGGTGCAGGTCGGCCTGCCGGGCGGTGGCGCTGCGGCGCGGATCGACCACGACGAGGGCGCCGCCGCGGTCGCGCATCGCGGTGAGGTGCCGCATGAACGGCGGCATGGTCTCGGCGACGTTCCCGCCGGCCAGCAGGACCGCGCCGGACTCGGCGAGGTCGGTGACCGGACCGGGCAGCCCGCGGTCCATCCCGAACGCGCGCCCGCCCGCCGCCGCGGCCGACGACATGCAGAACCGCCCGTTGTAGTCGATCTGCGAGGTGCCGAGCGCGACCCGGGCGAACTTCCCGAGCGTGTACGCCTTCTCGTTCGTCAGGGACCCGCCGCCGAACACCGCGACGGCGTCCGGCCCGTGCGCGGCCCGCAGCCCGCGCAGCTCCCCCGCGACGCGGTCGAGCGCCTCGTCCCACGTGCACGGCTCCAGCGGCGCGTCCCGTCCCGCGCGCATCAGCGGCGCCGTGAGCCGGTCCGGGACGGTGAGCAGCTCCGCCGACGTCCAGCCCTTGCGGCACAGCCCGCCCTGGTTGGCGGGGACGTCGTCGCGCGGCGTCACCTCGACGGGCGGCGAGGCGGGCGGCGCTCCGGGGGCCGCGAGGCGGAGGGTCATGCCGCACTGCAGGGCGCAGTACGGGCAGTGCGTGGGTGTCCCGATCATGTCGGCGAGCGTGCCCGTGGGCCGTTTCGCGGCCGATTCCCGCAGATGACCGCCGTGTTAAAAGGCATTCACGCAGTGCGCACGGCGGCCGTTCGGCGCCGACCGGAGGCGCGGCGATGGCGGATTCTGACGATCTCGTGTCAAGCGTTGTCGAACGCTGTCATGGCCGTTTCGTCGCCTTTCACCCGATTACCGAACGGATTCGCGGTGACCCCGCGGCGCCCCGGAACGATGCGGCCCCGGCCGCCGACCCCGTCCTGCCGCCCCACCAAGATCGCGCCTAACCTCGGTACATGCCCGACCTTGCCTACTACGCCTCACTGCCGCGCTCCCGCGGCGCCGCGGCGGCCCTGCTCCTGGACGACCTCGGGCGGGTCCTGCTGGTCAAGCCGACCTACAGCGAGGGCTGGTTCCTCCCCGGCGGCGTCATCGAGGCGGACGAGTCCCCCCTGTCGGCCTGCCTGCGCGAATGCGAGGAGGAACTCGGCCTCGTCCCGCGCCTGGACGGCCTGGCCTGCGTCGACTGGGGCTCGCCCCGCGCGGACGGCGTCGACTCGGTCAACGTCTTCGTCTTCGGCGGCTCCATCACCGGCACGGAGGCCGACGCGATCCGGCTGCCGCCCGACGAGCTGTCCGACCACGTCCTGGTCGCGCCGGAGAAGATCCCCGAGCTGGCCCCGCCGCACGTCGCCCGCCGGATGGCGCCCGCGCTGCGCGCCATGGCCGAGGGCCGCGCCGTCTACCTCGAGGACGGCATCGAGCAGCCGTTCGGCACCCCCGCCCTCGGCCGCCGCTGACCGCCGCTCCGGCCTCAGGCCGGAACGGCGTCCTTGATCTGCCTGCCGCGCTCCGGGTCGGCGACCCGCGCGCAGTGGGCGCAGCAGTACCAGTGCCCGTCCACGTCGACGCCGTGCCCCATGATGCGGCACTCGCAGTTCTCGCACACCGGCGCCATCCGGCTCACGGCGCACTCGAACGAGTCGAACGTGTGCACCTGCCCCTGCGCGTGGACCTCGAAGGACATGTCGTAGTCGTTCCCGCAGACCTCGCAGACCGCCATTGCCGTTCCCCTTCCTCCGTCGCGTGGCGTGACGTCCCCCTACCCGCGAACGACGCCCGTACCCGCCGAAGCGCCGGGGGCCGCCCCCCACCCCTGGCGGCGGCCCCCGGCGGGCTCTCAACGGGCCGCGCGCGGCCCCGGCCGGGTCACACCCCGGCCTCCGCCAGGCTCATGTGCCGGTCCCCGAGCCGCACCCGGCGCATGTACACGGCCCAGGTCAGCACCAGGCACAGGCCGTAGAACACCGCGAGCGCGACCAGCGCCGGGGCGATGCCCCCGGTCCGCTCCACCGAGATCCGGAAGGTCTGCTGGATGAGCGCGCCGCCGAGCGCGCCCACGGCGGAGATGAGCCCGATCGCCGCGGCCGCCTCCCGCCGCGCCGCCGCCAGCGCCCGGTCCCGGGCCTCCCGGCCGGCCGCGGCGGTGCGCGCCGCCGCCCGCGTCCGGAAGATCGACGGGATCATCTTGTAGGTCGAGCCGTTCCCGATGCCGGTGGAGGCGAACACCCACAGGAACGCGCCGAGGAACAGCCCCCACGACCCCGTGTTCACGCCGGCCCAGACCGCGACGACGCCCAGCCCCATCCCCAGGAAGTTCCAGAACGTGACGGCCGTCCCGCCGAACCGGTCGGCCATCCAGCCGCCGAGGGGCCGCGCCGCCGACCCGACCAGGGCGCCGATCCAGATGTAGTTGGACGCGTCGACCTCGGGGAACTGGTTCCCGATCAGCACGCCGAACGAGAACGAGTACCCGATGAAAGAGCCGAACGTCGCGATGTACAGCACCGCCATGACGACCGTGTGCGGCCGGGCGGCGATCCGCCCCATCTCCGCCATCGTGTAGGACCGGCTCGCCCCCGCCAGGTTGTCCATGAAGAGGTAGGCCCCGGCGGCCGCCGCCAGGATCAGCGGCATCCACACCCAGCCGACCGCGATGAGGCCGAAGGCGACGATCAGCGGCGGCATCGTCAGCTGCGTGACGCTCACCCCCACGTTGCCGCCCGCCGCGTTCAGCCCCAGCGGCAGCCCCTGCTTCGCCGTCGGGTAGAAGTGCGCGATGTTCGACATCGAGGAGGCGAAGTTGCCGCCGCCGAGCCCGGTCGTCGCGGCGATCAGCAGCAGCGCCCAGAACGGCAGCCCGGGATTGGCGATCGCGAACACGAACAGGCCGCACGGGATCAGCAGCAGCAACCCGCTGACGACCGTCCAGTTGCGCCCGCCGAACCTCGCCGGGCCGAACGTGTACGGGATCCGCAGCAGCGCGCCCACCAGGTTCGGCAGCGTCGTCAGCCAGAGGGTCTGCCCCACCGACAGCGCCGTGCCGTTGTCCGCCAGGTGCAGGACGGCGATGCTCCACAGCAGCCAGACGCAGAACCCGAGGTGCTCGGTGAAGATCGAGAACACCAGGTTGCGGGTGGCGACCCGCCGTCCCGTGCGCTCCCAGAACTCCTCGTCCTCGGGATCCCAGTGATCGATCCACCGGCCGCCCCGCCGCGCCGCCTCCGGCCGCGCGGCGGCCTCGTCGGTCACCGCCGTCATGCTCGGTCCCTCCAGACGTCTCGTGGACACCCGAAGGACGGTAGGAACGGCGGATTACACCGGACGGCGCGGCGCGTGCACGCGCTGCTACATACTCCGCACAACCCCGCCCAGGGGGCTGTGAGGGCGGCTCACCCGGAGCCGGGCCCGCGGGGCGAGCGGACGCGCCGCGCCCGGCCCGGCGCCTGCCGGCCCGTCCGCGCCCGCGCCGCCGCGGCCCCGGGCGTCCCGCCGGTGCGTCCGTCCGGGACGGCGTCGGGCTCCGGCCAGCGCGGCGAGCGGCCCGACGCGCGCAGCACCGCCTCCCACCCCTCGCCCGAGGCCAGCGGCAGGTGCGGGACGCCCCAGTGCCACGCCGACACGAGCAGGTCGGGATCGCGCGGCCGGTAGTCGGTGCCGAGGGCCCGGGCCATGTCCCACGCGTGCAGGTGCCACTCCACGCACGCGGCGCCCGCATGGTCGCCCACGGTGTACTTGGTGCCCCGGTAGATCAGGTGGGTGCGGTCCCACATGTCGGGCATCAGGTCGGCGTACGCGCCCGCCGACACACCGAACGCCATGATCCGGTCGGGGCCCGAGTCGGGCGGCAGCACCGCCAGCTCGGCCGCGTTCTGCCGCGCCTGCTGCCGGATCAGCACGGCCGTCGCGGCCTCCTGGGCGAACAGCTTCGCGAGCCGGCTGTCCGGCGCGTCCTGCAGGTACTCCAGGAAGTTCTCGGCGACGCACCGCAGATGGCCGGCGAGGTCGATCAGCTGCCAGTCCGAGCACGGCGTCGGGACGTCCCAGTCGCCGGCCCGGCCCGCCAGCTCCCGGATCGCCCGCACCCCGTCCTGGTAGGACTCGAGTACGCGGCACCGGTCCGGCGGCGTGCGCTCCACGTGACTTCCCCCCGCGTCCAGAGCACCTGTGCCCTCTCCACCGGGACGTCCTCCCGCCCGCGAACGCGCGGCGGCGGGCGGGTCGCCCCGGTGCTCCCCGAGAGGGCAGACTCTCAAAGTTCGGTGGCCGGTGCCACCCGGTGACGCTGTGTCGCCCCACGTCCGGGCCCCGTCGCCCGCCCCTCCCCCGGGGCGGGCGCCTCCGGACGCGGGCCGACCGCGACCGTGAAAATCTCGACCGTCAGGCCGTACCCGTCAGGCCCGTGCCCGTCAGACCCGTGCCCGTCAGACCCGTGCCCGTCAGACCGCGGCGGTCGGCTGCGTGCGGAAGCCCAGCCGGTGCGCCTCGCGCGCCGTGCGGAGCCGGTCGACCTCGTCGGTCCACGGGCGGACGGACGGCGTCGCCTTCGCCTTCCGCGCCGCGATCTCGGCGGCGCGCTGGGCCTTGGCGTCCTGCGGGTCGGGCGCGTACACCTTCGGGCCCATCGCGGCGCGCTCGGCGGCCTCCGCGGCGGTGAGCGCCTCGGTCAGCGCCCGGTCGAACGCGACGGTCAGCTCCCGCAGCTCCTCCGGCGGGACCGCGCCGCCCTGCGCCTCGCGCAGCGCCCGCTCCGCCTCGTTGGCCGCGGCGAGCCGCTCGGTGTACCCGGCGGCCAACTCCCGGTCGGCCTCGTGCAACTCCGCGACGTCCTTGCTGACCCGGCGGCCCAGCGGCATGGTGCTCTCCCTCAAGCTCACGGTCTTCTGGATCGGTCCGGCCGTCCGGTCCCGCCGATCCGGCCCGTCCGATCGAGGCAAGCGTACGCGGGTGGCGGGCCCGTTGTGACGGGGGACACCGAAGTTCGGTCCTTTACGCAGTAAGGTCAGGGCGGTGGCCGAGGCCGGCACGACAGGGGGACGGCCCCGGGGCGGACATGATCGCCCGACTTTAGGCGCGCCCTGCGGCGTTTCGCCGCCGGGCCGGGCCTTTACGCAGTAAGGTCTGGCCATGGTCCGGCAACCTGCGATCAACGCGCGGAACCGCGCGCCGCTGTCCATCGAGCGCATCATCGAGGCCGCCCTGCACATCGTCGACGGGCAGGGGCTCGGCCGCCTCACCATGCGCCGCCTCGGCGACGCGCTGGAGGTGGAGGCGATGGCGATCTACCACCACCTCCCCCGCGGCAAGGAGCAGCTCCTCGACGGCCTCGTCGCCCACGTCGCCGCCGCGCCCGTCTCGGCGGACGTCCCGGACGGGCGCGCCGGGGACGTCCTGCGCGGCTGGGCGCGCGACTACCGCGCCCGGCTGCTCGAGCACGCCGGCGTCCTGCCCCTGGTCGTCACGCGCCGCAATCCCGCCGCGCTGACCGCGACCGTCGCGTCCCTGCGGGAGGCGCTGCGGCTCGGCGGCACCGCCGAGGACGCCGCCGCCGTCACCGCGCACACCCTGCTCGGCTACGTCATCGGGCACGCCGCGCTCGAGGTGCGCGGCACCGCCGAGGACGGCGCCGACCGCGCGGTGGACTGGGACGCCCGCTTCGACGCGGGACTCGGCGTCGTCCTGGCGGGCGTCCGGTAGGGGTCCGCGGGGGTCCCGGCCGCCGGTTCAGTCCTCGACGACGAGGATCTCCAGGTGGCGGGGGCCGTGCGGCCCCGGCACCCGCACCGACTCGACGTCGCGGGTGGCCGACGGGCCGCTGATCCAGGTCAGCGGGCGCGCCGGGTCGAGCCGCGCGACGACCTCCGGGACCGTCCCGGCGATCTGGTCGGCGTGAACGACGCACAGGTGGTAGTCGGGCACGAGGGTCAGCGCGCGCCGCCCCTGCGCGCGGCCGCCGTCCAGCACGACCGTCCCGGTCCGCGCGACGGCCGCCGCGCAGCCCGTCACGACGCCGTCGGCCGCCGCGAGCGCCTCGGCGTCCAGGGCGGGCGCGTCGGCCAGCGCCCGCACCCCCTCCAGTTCGGCCAGCCACCCGAACGGCAGGTCGGCCGGGACGACGATCTGCTTCGCCTCCCGCCCCCACAGCGCGGCGGCGACGGCGGTGCCGACGTCGTCGGCGGCGACGTGCCGGACCGCGGCGCGGTTCTCGGCGACCCGCTCGGTGAACAGCGCGAGGACGTCCGCGCGGGACGCGGCCTCCTCCCCGGTGAGCCGCCGGTCGTAGCCGCGCGGCACCGGCGGGGCGGTGCCGCGCTCCCCGCCGAGGGCGTCGCGGCCCCGCCGCAGGATCTCGTCGCGGGCGCTCACCGGCGCGCCCACCAGTCGCGGAAGCTCTGCGCGGGCGGCGCCGGCACGTCGCGGGCCTCGGTCCACTTGCCGAGCAGCCCGGGCAGCCGCCGGATGCGGCCGCCGCGCGACAGCAGCCGCGCCCACCGGGTGCCGCGGCGGACCGCGAGGCGGTGGCGGCGGGGGTCCGCCATCGTCCAGGCCAGGCCCCGCATCAGCACCAGCTCCGGCGTGGGGACGGGACGGGCGCGGCGCGACTCCACGACCGCGCCGCGCAGGTGCACCAGGACCTCCGGGATGTCGATCTTCACGGGGCACACGTCGGTGCAGGCGCCGCAGAGCGTGGACGCGAAGGGCAGCGACGCGTTCGCGGCGCTCTCGACGCCGCGCAGCTGCGGGGTGAGCATCGCGCCGACGGGCCCCGGGTACACCGGCCCGTACGGGCCGCCCCCGGTCCGCTCGTAGACGGGGCACACGTCCAGGCACGCCGCGCAGCGGATGCAGCGCAGCGCCGCCCGGCCGACCTCGTCGGCGAGCGCGCCGGTGCGCCCGTTGTCGAGCAGGACGAGGTGGAACGCGCGGGGCCCGTCGCCCGGGTGCACGCCCGTCCACGCCGACACGTACGGGGTCATGCGGTCGCCCGCCGAGGCGCGCGGCAGGAGCTGCAGCAGCACCTCGAGGTCGGTCCAGGACGGGACGACCTTGTCGATGCCCGCGACGGTGATCAGCGTGTCGGGGAGGGTGACGCACATCCGCCCCTCGCCGCCCGACTCGACGAGCACGGCCGTCCCGGTGTCGGCGGCGAGGAACGCCGCGCCGGTGACGGCGGCGCGGGCGCCGGCGAACCGGTCGCGCAGGTGCGTGCGGGCGGCGCCGGCGAGGGCCGCCGGGTCGTCGGACAGCTCCGGCGGGACGCCCGGCAGCGCCCGCAGGAACAGCTCCCGCACCTGCGCGCGGTCGCGGTGCAGCGCCGGGGAGGCCAGGTGCGCCGGAGCCTCCTCCCCCAGCCGGACGATCAGGTCGCCGAGGCCGGTCGCGCGGACGGTGACGCCCGCGCGGGCGAGCGCGTCGGGCAGGCCCGCCTCCCGGACGGTCGCCGACGGGGCCTGCAGGACCTCGCGGGCGCCCGTCTCCCGCACCAGCCCGGTGACGATCCGGCGGGCCTCGGCGGCGTCCACGGCCCAGTGGACCGTGCCACCCGCCTCGGTGACGGCGCGTTCGAGGCGTTCCAGGTGCGTGTCGAGGTCGAGGAGCGCCGCGTCCCGCAGGGCGCGGCCGGCGTCGCGCAGGGCCTCCCAGTCGGCGGGCTCGGCGGCGGCCGCGGCGGCGCGGGCGCGGCCGGCGGCGACCGCCGCGCCCAGGTTGCGCCGCAGCCGGGTGTCGGCGAGCGCGGGCCGCGCCGCGTCGGCGAACCGCGACGCCCGCGCCCCGGCCGCGGGAGCGGCGGGCGCGCCGTGCGCGATCGCCGACGCCAGGGCGTCCGGCGGCTCGGTGCCGGGGGCCGTCACGCGGGCCCCGTCCCGGCGAGGATCTCGGCCAGGTGGGCGACGCGGACGCCGCCGCGCAGCCGCGACAGCGCCCCGCCGATGTGCGCGAGGCAGGAGTTGTCGACGGCGCACACGACGTCGGCGCCGGTGTCGCGGATGTGCCGGATCTTGTCGGCGACCATCGCGACGGACACGTCGGCGTTCTTCATCGCGAACGCGCCCCCGAACCCGCAGCACTCGTCGGCGGCGGGCAGGTCGACCAGTTCCAGGCCGCGCACGGCGCGCAGCAGCCGCTCCGGGCGGTCGGCGACGCCGAGGGCCCGCGCGGACTGGCACGTCGGGTGGTAGGTGACCCGGTGCGGATAGTAGGCGCCGACGTCGGTGACGTCCAGGACGTCCACCAGGAACTCGGTGAGCTCGTACACGGCGAGGGCTTCCGCGGCGTCCGCCAGGCCCGGGTCGCGGACGGTCCGCGCGATCCGGGGGTAGGCGTCCCGGACGGCGGCCGCGCACGAGGCCGACGGCGCGACGACCGCGTCCGCGCCGGCGAAGACCCGGGTGAAGGCGCGGGCGAGGCCGGCGGCCTCCCGCCGGTACCCGGTCGTCCAGTGGAACTGCCCGCAGCAGGTCTGCCCCGGCGGGTGGACGACCTCGTGCCCGAGCCGCTCGAGCAGCACCGTCGCGGCCTTCCCCGTGCCGGGGAACCACGCGTCGTCGTAGCACGCGACGAACAGCGCGACGCGCATACCCGGCCTCCCCCCTCCTTCGGCCCGCTCCCCGGGGGACATCGTAGGGCGCGCGGAGGCCGCCTCCGGCTGAAACGTTCGCATCCGGTGGCCGGAACCGGGCGGGCCGGTGACGGGCGACGGACCTTTTGAAACGTTTGCCGATCTTCGGCGTGTCGTTCTTCATCCGTTATCGAGCGCGGGGGACGCTATGCACGGCACCTCAGGGTGAGGCGGGTCACAAAATGCCCCTGCCCCGGTACCAGAGGACAATCGTCCCAACGGGCTATAGGCGGCAAGGGCGAACCGTTCCACACTGGGGTGCGTCAATTAAGGAAAGTCCACCGACCAGTAGTTGAGACCGGAGGCACGCCATGTGCCCGCACCAGCCGCCCTGTCCCTCGCACGACGCGCCCGACCGCGACGCCGCCCGCACGCTGGCCGCCCACCCCGAGCAGGGGTGGAGCCTGCTGTGCAACGGCGTCGTGCTCTTCGAGGACACCGGTGAGCTGCTGCCCGACGGGGGAGTCATCGCACCGCACCGGCCGACGGACCTGCAGGCATCGCCCGCGGCCTAGGCCGTCCGAGGGCCGGTCGCCACGGGGGGACCGGCCGCACCGATGATCGCTCCGCGGGGGCCCGCGCCACCGCACCGGCCTCTGGGCCCGCCCTCCGGGCCCAGAGGGAACCCTCGCATCCGCCCGAACACCGATTCCGTTCACGGGGAGACGGCGGCCCGCGACGCCGCCCAGCGCCGCAGCCACGGGACCGCCGCCGCCGCGACCGCGGCGGGGTCCTTCTTCAGCTCGTGCCGCTCCCCCGGCAGCACCACCACCCGCGCCGCGTCGGCCGGGTCCGGGACGCCGAACGGGTCCCGGTCGCCGTTCACCACGAGCACCTCCGCGCCCGCCGACCGCAGCTCGTCCGCCCGCGACCGTTCCGGCCTGCGCGGCGGGCGCAGCGGGAACGCGAGCGCCAGCACCCCGGCCGCCCCGGCCGCCCGCGCCGTCCGGCACGCCACCCGGGCGCCGTTGCTGCGGCCGCCCTGCACCAGCGGGACGTCCCCGAACCGCTCCCGCAGCGCCGCGACGATCTCCAGCCACGCCTCGTCCTGCTTCACCGCCGACCCTGGCGCCCGGCGGCCCGCGAGCCGGAACGGCTGCGTCACCCGCGCCACCGCGCCGCCGAGCCCCAGCGCCGCGTCCCGCACCGCCAGCAGGTCCGGGGCGTCCACTCCCCCGTTCGACCCGTGCGTCAGGACCAGCAGGAACGCGGGGCCCGCGGGCTCGTCGAGCGCGGCCTCCGCGGGACCGTGCGCGGTCGTGATCTGCATGCCGCCACCGTAGCGACCGTCCCGATGATCTTGTGAGGCAGACTGGGCGCATGGAGAAGATGACCGACGACGAGTGGCGCGCGTTCGTCACCGCGGGCACCCGCACGGGCAAGTGCGCCGTCACCCGCAAGGACGGCGCCCCGCACGTGACGCCGATCTGGTTCGTGCTCGACGGCGACGACCTGCTGTTCAACACCGGCGCGTCCACCGTCAAGGGGCGCGCGCTGGCCCGCGACCCGCGCCTGTCGGTGTGCGTCGACGACCAGGAGCCGCCGTACTCGTTCGTGCTGCTGCGGGCGGTGGCGACGCTCGTCGAGGATCTGGACGAGATGCGCCGCTGGGCCACCGCGATCGGCGCCCGCTACATGGGCGCGGACCGGGCCGAGGAGTTCGGCGCCCGCAACGCCGTCCCCGGCGAGTACCTCGTGCGCGCCCGGATCACCGGCGTCGTCGCCGAACGCGACGTCGCCCACTAGACCCGCCGGGCCGCCGCCGGCGCGCGGGCCCGCGGGGCGTTCGTCCGGGACGTCCGGTTCCCGGTGGAGAGCGGTGGGGGCGCGGACGCGGCGGTCACTCGGCGGCCGCGGTGCGCGGGCGCAGCGCGTCGACGACCAGGCCCCGGGTGCGGAGCCGGAGTCCGTCGGGCCAGGCGCCGGTGAGGGCGCCCTGCGCGGTGGCCGTCACCAGGGCCATCACCTCGGGCGGCCGGACGTCCGCGCGGACGGCGCCCGCGCGCTGGGCGGCGTCCAGGAGGGCGCCGAACGCGTCCCCGAGGGACGCGATCTGCTCGCCGGGATCGACGGGGACGCCCTCGGCGGCGAGCAGGCCCAGGACGTCGCCGGTCTCGGACGCCGAGTCGACCAGGTACGCGATGTAGTCGAACAGGGCGGTGGCGGGGTCGCCCTCGGCCAGGAGCGCGTCGGCGCGGGCGACCAGCCGGGCGCGGACCTCCTTCATGATCGCGGCGAGCAGGTCGCGCTTGGTCGGGAAGTGGCGGAACACCGTGCCGACGGCGACGCCGGCGCGGGCGGCGACCTCCTCGGTGGAGGCCGCGGCGCCGTGCTCGGCGAACACCGCCTCGGCGGCGGCGAGGATGCGGGCTCGGTTGCGCCGGGCGTCGGCGCGCAGGGGCTTGTCCATGTGCGTGCGGTCCCGTTGACAAGATGAGTGGCGACTCATATTTTCCAAGATGAGTAGCAACTCATCTTAATGGAGGCGGCCCATGACGCCGAGGGATCTGTTCGCGCGGTTCCAGGACAACGTGCTCGCCGGGCGGCCGGGCCTGGACGAGGGCATGCTCGGGGACGGCATCGTGGTCGAGACGCCGTTCTCGCCCGAGGGTCACCGCCGGTTCGAGGGGCGGGACGCGGTGGCGGCCATGCTCGAGGCGGGCCGCGGCCTCCCCGTGGAGTTCGAGGCGTTCCGGCGGGTGGTCGTGCACGAGACCGCCGATCCGGACGTGATCGTCGCCGAGTACGAGCTGGTCGCGCGGATCCCCGCGACGGGACGGCGGGCGGCGGGCGCGTTCGTCCTCGTCCTGCGGGCGCGGGACGGGCGGGTCGCGCACTGGCGCGAGTACCAGGACGTCGGGGCGATGGCCCGGGCCTTCGCCGCCTAGGGCGCCCGGGCCCCCGCCGCCCGGGGTCACTCGTCGTCGAGGGCGTACTCGAGGTAGCGGTCGGCGGAGCGGCGCACGGCGTTCTTGCCGTCGGCGTAGACGATCTTGCGCCACCAGGCCCCGTAGACGCGGTCGAAGTCGTAGGGCTCGAGGAGGCGCAGCGCGCGCCGGACGGTCCGGGGGCGCTCGGGGATGAAGTTCGGGTAGCTGTACATGAAGCTCACCCAGTCGCGGTCGTTGACGACCTGCAGGATGTCGCCGGAGAACAGCGCGCGGGCGTCGCGCCAGTGCAGGACCTGGCCGCCGTCGAAGTGCACGCCCGCGTTGATCAGGGTGACGCCTTCGGCGATCTCGCACGTGTCGCCCGTCCAGAAGACGACGGCGTCGTCGGGGCGGGCGACCCAGCGGCGGTCGGCCTCGTGGATGTACACGGGGGCGCCGAACGCGTGCGCCCACTCGACCATCGTGCCGTAGTAGTGCGGGTGGCTGATCGCGATCGCGTCGACGCCGCCGAGGTCGTTCACCTCGCGGATCACGTCGTTGTCGATGTACGTGACCATGTCCCAGAGCACGTTCCCGGCGGGCGTGCGCAGCAGCAGCGCCCGCTGGCCGATCGCGATGGACGGCTCGGTGCCGATGCCGACGACGTCCAGGCCCTCGTCCTCGATCCGCGCGCGGTGCCCGGCCGCCCCCAGCTCCTCCAGGCTCGTCCAGCGCTGCCCCTCCCAGCCGACGTACTGCCGCTCGTCCTCGCAGATCGGGCAGTCGGGGCGGGGAGCGCCGTACTGGACGCCGCAGGTGACGCAGATCGGGAATTCCATGATCGGCATTGTGAACGGGAGGCGGCCGGGGGTGCAACGCGGCGTGCGGGTGGGCCAGGATGGACGGTCGTGAGCACCTCGGAATTCGCCTTCGACGCCATCGACGCCCTCGACGCGGGCGCGGCGCGCCTCGTCGCCACCCTGTCCGCGCTGGACGAGGCCGGCCTGCGCGCCCCCTCGGCGCTGCCGGGATGGAGCCGCGCGCACGTCGCCACGCACATCGCCCGCAACGCCGACTCGCTCTGCAACCTGCTGGAATGGGCGCGCACCGGCACGGAGATCCCGCAGTACCCCAGCGTGGAGCAGCGCAACGCCGACATCGAAGCCGGCGTCAGGCGGGGGCGCGACGAGATCGTCGAGGACGTGCGCGCCAGTGCCGCCCGGTTCACCGGGCTGGCCCGCGCGCTCCCGGTGGACGCCCGGGACGCGCGGGTGCGGGCGATGGCGGGGTTCGAGCACCCGGCCTGGTACCTGATCCTGCGGCGCTGGCACGAGGTCGAGGCCCACCACGTCGACCTCGCCGCCGGGTACGGGCCCGCCGACTGGCCCGACCGGTACGTCGGGTGGGCGCTGCGCAGCACGCTGGCCGACATGGCGGTGCTGCCCGCCGAGCGGCTCCCCGGCCTGGCCGGGCACCGGATCGTCGTGACGGACCTCGGCGAGGAGGCGGTGCTCGGCGAGGCGACCGGCGCCGAGGCGTCCGGGACGGCCCGCGCGCTGCTCGGCTGGCTGAGCGGGCGGTCGGACGGCGCGGGCGTGGCGGCCCGCGGGGCGCTCCCGGAGCCGCCGCCGTGGCCGCACGCCCCCGCCGGGTTCCGCTAGTCGCGGTCCGCCAGCCGGCGCAGCGCGTCGGCCGACCGGACGACGATCACGTTGCGGGCGACGTCGAGGCCGCCGCGGACGGACTCCGCGGTGAGGATCTGCGCGACCTTGCGGCGGCCCATCCCGGCCCACCGCCCGAGGTCCTGCTGGGACACCGGGAGCCGTACCTCGACGCCCGCGGCGGCCCCGTCCCCGGGGCCGCCGTCCTCGGCGAGCGGGGAGCCGAACCGCGACGTCAGGCGCAGCAGCCGGCCGGCGAGGCGGCGCTCGGGGTCGTCGGGGAAGTGCGCGACGCGGAGCTCGTCGGCGTCGCGGAGCCGTTCGGCGAGGACGGCCGCGACCGCCCAGACCGTCCCGGGGTGGGCGTCCAGGACGCGGCGGAACCGGTCGGCGGTCAGCCTGGTCGCCTCCACCGCGGTGAGCGCCTCGGCGTTGGCGTGCCGGACGCCGCCGTCGACGGCCTCCAGCTCGCCGACGAGGTCGCCCGGCCCGAGCACGTCCAGGATCGCGACGTCGCCCGCGCGGTCCACCCACACCTTCACGGCGCCGCGGTGCAGGACGAAGACCTGGGACGTGTGGGTGTGCTCGCGCACGAGGAACGCCCCCGGCTTCATCATCACGGTCGTCCCCTCGCGCCGCAGCGCCTCCCGGGCGCGCTCGGGCAGCGCGTCCCAGAAGCGGGTGAGCTCCATGTCGCCTCCTCGCGGGACCCGGCGGGGTCACGGGTCCCGGACCCAGTCAACGCCGCGATGCGGCACGAGTCAGCGTCTTCCGTCACATCTCCAGGGATCGGTCCGATTCGAGCCACTTGTCGAGGGCGCGGACGCGGCGGGCGCAGTCGGCGGCGGCGTCCGCGTCGCCGAGCGCCCGGTACGACGCGGCCTGCAGCCGGAGCGCCTCGCGCCGCCCCGGATGGTCGTCCATGTCGCGGCGGATGGCGATCTCGGCGTCGAAGTGCGCGGCCGCCCGCGCGTGCTCGCCGCGCAGCTGCGACGCGCGCGCCATCGCGTGCAGCGCGTACGCCTGCTCGCGGGCGTCGCCGAGCTCGGCCGCGAGGTCCAGCGCCCGCCGCGCCGTCTCGAGGGCGTCGTCGGCGCGGCCGAGGTCCAGGTGGACGGCGGCGAGGTGCACCAGCGCGGTTCCCTCGGCGTACCGGTCGCCCGCCTCGCCGATGAGCCGCAGCGCCTCCAGGCCGACGCGCAGGGCGTCGTGCGGGCGGCCGCTGCGGCGCAGCACCAGCGCGAGGGTGTCGGTGCCGACGCCGAGCCCGTGCCGGTCGCCGGCGGCGCGGCGGATGCCCAGCGCCTGCTGCGCGGCCCGCTCGGCGTCCTCCGGCAGCCCGAGCCGCAGGTAGGTGCGGGCGAGGCTGCCGAGCGTGCCGGCCAGCCTGCCGCGGGCGCCGAGCCGGTGCCACAGGTCGAGGGCCTCCAGGCCGAGGACGAACGCCTCCTGCGGGCGCCCGAGGCGGCGCATCACCACCGACAGCTGCTCCAGGTCGTTGGCCTCGCCGTGCCGGTCGCCGATCTCCCGGCGCACCTCGAGCGCGTGCAGCAGGTGCTCGCGGGCCTCCCGGTGGCGGCCGTGCCGCAGGTGGACGACGCCGATCTGCGCGAGCGTCTCGGCCTCGCCGTGCCGGTCGCCGACGTCGCGGTGCAGGCGCAGGGCGTCCCCGCAGTAGGTGAACGCCTCCGCGAACCGCGCCGCGTCGCACGTCAGCATCCCGAGGGTGGTGAGCGCGCGCGCCTCCCCGTGGCGCGCGCCCAGTGCGCGGTACGTGCGCAGGGCCTGTTCGGCGTCCTGCATGGCCAGGTCGCGCTGGCCGAGGGAGGCGTGCATGCGCGCCAGGAGGGTGAGCGCCTGCGCCGCGCCGAGCTGGTCGGCTTGTTCTTGGCGGATGTAAAGGGCCTCCAGGGCGTACAGGACGGCGTCCCGGACGTTCCCCCAGCGGCGGTGGACCCTCGCCAGGGTGAACAGGGTTCCCGCCACGCCGGGCATGTCGCCGATGCGCCTGCGTATGGCGAGCGCCCGGTCCGCGTGTTCGAGGGCCCGTTCGTGGTCGGAAAGCCCCACGTGCGCGCGGGCGAGCGTGTCGTGCGCCTGGGCGACGCCCGCGTCGTCTCCGAGCTCGCCGTGGGCGGCGAGGGCGCAGCGGGCGTGGTCGATGGCGGTCGGGTACCGGCCCAGGGCGGCGTGCACGTCGGCGAGCGTCGCCAGGGTCGCGGCCTCCCCGTACCGGTCGGGCGGGTCGACGGCGCGGAACCCGCGCCGCGCGTCCTCCCCGTACCCGACGGCCTGCTGGGCGCGGTCGAGCTCGACGTGCGCGACGGCGAGGTCGTGCAGCATGACGGCGGCGGCCGCCCAGTCCTCCTCGGCGCGCGCCGCGCGCAGGCCGGCCTGCAGGACCGCGACGTTGTCCTCGCCGTACCGACGGAGACGCTGGAAGTCGAACAGGGCGTCGGCGAGTTCCCAGCACGTCCGGTGCAGGCCGAGCCGGGCCGCCTGGTGCACGGCCGCGACGAGGTTGCGCCGCTCGGCCTCGAACCAGGCGAGCCCGGCGGCCCGCGCGTCCCGGTCGGGAGCCGGTCGGGACGCCCGCACCCGGGCGCCCGCGGCCGGGCCCGGCGCCGCGGCGGGGCGGGCGGGGGCCCCGAGCCGCCCCCCCGCCGCCCGCGCCCCCGCCAGGTACGCGGCCAGCAGCCGCCGCTGCGCGGCCTGCAGGTCGCTGTCGTCGTCCTCGACGAGCGCGCGCCCCCGCGCGAACTCGCGGAGCAGGTCGTGCATCCGGTAGCGGCCGGGCGCGGTGTCCCGGACCAGGTACGCCTGCCGCAGGCCCTCCAGGCAGTCGCGCGCCCCGTCCTCGGTCCGGCCCATGAGGGCGGCGAGGGCCGCGGCGGTGAAGTCGGGCCCGGCGACGAGCCCGAGCCTGCGGAACGCCTCCCGCTGGTCGGGGCCCAGCCCCCGGTAGGCCACCTCGAAGGTCGGGCTCAGGACGCCCTGGAGCGCGCCGCCCGGAGCCGCCGGGCCCCGGACGCCGTCCCGGGCGCCCCCGCCGGACGTGCCGGGCGCGGTCTCCTCGTCGTGCGCCGTCAGCTCCCGGACCGTCTCCGCGATGGACTCGTCCGGGTTCTCGGCGAGCCGGCCCGCCATCACCGCCAGGGCCAGCGGCAGCCGGCCGCACTCGCGGGCCAGCCGGGCGAGCGGCCGCCGCTCCCCCCGCACCCGCGGGTCGTCCGGCCCGAGCACGCCCGCGATCAGGTCCTCGGCCTCCTGCGCCGCCAGTTCCCGCAGCTCCAGCGTGCGGACGTCCGTGCCGCGCAGCAGCGGCGGGAGCCGGCGGCGGCTCGTCACGATCACCAGGCCGGACGCCGCCGCCGACAGCAGCGGGCCCACCTGCTCGGGACCGGCGGCGTTGTCGAGGATCAGCAGCATCCGGCGGTCGGCCAGCAGCGACCGGCACTGCGCCGCCAGGCCCGCCTCGGTGCGCGGCAGTTGGTCGCCGGGGACGCCCGCCGCGCGCAGCACCTGCCCCATCGCCTCACCGGGCGTGGCGGGGGCGCGGGACGTCCCGCGCAGATCGGTGAACAGGATCCCGTCGGGGAACCGCCCGGCCGTCCGGTGCGCCCAGTGCAGCGCCAGCGCCGTCTTGCCGACCCCGGCCATGCCCTGGACGACGACCGCGCGCGGCCACTCGGCCTGCGCGACGAGCATGTCGAGCTTGCGCAGGCTGACGTCGCGGCCGGTGAAGAAGGGGTTGTCCGCGGGGAGCCCCGCCAGGTCGGGCCGCGCACCGGACGGCTCCAGCCGCACGGGTTCGCGCGCGGCGAGCCCGCCGGGCTCCGGCGGCGCGGGGGCGTGCTCGACGGCCGGCCACTCGTCGCCCCAGGGGCTGGCGGCGCGGCGCAGCCGCTCCGGATCCAGGACGATCAGCGGGCGGGGGCGCCGGTCCAGGATGCCCTTGGCGCGCCACAGCCGGAACCAGCGGACGAGCGTCTCGCGGGAGATCCCCGCCCAGTTCGCCAGCTCGGCCTGGCTGAGCCGCAGCGGGACCTCCAGCCCGCGCGAGGTGCGCTCCCCGAACCGGTGGACCAGCTCGAGCAGGTGGTAGGCGAGGCGCTGCGGATGGTCGGCGGCGCGCACGGCGTGCCGGCGGCCGCCGTAGGTGACGGTCTGCGAGACGGCGTGCATCATCGCCTCGGCGACCCGCGGGTTGGCGGCCAGCAGGCGGCGGAACGTGCGGCGCTCCACCCGGAGCGCCACGACGTGGTCGAGCGCGGCGACCGTCCCGCGCTGGGGGTGCCCCCACGGGCCGAGGACGCCGACGAGGTCGCCGGGCCCGAACAGGTCGATGATCGACTGGTCGCCCTCGCTGGAGTCGACGAACTCCTTGGCGACGGCGTTGCCCGCCGCCCGCGGCACCTCCTTGAACAGGACGTACACCGCGGGGGCCGCCACGCCCTGGTGGCACAGCGTCCCCCGCGGCGGGACGGTCGTGGTGCGGCCCATCGCCCGCAGGGCCTGCCGGTCCGCGGGCGCGAGCCGCGCCCAGAAGCTGCCCGGGCGCACGCCGTGCCCCGGATCATGGCCCGGGTCCGGGTCCGCGCCGTGATCCGGGCCGGGCGCGAGCGGGTGCTCGAGAGGATGCTCCAGCACGGGTCACCCGCCGCCCGCCGCCGCCGCGAGCGACCAGAACAGGAACAGCACCGCGGTCGTCACGGCCCATGCGACCGCCCGCCAGGACAGCTCGCCGCAGCGGTGCGCGGCCGACAGCAGCCGCCGCAGCTCCCGGTCGCGGACCGCCGCGTCGAGCGCGGCGGCCGACGCGAACGTCGTCCACGGCACCGCCGGGTCGACCGGCGCGCCGGTGCGGCCGCGGACCTCGCCGAGCACCGCCACCAGCGTCCGGCGGGACCGGACGGTGAACGCCGCCGAGGCCGCGAACGCCCCGGCGAGCACGGGGAGCAGCGCCAGCGCGGCGGGGCCGGGCGGCCCGGCCGTCAGGCGCGTGGCGGTGCCGACCAGCACCAGGGTGAGCAGCACCGCCGCGATCGCGGCGTCCTGCCCGCAGAGCCGGACCAGCGCGCACGCCTGCCCGAGGAGGTCCTCGGGCGGCTCCGGGCGCGGTCCGGGACGTGACGCGGCGACCCGCCGATCCACCTGCATCGTCCCACCGTCCTCGCGGTCGAACCTGATCTGCCAATCACCATGGTGCGGCCGCGGCCGGAACTTTTCCGCCCACCGGCGCACACTGCGGCTGAGTCACGTGACGCAGACCCGCCGCGCCCGCGCGGCCCGGCCGGACCGCGCCCGCCGCGCCCGATGGTGGAAGATGGTCGTCCGGCATCGAACGCGGCCATCGAGGAGGACCCATGACCTACACGGGGAACGTCGAGCCCGGCGGGCGGCCCGACGTCCGGGAACTGCCGGGCCTGACGGTCACGAAGGTCTCGGTGGGCCCGTACGACAACAACGCCTACCTGCTGCGCTGCACCGCCACGGGCGAGCGGCTGCTGATCGACGCGGCCAACGAGGCGTCCCGGCTGCTGGAGCTGGTCGGCGACGGCCCGCTCGCCCGGATCGTCACCACCCACCGGCACCAGGACCACTGGATGGCGCTGAGCGAGGTGGCGCGGGCGACCGGCGCGCCCGTCGCCGCGCACCCCCGCGACGCCGAGGCGCTGCCCGAGCCCGTCGCCGAGCCCGTCGAGGACGGCGACACCGTCCGGGTCGGACGCGCCGCGCTCGAGGTGATCCACCTGCGCGGGCACACGCCCGGCTCGATCGCGCTGCTGTACGACGCGGGCGGGGAGCTCGCCGACCGGCCGCACCTGTTCACCGGGGACAGCCTGTTCCCCGGCGGCGTCGGCAACACCTGGGGCGACCCGACGCTGTTCGAGCAGCTCCTCGGCGACGTGGAGGAGCGGCTGTTCGCGCGGCTCCCGGACGCCACCTGGTTCTATCCGGGGCACGGCAAGGACTCGACGCTCGGCCGCGAGCGCCCCGCGCTGCCGGAGTGGCGCGCCCGCGGCTGGTGACCGCCCCCGCGCGCACGGCCGCACCCGGCCGCCGTCCCGTCCGGAACAACCGGCGGGGAGTGTTCGTTTCTCAAGGCACACTTCCGGCGGCCAGGAGAACGACATCCACGACATCGACGAGGTCGATCCGGGCCCGGCGCTGCACTACCCGGCCGGTTCCCTCGTGCTCGTCGCCGGCCTGCCCGGCGCCGGCAAGAGCACGCTGCTGAACCGGCTCTACGGCCTGCGCGGAGACGAGACCGCACCGGTGCCCGCGGGTGACGTGCTGGTGATCGACTCGGGGCAGGCCCGCAACTGGTGGGCGCGTCGGCTGCGTCCGCTGCCCGCGGTCCTGCGCACCCCGCTGATCCACACCACGCACGTGTGGCGGATCGGCCGGGCCGTGCTGCGCGGCCGCGGCGTCGTCGCGCACACCCGCGGCACCTGGCCGCACATCCTGCACCTGTTCGCGTGGATGGCGCGGCTGCACGGCGGCGGCGTCCACCTGATCCTCATCGACGTCGACCCGGAGACGGCGCGGGCCGGGCAGTTCGCCCGCGGCCGCGTGGTCACCCGCACGACGTTCCAGCGGCACTGCCGCCGCTGGCGGCCGCTGCTCGACAGCGCCCGCGGCGGCACGGTCCCGCCCGCCGCCGGGGTCACCGTCCTCGACCGCGACACCGCCGACAAGCTGCAGGTCATCCGCTTCCACTGAGCCCGCGCCCCGGCGCCCCCCCGGGCCCGGGGTCACCGCAGGCCGGCGAACCAGCGGACCGTCCGGCCCGTCGCCGCCACGTTCGACCCGAGGTGCCGCGACCCCTCGTGGAGCCGGTCGTCCAGATCGACGACGGACACCGGCGCGCCGCGCTCCCGCAAGGACGCCGCGCAGGCCGCGGTGTTCGCGGTGACCGCCTGCTCGTCGCCGTCCATCCGGTACAGCCGGACGGGCGCGCGCGGCGTCCAGGCCGTGCAGACCTCGGCGTCCACGCGGAGCCCCTCGGCGAACGTCCCCGACGGGTGCCGCAGCAGGTCCATGCCCCGCGGGGTGAGCAGCTCCTCGAGGGTCCCGGGGAGTCCCCGGAGCATGACGGGGCCGGGCGTGGTCCCGTCGAAGTACTTCTCGACGCGGGCGGCGTAGGGCGTCCGGAAAAGCTCCGACGGCTCGCGGTAGACGCCGCCGTAGACCCGGTTCCAGGACGTGAGCAGGTACGCGGCGTAGGCGACGCCCATCCTGGGGTCGATCTCGCCGTTCAGCAGCGCGGGCAGCTCCGCGCCGCGGAAGTCGTAGGCGCCGCTGACCGGCGCCACCGCGCGGACCCGGAACCGCCGGTCGGCGCCCTCCTGGAGCGCCCGCGCCAGCCCCAGCGCGGACGAGGCGCCCTGCGAGAACCCGGTGACCAGGACGTCCCGCTCGAGCGCGCGGCCGCGGCGCGGCGCGAACGCGCGGGCCGCCCGCAGCATGTCCAGCGCCGCCGACGTCTCGGACGGCACGTGCTTCCACGGGTGGACGCCCGGTCCCTCGCCGAGGCCCAGGTAGTCGGGGGCGACGGCGGCGAACCCGGCGGCGCCGAAGGCGACGGCCGGGCCGCGCGCCCACGCGTCGTCCGCGACCGAGGGCGCGTCCGGCTTGTAGCTCGTCGTCCCGTGCGTGTAGGAGACCGTGCGCAGCCGCCGCTCGGCGCTCCGCGGGAGCACCAGCAGGCCGCTCGCGACGGTCGGCCGGCCGTGCGCGTCGATCGTCCGGTAGACGAGCCGGTAGGCGTCCGTTCCGTACCGGACGGACGCGGTGTCGAAGCCGGCGCCCGCCAGCCACGGGCGGATCTCGGCGGCGGTCATGCCGCCGAGGTGCCGTGCCGACACCGGGCTCCCCCGGCGCGCGTCGGTGTGCCCGGGCGCGGCGGCCGCGGCCGCGGCGGCGTCCGCGCGGGGCGGGGTGTCGGCGGCCAGCGCGCCGGCGGTGACGGCGCCGGCGACGAGGGCTCCCGCGGCGAGGCCGGCGGCGACGCGGGCGGCCGGGCGGGCGGTCGGGCGGGCGGTGGTGCGGGCGGTGGTGCGGGGCATCGGTTTCCCTTCCGTGTTCGGTCCCCCCAGCCTTCAGGCGCCGCCGCCGCGCCCTCCACACCCGCGCTGGTGATCTTCGGACCGCTACCTGAGCGGGTGCGGTGTCCCCGCGTGGTCGTGCCTCGCCGCCCCCGGCCCGGGCGGAAGCACTTTTTCCGGTCGATGAAAGTGGCGTGTGACGGGCGGGGCGGGGATTAATAGGGTCGTCGGACACCGCTACGACGAGGAGACACGAGCATGGCGCAGCAGGTACGCGGGGTCGTCGCACCCGGCAAGGGGGAGCCGGTGCGGATCGAGACGATCACGATCCCCGACCCCGGCCCGGGGGAGGCGGTGGTGGACGTCCAGGCGTGCGGGGTCTGCCACACCGACCTGCACTACCGGGAGGGCGGGATCAACGACGAGTTCCCGTTCCTGCTCGGGCACGAGGCCGCCGGGTTGGTCGAGTCGGTCGGCGAGGGCGTCACCGAGGTCGCGCCGGGCGACTTCGTGGTGCTGAACTGGCGGGCCGTGTGCGGGCAGTGCCGGGCGTGCCTGCGGGGACGCCCGTGGTACTGCTTCGACACCCACAACGCGTCGCAGAAGATGACGCTGGCGGACGGCACGGAGCTGACGCCGGCCCTCGGCATCGGCGCGTTCGCCGACAAGACGCTGGTGGCCGCCGGGCAGTGCACGAAGGTCGACCCGGCGGCGAAGCCGGAGGTCGCGGGGCTGCTGGGCTGCGGCGTGATGGCGGGCCTCGGCGCGGCCATCAACACCGGGAACGTCGGCCGGGGCGACTCGGTCGCGGTCATCGGCTGCGGCGGGGTCGGCGCGGCGTCGGTGCTCGGCGCGCGGCTGGCCGGCGCCGCGAAGATCATCGCGATCGACCTGGACGAGCGCAAGCTCGCCACCGCGACGTCGCTCGGGGCCACGCACACGGTCCACGCGAAGGACGCCGACGTCGTCGAGTCCGTCCGGGAGCTGACCGGCGGGTTCGGCGCGGACGTCGTGATCGAGGCGGTCGGCCGCCCGGAGACCTACGAGCAGGCGTTCTACGCCCGCGACCTCGCCGGGACGGTCGTGCTGGTCGGCGTGCCGACGCCGGAGATGAAGCTCGAGCTGCCGCTGCTGGACGTGTTCGGCCGCGGCGGGTCGCTGAAGTCGTCCTGGTACGGCGACTGCCTGCCCTCGCGCGACTTCCCGATGCTGATCGACCTGTACCTGCAGGGACGCCTCGACCTGGAGGCGTTCGTCACCGAGACGATCGGGCTCGGCGACGTCGAGGCGGCGTTCGACAAGATGCACCGCGGCGACGTCCTGCGCTCGGTGGTGATGCTCTGATGGCGGCCCGCATCGACCACCTGGTCACGTCCGGGACGTTCTCGCTGGACGGCGGCACCTGGGACGTCGACAACAACGTGTGGATCGTCGGGGACGACGCCGAGGCGGTCGTCATCGACGCGGCGCACGACGACGCGGCGATCCGGCGGGCGCTGGACGGCCGCAGGCTGGTGGCGATCGTGTCGACGCACGGGCACGACGACCACATCGACGCGGCCCCCGCCCTCGCCGACGCGACGGGCGCGCCCGTCCTGCTGCACCCGGACGACCTGATGCTGTGGAAGCAGCGGCACCCCGACCGCGACCCGGACGGCGTCCTGGCGGACGGCCAGGTCGTCACGGTCGCCGGAACGGACCTGACGGTCCTGCACACTCCGGGTCACAGCCCCGGCGCCGTCTGCCTGCACGCGCCGGAGCTGGGCACGGTGTTCTCGGGCGACACCCTGTTCCAGGGCGGTCCCGGGGCGACCGGGCGGTCGTTCTCCGACTTCCCGACGATCATCACGTCCATCCGGGAGCGGCTGCTGACGCTGCCGGAGGACACCGTCGTCCGCACCGGCCACGGCGACTCGACCACGATCGGCGCCGAGGCCCCGCACCTCGAGGAGTGGATCGCCCGCGGCCACTGACGCCGCTCGCTGCGCCCCGACCCGCGCCCGCCCCGCCCGCCCGGTCCCGTCCCTAGGACGGGTCGCCGGCGGGCGCGGCGAGGCGGGTGGGGCTCGTGCGGCCGCGCAGGACGACCTCGTCGCCGAGGGCCCACCGCGCGGCCTCGTCCGGTCCGGCGGCGTCGAGGAGCGGACCGGCGGCGAGGACGCGCGCGGGCGTGGTCTTCGCCAGGTCGGTGAGCCGCGCGGCCTCGTTCACCGGGTCGCCGATCACGGTGTACTCGAAGCGCTCCTCGGCGCCGATGTGCCCGGCGACGGCCTCGCCGGCGGAGACCCCGACGGCCGCCTCGACCCCGCGGACCTCGGCGCGCAGCCGGGCCGCCAGCTCGCGGCCCGCCGCGAGCGCGCGGGCGGGCGCGTCCGGCAGGCCGACCGGCGCCCCGAAGATCGCCAGGGCGGCGTCGCCCTCGAACTTGTTGATCCAGCCGCCGTGCGCGCCGACGACCTCGACGACGACGGCGAAGAAGTCGTTGAGCAGCTTGACGACCTCGGCGGGCGGGCGGTCCGCGGCGAGCCGGGTGGACCCGATGATGTCGACGAACAGCACCGCGACCTCGCGCAGCTCGCCGCCGAGGTCGACGCCGCGCTCGACGGCGACGCGGGCGGCGTCCGCGCCGACCTGCCGGCCGAACAGGTCCCGGAGGCGCTCGTGCTCGCGCAGGCCGGCGGCCATGTGGTTGAACCCGGCCTGCAGGAGGCCGACCTCGCTCCCGTCGTAGACGGGCACTTCGACGTCGAGGTCGCCGTGCTGGACGCGGGCGAGGCCGTGCCGGACGGACTCGACGGGGTCGGCGATCGCGCGGGCCGCGCCGTAGGTGACGAGGAAGCCGACGACCAGGGCGACGCCGCCGAGGGTGAGGACCGCGACGGCGAAGTCCCGGACGGTGATCCGCGCGATGAGGAACGAGCCGACGGCCAGGGTGATCAGGCCGAGGATCGGGACGGCGGTGCCGAGCGCCCACGCGAGGACGGACCGGGCGACGACGCCGGGCAGGCCGGTGCGGCGCGGCAGCTCGCTGCGCAGCGCGGTGGTCACCGCGCGGCGGAGCAGCCGCTCGGTGAGCAGGTAGACGATCGTGCAGGTGGTGAGGCCGCCGAGCAGGCTGGTCAGGCCGAGCTTCACGGCGAGCAGCCAGGAGAACGGCAGGTTGATCAGGACCCAGCCGACCGTCCCGATGCCCCACAGGGTCAGGTGCAGGGCCATCAGCCGCAGCGGCCCGTACAGCAGGAGGGAGCGTTCCCGGCGCCGCGGCTCGTCGTGCCGTTCGACCAGGCGGTGGACGCGGCGGAAGAACCGTTCGCCGAGGACGAGCCCGGCCGGCACCGCTGCGGCCACGTAGACGGTGAACACGACCAGGTTGATCAGCTTGATGCGTTCGGAGAAGTCGCCGACCGGGTCGGGGACGACGACGGCGAACAGCAGCACGACGAGCGCGCCGCCGAGGTTGGCCAGACCGGTGGCGACCGTGACCAGGATCCGGGCGCGCCGCGCGACGGCGGCCCGCGAGTCGCCGGGGCGCCCGTCGATCAGCCGCCACAGGGGGCCGAGCAGGGTCCGCCGGGGCCGCGGCGCGGTCGCGGGGGCGAGCGCCGCGCCGGGCCCCGAGGACGGATCGTCCGCCGTATCGGTCTCCATGGGCGTGCAGGGTAGCCGGTCGGCCGGACTGTCCGTCGGTACCGGCCATGTCACCCGAAAGAGGGATAGGTCCGCCCTTTCAGTCAGATTGACCGGTCGGTCAATCAGGGCACCCTCTCCGGTACCGGACCTGACGGAGCACGACCCCCGGAGGTGGCACATGGACAAGTTCGCGTGGCAGGACGGGGTGGCCTTCGCGGCCGGGCTCGTCGCGCTGCTGGCCCCCAACCTGTGGGCCGACGACGCGGGCGAGCAGCCGCTCATGGTGCTCGGCGCCCTGCTCGCGCTCGCGGGCCTGTACGCGCTGCTCGGCGCGCCCGGCCCGACGGCGTGGACGACGACCGCGTTCGCGCTGCTGATCTTCGTGTCGCCGTGGGCGTTCGGGTTCACCGGCGCCGACGCGGCGGCCTGGACGGCATGGATCGTCGGCGCCGTCGCGACTATCGTCGGCCTGTGGGGAGCCACCCAGGCGCGCGGCCGGACGCCCGCCGCGACCTGAACCTGAACCCGAAGCGGTCCCGGACGCCCGCGCGTCCGGGGCCGTCCGGCATGTGGGGGGAGCGCCGATGAGAACGCGGCCGTCCGGGAAGCACGAGCCCGATATCGAGCCGGCGGCGGGCGGCGGGGAGGTCTCGTCCCGCACCCGCATCCTGGACGCGGCCGAGGCGCTGTTCGCCGAGCGCGGCTACGAGGCCACGTCGACGGCGCGCATCGCGCGCCGTGCGAAGGTCCCGAAGGGGCTCGTGTTCCACTACTTCCCGCAGAAGATGGACGTCCTGGTGGCGCTGATCGACGAGCGGACGTTCGTCGAGGAACTCGACGCGTCCGGCGGCGCCGGGATGGACGACGCGGTGCCGGGCGACCCGGCGGGCACCCTCTCGCGGCTGGCCCGCAAGCTGCCGCTGCGGGCGTCCCCCGCGATGCGCCGCATCCTGTTCCGCGAGGCCGATACGCACACGTCCGTCCGGGAGCGGCTCGGGCGGCTGAACGGCGAGGTGTTCCTGCGGGCGCGGCACGCGCTGGAGCTCGCGCTGCCCGGCGCGCGCGGCGACCAGGCGCGGCTGGAGGTCGCGGCCGCGACGTTCACGGCGGTGCTGATCTACCAGGAGAACCTGGCGAGCGTCACCGGCCAGCACCTCGACCCGGACGCCGTCGCCGAGCTCATCGCGCGCGCCCTGGGCGCCTGAGGGCGGCCGGTCAGGTCCGGATGGGCTCCAGCAGCCGGTGCGGGGAGCGCAGGACCCGGCTGACGGGGTCGTCGCGGTGCCGGACGCCGGGCCCGGCGTGGATCTCCAGGTCCTCCATCGGGACGGTCGCGCCGCAGGACGGGCACGTCCCGTCGGGCCGCACGCGGCCGCCGCAGCCGACGTGGACGAACAGCCGGCAGGGCTCGGCGGACAGGTGCTCCTCGCTCCACCGGGCGAGCCCGTGCACGACCGGCCACAGGTCGCGGCCCCTCCCGGTGAGCACGTAGTCCTGCCCGTCCTTGGCGAGCACGCCCGCCTCGACGAGGGACTGCAGCCGCGCCGACAGCACCGCGCGCGGGATGTCCAGATGGACGAGGAAGTCGCTGAACCGCCGGACGCCGTACATGGCGTCACGGATGATCAGCAGCGTCCAGCGCTCCCCCACGACCTCCAGGGCGCGGGCCAGCGAGCAGTCCTGCGCCGCGTAGTCCTTGCCGAGTGCCATGCGCCCACACTAGCCGAGTCGAGGTTCAATGAACGAACCATGGCGTGCTACGGTCGCCGAGTTCAATGAACGAACCGACCGGCGGCCAGGCCGGTCCGTTCGCCGGACCACCTCGGGAGTGCGCATGACCACCCTGGCGACACCCGCGGCGCGCGGGCGCCGCGCGGAGGGCCCCTCCGCCGCGCTGGCGCTGCCCGCCGCCGCGACCCTGCTGGCGCTCATGAACTACTGCGCCCCGGCGGCGACGCTCGCCGACACCGCCCGCGGCCTGCACGCGGGGGCGACCGCGCAGATCTGGCTGATGAGCTCCATCAGCCTCGGGCTGGCGGCGGCGCTGCTCGCCGTGGGCAGCCTCGCCGACGACCACGGACGCAAGCGGATGTTCGTCCTGGGCGCGGCTCTCCTCGCCGTCTCCAGCGTCGCGTGCGCCCTGGCGCCGGACGCCCTCACCTTCGTCGCCGGCCGGATCGTGCAGGGCGCCGCGAGCGCCGCGCTGCTGGCCACCGGCCTCGGCATCGTCGCCGCCTCCTTCGGGCCGGGCCCGCGCCGCGCCCGCGCCACCGGCACCTGGGGCGCGATGGTCGGGCTCGGCATCGCCCTCGGGCCGATCGCCGCCGCCGGGCTGACCGTGCTGGGCGGCTGGCGGCTCTGGTACTGGGCGACGGTCGCCGCGGCGGCGCTGCTCGCCGTGGTGGCGGCCCGCGCGCTGGAGGAGTCCCGCGCCGAGCGCCCGCGCGGCCTGGACCTCCCCGGCCTGGCCGCCATGAGCCTCGGCGTGGGCGCGCTGGTCGCGGCGATCACCTGGGGGCGCGCCGGCTGGACGAGCCCCGGCGTCCTCGCCCTGTTCGCCGCGGCGGCCGCGCTGCTGGCCGCGTTCGTCGCGGTCCAGGCGCGGCGCCGCGACCCGATGGTCGACCTCGCGCTGTTCCGGCGCCCCGCGTTCCTGCTGTCGGTGACGGGCGCGCTGGTCACCGGGCTCGCGATCATCGGCGTCATGACGTACTCGGCGACGATGATGAGCCTGGTGATGGGCCTGTCGCCGCTCGCGGCGGCGCTCGTCCTCGCGATCTGGTCGGGGCTGTCGTTCCTCGTGGCGCTGCAGGCGCACCGCCTCCCGGCCCGGCTGCCCGTCCGCCGGCTGCTGGCCGCCGGGTTCGCGCTGGCCGGGGCGGGCGAGCTGGCGATGGCGGTGTTCGCGCCGGGGGCGCCGTGGTGGCGCCTCGCGCCGGGCCTCGCCGTCGCGGGCGTCGCGAGCGGGCTGACGAACGCGATGCTCGCGCGGCTCGCCGTCGACAGCGTGCCCGCCGACCGCGCGAGCATGGGGTCGGGCGCGAACAACACCGCCCGCTACATCGGCGCGTCCGTCGGCGTCGCGATCGTCGGGGCGGTCGCGACCGGCTCCGGGCACGACCCGGCCGCCCTCGCGCACGGGACGAACGTCGCGCTCGTCGTCTCGGCCGCCGCGGCGCTCGCGTACGCCGCCCTGGCCCTCGCCATCCGGGAGCGCTAGGCCAGGTCCTCGACGAAGGCGGCGAGCTGGACCAGGTTGCGGCACTCGTGCATCTCCACGATCTCGCCGTAGCGGGACGCCGCGGAGTCGCCGGTGTCCCACAGCCGGCGGGGCTCGGGGTTCAGCCAGTGCGCGTGGCGGGCGCGGTCCGCCAGGTCCCGCAGGACCGGCAGGGACAGCTCCCCGTAGTTGGACCGCGCGTCGCCGAGGATCAGCAGCGACGTCTTCGGCCCCACCGCGTCCCCGTACCGGTCCGCGAACACCTTGATCGCGTGCCCGTAGTTGGAGCGGCCGGTGATCCAGACGAGGTCGGCCTCCTCGGCCATGCGGGTCATCGCGTCGGCGACGTCCGCACCGGGCCGGAAGTACTTGGTGATCTCGTCGGTGGCGTCGATGAACGCGAACGCCCGCACCTTGCTGAACTGCTCGCGCAGCGCGAACGTCAGCAGCAGCGTGAAGTGCGCGAACGCCGACACCGAGTCGCTGGCGTCGCACAGCACGACCAGCTCCGGCTTGTGCGGGCGCCGCGGCCGGTAGTGGGTGGCCAGCGGCACTCCCCCGCTGCCCAGGGACGCGCGGACGGTGCGGCGGAAGTCGAGCCTCCCGCGGTCGCCGCGCCGCTGCTTCTGGACGAGCCGGGTGGCGAGGCGCCGCGCCAGCGGGTACACCTCGCGGCGCAGTGCGTCCAGCTCGGCACGTCCCGCACTGGAGAAGTCGAGGCGCTCCAGCGGCGGCCGCACGGTCAGCCGCGCCGTCCGCTCGACGCCGGTGTCCTCGGCGATGCGGCGGCGCACCTCCCCGGCGACGAGGTCCTCGAACCGGGCGATGCGGTCGCCGAACGTGCGGCGCGCGATCCGCTCGGCCATCCCGCCGCGCTCCCGCCCCTGCAGCACGGCGTTCAGCAGCCCCGCCATGAGCGTCTCGGGCGACAGGGCCCGCAGGACCCCGGAGGAGAACCAGGCGTCCTGCCCCTCGGGCCGCCCGTACTCGGCGACGGCCGTGCGGGCGAACTGCCGCAGGCCCGCGTCGTCCCCGGTCAGCAGCAGGTCCGCGAGCTCCTCGCGGCGCAGCCGCACCCGGGGGTCCAGCGGCGCCGGGACGGGGCGCCCGTCGGCGCCGAGCGTCCGCGCGGCGCGCTCGGGCGGGGCGCCCGCGCCGTCCCCGACGGCGGCCGGGAACCACAGGTCGAACAGCCGGTCGAACGCGAGCCGGTGCGCGGGCCGCTTGACCACCGTGGCGGCGTACGCGGCGCGCAGCGCCGCCCGGTCGAGCAGGTCGACCGCCTGCACGGCGCGGACCGCGTCCAGGCCCTCGGCGACCGACACCGGCAGCCCGGCCTCGCGCAGCGCCGCCACGAACCCGGTGTGCCGGTCGACGAGCGACGCCATGTCAGCCCAGCCCCAGTTCCTTCGCCGCGCGCTCCTGGTCGGACGCGTGCTTGAGCACGACGCCGAGCGTGCGGGCGACGGCCGCCTCGTCCAGGTCGTCCAGCCCGAGGGCGAGCAGGGTGCGCGCCCAGTCGACGGTCTCGGCGATCGACGGCGCCTTCTTGACCTCGAGCGCCCGCAGCGTCCCGACCGTCCGGACGAGCTGCTCGGCCAGTTCCGCCTCGATGCCGGGGACCTGCGCGAGGACGATCTCGCGCTCCCGCTCGGGCGCCGGGTAGTCGAGGTGCAGGTAGAGGCAGCGGCGCTTGAGCGCCTCCGACAGCTCCCGGGCCGCGTTCGAGGTGATCAGCACGAACGGGCGGCGGACGGCCTCGACGGTGCCGAGCTCGGGGATCGTGACCTGGAAGTCCGACAGGACCTCCAGCAGCATCCCCTCCACCTCGACGTCGGCCTTGTCGGCCTCGTCGATGAGCAGGACGGTCGGGCCGGTGCGGCGGATCGCCGCCAGCAGCGGCCGCTCGAGGAGGAACTCCTCGGAGAAGATGTCGTCGTGGGTCTCCTGCCAGGCCCGGTCCTCCGGCGCCGCCTGGATGGCGAGGAGCTGCTTCTTGTAGTTGAACTCGTACAGGGCGCGGGCCTCGTCCAGGCCCTCGTAGCACTGCAGCCGGATCAGCTCGGACCCGGTGGCCGCCGCGACGGCCTTCGCCAGCTCGGTCTTCCCGACGCCCGCGGGCCCCTCCACCAGCAGCGGCTTGCCCAGCGCCTGCGCGAGGTAGACGGTCGTGGCGATCGCCTCGTCGGTCAGGTACCGGACGGCCGCCAGCCGCGCGGCCGCGTCGGCGGGCGAGGCGAACGCGCCGTCCCCCGCCGGCCCGCCGGACGCGGCCTCGGACACCGTGCTCTCGCTCATCCCTTGACCTTCGTGTACGTCTGCTTCGTCCCGCCGAACGTCAACTCGTCCCCCTTCTCACTGAGGGTGACACCCCAGTTGGACTCGGTCTCCGGGTCGCCGCCGTTCCAGGAGAACCGGAACGCGCGCCCGCCCTCGTGGATCACGCTGCCGCTCCACAGCTCGTGGCGGCCCTTCTTCCACACGCCCCTGCCGTCCGCGGCGAACTGGAAGTAGTCCTTGGTCTTGCCGACCCAGCGCCCGACGAGCGGCTCGACCGCCGCCGGCGACACCCGCGGCAGCGGCGCCACCGCGGTGGGCGGCGCGGACGCGGCCGCGCCCGTCCCGCCGTGGCCGCCCTCCCCGCCCCCGCCGCAGCCGGTGAGGACGAGCGCGGCGGCCGCGCACCCGGTCAGAGCGGTCGTTCGGGTCCGCAGTCCCACGGGAACCTCCGGAGCGTCTCGGCGGCGAAAGCGGCAGTGTACCGGCGGGTAGCGGCCGGGGGGCGGCCCCGCCCGGGGGCCGGCCGGCGGGGCCGCCGACCCGCTCCCTGCGGGGGACCCGGAGGTTACCTCCTCCGGGTGACGCGCCCCGAGGGCGCGCCCGCGTATAACCGGAGCATGACGAGCCCACGCCTGCCCCGCGAGGACCTGACCGCGGCGCTGGCCGCCCGGCGGGAACTGGGTCCCGACTACGACGACGCCTTCATCGAGACGGTCGTGGACCGCATCCAGGAGGCGCTCGACGCCCGCGCCGCGCACGCCCCGGCGCCCGCCAAGCGGGCCCGCCCCGCCCGGGCGCACGCGCCGGTGACGTCCGAGCGGGACCACGGCCTCGCCCTCGCGGTGCTGTCGCTGCTCGCCGCGATCCCGCTGACCGCGATCACGGCGATCAACGCCGGGCTTCCGGGACTGGTGTTCACCCTGGCGGCGATCGTCCTGCTGAACGTCACCTACAACTTCCGCCCGCGCCGCTAGCCGGGCGCCCCCGCGCGGTCCCGGACGCGCGGGGCGTCCGGGACCGCGCGGGGCTAGCCGGCGACCGCGGATCGCCGGCTACTTGCCGGGCTCGGGGTCGCGGGGCAGGCCGAGGAGGCGCTCGCCGATGATGTTCAGCTGCACCTCGGTGGTGCCGCCGTAGATCGTCATCGAGCGGCTGAACAGCATCGCGCGGGCCACGATGCCGCCCTCGGTCATCGGGACCTCGGTGGTGGCGGCCGCGCCCTGCGACGCCCAGCAGTAGTCGGCGACGTCCTGGTTGAACTGGACGCCGAGGAGCTTGCGGACGCTCGCCTCCGCGCCCGGCTCCACGCCGTTGAGCTGCTTCAGCGTCGTGCGCAGGCCGAGCAGGTCGATCGACTGGCCCTGCGCGATGAGCTTGCCGACCTCGCCGGCCGCGACGGCGTCCAGCTCCTTGCCCCGGAAGAACTTCAGCAGCTCGGGGACGCCCATGCCGAGGCCGCCGCCGGTGGACAGCGACACCCGCTCGTTGGACAGGGTGTTGCGGGCGACCTGCCAGCCCTTGTTCACCTCGCCGACGACCTGGTCGTCGGGGACGAACACGCCGTCGAGGAAGACCTCGTTGAACAGGGCGTCGCCGGTCAGCTCGCGGAGCGGGCGGACGTCCACGCCCGGGGCCTTCATGTCGACGAGGAAGTACGTGATCCCGTCGTGCTTGGCGGCGTCGGGGTCGGTGCGGGCGATGCAGAAGCCCCACTGGGCGTGCTGCGCCATCGACGTCCAGATCTTCTGGCCGGTGAGCTTCCAGCCGCCCTCGACCCGCTCGGCCTTCATCGACAGGGAGGCCAGGTCGGAGCCGGCGCCGGGCTCGGAGAACAGCTGGCACCAGACCATCTGCCCGCGCAGCGTCGGGCGCAGGAACCGCTCCTTCTGCTCCTCGGTCCCGTAGCGGACGAGCGAGGGCACCAGCCACGCGCCGATGACCAGGTTCGGGGCCTTGACCCCGGCGGCCTTCAGCTCCTGCTGGATGAGGACCTGCTCGACCGGCCCGGCCGCGCGGCCCCACGGCTTCGGGAAGTGCGGGACGGTCCAGCCCTCGTCGCCCATCCGGGTGTTGCGCTCGGTCTTGTCCTCGATCTCCGCCAGCGCGGCGATCTCGGCCTGGATCCGCTCGCGGGTCGGCTGCGCGTCCTCGTCGAGCTCCAGGACCACCTCGCGGCGGCCGCCGGCGAGGGCGGTCGCGGCGACCTCGGCGGCCCAGTCCTTCGCGGGGCCGAGCAGCGCGCGCAGGGTGAGCGTCCGGCGCAGGTACACGTGCGCGTCGTGCTCCCACGTGAAGCCGATGCCGCCGAGGATCTGGATGGCGTCGCGGGCCGTCCGGACGCCCGCGTCGGCGGCGATCACCGCGGCGACCGCGGCGGCGAACCCGGCGTCGGGCGAGGCGTCGTCGAGCGCGCGGGCCGCGTCCCAGGCGGCGGCGCGGGCCTGCTCGAGCGCGATGAGCATCCGGGCGGCCTTGTGCTTGACGCCCTGGAACTGCCCGATCGGGCGGCCGAACTGCTCGCGCACCTTCGCGTACTCGGCGGCGGTGGTGACCAGCCAGTCGGCGGCGCCCGCCGCCTCGGCGCCGAACAGCGCCGCCGCGAGGTTCCGGACGGCCCCGGCGGTGATGTCGTCCAGCAGCCGGTCGCCGGTGACCGTGACCCCGGACGCCTCGACCTTCGCGACCCGCCGGACCCGGTCCAGGCTCTCGACGGGCGTCACGGTGACGTCGGCGGCGTCCACCGCGACCCAGTGCTCGGCGCCGTCCTCCGCCGTCACCGGCAGGACCAGCACGTCCGCGAGGGACGCGCCGAGCACCGTGGCGGCCTCCCCGGACACGACGAGCGCGTCGCCGTCGCGGCGCGCGGTGAGCGCGCCCTCGAGGGCGACCGCCGCCGTGCGGGACCCGTCCGCCAGGACCGGCAGCAGCTCCGCGCACGCCTTGGCGTTGCCGGACGCGTCGATCACCGCGCTGGCGAGCACCGTGGGGAGGAACGGGCCGGGCGCGGCGGCCCGGCCCAGCTCCTCCAGCACGATCGCCAGCTCGAGCAGGCCGTAGCCCTGCCCGCCGTGCTTCTCGTCGAGGTGCAGGCCCAGCAGGCCCTGCTCGGCCAGGGCCGACCAGAAGGCGGGCCTCGTCTCTTCGTCCGCGTCCAGCGCGGCCCGTACGACCGTCGCCGGGATGTTGCGCTCGGCGAAGCCGCGCACCGATTCGGCGAGCGCCTCGTGCTCCTCGGTCAGCCCGATGGCCATGCGTCCAACCCTTCTGAGACCGCTTTTCGCGCGATTCTAGAACAGAGTTCTGTTCTGGCGGGACGGCGGCCCGGGTCTCAGTCGAGCGCGGTCCGCGCGTCCCGCTCCTCGCCGGCCGCCGCGGCGGCCTCGACCTGCGCGCCCTTCTCCCGGTCCGGCGCCGCGCCCGCCGTCGCGGCCTTCTTCGCGGCCTTCTTCGGCGGGGCCACGAGGCTGACCACGGTGACCGCGACGAGGGTGCCGGCGATGACCGAGAGCGACAGCCAGATCGGGATGTCCGGGGCCCAGTGGAAGCCGTACTCGTGCAGCGCGTGCAGCACCAGCTTGACGCCGATGAACCCGAGGATGAACGCCAGCCCGTGGCTGAGGTAGGCGAGCCGCTCCGCGAGGCCGCCCAGCAGGAAGTACAGCTGCACCAGGCCCATCAGGGCGAACGCGTTGGCGGTGAACACCAGGTACGGCTCGGTGGTCAGACCGAAGATCGCCGGGATGGAGTCGAGCGCGAACAGCACGTCGGTGGTGCCGATCGCGATCATGACGATCAGCAGCGGGGTGGCGAGGCGGCGGCCGTTCTCCCGGGTGAGGAACCGGTTGCCGTCGTAGGCGTCGGCCGTCGGGATGACCCGCTTGGCCCAGCGCAGGATGCCGTTCTCCCCGACCTCGTCGTCGTCCTCGCCGCGGACGAGCCCGAAGGCCGTCCAGATGAGGATCGCGCCGAAGATGAAGAACACCCAGGTGAAGGCGGCCAGCGCCGCCGCGCCGACCGCGATGAAGATGCCGCGCAGCACCAGCGCGATGATGATCCCGGCCATCAGCACGGTGTGCTCCGACCGCTTCGGCACGGCGAACCGCGCCAGGATCACCATGAACACGAAGAGGTTGTCGACGCTGAGGCTCTTCTCGGTGACGAAGCCGCCGAAGTACTGCGCGGCGTACTCGCCTCCGGAGAACGCCCAGACGCCGAGGCCGAACACCACGGCGAGGCCGATGTAGACCGACGACCAGAACGCGGCGCGCCGGGTGGTGAACTCCCGGGTGTCGTTCCGGTGGATGAGGAACAGGTCGGCGAGGATGACGGCGAGGATTCCGACGAGCGTCAGAACCCACACCCAGGGGGCGACGGACAAGGTGAACTCTCCTCCGGCGGACATGTTTGAGCGCCGGAGGTCTCTCCCGCCCTGCAGGGAACGGGCCGCGGAACCCGAGCCGGTACGGACCGGCCGTGCTGACGAGAACCGCGCGCAGGGATACTCCCCTCCACTGCCTCCTTAAACGCGGTCCCCCAACGGCCGGTTCCCGCATCGCCAAGATTTTTTGACGTCTTCCCGAACCCGGACCCGCCGGAGAGCGTCTAAGGTCCTGTCACTCGCCGCTCCCGCGCCGGGCCCGCCCCTCCCGCAGCTCCCGGTAGAGGCGGACGAGCTGGTCGACGGCGTCGTCCTCGCCCGGCAGCAGCGCCGCCCGCGCGGCGGCGGCCGACGCCAGCCGCGCCGCGAGCGCCGGGTCGTCCAGCACCCGGCTCACCGCGCGCTCCAGCGCCCCGGCGTCCCCCGGCGGGACGAGCAGCGCCGCCTCGCTCTCGGGGCCCTGCAGCAGCCCGCCGCCCGTCCGGTCGGCGGCGCCCACCAGCCTCGGGATCCCGCCGACGCGGGTCGCGACCAGCGGCCGCCCCGCCCGCAGGATCTCCTGCACGATCAGCGGCTGCCCCTCCCACACGCTCGGGACGGCCGCGACGTCGGCGGCCGCCAGCAGCTCGGGCACGTCCCGGCGGCGGCCCAGCAGCACCACCGGCAGCCCCTCGCGGTCGATGCGGGCGCGCAGCCCGTCCTCCAGCGGCCCGTCGCCCGCGATCGCGACGAGGGGCCGCGGCTCCCGGGCCGCCCACCCGCGGGCGGCGTCCAGCAGCGTCGGGAAGCCCTTCTGGTCGGCGAGCCGCCCCACCGCGAGGACCAGCGGGCGCTCCCCCACCCCCAGCTCCGCGCGCCGGTCGGCGCGGGCGGCCGGGCCGGGCTGGGCGCGCGGCGCGGGCGACGGGACGAGCGCGTGGCCCGTCGAGCGGGCGCCGAGGTCGCGCATCCGCTCCTCCAGGTCCGGCGACACCCCGAGCACGACGTCGGCGCCGCGCGCCACGACGCGTTCCAGCGCCCCGTAGACCGCGGCGGTCCGGCCCCCGGCGATGACGGCGTTGTGCAGGGTGACCGCCAGCGGCGGCCCGCCGCGCGCGATCCGCAGCGGCCCGGGCGCGGGCCGCGCGCACGCCGCCGCCGCGAACGCGCCCGCCCGCAGACCGTGCGCGTGGACGACGTCCGCGCCGCGCAGCAGCGTCCGCAGCCGCGCGACGGCCTTCGCGTCCCGCAGCGGGCGGGGCCGGTCGGCCAGGTCCACGGCGGCGAACCGGACGCCGGACCGCGCGAACCCGAACCTGGCGTCGGTGTCGGCGGGCCCGCACACCACGACCCGCGCGCCGCGCTCGGCCAGCCCGGCCGCGACCGACCGCACGTGCCGCCCGACACCGCCCGCGGCCGTCCCGAGGACGAGCGCGACCCGCAGCCCGTCCACCCGGTCCACCCCTGCCAGCCCCTTCGGCTCCGGCTCATCCGGCATCTCGCGCGACCTTCCTGGTGAGGACGGCCCGCAGGTCCCGGCCGTCGATGGCGAACACGATGATCACGAACACGGCGGCGGCGACGGCGGCCGCCAGGATCCCGGTGCCGATGGCCGTCGCCTGACCGTCCGCGCCGGCCAGGGCGGACACGGCGTACCCGGCGGCGCCTCCCCCGGCGCCGCCCGCCAGGCCCGCCGCCAGCACCCGCGGGACGCCCTCCAGCGCCGCCCGTCCGCGCGCCCGCAGCAGCACGGCCAGCAGCAGCGCCCCGGCCACCGTCATCCCGATCGCGTTGCCGGCGCCGAGCGCGGCGACGACGGACCCGCGGTCCACGAGCGCGACCAGGACCAGGTCGGCGGCCATCACCGTCACCCACCCCGCGACGACCGCCAGGGCGGCGGCCCGGCCCCGGTGGCAGGCGTACAGCACGCGCTGCCCGAGGTGGGCGACGAGCCCGTAGCCGAGCAGCCCCGGCGCGAACGCCAGGACGGCGCGGGACAGCACGTCCTGCTGGGCCGGGGCGCCCGGGTTGAACACCACCGACACCGGGAGCGCGACGGCGAGCAGGACGGCGGCGCCGGCGCACGTCACGAGGATCACCGCGCGGGTCGTCGCGGCGGTGATCCGGTCGAACCGCTCCCGGTCCTCCTCGCCGGCGCGGGCCGACAGCATCGGGAACGCGCTGGTGGCGATCGGCACCGCGAGGATCGCCCACGGCAGCAGGTACAGCGCCCAGGCGTACTGGTAGTTGGCGAGCGCGCCGCCGGTGCCCTGGTAGCTGAGCCGCACGACGAGCAGCGCCGCGACCTGCTGCGCCGCGACGGTCGCGATGCCCGCGAGGGCCAGCCGCCGGACCCGCCGCGCCACCCCGTCGGGGAAGCGCAGCGCGGGCCGCAGCCCGAGCCGCAGCCGCCAGGCGGCGATCCCGGCCGTGACCGCCATGGCGACGCCGCCGAGCGCGGTGCCGACGGCGAGGGTCAGCTCGGCCGAGCGCGGCAGCTCCGCCAGGTCGTTCTCGTAGCCCCGGCCGAGCGGCGCGTACGCGACGTAGGCGCCGATCACCACCAGGCTCGACATCAGCGGCGCCAGCGCGGGCGCGACGAACCGTCGGTGCGACTGCAGCAGCCCGTACAGCACGACCGCGATGCCGTACATCAGCATCTGCGGCGCCATGATCGCGAGCATGGTGGAGGCGACGTCGGTGAGGGGCCCGCGCTCGCACCCCTGCAGGTCGCCGCCCACCATCAGCTCCACGATGGGGCCGGACGCCAGCGCCATCAGCGCCGACAGCGGCACCATCAGCACGACGACCCAGGTCAGCAGCGCCGACCCGATGCGGCGCACCTCGGCGCGGTCGCCGCGGTCGGCCGCGGCGGCGAGCACCGGCACCACCATGCTCGTCAGGGCGCCGCCCGCGACGATCTCGTAGACGATGAGCGGGAGCTGCGTCGAGGTGAAGTACGCCTGGCTGAGGCAGGACGTGGTGACGGTCTGCGAGAAGGCGTAGGTGCGGCCGAATCCGGCGAGCCGGGACAGCACCGTGATGATCGCGATGACGAGGGCGGCCCCGGCGATGCCGCCGGTCAGGCGGCGCAGGGACGGGGGCATGCTCGGAGTTCTCTGGAAGGGTTCACGGTGGGATGCAGGGGGGACTTCCGCCTACACGGGGTCGGGGGCCGACGCGCCGTCCTCCGCGGGACCGGCCTGCGGCGGCACGGCCGCGGCCCGCGCGGCGGCTCCGGGGGCCTGCTCGGGGACGGGGCGGCGGCCGAGCATGTCGATGCGGTGCAGCACCGGCGTGTCGCGGATGACCTTGGTGAAGCTGACCTTCTCGCTGGCGGCGTTCAGCCCGACGACGGCGGCGAGCACGGCGAGGCGCGGGCCCCGGCCGAGGCGGGTGGCGGCCAGGCCGAGCAGCGCGCCGAGGGCGTTGGCGCCGGTGTCGCCGAGCATCGCCCGTTCGGCGAGGTCCTCGGGGAGGAGCGCGGCGGCGGCGCCGAGCGGCGCGGCGGCCACCGCGGACCCGGCGGACGTCAGCGCCAGCGGCGCCCCGGTGATCAGACCGACCTTCACGGCACGGCCCGGGCGCAGGTCGAACAGGTTCATCAGGTTGGCGCTCCCTGCGACGAGCGCGCCGTTGACGGCGGTGTCGAACGCGCGGCCCGTGCGGGTGGGCGCCGGCGACCCGGCGATCGCGGCGGCGGCCAGCCCGGTCGCGCCGATCCCGAGGATCTTCACGGCGCCGCTGGTGACCTCGCCGCGGGCGAGGGCGCCGAGGTGCCCCTTGAAGCCGCGGGACGCGCCCGAGCCGGTCAGGTCGTCGTAGCCGCCGAGGACGCCCGACCCGGCGCCCGCGAGCAGCGCGGCGGCCCGCAGCCGGCCGCCCGGCCCGGCCCCGAGGCCGGGGGCGAGCAGGCCGCCCGCGACGGCGCCCGCGGCGAACGCGGGGCCCTCCAGCAGGGTGACGGGCTCGCCGCGGTGGTTCGTGCGGCCCCAGACCTCCCGGCCCGGGACGCCGTTCAGGCCCGGCGGGCGGCGGGTCAGCGCCGTGTAGGCGGCGCGGGCGGCGACGGCGCCGAGCACCGCGCCGGCCGCCGTCCGCAGGGCGCGGGCGCCCGCCCCCGCGCGTCCCGCCGTGCCCGCCGTACCGCTCATCAGGTCACCCGCTCTTCCCCGCCGTGGGCGCGGGCGAGGGCAGGTAGCCGCTCACTCCGGCGCCCGTCCCGTACTGCCCGGACTCGCCGCTCAGCTCCTTCTGCAGCGCCAGGATCGCCACGACCTGACCGGAGGCGGTGTCCACGATGTCGACGGTGGAGACCGACTCGGCGGCGTCGGAGTCGCGCAGCGCCGCGATCAGCCCGCCGTCGCTCGCGGCGGGCGGCGGGCCGCCCACGACGGTACCGCTTCCGGCGCCGTCGAGGGCGGACGCCAGCGAGATCAGCGCCTCGTTGGCGTCGTCACCGCCCTCGTAGGCGTAGGCGGCGGCCGGGGCGACCATGACGGCGAGGGTCGCGCGGCGGCCCGGCTCGCCGGTCGTGGTCACGTACCCGGCTTCGGTGAACGCGCCGAGGACCGCGCCGGTCGCGGCGTCCTCGCGGCCGGCCTCGGCCGGTTCGCGGGTGACGAGCGCGCTCGCGAGCACGGCGCCGGCCTTGTCGTAGGTGCCCGCGTCCGCGGGGAACTCGACCCCCTCGGCCTTCAGCCGCCCGGCGAGCGCGTCGACGGTGGCGCGCTGGTCGCCGTCCAGCAGCTTCTTCTGGACGGTGACGCGGCCGGTGACGGCGGCGCCGGCGTTCTTCACCAGCTCGCCGACCCGCTCGATGCTGTCGTCGCCCGCGCCGGGCGTCTCGACCAGGACCACGGACTGGCCCTTGAGGCGGTTCTCGACGATCTGCGGGGCGAGCACCCCGGCGAACTGCTCTTCGCCGTTGACCCGGTGCTGCAGGTCGCGCTGCGCCTCCCGGGCCTGCTGGGCGCTGTCGGCGGCGGAGTTGGCCTGTTCGCGCAGGGTCTCGCTGACCGAGTTCGACAGGGTGGTGGAGCCCAGCACGATGCCGAGCGCGAGCGCGAGGAAGATCGCGACGATGGAGACGAGGTGGTATCGGAAATCGATCACGAGAAGAGTCCGGTGAGCCAGAAGACGAAGGCGTGCCAGCGATCGGCCAGCAGGGGGCCGATGACGCCTCCCGCCGGCGACGTGGCGACGGCGGTGACGATGGCGACGAGCGCGCCGAGGACGAGGAACAGCAGCGACCAGGTGGAGATGCGGCTGCGGTAGAGCCGGCTGACGCCCTTGGCGTCGACGAGCTTGCTGCCGACCCGCAGCCGGGTGAGGAACGTGCTCGCCATGCCCGCACGGCCCTTGTCGAGGAACTCCTCCATGTTGGCGTGCGTGCCGACCGCGACGATGAGCGAGGCGCCCTTCTCGTCGGCGAGCAGCATCGCGCAGTCCTCGCTGGTGGCCGTGGCCGGGAAGGTGATCGCGTCCTGCCCGAGCTCCTGCACCCGCTTGAGGCCGGGCGCGCGGCCGTCCCGGTAGGCGTGCACGACGATCTCCGCGCCGCAGGTCAGCGCGTCGTCGGAGACCGAGTCCATGTCCCCGACGATCATGTCGGGGCGGTAGCCGGCCTCCAGCAGCGCGTCGGCGCCGCCGTCCACGCCGATCAGCACCGGCCGGTACTCGCGGATGTAGGGCCGCAGGGTGGCGATGTCCTCGCGGTAGTGGTAGCCGCGGACGACGATCAGCGCGTGCCGCCCGTTCAGCTTCGTCCGCACCTCGGGGACGCCGACGCCGTCGATGAGCAGGTCGCGCTCGCGCTTGACGTACTCCATCGTGTTGGCGACGAACGCCTCGAGCTGGGTGGACAGCCCGGCCTTGGCCTCGACGAGCGCCGCCTCGACGGTCTCGGCGGTCTGCGCCATGCCCTTGGTGACGACCTCGTCGCCGCGGAAGACGGTGCACTCCTCGACGCGGACCTGGTCGCCCTCCTGCAGCTTGGTGAAGATCTCCGGGCCGACGTCGTCGACCAGCGGGATCCCGGCCTCGACCAGGATCTGGGGGCCGAGGTTGGGGTAGCGGCCGGAGATGCTCGGCGCGACGTTGACGACGGCGCCGACCTGGCAGGACACCAGCGCCTCCGCGCTGACCCGGTCGAGGTCGACGTGGTCGATGACGGCGACGTCGCCGGCCTGGAGCCGCTTGGTGAGGTTCTTGGTGCGGCGGTCGAGCCGGACGGTGGCGCTGACCCCCTGCCGGCCGTCGTCGCGGCCGCGGCCCAGCGCGAGCACGCGGCGCGGCAGCCGCTGGGCGAGGCCGGCGCGGCGCTCGGTGGTGGGTGACGGGTCGTTCATCGCTTGCCATCCTGCCAGAGCACGGGCGCGAACAACGGTAAGGACGACCGTCCAGGCGTGTCCGTTCCCGCACCCTCTGTAGTCTTTGGGGCTTCGACGAGGCGCGTACCGCGCCCCCGATTACTTTGACGCCGCCCGGGACGTCCGGGTTCGATCACCGTTCGGTCACCGTCCGCCCGGCCCGGCGGCGGGGGCGCGCGCCGTCACCGCTCGTCCGCGGCCATCGCCAGAAGCTCCTCGGCGTGGGCGCGGCCGAGCTCGGAGTCCTCCAGCCCGGCGAGCATCCGGGACAGCTCCCGCACCCGGCCCTCGCGGTCCAGGGCGGTGACGCCGCTGCTGGTGACGGTGCCGTCGTCGGACTTCTCCACCAGCAGGTGCTGGTCGGCGAACGCGGCGACCTGCGGCAGGTGCGTGACGACGATCACCTGCGCGTTGCGGGCCAGCCGGGCCAGCCGGCGGCCGATCTCCACGGCGGCCTTGCCGCCGACGCCGGCGTCGACCTCGTCGAACACGAACGTGGGGACCGGGTCGGCGCCCGCGAACACCACCTCGATCGCCAGCATGACCCGCGACAGCTCGCCGCCCGAGGCGCCCTTGTGCAGCGGCAGCGGCCGCGACCCCGGGTGCGGCGCGAGCCGCACCTCGACCTCGTCCACGCCGTGCGGGCCGTAGTCGCCGGTCGCGGTGACGGTCACCTCGACGCGGGCGTGCGGCATCGCCAGGGCGGTCAGCTCGTCGGTGACGGCGGCGGAGAACCGCTCGGCGGCGCGGGCCCGGACGGCGGTCAGCTCGGCGGCCTCGGCGGCGAGCCGCTCGGTGAGCTCGGCGTGCTCGGCCGTCAGCTCCTCGATCCGGTCGTCGTCGCCCTCCAGCTCGGTGAGCCGCGCCGCCGACCGCCGCGACCACTCCATCACCTCGGCGAGGTTCTCCCCGTACTTGCGGGTCAGCGCGGTCAGCTCGGCGCGCCGCTCCTGGACGGCGGCGAGCCGCGCCGGGTCCGCGTCGACGGACTCGGCGTAGGCGGCGAGGTCGGTGCCGACGTCGGAGATCAGGTAGCCGGCCTCGGCGAGCCGGTCGGCGAGCGCCGCCAGTTCCGGGTCGTGCTCGCGGACGGCGTCCAGCGCGTTGCGGGCCTGCCCGAGCAGGCTCGTGACGTTCGCGGCCTCGAACGCGGCCGCCGGGTCGCCGAGCAGCGCCTCGTGGGCGGTGTCGGCGGCGCCGCGCAGCGCGTCGGCGTGCCCGAGGCGCTCCTCCTCGGCGGCCAGCTCGACGTCCTCGCCCTCGCGGGGGTCGGCCTTCTCGATCTCCTCCAGGCCGAACCGGAGCATCTCGGCCTCCTGCGCGCGCTCCCGCGCCCGCGTGGTGATCTCCTCGAGCAGCGCCGCGACCTTACGGTGCCGCTGGTAGGTCTTCGTGTAGGCGCGCATCGGCTTGGTGAGCGACCCGCCCGCGTACCGGTCCAGGGCGGCGCGCTGCCGCGCGGTCTGCAGCAGCCGCTGCTGGTCGGACTGCCCGTGCACGGCGACCAGGTCGTCGGCGAGGTTGATCAGCAGGCTGACGGGGACGGACCGGCCGCCGAGGAACGCCCGGGAGCGGCCCTCCGCCGACACCGACCGGGTGACGATCAGCGCGTCGTCGTCCAGCTCGCCGCCGGCCTCCTCGACGCGCTCGACGACCCGGCCGCCGGGGTCGACGACGATCCGGCCCTCGATGGTGGCCCGGTCGGCGCCCGGCCGGACCCGCTGCGGGTCGGCCCGTCCCCCGAACAGCAGCCCCAGGCTGGTGACCACCATCGTCTTGCCGGCCCCGGTCTCCCCGGTGACGACGTTGAAACCCGGCGACAGATCGAGCACGGCCTCGTCGATCACCCCGAGGCCCTGAATCCGCACCTCATCGACCATCGGACGCACCAGCGTCACAACCCTCCGCAAACGTTTCCCCGATCCGGCGCCTGTGGAGATTATCCCTTCTGCTCCCCCGCCGCCTCCCCGGGCGCTCCGCCGGCGCCGTCCGCGCCGCCGCCGCGCGGCGCGTCGCCGGGCTCGCCGGACGGGCCGTTCCCGCACCCGTCCGGGACCCGCATGACCTGCCGGTCCTCGGTCGGGGGCGTCGGGTGCATGGGCTGCCGGACGCGGCCGCGCCAGCCCGTCACCGGCAGGCCGAACTTGGTGACCAGCCGGTCGGTGAAGGGGGTCAGGTGGAGGCGGGCCAGCCGCACCGGCTCGGCGCCGCGCCGCACCTCCACCCGCGCGCCGGGCGGCAGGTCGAGGGTGCGGCGCCCGTCGCACCACAGGACCGCGCCGGGCGTGTCGGCCAGCACCTCCACCGCGACCGACGAGCGGGGCGACACCACCAGCGGGCGGGCGAACAGCGAGTGCGCGCTGATCGGCACGACGAGCATCGCCTCGACCTCCGGCCACACGACGGGCCCGCCCGCCGAGAACGCGTACGCCGTCGACCCGGTGGGTGTGGCGCACACCACGCCGTCGCAGCCCCAGTTCGACAGCGGGCGGCCGTCGATCTCGGCGACGACCTCCAGCATCCGCTCCCGCTCGGACTTCTCGATGCTCGCCTCGTTGAGCGCCCACGTGGTGCCCATCACGGTGCCGTTGCGGCGGACGGTGACGTCGATCGTCATCCGCTCCTCGACCTCGTACTGGCGGGTGCACACCCGGTCGACGGTGGCGGCGAGGTCCTCGCGCTCCGCCTCCGCGAGGAAGCCCACGTGGCCCAGGTTGACGCCGAGCAGCGGCGTCCCGGACGCCCGGGTCAGGTCGGCGGCGCGCAGCAGCGTGCCGTCCCCGCCCAGCACCACGACGACCTCGGCGCCCTCGGCGGCCGCGGCGTGCGGCATCACCCGCACGTCGCGGCAGCCGATGTCGTCGGCCTCGTCCGCCAGCACCCGCACCGCGATGCCGGCCTGCGACAGCCGCTCGATCACCAGCTGGGCGCTGCGGACCGCCTCGGGCCGCCCGGTGTGCGCCACGACCAGCACCGACCTCGTGCTCATGCTCTCGCCCCACTCCCCGCCGCGCCGCGATGTACCGACGTGTTGACGAACGTGTCCGTACCAGGCGTTCCCGGATCGGCCGAACGTACCGATTCCGTGACGTCCCGCCCGGCCGGGGCGCTCACTGCGGGCCCTCCGCGACGGCCTTGGCGAGGGCGTCCTCGTCCAGGGCGGGAGCGCCCGCCCGCAGCCACAGGAAGTACTCGACGTTGCCGGACGGACCGGGCAGCGGGCTCGCGGTCACGCCGCGCACGCCCAGCCCGAGCGTGGCCGCGTGCGCCGCGACGCCGCGCACCGCCTCGGCGCGCAGCTCCGGGTCGCGCACGACGCCGCCCGCGCCGACGCGGTCCTTGCCGACCTCGAACTGCGGCTTCACCATGACGGCGTAGTCCGCGTCGGGCGCGACGCAGCGCCGCACCGGGTCCAGGACCAGCTTGAGGGAGATGAACGACAGGTCGCCGACCACGAGGTCGGGCGGCGGCCCGTCCCCCAGCATCCCCGGCTCCAGGTCGCGGATGTTCACCCGCTCGAGCACGGTGACGCGGTCGTCGGTGCGCAGCGGCCACGCGATCTGCCCGTACCCGACGTCCACGGCGAACACGTGCGCGGCGCCGGCGCGCAGCAGCACGTCGGTGAACCCGCCCGTGGAGGCGCCGGCGTCCAGGCAGCGGCGGCCCGCGACCGCGAGGCCGGGGAACGCCGCCAGCGCGCCCGCGAGCTTGTGCCCGCCGCGCGAGACGTACACGGGCCCGGTGTCGGCCTCGTCCACCACGATCGCGGCGCCGGCCTCCACCTGCGTCGCGGGCTTGGCGGCCCGCTGCCCGCCGACCCGCACCCGCCCGTCGCCGATGAGCTCCGTCGCGTGCTCCCGCGACCGCGCGAGGCCGCGCCGCACCAGCTCGGCGTCCAGCCGCCGGCGTGCGCTCATGCGCGGGGGCGCAGCGCGTCGGGGAACGCGGAGCGGGGCCGCGGCGGCACGGGGGCCCCCGCGGGGTCGGGGCCGCCGGCCCCGCCGTCCGGGGCGCTCTCGGCGGAGATGAGCAGCTCCTGGAGGTTGCGGTGGACGTCCTCGAACACCTCGACGTGCTCGGAGACGGGCCGTCCGGCCAGGTCGCCGAGCCGGGCGAGGACGGCGTCCACGCGCGGGTCGCCGGTGGGCTCGGGCGGCGGCGCCGCCGGGTACTCCGGCTCCGGCGGCCGCTCCGCCGCCTCGACGGCCTCCGCGGCCTCGTCCGACATCACCTTTACCTCCCTGCAACTTCCCCGGCGCGCCTCGAGTCGCCTCGGGCTCGGTCAGAACGCTACCGTCCCACTGGACGGATCGTTGCGGACGGAAACGGGGAACGGCCTGACCATGGCGAACGACCAGGACTGCCGGGCGGCGCTGGACAAGATCGTCGCGCGGCTCGCGGAGGTGGACGCCGACCGGTTCGCCGAGCACGTCGTCGAGCGGACGATCAGCTGCCGCGTCCCCGACCTCGGGCTGGCCTACCGGACCCGCCTGCACGCGGACGGCCTGGACCCGGTCCGCCCGGACGACGACCCGGGCGCCGCCCAGGTCAGGCTGACGGTCGGCAGCGACGACCTGGTCGCCCTCGCGGACGACGACCTGAACCCCGCGAGGGCATGGGCGACCGGCCGCCTCAAGATCGAGGCGAGCATCGGCGACCTGCTGCGGCTCCGCAAGCTGCTCTAGCCGAGGCCGATCGCGCGCAGCGCCCCGGCGAGGCCGTCCGCGGGCGGGGGCCCGGGGGCGCTCCAGGCGGCGGACGCCAGCGCGCGGAGGCCGTCGTAGGGGTCGCCGGAGCCGGTGACGGCGAACGCGCCGCCGTCCCGCCGCACCGTCCAGCCGCCGCAGCGGTGCCCGTCCGCGGACGCCGCCGCCGCGGGGTGCGGGACGAGCAGGCCCGTCAGGTCGGGCGCCAGGTAGGTCGGGCGGTGGTGCGGCGGCGCGGTCAGGACGCCGAGGGGGTCGGTCACCCCGGTGAACACGAGCATGCTGTCGGCGCCGCCGTTGTGCGCGCCCTCGATGTCGGTGTCGAGCCGGTCGCCGACGACGAGGGGCCGCCGCGCGCCCGTCCGGCGGATCGTCTCGCGGTGCAGCGGCCGTTCCGGCTTGCCCGTGACGATCGGCGCGACGCCGGTGGCGCCCTCGATCACCCGCAGCAGCGACCCGTTCCCCGGATGCGGCGGGCCGTCCCCGCCCGGGATCGTCAGGTCGCCGTTCGACCCGACGAACAGCGCCCCGCGCGCGACGGCCGTGCCGCCCTGCGCGAGCAGCCCGTACCCGAGCCCGGGGTCGTAGCCCTGCACCACGGCGGCCGTCCGCTCCGAGGCGACCGACACCGGGCGCAGGCCCTCGCCGTACAGGGCGTGCCGCAGCCCCATGCCGCCGACGACGAGCACCTCCGCGCCCGCCGGGAGCCGTTCGGCCAGCAGCCGCGCCGCCGCCTGCGCCGACGTCACCACGTCCTCCGGCGCGGCCGGCACGCCGACCTCGGTGAGGAGCGCCGCCACCGCGGACGGCGTCCGGGAGGCGTTGTTGGTGACGAACGCCGCGCGCTGCCCCGCCGCGCGGGCCTTCGCCACCGCCTCGGCCGCCGCCGGGACGGGCCGGCGGCCGATGTAGACGACGCCGTCCAGGTCCAGCAGGGCGACGTCGTACGCCTCGCACAGCGGACGGTCACTGCCCTTCATCGCACTCCCTCAGATCGCACACCCGGACGATCGTACGGTGCGGTCGTACGGTGCGGCGCGCCGCCCGCGGGCGGTCAGCGTCTGGCCTGGAGGGTGGCCCGGGCGTGCTTCAGCTCCCGCTCGTAGTCCTTGTTCCCCGGCCGCATCGCCGCGGCCAGCGCCAGCTGCTGCACCGCGCCCTCGAAGTCGCCCATCCGGCTGAGCGACAGCCCGAGCCCGAACCGCGCGTAGTCCTCGGCGGGTTCCTCCTCCACGATGCTCTGGAAGCTCTCGGCCGCCGCCCCGAACTGCCGCGCCCCGAACTGCGCCCGTCCCAGCGCCTCCCGGATGCTGTGCGACCCGGGCTCGGCCTCGGCCGCCCGCATCAGCAGCTGCAGCGCCGCGCCCGCGCTGCCCGCCCGCAGCAGCTCCAGCCCTCGCGTGTACCACTCGTAGACGCCGCCCGCCGGGGCGGCGGGATCCTCGCCGGGGGAATCGTCCGGCCTGCCCGGTCCTTGAACACTCACGTGGACCTCCCCTCGCACATACGCCTCTTTGAACGTACCCACTGGAATGCAGACCGCCTCCAGGCGATTAGCATGCAACCGGTGGACGACACCGTGGACGAACCCTTGGGCGACATCCCGGGCATCCCCGACGACATCGGGCCCGAGGAGTTCAGCGCCCGCGTCTTCGGCTCGGCGGGGTTCGCCTCCGGCCCGTCCGGCGGCCTCGAACTCGCGCCGTTCCGCGGCGTCCGGTTCGTCCCGGAGGTCGCCGGCGACCTCGCCGCCGTCACCACCCCGCCCTACGACCTGATCGACGACGCGGCCGTCCGGCGGCTGCTGGCGAGCGGCGGGCACAACATCGTCCGGCTGAACATGCCGCGCGCCACCGGGGAGAGCTACGCCGACGCCCGCCGCACCCTCCGCCGCTGGCTCGACGACGGCGCGCTCGCCGTCGACCCCGAACCGGCCCTGTACGTCTACGAGGCCGCCCGGGGCGGGACGGTCCTGCAGCGCGGCCTCATCGGCGGCCTCGGCGTCCGCGCGGAGGCCGACCGCACCGTGCTGCCCCACGAGAACGTCTTCCCCGGCCCGGTCCGCGACCGCCTCGCCCTGATGGAGGCCACCGGCGCCAACCTGGAGCCGATCTTCCTGGTCTACGAGGGCGGCGCGGACGCCGCGGACGTCGTCGACGGCGCCGCGCGCGCCGACCCCCTCCTGGAGATCGCCGCGGACGGCCTCACGCACCGGCTGTGGCGCGTCGCCGACCCGTCCCTGCACGCCCGCGTCGCCGCCGACCTGCGCGGGCGCCGCGCGCTCATCGCCGACGGCCACCACCGCTACGCCACCTACCGCGCCCTCCAGGCCCGCCGCCGCGCCGCCGGCCGCGGCCCGGGCCCGTGGGACCGCGGCCTCGCCCTCCTCGTCGACTCCACCCGCTACCCGCCGCACCTGGGCGCGATCCACCGCGTCCTGCCCGGCCTCCGCCCCGACGACGCCGCCGAACGCGCCCGCGCGGTCTTCCGCGTCACCGACCTGCCCGGCGAAGCCGCCGCCGTCCGCGCCCTCGCCGCCGCGCCCCGCCCCGCGTTCCTGCTCGGCGGCGGCGACGTCCCGCGTCTGCTCACCGACCCCGACCCGCGCGCGCTCGCCCGCGTCATGCCGTCCGACCACTCCCGGCAGTGGCGCGGCCTCGACACGGCCGTCCTCGACCACCTGCTGATCGAGGACGCCTGGCACGTGCCCGCGAACGAGAACGCGATCGAGGTCGTGCACGACGACCCGTCCGCCGCGATCGACCGCGCCCGCCGGACGGGCGGCACCGCGGTCGTCCTCAACCCGCTGCGCGTGGAGGACGTCCTCGCGGTCGCGGACCGCGGCGAACGCGTCCCCCGCAAGTCCACGTCGTTCGGCCCGAAGCCCCGCACCGGCCTCGTTCTCCGCCTCCTGGGCACGGAGGACTGACCCCCGGCCGGTGATCGCGGAGAGAACTGGCCACGGGCGGGGCCGCGGAGCGATGATCGACGGATGGACGACACCACGACCACGATCACGCCGCTCGGCGGCGACGTGTACGAGATAGACACGCGGATGGCGGGCTACAGCGGCATCACCGCCGGATACCTGATCCTGGGCGACCGGCCGTGCCTGGTGGAGCCCGGCACGTCCGGCTCCGCCCCGGTCGTCGAGGCCGCGCTGCGGAAGCTCGGCGTGGGCGCGGACGACCTGGCGACCGTCGTCGTCACGCACATCCACCTCGACCACGCGGGCGGCGTCGGCGACATCGCGCGGATGTACCCGCGCGCCGAAGTCGTCGTCCACGAGAAGGGCGCCCGCCACCTGGCGGACCCGTCGCGCCTCATGCGCAGCGCCCGGATGGTGTACGGCGACAGCCTCGACACGCTGTTCGGCGAGCTGAAGCCGACGGACGCCGCGCGGATCCGCGCCGTCGAGGAGACCGGGACCATCGACCTCGGCGGCGGGCGGCGCCTCGAGTCGCACTACTCCCCCGGCCACGCCAAGCACCACGTCGGGCTGATGGACTCGCAGACGGGCGACCTCTACGTCGGCGACGCCGCGGGCGTGTACATCCCCGAGACGGCCGACGTGCGCCCCGCGACGCCGCCGCCGGACTTCGACCTCGACACCACGCTGGCGTCCCTCGGCAAGTTCCGGGCGCTGGGCCCGCAGCGGCTGCTGTTCGCGCACTACGGGCCCGTCACCGAGGTCGAGGACACGCTGGAGCGCTCCGCCGAGGAGCTGCGCGTCTGGGTCGACCACGTCAAGGACGCCCGGGACCGGGGCCTCGACCTCGACCACGCCGTCGCGATGGTCGTCGAGCGCACCCGCGACCGCTACGCCGTGTCCCGCCCGGACGCCGACCCGGACATCGCCGCCAAGTACGAGGTGCTCAGCAGCGCCGAGAGCAACGTCGCCGGGATCATGCACGCCCTCGACCGGCGCGCGTGACGGCCGTCAGCGGCGGAACGGGCCGGTGACCTCGTACGTCCGCCCGTCCGTTCCGCCGATGAACCCGCTCTCGCCCCGCTGCGACGAGAAGTACAGGCGCGTCCCGTCCGGGCTGAACGCCGGCCCCGTGATCTCCGACTCCGCGTGCCCGGCGACCCGCAGCACCGGCGCGACGATCCCGTCCGGCGTGATGATGTTGATCTCCATGTTGCCGCCGTCCTCGGCGACGTACAGGTCGCCGGACGCCGACGCCGTCACGTTGTCGACGCCCGTCAGCGGGGCCTCGCCGGTCACGAGGTCGTCGTCGTAGACGATGTCGAGGCGTTCGGCCGCCGCCCGGTACGCCCACACGCGCCCGTCGCCCTTCGTCGTGAAATAGCAGGTCCCGCCGCTGTAGTGGCAGCCCTCGCCGCCGTCGAACCGCATCGCGCCCGCGACCTGGTCCCGCGTCGGCGTCCACCAGAACTCCGGCTGCGGCACGTCCGCCCACCGGACGGCCCCGGGCCCGGAGCCGACGAGCACCTGCAGCGTCCCGGCGGACAGGTCGCCCCACGACGCGGGGACGAACCGGTAGAAGCAGCCGTCCCCCTGGTCCTCGGTGAGGTACACGACGCGCCGGTCCGGGTCGCACGCCGCGGCCTCGTGCTTGAACCGCCCCATCGCGGGACGCGCCACCGCGGCGTCCTCGCCGCGCGGATCGGTCTCGAACACCAGGCCCCAGTCGTGCTCCTCGCACGACAGCCACGTGTTCCACGGCGTCCCGCCGCCCGCGCAGTTCAGCGTCGTCCCGTTCAGGATCCGGTACGCCGACGTCACCCGCCCGGACGCCTCGAACCGCACGGCGGACGCGCCGCCCACGACGGGGACCTCCGAGTTGCTCACGTAGATCCAGCCGTCCCCGTCGGGGAAGCACGCGCCCCCGTCCGGCGCCGGGTGCCACGTGTACCGCGTGCCCTCCACCCGCTGCAGCGACCGCGCCACGACCCGGCTGCCGAACCCCTCCGGGAGCTCCAGCCCGTTCGCGTCCGCCGCCCGGAGCGGCCCGTACGGGCTCGGGCCGGGCTGCGCGGGGCCGTCGGCGAACGCCCGGCGCCACAGCGCACCCGGGAGCGCCGCCGCGCCGCCGGCCGCGGCGGCGGCGTACAGGAACTTGCGTCGATCAAGGGACATGATGCTCCCAAGGAGTCGGAAACGCCGGGAACATATCCCGACGAATCCCCCCGAACGGCAACGGTCCCGTGACTATCGAATGAAAGATCACGCCCGTCAATACCGGCCGCGCACGAAGCCTCGGTGGACGCGGGCGCGGCGGCCCCGAGACCGACCGGACGACGGGTCCGGCACCGGAGCCCGCGGGAAAAGGGCTTCAGCCGCCGAAGCCCCGCCGGGTACTCTCCGGTCCTGCCCGCTCGCGGCCCGGCCGCCGCACCCCCGAACGGAGAGCGCATGACCGAAGTCGACGGCACGCGCGTCGACGCCGCGGAACTCCTGGCGCTCGCGCTTCGTCGCCTCGACGGCGCCGACACCCGCCGTCCGTTCACCGAGATCCCGACTCTCGACGCGTCGAGTCCCGGGCCTTTCCGACCGTTCCCCGCCCTGGCGATCGCCATGGCCGGGCACGTCCTCTCCGCCTGGGAGGTGAGGACGTTCGAGGTCGAACGCGCCCGGCGGGACGAGCGCGTGCGGTTCTTCACCGCGGCCGGCGGCAGGCCCAAGCGGGTTTTCCGAGCGTGCACACTGTTCGTCCCCGAGTCGGGCACGCAGCAAGTCCTTGAGCTGTGCGGGCACTCCTTCTGCGGCAACGAGGCGCCCGCCGGCCCGGGGAGCCGCTGCGCCGACCACCTCGGCGATCCGGTGCCGGACACCTGCGCCCCCGGCCACTGGCTGCGCGTGGCGGGCGAATCCGCCAGGTCGGCCGATCGCCGCCGCGGCGGTCTCACCGAGACGGAGGCTCTGGCCGCGGGCGCGGCCCGCGCCGGTGTCCCCGCGGCCGACATCCGCCGCGCCACCGGGATAGGCGAATGGAGGGTGGACGCGCTCGGCGGGCGGTCCCCCGAGGTTCCCGAGGACATCGACGACTCCGACGACCCGGCGCGCTGGCCGCTCGTGCTCGCCCCCGTGCGCGACATCACCGCGGCGGATGTCCACGGCGTCTACAGCATCCTGGGAGGCGGCCCCGCCGAGCCCGCCGCCGACGCGGTGCTCGCCCGGAAGGACCGCTGGTACGGGTACGAGCCGCTGGGCGAGAACGGCCCGTTCCTGGTCTACGCGGAGGACCAGCACGCCTTCACGCTGGAGTGGTGGCAGGTCCAGGAGCACCTGCCGCAGCATCTCCTCGCCCGCCGCGGCGACGAACGCCGCAGACGAGACATGTACGAGCCGCCTTGCACGTGCGGCTACTGCGACTGACGCCCGACCGGTCGGGCCGCCCCGCCCCCGCCGGGCGGCACGGCCCCTCGCCGCGCCCCCACCACGACCAGCAGCGCCCCCGCCGACCCGCCGCATGCCGAGACCGGTCAAGTGGACACGATCCGGGGCCGGACGCCCCGGCCGGGCTCTGCCGCCTCGCTAGGCAGGGCACCCGTCCACACCAAGAGGGACGCATGTCAAGCGCACAGACGCCGATGTGGCAGTGGACGGCGCTGGTGCGCGCCCGTGGCCATCTGCCTCACCGGACGTCCGGGCTTCACCGCGCTGGGTTCCCGCGCCTCACCGCGGCGGCTCCGTGAACCACCGCCTGCGGGTGTCCGCTGCGCCCGGTGCGGCCCGGACCGAACGTCTCCGGTTTCAGAACCTCACGAACTCAGCCGTTGTCGGTGTCGTCGGGACGGTCCTGTTCCGGAACCTCGCCTCCGAGCGGCTCCTCGACGGACTCTCCCGCGGGCTCCTCGTGCCGCGGCTGCTCCGGTTCGAGGAACACCGCGGGCGCCTGGGGGACGTCCTCGTCCGGCACCGCGGATTCCTCCGGGGTGGCGGGCTTGAACTCGATGTCGGTCGGCGCCGCGGGCTCGGCCGCGGCTTCGACCGTCTCGACCTCCGTCTCCTCTTCCTCGGTGTCGAGAATGAGGAGCCCGTCCAGCTCGGCGTACCGCTCGGCCGCGTCGGTCTCGCCTTCGCGGTCGGCGGCCGCCGCCCGCGCGAACCACTCGATGGCCTCTTCCGCACGGTTCGCCTCCGCAAGAGCGTCCGCGTAGGCGTAGAAGAGCCGCGCCGACCACGGCCGGAGCCTCCGATCCCGCAGCTCCGGGACCTGCAGCGCGACCACGGCCGCGTCGTACTGCCCGAGGTCCCGACGGACCCCCGACTCGACGATCCGCAGCTCGATGCGCCCCATCGGGTCGAGCCGCTCGGCCTCCGGCGACTTCACCAGGTCGAGCGCGCGTTCCGGACGTCCGAGCCCGCGCTCGCAGTCGACCATCACGGGCAGGTACGAGTCGTCGCCCGCGCCGAGCCGGCGCGCGGCCCGCAGCTCGGCGAGCGCCTCCGCCCACTCCCCGGCGTGGTACGCCGCGATACCGGCCGCTTCCCGGACGATCCCGACCCGGGACGCGAGCCGCCGCGCGGCCTTCGCGTGCCGGTACGACAGCTCCGGGTCGTCCTCGGCGAGTTGTCCGGCCATCACGAGGTGACGCGCCACCCGGCCCGCGAGATCCTTCGGCAGGCTCCGCAGCCCGCGGCGCGCGTCCGCGTCCAGCTCCTCGCCCGTGACCTCGTCCGGCAGCAGCGGGTCGTCGTGCGTCGGCGCAGGCTTCTCACGCTCGAAGCGCTCCCGCGGCGGCCGCCGGTCCGAGTCGTGCGGGCGTCCGGGGCCTCGGCCCTTGAACGTCCTGTCGCGGTCACCCGGACGCCCGTCCCGCGAGAACTTGCCGGGACGACGCTCATCACGCGCCCCACGCCGATCATCGCGGGGTCCCCGCCGATCATCACGCGGACCGCGCCGGTCATCCCGGGGGCCACGCCGGTCACGGTCCTGGAAGCGGCGCTCCCCCGGGCCGCCGGCGCGGGGGCCCCGCGCGTCGCGGCCCTCACCGTCGCGAGGACGCTCGCGCCGTTCGCCGGGGCGGCCGCCGAACTTACCGTCACGTCGCGGACCGCCCTGACGGTCGTCCCGCTCGAACCTTCCAGGGCGCCGTTCGTCCCTGCCCTCGCCGGAGCCCGGGCGCCGGTCGTCCGAACGCTTGAACGGGCGATCGGACCGCCGATCGTCCCGCCCTTTCGAGCCCGCACCGGCCCGCCGGTCGCCCGGTCCCTTGTACGGGCGGTCGGATCGCTCACCGTCCCGTCCTCGGGGACCGCCGCCGGAACCCGGCCTGTCACCGGCACGCTTGAACGGACGGTCGGGCCGGCGTTCCTCACGATCCCCACGGGCCGCGCCGGGACGACCCCGTCCCTGCTGCGGCTTCCCGGACCGGCCGCCGCCGGGCCCTCCACGCGCGTTGCCCCCGCGACGGCCGGGCGTGTTCCGCCCGCCGTTGTTCCCCCGCCGCCCGCGGTTGTCGTCGCTGCGGCCGTCCTCTTCCGCGCTCATCACGTCCGTCACTGTTCTTGATGGTGGTCCACTTGACCCTTGCAGCCTACTTTGGCGGGGCCGGACATGCGTCGAGGGCCGCCCCAGAAAACGGGGCGACCCTCGACCAAGAAAGGTCCGGCGGCGTCCTACTCTCCCACACAGTCTCCCATGCAGTACCATCGGCGCTGAGAGGCTTAACTACCGGGTTCGGAATGGGACCGGGTGTTTCCCTCTCGCCATAACCACCGAACGACCAACCCACAGCACCCAAAAGTGCCGGGAAACTCATCGTCCGAGCGGACAGCTCGAAAATTCACTTATCAAAACGGGTTCCCGTTTGTTTTCCAGGAACCACACAGGGACGCGAACAAACACACAGCGAGATGCTTTGAACGTTCAGTGTGTTCAAGCCACTCGGCCTATTAGTACCGGTCGACTCCACACGTTACCGCGCTTCCATCCCCGGCCTATCAACCCGATCGTCTCTC
>NZ_AULB01000011.1 GCF_000425065.1 Actinomadura rifamycini DSM 43936
GCGCGTCAGCTGACGTATCACGCGGCGGTGAAGTCCGAGCGTGCGATGCGGGGTGAGAAGGTCGCGGATCTGACGTTCGTGTCGTCGGCGTGCAAGGCGCTGGCGTCGGATGTGGCGATGGACGTCACGACCGATGCGGTGCAGCTGCTGGGCGGGTACGGGTACACGCGGGACTTCCCGGTGGAGCGGATGATGCGCGACGCCAAGATCACGCAGATCTACGAGGGGACCAACCAGATCCAGCGGATGGTCATGGCCCGCCAGCTCCTCAAGTAGCGGGCAGCCGCACCTCGAACAGGGCGCCGCCCTCCGGCGCGTCCCGGACCGTCAGGGTGCCGCCGTGCGCCGCCACCAGGTCGCGGGCGATCGCGAGACCGAGCCCCGCGCCGCCCTCGTCCCGGCTGCGCGCGTCGTCCAGCCGCACGAACCGCTCGAAGACGCGCTCGCGGTCGGCCGCCGGGACCCCGGGGCCGTCGTCGGCGACCCGCAGCACGACGTCCCGCCCCTCCCGGCCGGCGGTGAGGCGGACGACCCGGTCGGCGTGCCGCTCGGCGTTGTCCAGCAGGTTGCCGAGCACCCGCGCCAGCCGTCCCGGCACGCCCGTCACCCGCGGGTCGCCGTCCACGGACGCCCGCACGGGGACGCGGTCCCCGGCGGCCCGCCGGTCGAGCTCGTCCCGCACCAGCTCCGCGACCCGGACGGGACGCGGCGGGGGGCGCTCGCCCGCGTCGATCCGCGCGAGGAGCAGCAGGTCGGCCGCCAGGTGCTGCAACCGGACGACGTCGTCCACCGCGCCCGGCACGTCCAGCAGCTCCGGATGCGCGGCCGCCACCTCCAGCTGCGTGCGCAGCGACGCGATCGGGCTGCGCAGCTCGTGCGACGCGTCCGCGACGAACGCGCGCTGCTTCGCCACCGAGTCCTCCAGCGCGGCGAGGGTCGCGTTCGTCGTGGCGGCGAGCCGGCCGACCTCGTCCCGCGCCTCCGGCACGGGCACCCGCCGCGACAGGTCGCCCGACACGGTGATCTCCGCGAGTTCCGCGCGGACCGCCTCCACCGGCCGCAGCGCCCGCCGCGTCACCAGCCACGTCACGCCCGCCACCACGGCGAGCAGCGGCGGCAGCCCGGCGAGCATCGAGCGCGTCACCGTCCCGACGGTGCTGCGGGACGCGTCCAGCTCGGTGCCCGCGTGCACGGTGACGGTCTCGCCCGCGGGCGTCGTCACCTCGACCGCCGCGAACCGGTAGTCCTCCGTCCGGCCGTCGACGGTCGCGGCGCCGGTGGTGAAGGACGGGTCGTCGCCGGAGACCTCGCCGCGGCGCGGAGCGTCGTCGTCATCGTCGTCGGCGTCGTCGTCCCCGGCGTCCGCCGGCGGGACGGCCGGGGCCGACGCCGCCCCCGCGATCCCGGTCAGGTCCTCGCTCGCCGCGCGCACCCGCCCCGTCCCGTCCACGACCTGCACGGGATGCTCGTCGTCGTCGGGAAGCTCCAGCGACCCGAACGGGGTGCCCGCCGCGAGCTGCGACGCCACCTCCCGCGCCGCGACCTCCGACCGCAGGTCCGTCTGCCCGCCCAGCTCGGCGCGCAGCAGCAGGACGACCGCGAGCCCCGCGGCGATCAGCGCGGCGGCCACGACGGCCGTCGCGCCCAGCGTCGTCCGCGCCCGGACGGATCCGAACCGGCGCCCGGGGGACATCTCAGGCGCCCCCGTCCCGCGCCAGCCGGTAGCCGGCGCCCCGCACCGTCGCGATCGACCTGCGGCCGAACGGCACGTCCAGCTTGCGGCGCAGCGCGCTCACGTACACCTCGACGATGTTGGGGTCGCCGTCGTAGGCGAGGTCCCACACGGCCTCGATGATCTGCGCCTTCGACACGACCCGGCCCGCGTTCACCGCCAGGTGCTCCAGCACCGCGAACTCCTTGGCCGTCAGCTCGACCTCCTCGTCGCCGCGGAACACCCGGCGGGCGGCGGGGTCCACGGTGAGGTCGCCCAGGACGATCGACGGCGCCGCGCCCCGCGTGCGCCGCCGCAGCAGCGCGCGGACCCGGGCCACCAGCACCACGTACGAGAACGGCTTCGTCAGGTAGTCGTCCGCGCCGGTGTCCAGGCCCTCGGCCTCGTCGTACTCGCCGTCCTTGGCGGTCAGCATCAGGATCGGGGTCTCGTCCCCCGCCGCCCGCAGCGCCGCGCACACCCGGTAGCCGTTCATCCCGGGGAGCATGATGTCGAGGACGACCAGGTCGTAGCCGCCGCCGGACGCCCGCTCGTACCCGGTGGCGCCGTCATGGACGACGTCCACCGTGAACCCCTCGGCGGTCAGGCCGCGGGCCAGGGACGTGGCGAGGCGTTTCTCGTCCTCGACGATGAGCAGGCGCATGGAGGACAGCCTGCCAAACCGTTCCTGAAGAAAGCTTCAGGTCGCTTCAGGTGCGCTACAGGAACGTCCGACATCGTCGGTGACGTACGGGCCGACCGGCCACGACACACCGACACCGGAGGTGGAACCACATGGGCATCGACGCGCGCCGCATCCTCACCGGCCGCAGGCTGCTGGTCACGGCGCTCGCCGCGGCGGCCGTCGCCGGCGGCGGAGCCGCCACCGCGGCCGTCGCCGCGGCCGACGACGGCGACGAGGCGGTCCCCGCGGGCACCCGCGTCACCGCCGTCCAGGCCGCGCAGGCCGCGCTGAAGGCGGCCCCCGGCACGGTCGAGGACATCGACCTCGACGACGACGGCGACACTCCCGTCTGGGAGGTCGACGTCGCCGCGTCCGGCGGCGTCCGCACCGTGGACGTCGACGCCGGCTCGGGCGAGGTCGTCCGCAACCGGGCCGACCGGGACGACGACGATGACGACGACGACCGCCGCGAGACGAAGGCGCTGGGCGGCGCGAAGACGACCGCCGTCGCCGCCGCGAACGCCGCCCTGCGGGCCGCGCCCGGCACCGTCACGTCCGTCGACTTCCAGACCGGGACCGCTCCCTCCTGGGAGGTCGAAATCGCGGGCTCGGACGGCACCGAGCGCGAGGTCACCGTGGACGCAGCCTCCGGCAAGGTGCTCCAGAACCAGGCCGACGACCGCGACGACGACGACCGGGACGACGACAGGGACGACGACCGGGACGACGACTGACGCCTCCGCGGCGTCCCCCGCCCGTGAATGGGGGGCGCCGCCGCCGGGAAGACACCGATCACGGCGGGACGAGAGGGGGGCTATGAGCGACCAGGCACCGGCGCCCGGCGTCGACACGACCGTCCCGCAGGTGGCGCGCATCTGGAACTACTGGCTCGGCGGCAAGGACAACTACCCCGTGGACCGCCGGGTCGGCGACCAGATCCTCCGCATGCTCCCGGACGTCGCGCGCCTCGCCCGCGCGTCCCGCCACTACCTCAACCGCGTCGTGTGGTTCCTCACCGCCGAGGCGGGCGTCCGCCAGTTCGTCGACGTCGGCACCGGCCTGCCCACCGTCGACAACACCCACGAGGTGGCGCAGCGCGCCGCGCCCGAATCGCGCATCGTCTACATCGACAACGACCCGATGGTGCTGGCCCATGCGAGAGCGCTGCTCACCAGCACCCCCGAGGGCAGCACCGCGTACGTCCACGCCGACCTGCGCGACCCCGGACGCATCCTCGAGGCGGCCGCCGAGACGCTCGACCTCGACGAGCCGGTCGCGCTGACGCTGATGGGCGTCCTCGAGTTCATCACCGACGACGACGAGGCGTACGCGATCGTCCGGCGGCTCATGGACGCCCTCGCCCCGGGCAGCTACCTCGCCATGTACGACGGGACGAACGTGGTGCACGGCGCGGACTCGGACAAGATCGTCGAAGTGTGGAACGCGTCCGGCGACTCGCCCCTCGTCCTGCGCACCCCCGAGCGCATCGCCCGGTTCTTCGAGGGGCTCGAGATCCTCCGGCCCGGCATCGTCCCCATCACCCGCTGGCGCCCCGAGCACCCCGCCGACGACGTCGACGCCTACGGCGGCGTCGGCCGCAAACTCTGACCCTCCCGCCCCCCACCGGCCCGAAACTCCACCGCCTCCGGCGTCTCGGTCGTGCGACGGCCCGGTCGCGTCGCGGGTTTACGGGCGCGGTGGGCGGGTCAGCGGCGCATGCCGCTGCCGCCGGGCTCCTCTTCGCCGTCGGTGGTGTGCTCGGGTTCGAGGTACTCGTCGTTCGGCCACAACGTGTCGGCGAGGCAGGCGAGGTACTCCTCGTCCGCGGGGTCCAGTTCGGCGGTCATGGACTCCGGGTGGACGCCGGGCGGCCCGGGGCGCGGCTCCGCGGGCGCCGCGGGGGCGAAGGGGCGGAGCAGGTTGGAGACGCACAGGCCGAGCACGGCGACCAGTGCGACGAGGACCAGGACTGTGATCACACCACCCCGTCCTTTCGCGGTCGGGTTCCACATGAACCTTGCGTAAGTAGCGAAACAGTTGAACGCTACCGGGACGACCGTTCGGATGGGAGTCCGACATGCTGTCCGCCGGGGACAATGGGCGCATGGAGACTCACGATCCCGTGGACGCGCGGGCGCGCGAGCTGGCCCGGATCCTGTGGGACCACCTGGTGCTGGCCGACCCTCTCTCCAAGGCTGACGTGATCCTGGCTCTGGGGTGCCACGACACGCGGGTGGCGGTCCATGCCGCCCGGCTTTGGCATGAGGGACGGGCGCCGCTGCTCGTCGTCTCGGGCGGTCGCGGCAAGATCACGTCCGGGTGGGCGGAGACGGAGGCGCGGGTCTTCGCGCGGGTGGCGCGCCAGCACGGCGTTCCAGAGGAGGCGCTCGTGCTGGAGGAGACCGCCGCGAACACGGGCGAGAACATCACCGCGACGCGCCGCCTGCTGGACGGGCGGGGCATCGTCGTGCGCAGCGGGATCCTGGTCGCCAAGCCCTACATGACGCGCCGGTCGCTTGCGACGGCGCGGCGCCAGTGGGCCGAGGCGGCGTGGACGGTCACCGCGCCCGAGATCGGGTTCGACGCGTACGGCGACGACGAGCGGCGGTTCATCGAGCTGATGGTGGGCGACCTGCAGCGGATGGTTGTCTACGCCGAGCGCGGGTTCCAGGTGCCGATGCCCGTTCCGGCGGCGGCGTGGGCGGCCTACGAGGAACTGGTGCGGCTCGGCTACGACCGTCACGTGATCAGGTGACGGCGGCGGCCGTCAGGCGGCCGCGGTGGGGCGGTGCGGGTCGACGACCCGGCCGTCGGGGAGCAGCTCTCCGGTGTCGTCGAAGACGACGATGCCGTTGCACAGCAGGCTCCAGCCCTGCTCGGGGTGGTGCGCGACGGTGCGCGCGGCGTCCCGGTCGTGGGCGTCGGCGGCGGGGCAGCACGGCTTGTGCGCGCAGTTCGCCGGGTCGGGATGGGCGGTCACGGGATTCCTCCAGCTGTCCCTGTGATTAAGGACATAGTTCACCCTGCCGCCGTGCGTCCGAAATATGCAAGTAGATGAGGAATTCTTTACGTTACAAGCGTGTAAAGGTCCGGGGTGCCGGGCAATCGTCAGCGCCGATCCGGTTCGTCGCCGTGATCCACGTCCAGGCCGACGACCGACGCGCAGCCCGTGCACACCCATTCCGCGATCACCGCTTCGAATTCGGCGCCGCGGGTGCGGTAGGGATGGGCGACGCGTCGGCGGCGCATCCCGTGGCCGCAGGACGAGTGGAGCAGCCGGCCGCACGCCGGGCACGGCCACACGTCCTCGCGGCGCAGCGCGCAGCGCGGGCACAGCGGCGCTTCGAACGGTCCGTCCGCCGGGGCGCCGTCGTGGAGGTCGAGGCCCAGTTCGTCGCGCAGGTCCCGGTCGATCTCCAGGTACTCGTCGCCGGGCCAGAGGTGGTCGGCGAGCCACGCGAGGTACTCCTCCTCGCCCGGCTCCAGCACGGCCGTCAGCGACTCGGGGTGCCCGGACGCCGAAACGGGCGGGCGCCGGGTCGCGGCCAGCAGGATCAGCAGGCCGAGCAGCACGGCGGCCAGGCCAGTCGCCAAGGGCATCGCGGGGGGTCCTTTGGATCATGAAAGCGCTTCACAAAACCCTGCGAACGCTACAAGAAGGCTTCCTGACCGAAAAGTCGATCAGAAAGATCCTTTGTCCGGATCTCCGGTGAAGCGCGACCGAAAATGGCGAAGCCCGTGACCGAAACCCCCCGGCGGCGTTCCGGTCACGAGCCTCTGCGGTCAGTCCTTGCGGCCGAGCACCGCCGCCATCTGGCTGTGCAGCGGGTGCTCCAGCGGCCCCGCCGGCCCGTTCGGCCGCCACGCGGTCACGAGCTCGACGCCCGGCTCCAGGATCGTCAGCCCGCCCATGAACCGCTCGATCTCGGAGGCCGGCCGGAAGTAGGACCCGCCGAGCCCCGACTGCAGGATCTTCCTCGCCTCCTCGACGCGCGGGTCGTCCCCCGCGTCGTGCAGGTGCGTGAGCATGACGTGGCTGCCGGACGGCAGGAACTCGTGCAGCGCGCGGACGACGCCCGCCGGGTCCCGGTCGTCGGGCACGTGGTGGATGATCGCGGCCAGGATCACCCCGACCGGGCGGTCGAGGTCGATCAGCGCGGTCAGCGCCGGATCGGCGAAGATCTTCCCCGGTTCGTGGAGGTCGCCCTGGATGAACGTCGCGACGCCGGTCTCGGTGAGCAGCGCCCGGCCGTGCGCGAGGACGATCGGGTCGTTGTCGACGTAGACGACGCGGGCGCCGGGGGCGGCGGCCTTGGCGAACTGGTGCACGTTGGACGACGTGGGCAGCCCGGACCCGATGTCCACGAACTGGTCGATGCCGAGGTCCCCGGCGAGGTAGGTCACGGCCCGCTCGATCGCGACGCGGTTGCCCTGCGCGACGACGGGCGCCTCCGGGACGAGCTGCATCACCATGTCCGCGACCTCGCGGTCGGCGGCGAAGTTGTCCTTGCCGCCGAGGAAGTAGTCGTACACCCGGGCGAACGTCGGAGTGGTGGGATCGATCCCGGGCGGGGCGTTCTCGGGGAGGTCGTCGGCCACGTGCGCGGCTCCTCGCTGATCGGTGCGGCGGTCTTGAAAGCCTTATACGGTGGGGACTTCCACATTAGGCTGAACCGCCCGGCCATGTGGGCCTTTCCACGATCACCGCCCCCTCGGCCGCCGTCCGGTGCGGCGCGCGGCGGAGGCGGCGGGGTGCGGTTTTCCGCAGGGCAGGGATGCGGCGTGCGGCCGGTAAGGTCGGCGGTGCGCTCCATGGTGGCGGTATCGGCGGATCTCTAGTGTGGCGAGGCATGATCACAATGACGTTTTTGGCGGCGACCGAGGGCGAGCCGGTGGGCGGCATCGCCGGCTGGGCCACCGACCTGATGGAGCAGATGGGCGCGCCGGGCGCGGGGATCGCCATCGCGCTGGAAAATCTGTTCCCGCCGCTGCCCAGCGAGATCATCCTGCCGCTCGCCGGGTTCACCGCGTCGCAGGGCAAGATGAACCTCATCGCCGCCCTGATCTGGACGACCGTCGGCGCGGTCGTCGGCGCGCTCGCCCTGTACGGCATCGGGGCGGTCATCGGCCGGGACCGGATCCGCCGGCTCGTCGCCCGGCTCCCGCTCATCAAGATCGAGGACCTCGACCGCACCGAGGCGTGGTTCGCCAAGCACGGCGCCAAGGCCGTCTTCTTCGGCCGCATGATCCCCATCTTCCGCAGCCTCATCTCCATCCCGGCCGGGGTGGAGCGGATGCCGCTGAGCAAGTTCCTGCTGTACACCACCCTCGGCAGCGCGATCTGGAACACGATCTTCGTGATGGCCGGGTACGGGCTCGGCGACCAGTGGCACAAGGTCGAGGAGTACGTCGGCATCTACTCCAAGGGGGTCATCGCCGTGGTGGCCGTGGCCCTCGTGGCGTTCATCGCCTTCCGCGTCGTCAAGTCGCGCAAGGACGGGAACGGGGGCGGCGGGGCGCACCGCGCCGGTCCGAGAGACGCCGAGCGTGATCACAGCGCCTTCTGACGACGTCGCCGCCTCCGGCGCCGAGCGGGACGGCCTCCACCGCGGCCTCGCCGAACGGAACGTTCCCGGTCAGCGTGCGGCCGGTGCCGGTTCCGCCGCCGGCCGAAGCGTCCCGCGGAGGGCGGCGCGGGTGTCCGCCGGGCTCGCGCTCGGCGTCCTGACGTCCCTCACCGAACTGGCGTTCCTGCTGGTCGCGGTGGTGCTGATGCCTTTCTCGCTGGCCGCCTCGCGCGGCGAGCGTCCGGTCCCGGACGCCGTCGCCGCCGCGGCCCGCGGGCTCACGGAGCTGGAGCGGCGCAGGCTCGCGGGGCTCTTCGCGGAGGAGACCGCGGCCGCGGACGGCCCGGGCCGCGCGCTCGCCTACCTGGCGCTGCGCGCCCCGGTCGGTCTTCTCGGCGGGACGGTCCTGGGCCTGATCGCCTACGGGGCGTACCTGGGCGTCGGCCTGACGGCGAGCTGGTGGATCACCGGCGACTACATGGACGGCATCCCGCCGCACCCCTGGATCGTCGTCTACACGTTCCTCGCGGGCGCGGTGCTGCTGTTCCTCGCCGTGCAGGGCCTGGCCGGGGTCGTCGCACTGGAGCGGGCGACCGCCCGCCGCCGCCTCGGCCCGAGCCCGCTGGACGCCTACCGTCGCCGCATCGCCGAGCTGCGGGTGACGCGCGCCCAGGTCGTGGACGCCGTCGACGACGAGCGCCGCCGCATCGAGCGCGACCTGCACGACGGCGTCCAGCAGCGGCTCGTCGCGCTCGGCATGCTGATCGGACGGGCCCGCCGCGCGGGCGGCGCCGACCCGGAGCGGGCCGCCGAGCTGCTGCGGCAGGCGCACGAGGAGTCGCGGCGCGCCCTGGACGACCTGCGCGAGGTGAGCTGGCGCGTGTTCCCGGCGGCGCTCGACGGGGAGGGCCTGCGGGCGGCGCTGGAGACGGTCGCGGAGCGGTCGGCGGTCCCGGTGGCGATCGGCTTCGACGTGCCCGCGCGGCCCCCGCACCCGGTGGAGACCGCCGCCTACTTCGTTGTCTGCGAGGCCGTCACCAACGCCAACAAGCACTCGGGCGCGGGCCGGGTTCGCGTCGACGTCGCGGAGCGGGACGGGAGGATCGGCGTGCGCGTCGAGGACGACGGGACCGGGGGAGCCGACCCCCGCGGCGGCGGGCTGGCGGGGCTGGCCCGCCGGGTCGCCGCACTGGACGGCGCGTTCGCCGTGGACAGCCCGCCCGGCGGGCCCACCGTGATCACCGCGGAGCTGCCGTGCGGTTGATGCTCGCCGAGGACTCGACGCTGCTGCGCGAGGGGCTGGTGCGGCTGCTGGCGGAGGAGGGCCACGAGATCGCCGCGGCGGTCGGCGACGGCGACGCGCTGCTCGCCGCCGTGGCGGAGGCGCAGCCCGACGTCGTCGTCGTGGACGTGCGGATGCCGCCGACGCACACCGACGAGGGGCTGCGCGCCGCGCTGGAGATCCGCCGCCGGTGGCCCGGCGTGGGGGTGCTCGTCCTGTCGCAGTACGTGGAGAAGCGGTACGCCGCCGAGCTGATCACCGCGGACACCGCCGGTGTCGGCTACCTGCTCAAGGACCGGGTCGCGCAGGTCGACGAGTTCCTCGACGCCCTCGACCGGATCGCCGCGGGCGGCGCCGCGTTCGACCCCGAGGTGGTGCGGCGGCTGCTGGCGCACAGCGCGCACGCCGATCCGCTGGCCCGGCTGACGCCCCGCGAACGGGACGTCATCGACCACATGGCGCAGGGACATACCAACGGTTCGATCGCCGCGCACCTGCACATCTCGCAGAGCGCCGTGGAGAAGCACGTCAACGCGATCTTCGACAAGCTCGACCTGTCGGCCACCACCGGATACAGCCGCCGCGTACTGGCCGTCCTCCGCTACCTGCAGTCGTGACCCGCCGCCTGTGACCGGGCGTCCGCGGCCGGGCGTTCGTGGCCGGACGGCGGTGCCTGGCCCACATGGTCCGGCGCCCGTGGCCCGGCCCCCGTGGCCGGATGCCCGTGGCCGGACGGCGGTGCCCGGCCCTCATGGTCCGGCGCCCGTGACCCGGCCCGTGACGGCCCCCGTGACTCGACGCCCGTGGCCGGACGGCTGTGGCTTGGCGCTTGTGGCTTGGCGCTCGTGACCGGGTGGTCGTGGCTAGGCGTTCATGGCTGGACGCTTGTGGCTTGGCGCCCGTGACCCGGCAGCCGTGGCCCGGCGCCCGTGGCCCGGCGGCTGTGGTCCGGCGCCCGTGACCGGTTGGCCGTGACCCGGCGGCCGTGGTCCGGCGCCCGTGACCGGTCGGCCATGGCCCGGCGGCGGTGGCTCGGCGGCGGTGGCTGGGCGGCGGTGGCTGGGCGGCCGTGGCCGTGCGTTGGCCGGGCGGGGTTATCGGGGGGTGGGAGTTTTGTCGGCGACGGAGTCGACGGGGTAGCGGGTGCCGCCGGCGGTGCGGGCGCGGTCGAGGAGCGCCCGGTTGGCGGCGAGCATCGCCGGGACGGACGCGCAGCCCGGCGACGCCGTCCGCAGCATCCCGAGCAGGACGGGGTCGCGCGGGACGGCGAGCCCGGGTACGCGCCCGGTGCGCAGCGCCTTGATCAGGACGACGCCGCTGAGGCCCACGCCGGCCGGGTCCGTCGCCGCGAGCTCCGCCTCGATGAGGGCGGCGGCGCGGTCCCCGGGCAGGAACACCATGCCCCACGGGTGCGGGCGCGTCCACTCGCCGAGCGCGACGAGCTCCGCCACGTCCGGGCGGAGCCGGTCGGCGAAGTCGAGGTAGGGCAGTTCCTCGGCTTCGGCGGTGCCGGGCGGCGGCGCGCCGCCGTGCAGCACCGCCTTGGCCTCGTACCGCCACCCGCCGCCGTCCGCCGGCTTGGCCTGCCCCGACAGGTGCTCGGCCGCCGTCTCGCGCTGCACGCGCAGCAGCCCGGCGGCGTCGCGGCACGGGATCGTGCAGCACAGCACCCGCTCGGGCACGGGGACCAGCCGCAGCACGGCCCGGGTGATGACGCCGTGCCGCCCCAGCCCGGCCCGCACCGCGTCGAACAGGTCCGGCCGGGTTTCGGGGGAGCACGTCACCGCGCCGTGCGCCGCGTCCCGCCCGTACCGGACGACGTCGAGCGCCAGGACGTTCGCGGCCTGCAGGCCGTGCCGGTGCGAAGCGCCGCCGACGCCGCCCGCCGACAGCGTCCCGCCGACGGTGACGTCGAGGTGGTCGGTCAGGACGGGCGGGGCGAGGCCGTGCGGCAGCGTCGCGTCGAGGACCTCCCGCCAGGTGGTCCCGGCGTCCGCGATCGCGTGCGCGCCCCGCGGCCCGTCCGTCCGGACCGCGCGGACGCCGGCGAGCCCGCGCATGTCGAGCGAGACGCCCTCGGTCAGCGACTGCCCGAACGTGGAGTGCCCGAGGCCGCGCGGGACGGCGGCCAGGCCCGCCGCGGCGGCGTCGCGGAGCGCGGCGGCGACTTCCGCGGCCGACCCGGGGCGGACGACCCGCGCGGGGGAGCGCTCGACGATCCCGCCGAAGTCGCGCACGCTACCGCTCCCGCAGGCGGTCGGCGACGCGGCCCAGAGCGTTGCCGAGCAGCTCGATCTCCTCGCGCGACAGCACGTCGATCAGCGACTCCCGGACGACGCGGCGGTGCCCGGGGCGGACGCGTTCGAGCGCGGCGGCGCCCTCGTCGGTCAGCTCCGCCCACACCGACCGCCGGTCGGTCTCGCATCCGGTGCGCCGCACGAGCCCGGCCCGTTCGAGCTGCGTGACCTGGTAGGTCAGCCGGCTCTTGGAGATCATCACCTGGCGGGCGAGGTCGGACATCCGCAGCCGTCCGCCGTCGGCCCATCTCAGCCGCACCAGGACCTCGAACTCCGGGTGCGAGAGCCCGCCGTCGCTCTTCAGCTGCCGCTCGACCTCGTGGTCCATGAGGTGCCCGGCGGCGAGGAACGCCATCCAGGCGCGCATCTCCGCGTCGTCGAGCGGCTCCCCCGCATCGCTCATGCGGTGATTCTAGTTGGCCTGGATCCGACCTGAAGTTTCTAGGTGGTCTGAAATTGAACGACCTCTGGTAGCGTTCCGTTAGTTCATATTTGAACCTTCAACCGGAGGAGAGGCATGCTCCCGTCTCGCCGACACCCCGACCTGCTCCACGCCGGGCTGCTCATCGGCCGACTGGTCCTCGGCGCGGTGTTCGTCGCGCACGGCTGGCAGAAGCTCAACGACACCGGGCACGCCGGCGTCACCGCGATGTTCGACGGCCTCGGCATCCCGCTGCCCGGCGCCGCCGCGACGTTCGCGACCTGGCTGGAACTGCTCGGCGGCGCCGCGCTGATCGTCGGCGTCCTCGTCCCGCTGGTCGGTGTGCTGCTCGCCGCGAACATGGCCGGCGCGTTCTGGTACGTCCACAAGGACGCCGGGTTCTTCGCGGGCGACGGCGGTTACGAGTTCGTCCTCGTCCTCGGCGCCGTCGCCCTGCTGCTCGCGCTCACCGGAACGGGCCGGTTCTCGCTGGACGCCGTCCTCTGGGGCGGGCGGCACCGCGCGGCGGACGCCCCGGAACGCGAGGGCGCGGCGGCCTGACCCGCCCCGCCCTGCGGGCCCTGCGCGTCTCGCGCGGGGCCCGCTTTCGTCTGCTCCGCGCGTTCCGGCCGTCCTCCGGGTGCCACCATGAAGCCATGGACGACGGCGCCGGAGGTGCGCTGCGCCCGCGACCCGGCCGACCGCGCCCCTGCGGCCCGTGCGCCGGTGATCCTCGCCGCCGGCCCCTGGTGTGATCTGGATCACTTTTTGGCAAGGAGCGGCCAGCAAAGGTGACGTCCCGGTAAACATCGGTCACCTGGCGCGAAAGGGATGTGGCCCGCTCCAATCCCCCTCAGCGGCGGCCCCGCGTTCCTGACAGCGCCCTTTTCACGTAACGATCTCTTTGCGTCGAAGTGACAAGATGTTCCCGATGACCGTTTCTGGGCATGGTGATCACTGAGGTTCCTGGAGAGGCGGGTCGCAGGTGTCGCGCGGTAGTGAGTTCGTGGTGGTGGCCAACCGGCTTCCGGTCGACCGGATCGTCGGAGAGGACGGCGCTCCGCGCTGGCGGCGGAGCCCCGGCGGGCTGGTCAGTGCGATCGCGCCGGTCATGCGGCGCCGGAACGGCACGTGGATCGGCTGGACCGGGGCGCCGGACGAGAGCCTGGAGCCGTTCGAGGAGGACGGCATGGCGCTCGTCCCGATCTCCCAGTCGGCCGAGGACGTCGAGCTTTACTACGAGGGTTTCTCGAACGCCACGCTGTGGCCGCTGTACCACGATGTGGTGGCACCCCCCGTGTACGACCGCGCGATGTGGGACGCCTACGTGCGCGTCAACCGGCGGTTCGCGGAGGCGGCGGCGGAGGTCGCCTCCGAGGGCGGCATCGTCTGGGTGCAGGACTACCAGCTCCAGCTCGTCCCGGCGATGCTGCGCGACCTGCGCCCCGACCTGCGCATCGGGTTCTTCCTGCACATCCCGTTCCCGCCCGTGGAGCTGTTCTGGCAGCTCCCGTGGCGGCGCCGGATCCTGGAGGGGCTGCTCGGCGCCGACCTCGTCGGCTTCCAGCTCCCCGGCGCCGCGGCCAACTTCGTGCGCCTGTGCAAGCGGCTGCTCGACACCCGCAACGTCAAGCAGGACGTCCTGTGGGACGGCCGCGTCGTCCGCGCCCGCGCGTTCCCGATCTCGGTGGACGTCGGCGAGCTGGACGAGCTCGTGGCCCGGCCGGAGGTGCGGGAGCGCGCCGCCGAGATCCGCAGCGACCTCGGCGACTGCACGCTGCTGCTGGGGGTCGACCGGCTCGACTACACCAAGGGCATCCGGCAGCGGCTGCAGGCGTTCGGCGAGCTGTTCGAGGACGGCCACCTCAAGCCGGGCGAGGCCGCGTTCGTGCAGATCGCGACGCCGAGCCGCGAGCGCGTCGAGCAGTACCAGCTGCTGCGCGAGGAGATCGAGCAGGAGGTCGGCCGCATCAACGGCGAGTACGGCGAGATCGGTTTTCCGGTTGTGCACTATATGCACACGTCGTACGACCGTGCCGAGCTGGCCGCGCTCTACCTCGCCGCGGACGTCATGGTGGTCACCCCGCTGCGGGACGGCATGAACCTGGTGGCCAAGGAGTACGTCGCGTGCCGCGCGGACCTGCGCGGCGCGCTGGTGCTGAGCGAGTTCACCGGCGCCGCGGACGAGCTCAAGCGCGGCGCCTTCCTTGTCAACCCCTACGACATCGACGGCCTGAAGGAGCGGCTCCTGGACGCGCTCGGCGCCGAGCCCGCCGAGCTGGCGCGGCGGATGCGCTCGATGCGCCGGCGCGTGCTGGAGCACGACGTGGACCGCTGGGCCCACGCGTTCCTCAGTGAGCTGGAGCGTCCGGAGCGGGAGCGTCAGGACGACGTGCGGCCTCAGATCCTTCCGGTGCCGGAGGGCTGACCCGGCGGGCGAAGGCCGCCCACACCGACTTCCCTCCGGTCGCCAGCGGCGCCCAGCCCCAGGCGTCGCTGACCGCGCCGACCACCAGCAGGCCCCGGCCGCCCTCGACGAAGCGGTCGGGGTCCACCGTCGCGGGCTCGGGCGCGCGCCCGCTCGGGTCGGTCACCGCCACGACGAGCCGCCGCCGGTGGCCGATCAGGACGAGCTGGATCGGGCGCCGGGGCAGCGGCTGGGGGAGACCCTCCAGGCCGTGCCGCAGGGCGTTGGTGACCAGTTCCGAGACCGTGACGACGATGTCCGCGGCGTCGTCCGCCAGGCCCCACTCGCGGAGCGTGGCCTCGGCGAACTCGCGCGCCGCGCGGGGCGCGGTGATCTCGGCCGGCAGGACGTGCCGCGCCGTGCGCGGAGCGCCCTCGTGCGGCGTCGGCCAGCGCCCGGCCAGGCCGGGGTCCGGCACCGGGGCCGCGGGGACGGCGGGGCCGTCCATGGGCGCGTCCGCGTGCGCGGGGGCCGGCGCGTGCGCGTCCGGCCAGGGCGCGTGCCCTGCCGCGGCGTCCCGCGGCCGTAGGGCGTCCCCGGCGCCGCGGAGGGCGCCGTGCCTGGCGGCGTGCGCCGCGACGTCGTCTGCCTGGTCAACGGTCATGGTGTGAACCTCAGAGGCGAGCGGGTTGGTCACCGGCGAGCGTTCGCTATCTTGCTCCCCAAGTCGTGCAGATGCAAGACCGTCTGCACGAACGGGTGCAAGAACGAATGCAAGACCGAATGCACGTGCATCTCGTACCATGGTGTGGGGTGGGGCGAGATCGCGGCCTCCCTGCGGGGAGGCGGACACGCCTAGAGGGGGCAATGATGAACGGCCACCAGAAGCCGCCCGGCGGCGCTAGCCGCAACGGACTCGTCTGGCAGAAGAGCCGGCGGAGCAATCCGAGCGGCAACTGCGTCGAGCTCGCCGAACTCCCCAGCGGAGACATCGCCGTGCGCAACTCCCGGGATCCCGAGGGGGCCGTCCTCGTCTACACGCGCGAGGAGGTGGAGGCGTTCGTGGGCGGGGCCAAGGACGGTGACTTCGACCACATGCTGGTCTGCGCGGCCGAATAAACCGAATCCCATTCCATTCGGGGTTCCGGCCCGCTAACGTGCGGCTATGCACCTGGGGCAGATCGCCGCACAGACGCCCGACAAGCCCGCCGTGATCATGGCGGGCTCGGGCCGCACCGTCACTTACCGGGAACTGAACGAGGAGTCCAACCGGCTCGCGCAGCTGCTCCGCGCGGAGGGGCTGCGCCCGGGGGACCACATCGCGTTCATGCTCGAGAACCACCCGCTCTACCTGGCCATCGCCTGGGCCGCCCAGCGGTCCGGGCTCTACTACACGGCCGTGAGCTCACGGCTCGGCGCCGACGAGGTCGCCTACATCGTGGGCAACTGCGAGGCCAAGGTGTTCATCGCCGACGCGTCGATCCCGGCCGTCGCGCAGAACCCGCCGGACGTGCCGCTGCGCCTCATGCTCGGCGGCACGGCCCCCGGCTACGAGTCCTACGAGGACCGCGTCGCCGCGCACCCCGCCACGTCCATCGAGGACGAGTGCGAGGGCGTCGACATGCTCTACTCGTCCGGGACGACGGGCCGGCCCAAGGGGGTGAAGCCCGCCCTCAGCAAGGCGCCCATGGGCACGCCCGGGCCCCTGACCCAGCTGATCTCGCTGCTGTTCCAGCCCGACGGCGACTCGGTGTACCTGTCCCCGGCGCCGCTCTACCACGCGGCGCCGCTGCGCTACTGCATCACCTTCCAGCGCTTCGGCGCCACCGTCGTGGTGATGGAGAAGTTCGATCCCGAGGGCGCGCTCGCCGCCATCGAGAAGTACGGCGTCACGCACAGCCAGTGGGTCCCGACCATGTTCATCCGGATGCTGAAGCTCCCGGAGGAGACCCGCGCCCGGTACGACGTGTCGAGCCTGCGCGCCGCCGTGCACGCCGCGGCGCCCTGCCCCGTCCCGGTCAAGGAGCAGATGATCGACTGGTGGGGGCCGATCCTCCACGAGTACTACGCGGGCACCGAGGGCAACTGCTTCGTCTACACCGACTCCGAGGACTGGCTGACCCACAAGGGCACCGTCGGACGCCCCGTCCTCGGGCAGGTGCACGTGTGCGACGAGAACGGCGAAGAGGTCCCGCCCGGCACCCCCGGGACGCTGTACTTCGGCGAGGGGCCCGAGTTCGAGTACCACGGCGACGAGGACAAGACCGCGGCGTCCCGCGACCCGAAGGGGCGCGGCTGGAGCACCCTCGGCGACGTCGGCTACGTCGACGAGGACGGCTTCATCTACCTCACCGACCGCCGCGCCTACATGATCATCAGCGGCGGCGTGAACATCTACCCGCAGGAGGCAGAGAACGTCCTCGCCGTGCATCCGAAGGTCGCCGACGTCGCCGTCCTCGGCGTCCCGGACCCGGAGATGGGCGAGGCCGTCAAGGCGGTCGTCCAGCCCCTCGGCATGGACGACGCGGGCCCCGAGCTGGAGGCCGAGCTGATCGCCTACTGCCGCGACCGGCTCGCCCACTACAAGTGCCCGCGTTCGGTCGACTTCCGCGCCGAACTGCCCCGCCACCCCACCGGCAAGCTCTACAAGCGCCTGCTGAAGGACGAGTACTGGAAGGACGCGGCGGCGTCCTGAGACGGGACGAGCCCCGGTCCGGACGTCCCGGACCGGGGCTCGCGGCCGTGCGGCGGCCGATCAGTGCATCGGCATCGGCGCGTCGGCGGCCGCGGGGTTGTCCGGCTTGCGCCGGGGCAGCACCAGCGCCGGCAGGAAGGCCAGCAGCAGCAGGCCCGTCGCGTACCAGAAGGTGTTCTGGAACGCGTCCGCCATCGGCCCGACGATCTTCGCCATGACCTCCGCGGGCATCTCGCTCATCGCGGCCAGCCCGGCCTCTCCGCCCGAACCGGCCTCGCCGCCCGGCGTGGCCGGCAGCTGCGAGGCGAACTGGCGGGCCAGCAGCACCGACATCATCGCCGTGCCGATGGACGCCGCCACCTGCTGGATGATGTTCAGCATCGTGCTCGCGCGCGGCACCTCGTCGTGCACGAGCGGCTGGATGGCCGCGGCCATGGTCGGCATCATCGTCATGCCCATGCCGAGCCCCATCGCGAACAGCGTGGCGCCGAGCGCCCAGTAGGAGGTGTCCTCCTGGACTTGGAAGGCGAAGCCGCCGAGCGACAGGATCACGATGCTGAGACCGCCCAGCACGACCCGCCCGGGGCCGATCTTGTCGGTGAGCCGCCCGCCGATCGGCATCGTGACCATCGCGCCGAGGCCCTGCGGCGCCAGCAGCAGGCCCGAGGCCATGGCGGCCTCACCGCGCACCACCTGGTAGTACAGCGGCATCAGCAGCATGGCGCCCATGAACGCGACGGCGAACAGCACCATCGTCCCGGACGCGGCGGCGACCGAGCGGCGCTTGAGCAGCCGCAGGTCGATCAGCGGGTTCGCGGCGGTCAGCGCGCGGGCGACGAACCCGAGCACCAGCACCGCGCCGGCCAGCGTGAACGGCAGCGCCTCGGCGGCGAGGAAGTCGCTCAGCTCGCCGCCCTTCGCCAGGCCGTAGATCAGCAGGGCGAGACCGGGGGACAGCAGCAGCAGGCCGATGAGGTCCAGCCGCTCGGCCGGCTTCGGGGTGTCGGGCTTGAGGATCCTGGCGGCCAGGAACAGCGAGATGATGCCGATCGGCAGGTTGATGAAGAAGATCCAGCGCCAGGACACGTCGTCGACGAGGTAGCCGCCCAGGATGGGGCCGGCGATCGGGCCGAGCAGCATCGGGATGCCGACGATGCTCATCACCTGCCCGACCCGCTGCGGGCCCGCCGCCTGGGTCATGATCGTCATGCCCGCGGGCATGATCATGCCGCCCCCGAGGCCCTGCAGGATCCGGAAGGCGATCAGCGACTCGGCCGACCACGCGAGGCCCGCCAGCATCGAACCGATCACGAACAGCGCGATCGAGATCATGTACAGGCGCTTCGTGCCGAACCTCGCCGACGCCCAGCCCGTGATCGGGATCACGGTGGCCAGGGCGAGGGTGTACCCCGTCGCGACCCACTGGATGGTGGCGAGGGAGGTGTTGAACTCGGCGGTGAGCGCGTTGAGGGCGACGTTGACGACGGTCACGTCCAGGATGGACATGATCGCGCCGAGGACCACGACCCCGGCCACCGCGAACACGCCGCGGTCGAGACCTCCGGGTTCCGGTGCCTCCTGGGGTCCGTCCGCCGCCTTGGGAGACGCGGGAGCGGTCAACTTACGTTCCAATCGTTCGAGGCCCGCGCACGCGGGCACGCTGGGGCCGGGGATGGTTCACACGGGGATACGCAGCAAAATACTGCAGAGACTGACACTTTCGCGAACGGTTAAACCCGCAGGACTTCGGGAGTATTCCGTGCGGGTCGGACAATCTGGCCGGGTCTACGCTGCTCTCCGCGCTCCAGCCTCCGACCTCGACCGACCTTGAGGTCAACCGAATGTGACGGACGCGACATCCTATCCCTCACCTCCGCGTTCACCTCGAACCGACCGTGCCCCGACACAGACTCGCCGCGTCTCCGGAACTCACCGCCGCGGCCGACTCGATCTTCGGTCGCCGCCCGTCGGATACCCTCGGTGATGACGTGCGACGCACGGTGAACGAGATCTGGGAGGCGCGATGACCGTCCGGATGCCCGACGACCCGCTCGGCGAGGCGCTCCTCGCGCTGACGACCGGCACCTGGGTGTCGCAGGCCATCGGCGTCGCCGCCCGCCTGGGCGTCGCCGACGCCCTGGCCCGCGGGCCGCGCACCGCCGCGGACGCCGCCGCCTCCCTGGACGCAGACCCGCCCGCCCTGCACCGCCTGCTCCGCGCGCTCGCCGACGTCGGCCTCCTGAAGGACGACGGCGACGGCCGGTTCGCGCTCACCCCGCTCGGCGACCTGCTCCGCACCGAGGCGCCCGGGTCGCTGCGCGGGTGGGCGGAGATGCTCGGCTCCGCGTTCCACCGGTCGGCCTGGAGCGCCCTCGAGACGAGCGTCCGCACCGGTGAGCCCGCCTTCCCCCGCGCCCACGGCCGCGGCCTCTACGACCACCTGCGCGACCGGCCGTCCGACCGCGCCGTGTTCGGCGCCGCCATGGTGTCGGTGACCGGGCGCTTCCTCGCCCCGGCCGTCGCCGCCTGCGACTTCGCGCCCGCGAGCACGGTCGTCGACGTCGGCGGCGGCCGCGGCGCGGTCGTCGCCGCGGTGCTGGACGCCCACCCCGGGGTGCGGGGCGTGCTCTTCGACATGCCGCAGGTCATCGCCGCCGCGCCCGCCGGGCTCGCCGGCCGGTGCCGCCTCGTCTCCGGCGACTTCTTCCGGTCCGTGCCGGAAGGGGGCGACACCTACCTGCTCTGCAACGTCCTCCTCGACTGGGACGACGACCGCGCGGCCCGCGTCCTCGGCAACTGCCGCCGCGCGATGAACCCCGGCGGGCGCGTCCTCATCGGCGAGGCGGTGCCCGTCGGCGAGGCCGACCGCTCCGACCGGCCGACCCCGGCCCCCTGGATCGACCTCGAGATGCTCGTCATGACCGACGGCGGCCGCCAGCGGACCCGGCCGGAGTACGAGCGCCTCCTCGACCGCGCGGGCCTGCGGCTGACCGGCGTCCCGGCCCGGGGCGCCGCCTTCGCCGTCCTGGAGGCCCGCCCCGCGGACCGCCCGGTCGAGGACTGAGCGCCGCGACGGTCCCGCGCCGCGGCGCCGGCCCGACGTCTGACCTCGCCTCATGTCCCTTCCCACCGGATGGACGCTCGAGCGGGTCCGCGCGGTGTCGGGCTGCGCCCGCGCCGCGGTCCTCACCGCCGAGGCCGCCGCCGCCCTCGACGTCCGGGAGGTCGACGGCCGCGCCGAGGCGCCCGTCGCCCCGCACACGATCGATCTGGTGCTGACCTTCGACGGGCTCTGCCTCGTGCGCGCCGAGGGGGAGTGGCTCATGGGCGGCGTCGACGACGACGGCTCGGTGCTGTGCTGGGCCTCCTACGGCGACGACCTGTACGAGGCGCTGCGAGGGCTGTGAAACGGCACCGTGCCCGGCCGGGCCCGGCGACGCGGGGCGCCACCGGGCCGCGGCCTCAGCCCATGCTCTTGGCGCCGTCCAGGGCCTCGCGGATGATGTCGGCGTGGCCGGCGTGCTGCGCGGTCTCGGCGACGATGTGCATCAGCACCCGGCGGGCGCTCCAGGACGCGCCGGGCTCGAACCACGGGGCGCGGGGGAGCGGCTGGGCGGCGTCCAGGTCGGGGAGCTCTGCGACGAGCGCGTCGGTGCGGCGCGCGACCTCGTCGTAGCCGGCGAGGACGCCGGCGAGGGTCTCCTCGGGGAGCAGCCGGAACTCGTCGTTCCGGCGGACGAAGTCCTCCTCGGTCATGGTGTCGAAGTCGCCCATCGCGGCCGGGCCCTCCACGATGAAGTCCGCCCAGCCGCGCTCGACGGCGGACACGTGCTTGATCAGGCCGCCCAGGGTCAGGTCGCTTTCGGTGCTCCGCGTCCGGGCCTGCTCGTCGGTGAGGCCGCGGACGGTGAAGCGCAGGAAGTGCCGGTGCTTGCCCAGCATCGCCAGCAGGTCGGCGCGCTCACCGGAGAGGGTGATGGTGTCGGTCATGGGCCTCGCCTTCCGTTGTTCCGTTCGACAAGACTCACGCTACGAGGCACAACGGTCAGTTTTTGACCGCAATGCGGCAGTATTCGGGTATGGCGAACACGAGCTCGCGGACGCTCCGGCTGCTGTCCCTGCTGCAGAGCCACCGGTACTGGCCGGGGGACGAACTCGCCGAGCGGCTGGGCGTCTCGCCGCGCACGCTGCGCCGGGACGTCGACCGGCTGCGCGAGCTGGGCTACCCGGTGGAGGCGCGGCGCGGGGTCGACGGCGGCTACCAGCTCGCGGCGGGCGCCGCGCTGCCGCCGCTGGTGATCGACGACGAGGAGGCGGTGGCCCTGGTCGTCGGGCTGCAGGCCGCCGCGCAGGGCGCCGTGGAGGGCATCGCCGAACCGTCGGTGCGGGCGCTGGCGAAGGTCGTGCGGGTGATGCCGGCGCGGCTGCGGCGCCGGGTCGAGGCGCTGAGCGCGATGACGGTGCCCGCCGCGTGGGGCGGCGCCGACCGGGCGGCCGTCGACCCGGGGACGCTCACCGAGGCCGCGGTGGCGTGCCGGGACGCCGAACGGGTCCGGTTCGCCTACACCGCGGACGGCGGGCGCCGCACCGACCGGCACGTCGAGCCGCACCGGCTCGTCAGGCTGGGGCGCCGGTGGTACCTGGTCGCCTACGACCTCGACCGGAGCGACTGGCGCAGCTTCCGCGTCGACCGGCTCACCGGGCTGCGCGGAACGGGCGCCAGGTACCGGCCGCGCGACCTGCCGGCGGACGACGCCGCCGCGTTCGTCCGCGCCGGACTGGACGAGCTGCCCCGCCCGCACGCGGTGGAGGCGCTGGTGGACGCGCCCGCCGCGGCGGTGCGCGACCTGATCGGCCGCTGGAGCACGGTCGAGGAGGCGGACGTCGGCCGCTGCCGGGTGCGCATCACCGCCGGCTCGCTGGACTGGGCGGCGATGGCGCTCGGCTCGGTCGGCGCCGACTTCCGCGTCCTCCACCCGCCGGAGCTGCGCGAGCACCTCCGCGAGTGGGGGACGCGGTTCCTCCGGGCTTAGGCCGGGGGCAGGCCCAGGGCGCGGGCGATCAGCATGCGCTGGACCTCGGACGTGCCCTCGCCGACCTCGAGGATCTTCGCGTCCCGGTAGAAGCGGCCGACGGCGTACTCGTTCATGAAGCCGTAGCCGCCGAAGATCTGCGTGGCGTCGCGGGCGTTGTCCATGGCGGCGTTCGACGCGACGAGCTTGGCGATCGCCGCCTCCTTCTTGAACGGCTCGCCCGCCAGCAGCCGGGCGGCGGCCGCGTAGTAGGCCAGCCGGGCGGTGTGGGCCCGCGTCTCCATGTCGGCGATCTTGAACTGGACGGCCTGGTAGCGCCCGATCTCCTTGCCGAAAGCCTCGCGCTCGCGGACGTAGCGCAGGCACTCGTCCACGCAGCCCTGCGCGAGGCCGACCGACAGCGCGGCGATCGCGATGCGGCCCTCGTCCAGGATGCGGAGGAACTGCGCGTAGCCGCGGCCGCGCTCGCCGACGAGGTTCTCCGCGGGGACGCGGACGTCGTCGAAGGACAGCTCGCGCGTGTCGGACGCCGACCAGCCGACCTTCGAGTACTTGCGCCCGACGGTGAAGCCCGGCGTGCCGTTCGGGACGATGATCGTGGAGATCTCGCCGTCGCCGGTGAAGGCCGTCACGGTGACGAACGCGGTGATGTCCGTGCCCGAGTTCGTGATGAACGACTTCGACCCGTTGATCACCCACGAGTCGCCGTCGAGCCGGGCCGTGGTGCGCATGCCGCCCGGGACGTCCGAGCCGCCGCCCGGCTCGGTCAGGCCGAATGCGGCGAGCCGCTCGCCCGACGTCAGCATCGGCAGCCAGGCGGCCTTCTGCTCGGGCGAGCCGAACCGGTAGATCGGCATCGCGCCCAGCGACACCCCGGCCTCCAGGGTGATCGCGACGGACGAGTCGACGCGCGCGAGCTCCTCGAGGGCGAGGCAGAGCGCGAAGTAGTCGCCGCCCATGCCGCCGTGCTCCTCGGGGAACGGCAGGCCGAACAGGCCCATCTTCCCCATCGCGGCGACGATGTCGTAGGGGAACTCGCCGCGCTCGTACAGGTCGCCGATCACCGGGGCGACCGTCTCGCGGGCGAACCGCTCGACGGTGCTCCGCAGTTCCTCCTGCTCGGCGCTCAGGTTGAAGTCGATCATCATTGCTCCGTTTCGGGGGACAGGGCCTGCACGACGCGGGACGGGCTCGGACGGCCGAGCCGCTCGGCCATCCACCGGCTGGTCGCCGCGAGTCCGCCGAGGTCGATGCCGGTGTCGATGCCGAGGCCGTGCAGCATCCACACGAGGTCCTCGGTGGCGAGGTTGCCGGTGGCGCTCTCGGCGTACGGGCAGCCGCCGATGCCGCCGGCGGACGCGTCGACGACCGCGACGCCGGCGCGGAGCGCGGCGAGCGTGTTGGCGAGGGCCTGCCCGTAGGTGTCGTGGAAGTGGACGGCGAGCCGCTCGGGGCCGATCCCGGCGGCGCCGAGCGCCTCGATCAGCGCGGTGACGTGCCCGGCGGTGCCGACGCCGATGGTGTCGCCGATGCTGAGCTGCGAGCAGCCGAGCTCCATCAGCCGGGACGCGACGGACACGACCTGCTCGATCGGGACGTCGCCCTCCCACGGGTCGCCGAACGCCATCGACACGTAGGCCCGCACCCACAGGCCCTGCGCGCGCGCCCGCTCGACGACCGGCGCGAACATCCCGATGGACTCGTCCACCGTCCGGTTGAGGTTGCGCCGCGCGAACGACTCGGTCGCGCTGCCGAACACGGCGATCTCGGTGACGCCGTTGGCGAGCGCCCGGTCCAGGCCGCGGGCGTTCGGGACGAGGACCGGGTACCGCAGGTCGGGCGAGCGGGGCAGGACGGCCAGCAGATCCTCGGCGTCCGCGAGCTGGGGCACCCACTCGGGGTGGACGAAGCTGGTCGTCTCGATCGTGCGCAGCCCCGCGTCCGCGAGCCGGGTGACGAACTCGGCCTTGACGGACGCCGGCACGATCGCCTTCTCGTTCTGCAGGCCGTCCCGGGGCCCGACCTCGTAGATCGTGACCCGCTCGGGCAGGCCCGGCAGCGGTGTGCGCATCGTCATGCCTCCTCGATCACGGCCAGCACCGCGTCCAGGGCGACCTGGACGCCGGCGCGGACCGGCAGCTTCGCCACGACGCCCGCGACGGGCGCGGTGACGGTGTGCTCCATCTTCATCGCCTCGACGACCACCAGCGGCTGCCCCTCCGCGACGCGGTCGCCCTCGGCCGCCTTGACGGCCAGGACGGTCCCGGGCATCGGGCTGCGCAGCACGCCGTCGCCCGCGCCGGCCGCCGCCGCGCCGCCCTCGGCGGCGACGTGCTCGCCGAGCGCCCACGCGCGCCCCTCGCGGCCGAGCCACAGCGTGTCGCCGTCGCGGGCGGCGGCGAACGCGATCGTCCGTCCGGCGTAGGTGAGGGTCGTGCCGCGCAGGGACGCCTCGACGGGCTCGCCGTCGCCGACGCGGACCCGCGCGGCCGACGCGCGGCCCTGCACCCGCACCTCGACCGGCTCCCCGCCCGCGGGCGTGATGATCCAGCGCGCCCAGGCGTGCTCGCCGGGCCGCCAGCCGTCGGGGATCGTCCACGGGTCGTCGCCGGACTCGAGGGCGTGCATCCGCTCCAGCGCGGCGGCGGCGAGCGCCTCCGGCGGGACGGACCCGTCGCCGACGAGGTCGTCGAGGGCGCGCTCGACCAGGCCGGTGTCGACGTCGCCGGACACGACGTCCGGGTGCCGCAGCAGCGACCGCAGGAACGCGACGTTCGTCGGGACGCCGAGCAGCGTGTACCCGGCCAGCGCCCGGTCGAGCCGGTGCAGGGCCTCGGCGCGGTCCGCGCCGTGGACGATCACCTTCGCGAGCATCGGGTCGTAGGAGCCGCCGACCTCGGTGCCGACGTCGAGCCCCGAGTCGACCCGCACGTCCGGTTCGTCCAGGGCGAGGACGCGCCCGCCGGCCGGCAGGAAGCCGCGCGCCGGGTCCTCGGCGTAGACGCGGGCCTCGATCGCGTGCCCGTCGAGGCGGACGCCGTCCTGCGCGAACGGCAGCGGCCGCCCGGCCGCCACGCGGAGCTGGAGTTCGACCAGGTCGAGGCCGGTGACGAGTTCGGTCACCGGGTGCTCGACCTGGAGCCGGGTGTTCATCTCCATGAAGAAGAACTCGTCGGGCCGGTCGGCCGACACGATGTACTCGACCGTCCCCGCGCCGGTGTACCCGACGGCCAGCGCGGCGGCGACGGCGGCGGCGCCCATCCGCTCGCGGGCCGCCGCGTCCAGCAGCGGCGACGGCGCCTCCTCGACGATCTTCTGATGCCGCCGCTGGAGGCTGCACTCGCGCTCGCCCAGGTGGACGGCGTTGCCGTGCGCGTCCGCGAACACCTGGATCTCGATGTGCCGGGGATTCTCCACGAACCGCTCGACGAGGAGGGTGTCGTCGCCGAACGAGCCGCGCGCCTCGCGCCGGGCGGACGCGACCGCGTCCGGCAGGTCGGCCGGGTCCCGCACCAGCCGCATGCCCTTGCCGCCGCCGCCCGCCGACGGCTTGAGCAGCACCGGCAGGCCGATCTCCAGCGCGGCGGCCCGCAGCTCCTCGTCGGACAGGCCCGCCTCGTCCCGTCCGGGGACGACCGGGACGCCGGCCGCGGCGACCGTCCGCTTCGCGCGGATCTTGTCGCCCATCGCCTCGATGGCCTCGGCGGGCGGGCCGATGAACACCAGGCCCGCGTCGCCGCAGGCCCGCGCGAACGCCGTGTTCTCCGCGAGGAACCCGTACCCGGGGTGGACGGCCCGCGCGCCCGCCGCGCGGGCCGCGCCGATCACCGCCTCGACGTCCAGATAGGACGGGACGAGCAGCGCTTCGTCCGCTTCGCGCACGTGCCGGGCCCCCGCGTCGGCCGCGGTGTGGACGGCCACCGACCGCACGCCGAGCCGCCGCAGCGTGCGGAACACGCGGACGGCGATCTCACCCCGGTTGGCGACCAGGACGCTGTCGAACATCAGACCCTCACATCCGGAAGACGCCGTAGCCGACCGGCTCCAGCGGTGCGTTCGCCGCGACCGACAGCCCGAGCCCGAGCACCCGCCGGGTGTCGCGCGGGTCGATCACCCCGTCGTCCCACAGCCGCGCCGTGGAGTAGTACGGATTCCCCTGGTCCTCGTACTGCTCGCGGATCGGCGCCTTGAACCTCTCCTCGTCCTCGGCGGGCCAGTCCTCGCCGCGCGCCTCCATCTGGTCGCGCCGGACGGTCGCCAGGACGCTCGCGGCCTGCTCGCCGCCCATGACCGAGATGCGGGCGTTCGGCCACATCCACAGGAACCGGGGGGAGTACGCCCGGCCGCACATGGCGTAGTTCCCCGCGCCGAACGAGCCGCCGATCACGACGGTGAACTTGGGGACGCGCGCGCACGCCACGGCCGTCACCATCTTCGCGCCGTGCTTGGCGATGCCGCTCGCCTCGTACTCGCGCCCCACCATGAACCCGGTGATGTTCTGCAGGAACACCAGCGGGACGCTGCGGCGGTCGCACAGCTCGATGAAGTGCGCGCCCTTCTGCGCCGACTCGCCGAACAGGATGCCGTTGTTGGCGACGATCCCGACCGGGTGCCCGTGGATGCGCGCGAAGCCGGTGACGAGCGTCGTCCCGTACTCCTTCTTGAACTCCTGGAACCGGCTGCCGTCCACGATCCGGGCGATGACCTCGCGGACGTCGTACGGCGTGCGGGCGTCCGGCGGGACGACCCCGTACAGCTCGGACGGGTCGACGGCGGGCTCCTCGGACGGCGCGACGTCCCAGGGGCGGGGCGCGCGCGGCCCGAGCGTCCCGACGATGTCGCGGACGATCCGCAGCGCGTGCGCGTCGTCCTCGGCGAGGTGGTCGGTGACGCCGGACGTGCGGGAGTGCAGCTCGCCGCCGCCCAGCTCCTCGGCCGTCACGACCTCGCCCGTCGCGGCCTTCACCAGCGGCGGGCCGCCGAGGAAGATCGTGCCCTGGCCGCGGACGATCACGGCCTCGTCGCTCATCGCCGGCACGTACGCGCCGCCCGCGGTGCAGGAGCCCATGACGGCCGCGATCTGCGGGATGCCGCGCTCCGACATCGTGGCCTGGTTGAAGAAGATGCGGCCGAAGTGCTCGCGGTCGGGGAAAACCTCGTCCTGGCGGGGCAGGAACGCGCCGCCGGAGTCGACCAGGTAGACGCAGGGGAGGCGGTTGTGGAGCGCCACCTCCTGCGCCCGCAGGTGCTTCTTGACCGTGACCGGGTAGTAGGTGCCGCCCTTCACGGTCGCGTCGTTGGCGACGACCACGCACTCGCGGCCGGAGACGCGGCCGACCCCGGTGATGATCCCGGCGCCGGGCGCCTCGTCGCCGTACATGCCGGCCGCGGCCAGCGGCGACAGTTCGAGGAACGGCGAGCCGGGGTCGAGGAGCGTGTCGACGCGGTCGCGGGGCAGCAGCTTGCCGCGCGCGACGTGCCGTTCGCGGGCCCGTTCGGGACCGCCGCGCCCGGCGCGGTCCACGTGCTCGCGCAGCTCCGCGACCAGCGCCTCGTTGTGCGCGGCGTTGGCCTTGAACGCCTCGCCCGCGACGTCGGCGCGCGTGCCGATCTCGGGTCCGGTCATGGTGCCCTTCCCTGTTAATGCTCGTTAACAACTCCGATGTTAATGCTCATTAACTGCGTTCGTCTACACTTGCCGCATGACCTCCCGACCCGCCGGGGCGGCCCCGGACGCGCCCGGACCCGCGGCGCCGCCGAACCCGCGCCGGGCGGAGCTCCTCGCCGCCGCCGCCGAACTGTTCGCGCGCCGCGGCTACCACGGCACGTCCATCGGCGACGTCGGCCGCGCCGTCGGGCTCACCGGCCCCGCCCTCTACCGGCACTTCCGCGGGAAGGAGGCGGTCCTCGCCGAGATGCTGCTGGACATCAGCGAACGCCTGCTCGCCGAGGGGGCCCGCCGCGCCGCCGACCCCGACCCCTCCCGCGCGCTGGACGGGCTGCTGCGCTGGCACATCGCGTTCGCGCTGGACAACCCCGCGCTGATCACCGTGCACGAGCGCGAACTCGACAACGTCCCCGAGGAGCAGCGGCACCGCGTCCGCCGGCTGCAGCGCGCGTACGTGGAGGAGTGGGTCGGCGTCCTGCGCCGCCGGACGCCCGCGCCGCCCGACGACCGCACCCGCGCGGCCGTCCACGCCTGCTTCGGGCTCCTCAACTCCACCCCGCGCAGCGCGGCCGGCCTGGACCGCGCCGCGATGGCCGACCTCCTGCACGCCATGGCCCGCTCGGCGCTGGACGGTGTGGCTCTGGACGGTGCCGGACCCGGACGGGCCTAGCGGCGCTCTGCCAGCAGCGCGGCGTAGTCGAGCGCGCCCGCGCGCACGGCCCCGTGGACGGCCCGCGCGAGCCGCGCGCCCCACATCGAGCGCGGTCCCGCGAACGGCTCGGGCGTCCCCGCCTCCGGGACGACGACGCACACGGCGTCCGACGCGGTGCCCGTGCACGGGAACCCGGCCTCCAGAAGCGCCTGCGTCTTCGCCTCCGTCGCCGTGACCACCGCGTTCACCAGCGCCGCGTCGGTCAGCGGGACCGGCAGCACGGCGAGGATGTTGATCGTTCCGGGCCGCGGCGGCACGGCCGCGGGCGGCCCGCCGCGCGGGGGCGGAGGGCCGTCGAGCCGCATCGGCGCCAGCTCGGGGTCGGGCGCGCCCGCCGGGGCCGCCGCCCACGTCGGGACCCGCAGCCCGACGGTCGCCGCGACGCCGACGCCGCCGTCCGCGCCGCGGACCGTCCGGTCGACGGCGGCGGCCGTCAGCATCCCGACGCCCGGGCCGTCCAGGCCGTGGGACGCGGCGAGCTCGTGCAGGTGCGCGACCGGGTCGGTGCGCGAGTAGCCGCCCGGGACCTGCGCGTTCAGCACCCAGCGGATCGGCCCGATCCCGCCGCCGACCATCGCCGACGAGATCGCGCGGCACCCGCCGCCCGCGCGCCACACGGTCGAGGCGAGCCGGGCGCCGTCCTCCGTCCGCCAGGTCCGCTCGAGAATCGGCGACGCTTCGCTCATGGGCGCTCCAGGGAGAGGACGGGCCGCCCGCCGGGGCCCTCGGCGACGTGGACGCGCGCGTCGAAGTGCTCCTCGATCGCGTCCCGGGTCAGGACCTCGGCGGGCGTCCCGGCCGCCGCGACCCGGCCGCCCGACAGCAGGACGAGCGCGTCGGCGTACTGTCCGGCCAGCGTCAGGTCGTGGATGGTCGTCACCACGGTCAGCCCGTCCGACAGCCGCAGCCGGTCGATCAGCTCCATCACCTGCTGCTGGTGGCCGATGTCGAGCGCGGACGTCGGTTCGTCCAGGAGCAGGACGGACGTCTGCTGCGCGAGCGCGCGCGCCAGGACCACACGCTGGCGCTCACCGCCCGAGAGGTGGTCCAGAGCGCGCCCTGCGAAGGCCGTGAGGTCGAGGCGGTCGAGCACCTCGCTCACTATCGCCCGGTCCCGCGCGCTCTCTCGGCCGAGGTGAGGGATATAGGGGGAGCGGCCCAGCAGCGTGTAGTCGAAGACCGTCATCCCGAGCGGAAGGTTCGGCGCCTGCGGCGCGTACGCGACCACCCGGGCCCGCTGCCGCGGCTTGAGGGCCCGCAGGTCCTCGCCCGCGACCCGCACCTCGCCCTCGACCGGCAGCAGCCCGAGGACCGAGCGCAGCAGCGTCGACTTGCCCGCCCCGTTCGGCCCGATCACCGCCGTCCACGAACCGGCCGGGACGTCCAGCGACACCCCGGCCAGCACCGGCCGTCCGCCCAGCTCCACGCCGAGCCCCCGCACACCGACCGTCACGTGTCCACCTGCCTGCGGCTCGCGCGCAGCACCGCGACGAAGAACGGCCCGCCGACGAACGCCGTCACCACGCCCAGCGGCAACTCGCCGGGCGCGACGACGGTCCGCGCGATCAGGTCGGCGACCGCCAGGAACGCCGCGCCGCCGAGCAGCGACAGCGGCAGCACCACCCGGTAGGAGCCGCCGGCCAGCCGCCGCACCACGTGCGGCACCACGATGCCGACGAACCCGATCAGCCCGCTGACCGCGACCGCGCACGCCGTCGCCAGCGACGCCGCGACCAGCACCGTCAGCCGCACCCGCTGCGCCGACAGCCCGAGCGACGCGGCCTCCTCGTCGCCGACGCTCAGCACGTCCAGCAGGCGGCCGTGCGCGAGCAGGACGATCGTCGAGACCAGCGCGTACGGGCCGATGAGGGCGAGCTGCGCCCAGTCGGCGCCGCCGACCCCGCCGAGGATCCACGCGTAGATCCGGTTCAGCTCCTCCGACCCGAGCTGCTGCAGGAACGTCTGCACGGCCGCGAGGAACGACGACACCGCCACCCCGGACAGGACGAGCGTCGCCGCGCCGCCCGCCGCGTTCGCCGTCCGGCCCAGCGCGTACGCGAGGACCACGCCGAACAGGGCCCCGGCGAACGCGGCGAGCGGCACCCCGTACCCGAGGTCGCCGTGCAGCAGCACGATCACCAGCGTCGCCCCGACGCCCGCCCCCGAGGCGGCGCCGAGGAGGTACGGGTCGGCGAGCGGGTTGCGGAACACGCCCTGGTAGCCGGCCCCGGCCATGGCGAGCATCCCGCCGACCAGCGCCGCCATCAGCACCCGGGGGAGCCGCAGCTCGAACAGCACGTTCTCCTCGATCACCGACAGGCCGGAGTCGAGGCGCACGAACGGCAGCCGGTCGGCGAGCGCCGCGAGCACCCCGCCGAGCGGAAGGTCCGCGGCGCCCGCGAACAGGCCGGTCAGCAGGACGGCCGCCAGCAGGGCGGTCGCCGCGCCGAGCGGCACCGGCCGCAGCCGCGCCTGCACGCGGCCGGCGTCCGGTTCCGTCCGGGGGGCGGTCCGGGCGTCGGACCGGGGGATCCGGACCTTCACGGCCGAGCGCCCTCCGTCCCGGTCGTCACCGGACCTTCTGGACGGCGTCACCGATCGACTTCACGAACTCCGGCAGGCGCGGGCCCCAGCGGGACGCGACGTCGTCGTCGAGCTCCACCACGCCGCCGTCCGCGACGGCCTTCAGGTCGCCCCACCCGGGGCGCTCGGCGACCGTCCCGGCGTTCTGCCCGCAGCACCGGGTGTCGGCGAGGAACACGAGGTCGGGGTCCTGCTCGAGCAGGTACTCGCGGGACAGCTGCGGGTAGCCGCCGCTGGCGCCCTCGGCCGCGTCCGCGATGTTCTTCAGGCCGAACAGCCCGTACACCTGGCCGATGAACGTCTTGGACGTCACGGTGTGCAGCTGGTCGTCCAGCTCGTGGTAGTACGTCAGGTCGCCGGAGCCGCCCGCCGCGGCGACGCTCCGCTCGATGTCCGCGCGCATCGTCTTGACGAGCTCGGTCGCCTCGGCCTCGTGCCCGGTGGCCTTCCCGAGGTCGGCGATCTCGTCGTACGCCTCGTCGAGGTTCGTCGCGGCCGGCTCCAGCAGGACCGGGACGCCCACCTTCTCCAGGGCCTTGACGATGCCGTTCATGTCGTCGGACAGGACGACCAGGTCGGGCTCGTACCCGATGATCGCCTCCGCGTTCGGCTTGAAGCCCGACAGCTTCGTGCGCGGCGCGTTCTCGGGGTGCGTGGAGTACTCGTCCACCGCGACCACCTGGGGGCCGGCGCCGATCGCGTACAGCGTCTCGGTGTGCGTGGGGGACAGCGACACGATCTTCCCGGGCTTCTCCGGGATCTGGACCGCGCCGTTGGCCGCCTGGACGGTGACGGCGCCGCCCGCGGCGGCCTCCTTCTCGCCGCCTCCGCCGCCGCACGCCGAGGCGAGCGTCACGACGCCGAACACGATGGCCGCGCCGAGCGCGCGTACGGGTCTCACAGGAGCCTCCTGGATGCAGGGAAGCCGCGGCCCGCGCAGGACGGATCGCCCTTCCACGAGGTCGATGGTCGTCGGCGCGCGCGGAGGCGACCTGGCTCGGCCTTCTCGGGGGAGGCACCACAGTTGCGGGACAGCGCCGGGTTCGCACCGGACTTCGCTCCGGGCACGCTTGGACCGCAAGGTTATCAGCAGGTAAATCGGCGCTCCGCGCCGCGTATCGGTGTGAGCACCCGCCAGGCGGCCGGCATGACGGAGCGCGCGAGGCCCGCCTCGCGCGCTCCGGCTGCTTCGCCGACCCCGGCGGCAGCCTCTACGGAATCACCGCGCCGTGAGCGACTTCAGGAACCCGCGCGTCCGAGCCCGGTCCTCGCCCGGCATGAACTCCCCGGCCACGAAGTCGGTGACGCCCGCGGCGTCCAGCTCCTCCAGCCGGGCGCCGACCGCGTCCTCGTCCCCGATGATCGCGAGGTCCTCCGGGCCCTTCGCCCCCTCCCGGTCCATCATCGCCCGGTAGGAGGGCAGCGTCCCGTACACCTCGAACGCCATCGCCGCGCGTTCCCGCGCGCGCTCCGCGTCGTCCGTGACGCAGACGGGGAGCACGCAGACGATCCGCGGGGCGGGCCTGCCCGCGGCCTCGGCGGCGTCCGTGATCGTCGGCGCGATGTGGTCGCGCACGGTCGCGGGCCCCGTCATCCACAGCACCGTCCCGTCCGTCCGGTCCGCCGCCAGCTTCAGCATCTTCGGGCCCAGCGCGGCGAGCAGCACGGGCACCCGCCCCTCGTTCGGCACGCTGAGCGAGATGTGCCCGCGCACCGTGTCGCCGTCGAACACCGCCGTCTCGTCGTTCAGCAGCGGCAGCAGCACCGACAGGTACTCGTCCATGTGCCGCAGCGGACGTCCGAAGTCGAACCCGTACATGTCCTCAATGACGACCTTGTGCGACAGGCCGATGCCGAGCGTCAGCCGTCCGTCCAGCGCGAGCGCCACCGTCCGCGCCTGCTGCGCCATCGCCGCCGGATGCCGCGGATACGACGGGACGACCGCCGTCCCGAGCTCGATCCCCGGGACGCCGCTCCCCGCGACGGCGAGCGCCGTCAGCGCGTCCATCCCGAAGATGTTCGACATCCACGCCGACGCGAACCCGTCGTCCGCGGCCCTGCGGACGTCGTCCCCCAACCTGGCGAGGGCGTCCGGCCCGCTCCGTTCGCCGAGCGAAACACCGATGCGCATGCATCCTCCTGATCAGTTCAACCGCCGGGCGCGTACCGCTCCGCGGTCTCCCGGTCCCGTTCGGCCCACCGGCGGTGCCGCAGGGCGGCCTCCAAGTGCAGTTCGGCCTCTTCCGGGTGCGCCGCGGCCATCCGTTCCAGCAGTATCGCGGCACGCTCGTGCGCGCGCGCAGACGACGCGATGACGCCGTCCGGCGACGTTCCCTCCCGCCGCTGCGGCCGCGCCTTCATCCTCGTCGCATGGTCGCCGCCCGACCGACCAGCCCTCCCGACACGATCGCCTACCTACCCCGCGACCCGGCTGTTCAGCCCGCATTCCGCTGCGCGATCATCGGAGGCGTGCCGACTCCCGAACCGCTCACCCTCTACACCGCCGACCGCGTCCGCATCGACGCCGGGCACTTCCGGGGCCCGGACGGCCTCTGCTTCGTGCTCGCGCACGGGTTCACCTGCTCGTGGCGGCAGCCCGCGCTGCGGCGCATCGCCGGGGTCCTGAACCGCTTCGGGGGCGTCGTCGGCCTCGACTTCCGCGGCCACGGCGCGTCCGGGGGCCGCTCCACCGTGGGCGACCGCGAGGTCTTCGACCTCGAGGCGGCCGTCGGCGCCGCCCGCCGCCGCGGCTACGGGCGCATCGTCGTCACCGGGTTCTCCATGGGCGGCGCCATCGCGGTCCGGCACGCCGCCCTGCACGGCGGCGTCGACGCCGTCGTCTCCGTCAGCGCCCCCGCCCGCTGGTACTACCGCGGCACCGTCCCGATGCGGCGGGTCCACTGGGCCGTCGAGCGCCGCAGCGGCCGGCTCGCCGTCCGGCTCGCCCGCGGCACCCGCATCGCCCCCAGGGGCTGGGACCCCGTTCCCGAGGCCCCGCACGAGCTCGCCGGCCGCATCGCGCCCGTCCCGCTCCTGGTCGTCCACGGCGACGCGGACGCCTTTTTCCCGCTGGAGCACGCCCACCAGCTCTACGGGGCCGCCCGGGAGCCGCGCGAACTGTGGGTCGAGCCGTCCTTCGGGCACGCCGAGGTCGCCGCCACCCCCGACCTGATCACCCGCATCGCCCGGTGGGCCGTGGACGTCCGCCCCGGTCCGGTGACGGCCGAACCGGCACACTGACGCCGCGCCCGCTCGCCATACCGTGAACGGGCGGAGCCAAGAACGCCTCCATATGCGACATACCGGGGCGAAAATGGGCGCCGAATCGAAGTTATCCACAATTTCGCGAGCCCTTCCACGCCCCATCGCCGGGCGGGCAGCATCGTCTCCATGAACGGCTTCACACTCACCTGGAAACGCGGCCCCGGAAACCTCGTCACCCCCATCGGCCGGGACGTCTACTACGTCCCCGTCAAGGGAGCGTCGCTCGAGACGCGGGCCGCCATGCTCAGCAGCCTCCTCCCCGACGAGGTCCTGATCGCCCGCCGCACGGCCGCCTAACTCTGGAGCCTCGACGTCTTACCCCCGGGCGTGCGCGAGGCCGACTGGCCCGTCGACCTCGTCGACCCGTCCGACCCCGAGACGCCCATGCCCGCCGAGCACACCGTGGAGAGAGAACATGTACGGCTCACCTCACCGGCCCGCACCGCCCTCGACTGCGCCCGCTGGCTGCCCCGCTGTGAGGCCGTCGCCGGCCTCGACCAGTTCCTCAGGCGCGGCGTCGAGGCCGCCGAGCTCAGGAAGATGGCCCGCACCCTCCCGGGCTACCGGGGCAACACCCGGCTCGGCGAGGTCCTCCGCCTCGGCGACCGCGGATCCGCGTCACCCGGCGAGAGCTGGACCAAGGTCGCCGTCGTCGACGCCGGATTCCCCCGCCCGGCCTGCCAGGTCCCGGTCATGGGCCCCAACGACCGCATGCTCTACGTGGACCTCGGCTACGCGGATTTCCGCGTCGGCCTCGAATACGACGGCGAACGGCACCACACCGGCGCGGCCGCGCGCACCCGCGACCGCCGACGCCGCAAATGGCTCGCAGAGGAGATGAAGTGGGAACTGATTCCCGTCACCCGCGATTTCCTGTCCCGTCCGGCCCCCTATTTGGAGGCGCTCCTGACCGCACTCCTGCACCGCGGTTGGACCCCGGACGACGCCACTTTGACCCGCATCACCGAACGCCTGCGCTCCCTCTCCCGCCCCCGCCGCTGCTGACCCCGTTCCACCCTGCCTCGCCGACGACGTCCAAAGGCAGGCAACCGGACGAACAACCACCGCTGGTGAGCCGCCGACAGGAACCGGGTTCCGCGGCTCAGGAGGTTCGCCGGCCGACGCTCCGCGCGCAGCGGCGCCAGCGCCGCGGACTAGGTGACGATCTCCTCCAGCATCCGGGTGAGGGGGCGGCGTGGTGCGGGGGCGGAGGCGCAGGCGCCCGGGTCGGTCGGGTCGGCCGGTTCCGTGACGGTGAAGTCGGTGAACATCGACAGTGCGACCGGGCGGGCACGTCGGCGATCTTCAGCTCTCCCATGATCCGGCGCAGTTGCTCCACCGCACGGATGCCGCCGCCGGTGCCGTAGCCGACGAACCCGGCCATCGTGGAGATTCCCGGTCGCCGCGCGTGTGCGAAGGGACGTGCAGCGCTCACAAGGCTCGTCCGAGATGCTCCGTAGTATTCGGCCGTCGGGGCCGTCGGGGCCGTTGGGGCCGGCGTCGGACCGAGGAGCGGAGTTTCACATGCGTCTTCGTGATGTCGAGCCGGGTGATGTCGACGCGTACGTCCGGATGCGGTGCGACCCGGTGATGATGGCCGAACTCGGCGGCCCGCTCGCGCGCGAGGGCATCGAGGAGAAGGTCCGCAGAGACGTGCAAGACGCGGCGTCGGATGCGGCCCGGATCAAAATGATCGTCCCGGACGGTTCCGGTGCCGTGGCCGGGACCGTGTCGCTGTGGTCGCACGAGAAGGACGGTGAGCGGCTGTCCGAGATCGGCTGGATGGTGCTGCCGGAGTTCCAGGGCCGCGGGCTGGGCCGGCGGGCCGTCCGCATGCTGCTCGAACAGGAGCGGGACGAGGACCGCTGGGGCCTCGTGCACGCGTTCCCCGGCGTGACGAACGCCCCTTCGAACGGCATCTGCCGCTCGCTCGGCTTCACCCTGGTAGGGGAGCGGGACGTCCTCTTCGCCGGCAAGACCATCCGCTCGAACCACTGGATGATCGACCCGCGTTCGCTCCGCTGACCCAAGCCGTACCCCTGGGCGTCGGGTATCGCGTCAAGTGTCGACGTCCGGCGCCGCGCCGCCGCAAGGCCGGCTCGGGACCGGAGTTCGGGCCCGCCTCACGTGTATCGAAGGGCGTACCCGGTGCGGCTCGGACCGGGTGAGGTCATCGCTCCGATGCTGAGCGGTGGTCGAGTTGGGCGGAGAGGCGTTTGGGGGCGATCAGGCTGTAGCTGTCTTCGATCAGCTCGGCCAGCTCGTCCCAGTCCTGGTCGACGTCCAGGCGTGCGCCCACCCAGCCCTTGGCGCCGACGTAGGGAGGCCGGTAGAAGCGTTCGGGGTTCTCGGCGATGAGCGCCTCCTGGACGCCCGGAGCGGCCTTGAACGTGATGGAGAGTTCGTCCTCGAACGTCATCACGAAGAGTTTGTCCCGCACTCGGAAGGAGGGCGCTGTGTGATCGCCGAAGGGCTTCTCGACCGCCTCCGGCAGCGACAGGCAGATCTCCCGCAGGCGCTCGAACGTGTCCATGGCTCCGTCCTTCCCCAGTGGTCGCGCGGAGGGAATCGTACGGCGCGGGTACGACAAACCGTTCCCGGCGCGCCCGCTGCCCGCTCGGAAAGAGTTCTTCCGTTTGACGGAACCTCGGCTGACGTGCGCGGTCGGCTCCCGACATGGTCGTCGTGACCGAACGCCGTAGAACGCCGGAGGGGCCGAGTGGCCGCGGACAACGCCATCGAGACCGAGGTCGTCGTCGTCGAGAGGACGGACCTGGCCGACGGCATCGTGGGGCTGACCCTGCGGGCCGCGGACGGGGGAGCGCTGCCGCCGTGGCGCCCCGGTGCCCACATCGACGTGCTGCTCGAGGGCGACCTCGTGCGGCAGTACTCGCTGTGCGGCGACCCGGCGGCCGGGACGTGGCGGTTGGGCGTCTTCAAGGAGGGGCCCGGCTCGACGTTCGTGCACGAACGCGTCCGGCCCGGAGACCGGCTGCGGACGCGCGGGCCGCGCAACAACTTCGCGCTCGAGGACGCGCCGCGGTACCTCTTCCTCGCGGGCGGTATCGGCATCACGCCGATCCTGCCGATGGTCGCGGCGGCCGAGGCGGCGGGCGCGGACTGGCGGCTGGTGTACGGCGGGCGCAGGCTCTCCGCGATGGCGTTCCGCGACGAGCTGGCCCGCTACGGGGACCGCGTCGAGCTGCGGCCGCAGGACGAGTCCGGGCTGCCCGACCTGGACGCCGCCCTCGCCACGGTCGAACCGGGGACGCTCGTGTACTGCTGCGGCCCGGAGCCGATGGTCGCGGCCGTGGAGGAGCGCTGCGGGGAGCGGGCGCCCGGCGCCCTGCGCACCGAGCGGTTCGCCGCCCGCCCCGACACCGGTCGCCGGGAGGCGTTCGAGGTCGAGCTCGCCCAGAGCGGCAAGACGGTCGAGATTCCGGCGGGATGCTCCATCCTCGAAGCCGTCGAGAAGGCGGGTGTCGGCGTCCTCTCCTCGTGCCGCGAAGGGACCTGCGGCACCTGCGAGACGGTCGTCCTGGAGGGGGAGCCCGACCACCGCGACTCCGTCCTGACCGATGCGGAGCGCGCGGACGGCGGCTTCATGATGATCTGCGTGTCCCGTTCCCGAGGCCCGCGCCTCGTCCTCGACCTCTGACCCGCGCCCGTACCCCGCACCCGCTCACCCCACCGACTCGAGCCCCGTCTTGGGCCTCATCCGCCGGAACGGGCATGTCGCCCCGTAACCGCTACCTGTGCCCTCGTGGCGCCGCCGCCCCTGTTCCGGACGCCGCCGTCTGTTGGCCCCGCGTTGTCGGTTCGTCGGCTCGCTTTCCGCCGATGGTCGGCGGTCTCGGGCCGTCGGGTCGTGGGTCGGGGGGGACGGGGGTCAGGTGGGGAGGGCGAAGAGGGCGGTGGCGTTGGCGCCCAGGACGGCGTCGCGGGCGGGGACCTCGGGGAGGGCGGCGCGGATCCGGGCCACGGGGTCGTCGACGCCCATGTCGAACGGGTGGTCGGAGCCCATGACGACCTGGGAGGCGCCGACGGCGTCGATGAGGGCGCGCAGCGCGGACGGTTCGTAGACCAGGGAGTCGAACCACATGCGGCGCAGGTAGGTGCTCGGTGGGTCGGCGCACTCGCGGGCCTCGGGGCGCACCGCGTGGCCATGGTCGGCGCGGCCCAGGTAGGTGGGCAGGTAGCCGCCGCCGTGGGCGGCGAGGACCTTCAGCGCGGGGTGGCGGTCGAGGACGCCGGAGAAGACCAGGTGCGAGAGGGCGACGGCGTTCTCGACGGGTTGCCCGACAATGTTCGACAGGTAGAAGCGGTCGAGGCGTTCGTCGAGGGTGCAGCCGAAGGGGTGGACGAAGACGACGGCGCCGTGCGCTTCGGCGCGGGACCAGAACGGTGCGAGCGCGGGGTCGGAGAGTTCGCGGCCCGGGGCGTGCGAGGAGATCTCGACGCCTTTGAGGCCGAGCGCCGCCGCGTGGTCGAGGGCTTCGACGGCCAGGCCCGGGTGCTGCAGGGGGACGAGGCCGAGGCCGTGGAGGCGGTCGGAGGCGGCGCAGTGCGCGGCGGTGCCCTCGTTGGCGAGGCGGTAGACCTCGCGGGCGAGGTCGCGGTCGGCCCAGTAGTGGTAGTGGGACGGGGACGGGCTGACGATCTGGACGTCGACGCCGGCGGCGTCCATGTCCGCGAGGCGCGCGTCGACCCGGGTGAGGCGGTGGAGGCGTTCGCCGATCATGGCGCCGCTCGCCCGCAGGGACGCGGGGCCGTTGCGGCGGGCGTCCAGGGCCCGGTGCTCGGCGTGGCCGGGCCGGTCGGCGACCGCCGCGTCGACGGCGGGAAGGAGGACATGGGCGTGGACGTCGATGTTCATTTGACCGCGATCGGGTTGACGGGGGCGCCGACGGCGCCGGTGACGGGGATGGGCCCGGCGGTGAGCCAGAACTCGTGGACGCCGTCGGACGCGCAGTCGGCGGCGAGCGCGTCGAGGTCCCAGAGTTCGCCGATGAGGAGGCCCATGTTGGGGATGGCGACCTGGTGCAGCGGCTGGAACGCGTCGTCGAATTCGTTGGGGCGCACCTCGAAGCCCCAGGTGTCGGTGGCGATCGCGGCGATCTCGGTCCGGTGCAGCCAGGACGCGGTGGTGAACGACAGGCCGGGCGCGGGGCCGCCCGCGTAGTCGCCCCAGCCGTCGCGGCGCGCGCGGGTGAGGTGGCCGGTGCGGACGCAGACGATGTCGCCGCGCCCGACGGCGACGCCGTGCGCGTCGATCGTGGCGCGGAGGTGCTCCTCGGTGATGGCGAAGCCGTCGGGGAGCTCGCCGCCGCCGACGACGCGGCCGACGTCGAGCAGGACGCCGCGTCCGGCGACGGGCGCGGCCATGTGCTCGATGCCGGTGACCAGGTCGCCTTCGGAGGTGACGACCTTCTCGGCGGGGCGGCCGTTCCAGGCGCGGCCGTGGTCGAAGATGTGGCCGAGTCCGTCCCACTGGGTGGAGCACTGCAGCGGCATCGACACGACGTCGTCGGCGCCGCCGATTCCGTGCGGGAAGCCCTGGTTGCCGAGGGCGGCGTCGGTGCCGGTGTCGAGCATGGTGTGCACCGGGTTGGTGCGGCGCCGCCAGCCCTTCTGCGGGCCGTTCATGTCGAACCGCTGGGAGAGGGAGAACGACGCGCCGCGGCGGACGAGCGCGGCGCCTTCGCGGCGCTTGGCCTCGTCGATGAAGTTGACGGTGCCGAGCACGTCGTCGTCGCCCCAGCGTCCCCAGTTGGAGCAGGCGGCGGCGGCCGCGGCGATGGCGCCCTCGGGGTCGGTGCGGTCGAGCATCACGCCTCCTCGGCGACGCAGCGGTTGCGCTGGGCGCCCAGCCCGGTGATCGTTCCTTCCATGACGTCGCCGGGGCGCAGCAGCCGGCCCCAGTGCTTGCCGTTCCCGGCGGGGCTGCCGGTGAGGACGAGGTCGCCGGGCAGCAGCCGGGCGGTCTCGGACGCGTGCGCCACCAGCCGGGCCACATCGAAGATCATGTCGGCGGTCGACTCGTCCTGCATGACGTCGCCGTTCAGGCGGAGCGTCACCCGGAGGTCGGCGGGGTCGACGAACTCGGCGGGGACGAGGTACGGACCGAGGGGCGTGAACGTCGGGGCGTTCTTCGCGCGGAGCCAGTCGGTGCCGATCTCGGGCATGTCGCGGCGGAAGACGAGCTCGCGGGCCGTCACGTCGTTCGCGATCGTGTACCCGGCGACGTGCGCGAGCGCCTCGGACGCGGGCACCCGGTAGGCGGGGCGGCCGATGACGGCGGCGAGTTCGAGTTCCCAGTCGGGTTCGGCGCACCAGGACGGGATCACCACGTCGTCGTAGGGACCGGTGACGGACGACGGCAGGCCGATGAACGCGTACGGCTCGTCCTCGGCGGCGCGCCGGTCCATCATCGCGGCGGTCTCGGCGCGGACCCGCTCGGCGGGGCGCCCGCCCTCCGGTTCGTGCGCGACGGCGAGGTCGATGACGTGCGTGCGGTAGTTCGCGCCCGACTGGACGATCTGCCGGGGTTCGACGGGCGCGTGGACGCGCAGGCCGTCCAGCGGCAGGCGGTCGCCGTCGGCGGCGCGCAGCAGCGGCAGCGCGTCGTCCCAGCGGTCCAGCAGGTCCCGGACGGTCCCGTGGGCGGCGAGCCCGGGGACGGTGCGCAGGTCGACGACCCCGTCGCCGGTGACCAGCCCCGGGAACACGGGGCCGTCCCCGGCGGAGAACGAGCCGACCGCGAACCGGCCGGCGGGCCACTTTTCGGCGAGTGTGCTTTCCACGGCGTCCCTCCTAGCGATGCCATTAACCTTGGAGCACCAGGGGAGATCTGGGAAATCGATTCCCCAGATGCCCGGCATCCATGGAGTGAATGGAGGCGTCCCGCCGTGAACCTGGCCAGCCTCGACCTGAATCTGCTGGTGGCGCTGCGCGCCCTCCTGGAGGAGCGCAACGTCACCCGGGCGGGGCGGCGCATCGGGCTGAGCCAGCCCGCGACCAGCGCCGCGCTCGCCCGGCTGCGCCGCCACTTCGGCGACGAGCTGCTGGTCCGGAACGGCAACGGCTACGACCCGACGCCGCTCGGCGCGGCCCTGGAGGCGCCCGCGGCCAACGCGTGCGTGCTGCTGGAGCGGCTGTTCACCAGCCGCGCCGAGTTCGATCCCGCGTCCGAGCGCCGGGAGTTCACGATCATGGCGTCCGACTACGCGGTGGCGGTGTTCGGTGCCGCGCTGGCGCGCGCCGTGCACGCCGCGGCGCCCGGGGTGCGGCTGACGTTCCGGCAGGTCGGCCCGGAGATCGGCGACAACACCGACGCGCTGCTCAGCGCGGTGGACGGCGTGCTCATGCCGCACGGCGTGATCAGCGGTTTCCCCACCGTCGAGCTGTACCGGGACGAGTGGGTGTGCCTCGTCGCCGCCGACCATCCCGAGATCGGCGACGAGCTGACCCTGGACGACCTCGCGCGCCTGCCGTGGGTCGTGTACCAGCGCCCCCACGACGCGCCGGCGGCGCGGCAGCTCGGCATGCTCGGCCTGGAACCGCGGGTGGAGGTGTCGGTGCAGAGCTTCCAGCTGATGCCGTCGCTCGTCGCGGGGACCCGCCGGCTCGCGCTGATCCAGCGCCGGCTCGCCGAGCTCCTCGCGCCGGTCGCCGCCGTCCGCGCGCTGCCGTGCCCGTTCGAGGCGGTGCCCGTCCAGGAGGCGCTGTGGTGGCACCCCGTGCACACGCACGACGCCGCGCACGTCTGGCTGCGCGGTCTCGCCGCCCGGACGGCCGCCGCGTTCACCGGCGGATCGGCGTGACCGAACCGGTTTCGGGACGTTCTCAGCGGCGAACCCCCGGAGAGGGACGCGCGTCGCGAGGGGGAACCGATGGAGACCGAGATGATCGTCGAGATTCCGCGGGGGTCGCGGAACAAGTACGAGATGGATCACCGGCTCGGGCGGATCCGGTTGGACCGCATGCTGTTCACCTCCACGCAGTACCCGGTGGACTACGGCTACATCCCCGGCACGGTGGCGAAGGACGGCGACCCCCTCGACATCATGGTGCTGCTGGAGGAGCCGACCTTCCCCGGTTGCCAGGTGACCGTCCGCAGCATCGGCGTCTTCTGGATGCTGGACGAGAAGGGGCCGGACGCGAAGATCCTCGGCGTCCCGGCCCGGGACGTCCGCTACGAGGGCATCCGCGACCTGCGGGACGTGCACGCGCACACCCTCGACGAGATCGGCCACTTCTTCGACATCTACAAGAGCCTCGAACCGGGCAAGAGTTCCGACGTCCGCGGCTGGCAGGACCGGGAGGTCGCCGACAAGGAGATCGCCGACTCCCTCGCGCGCGCCCGCGGCTGACCGGCGGCTCAGAAGAGGGTCGGCGGCCCGACGGGCTCCGGTTCCGGCAGCGGCTCGAGCTCGGGCACCCGCGCCCGCACGTCGTCGTGGAAGCGGCGGGCGAGTTCGGGCGCCTCGGCGTTGTCCGGCGTGTGGACGAACACGGTCGGCGTGCGGCCCTCGCGGAGCCAGCCGGCGACCGTCGCGACCCAGCCCTGCCACCCCTCGACGGTGCGGTCGGCGTCGTCGCGGCCGAGGTAGCGGACGATCGGGCGCCCGGTGAGCGCCGCGGCGCGCCGGGGCATCCGCGGCTTCTTCAGCCACGCGTCCCGTTCGGCGTCGCTGGTCGGCGGGCTCCGGAACAGCGTGGTGGTGTCGAACGGGACCCATTCGGCGCCCGTCTCGGCGAGCGCGCGCTCCAGGAGGGCCGCCGCCCGGGGCTCCTCGAAGAACGCGCGGTGCCGCACCTCGACCGCGTACCGGTGCGAGGAGGGCAGCCGCCGCAGGAACCGGACGAGCGTCCCGACGTCGCCGGGCCCGAACGAGCCGGGGAGCTGCACCCACAGCGCGTGGGCGCGCGGCCCGAGCGGTTCGATCGCGTGCAGGAACGCGCGCAGCTCGTCGTCGGCGCCCGCCAGGCGGCTCCCGTGGGTGACGGGTTTGGGCAGCTTCACCACGAACCGGAAGTCGGGGGACGTCTGCCGCGCCCACGACTCGACCGCGTCCCGCGACGGGGTCGCGTAGAACGTCGTGTTGCCCTCGACCGCGTTGCACCACGACGCGTACGCGCGCAGGCGCTCGTCGGCGGGCAGCGAGCGGGGCACGTAGCGCCCCTGCCACGGGGCGAGGTTCCACATCGCGCATCCCACATGAAGCCGCACGGCCCCGACGTTATCGTGCGATCCCGATCGTGGGATCCCGGTCGCGCCGTCCCGGTGGTGCGGTCCCGCCCGCGGACGCCCGCCGTGTCGGCCCGGCGGTCAGCCGCGGCCCCGCCACCGGGCGATGTCGGTCTGGTCGGCGTCCGGGCCGAGGTCCTCGGCGGCCGCCGCCCACAGGTCCACGGCGGCCCGCCCCAGCGCCAGCGGCTCGCCCTGCGCCTCCGCCAGCTCGGCCGCGATCCGCATGTCCTTGAGCATCAGCGACAGCCCGAACCCGGAGTCGTAGCGGTCGGTGAGCACGAACTCCGGCCACTTGACCTCGGTGGAGGCGCAGCGGCCGCTCGACGCGTTGATCGCCTCGATCATGACCGCCGGGTCCAGCCCGAAGCGGCCGCCCGCCCGCATGATCTCGGCGGTCGCCAGCAGGTGGGAGGCCGACAGCAGGTTGTTGAACGCCTTCAGCGCGTGCCCGGCCCCGACGTCCCCGGCGTGGACGACGGCGCGGCCCAGCACGTCCAGGACCGGGCGGACGCGTGCGACGTCGGCGGCGGCGCCCCCGGCCATGACGGTGAGCGTCCCGCCCTCGGCGCCCTTCACCCCGCCGGACACGGGGGCGTCCACGAACCCGACGCCGCGCTCGGCCGCGCGGGCCGCGAGCTTCTGCGTGGACAGGGGGCGGCTCGACCCCATGTCGACCAGCGCCGCGCCGGGCTCGAGCGTGTCGAGCAGGCCGTCCGCGACGCCCTCGACGATGTCGCTGTTCGGCAGCATGAGCACGACGGCGTCGGCGCCGCGCGCCGCGTCGGCGGGCGACGCCGCGAGCACGAGGCCGTCCGGGAGGTCCCCGCCGGGCGGCACGGGGTCGTGGGCCCGGACCCGCAGCCCGGCCTCCGCCAGCCGCCGGGACATCGGCCGCCCCATGTTGCCGAGGCCGACGAACCCGACCGTCCGGATCGGCGCGCGCCCGCTCATCGCTCCGCCGTCCCCGCGCCGGCGGGCCCGTCCGGGAGTTCGCCCAGTTCCCGGAGCACCCGCTCGGCGATGCGGAACGCGTTCGTCGCCGCCGGGACGCCGCAGTACACCGTCGTCTGGAGCAGCGCCTCGCGTATCTCGGCGACCGTGCAGCCGTTGGTGACCGCCGCGCGGACGTGCACGGCGAGTTCGTGGTCGCGGCCCAGCGCCGTCAGCGTCCCGAGGTTGATGAGGCTGCGGGTGCGCCGGTCGAGGCCGTCGCGGGTCCACACCGCGCCCCAGCAGAATTCGGTGACCAGTTCCTGGACGGGCCGGGAGAACTCGCTCGCCCCGTCCATGGAGCGCTCCACGTGCTCGGCGCCGAGCACCTCCCGGCGGGTCGCCAGACCCCGGTCGAAAAGGGACGGGTTCGCGTCGGTGACGCTCAACGGCTCGCTCCTCGTGCTCGCTGGCCGGACGGGGGACGGACGCGCTCAGCCGAGCGCGGCGACGATCTGCGGCAGGTCGGCGGTGGTGCGGATGCCGGGCTCGGCGGCGCAGACGAACGGGACCGCGTTGACCGCGCGGTGGGCGGTGTAGCCGGGGGTGGTCGCGGCCATCCGGTCGAGGGGGACGGGGAACCGCAGGTCGACGTCCAGCGGCGCGTCGCCCTCCACCGCGACGTGCCAGCCGGTGGCGCGGACGTCCCAGTCCGCGTCGAGTTCGGCGGTGCAGTACCAGGTCGCGCGGAAGCGCAGCAGGGCGCGCCCGCCGCGGATGCCGGAGACCGTGATGCGCTGCGCGGCGACGGTCCCGGCCGCGATCTCGCCCGCGGCGATGCGGACCGTGCGCGGCGCGGTCGCGACCTCGCCGGACGCCTCGATCGAGTCCAGCGGCAGCCCGAGCGCGTCGGCGACGAGCGCCAGGGACGGGCCGAAGCTGACGCGGCCGTGGTTCAGGCGGCGCTCGTCCAGGTCGGCGGGCGGGCGGCCGAAGCCCATCACGTCGAACAGCAGCCCGGGGGAGTCGCGCCGGGAGAGGTCGGCGAACTCGCTGATCGTGAGCCGGTCGAGCCGCCGCTGGATCGACGTGAGCACCAGCGGCACGGCCTCGGTGATGAACCCGGGGCTGCTGCCGGTGCTGTGGATCGAGGCGCCGCCCCGCTCGCACGCCGCCTCGACCCGCTTGCGGACGTCGGGGTCCATGCCGTCCGGGCGGTGGAACTCGCCGCGCGTCGTGACGATGTTCGCGCCCGCCTCCAGCAGCCGGCAGACGGTGTCGATATCGCAGGCGGCCGGCATGTAGAGGACGCAGTCGGGGCGCAGGGCCAGGACCTCGCCGACGTCGCGGGTGGCGGTGACGCCGGTCGGGCCGGCGCCGCACAGCTCCCCGGCGTCCTTCCCCGCCTTGGCCGGGGAGTGCACGTACGCTCCGGCCAGGGACAGGGTCGGATGCTCGATCACCGCCCGCAGCGCTCGCGTGCCGATGTTCCCGGTGGCCCACTGGACGACCCGGTACCGGGCTCGCTCGTCCCGCCCGTCCGCGGGCGGGACGCCCGGTCCGTCCTGCGGCGTCTCCGGCATGTGCGGCCACCTCACTCTCTGCTAGCGAGAACGTTAATCTCGCTAGCAGAGATGGTCAATACCGGACTCGCGTCAACGTCAACACCCTCGTGCGGACCGTCTCGGAGAAGATCCAGGCCGGCGGCGGCGAGCGCGAACGCGCCGGTGCACAGGGACGCCACGCGCCCCGGCGGCGTGGACCGCGCGCTTGGCCGTGGGCGAACGCGCCCGCGCAGACGCCGGCGACCAGGCCCCGGCGGACGGCCGAAGGGCACCCGGGAGGGCGCTCACCTGCGGTGGTCCATCAGGTCGAGCGCGTCGTCCGCCGCCCGCAGGACCGGGCCCGCGGGAACGTCCGCCGCCTCCGCGACGGCCGCCAGCAGCCGCGCGTCCTTCTGCAGCAGCGCGCCCGCGCGGGTCGCCAGCGGGTCGAGCGTGCCGCCCGCCGCCGCGACCCGTTCCAGTGCGAAGCTGGCCCCGCTGCCGTGCGCGACGACCTCCGCGAGGCGGGCCGGGTCGACGCCCAGCGACCGCCCCAGCGAGAGCGCGCCCGCGGCGGTCGCGAGGTTCGCGGTGAACAGCACGTTGTTCAGCAGCTTGGTGAGCTGCCCGGACCCGAGCGGGCCGAGGTGGACGATCGGGTCGGCGTACGTCGCGAACACCGGGCGGCACCGCTCGACGGCGTCGTCGTCGCCCCCCGCCATCACCAGCAGCCGCCCCTCGGCCGCCGCGGGCCCGCCCCCGCTGACCGGCGCGTCCACCACGGCGACGCGCCGAGCGGCGGCGAGGTCGGCGAGGCGCCGGCAGGTGTCGGGATGCACCGTGCTGTGCACGACGATCACTCCGCCTTCGGCGAGCCCGGCCAGGATCCCGTCCGCACCGGCGACGACCTCCTCAACGCCCGCGTCGTCGACCACGCAGACGCAGGCGACGTCGCAGTCGGCCGCCATCGCCGCGGGGGAGGCGGCGGTCGCCGCGGCGGTGTCCGCGAACGGGGCGAGGGAGTCCGGGCGGCGCGCCCACAGCGTGGTCGGATGCCCGGCCTCGACGATCCGGCGGGCCATGGGCGCGCCCTGGCTGCCCAGCCCGACGAAGCCGACGCGCGCCTTCGCCGCGGGCGCGCTCCCGGACGATGTCCCGGGCGGTGGGGTCACTGTCGGTCCGCTCATCGGCGCTCCTCCTCAAACGACGTTCTCTCAGACGACGTTCTCTCAGACGACGTTCTCTCGGGCGGTGGTCTTTCGGGCGGTGGTCTTTCGGGCGGTAGTGCTTCGGGTGGTGGTGTCTTGGGTGGTGGTGGGTGGTGGTGGGTGGTGGTGTCTGGGTGGTGGTGTCTCGGACGGCGTTTTCGGGCGGCGGTGTCTCGGGTCGTGGTGTCTCGGGTGGCCGCGTTTCGGGGGGCCGCGTTTCGGGTGGTGCTGTTCGGGTGGTCGTGTTTTGGGTGGCGGTCTTCTGCCGGGGTGGTGGTGTTTTGGATGGTGGTTTTTCGCGCCGGTGGTGTTTCGAGCGGTGCGTCGGACGGTGTTTCTTACGGGCGGTGGTGTCTCGGACGGGCGTTCTCTCGGACGTGGTGCGGGGGCGGCTCCCCGGCGCTGGCCGTGAGGCCGCTGGCGTGCGTACCTCCTGCTGAGCGCCGCCGTCCGTTCGGACGAACGGGGGCTGCGACTGCAGACTCGGGTTGTCGCCCATCGCCTGTCGCCCGGTGCCCATCGCTCGTCGCCTGTCGCTCGTCGCCTGTCGCTCGTCGCCTGTCGCTCGTCGCCTGTTGCCCGCCGCCCGCGGTCTGTCGCCCGCGGTCCGCGGCCCAGGGTCCGTCGTCCGCGGTTCCTAGTCCGTAGCCCGTCGTCCGTCCCGTCGTCCGTCGTCCGTAGCCCGCCGTCCGTCGTCCGTAGCCCGCCGTCCGTAACCCGCCGTCCGTAGCACGCCGGCCGTCCGTCGCCCGGTGGCCGCTCGTCCGGTGGCCGCTCGTCCGGGGGGGCGTGCGGCTGGCGGGTGCGGGCTTGTGGTGGGTCGGAGGCGGGCCTTGGGACGAGCGGTCGCTCACGGCGAAGGAAAGCAGTCGTCCGACGGGCCGTCAACAGTGCCGGACGGCACCGCCGGGGTGCTCGGAGGTCGCTCGCAGTGCCTTCCGGCGACCCCGGAGGAGCGGTGGCCCAACGCTTTTCGTAGCGATCGAGAATGTGCCCTGATCAGCTGCAACGCGGTTTCCGTGCCGGTTGTGGACCGTGCCGCCGGGAGGCGTTCATGCAAGCCGGGTCAGGACTTTGAATCACTGTTCATCAGGGTGACCTATTGCTCAAACCGTTGAGCCTGGCTAGTGTCGCGGTCACCTGAGACCCCCGCCGGGGATCGACGTCGTCCGGACCGGCCGCCGTGCCGCGTCCCGTGCGGCGACCACGCGCGAACAGGAGCGGCCGATGCGCCTCGGATTCGTCGGAGCCGGCCGGATGGGCCGCCCGATGGTGGGCCGCCTCGTCCGGGCCGGCCACGAGGTCCGCGTGCTGGGCCGGACGGCCGAGGCGCGCGCGGCGCTCGCCGCGGACGGCGCCGAGCCCGTAGCCGACGCCGCCTCCGCCGGGGAGGGCGCGGCCGCCGTCCTGGTGTGCGTCTTCGACGACGACCAGGTCAGGGAAGTGTGCGTCGGCGGGCCGCTGACGGACCGGATGCCGCGCGGATCGGTCGTCGTCCTGCACACCACCGGCGATCCGGACACGGCCGCGGCCGTCGCCCGGCGCGCCGCCGCGCGCGGCGTCCGGGTCGTGGACGCGCCGGTCAGCGGCGGCCCGCACGACATCGCGGCCGGGCGGCTCGCGGTGTTCGCGGGCGGCGACGACGACGCCGTGGCGCGGGTCCGGCCCGCGCTGCGCTGCTACGGCGACCCGGTCCTGCACGTCGGGGCGCTGGGCGCGGGCCAGCGGGTGAAGTGCTCAACAACGCGCTGTTCGCCGCGCAGATCGGGCTGCTGGCCGAGGCGGTCCGGCTCGGCGCGGCGTTCGGCGTCGAGGAGTCCGTGCTGCTCGAGGCGCTCGGGCACGGCAGCGCGTCGAGCCGGGCGCTCACCGGCGTCGCGGCCCGCGGGTCGGTCGCGCGGTTCGCGGCGGCGGTGGGCGGGTTCCTCGGCAAGGACATGGACGTCGTCCGGCGGGTCTCCGCCGGGCACGGCGCGGATCTCGGCGCGCTGGGCGGGGGGCTGGACGCGCTGGCCGGAGCGCTGGACGCCGCCGCGGGCGAGCGGACGGGAACTTCCACCGCCGGTTGACGGAACGGGCGGCAGAGCAGGAAAGGGACGACACCAATGGGACGTGTCGAGGGGAAGGTCGCGTTCGTCACGGGCGCGGCGCGCGGGCAGGGACGCAGCCACGCCGTCCGGCTGGCCGAAGAGGGCGCCGACGTCATCGCGGTCGACATCTGCCGGGACATCGAGACGGTCGGCTACAAGCTGGCCGGACCGGACGACCTCAAGGAGACGGTGCGGCTGATCGAGGCCGCGGGCCGCCGCGCCGTCGCGGTGCAGGCGGACGTGCGGGACGCCGCGCAGCTCGCGGACGCGGTGGAGCGGGGCGTGCGCGAGCTGGGCCGGCTCGACGTCGTCGTCGCCCAGGCCGGCATCGCGCCGCTGCACGGGAACCCGCCGCTGCAGGCGTGGACGGACGTCGTCAACGTGAACCTGGTCGGCACGATCAACGCGATCCAGGTGGCGCTGCCGCACCTCGGCGAGGGCGCGTCGATCATCGCGACCGGGTCGGCGGCGGCGATGATGAACCACGGCATCGTCCAGACGCCCGGGTCGAACCCCGGCGGGGCGGGCTACGCGTTCACGAAGCGGGCGCTGTCGGAGTACGCGCACGAGCTGGCGCGCAACCTCGCGCCGCACAAGATCCGCATCAACGTGATCCATCCGACGAACTGCAACACGCCGATGCTGCAGAGCGAACCGATGTACCGCTCGTTCCGCCCCGACCTGGAGAACCCGACCCGCGCGGACGCCGAGCCGGCGTTCGCGGTGCAGCAGGCGTTCCCCGTCTCCTACGTGGAGCCGGGCGACATCAGCGACACGGTCCTGTTCCTCGCGTCGGACGAGTCCAAGTTCGTGACCGGGATGCAGATGCGGGTGGACGCGGGCGGCTACCTGAAGTGGCACGACTACCACGTCTGATAAGCGACGGCCGGACGAAAGGCAGGAGGAAAGAGCGTGAAGGTGCGCGTCGATTCGGAACGGTGCCAGGGCCACACGCTCTGCGCGATGATCGCCCCGGAGATCTTCGAACTCCGCGACGTCGACGGCCATTCGTGCGTCGTGCGGGAGGACGTGCCGGCGGACCAGGAGGCGCAGGTCATCGAGGCCGTCAACTCGTGCCCCGAGCGTGCGATCTCCGTCGACTGACGGCGCCGTGTCCGGCTCCCACCGCGATGACCCCGACCTCGAGTGACTTTGGAGAAGGGCAATATGGGTGCGGATGACGTCGTCACGGGCGACGACCGTAAACAGAACCGGTACCATTTCGACCGGCACGCGCCGGAGTACCGCGGGCGGTTCGAGGCGATCACCGAGGAAATGCACGAGAAGTGCCCGATCGCCTGGACGGAGACCTACGGGGGCCACTGGGTCGCCGCGGGCAACCGCGAGGTGTTCGAACTCGCCCGGTCGGCCGACCGCGTGTCGAACGACCACGACATCAAGGGCGAGCGGCGCGGCTACCAGGGCATCTCCATCCCGCCGCCCGAACGGGGGAGGGGCAGCACCGGCGGCTTCCTGGAGATGGACCCGCCCGCGCAGCGGTACTACCGGCAGGCGCTGAACCCGTACCTGTCCCCGGCCGCGATCAACCGGTGGATCCCGGTGATCGACGAGCTGGTGCGGGCCTGCCTCGACGAGCGGATCGAGAGCGGCCGCATCGACTTCGTCGACGATCTCGCCAACGTCGTCCCGGCGGTCCTCACGCTGGGGATGATGGGCATCCCGATGAAGGACTGGGTCGTCTACAACGAGCCGGTGCACGCCGCCGTCTACACGCGGCCGAACACGCCGGAGGCGGAGCGGGTCGCCGAGATGCACAAGGAGATGGGGCGCCATCTCGTCGGCCAGTTCTTCGAGATCCAGCAGAATCCGCGGCCGGGGCTGATCGACGAGATCGCCCGCATCGAGATCGACGGGGAAGCCCCGCCGTTCGAGGACCAGGTCGGGGCGCTCGGGCTGATCATCGGCGGGGGGTTCGACACGACGACCGCGCTCACCGCGCACGCGCTGGAGTGGCTCTCGGAGAACCCGGAGGAGCGCGCGCGGCTCAGCCGCGAGCGCGACACGCTGCTCAACTCGGCGACCGAGGAGTTCCTGCGCTACTACACGCCCGCGCCGGGCGACGGGCGCACGATCTCCGCCGACTGCGAGATCGCCGGGACCTCCTTCAAGGAGGGCGAGCGGCTCTGGCTGTCGTGGGCCATGGCGAACCGGGACGCCGCGGTGTTCCCGGAGCCGAACACGATCGACCTCTCCCGCAAGAACAACCGGCACAGCAGCTTCGGGATCGGCATCCACCGGTGCATCGGCTCGAACGTCGCGCGCACGGTGTTCAAGCGGATGCTGGTCCAGGTGCTCGACCGGATGCCCGACTACCGGTGCGACCCCGAGGGCGCGGTGCACTACGACACGATCGGCGTCATCAACGGGATGCGGAAGCTCCCCGCGACCTTCACTCCCGGCGAGCGGCTGGGGGCGGGGCTGGACGAGACGATCGAGCGGATGCAGCGCATCTGCGACGAGCAGCGGCTCGCCGAGCCGGTGACCGTCCGGAAGGCCCAGGCGAAGATCGACTGATGTCCGTCCGCTCCCGGCGGCCCCTCCGGGAGCGGGGCACCGGGGCCGGTGCGACCGTCGGCGCGGCGGCCGCACCGGCCTCCGGCGTGCCCGGGGGACGGGTCAGGGGCGGGGCCAGGTCCGTCCGGACAGGCGCTCGATGTCGGTGTTGAAGCGTTCGAGGTACCCGGCGAACGCCTCGACCTCCTCGGCCGTCCAGTCGTGCAGCACCTTCTCCAGGCCCCGGACGATCCGGTCGCGCTCGTCGTCGAGCCGGCGGGCGCCCTCGTCGGTGATGCGGAACTTGCGCGCGATCCCGGCGCCGGGATCGGCGATGCGCTCCACGAGCCCGGCGCGCAGCATGGCGGACGTCTGCCGGTTCAGGGTCGACTGGTCGAGCCGGAAGACCTCGCTGAGTTCCCGGATGGACATCGGCCCCTCCAGCCGGATGCGGCTGAGCAGGATGTAGGCGCTGCGTTCGAGGCCGCCCGTCTCCTGGCCGGCGCGCCGGACCGTCGTGAGGGTGTGCCGCGTGAGCAGCATCGTCTCGAACTCGACCCGTTCCGTCGGCTTGTCCACGCCGTCCTTCTCTCGCTCACTGCGCGCTCGCCGGGAATCCGTGCCCGCCGCGCCGTTCCCGCACGCCAGCATGCTTACCACAGCGATATGCATGATGCACAAGTTGTGCATAGGGCACATCGTATGTAGGTTGCACACGCTGAATCGTGTGGAAATGGGGTGTGCAACGTGGAGGACTCCACGGCCCGGGGGCGCTCCGGGGGAATAGTCGGCGTGCTGGCCGTGGCCGGCATCGTCGCGTCGCTGATGCAGACGCTCGTCGTACCGCTCATCGGGGAGCTGCCGCGGCTGCTCGGCACGACCGCGTCCAACGCGGCCTGGGTGGTCACCGCGACGCTGCTCGCCAGCGCGGTCGCCATGCCGGTGACGGGGAAGCTCGGCGACCTGTACGGCAAGCGGCGGATGCTGCTGATCCTGATGATCCCGCTCATCGCCGGGTCGGTCGTCTGCGCGGTGTCCGGCTCCGTGGTCCCGATGATCGTCGGGCGGGGGCTGCAGGGCGTCGGCATGGGCATGATCCCGCTCGGCATCAGCGCGCTGCGCGACCTGCTGCCGCCCGAGCGGCTGGGGTCGGCGATCGCGCTGATGAGCTCGTCGATGGGCATCGGCGGCGCCTTCGGGCTGCCGCTCTCCGCCGCGGTGATCGAGAACACGAGCTGGCGCGCGCTCTTCTGGGGCTCGGCCGCGCTGAGCCTCCTGGTGGCCGTGACGATCTGGTTCCTCGTCCCGGACGTCCCCGCGCGGGGCGGCGGGCGCATCGACGCCGTCGGCGCGGTGGGCCTCGGCGCCGGGCTGGTGTGCTTCCTGCTCGGCGTCTCCAAGGGCGGCGACTGGGGCTGGACGAGCGGCACCACCGTCGGGCTCCTCGCGGCCGCGGTCGTCCTGTTCCTGCTGTGGGGCGCCTGGGAGCTGCGGACCCGCGACCCGCTCGTCGACCTGCGGGTCACCGCGCGCCGCCCGGTGCTCCTGACGAACCTGGCCTCGGTCATGATCGGCTTCGCGATGTACGCGCAGGCGCTGATCGGGCCGCAGCTGCTGCAGATCCCGGAGGCGACCGGGTACGGGCTCGGCCAGTCGATGCTGGCCGCCGGCCTGTGGATGGCGCCCGCGGGCCTGATGATGATGCTGGTCTCCCCGCTGGGCGCCCGGCTGTCGGCCGCGCGCGGCCCCAAGGTCACCCTCTGCGCCGGTGCGCTGGTGATCGCCGCCGGCTACGGCAGCTCGGTGCTGATGACGGGCTCGCCCTGGGGCGTGGTGGCGTTCACGTGCATCATCAGCATCGGCGTCGGGTTCGCCTACGGGGCCATGCCCGCGCTGATCATGGGCGCGGTGCCGCACTCGGAGACCGCCTCGGCCAACAGCTTCAACACGCTGATGCGGTCCATCGGCACCTCGGTCGCGGCGGCGGTCGTCGGCGTCGTCCTGGCCGAGATGACCGTCTCCCTGGGCGGGCACGCGCTGCCGTCGGAGAACGGCTTCCGCGTCGGCCTGCTGATCGGCTGCGGCGCGGCGCTGGTCTCCGCGCTGATCGCGCTGACGATCCCGGGCCGCCGCGCGGAGCCCGGTGCCGCCGGCGGGCGGGCCGCCGAGAGCGCCGCGCCCGCCGGGACCGGGGCCGCCGCGAAGGGCTGACGCCCCGGACCTCCCCGCCGCCGTGCCCCGCCGGCGCGGTCACCGCTCCAGCAGCCGCTTCCGGTAGGGCATGACGCGGGCGGGGAGGTTCCAGCCGAGGACGCCGGTGAGCGCGCCGCCGGACCGGTACAGCGCGACGAACCTCCCGTCCTCCACCGCCCCCTCCTCGATCGTCACGTCGCTCCCCTCCGGGAAGACGCCGTGCGCCTGGATCTTCACGTCGTACTGGTCGCTCCAGAAGTAGGGGAGCGGGGCGAACGGCTTCACGTCGCCGTGCAGCAGGTTGTGCGCCGCCGCGGCGCCCTGGTCGGTGGCGTTCGTCCGGTGCTCGACGCGCATGCGGCGCCCGTACCTCGGGTTGAGCCACGAGGCGACGTCGCCCGCCGCGTAGATCCCGGGCGCCGCGCGGCAGTGCTCGTCGCACTCGACGCCGTCCCCGAGCGGCAGCCCGGACCCGCGCAGCCACCCCACCGCGGGCTCCGCCCCGACGGCGACGACCACGACGCCCGCCCGCACGGTCGTCCCGTCCGACAGCCGCACGGCCGCGACCCGGCCGTCCTCGGCCACCGCCTCCTCGACGCCCGCGCCCATCCGCAGGTCCACGCCGCGGTCGCGGTGCAGGGCGGCGACGGCGGCGCCGACGCGCGGCCCCACCTGGCGCGTCATCGGCACCGGGAGCGGGTCGGCGACGGTCACCTCCAGGCCCATGCCGCGCGCCGCGGCCGCCACCTCCAGGCCGAGGAAGCCGGCGCCGACCACGACGGCCCGCCGCCCGTCCCGCAGGGCGTCCCGCAGCGCCGCCCGCAGTGCAAGCGCGTCCGAACGGTCCCGCAGGACGTGCACGCCCGCCAGGTCGCGGCACTCCGGAAGGCGGCGCGGGCGCAGGCCGGTGGCGATCACCAGCCCGTCGTACGGCAGGTCGGGCGCGCCCTCGACCCGGACGAGCGCGCGCCCGACGTCGAGGCCCGTCGCGCGGCCGCGCACCAGCCGGACGTCCAGGCCGGCGAAGTGGTCCGCGTCGCGCAGGTCGGTGCGCTCGGGTTCCCAGGCGCCGGTCAGCACCTGCTTGGACAGCGGGGGCCGGTCGTAGGGCGGCGCAGGCTCGTCGCCGAGCAGGACGAGCGGACCCTCGAAGCCCTCGCGGCGCAGCGTCTCGGCGGCGGCGACGCCCGCCGCCCCCGCGCCCGCCACGACGACGCTCCGCGGCCGCCTCACGGCGCACGCACCTCGCTGTTCACAGATGAGCCTCCCATCAGTAGGATCAACGATGATCCAAGAAAATGAACCATAATTCAATCCATCTGAAGCCCATGACGTCGGACGCCATGGAGTGAGGAGGCACGGTGGGCGGCAGCGCGACCGGCAGCGCGACCGGGGGAGAGGCGGCCGCCGGGGCGGGGCGCCCGCTGCCCCGGCTCACCCCGGAGAACGAGTTCTTCTGGACGTCCGGCGCGGACGGGCGCCTGCGCGTGCAGGAGTGCGAGGCGTGCTCGGCGCTGATCCACCCGCCGCAACCGGTGTGCCGGTACTGCCGCGGGACGGCGCTGGGCGTGCGGGAGGTCTCCGGCCGCGCCGCCCTCATCGGGTTCACCGTCAACCACCGGTTCGGCCTGCCGGGCCTCCCGGCGCCGTACGTCGTGGCGCAGGTGGCGCTCGAGGACGACCCCCGCGTGCGGCTCACCACCAACGCCGTCGGGTGCGACCCCGGCGACCTGGTCCTCGGCATGCGGATGGAGGTCGTGTTCGAGCACGTCGAGGACGTGTGGCTGCCGCTCTTCCGGCCCGCCGCCGAGCAGGGGCCGCCGGTCGGCCTCCCCGCCGACGAGGTCCCGCCCGAGCGGATGGCGACGCTCGTCCGCCCGATGCTCACCACCGACAAGTTCGAGGACAGGGCCGCCCTCACCGGCATCGGCGCGTCCGAACTCGGCCGCCGGCTCCTGGCGGACCCGCTGTCCCTCACCGTGCAGGCGTGCGAGCGCGCCGTCGCCGACGCGGGCCTGACCCTGGACGACATCGACGGCCTGGCCACCTACCCCGGCGCGGGCCCGTTCGGCGGGTTCGGCGAGGGCGGCGTGACCGCCCTGGAGGCCGCGCTGGGCCTGCGGCCGACCTGGTACAACGGCGGCGCCGAGACGTTCGGTCCCGGCGGGTCGCTGATCGCGGCGATGCTGGCGGTCGCGGGCGGGCTCGCCCGGCACGTCCTGTGCTTCCGGACGCTGTGGGAGACCACGCACGGGGAGCTGGCGCGGCGCGGCGGCGCGGGCGCGGGCGGCGGCCGCGTCGAGGGGGCCGCGAGCTGGCGGACGCCGTTCGGGGCGACGTCGGCGGCGCACACCCTCGCGCAGAACGCCCAGCGGCACTTCCACCGGTACGGCACGACCCGCGAGACCCTCGGCTGGATCGCGCTGAACCAGCGCGCGAACGCCGCCCTCACCCCGACGGCGATCTACCGGTCCCCGATGACGATGGACGACTACCTGGAGGCGCGGCCGATCACGACGCCGTTCGGCCTCTACGACTGCGACGTGCCCTGCGACGGCGCCGTCGCCGTGATCGTGTCGGCCGCGGACGCCGCGCGGGACCTCGCCCGGCCGCCCGTCCTGGTCGAGGCGGTCGGCACGCAGATCACCGAGCGGATCGACTGGGACCAGAGCACCCTCACGCACGAGCCGCAGGTGCTCGGCCCCGCCGCCCACCTGTGGACGCGCACGACGCTGCGGCCGTCCGACGTGGACGTCGCGCAGCTCTACGACGGGTTCACGATCAACTGCCTCTCCTGGATCGAGGCGCTGGGGTTCTGCGGCATCGGCGAGGCGAAGGACTTCCTCGACGGCGGCAAGAACATCGCCCGGGACGGCGTCCTCCCGCTGAACACGCACGGCGGGCAGCTCTCGCACGGCCGGACGCACGGGATGGGGCTGGTCCACGAGGCGGTCGTCCAGCTCCGCGGCGACGGCGGCGAGCGGCAGGTGCCGGGCGCCCGGGTCGCCGTGGTGAGCAGCGGCGGCCTCACCCCCGGCGGCGCGATGCTCCTCAGGACGGACGCATGACGCTCGGCGAACGGGCCCGCACGGACGCCCGCACGGACACCCGCGACGGCGGCGCCCGCACCGGCGGCACGGTGGAGGCGCGCGTCGCCGACGTCGGCGGCGTGCCGATGTCGGCGCGGATCGCGGCGGTGCCGCACCCGCGCGCGACCGTCCTCGCCCTGCACGGCGGGGCGGTGAGCACCGCCTACTTCGACGCGCCCGGGCATCCCCGGCTGTCGCTGCTGCGGACGGGCGCCGCGCTCGGCTTCACCGTCATCGCGCTCGACCGGCCCGGCTACGGCGCGTCCGCCCCGCACGCGGAGCGGGTGGCGCCCGCCGAGCGGCGGGTCGACCTCGCGTACCGGGCCGTGGACGCCCTGCTGGGGCCGCGCCCGCGCGGCGCGGGCCTGTTCGTGCTGGCGCACTCGGTCGGTTGCGAGCTGGCCGTGCGGATGGCCGCCTGCGAGCGGGGCGACGCGCTGCTGGGGCTGGAGCTCTCCGGCACCGGCGTCCGGCACCACGACCGGGCCGCCGGGATCCTCGCCCCCGGCGACGGGAAGCGGCTCCCGGCGGCGCGGAGCATCCGCGGGCTCATCTGGGGACCGGACGAACTGTACCCGCCCGACGTCATCGGCCACCCGGACCTGCAGGCCAGGTCGCCCGCCTACGAGGGGGACGTGGTGCCTCCCTGGCCGTCCCGCCTGCCCGGGCTGGCCGCCCGGGTGCGGGTCCCCGTGCGCTACACCCTCGCCGAGCACGAGACCGTCTGGCGTCCCGGACGGGCGGCGCTGGACGAGGTCGCGGGGCTGTTCGGCGGATCGCCCCGCGTCGCCGTCGACGAGCAGGCCGGCGGGGGCCACAATCTGAGCCTCGGGTACGCCGCCGCCGCCTACCACTGGAAGGCGCTGGCGTACGCCGAGGAGTGCGCGTCGGCGCGCACCCGACTCCGCGCCGACGCCGACGACGGCCCCGGAACCGGGACCGGAGCCGACACCGACCCGACGGGAGAATGAGATGCCGGAAGCCGAGGCCGCGGCCCTGCTGGCCGTGCGGCTGGTCGTGGGCGCCACGATGATCGTCCACGGGTACAACCACTGGCGCGGCGGCGGCCGCATCGCGGGCACCGCGGGCTGGTTCAGCGGCCTCGGGCTGCGCCGCGGGACGCTCCAGGCGTGGCTGAGCGTGCTCACCGAGATCGGTGCGGGCGCGCTGCTGATCCTGGGCCTGCTGACGCCGCTGGCCTGCGCGGCGATCGTGTCGGTGATGCTCGTCGCCGGGCTGCTCGCGCACCGGTCGAACGGGTTCTTCGTGTTCAAGGACGGCTACGAGTACGTCCTGGTCCTGGCCGTCGTCTGCGTCGCGCTCGCGGCGCTCGGCCCCGGGACGGTCTCGGTGGACGCCGCCGCGGACATCGAGGTCACCGGCTGGGCGGGCGGCGGCATCGCGCTCGGCGTGGGGGTCGCCGCGACCGCGGGACTGCTCGCCGCGTTCTGGCGTCCGGAGCGCGAGCCCGCGGCGCAGCCGGAGGAGCAAGCCGCCTGACCGCACCCCCCGCGGACCGTGCCGGGCCCGCCGCCGTCGCGGCGGGCCCGGCTAGTCCGCGGCGGGGGCCGTGATGCCGCGCAGGCAGAACTGCCAGATCTCCGGTGCGGTCATCGGGACGGCGGAGCCGTCGCCGCCGCCGCTGCTGTGCGCGGTGAAGATGACCGTCTGCATGACCAGGGCCGCCTGGCGGCGCGGCCGGCCCGGACGGACGGCGCCCGCCGCGGCGGCCTCCTCGACGAGCTCGGTGAAGACGTCCAGCATCGGGCGGTGCGCGGCCGCCACCTGGGGCGGGTGCGAGACGAGGAGCCGCAGGGCGAAGTCGCTGAACAGCGGGCGGCTCTCCCCGGGCGTCGGGCGGCACTGCCCGTAGAGGGTCTCGACCGCGGCCCGCAGCCGCGGCAGGGGCTCGCACCGGCGCTCCGCGGCCTCCCGGACCTCGGCCGCCCCGGCGGCGAGGGCGTCCTCGAACAGCGCCAGCAGCAGCTCGTGCTTGCCGTCGAAGTGCTGGTAGAAGCTGCGCAGCGACTGCCGGGAGCGGTCCACGACCTCCTGCACCGTGAAGTCGGTCGTCCCCTTCTCCGCCATCAGCTCCTGCGCGGCGTCGAGGAAGCGCTGCACGCGCTGCTCGGCGCGCAGCTTGGCGGCTCGGGTGGAGCGCTCGACCGCGCGTCGGCGCCAGGCGGGTTCTTCCACGACCTCGGACATCTCGCTGATGATACTCGCGTAAAGCGAAATATGAGACTCTTACTTACAAAGAACGAGAATGCTATTCTCGCGCGCATGGAGTTCGAGTTGGATGAGGACCAGCGGCTGCTCCGGCAGACGGTCCGCGAAACGGTCGCCAAGTCGCGGTCGCGTCCCGAAGACGAGCTGTGGGCGGCCCACCGCGAGCTGGGCTGGCTGGACGCCCCGCCGGTAGAGCTGGCGATCGTGCTGGAGGAACTCGGGTACGCCGCCGACCCGACGCCCTTCCTCGCCACCGCCACCTGGTTCCTCCCGCTCGCCGGGCGGCCGCCGCGGGGAACGGGGACGGCGGTGTGCGACGGGACCGGCCGGTTCGTCCTGGACGCCGACCGCGCGGACGAGATCGCGCTGGTGACGGCGGACGGCGTCGTCGTCGTGGACGGCGCGGACGCGGCCGCCGAGCGCGTCGACACGTTCGACCCCACCCTGCACGTGGCGCACATGCCGCCCCGGCCGGACGGGCCGCGCCTCGTCGCCGGAGTCCCCGACCTCGCGCTGATGGGGCTGGCGATCACCGCGGTGGGGAGCTGCCGCCGCATCCTCGACATGGTCGTCGCGCACGTCCGCGACCGGCACCAGTTCGGCGTGCCCATCGGCTCGTTCCAGGCCGTCAAGCACAAGGCGGCCGACATGCACGTCGCCATCGAGCGCGCCCGGGCGCTCGCCTACTTCTCCGCCCTGACGATCGCCGAGGACGACCCCCGCCGCGGCCGTGCGGCGGCGATGGCCAAGGCCGCCGCCGGCGAATGCCAGCAGGTCGTCTTCCGCAACGGCCTCCAGCTGTACGGGGCCATGGGCTTCACCTGGGAGAACGAGCTGCAGATCCATCTCAAGCGGGCGAAAGCCTGCGACCTGCTGCTGGGAACGGCGGCCGAGCACAGGAGGGCGTTGCTCCGATGAGGTTGGGCTCCGATCCGGAGGTCGAAGCGTTCCGCGCCGAGTTCTCCGCGTTCCTCGACGCGCACCTGCCGACGGCGGCCGAGGCCGTGCCGCGGTCGAAGTCGAGCGCGGACGTCCCCGAGTGGGCGCGGCGGTGGCAGCGGACGCTGTTCGACGCGGGCTGGCTCCTGCCGGGCAACCCGCCCGAGTTCGGCGGCCGGAACGCGACGCTCCCGCAGCAGCTCGCGCACCTGGAGGAGCTGTCGCGGCGGCGGATCTACCACAGCTTCAACCCGCAGGGCGTCGGCATCATCGCCGCGTCCGTCCTGACGTTCGGGACCGAGGAGCAGAAGCGCCGCTGGGCCGTGCCCATCCTGCGCGCCGAGATCACCGCGGCGCTCGGCATGAGCGAGCCGGGCGCGGGGTCGGACCTGGCCGGCCTGCGGACCCGCGCCGTCCTCGACGGCGACGAGTTCGTCGTCAACGGGCAGAAGGTGTGGACGTCGGGCGCGCACGACGCCGACGTGCTGCTGACGTTCGTCCGGACCGACCCGGACGCCCCCAAGCACAAGGGCATCAGCGTCCTGCTCGTCCCGACCGGGGCGCCGGGCGTGGTGCGCCGGCCGTTCGGCTCCATCGCCGACCCCGCCGACCTGGACTTCAACGAGGTCTTCTTCACCGACGTGCGGGTGCCGAAGGAGAACCTGATCGGCGCGCTGAACAAGGGCTGGGGCGTCGCGCACGGCTCCCTGGGCCACGAGCGGACGCTGCTGTGGCTCAGCTTCGCCGAGCGGCTGGAGGACCTGGTCCGGGACGCGCCCAGCGACCGGGAGTGGTACGCCACGCTCCAGATGGACCTCCAGGCGCTCCGGCTGCTCGGGTACCGGGCCCTGGGCGACAGGGTCGACCCCGCCGAGCTGTCGGTGCTGAAACTGCTCGGCTCCGAGGCCGTGCAGGAGGCGTCCCTGCACGCCCTGGAGGAGCGGGGCGCCGGGGGGCTCGTGCATCCCGAGCGGACGTCGCCGCCCAACCACATGAGCAACGAGGCGTTCTCCTGCAGCTGGTTCGAGCGGTACGTCCGCAGCTTCGCCGGGACGATCGCCGGCGGCACGTCCGAGATCCAGCGCAACATCATCGCCGAGCGCGTCCTCGGCCTGCCCAGGTAAGGAGAGCCAATGGACCAGATCCTCTACGAGGTCGCCGACAAGGTCGCGGTCATCACGCTGAACCGGCCCGAGGCCGCCAACGCGCAGACCGGGGCGCTGCTGGACGACCTGGACGCGGCGTGGGCGCGGGCCGCGGCCGACGACGACGTCCGGGTCATCGTGCTGAAGGCGAACGGGCGGCACTTCTCCGCCGGGCACGACCTGAAGGACCGCGAGTGGGCCCCGGAGAAGCTCACCCTGGAGTGGATCTACTCGGTCGAGTCGCGCCGGTACCTGGAGTACACGCTGCGCTGGCGCAACGTCCCGAAGCCGTCGATCGCGGCGGTGCAGGGCAAGTGCATCGCGGGCGGGCTGATGCTGTGCTGGCCGTGCGACCTGATCGTCGCGGCCGAGAACGCCGAGTTCTCCGACCCGGTCGTCCACATGGGCATCGGCGGCGTGGAGTACCACGGCCACACCTGGGAGCTCGGGCCGCGCAAGGCCAAGGAGATCCTGTTCACCGGCCGCGCGGTCACCGCCGCGGAGGCCGAGAAGGTCGGCATGGTCAACAGGGTCGTGCCGCTCGGCGAGCTGGAGGCGTCCGCGATGGAGCTGGCCGGGCAGATCGCGCAGATGCACCCGTTCGCGCTGCGGCAGGCGAAGCGGGCCGTCAACCAGACCCTGGACGTGCAGGGCTTCTACGCCGCGATCCAGTCGGTGTTCGACACCCACCAGACCGGGCACGGCAACGCCCTCAGCGTCGACGGCTACCCCGTCCTGATGAAGCTCGACGGCATGAAGGACAAGCTCAAGTCGCAGTGACACCCCCGAGCGCGCGAACGCGGTGGCGGCCGTCCCGGGGAGGGGCGGCCGCCACCGCGTTCACCGGTTCCGGGTCAGGTCTCCGCGCCGAAGGCCGCGTCGAAGCCCTCGTCGGACATGCCCTCGTCCAGCGGCAGCCGGAAGGTGTTGAAGACCATGGCGAGGAGCCCGTAGGTGCCCACCGTGAAGACCAGGTCCATGAGCCGCCGGTCGTCGCCCAGCTCGGCCGCGATCTTCCGGTAGGTCTCGTCGGTGAGGTCGGCCCGCTCGTCCAGCTCGTCCACGACCCGGTTCAGCAGCGTGGGCGCGCCGGAGCGCACCTCCTCGATCTCCGCCTCGGTGACGCCGGCCTCCCGGGCGATCACCACGTGCTGCGCCCACTCGTAGCGGCAGCGGCGGCGCCACGCGATCCGCAGGACGGCCAGCTCGCGGACGGTGTCCGGCAGCGACGAGCGGTTCAGCGTGTACGCGTTGTACCGCATGAACGCCCGCGCGAGCGCGGGATGCCGGGCCAGCAGGTCGAGCGCGTTGTTGGGCGGCGGGAGCCGGCCCTCGCGCGGGGAGAACGCCGCGACGGTCTCGGCGTCCCACATGTCGCGGGGGAGCGGCGGCAGGCGCGTCACGTGTTCCGCCCCCCGTTCACGCCCACGATCTGCCCGGTGATGTAGCCGGCCTCCTCGGAGACGAGGAACGCGCAGGTCGCGGCGATGTCCTCCGGACGCCCGACGCGGCGGACGGGCGTGCGCGCGATGTGCTCTTCGACGGTCCCGCCGAGCAGGCCGCGGCCCTCGGCCTTGCGCAGCATCGGGGTGTCGATGAAGCCGGGCGGCACCGCGTTGACGGTGATCCCGGCCGGGCCCAGCTCCAGCGCGAGCGCCTTGGTGAGGCCGTTGACGGCCGACTTCGCCGACACGTAGTGCGCCATGTACTGCTGGCCGGAGTGGGCGCTGGACGAGGAGATGTTGACGATCCGCCCCCAGCCGGCCTCCGTCATGTCGGGCAGGACGGCCTGCACGCAGTGGAAGACCCCGTTGAGGTTCACGTCGATGACGCGCCGCCAGGACTCGAACGACAGGTCGGCGAACCGCTTGAAGCCGTCCAGCCCGGCGGCGTTGACGAGCACGGTCACCGGGCCGAAGTGCTCCCGGACGGCGGCGAGCGCCTTGTCGACCTGCGCCCGGTCGGTCACGTCGGCGGCCTGCCCGAAGGCGGCGGTGGCCGGGTTCAGGTCCAGCGCGGCGACGTTGTAGCCGTCGGCGGCCAGCCGCTCGCAGACGGCCTTGCCGATGCCGGACCCGCCGCCGGTGACCACGGCGGTCCTCCCGGCGCCCCGGCCCGCGCCCTGCTCCGGGGCGCTCACGCGAACGCCTCGTCGCCGACGATCGTGGTGCGGTGCAGCGTCCGCTCCGAGGACGGGTCGTAGGGCAGGGCGCGGTGCAGCATGCCGGTGTTGTCCCACATGACGAAGTCGCCGACCTCCCACTCGTGCGTGTAGCGGAACCGCTCCCGGGTGGACCAGTCGAGCAGTTCCTCCAGGATCTCCGTGCTCTCGTCCGGGTCGATGCCGACGATGCGGTCGGCCGTCGCGCCGATCACGAGCGAGCGGCGGCCGTCCCGCCGCTTCCAGACCAGCGGCGTCTCCTGCGCGGGGACGCGGCGCCAGGACGCCGGCTCCTTCTCGGTGGGCTCGGGGTTCGCCCGCCGCTGCGCCGCCTCGAAGCTGTGCACCACCCGCAGGCCGTCGTAGCGTTCGCGCTGCTTCTCGGGGAGGTTCTCGTAGGCCGCGTAGGTGCTGGCGAACTGCGTGCCGCCGCCGGTCATGGCCACGTGCCGGGCGGTCAGCGCCGTCGTCCTGACCGGGGTCGGGTCGGTCGTCCCGTCCAGGTGCCAGTGGAAGGTGCCCTTGAGGTACTCGGCGGTGGGGTTCCTGGACGGGTCGAGCGACACCGTGAAGATCTCCCGGCCGCGCAGCGACACGACCCGTCCCAGCTTGCGGCAGAACGCGAGCTGGGCTTCGTCGTCCAGGTGCAGGCCGCGGACGAGCAGCACGCCGCGCCACCTGAGCGCCTCGTCGCAGCGGCCGACCAGCGCGTCGTCGAGCAGGTCGCCGACGCCCGTGACCTGCACGCCGAGGTGCGGGCTGAGCGCCCGGGTCTCGATCATGAAAATCTCCCTTCCGAATACGAGAACATTACTCTCCAACGGTGAGACCGGGAAAGCCCCCTGGTCGGGGTCCCGGTGGCGGATCGTGGGGCCGCGGTGCCGGGAGTGTCGGGCGGAGTCGGTACTGGCACTCCGTTCTCGAAACTGGATGGTTGATTTGCGTGCGGCGAGAATGTAGTTTCCAGCCATCAAGGAGGCAGGATGCGACTTCAGGAGGCGGGGCGAGGGTGAAGAACCTGCTCATCGACGGAAGGCTCGTCGAGACCGAACGGACCTATCCCTCGGTCAATCCCGCGACCGGCGAGGAGTTCGACCGGGCCCCGGACGCCACGGCCGCCGACGCCGAGCGGGCCGTCGCGGCCGCGCGGCGCGCGTTCGACGCCACGGACTGGGCGACCGACCGGGAGTTGCGCATCCGGTGCCTCGACCAGCTCCACACGGCGCTGCTCGAGCACCGGGAGGAGCTGCGGGAACTGACGATCACCGAGGTCGGCGCGCCGCGCATGCTCACCCACGCCAACCAGCTCGACGTGCCGATCGAGATGTTCCGCTACTACGCCGACCTGCTGCGCGAGTACCCGCTGACCGAGGAGCTCCCCGACCTCGAGTCCCGCGGGCAGCGGCACCGGCGCTGGGTGGAGAAGGAGGCCGCCGGCGTCGTCGCCGCGATCATCCCGTACAACTACCCGAACCAGATCGGGTTCGCGAAGCTGGCGCCGTCCCTCGCCGCCGGCTGCACGGTGGTGCTCAAGGCCGCGCCGGACACGCCGCTCGTCACGCTGGCGCTCGGCGAGCTGATCGCCGAGCACACCGACATCCCGCCCGGGGTCGTCAACGTCCTCAGCTCCTCCGACGCCGCGGTCGGCGAGGTGCTCACCGCCAGCCCGGACGTGGACGTCGTCACCTTCACCGGCTCGACCGCCACCGGCCGCCGGGTCATGGAGGCCGCGAGCCGCACCGTGAAGCGCGTCTTCCTCGAACTCGGCGGCAAGTCCGCGATGATCCTGCTCGACGACGCCGACTTCGACACCGCGGCCATGTTCTCGGCCTTCATGATCTGCTCGCACGCCGGGCAGGGCTGCGCCCTCACCAGCCGCCTCCTGGTGCCGCGCGACCGGCACGACGAGATCGTCGAGAAGGTCGCGGCCAACCTCGGGCGGGTCGCGTACGGCGACCCCGGCGACCCCAAGACCTACATGGGCCCGCTCATCAGCGAGGCCCAGCGCGACAAGGTCGACGGCATGGTCAAGCGCGCCGTCGAGGCGGGCGCGAAGCTCGTCACCGGCGGCGAGCGGGTCGACCCGGGCTTCTTCTACACGCCGACGCTGCTCGCCGGCGTCGACCCGGCCAGCGAGATCGCGCAGGAGGAGATCTTCGGACCCGTCCTCGTCGTGATCCCCTACGACGGCGACGACGACGCCGTCCGCATCGCCAACGACTCCATCTACGGGCTGTCCGGCGGGGTCCAGAGCGCCGACGAGGACCGCGCGATCGCGGTCGCGCGCCGCGTCCGCAGCGGGACGTTCAGCATCAACGGCGGCAACTACTTCGCGCCCGACGCGCCGTTCGGCGGCTACAAGCAGTCCGGGATCGGCCGCGAGATGGGCGTCGCCGGGCTCGAGGAGTTCATGGAGCGCAAGACGTTCGCCGTGGCGGCGTCGTGAGCGCGCCGCTGGACGGCGTCCGCGTCGTCGAGGTCGCGATGTACGGGTTCGTCCCGTCGGCGGGCGCGGTGCTCGCCGACTGGGGCGCGGAGGTCGTCAAGATCGAGCACGCGGTCAACGGCGACCCGCAGCGCGGGCTCCGGCAGACCGGCACGATGAAGGTCGAAGGCGACCCGAACCCCAACATCGAGCACGCCAACCGCGGCAAGCGCAGCCTCGGCCTCGACATGGCCAACCCCGAGGGCAAGGAGGTCCTGCACGAGCTGATCCGCCGCGCGGACGTCTTCCTGACCAGCTTCCTGCCCGCGGCGCGCCGCAAGCTCGGCATCGACGTGGACGACGTCCGCGCCGTCAACCCGCGCGCCGTCTACGCCCGGGGCAGCGCCCTCGGGCCGCGCGGCCGGGAGGCCGAGAAGGGCGGCTACGACATGACCGCCTTCTGGGCGCGGGCCGCCACCGCCGCCAGCATCACCCCGCCCGGCGTGGAGGGCATGATCCCCCCGCCCGCACCCGCCTACGGGGACACCGTCTCCGGCACCAACCTCGCCGGGGGCATCGCCGCGGCGCTGTTCCGCCGCGAGCGGACGGGCGAGGCGCCCGTCGTGGACGTCTCCCTGCTGGGCAGCGGCCTGTGGGCCATGGGCCACGGCGTCGCGCTGTCCCAGCACCTCGGCAAGCCGCTGGAGGCGCCCCCGACCGGCGCCCACGGCTCGCCCACGAACCCGCTGTCCGGCCTGTACCGCACCGCCGACGGCCGCCACCTGGCCTTCGTCATGCTGCAGCCGGCCCGCTTCTGGGCCGACGTGTGCCGGCACATCGACCGCCCCGACCTGGCCGACGATCCCCGCTTCGCCACCGCGGAGCTGATCGCCGCGAACACGCCGGCGGCCGTCGAGGCGCTGCGGGAGGTTCTCGCCTCCCGCACGCTGGGCGAATGGACCGAGCGTTTCGCCACCCTCGCGGGGCCCTGGGCCCCCGTGCAGGACTCCCTGCAGGTGGGCGACGACGCGCAGATCCGCGACAACGAGTACCTCGTGCGGGCCGGTGAGCTCGAACTCGTCGCCAACCCGGTGCAGTTCGACGTCACCGCTCCGCGGCTCGGCCCCGCTCCCGAATTCGCCGCGCAGACCGAGGAGATCCTCATGGAACTCGGTCTCGACTGGGACCGCATCCTCGCCCTGAAGGCGGCGGGCGCGGTCACCTGACCATCGCATCCGGGGGTTCGGCTCCGAGGAGGAACGTTGAGACCCTTGATCATCGGCCTGCTGCTCGTCGCGCTGACGGGGTGCGCCGCCCGCGGCGGCACCACCGCGGCGGACGACGAGGGCGGGACACGGGACGGCGGCGGCACGTCCGCCGCCGTCCCGAAGACCGACTTCGGCACGCTCAAGGACGTGTGCGGGCCCGGCGAGGCGAAGCCGTCCGACGCCCGGGGCGTCACCGACGGCGAGATCAAGGTCGGCGTCTTCACCGACGTCGGCTTCACCAAGAAGCCCGACATGGTGGACGCCGCCAAGGTGTTCACCGAGTGGTGCAACGCGGCCGGCGGCGTCAACGGGCGCAAGCTCGTCCCCGTCGTCCGCGACGCCAAGCTGATGGAGGTCCGGCAGCGGATGACCGAGGCGTGCGCGGACGACTTCGCGGTCGTCGGCGGCTCCGCGGCGCTGGACGGCCAGGGCGTCGAGACCCGCCTGACGTGCCTGCTGCCCGAGTTCCCCGCCCAGTCGAGCCAGGTGCAGGCGCGCGGCGCCGACCTCCAGGCGATGGCGAACGGCGCGTCGCTCGGCTACAACGACTACGCCGGCTTCTACAACTGGCTGCTCAAGGAGAAGCACCCGTCGTCGAAGGACGCCGTGGGCGTCATCGCCGGCGACTCGCCGGTCACCAAGATCATGGTCGCCCAGCACTCGGAGACGATCGAGGGACTCGGCGGCAAGGTCGCCTACACCGGGCTGTACCCGGCGCGCGGGGTGTCCGACTGGACGCCGTACGCCCAGGCCATGAAGGACAAGGACGTCAAGGCCCTGATGTTCCTCGGCGACTGGAACCAGCTGGCCAAGCTGCTCCAGTCGCTCACCAACATCGGCCATGAGCTCGACTGGATCGACACCACCAACAACGCCTACGGCCCCCAGTTCGTGAAGCTGGCGGGCGCGGCCCTGGAGAGCCAGCCCTCCTACGCCGACCTCAGCGGCATGCACCCGCTGGAGAAGGCGGACGACAACCCGGCGACGCGGCAGGTCCTCGACATGTTCGAGCGGTACGCGCCCGACGCGGAGGTCAACCTGCCGGTCCTGCGGTCCTTCTCCGCCTGGCTGCTGTTCGCCAAGTCGGCCGGCGCGTGCGACGAGCTGACCCGCAAGTGCGTCCTGGAGAACGCCGAGAAGGAGACCGAGTGGACGGCGGGCGGCCTGCGGGCGCCGCTGGACCTGTCCGACCCCGCCTCGCCGCCCCGGTGCTGGAACGCCGTGCAGGCGACGCCCGACGGCTGGGAGCCCGCCGACTTCCGGCCCGACGACGGCGCCTACCGGTGCGAGGAGGTCGAGCACCGGTACACGGGCGACTACCCGGCACCGCTGAAGCTCGAGGACGTCGGCAAGAGCATGGCGGATCTGCAGTAGGGGCCGGCGGCGACCATGGACAAGTTCCTCACCTTCGGGATCGTCGGTCTCAGCACCGGCGGCATCTACGCCGTCATCAGCAGCGGCCTGGTCCTGACCTACACGACCACCGGCATCTTCAACTTCGCCCACGGCGCGGCGGGGATGATGGCGGCGTTCGCCTACTGGCAGCTGACCGGGGGGTGGGGCCTGCCCGTCCCGATCGCGCTCGCCCTGGTGCTGCTCGTCCTCGCCCCGCTGTTCGGCCTGCTCATCGAGCGGCTGATCATGCGTCCGGTCCAGGGCGTGGGCGAGGTCGAGCGGCTGGTCGTGACGATCGCCCTGCTCACCGGGCTGATCGCGATGGCGCAGTGGATCTGGGACCCGAACGTCGCCCGTCCGCTCTCGCCGTTCTTCGCGGACCGGGAGGCGATCCGGCTCGGACCGGCGACGATGACGTGGCACCAGCTCGTCACGCTGCTGGTCGCCGCCGCCGTGGCGCTCGGGCTGTACGCCTTCCTGTACGGCTCGCGCCTCGGCGTCGGGATGCGCGCGACGGTCGACGACCCGTCGCTCGCCCGGCTCAACGGCGGCGACCCCGTCGTCGCCGCGCGGGCGGCGTGGGTGCTCGGCACGGTGCTCGCCGCCCTCGGCGGCATCCTCATCGCGCCCAGCATCCCCCTCGACGCCGCCAACCTGTCCCTGCTCATCGTCAGCGCGTACGCCGCGGCGATCTTCGGCCGGCTGCGCAGCCTGCCGATGGCGTTCGCCGGCGCCCTGGTGGTCGGCTGCACCGAGAGCTACCTCACCGGGTACCTCCCGCAGAACGAGTACCTCCCGGGGCTGCGGATCGCGGCGCCCGCGCTGCTGCTGTTCGTCGTCCTGCTGCTGTTCCCGAACCCGCGGGTGCGGGGCAGCGTCCGCATCACCCGGTCGCTGCCCGCCCCGACGATCCGGGGGACGCTGGTGTTCGGCGCGTGCCTGATGGTGTTCGCGGCGATCCTCGCCACGACGCTCAGCGACCCCGACGTCATCACCTACGGGCAGATCTTCCCGATGTCGATCATCGGCCTGTCCATCGTCGTGCTGACCGGCTTCTCCGGGCAGATCTCGCTCGCCCAGCTCAGCCTGGCCGGAATCGGCGCGGTCGTCTGGGCGGGCGTCGGCGCGAGCGGCAACCCCCTCGCGCTGCTCGCCGTGGTGGCGGTCACGGCGGTCGTCGGCGCGGTGATCGCGATCCCCGCGCTGCGGCTGTCGGGCATCTACCTGGCGCTCGCGACCGCGGCGTTCGCGCTGATCCTGGACGGCTGGATCTTCACGATGCCGGTGGACTGGCTGTTCAGCGGCGGCAGCGCCGAGGTGACGCCGGTCTTCGCCGGGCAGCGCGTCCAGATGATGTTCGCGGCGGCGGTGCTCGCGGTGCTGTGCCTGCTGGTCGTGGTGCTGCGGCGCGGCTTCTTCGGGCGGCGGCTCATCGCGATGCGCGACAGCGAGGCCGCCTGCGCCACCCTGGGCGGCCGGCTGCTGGTCACCAAGGTCGCGGTGTTCGCGCTGTCGGCGGGGATCGCGGGGCTCGGCGGCGCGCTGTTCGGCATGCAGGCGCGGTCCATCACCCCGGACCACTTCACCCTCGTCACCGGCCTGCCGATCTTCCTGCTGGTGGTCATCGGCGGGATGGCGGCGGTCGGGTCCGGGGTCTTCACCGGCGTGAACCTCGCCGGGATCATGCACGCGATCACCGCCCTGTGGCCCGGCGCGCACCACGTGTCGTCGCTGCTGGTCGGGCTCGCGGGGATCGGCATGGGCCGCCACCCCGAGGGCGTCGTCCCGCACTTCCGGGAGTCGTGGGACCCGCTGCGCCGGTTCTGGGTCCCGCTCGCCGCGGCCGTCGGCGCGCTGTGGGGGCTGCGCCTCCTGGACGTCGTCAACGGCTGGGTGCTCACGTTCGGGACGGTCGCCGCGGCGCTCGCGCTGCGCGGACTGGCCAGGCCGCGGGCGCCGGAGAGCGCGGCGGACGTCCCGCTGGAATGGCGCGGCGTGCGGCGGCCCTGGCTGCCCGCGGACCGGGAGGAGGTGCTCGATGGCCTTGCTCGAAGCTAGCGCGGTGACCGTCCGGTTCGGCGGCAACGTCGCCCTGGCGGAGGTCGACATCACCGCGGAGGCCGGCCGGGTCACCGGCCTGATCGGACCCAACGGCGCCGGGAAGACCACGCTGTTCAACGTGGTCTCCGGGCTGGTCAGGCCGAGGTCGGGACGGGTCCTGCTGGACGGGCGGAACGTCACGCGGCTCGGCCCGGCGGCGCGGGCCCGCCGCGGCCTCGGCCGCACCTTCCAGCGGCTGGAGATCTTCGGCCACCTGACCGTGCGGGACAACCTGCGGGTCGCCGCCGAGTTCCACCGCGACGGCCTGCCCGCCGACGGGATCCTCGACCGGCTCGGACTGGCGGACATCGCCGACGTCCGCGCCGACTCGGTCCCGACCGGCCGGGCCCGCCTCGTCGAACTGGGCCGGGCGCTCGCCGTCCGGCCCAAGGCCCTGCTGCTCGACGAGCCCGCCTCCGGGCAGGACGAGCACGAGACCGGGCGGTTCGGCGAACTGCTGCGCGAACTCGCGGCGGACGGCCTCGCGGTCGTCCTCGTCGAGCACGACATGCGGCTGGTGATGGAGGCGTGCGACACCGTGCACGTCCTCGACCTCGGCAGGCTCATCGCCAGCGGCCCGCCCGACCGGATCCGCGCCGACGCGGCCGTGCTCGACGCGTACCTGGGAGCCCCGTCATGACCGCACCCGCGCCGAACCCGGCCCCCGACCCGACCACCGATCCGCGCGCGCACGCGAACCTGCTCGAACTGTCGGGCGTCCACGCGTCCTACGGCCGCATCTCGGTGCTGCACGGCGTGGACCTGGCCGTGGGCGTGGGGCGGATCGTGGCGCTGCTCGGCCCGAACGGCGCCGGCAAGACCACGACCCTGAACGTCGCGGCGGGACTCCACCTGGCCGACCGCGGCGACGTCCGCGTCGGCGGCCGGGCCGTCGCGGGCGCCGACCCGGTGGAGCTGGCGCGGCGCGGCGTCTGCCTCATCCCGGAGGGGCGGGGAATCTTCCCGAACCTCACCGTGCGGGAGAACCTGCGGATGATGACCTTCACCGGCGCGGACCGCGCCGCGGTGGAGGAGACCGCCTACACCCGGTTCCCGAAGCTGGCCGAGCGGCGGCGGCAGACCGCGGGGACGATGTCCGGCGGCGAGCAGCAGATGCTCGCGCTGGCGCGCGGGCTGGCCACCGACCCGGCCGTCCTGCTGATCGACGAGCTGTCCATGGGCCTCGCGCCGCTGGTGGTCGCCGAACTGTACGAACTGGTCGTCGAGATCGCGCGGACCGGCGTCGCCGTCCTGGTCGTCGAGCAGTTCGCCAGCACCGTGATGCGGATCTGCGACCTGGCCGCGGTGATGGTGAACGGCCGCATCGAGCGCGTGGACGCCCCCGGCGACGAACTCCTGGCCGACCTCTCGGCCCTCTACCTGGGAAGTGCGACATGACCGAGACATCCACGACGGCCGCGGCCCCCGCGGCGGAGGCGACCGGGCCGGCCGGGCGGACGGAGGCGGGGGAGACCCGCGCGGACCGGTTCGTCCGCCAGCTCGCCGAGATGAGGATCCCCGACCCGTCGGCGGGACGGGCCCTGCTCTGGCTGCGGGTCGGCGTCGCCCTCATGGCGGCGGGGCTGGCGGCGGGCGTCGCGTCCTACTTCCTGTCCCGGGGCACCACCGACGCGCTCGCCCAGCGGGACGCGCAGGCCGCGGGGATCGCGGGCGTCTGCGGCTGCATCGTCGGCAGCGCCCTCTACCTGCGGTACACGCTCGCCAACGTCCTCCGCTTCTGGTTCGCCCGCCTCACCCTGTCGGTCGAGGCGGGACCGGCGGAGGCGCGGCCGGGCGGGACGGAGCCGGCCGACCGGACCCGAGAAGACAACGACTGAACGGAGCGCTCCCCGTGAAGAAAGACGATCTGATCCTGATCAGCGTGGACGACCACATCATCGAACCGCCCGACATGTTCGTGAACCACCTGCCGGAGAAGTACAGGAAGGACGCGCCGCAGCTCGTCCACCGGGAGGACGGCACGGACGTGTGGAAGTTCCGCGACACGGTGATCCCGAACGCGGCGCTGAACGCGGTGGCGGGCCGTCCCAAGGAGGAGTACGGCCTCGAACCCCAGGGCCTCGACGAGATCCGGCCCGGCTGCTACGACGTGGACGAGCGCGTCAAGGACATGAACGCGGGCGGCATCCTCGCGTCGATGAACTTCCCGTCGTTCCCGGGGTTCGCGGCGCGGCTGTTCGCCACCGAGGACGCCGACTTCTCGCTGTCGCTGGTGCGCGCGTACAACGACTGGCACATCGACGAGTGGTGCGCCGCCCACCCGGGCCGCTTCATCCCGATGGCGCTGCCGGTCATCTGGGACCCGGAGGCGTGCGCGGCCGAGGTGCGGCGGGTCGCCGAGAAGGGCTGCCGCTCGCTGACGTTCAGCGAGAACCCGGCGGCGATGGGGTACCCGAGCTTCCACAGCGACCACTGGGACCCGCTGTGGCGGGCGCTCGTCGACACCGGCACGGTCCTGAACGTGCACATCGGCTCGTCCGGGCGGCTGTCGATCCCCGCGGTGGACTCGCCGCCGGACGTGATGATCACGCTGCAGCCGATGAACATCGTGCAGGCCGCCGCCGACCTCCTCTGGTCCCGCGTGATCAAGGAGTTCCCCGGCATCCGCATCGCGCTGTCGGAGGGCGGCACCGGCTGGATCCCCTACTTCATGGAGCGGGTCGACCGGACGTTCGAGATGCACGCCACCTGGACCCTCCAGGACTTCGGCGGCAAGCTCCCCAGCGAGGTGTTCCGCGAGCACTTCCTGACCTGCTTCATCAGCGACCCGCTCGGCGTGCGGCTGCGGCACGACATCGGCATCGACAACATCTGCTGGGAGGCCGACTACCCCCACAGCGACTCGATGTGGCCGGACGCGCCCGAGGAGCTCCACAAGGTCCTGACCGACTGCCAGGTGCCCGACGACGACATCAACAAGATGACGTACGAGAACGCCATGCGCTGGTACTCGTTCGACCCGTTCGCGCACGTCCCGAAGGAGCGGGCGATGGTCGGGGCGCTGCGCGCCGCGGCCGCCGACCACGACGTGTCGATCCGGTCGCGCAGCAAGCGGGTCATCGACCCGGCCGAGAAGCTGGAGGGTTACCGCAGCCGGGCCCGCGCGGCCGCGGCCGCCGCCGCGAAGTCCTGACCGCCGCCGTCGGCCGCCGGCCGGTCGCGCGCACCGTTCCCCGCCGGGACGGGACGCGCGGGACCGCGCCGGCGGCCGTGTGAGGAGACAGAGAATGCGCTTCGTCTTTCACTACCCGGAGGCGAACGGACCCGACGGCGACGTCCTGGACGCCGGGCCGCTCCACAAGGTGGCGGCGGCGGCGGAGAAGGCCGGGTTCGACGGGTTCTCCCTCAGCGAGCATCCGGTGCCGGGCGCCCGCTGGCTGCACGCGGGCGGGCACCAGACGCTCGACCCGTTCGTCGCGCTCGGGCACGTCGCCGCGGCGACCGTCCGGCTGCGGCTGCTCACCCACCTGGCGGTCGCGCCCTACCGCAACCCGTTCCTGCTCGCCAAGGCCGCCGCGACGCTCGACAAGCTGTCGGACGGGCGGCTGATCCTCGGGCTCGGCGCCGGCTACCAGAAGAGCGAGTTCCATGCGCTCGGCGTCGGCATGGACGAGCGCAACGCCCTGTTCGACGAGGCCCTCGACGTGCTCCCGATGCACTGGAGCGGCGAGCCGTTCTCCTACGAGGGCCGGCACTTCAGCGCGCGCGACGTGGTCGCGCGGCCGCGCCCCGTCCAGGACCCGATCCCGATCTGGATCGGCGGCAACTCCAAGCTGAGCCGCCGCCGGGCCGCGCTGCGCGCCCAGGGCTGGATGCCGCTGTCCGGCGGCGCGCGACTCGGCGCGACCGCCCGCACTCCCGCGCTCGGCACGCTCGGCGAACTGGCCGGCGCCGCCGCCGAACTGCGCGCGGCCGCGGCCGAAGCCGGACGCGACGAACCCATCGACGTCCTCCACTCCTACCAGGGCGCGGGCCTCGCGGCGCCGGACGCCGACGCGGACCGGCACCGGGAGGCGTTCGCCGAGATCGAGAAGGCGGGCGTCACCTGGCTGCTGGTGTCGAGCCGGACGGGCACCGCGCGGGCCACCCTCGACTGGCTCGAGGCGTTCGGCGCGACGTACCTGGCGGCGGGCCGGTGACGGCCCCGGGGTGGTTCGAGGACCGCGCGGGACTGGACGGCACCGTCGCCGTGGTCACCGGCGGGGCGGGCGGGCTCGGGGAGGCGATCGTCGACGACCTCGCGGCCAACGGCGTCCGCCCGGCCGTGCTCGACAGCGACGCGGAAGCGGCGGACCGGCTGCGCGCCGCGCTCGCGGACCGGGGCCGCGACGCGGTCGTCCACCACGGCGACGCCCGCGACCACGCGGCGCTGGAGAGGCTGTTCGCCGCCGCCGACGAGCGGTGGGGGCGGCTCGACACCCTCGTCAACGTCGCGGGCGGGACGTTCCGCGCCCCGTTCACCGACACGAACGCGAAGGGCTGGGACGCGCTGCTGCGCGCCAACCTGCTGCACGTGCTGGACGCCTGCTCGCTCGCGATCCCGCGGATGCGGGCGGGCGGGCGCGGCGGCAGCATCGTGAACATGACGACGATCGAGGCGCACCGCGCGGCGCCCGGCTTCGCCGTCTACGCGGCGGCCAAGGCGGCCGTGGAGCAGTTCGCGCGGACGCTCGCCGTCGAGCTCGCCCCCGACGGCATCCGCGTCAACAACGTCGCCCCCGACTTCACGCCGACGCCGAACATGGCCCGCTTCACCCACGGGGACGGGGCGCTGTCGACCGAGGCCGGCCTGCGCGCCGCCATCCCGATGGGCCGGGCGGGCCGGGTCACGGACGTGTCGGGGTGCGTGGTGTTCCTGGCGTCGGGCCTGTCGGCCTACGTCACCGGCGCCACGCTGCACCCCGACGGCGGGACGTCCGCGTCGGCGGGCTGGTTCAACTGGCCCGGTTCCGGGTGGGCCAACCACGCTCCCGCGCACCTTCTGACCGGTCGGCCGGATCCGTCCGCGGGCTCCACACGTCCATGAAGTCGGCCACGGCCGGGACGAACGCGGTCCGCAGGTCCGCGGCGTCCTGGAGCACCCGCAGGTCCACCGTCACCCCGGACCGGGCCGCGCGGGCGGCGAACGACAGCGAGTCGTCCAGCAGGGGGTCGGTCCCGGCGGTGAGCAGCCGCAGCGGCGGGAAGCCGTGCAGGTTCGCGTGCAGCGGGCTGAGCAGCGGGTCGGTGCGGGGGGTGTCCCCGGCGTGCCGCGCCACCCGCTCCCGCAGGGCGTCCAGGTCGAACGTCGGGTCGGCGGCGGCGTTGAGCAGCAGGCTCGGCGCCTCCAGCGTGAGGTCGAGCAGCGCCGAGACGAGCACCGCGCAGGCCGGCTGCGCGGCCCCCGTGTCGCGCAGCCGGACCAGCAGCGCCGCGGCCAGCCCGCCGCCGAGCCGGTCGCCGGCCAGCATCACCGGGCCCGACTCCCGCGCCCGCTCGTACGCGCGGTGGACGTCGTCGAGCGCGGCGGGGAACTCGGCGCGGTGGCGGGGGAGCACCACCGCGGCGTTCGCCCGCAGCGCGAGGCGTCCGTACGGCTCCAGCGCCGACGCCGACGCCGCCGGGTGCGGCCGGTCCCCGCGCAGGTAGAGGACGGTCTTGTCGGCGCGGCCCGGCGGACGCAGGACGGGCCCCGCGGGGCCCTCCTCGATCCGCGGGGCGCCCGCCCCGCCGTCGTCGGGCACCCCGTCGTCGGGCACGCCGTCACCGAGCGCGCCGTCGTCGAGCGCGCCGTCGTCGAGTGCACCGACATCGAGCGCACCGTCGTCCAGTACGCCGTCGTCGGGTACGCCGTCGTGGGCCGCGCGCCCGTCCGCCGCACGGCCGTTGATCAGCCGGTCACCTGCCACGTCGCGTCATCCTCTCCACCGCCTGCCAGTGCTCGTCGGCCACCCACAGCCGCGCGAACGCGCGCGCGGCCTCGTCCGCGCCCACGCCCGCGGAGACCCGCTTGATCTCGCGGGCCGGGGCGTGCGCGAGCGACCGGGCCAGCGCGCGCCAGTCGCGGTCGAACGTCGCGCGCGGGACGACCCGGTCCACGAGGCCGGCGCGTTCCGCCTCGGCCGCGCCGAGCGTCTCCCCGGTCCCGGCGAGCAGCAGGGCCCGGCCGCGGCCGACCAGGGCGGCGAGCCGTTCGGCACCGCCCCAGGCAGGCATGATCGCCAGCGTGGACTGGGTGAAACCGATCGTGATGTCGTCGGCCGCGATTCTGATGTCGGCGGCGACCGCGAATTCGGCGCCGCCGCCCAGCGCGTGGCCGTTCAGCGCGGCGATCACGGGGGCGGGGAACGCGGCGAGCCGGTCGCAGACGCCGCGCATCCGCAGCGCCATCGCGGTCGCGTCGGCCTCGGTGCGGATCGCGGCGAGCTGCTTCAGGTCGCCGCCCGAGACGAACACGCGGTCGCCGGCGCCGCGGACGACGAGGGCGCGCGCGCCCGCGGCCGCGTCGATGGCCTCGTCCAGTTCGTCCATGGTGGCGGGGGCGATGGCGTTGCGCGCCTCCGGGCGGTCGATGGTGATGACCGCCAGCCCCTCGTCCAGTTCGAGATCGACCATTCAGGGTGCTCCAACCGCCCGGGTCCGGGCTCAGTCCTCGTAGACGACGGTGACGTCGGCGGACACGGGCTCGCCCTGGCAGGTGAGGATCAGGCCCTCGGCCACCTCGTCGTCGTCCAGGGCGTTGTTGACCCGCATCTTCGCCTCGCCCGCGGTGATCTGGGCGATGCAGGTGGCGCAGTTCCCGGCCTCGCAGGAGAACGGCGGGGCGAGCCCCGCCCGGCGGGCGCTCTGCAGCAGCGTCTCGCCCGGGTGCTGCGGGACGGTGTGCTTCTTGCCGTTGAGGACGATCGTGACCGTCCCGTCCTCGCGCGGTTCGTCCTCGGGCGTCCCGTCCCCGGCGGCGGGCTCCTCGCGCGAGGTCTCCGCCGCGGGCTCCGCCGCGGTCTCCGCCGCGGGCTCCTGCTCGGCCGGGGACGCGTCCGCCGAGCCGAAGCGCTCGACGAAGATCTGGTCGGCGCCCGCGCCGTGGGCGCGGAGCGCGCGCTCCGCCAGGTCCATGAACGGCGCGGGGCCGCACACGTAGAAGTCGGCGTGCGTGTCGGTGTTCACGAAGTTGCGGAGCTGCGTCTCGGTGGCGAAGCCGTTCAGGACGTCCAGGTGGTGGTGGACCTCGAGCCGGTCCGGGTGCCGGTCGGCCAGGTCGGCGAGCGCGGACCGGAAGATGACCGCGTCGGCGTCGCGGTTGGCGAGGAGCACCCGGACCCGCCGCCGGGTCGTCGCGAGCGCGCTCTTGACCAGGGAGAGGACCGGTGTGACGCCGCTGCCCCCGCAGAACGCGACCAGCGGCGCGGACGTCTCCCGCAGGCAGAAGACCCCGGCCGGGCGCGTCACCTCGACGACGTCGCCCGCCGCCAGGTTGTCGAGCATCCAGTTGGACACCAGCCCGCCCGGGACCCGCTTCACGGTCGTCATCAGCTCCCCGTCGGTGTCGGGGGAGCTGGACATCGAGTAGCTGCGCAGGACGCCGCACGCCCGGAACGTGACGAACTGCCCTGCCCGGTACGGCCACGGCGCGTCGAGCACGAAGGTGCGCGCGTCGGCCGTCTCCTCGACGACCCGCGTGATCCGGACCGGATGGAAGCCATGGTCTCGTGCCATGTATGGAATCTATCTTCTCAATCTGGGAGAGTGCAATTCTCGGTTCGAGATTCCGGAGCTGACGCCATGCCTGAGAACCCGCCCCGCCCCGACCTGCCCCACCCCGACCTGGCCCACCTCTTCCGGACCCGCACGGTCCCCGAGGAGCTCGTCGAGCACTACGAGGCCGCGGGCTGGTGGACCCGCGACACGCTCGGCGACCTCCTGGTGCGCGGACTGCGCGCCGCGCCGGACGCGGAGTTCCGCATCCACTCGTCCGTCCGGCCCTGGTCGGGCACCTTCCGCGACGTCGAGCTGGTCGCCCGCCGGCTGGCGGGCGGGCTCCGCGCGCGCGGCGTCGGACCGGGCGACGCGGTCGCCTTCCAGCTCCCGAACTGGATGGAGGCCGCCGCGGTCTTCTGGGCGTCGGCGTTCCTCGGCGCCGCCGTGGTGCCGATCGTGCACTTCTACGGCCGCAAGGAGGTCGGCTACATCCTCGACTCCGTCCGGCCGCGCGTGTTCGTCGGGGCCGAGCGGTTCGGGCGCCTGGAGTTCCAGGACGACCTGTGCGCGGACGTCCCGGTCGTCGGGGTCGTCGGCCGCGACTTCGACGACCTGCTCGCCGCCGAGCCGCTGGCCGACCCGCTGCCGGGGACCGCGGGCGGCACCGACCCGGACGCGCCCGCGCTGATCGCCTTCACGTCCGGCACCACGCGCGACCCGAAGGGCGTCGTGCACAGCCACCGGACGCTCGGCTGCGAGGCGCGCCAGCTCGCCGGCGACCTCTACCCGCCCGACCGCGGGCGGCAGCTCACCGCGGCGCCCGTCGGCCACTTCATCGGCATGGTGAACGCCGTCCTGATCCCCGTGCTGGACGGCACGCCGGTCAACCTCGCCGACGTGTGGGACCCCGGTGAGGCGCTGCGGCTGATGAAGGAGGACGGGCTGACCGTCGGGGGCGGCGCGACGTACTTCGTGACGATCCTCCTCGACCACCCGGACTTCACGCCGGGCCACCTCGCGCACATGAGGTACGCCGGACTCGGCGGCTCGTCCGTCCCGGCGGCGGTCACCACCCGGCTCGCGGACCTCGGCATCACGGTGTTCCGCTCCTACGGCAGCACCGAGCACCCGTCGATCACCGGGTCCCGGCACACCGCGCCGGAGGCCAAGCGGCTGTTCACCGACGGCGACGCCCTGCCCGGCGTGGAGATCCGGCTGGCCGCCGACGGCGAGATCCTCAGCCGCGGGCCCGACCTGTGCGTCGGCTACACCGACCCGGAGCTCACCGCGGCGGCCTTCGACGACGAGGGCTGGTACCGGACGGGCGACGTCGGCGAGCTCGACGCCGACGGCTACCTCACGATCACCGACCGCAAGGCGGACGTCATCATCCGCGGCGGCGAGAACATCAGCGCGCCCGAGATCGAGGACCTGCTGCTCGGCATGCCGGGCGTCGCCGAGGCCGCGGTCGTCTCCGCGCCCGACGCGCGGCTCGGCGAGCACGCCGCGGCGTTCGTCCGGCCGCGTCCGGGGGAGCGCGCGCCGACTCTGGAGGAGATCCGGGCGCACCTGGAGAAGGCCGGGCTGGCCAGGCAGAAGTGGCCGGAGGAGGTGCGCGGGGTCGCGGACTTCCCGCGGACCGCCAGCGGCAAGATCCAGAAGTTCGTTCTCCGCAGAGACATTGCGACCCATGAGTAGTGAGAATACTATTCTCATCAATCGCAAAGGAGGATCTCTCATGCCGTCTCGCGAGCTGCCCTATCCCCTCTTCGACGCGGACAACCACCTGTACGAGACCAAGGAGGCGCTGACCAAGTACCTCCCCGAGCCCTACAAGGGCGTCATCGAGTACGTGGACGTGCGCGGCCGCACCAAGATCGCCGTCCGCGGCCAGATCAGCGACTACATCCCGAACCCCACGTTCGACGTGGTCGCGCGCCCGGGAGCGATGGAGGACTACTTCCGCAACGGCAACCCCGAGGGCAAGAGCAAGCGCGAGATCTTCGGGGAGCCGATGCGCTCCGTCCCCGCCTTCCGCGAGCCGGCGCCGCGCCTGGAGCTCATGGACGAACTGGGCATCCAGCGCACCCTGATGTTCCCGACGCTCGCCAGCCTCATCGAGGAGCGGATGCGCGACGACCCGGAGCTCATCCACGTGGTCGTCCACTCGCTCAACCGGTGGCTGGACGAGACCTGGTCGTTCAACTACAAGGACCGCATCTTCACCACGCCCGTCATCAGCCTGCCGATCGTCGAGAAGGCGATCGAGGAGCTGGACTGGTGCCTGGAGCGCGGCGCGAAGACCGTCCTGATCCGTCCGGCGCCGGTGCCCGGCTTCCGCGGGCCGCGCTCGTTCGCCCTGCCGGAGTTCGACCCGTTCTGGAAGCGGGTGCAGGAGGAGGGCGTGCTCGTCGGCATGCACTCGTCCGACAGCGGCTACAGCCGGTACGCCAACGACTGGGAGGGCCACGGCGCGGAGATGCTGCCCTTCAAGACGAACGCGTTCCGGATGCTCAACGAGTGGCGTCCGGTCACCGACGCGGTCGGCTCGATGGCCTGCCACGGGCTGCTGTCCCGGTTCCCCGAGCTGAAGATCGCCGTCATCGAGAACGGCTCGTCCTGGGTGGAGCCGCTGCTGGACAACCTGGCCGACGTCCGCAAGAAGGCCCCGGAGGCGTTCACCGAGGACCCGGTCGAGGCCGTCAAGCGCAACGTCCACGTCAGCCCCTTCTGGGAGGAGGACATGGCCGAGCTCGCCGACCTGATCGGCGTCGACAAGGTGCTGTTCGGCTCGGACTACCCCCACCCCGAGGGCCTGGCCGACCCGGTCACCTACGTCGACGCGCTCGACAAGGACCGGCTGTCGGAGGCCGACCAGGCCAAGATCATGGGCGGCAACCTCGCCCGCCTGCTGTCGGTCTGACCATGGCGTGGGAGACCATCCCGCGGCTCGTGCGCGGTGCCGGCGACCGCTTCGGTGACGCCGAGGCGGTCGTCGACGGGCCGCTGCGGCTCACGTTCGCCGAGCTGGCGGAGCGCGTCCGGACGGCCGCGGGCGCGTTCCGCGCGCAGGGCGTCGGCAAGGGCGACCGGGTCGCGGTCTGGGCGCCGAACTCCGCCGAGTGGATCATCGCGGCGTTCGGCCTGGTGACCGCCGGCGGAGTGCTGGTCCCGGTCAACACCCGCTTCCGGGCGGAGGAGGCCGCCGACGTCGTCCGGCGGAGCGGCGCCAAGGCGGTCCTCGTCCAGCAGGGGTTCCTCGGCCGGGAGTACACGGCGCCGGACGGCGTGCCGGTGATCGACCTGAAGTCGGACTTCCTCGCGAGCGGGTCGCCGTTCGAGGAGGACGTCCGCCGCGACGACATCGCCGACATCATCTACACCTCGGGCACGACCGGCCGGCCCAAGGGCGTCATGATGGACCACGGGCAGACGCTCCGGCTGTACGCCGAATGGTGCGACCTCGCCGACCTGCGGGAAGGCGACCGCTACCTCATCGTCAACCCGTTCTTCCACACGTTCGGGTACAAGGCGGGCTGCATCGCGTCGCTGATCCGCGGCGCGACGATCCTGCCCGTCCCGGTGTTCGACGTGGACCGGGTCCTCGAACTGGTCGAGCGCGAGCGGGTGACGATGCTGCCCGGCCCGCCCACGCTCTACCACTCGCTGCTGGAGGCCAAGGGCGACCGCGACCTGTCGTCCCTGCGCGCCGCCGTGACGGGCGCCGCCGACATCCCGGTCGAGCTGATCCGCCGGGTCCGCGGCGAACTGCCCTTCCAGTCGATCATGACGGGCTACGGGCTGACCGAGGCGGGGACGGCCACCGCGTCCCGGCCGGGCGACTCGTTCGAGGACATCGCGACGACCGTCGGCACCCCCTGCGACGGCGTCGAGGTGCGCATCGCCGACGACGGCGAGGTGCTCGTCCGCGGGTACAGCGTCATGCGCGGCTACTTCGACGACCCGGAGGCCACCGCGGCGGCGATCGACGCCGACGGCTGGCTGCGCACCGGCGACCTCGGCACGGTCGACGACCGGGGGTACGTGCGGATCGTCGGCCGCAAGAAGGACATGTTCATCGTCGGCGGCTTCAACGCCTACCCGGCCGAGATCGAGGGGTTCCTGCTGGAGCATCCGGCGGTCGCGCAGGCCGCCGTGATCGGGGTGCCCGACGAGCGGATGGGGCAGGTCGGCAAAGCCTTCGTCGTCCGCCGCGGCGACCTCGCCGCGGACGAGCTGGTCGCCTGGAGCCGCGAGCGGATGGCCGGCTACAAGGTGCCGAAGCACGTCGTCTTCCGCGACGAGCTGCCGCTCAACGCCACCGGGAAGGTCATGAAGGACCGGCTCGAATGACGCACCCCCACGGTTCCCGGGCGCGGCCCCGCGCCCGGCCGATCCGGCGGCGCATCGCGCTGCTGCTCGCGGTCCCCCTGGCGTCGCTGCTGGCGCTGTGGGCGTTCGCCGCGACGACGACGCTGTCGGACGCGCGGCAGCGGCTCACCTTCGCCACGGTGCGCGACCGGGCGGGCGAGCCCGCCGGGCTGCTGACCCAGGCGCTGCAGGGCGAGCGGTCGGCCGCGGTCGGGCTCCTCGCGGACGGCGCGGCGGGCGCGGGCGAGTTCCGCGACCGGGTGGCGGCCACCGACGCGGCGGTGGCCGCCTTCCAGAGGATGGCGCGCTCGCCCGACCTGCGGGAGTCCGAGGGGATGCTGCCCCGGCGGCTGCAAACCATCAGCGGCTCGTTCGACGGCCTGCGGGAGCTGCGCGACCGCATCGAGGCCGGCTCGATCACCCCGCTGGAGGTGATCGACGGGTACAGCGCGGTCGTGGACGACGCCATGCGGCTGGTCGCGGCGCTCGCGAGCATCGGCGAGGTGTCGATCTACCAGCACAGCAACGCGCTGCTCCAGGCGTACTGGGCGCTGGACTTCATGCTGCGCGAGGACGCGCTCCTGCGGGCCGTCCACGCCGGGGACGGGCGGATGGGCGGCGCCGAGCGCACCGCGTTCGCGGGCTGGGCGGCCGAGGGCCGGCTGCTGTTCGAGAACGCCCGCACCGGCGTCGACGGCGAGCCCGCCCGGCTCGTCCAGGAGTTCGCCGGCTCCGCGGCCTACACCGGCTACCGCGGGCTGGAGGACGGCGTGGTCCGCGCGGGCGCGGTCCCGCGCGCCGCCGAGTGGCGCGCCGCCGTCGACGGGGCGCTGCCCGGCTGGCAGAAGGCGGCCGAGGAGGCGGGGCTGGCGCTGCAGACCGAGGAGGTCGACCCCGCCGGGCAGCGGATCATGCTGCGCTTCTACCTGGCCGGCGGGCTCGGGCTGCTCGCCGTGGCCGTCTCGGCGGCGCTGTCCCTGCTGTTCGCGCGCCGGATCGCCGACGAGCTGCGGAACCTGCAGCGGACGGCCCAGCAGCTCGCGCACGAGCGGCTGCCGAGCGTCGTCGCGCGGCTGCGCCGGGGCGACCGGGTCGACGTCGAGGCCGAGACGTCCCGGACGGCCGCCGCGCGGACCACCGAGATCGTGCTGGTCGGCGAGGCGTTCGACGCCGTGCAGCGCACCGCGATCGGCACCGCGGTCGGGGAGGCGGAGCTGCGCCGGAACATCAACCGCGTCTTCGTCAGCCTGTCGTGGCGGAGCCAGTCGCTGCTGCAGCGCCAGCTCCGGCTGCTCGACGAGATGGAGCGCGGCGCGTCCAGCCCGGAGGAGCTGGAGAAGCTGTTCCGGCTCGACCACCTCACCACCCGCATGCGGCGGCACGCCGAGGGCCTGGTGATCCTGTCCGGTTCGCCGACCGTGCGGGCGTGGGACCAGCCGGTGGACGCCGAGGACGTGGCCCGCGCCGCCGTCGCGGAGGTCGAGGACTACACGCGGGTCGAGGTGGCCGCCGTGTCGTCGGGCGCGGTCCGCGGCGCCGTCGTCGCCGACGTCATCCACCTGCTGGCCGAGCTGATCGAGAACGCCACCGGGTACTCGCCGCCGGCCACCGAGGTGACCGTGAGGATCGAGCGGGTCGCGAACGGGCTGGCGGTGGAGGTGGTCGACCGCGGCGTCGGCCTGCACCCCGACGAGCTGGCCGAGCTGAACCGGCGGCTGGCCGAAGCGGTCGAGTTCGACCTGGCCGACGACACCGACCGGCTCGGCCTCTTCGTGGTGTCCCGGCTGGCCGCGCGGCACGGCGTCAAGGTCGTCCTGCAGCCGTCCCCGTACGGGGGCACGACGGCGGTCGTGCTGCTGCCGAACGAGCTGCTCGCCGCGGGAGCCGGGGACGTCCCGGCGGCGGGCCCGCCGCCCGTGGAGGCGCCGCACCGGTCCGGGCGGCGGCTGGACCGCCCGGACCGTCCCGCCGCCACGGCCGCGCCCGTCCCCGCCGCCGCGTCACCGCCCCGGCAAAAGGCGCCGCCCCGGCAGGAGGCGGCGCCGCTGGGAGCCCCCGCGGGGGAGCGGCCGCCCGGGGGCGCCGTCCCGGGCGAGGCGGAGCCGAGCGAGCGGACCGGGCTGCTGCCGAAGCGGGTCCGGCAGCGGAACCTGGCCCCGCAACTGCGCGGACGGCCGCAGGGGCGGCACGCGGCGGGCGCGGGGGCGCCCGGAGCGGCGGGGGAGCCCGCCGACGACGAGCCGGATCCCGAGGCCGGCCGCGCGCTGATGGCGTCCCTCCAGGCCGGCTGGATGCGCGGCCGCGAAGAGGACGAACCGGGCGACCCCGACGATCCGACCGACGACGACGGCCCCGGCGGGCGGGTGTGAGCCGGGGCCGGTGACCTCGCCCGCCTTCGAGGCCCCGCCGCGCGCCCCGTCCGGCGAACCGGACGGCGTCCCGCTGCACACGCCGAAGATCCTGGTGGCGGGCGGGTTCGGCGCCGGCACGACCACGCTCGTCGGCGCGGTCGGCCAGGGTGCGCCCCCTGCGCACCGAAGAAACCCTTACCGACGTCTCCGGCGGCGTGCGGGTGTACGCGTTCGGCGTGCCCGGCCACGCCGTGCCGCTCCCCACGTGCGCGAGCCACGTTTGACCATCGGATTCTCGGTAACGGTATTGGCATTCTCATTTTCTGGAAGTAACGTATCCGTCGATGAACGACATCGTGCAGACCTCGTCCGGCATCCCGCTCCGCCCGGTCTACGGACCGGCGGACCGGGCCGCCGATCCGCCGGCGCCGGGGGAGTTCCCCTTCACGCGCGGCAACTACCCGTCCGGGTACCGCGGGCGGCTGTGGACGTTCCGGCAGTACTCGGGCTTCGGGACGGCGGAGGAGTCCAACCGCCGCTACCGGTACCTGCTGGACCAGGGCGGCACCGGGCTGTCGGTGGCGCTCGACCTGCCGACGCAGTGCGGCCACGACTCCGACGACCCCGAGGTGAGCGAGGAGGTCGGGCGGGTCGGCGTCGCCGTCGACACCCTGGCCGACGCCGAGATCCTGTTCGACGGCATCCCGCTCGACAAGATCAGCACCAGCTTCACCATCAACGGGACCGCCGCGATCCTGCTGGCCTTCTACGTGGCCGCCGCCGAGCGCAAGGGCGTGCCCCGGGAGAAGCTCACCGGGACGATCCAGAACGACATCCTCAAGGAGTACGCGTCCCGCGGCACCTGGATCTGGCCGCCCGAGCCGTCGCTGCGGCTGATCGCCGACACCATCGAGTTCTGCGCGGCCGAGGTGCCGAAGTTCAACGCGATCTCGGTGGCGGGCGCGCACTTCCGCGACGCCGGCGCGAACGCCGTCCAGGAGATGGCGTTCACGCTCGCGGACGGGGTCACCTACTGCGACACCGTGCTGGAGCGCGGCCGGATGTCGATCGAGAAGTTCGCCCCGCAGATCTCGTTCTTCTTCTACACGCACGGCGACTTCTTCGAGGAGATCGCCAAGTACCGCGCGGGACGGCGGCGCTGGGCGACGATCGTCCGGGAGCGGTACGGCGCGACGACCGACAAGGCGTCGATGTTCCGCTTCGGCTGCGTCGCGGGCGGCGCGTCGCTGTACGCGCCGCAGGCCCGCAACAACGTCGTCCGGGTCGCCTACGAGGCGATGGCCTCGGTGCTGGGCGGCGTCCAGTCGATGTTCACCGCCGCCTGGGACGAGCCGTTCGCGCTGCCCAGCGAGGAGTCGGCGACGCTCGCGCTGCGCACCCAGCAGATCCTCGCGCACGAGACCGGCGTCACCCGCGTCGCCGACCCGCTCGGCGGCTCCTACTTCGTCGAGGCGCTCACCGACGAGACCGAGGCGCGGATCGTCGAGATCATGGACGACCTCGACCGGCACGGCGGCATGGTCCGCGCCATCGAGGACGGCTACCTGCAGGGGCTCATCGCCGACGAGGCGTACGCGCTGCACCAGGAGATCGAGGCGGGCGCGAAGCCGGTCGTCGGGGTGAACCGGTTCGTGTCCGACGAGCCCCCGCCCGAGCTCGCGACCTACGAACTGGACCGGGCGGGCCGCGAGCGGCAGCTCGAACGGCTCGCGAAGGTCAAGGCCGACCGCGACGACGCGGCCGTCCGCGCCCGGCTCGCCGACCTGTCCCGCGCGGCGGAGGGTGACGCCAACCTCATGCATCCCCTGATCGACTGCGCCGCCGCGTACTGCACGGTCGGCGAGATGGTCGCCGCGCTCAAGGCGGTGTGGGGCGAGTTCCGGCAACCGGTGGTGTTCTGATGCCCGCGAGAGTACTGGTGGCGAAGCCCGGCCTGGACGGCCACGACCGGGGCGCCAAGATCGTCGCGCGGGCGCTGCGCGACGCCGGCTTCGAGGTCGTCTTCACCGGCATCCGGCAGCGCGTCGAGGACATCGTCGCGATCGCCGTGCAGGAGGACGTCGCCGTCGTCGGGCTGAGCATCCTGTCCGGGGCGCACGTCGCGCTGACCGGCCGCACCGTCGCGGCCCTGCGGGAGGCCGACGCGTCCGACATCGCCGTCATCGTCGGCGGGACGATCCCGGCGGCGGACGTCCCCAGGCTGACCGACGCGGGCGCGGCCGCCGTCTTCCCGACCGGCACCGCCCTCGACGCCATCGTCGCGGAGGTCCGCGCGCTGACCGCGGCGCCGGCCTGACACCGGTCCACGGCCGCCTCGGCCGGACGAGCAGATTTCACAGACGTAGGAGGCATTGTGCGGGTCGGCGTGATGATCGGGCCGGAGCGGGGGGACGCGGCCAAGAAGGTTGGGCGGATGATCGACGACGTCCTGTGGGCCGAGGAGGCCGGGCTGGACACCGCCTGGATCCCGCAGGTCCCGACGGACTTCGACGCCCTGGTGGCGGCGTCCCTGATGGGCGCCCGCACCCGGCGGATCGAGCTGGGGACCGCGGTCGTCCCGCTCCAGGCGCAGCACCCGATCGCGCTGGCCCGGCAGGCGCTGTCGGCGCAGGCCGCCGCGGGCGGCCGGCTCACGCTCGGCGTCGGCCCGTCGCACCACTGGATCATCAAGGACATGCTCGGGCTGCCCTACGAGAAGCCCGCCGCGTACACCCGCGACTACCTGGACGTCCTGGACGCCGCGCTGCGCGGCCCCGGCGACGTGGACGTCGAGAACGGCACGTTCACCGTGCACAACCCGCTCGGCATCGGGCCGGTCGCGCGGATGCCGGTCATGCTCGCGGCGCTCGGCCCGGTGATGCTGCGGATCGCGGGCGAGCGCGCCGACGGCACCGTCCTGTGGCTGGCCGACGAGCGCGCGGTCGCCGAGCACGTCGCGCCCCGCATCACCAAGGCGGCCGAGGAGGCGGGACGGCCCGCGCCGCGGATCGTCGCGGGCGTCCCGGTGTGCCTGTGCGGGCCGTCCGAGGTGGACGCGGCCCGCGAGCGCGCCAACCGCATCCTCGGGGAGGCGGAGATCTCCCCGAACTACCAGCGGCTCCTGGACCACGGCGACGCGAAGGACGTCGGGGACCTGTGCGCGGCGGGCGACGAGGAGGCCATCGCGGCGCGGTTCCGGCGGTTCGCCGACGCGGGCGTCACCGACCTGTCGGTGCGGCTGCTGCCGATCGGCGAGGGCCGCGAGCAGCTGGTGGCGTCCAAGCGCCGGACCCGCGAGGTGCTCGCGGGGATCGCGGCGGACCTGCGATGACCGCGGGTTCCGGGGGCGGCGCCGGGCCGCTGGCGGGGGTCCGCGTTCTGGAGGTCGGCCACATGCTGGCCGGCCCGTACGCGACGATGATGCTCGCCGACCTCGGCGCCGACGTGGTGAAGCTCGAACCGCCGGGCGGCGACATCTCCCGGCAGGTGGGCGACGCGTACTTCGCGAGCCTCAACCGGGGCAAGCGGAGCGTCCGGCTCGACCTCGGCACCGAGGCGGGGCAGGCGCGGCTGGGCGAGCTGGCCGCGGACGCGCACGCTCTGCTGGTGAACCTGAAGCCGTCGGCGATCCACAAGTACGGGCTGACGTACGAGGCGCTGCGGCGGTGGAACGAGCGGATCGTCTGCGTCGCCGTCACCGGGTTCGGCCTGGACGCCGGGGACGACCCGGCGTTCGACTACGTGATCCAGGCGGCCACCGGCATCGCGGCGCTGACCGGCGACCCGGACGGGCCGCCGACGCTGCCCGGGTACTCCTCGGCGGACAACTCGGCGGGGCTGGCGGCGGCGCTCGGCCTGCTCGCCCAGATCGTCTCGGGGCGCGGCGGGCAGGTGGAGGTGTCGCTGCGGGACGTGATGCTGTCGCAGCTCAACTACCGGGCCTCGGCGTACCTCAACGAGGGCGTCGAGCCGCGGCGGCTGGCGAACGGCGCGCACTCCTACTACGTCCCGGCGCAGCTGTTCCCGACGGCGGAGGGGCATCTGGCGCTGTTCATCACCCACGACGCGTTCTGGCGGTCGTTCTCGGCGGAGGCCGGGGTCGCGGGCTTCGCGACGATGGGGGAGCGGGCGGTGCGGCGCGAGGAGGTCCTGAAGGCGGTCACCGAGGCGCTGGCGGCCGACACGGCCGCCGGGTGGGAGGCGCGGCTGCGCCCGCTGGGCGTCCCGGCGGCGGCGGTGCGGACGCTCCCGGAGGCGCTCGCCGCGACCCCCGAGGCGGTCGTGACCGCCGGCGGCTTCCGGCTCGTCCGCTGCCCGGTCCGGGTCGCGGGCCACGCGGCGGAGCACCGGCCGCCGCCCCGGCTGGGCGAGCACGACGGGACGCTCTAACATCATGAGAATGACATTCTCTTCAGATGGACGGGAGACTCTCGATGTCGTCCCCTGACCCGCGCTCTCCGGGCACCGGAGAGCGGATCGCGCTCGTCTACGCGGACCCCGAGTCCGGCGGCGACCGCGAGTACAGCGTGGAACGCCTGGACGCCCTGGCGAACGGCCTCGCCGCCGTCCTCGCGGAACGGGGCGTGCGGGCCGGGCAGCGGGTGGCGCTCATGTCGTCCAACCGCCCCGAGTTCGTCGTCGCGGTCCGGGCCCTGTGGAAGCTCGGCGCGGCGGTCGTCCTGCTCAGCCCGGCGTGGAAGCGCACCGAGGTCGCGCACGCCCTGGAGATCACCGAGCCCGCGCACGCGGTCGGCGACCACCCGGTCCTCGCCGGGCTGATGCCGATGCTGCACCTCGACGAGCCCGTCGGGCCCGCCGCGGCCGCCTACAAGGACCCCGATCCGGACGCCGACGCCGTCCTGGTGTTCAGCTCCGGCACGACCGGCATGCCGAAGGCCGTCCGGCACACGCACGGCTCGTTCGCCGCCGCCGTCCGGCACTGGCGGGACGCGCTCGCGCTGACCGCCCGGGACCGCATCCAGATCACGACGCCGCCCTCGCACATCCTCGGCCTGCTCAACATCGTCACCGCCCTGGACGCGGGCGCGTGGCTACGGCTGCACCGCCGCTTCGACCTCGACCGGATGCTCCACCACATTCAGGCCGACCGCATCACCGTCGAGATGGCCGTCGCGCCCATCGCGCTGGCGCTCGCGAACCATCCCCGCCTCGAGTCCTACGACCTGTCCTCGCTCCGGTTCATCATGTGGGGCGCGACGCCGGTCACGCCGAGCGTCGCCGAGACCGTCACCCGCCGGACCGGCGTCGGCTGGGTGCCCGCCTACGGCGCCAGCGAACTGCCCGTCATCACCTGCAACCCGCTGGACGGCGCGCGGCTCGACAGCGCGGGCCGCGCCGTGCCCGGCGTGACGCTGCGGACGGTGTCGCTGGAGACCGGCGAGCCCCTCGGCCCCGGCGAGGTGGGCGAGATCCAGGCGCGCGCCGAGTCGCTGATGGCGGGCTACCTGCCGGACGGGGCGACGGCCGAGGGCTTCGCCGACGGCTGGTACCGCACCGGCGACGTCGGGCGCATCGACGCGGACGGCTGGCTGACGCTCACCGACCGGTCCAAGGAAATGATCAAGGTGCGGGGGTTCCAGGTCGCGCCCGCCGAGATCGAGGCCGTCCTGCACGGCCACCCCGGCGTCGCGGACTGCGCCGTCTTCGGCGTGCCCGACGAGGCCGACGGCGAGGCGATCGTCGCGGCCGTCGCCCCGCAGGGCCCGCCGCCCGACCCCGCGGCGCTGATCGCGTACGTCGGCGAGCGGCTCGCGGGCTACAAGCGCCCGCGCCGCGTCGCGGTCGTGCCCGAGATCCCCCGCCTGCCCTCCGGCAAGGTGCTGCGCCGAGTACTCAAGGAGCGTCATGGACGCGCGACTGACCACTGAACAGCGCGAGCTGCGGGACGCGGCCGCGCGGCTCGCCGACGACCTCGGCCCCGGATCCGTCCAGGACCTCGCCGACGCCGACCGCGCCGCCCGGCTGGAGAAGGCGGTCGCCGCGACCGGCTGGCGGACCCTGCGCTCGGACGGCGCCTCGGGCGTCGAGGTCGCGATCGTCGCCGAGGAGTTCGCCCGCGGGCTGGTCGACGTCCCGTTCGCCGGGCCCGTCCTGGCCGACGACCTGCGGCCGCACGCCGAGGTCGGCGACGCCTGCACGATCGCCGTGGACGTCGCGGCCGGCCGGGCCGCCGGGACGGTCGCGGCCGGCCGGGCCGCCGGGACGGTCGAGGCCGTGGACGCGGCGGGCGCCGACCGGGCCCTCGTCGTCCGGGACGGCCGCGTCCTCGCCGGCCCCGTCGGCGCGGTGCTCCCGGGGACCGACCTGACCCGGCGCGCCGCGGAGGTCGGCGCGCTGGAACCGGCGGGCGCGCTGGACCCGGACGCCGCCGGGCGGCGGCTCGCGCTGGCGCTCGCCGTCACGTCCGCCGACCTCGTCGGGGCGGCCCGCGGCGCGCTGGCGCTCGCGGTCGGGTACGCGGGGGTCCGCGAGCAGTACGGGAAGGCGATCGGCTCCTACCAGGCCGTCGCGCACCCGCTCGCCGAGGGCCGCGCGCTGATCGAGGGGTCGGTGAGCGTCCTGCGGCACGCGGCCTGGGCCGTCGACGAGCTGACCGCGGACGAGGCGCTGCGGGCCGCCCGGATCGCGAAGGTGTACTGCGCGCGGGCCGCGCGGGCGGTCTGCGAGACGGCGGTGCAGGTGCACGGCGGCATCGGCAACACCTGGGAGTGCCTCGCGCACGTGTACCTGCGGCGGGCGCTGGCGTCCGCCGAGCTGTTCCCCGCGCGACTGGAGGAGATCGACCTTGGACTTTCGTGACTCGCCGGAGGAGGCGGCGTTCCGCGCCCGCCTGCGCGACTGGCTGGCCGAACGCGCCGGGACGTTCCCGACCTCGGGGGACGAGTACTGGCGGCGGGCGGGCGAATGGCACCGGACGCTGCACGCTGCCGGGTTCTTCGGCCTGTCGTGGCCGGAGGAGTACGGCGGCCACGAGCTGCCGCCCGTCTACGACGTGATCCTCGACGAGGAGCTCGCCCGCGCGGGCGCGCCGCCCCGGCCGAGCCTCGGCTACCTCGTGCAGGGCCTCGGCCGGCACGGGAGCGAGGAGCTGCGGCGCGCGTTCCTGCCCGGGATGATCGACGGGACCGAGCGGTGGTGCCAGGGGTTCTCCGAGCCCGGCGCCGGGTCCGACCTCGCGTCGCTCACCACCACCGCGACCCGGGACGGCGACGAGTACGTCGTCCACGGGCACAAGATCTGGACGAGCTACTCCGACGTCGCCGACTGGTGCCTGCTGCTGGCCCGCACGGATCCGGACGTCCCGCGCCACAAGGGGCTGTCGGGGTTCATCGTGTCGATGAAGCAGCCCGGCATCGAGCAGCGGCCGCTGACGATGATGAGCGGGGTCAGCACCGAGTTCGGCCAGGTGGTCTTCGACGGCGCGCGGGTGCCCGCGGACCGGATGGTGGGGGCGCCCGGCGAGGGCTGGGCGCTGGCGATGACGATCGTCGGGCACGAGCGCGAGCCCGCCGAGCTCGGCTTCTCGGCCCGGTACGGCAAGCTCGTCCGCGAGCTGGCGTCCCGGGCGGAGGACGGGCCGGGGCCCGACCGCACGGCGCGGGACGAGCTCGCGTGGGCCGCCGTCCAGACGGAGATGCTGCGGCTGCACGTCCGGCGGCGGCTGTCGGAACGGCTCGACGGCGTCTCGCACGGCCCGGAGGGGTCCCTCGACAAGCTGCTCATGACGTGGGCCGAGCAGTCGGTGGGGCACGCGGCGCTGGCCGTCGCCGGCACCCGCGACGCCGAGATGCTGCACGCCTACCTGTACAGCCGCGCCCAGAGCGTCATGGGCGGCACGTCGCAGATCCAGAAGAACATCATCGCCCAGCGCATCCTGCGCCTGCCCTCCTGACCCGCCCCCCGGGCCGGCCCGACTGAAGCCGAGGAGCCACATGTACGACATGCCGGACGAGATCGAGGTCACCGCCGACGGCCCGGTGCGGATCATCACGCTGAACCGCCCGGACGCGCTCAACGCCGTCAACGACCCGCTGCACGCGGGGCTGGCGCGGCTGTGGCCGCGGCTCGCCGCGGACCGCGACGCCCGCGCGGCCGTGCTGACCGGGCGCGGCAGGGCGTTCTCGGCGGGCGGCGACTTCGCCTACCTGGAGGAGCTGCGCGGCGACCCCGGGCTGCGCGCCAAGTCGCTCGCGGACGGCCGCGACATCGTCCTCGGCATGGCGCGCTGCCGGGTGCCGGTGGTCGCGGCGGTCAACGGCCCGGCCGTGGGGCTCGGGTGCAGCCTGGTCGCGCTCAGCGACATCGTCTACTTCGCCGAGCGGGCGCACCTCGCCGACCCGCACGTGCAGGTCGGCCTGGTCGCGGCGGACGGCGGCCCGCTGACGTGGCCGCTGCACACCAGCCTGCTGTTCGCCAAGGAGTACGCGATCACCGGAGCGCGCATCCCCGCGCGGCGGGCGCTGGAGATGGGGCTCGCGAACCACGTGGTGGAGGACCCGCTCACCGAGGCGCTGGCGTGCGCGAAGCGGATCGCCGGCCTGCCGCGGCTGGCGGTGGAGAGCACCAAGCGCATCCTGAACATCCAGCTCGAGCGGACCGTGCTGGCGACCCTCGACTTCGCGCTGAACGCCGAGGACCAGTCGTTCCAGACGGACGACTTCGCGGCGAGCATGGCGCGGCTCGCGAAGAGCGCGGACTAGCGGGAGCACGGTGAAGGCCCCGGGAGCAGGGCTCCCGGGGCCTCCCGGCGGGCTCACTTCGGGGGGAACCGGAGGGCGCCGTCGAGCCGGATGACCTCGCCGTTGAGGTAGTCGTTCTCGCAGATGTGCTCGACGAGCGCCGCGTACTCCGGGCTCTGCCCCATGCGGCGCGGGTGCGGGACCTGCGGTCCCCAGTACGCCTCGAGCTTGTCGCCGGCCTTGCCGTACGCGGGGGTGTTGAAGGTGCCGGGCGCGATGGTGACCACGCGGATGCCGAGGGGGGACAGGTCGCGGGCGGCGACGAGCGTCATGCCGACCACCCCGCCCTTGGCGGCCGCGTACGGCAGCTGCCCGATCTGCCCCTCGAACGCGGCGATCGACGCGGTGTTGACGATGACGCCGCGCGAGCCCTCCGCGTCGTCCCGGCGGCCCATCGCGGCGGCGGCGAGCCGCATCACGTTGAACACGCCGGTGAGGTACACGTCGACGGTCTTCCGGAAGCCCGCGAGGTCGAGGGGCGCGCCGTCGCGGCCGACCAGCCGCCCGCCGGTCGCCGGGCCGCCGTGGCAGTCGACGGAGACGCGCAGCGGGGCGGCGTCCGCGGCGGCGGCGACCGCGGCCTCGACGTCGGCCTCCTCGGTGGCGTCGGTCCGCACGTACCGGACGCCCAGCTCGGCCTCCAGGGCCTTGCCCTTCTCGTCGGCGAGGTCGGCGACGACGACCTTCGCGCCGGCCGCGTGCAGCCGGCGCACGGTCGCCTCGCCGAGGCCGCCCGCCCCGCCGACCACGACCGCGGAGCTCCCGCTGATCTGCATCGGTGTCCCCTCTCTTGCTAATACGGATCTACCTGAGCGAGAATAGCATTCTCATGAACATTGCGATGATCCTCGAAATGGCGGTCTCGGCGGGTGATCGGGTGGCCGTGTCGGCGGGCGACGGGGCGGCGGGCGGCCGCTCCTGCACCGCCTCCGAGCTCCTGCGCCTCGCCCGTTCCGCGGCGCATCGGTTCCGGGAGTACCCGGCGGTCCTCTACCTGGGCACCAACCACCTCGCCTACCCCGTCGCGCTGTTCGGCGCGGCGATCGCGGGCGTCCCGTTCGTCCCCCTCAACTACCGGCTCGGCGAGGAGCAGCTCGGCGCGCTGCGCGACCGGCACCCCGGCGCCCTCGTGCTGGGCCCCGGCGACCTCGACGGCCTCCTCGACGCGGCGGACCCGCCCGCCGGCGCGGACCCCGGGGAGCTGCCGGACGGCGACGAGGTCGCCGTCCTGCTCTACACCAGCGGGACGACCTCGGCGCCGAAGTCGGCGGTCCTGCGGCACCGGCACCTGCTGGCCTACGTGATGAACACCCTCGAGTTCGCGTCCGCCGGGGAGGAGGACGCGGCGCTCGTCGCCGTCCCGCCGTACCACATCGCCGGGCTGGCCAACCTGCTCACCAACATCTACACCGGCCGCCGCGTCGTCTACATGGCGCGGTTCGACCCGGCCGAGTGGCTCGCGACCGTCCGGCGCGAAGGCGTCACGCACGCCCTCGTCGTCCCGACGATGCTCGCCCGGATCGTCGCCGAGGCCGACGGCGACGACGCCGGGGCGCCGACGCTGCGCACCCTCGCCTACGGGGGCGCGCGCACACCGCGGCCCGTGCTCGAACGGGCCCTGCGGCTCTTCTCCGGCACCGGGTTCGTCAACGCCTACGGGCTGACGGAGACGGCGTCCTCGGTCGCGGTCCTCGGGCCGAACGACCACCGCAAGGCGCTCGCGTCCGCCGACCCCGCGGTGCGGGCCCGGCTGGAGTCGGTCGGCCGGGCCGTCCCGGGCGTGGAGTTCCAGGTCCGCCGCGACGACGGGACGCCCGCGGCGCCCGGCGAGACCGGGCTGGTGTTCGTCCGCGGCGACCAGATCTCCGGCGAGTACGGCGGCGGCACGGTGCTGGACGCCGACGGCTGGTTCGCCACCCGCGACCGGGGCCGGCTCGACGGCGGCGGCTACCTGTTCATCGAGGGCCGCGCCGACGACACCATCATCCGGGGCGGCGAGAACATCGCCCCCGCCGAGATCGAGGACGTCCTGCTCGGCCACCCGGGGATCACCGAGGCCGCCGTCGTCGGCCCGCCCGACCCCGAGTGGGGGCAGCGGATCGTCGCGGTCGTCGTCGGCGAGGGCGACCCCGAGGAGATCAGGCGGTGGGCGAGGGAGCGGCTGCGCTCGTCCAAGACGCCCGACGCGATCGTCTTCCGCGCGGAACTGCCGAAGACCGACACCGGAAAGATCCTCCGCCGCACCCTGCTGGCCGACCTGGAGTCCGCCCATGCCTGAGACCGCCCCCGAAGCCGTCATCGTGTCCGCGCTGCGCACCCCCATCGGCACCGCGTTCAAGGGGACCCTGCGCGACACCACCGCCTTCGACCTGGCCCACCACGTCGTCTCCCGCGCGGCGTCCGGCCTGGACCCCGACCTCATCGACGACGTGATCCTCGCCGAGGGCCTGTACGGGGGCGGCGTCGTGGCCCGGCACGCGGCGCTGACCGCCGGGCTCACCGGCGTCCCCGGCCTCGCCCAGAACCGGCACTGCGCCGCCGGGCAGGCCGCCGTGCAGAGCGCCGCCGCGGGCATCCGCGCCGGGATGGACGACCTGGTCGTCGCGGGCGGCGTGAACTCGGCGTCCACCGCCCCGAAGTCGTCGTTCCGGGTGGACGGCGAGTGGACCGACTGGTTCCCGCCCACCCACCCCGACCGGCCGGACGCCCCCAACCGCGACATGTCGATCACCGTCGGCTGGAACGCGGCCGTCGAGGCGGGCGTGTCCCGGGAGGAGATGGACGCCTGGGCGCTGCGCTCGCACCGCAACGCCGTCCGCGCCATCGACGAGGGACGGTTCGACGCGGAGATCGTCCCGATCGAGACGCCGCACGGCACGTTCGCCGTCGACGAGCACCCGCGCCGCGACACCACGCTCGAGAGGCTCGCCGCGCTGAAGCCGCTGCACCCCGAGATCGAGGGGTTCAGCATCACCGCGGGCAACGCCTGCGGAGCCAACGACGGCGCCGCCGCGCTCGTCGTCGCCGGCGACCGGTTCGCCCGCCGGCACGGGCTGCCCGCGCTGGCGACCGTCCGGTCGTGGGCGTCCGTCGGCGTGGACCCGCGCATCACCGGGCTCGCGCCGGTGAAGGCGATCCCGAAGGCGCTGGCCCGCGCCGGGATGACGTCCGCGGACGTCGACGTGTTCGAGATCAACGAGGCGTTCGCGGCGATGTGCGTCGCGACCGTCGGCCGGCTCGGGCTCGACCCGGACCGGGTCAACGTCAACGGCAGCGGCTGCTCGCTCGGCCACCCGGTCGCCGCGACCGGCGCCCGGATGCTGGTCACGCTGGTGCACGAGCTGCGCCGCCGCGGCGGCGGCGTCGGCGTCGCCGCGATGTGCGCGGGCGGCGGGATGGGCTCGGCCACCGTGATCGAGGTCCCCGCCCCGTGACGGACGTGCCTGCGGCGGACGTGCCCGCGGCGGGCGCGCCGGTTTCGGGGGCGCCCGGGACGGACGTCCCCGGGCTGCTCGCCGCGGCCCGCCGCGGCTCGCCCCGGGCGGCGGGCCGGCTGCTGAGCCTCGTCGAGGGGGAGCGCCGCGGCGAGGTCCTCGCCGCCCTTGACGCGGACCCGGTCCCCGCCCCCGCCTCCGGAGCGGGGACCGCCCGGGTCGTCGGGCTGACCGGGCCGCCCGGCGCGGGCAAGTCGACGACCGCCGCCGCGCTCGTCGGGGCCTACCGGGAGCGCGGGCTGCGGGTCGCGGTGCTCGCGGTCGACCCGTCCTCCCCGTACAGCGGTGGCGCGCTGCTCGGCGACCGCATCCGGATGGCCGCGCACACCACCGACCCCGGCGTGCTCATCCGCTCGCTGGCGACGCGCGGCCACCTCGGCGGCCTGGCCGCCGCCGTGCCCGCCGCCGTCCGGCTGCTGGGCGCGCTGGCGTTCGACCTGGTCCTGGTGGAGACGGTCGGCGTGGGGCAGTCCGAGATCGAGGTCGCCGCCGTCGCCGACCCCACCGTCGCCGTCCTCACGCCCGGGGCGGGCGACGCCGTCCAGGCGGCGAAGGCCGGGCTGCTGGAGGTCGCCGACCTGCTGGTCGTGAACAAGGCCGACCGGGACGGCGCCGCGCGCACCGTCCGCGAGCTGCGGATCGAGACGGGCGCCCCGGTGCTCACCCTCGTGGCGGCCGAGGGGACGGGCCTGCCGGAGCTGGTCGAGGCGATCGACGCCCACCACCGCGCCGACACCGCGGAGCGGCGGGCGTCCCGCGCGCACGCGCAGATCCTCTCGCTCGCCCACACCCGCCTGCGCGCCCACCCGGAGCTCGCCCGGCTCGCCGCCGTTGTCGCCGACGGCCGCCACGACGCCTACACGGCGGCGGACCTGCTCCTCCGCCGGTCCCGCGAGCCCGGCGGGGAGGCGGAGGAGCAGGGGCCCGGGTAGCCGCCGGGCGCGGCCGCCGGGCCGCGCCCCCGCGGGCATGCCGCCTTAGGAGTGGTCCTTCAGACGCAGGAGGGCCTCCTGCGCGTAGGAGGCGACGAGGGAGCCGTCCGCGGCGAGCAGGTCGCCGCGGCCGAAGCAGCGGCCGTGCGCCAGGACCGGGCTGTGCTGGCGCAGCAGCAGCCAGTCGTCGGTGCGGAACGGCCGGTGGAACCACACGCTGTGCGAGGTGACGGCCGAGGTGAACGCCGTCCCCGCGTCGCTCTGGGAGACGCCGTCGAGCGGGCGCAGCGCGGTTCCGATGAGTGTGAGGTCGGTGGCGTAGGCGGCCAGCGCCGGCGCCAGCTCCGCGCCGACGGCCGGCGTGCGCATCCACAGCTCGTACTCGGGCGGCCCGGCGGCCGCGGCGTCCAGGTCCGCGGTCGAGCGGGTCTCCCACGGGAGCAGGTCGAGCTTCACCTCGTGCTCGGCGCCGGGGACGGCCGGCACCCCGGGGACGGACTGCCGGTCGGCGCCGTCCTCGCCAGCGTGCAGCGACACCGACGCGGTGGCGATCACGCCGGGCTCCTGCCGGGCCGTGACCGCCACGGTGGCGAACGTCCCGCCCTCGTGGTGGCGCTCGACCTCGTACCGGACGGGCTCGTCCGAGCGGCCCGCGCGGGGGAACAGCGCGTGCAGGGACTTGACGGCCTTGCCCGGGCAGGCGGCGCCGGCCGCCCGGACGAACTGGGCGAGGAGCTGGCCGCCGAACAGCCGGTGGTAGGTCAGCCGCTGGTTGCGCCCGGTCAGCCGGACGGCGGCGGGGGAGGGGGCGGCCGCGGCGCCGGAGCCGCCTCCCGGAACGGGGCCGGGGCCGTCCAGTTCCAGGCAGGCGAGGAGGTCGCTCCACGGATCGGTCACGGAAGTGGGCATGCCACTAGTGTAAATCACGTGCCCGATCTATGAGAATGCTATTCTCGCCCGGGTCTCACGCGGCGGCGGCGAACCCCGTGGAGCAGAACTCCCACAGCTCCTCGGCCGTGATCGGGTGGGCGTCCTCGTCGACCGGGGCGCCGTGCGCGATGAACATGACCGTCTGCATCACCAGCGCCGCCGCGCGCCGCGGCTTGACGCCCGGCCGCAGCGCGCCCGCCGCCTCCACCTGCTCCAGCAGCTCGGTGAACAGGCCGAGCAGCGGCGCGTGCGCCGACTTCACCTCGGCCGGGTGCGACACCAGCAGCTGCGGGGCGAAGTCGGTGAACAGCGGCCGCTGCGCCGCCGGGTCGGGCCGGGACAGCTCGAACAGCAGCTCCACGGCCACCTTGAGGCGGTCCATCGGGTCGGTCCGGCCGCCGGCGGCGGCGCGGATCTGGTCGGTCGACCGGCGCAGGGCGTCCTCGAACAGGGCGAGGAGCAGCTCGTGCTTGCCGTCGAAGTGCTGGTAGAAACTGCGCAGCGACTGGCGGGAGCGGTCCACGACCTCCTGCACGGTGAAGTCGGTGCTGCCCTTCTCCGCGATGATCGCCTGGGCCGCGTCGAGGAACCGCTCCACCCGCTGCTCGGCGCGCAGCCGCGCCGCCTTGGTCGAGCGCTCGACCGCGCGGTCCTTCCAGGCCGGCCGGTGGCTCGGGGTGTCCGCCGTCGAATCCGTCTTCTGCACCATGTGTAGAACCTTACTGCACAGTATCGACAGTCGCCGGTACCGGCACCGCACTACGGCGCGCACGGTAACGAGACTATGACTTTCCTAACTCAAGAGTGTCATAGGCTCACGCTCCGCGGCGCGCCGCCGCTCACAGTTCCACGAGCCGCCGCGCCGCCCCCTCCGCGCGCAGGATCCGCCCCGCCTCCCGGGTCAGCTCCCGGGAGCCGCCGAGCAGGCCGTCCAGGACGAGCGCGCGCCGCACGTGCCGGTGCAGTCCGTGCTCCTCGGTGAACCCGATCCCGCCGAGCACCTGCTGGCAGTGCCGGGCCGCCGTCAGCGCCGCCCGTCCCGCCGCGGCCTTGCCGAGCAGCGCCGCCAGGTCCGCGTCCGCCGGGGCGTGCGGGGCGGTCAGCACCGCCTCCGCGCCCTCCAGCTCGACCAGCGTCTCGGCGAGCCGGTGCCGGACGGCCTGGAACGCGGCGATCGGACGGCCGAACTGCGCGCGGTCGAGCGCGTGCTCGCGCGCGAGGCGCAGCATCGCCCGCCCGGTCCCGGCCAGCCACCAGCCGAGCGCCCGGCGCCCCGCGGCGAGCGGGACGGGCGCGCCGTCCGGGACGGGACGCAGCGGCAGGTCGCCGTCGAGCACGTCCGCGCCGCGGTCCCCGGGCCCGCGGTCCCAGACGACCCACCGGCCGCCCGCGTACGGCAGCGGCGGCGGGGCGTCCCCGGCGGGACGCCCGGACGCACCGGGCACCACGTCGTTCAGCACCACGTCGTTCAGCACCGCCGCGTGCGCCCCGGTCTCGCCGAGCAGCCCGAACACGAGCGGGACGGCGACGTCCGGCGCGGCGGCGAGCAGGTCGGGCCAGCCGAGTTCCGCGAGGGCCGCGTCGAGCCGGGGGCCCGACGCCGCCGCCATCGTCTTGCACAGCGCGTCGGCGAGCATCTCCCGCTCGGCCGCGTCCATCGCGGGGGACTCCGGCGCAGGGGGCTCCATGGTCATTCCTTCCCCAGGTCGAGGAGACGGCGGGCGATGATGTTGCGCTGGATCTCGGCGGTGCCGCCGTAGATGGTGGCGGCCCGCGAGTACAGGTACTCCGAGCGCCACGGCGTCCCGTCCAGCTCCAGCACCCCCGGCAGCAGGTCCCGGGCGGTGTCGAACAGCCGCTGCTCGGCCCCGGCCAGCAGCACCTTGTCGACCGAGGTCTCCGGGCCGAGCCGCGCCCCGCCGGCGAGCCGCCGCTGCGTCGCGTGCGACCGGCAGCGGACGGTGTGCAGCGCGAGGTACGCGGCGCCGAGCGCGGCGTCGTCGGTCCCGCCGCTCTCGCCGGTCTCCTCGACGAGCCGGTCCAGCCGCGAGTACAGGTGCGCGACGCGGTGCCAGAAGCAGGTCGAGCGCTCGTGGGGCAGCAGGTCCATCGCCAGCCGCCACCCGTCGCCCGGACGGCCCAGCATCCGGTCGCCGGGGACGACGACGTCGTCGAAGAACACCTCGGCGAACTCGTCGACGCCGTGCATCGTGCGCAGCGGCCGGACCGTGATGCCGGGGGAGTCCATGTCGAGGAAGAACGCCGTGATCCCGGCGTGGCCGGGCGCGGTGCGGGTGAGCAGCACGCAGCGCGCCGCGAACTGGGCGAGGCTCGTCCACACCTTCTGCCCGTTGACCACCCAGTCGCCGCCGCGGGGCTCCGCCCGGGTCGACAGCGACGCGAGGTCGCTGCCGGACCCGGGCTCGGAGAACCCCTGGCACCACTGCTCGTCGCCGTTCAGCAGCCGCGGCACCATCTCGGCCGCCAGCGCGGGCGGCGCGTAGGAGATCACCGTCGGGGCGAGCACCTCGATCATCGAGTAGATGCCCGGTTCGGCCAGGCCGCGGGTCGCGACCTCCTCGCCCAGCACCGCGCGCAGCACGGCCGGCCCGCCGAGCCCGCCGGCCTCGGCGGGCCAGCCGTACCGCATCCAGCCCGCGTCGTAGAGGGCGCGCCGGACGCGGCCGAGCTGCGCGACCTGCCCGTCGAAGTCGAGACCGGGCGCGGGGGACAGGTCGTGCGCGTCCAGCCAGGCCCGCACCTCCGCCCGGAACTCCGCGACGTCCGCGCCCCCGGCGTGCCCGTGCGCGCCGTCCGCGCCGGTGCCGGTGCCGCTCATGCTCCCGCGCGCCGGTGCGCGTGCGGACGTCCGGAGTCGTGCGCGCCGCTGCGCCGGATGAACGTCATCGCCCGCGTCCGCAGCCGCCAGCCGTCGCCGGTCCGCGCGTAGGTGTCGTTGTAGTACCCGATGCGCATCTCGTGGGTGGAGTGGTCCACGAAGCAGAGCGGCTGCGTGCCGGTCGCGGTGTCGCCGTCGATCTCGACCGCCGCCGTCCCGGTGAGGAACAGGCCCTTGGGCGCCGCCTCGACCAACTCGGGGAACTCGTCCAGCCGGTAGGTGTCGCCGAAGGCGCTGTAGGTGCCGTCCGGGGTGAACACCCCGAGCAGCCCGTCGATGTCGCCCCGGGTGATGGTCACCGCGTACCGGGCGAGGAGCTGCTGGATCTCGACGTGGTCCTCGACGCCGCCCCTCGCCGTGCTACCTGTTGACGTGCTGCCTGTTGACGTGCTGCCTGTTGACAAAGACCTTCCCGCCCTTCATCACGAACCGCACGTCCTTGGTGACGGCGATGTCCTGCAGGGGATCGCCGGGCACGGCGATGACGTCGGCGAGGAGCCCCTCGGCGAGCCGCCCCCGGTCGGTGGCGCCGATCAGCTCGGCGGCCCGGACGGTCGCCGCGCGCAGCACGTCCGCCGGGGCCAGGCCGCGCTCGACCAGCGCCGTCAGCTCGAAGGCGTTGCGGCCGTGCGGGATGGCGGGGGCGTCGGTGCCGACCGCGATCTTCACCCCGGCCTCGTAGGCGGCCAGCACCGACCGCCGCGCCTTCGGGAACATCTCCGCGGCCTTCGCCTTCAGCTCGGGCGCCGCCTCCGAGACGTCCATGCCGTCGGCCAGGGCCGTGGTCGGGACGAGCCAGGTGCCGCGCTCGACCATCAGCGCGATCGTCTCGTCGTCGATGAGGAACCCGTGCTCGATGCAGTCGATGCCCGCCTCGACGGCGTTGCGCACCGCGTCCGCGCCGTGCGTGTGCGCCGCGACCCGCAGGCCGCGCCGGTGCGCCTCGTCGACGATCGCGCGCAGCTCCTCGTCGGAGTAGTGCTGCGCGCCCGGCGTGCCGGTGTGCGACATGACGCCGCCGGACACGCACACCTTGATCAGCTTCGCGCCGTGCTTGATCTGGTACCGGACGGCCCGGCGCACCTCGTCGACGCCGTTGGCGATGCCCTCCTCGACCGACAGCGGCAGGACGCCGGGCGCGAACGCCGCGAACATCGTCGGGTCCAGGTGCCCGCCGGTCGGGGTGATGGCGTGCCCGGCCGGGACGATCCGGGGCCCGTCGATCCAGCCCGCGTCGATCGCCTTGCCGAGCGCGACGTCCAGCAGGTAGCCGCCCGTCTTCACGAACAGCCCCAGGTTGCGGACGGTCGTGAAGCCGGCCCGCAGGGTGCGGCGGGCGTTGCCGACGGCGCGCAGCATCCGCAGCGGCGGATCGTCCTGGACGGGCGAGTACTCCAGCGTCTCGCCGCGCCCGCCCATCAGGAGGTTGACCTCCATGTCCATCAGGCCGGGCAGCAGGACCGCGTCGCCGAGGTCGACGACCTCGCCCTCGGGCGGGCCGCCGACCCCGGCGATGCGGTCGCCGTCGATCCGCAGGACCCCCGGCCGGACGATCTCGCCCGCGTCGACGTCGAGGAGCCCGGCCGCTCTCAGCGTGAGCATGTCAGACCACGGGCTCCACGATGAGGTCCAGGTACGCCGCGCCGGAGTCGGGGACGCGGGGCTGCTTCCACACCTCGACGGGGAACGACACCATGACCAGGCCCTGCATGAGGTGCATCAGGGTGCGGGCGTCCTCGGGCAGGTCGTCCCACGGGTGCCGGTCGATGTAGGCGATGGCGTCCTCCAGGCGGGGGAACGCGGCGTCGTAGAACGCCTGCATCTCCTCCATCGAGCTGGCGAGGCGCTTGGCGTACCGCTCGGGCTCGGTCGCCAGGGCCCAGCCCGCGTACGGCTCGAGGTCGGCGAATTCAGCGGGCAGCGGCATCGCGGTGCTCCTTGACGTGGTCGCGGGCGACTTTGTGCAGGTGACGCAGGAGGATCTCCTGGTCGTTGAGGGGGAACTCGGTGACGGCGCGGCCCTTGAGCATGGTCTGCGTGGCCTCGAGGGTGTTGGCGTCCTGGAGCGCGTACTCCTTGAACGTCACCGCGGCGAGTTCGTGGCCGAGGCGCTCGCGGGCGTTCTTCGGCGGGACGAAGTACAGGCTCGTCTCGAACACGTGCCGGTCGACGGCCGTCGGCCAGTAGTGGTACGTCAGGTACCAGCCGGGCGCCCAGACGAGCAGCATGAAGTTCGGGAACAGGACGAAGGAGTCGCTGCCCCACGCCTTGTGGCGGGCCGGGTTGAGGCCGGGCGGCAGGGTGTCGATCCCGTCGATGTCGGGCCGGTCCCAGGGGCCGAACAGCCCGCTGCGCAGCACCCGCTCGATCGGCTTGACCATGCTCGGGTCCTTGGGCGGGGACATGCCGCCCCAGGACGAGATCATGGAGTGCGGGCCGTCGAGCTTGTAGTGCAGCGCCTCGTAGCCGTAGCTGAACAGCTTGTCCGCCTCGCCCTTGACGGCCTGCTTCTGGTGCAGGACGGGCGCGTGGTAGAACTCCGCGAACGCGTCGATGAACAGCTTCCAGTTGCTGCCGATCTCGGCCCGGTAGCTGTACACCTCGGTCATCTCGTGGAAGGGGTAGCCCTCCAGGCCCTTGGCCATCTCGCCGAGGTAGTCGGTGAGCGGCGCGGCGTCCGGGTCGAGGTTGACGAAGACGAACCCCTCCCACACCTCGCACCGCACGGACTTGAGCCCGTACTCGGACTTGTCGACGTCGAAGAACTCCTCCTCCTGCTGGATGAAGGTCAGCTCTCCGGCCAGGTCGTAGCGCCAGGCGTGGTACTTGCAGGTGAACTGGCGGCAGGTGCCCTTGACCTCCTCGCCGGGGAAGTCGTTCCAGACGAGCTTGTTGCCGCGGTGCCGGCACACGTTGTGGAACGCGCGGACCTGCTTGTCCTTGCCGCGGACGATGATCAGAGACGTGTCCGCGACGGCGAGTTCCTTGGTGAAGTAGCTGCCGACCTTCGGCACCGACTCGACGCGGCCGACGTTCAGCCACGTCCGCTTGAAGATCGCCTCGCGCTCGGCCTCGTAGTGCGCGGGGTCGATGGAGTCGTTGTAGTCGACGGGTGCCGTGCCCAGTTCGGGATAGTGCTCGGTCCAGCTGCCGGCGGCGGGTTTCGGGAAGTGGGGCAAGGGTCCGACCTCTCGTGCCGTTCCTTCTCGCTGACGAGAATGGCATTCTCATTTGTGGATCGTAGGTTCTCACGGGTGGCGGCGGACGTCAATCCGCCGGGGCCCGGAACCCGGTGAAGCCGGTCGCCGCGGAGGGCCGCCTCCGGTGCCGCCCGCTCCCGCCCCCTCCACTGAACGGTTGATTCTCGTAAAATGAGAAGATAGTTTCCGCAGCGAGAGGAAGGAAGCACCGCCATGACGTCACCAGAACCGGCGCTGCGCCCCGGGGCGCAGCTCGCCAGCACCGTGTGCGCGACGAAGGTGGTGGTCGTCCGGGCCCCCGCGCAGGGCGCCCCGGTGATCGCCTGCGGCGGCAGCCCGATGGCCGCGGCCTCCGGGACCCCCGCCAAGCCGGCGGCGCCGTCCGGCGGCGCCGCGAACGCCACGCTCGTCGGCAAGCGCTACGTGGACGACGCCGGGACCGTCGAACTGCTGTGCGTGTCCTCGGGCGCGGGCGAGCTGACCTGTGACGGCGCGCCCATGACCATCAAGGCGGCCAAGCCGCTGCCCGCCTCCGACTGAAGGACCGCCCTTGCCATCGCCACAGACCCCATCGCAGACGCCGCCGCGGACGCTCCCGCGACGGAAGTCATCGCCACGATCGCCGTCCCCGCACGGGCGCCCGCGGGCCGTGGAGGCCCGGTGAGCGACCTCGTCCTGATCGAGCAGCGCGGCCACGTGCGGGTGCTGACGCTGAACCGCCCCGAGGCGCGCAACGCCCTCGACCCGGCCGCGATGGAGGAGCTGTCGGCCGCGCTGCGCGCCGCCGACGCCGACCCCGGCACGCGCGCGATCGTCCTGACGGGCGCGGGGACGGTGTTCTGCGCGGGGCTCGACATGAAGGCGTTCGCCCGGGGCGGCGACATCAAGGGACTCGTGTGGTTCTACCACCGCAGCGTCGCCACGCCGGTCGTCGCGGCGCTGAACGGCTCCGCGCTCGGCGGCGGCTTCGAGCTGGTGCTGGCGTGCGACCTGGTCGTCGCGGCCGAGGACGCCCGGCTCGGGATGACCGAGGTCGCGCGGGGCCTGTTCGCCGGCGGCGGCGGGACGACGCTCTCCCAGCGGATCCCGATGGCGCTCGCCCTGGAGATGGGCCTCACCGGCGACCCCGTCACCGCGGAGCGGGCGCGCGGGTACGGGCTGGTGAACCGGGTCGTCCCCGCAGGATCCGTCCTCGCCGAGGCGCTCGCGCTGGCCGGCCGGATCGCCGGGAACGGCCCGCTCGGCGTCGCGATGACCAAGAAGCTCATGCGGCAGCGCCGCTGGTGCACGCCGGACGAGGTGAACGAGGTGTTCGGCAGCGCGGACGCCAAGGAAGGGGCCCGCGCCTTCGCCGAGGGCCGCGCGCCGCAATGGACGGGAAGGTGACCACGCGGTGGACTTCGAGCTGAACGACGAGCAGAAGCTGTTCCGGGAGACGCTCCGCGACTTCGCCGACAAGGAGATCGCGCCGGTCGCCCCCGAGTGGGAGAGGACGGGGCGGTACCCGACCGAGATCGTGGAGGGGCTCCGCGACCTCGGGCTGTTCGGGCTCAACGTGCCCGAGGAGTACGGCGGCCTCGGCGCCGACCGCGTCTCCTACGCGCTCGCGTTCGAGGAGATCGCCCGCGCCTGGCTCGGCGCGGCCGGGCTGTTCGGCCCGCACTCGGTCGCCTGCGTGCTGATCGCCCGGCACGGCACCGCCGAGCAGAAGGAGCGGTACCTGCCCCGGATGGCGACCGGCGAGCTGCGGTCGGGGATCTGCCTGACCGAGCCCGGCGCCGGCACCGACCTGCAGGGCATCGCGACCGCGGCCGTGCGGGACGGCGACCACTACGTGGTGACCGGCGCGAAGACGTGGATCACCAACGCGCGCGTCGCGGGCGTCCTGCCCGTCCTGGTCAAGACGGGACGGGCCGAGCGCGCCCACGAGGGGATGTCGGTGCTGCTCGTCGACACGTCCTCGCCCGGCTTCCGGGTCACCCGCGACCTGCCCAAGCTCGGCTACAAGGGGCCCGAGACCTGCGAGCTCGTCCTCGACGAGGTGCGGGTGCCGGTCGCGGACCTGCTCGGCGGGGCGGAGGGGCGCGGCCTGCAGCAGGTCCTCGGCGGGCTCGAGATCGGCCGGATCAACATCGCGGCGCGGGCCGTCGGCGTCGCGCAGGCCGCCTACGAGGCGGCGCTCGGCTACTCGCGGGAGCGGGAGGCGTTCGGCCGGCCGATCTCGGACTTCCAGGCCATCCAGCTGAAGCTGGCCGACATGGCCACCGAGATCCAGGCCGCGCGGCTGCTGACCTACTGGGCCGCCGACCGGGCCGAGACCACCGGCGGCCGGGTCGACATGGAGGCGGGCATGGCGAAGATGTACGCCTCCGAAGTCGCCATCCGGTGCGCGCTGGAGTCGATGCGCGTGCACGGCGGCTACGGCTACTCCGCGGAGTTCGTCGTCGAGCGGCTGTACCGCGACGCGCCCCTCATGGCGATCGGCGAGGGGACGAACGACGTCCAGCGCCTGGTCATCGCGAAGGCCCTCGTGTCCGGTGGGGGACGCCTGGGCTGGTGAGCGACCGCGCGCGGCGCGCGCGAGGCCCCCGGACGGCGACCGTCCGGGGGCCTTCCGCGTTCCCGGCGGGAAACCTCCCGGATTACGGATACGTGACCCTTGTCACAGCCGCGCCAACCGACCTAATGTGTGTTCAGTAGGTTTCTGGAAGGAGTCCTCCGGTTGACCGAACAACGGCCGTACGCCGCCCTCCTCGCGAAGGGGGAGGACCGCCGACAGCGGATCCTGACCGCCGCGCAGCGCCTGCTGAAGCGGCACGGATGGCGCGGTATCACGCTCGGGCGGATCGCCCGGGAGGCCGGGGTGAGCCCGGCCGGCCTGCTGCACCACTTCGAATCCAAGGAAGCCCTGCTCCACGCCGCCGTCGACGCGCGCGACGCCTACGACGAGGCGCACGCCGACATGGACGCCGACATCATCGAGCAGCTCGAGGGAGTCGCCGAGCGGTTCCACCGGGCACCCGACCTGGTCGGCATGTTCGCCGTCCTCCTGATGGAGAACCTTGACCCCGACGATCCGCTGCACGACCGCATGTTCGGCCGCTACCGGGCCTCCGTGCGCACCGTCGCCGAAGGCATCCGGCGCGGCCAGCGCGCCGGCCGGTACCGCCCCGACGTGGACGCGGACGTGAAGGCCGTGGAGATCGTCGCCTTCCTCAACGGGATAGAGACATCATGGCTGCTGGACCCTTCGATTCCGCTGACCGAGGTGTTCAAGGAGTACACCGGGTCGCTCGCCCGGCAACTCGCACCCGCCGCCGATACACCTTGAGGCACCATCTCGTCGTGGTCGCCCCGACCATGCTCGGCGGGGTGCGCTCCGCGGGCGGCTGGGTGTTCGACCGCGTCGCCGCCGGGTGGGACGTCACCGTCCTCACCGCGGACGGCACCGGCTCCCGGGCGCTGCGCATCCTCGGCGCCCGCGGCGTCGACCTGGAGATGGGCCTCAACTCCCAGGTGCGCGGTCCCTGGCCGCGGGCGGTCGCGATGGACGCCGCGCTCTACGAGACCGACGAGCGGATCCGGTGCAGGCTGGACGGCGCGCTCGACAGCGGCATGGAGATCCGCCTGTGGGGCGGCAGCCGGGCCGCGTACGCCGACGAGGTCCCCGGCTGCGTGCGGCACCGGCTGAGCAGCGCCGCCCGCGCGTTCAAGGCGCACGCCCTCGCCGCCGCCGCGGCGTCCGCCGGAGCGCGCCCGCAGTGCGTCTCCCCGGACTGCATCACGGGCGACTGCGCCCCCGCCGGTCCCGCGCCCGCCGCCGCGAGCCCCGCGACGGAGGTCTTCTGGTCCGCCGAGAGCCTCCGCACGTCCGGCGCCCCGATCGCCTGACCGTCCCGCCCGCTCGTCCTCGCCCGTCCTCCCCGCCTCGCCTTCCTCCTGTCTTCGCGGGTTCCGGTCCCGGCGCACGCCGCGTCGGGGCCGGAACGCCGCTGGCGTAGACTGAGCGACGGTTCAATCGGCTGACGGCCGGTTCGGGGTGCGGGAGGCGGCAAGGAGGGTGCGGTGGCGAAGAGGGAAGCGGCCGGCGGCACGGAGGACGGGACGGCCGCGCCGGAGCGGCTCAGCCCGCGGGAGGTGCGCCGCCGGCAGCGGATCGAGCTGAGCCGGGAGCAGATGCTGGAGACGGCCGAGGAGCTGTTCGCCGAGCGCGGCTACTACGCGACGAACCTGAAGGACGTCGCGCAGCGCTGCGAGTTCTCGGTCGGTTCGATCTACTCCTTCTTCGACAGCAAGGAGGCGCTGTACCTGGCGGTGCTGATGCGGCGGGGGCCGGGGCGGCTGGAGGAGATGAAGCGGCTCGCCGCGGCCCCGGAGCGGGCCGCCGGGGAGCGTTTCGTCGCGCTGGTCACGGCGGAGCTGGAGCACCGCCGCAAGTACCCGGCGTGGGCGCAGCTGCACGCCCAGATGACCAAGGTCGGGGGGCGGGACGTCGCCGACGTCCCGCCCGACTACAAGGACTTCCACCGCGAGACGGTGCGGATCCTGGCGGGCGTCGTCGCCGACGGGCAGGCCGACGGGACGATCCGCCCCGGCGACCCGCACGCCCTCGCGCGGATGTGCAGCGCGCTCATCGACAGCTTCACGCTCATGGACCCGATGATCAGCGACGAGCCGGCGGGCATCGGCGCCGAGGAGTTCCTGACGTTCGTCCGGGAGACCTTCACCGTCGCGTGAGCCCGTGCGGTCCCGGGGCGCGGGCCCGCGCCCCGGGACCGGCCGTCAGCCGCGGGCCGTCTCCCGCTCGGCCTTCGCCCACAGCCGCCCCGCGTAGGCGTGCAGGCCCTCGCCCATCGCGCGGTCCATCCGCCCGTCGAGCGCCCGGGCGAACGAGCCCTCGAGCAGCGCCGCCAGCCGGAAGTACGCGAGCACCTGGAACCAGCGGAAGCCGGACACGTCCCGGCCGGTGAGCGACGCCCAGTGGTCGACGAGCTCGGCCCGCCGCGGCATCCCGTCCCACGGCCGCAGCTGCGGCTCGCCGCCCGGCGGGTCGCCGTCCTCGTGCCAGGCGGTGAGGATCCACGCCAGGTCGAGGAGGGGGTCGCCGACGGCCGCCATCTCCCAGTCGACGATCGCGGCGAGCTCGGGGGCGCCGTGCCGGAACATCACGTTGGCGAACTGCAGGTCGCCGTGCACGACGCCGCGCGTCCAGGTGTCCGGCCGGTTGTCCTCGAGCCAGGCCGCGACGACGTCGACGAGCGGCGACTCGTGCTCGGCGTAGCCGTCGGTGGCGCGGTAGCCGTGCAGCATCTTCAGGTAGCGGGTGATCTGCTTCTCGAGCCATCCGTCGGTCCGGCTGAGGTCGCCGAGCCCGATCGCGTCGGGGTCCACGGCGGCGAGGGTCGCGGCGCCGCCGACGAGCTCGAACGCCAGCGTCCGGCGCCACCCGGCGTCGGTGCCGTAGGCGCCGGGCAGCTCGCCGCGCGGCATGAACCCCTCGATCTTCTCCAGGACGGAGAACGGCGCGCCGATCACCTCGGCGTCCAGGGTGCTCGCGTGCAGCCGCGGGTGCGGGACGGGCGTGCCCGCCAGCGCGGTCAGCACGCGGCTCTCCCGGGCGAACGGCTTCGCGGCCTCGGCGCCCGCGTGCCGTCCGGGCCGGCGCAGCACCAGCTCGGTGCCGTCCGCCCGGCGCATCGTGAACAGCAGGTTCTGCGCGCCGCCCCGGAGCGGCTCCAGCGACTCGACGGGGCCGTCGCCCGGCACGTCCGCGAGGCCCGGCCACGCGTTGAGCCGCGCCAGGTCGACGACGGGTCCGGCGGGCGCCGGCGACCCGGTCATCGGGCGGCTCCCGTCCCGGTGAGGCGGCCGGCGAACTTCTCGCGCGCGGCCTCGATGCGGGCGGGCAGGTGCGCGGAGCCGAACAGCCGGTCGTCCGCGGGCTCGGCGTCCTTGAGCAGCAGGCGGGCGACGACGTCCTTGTGCGCCTCGGTGGGGCCGTCGGCGACGCCCAGCACCGGCCCGGCCTGCCACATCTTCGCCAGCGGCAGCTCGTTGGACACGCCGAGCGAGCCGTGCAGGTGCATGGCCCGGTACAGGACGTCGACGAGCGTGCCGGGCGTCGCGGCCTTGACGGCGGAGATGTGCAGCCGCGCGGCCCGCGCGTCGCCCGGGTCGCCGCTCGCGTTCGCCTTGTCGACCCGCCATGCCGCGTGCAGGACCTGCAACCGGAACTGCTCGAGCTGGATCCAGGTGTCGGCGAGCGCCTGCCGGACGGCCTGCTGCCGCGACAGCGGCCCGCCGCGGGTGTCGCGGCTCGCGATCCGCTCGATCATCATCTCCATCGCGCGGCGGCACTGCCCGACCGAGCGCATCGCGTGGTGCAGCCGCCCGCCGCCGAGCCGCTTCTGCGCGATGGCGAACCCGGTGCCGGGCTCGCCGAGCAGGTTCTCGCGCGGCACCCGGCAGCCGGTGAACCGCAGGTAGCCGTGGGCGCCCTCGCCGAGGGGCTCGCCGCCGAGGCCAGTCCGGCGCACCATCTCCATCCCGGGCGTGCCGCGCGGGACGAGCAGCATCGACGACCCCCGGTGCACGGGGACGTCCGGGTCGGTGACGACCATGGCGATGACGAACGCGGCGTACGGGTAGTTCGAGGCGAACCACTTCTCGCCGTCGATCACCCACGCGTCGCCGTCGAGGACGGCCCGGCAGGTGAACGACCCCGGGTCGGCGCCGCCCGTCGGCTCCGTCATCGCGTACGTCGACACGATGCGGCCGTCCAGGAGCGGTTCGAGGTACGCGCGGCGCTGCTCCTCGTTGCCGTAGTGCGCGAGGATCTCGGCGTTGCCCGAGTCGGGCGCCTGCGTGCCGAACACCATGGGCGCCCACTGCGACCGGCCGAGGATCTCGTTGAGCAGCGCGAGCCTGACCTGGCCCATCCCCATGCCGCCGAGTTCGGGCGACAGGTGCGCCGCCCACAGCCCGCGCTCCTTCACGCGCGCCTGGAGCGGCCGGACGACCTCGTGGAAGACCTCGCTGTCGCGGTCGTAGGGTTCGTCGTTGCCCGGGAAGAGCGCGTCGATCGGCTCGATCTCGTCCCGGACGAACCGGTCCGCCCAGTCGAGTCTCTCCTGGAACTCGGGATCGGTGCTGAAATCCCACATGCCGTTCGTTCCTTTCGTCGGGTTCCGTGCCGGGCGGGCGGGGCGCGCGGCCGTCACGGGATGCCGCCGTCGACCCGCAGGGTCGCGGCGGTCGTGTAGCTGGAGGCGTCGGAGACCAGGTAGAGCGCGGCGCCGACGACCTCCGCGGGGTGGCCGATCCGCTGGAGCGCGTGCGGCCGCACGCCCTCGGCGAGCTCCGCCTCGTCCCAGCCGCGCGTCGCCCAGGTGGCGAAGGGCCCGGCCATCAGGGTGTTCACCCGGACCCGGGGGCCGAGCCCCTTGGCCAGGCCCTCGGTGAGGACGTTGAGGCCCGCCTTGGCCGCCGCGTACGGGACGATCGCCGGGCGCGGGCGGATCGACCCCGTGGAGCTGACGTTGACGATCGAGCCCCCGCCGGCCGCGGCCATCCGCTCGCCGGCGAGCACGGACAGCCGGAACGGCCCCTTGAGGTTGAGGTTCATCACCGAGTCGAACATCTTCTCGGTGACGTCGGCGAGCGAGTCGTAGACCGGCGACATGCCCGCGTTGTTCACCAGCGCGTCGAGCCGCCCGAACCGGTCGTAGACGGCGTCGACCAGCCCGGGCAGCCGGTCCCAGCGCCCGATGTGGACGCCGTACGGCAGCGCCGAGCGCCCGGTCTCCGCCTCGATCTCCGCGGCGACCGCGGTGCAGGCGCCGAGGTCCCGGCTGGCGATGACGACGTCGGCGCCGCAGCGGGCGGCGCCGAACGCCATCTCCCGGCCCAGGCCCCGGCTGCCGCCGGTGACCAGGACGACCCTTCCGGTCAGGTCGAACAGTTCGTCCGCGAAGCCCATCCCCGTCCCTTCGCCCGGCCGCCGCCGCGGCCGCCCGTAGTCACGTTCTCGTAATGAAGAATGACGTTCTTGTAAAGCTAGAGCATAACTAGCCGCAGAGGGAAGGGTGGAGTTCAGAAGCGGGTGCGGAGGAGGGCGTCAGCCCGCCCAGACCTCGCGCACGGCGCCGGCCCCGAGCGACCCGAGGGCGTCCCGGAGCGGCGCGTGCAGGAGGACCAGGTCGGCGGGCGCGCCCGCGCGGACGCGGCGCGGCGCCCCGCCCGGCTCGCCGGGCGGGGCGAGGTAGGCGCGCAGCGCCGCCGCCGGGCCGATCGCCTCGCCCGCCCCGAGGACGGCCCCGGACCGCGTGCGGCGCCGGACGGCCGCGTCCATGACGGCCCACGGGTCGGCGGGCCCGTACGGGGCGTCGCTCGACAGCCCGACCGGGACGCCCGCCGCGAGGAGGCCCGCGCACCGGTACAGGTCCGGGCGGTCGGCGGCGGGGACGTCGCGGAGGTAGTCGTCGCCGCGGTCGGTGATGAACCCCGGCTGGGTCACCACGCGCAGCCCCCGCGCGGCGAGCCCGTCCGCCGTCTCGGCCGGGACGAGCGCGGCGTGCTCGATGCGGTCGCCCGGCCGCGTGCCCGCCTCGTCGAACGCGGCCAGCAGCAGGAACAGGGCCTCGCGGGTGACGCAGTGGACGGCGACCGCGCGCCCCGCCGCGTGCGCGCGCCCGATCCGCGCGACGAGGCCGTCCAGCGGCGGCAGCCCGGAGTCCGCGAGGACGATCTTGTACGGGCCGGTGGTGACGCGCGGGGGGAGCGGCTCGGCGGGGCCCTCCGGCGGGACGCCCAGGAGGTGGACGCGCTGGGGGAGCGCGCCGCCGCGGACGGCCGCCCCGATCGCGGCGAGCGCGGTCCCGTCCAGGTCGGGGGTCGCGTCGGTGACGGCGGTGACGCCCCAGCGCAGCAGCCGCGCGCCGACCCCCGCGAGGTCGGCGGGCGGCGCGGGCGGCAGCCGGCCGCGGAGCCAGGCGTCCGCCCGCCACAGCCGTCCGGTCGGCGCCCCGTCCGCGCCGCGCTCGATGCCCGGATGGCCGCCCGCCGCGAGGCCCGCCGCGCGCACGGCGGCGGAGTTCAGCGTCCACAGCGCGCCGCTCCGGTGCTGGAGCCGGACGGGACGGTCGGCGCGGAACGCGTCGAGGCCCGCGGCGTCGAGGTGCCCGGCGACGCCCTCGGCGTAGCCCGTCCCGCGGATCCAGCCGTGCGCGTCGGGCGCCGCGCCGCGCAGCGCCGCGGCGAGCCCGTCCGGCGCGGTGACGTGCGGCGGCCCGCAGGGCACCGACCGCTCCGCGGCGGCCATGGCGTGCAGGTGCAGGTGGTGGTCGCACAGACCGGGCAGCAGCGCCCCGCCACCGCACTCGACCGTCCGCTCGCCGGCCCGCCGCACCAGCCCGGCGCCGACCTCGGCGATCCTGCCGTCCGCGACCCGGACGTCCGCGCGCACCCGCCCGTCGACCTCCGCGTCCCGCAGCAGCAGGGGGCCGGTCACGGAACGGGGATCCCGAGTTCGCGGAGGACTTCGGCGGTGTCCCGTCCCGGTTCGGGCGCCGTGCCGTCGACGCGGCGGCGGACCGGCTCGGCGACGGGCACGAGCGGGCCCGTTCCAGTGTCGAGGGCCCAGCCGTCGCCGTGCCGGACGGCGGCCGCGGGCTCCCCGGGGTCGCCGGGGTCGAGCGTCGCCGCGACCACGTCGGACATGGCGACGTCCCACAGCACGCCCCCGCCGCCCGGCGGCGCCGAGGCGGCCAGCGCGGCGGCGGTGAGCCCGGTGAGCGGGTCGGCGATCGCGTCGCCGCAGAACAGCGGCGTCCCGTCGGGCTCGCGGCGGACCAGCCCGGCCGCGGCGGCCACGTCGTCGCCGAAGCCGACGCGGTCGGCGTCCCGCCCGTACGCGGTGATCGACACCCAGGTCGTCCCGGCGGCGACGGCGGCGTCCGCGTCCAGGCCGAACCGGGCGAGCGCGCGCGGCCGGGACGCCTCGACGACGATGTCGGCCGCGTCCACCAGCGCCGCCATGGCGTCCCGTCCCGCGGCCGTGCCGGGATCGAGGACGACCGAGCGGTGGCCCGCGTGCAGCAGCCGGTAGAACTCCGGGTCGCCGCGGCGGGCGCCGTCCGGGCGCGACGGGGTCTCGACCTTCACGACCCGGGCGCCCGCGAGGCCGAGCAGGTGCGCGCACAGCGGTCCCGCCCACAGCGCGCTGAAGTCGACCACGAGCAGGCCCTCGACGGGGCGCGGCGGCAGCGGCGCCGGAACGCGCGGGCGGCGGCGCGCCGCCCCGACGGGCCCGGCCGCGACACCGAGCAGCCCGGCGCGCTCCGCCAGTTCGGCGCCGGTGTGCGCGCGCAGCCACGCGGCCACGGCGGGCCACGGGTCCGGTCCGGTCTCCGCGCCGATCATCGCGCCGAGCAGCGCGGGGTCGTCGGGGCGGGCGCAGGAGACGGCGGCCCACCCGTCCGCGGTCGGCAGCAGGCGGCAGGCGCCGCCCGCTGACACCGTGCCGCCGCGCCGGTGCCCGGTGAAGGCGGCGCGCTCGGCCAGCAGCCGGGGGCCGTCCACCGGCACCGGCAGCGTCTCCGCGAGTTCCCGGGCCGCCGCGGCGCCGCGTCCCGGCGGCACCAGGGGCGGGCCGTCCGGGCGGCCGGTCAGCGCGACCACGCCGCTCGCCGCCCACTCGGCCCGCACGGACATGGGCCGACGATACACTCTGCGGCCCGACGCGCCCCGACCGGAGGGAGACCCGTGATCGTCTCGATCGAGGACCTCGCCGACGGCGCGGCGGACGCGCCGACGCTCGGCCCGGACGGCGCCCCGTGCGACCCGCTCGTGGCCGTCGACCTGGCGGGCGGCGGCTCCCCGGCGCTGCTCGGACGGGCGGTGCGCGCGGCGCGCGGAAGCGACCGGCTCCTCGTCGGGCTGGGCGACGCCGACCCGGCGCTCGCCCGGGCGCTGGACCTCACCCTCACCGCCGCCGCCGGCGCGGGGCGCGAGAGCGTGGCGGCCGCCGACCCGGGGGAGCGGCTCGCGGCGATCGGCCGGGCCGTCGCGGCGAACCCGCGGGCCGCGCTGGTGCTGCGCGAGGTGCTGCGGGCGACCGAGGGCCTGCCGGTGCCCGCGGCCCTGGACGTCGAGTCGTTCGCCTACTCGACCCTGCTCGGCGGGGCGGAGTTCGCGCGGTGGCTCGCGGCCCGCGGCCCGCGCCCGCTCCCGCCGGAGGCCGCCGAGCCGGTCCTCGTCGACCGCGCGGGCGACGTCCTGCACATCACGCTGAACCGGCCGGAGCGCCGCAACGCCTACGGGCGGCAGGTGCGGGACGCCTTGGTGGACGCCCTGCGGGTGGCGCTGCTCGACGACGGGGTCGCGCGGGTCGTCCTCGACGGGGCGGGGCCCGCGTTCTGCTCCGGCGGCGACCTCGACGAGTTCGGCACCGCCCCCGATCCCGCGACCGCCCACCACGTCCGGACCCGCGCCGGAGCCGGACGCCCGCTGCACCGGCTCGCGGCCCGCGCCGAGGCCCGGGTGCACGGCGCCTGCGTGGGCGCGGGCGTCGAGCTGCCCGCGTTCGCGGGCCGCGTCGTCGCCCGTCCGGACGCCGTCTTCCGCCTGCCGGAGCTCGCGATGGGGCTGATCCCGGGCGCGGGCGGGACGGTGAGCGTGCCGCGCCGGATCGGCCGGCACCGCGCCCTGTACCTGGCGCTCACCGGCGCGGCGCTCGACGCCCGCACCGCCCTGGCGTGGGGGCTGGTGGACGAGATCTCCGCGTAGCGGGGGACCGGCAGCCCCTCACGGAGGGTTGCTCTGGCTAAGTGAGAATACTAATCTCGCTATCGAGAACATCGATGTCGGAGTGTGCTCCTCCGGCCCGACGTGGGGGTGGCGCCTGGTGGACCTGGCCTTCACCGATGACCAGGAGGCCCTGCGCGCGAGCCTCCGCGACTTCTTCGACAGCGAATCGCCCCCGGCCGTGGTGCGCGCCGCCGAACCGCTCGGGTTCGACCCCGACCTGTGGCGCAAGGTCGTGGAGATGGGCCTGCCCGCCGTCCCCGTCCCGGCCGGCCTGGGCGGGGGCGGGGCCGGACTGCTGGAGCTCGCCGTCGCGGCCGAGTGCCTGGGCCGGACGCTGGCGCCGGTCCCGCTGGTGGAGGCCGCCGCCGCGACCGCCCTGCTGGCCGAGGCCGCGCCGGACCACCCGTGGACGGCGCGCGCCGTCGCGGGCGACCTCCTGCCGACCCTCGCGCTGCGGCCGGCGGCCGGCGGCGTCGCCCGGCTCGTCCCCGCCGGGGCGGTGGCCGACGTGGTGGTCGCGCTGCGCGACGGGGCGCTCGTCGCGACCCGGGCGCCCGGCCCGGACGGCGCGGCGCCCGGCCCGGACGGCGCGGCGCCCGCACGGGACCGGGCCGTCCCGAACCTCGGCTCCATGCCGATCGCCGACCTTCCCTTGGACGGCGGCGAGACGGTCGTCCTCGCGGAGGGCCCGGCCGCCGCGGCCGCGCACGCCGGCGCCGTCCGCCGCTGGGAGGCGCTGACCGGCGCGGCCCTGACCGGCCTCGCCGCCCGCGTGCTCGAACTCGGCGTCGAGTACGTGCTGGAGCGCCGGGCCTTCGGCATCCTCATCGGCGGCTTCCAGACGGTCCAGCACCGGCTGGCCGACGACGCGACGGCGCTGGAGGGCGCGCGGCTGCTCGCCTACAAGGCCGCCTGGGCGCACGACGCCGGGACGCCGGACGCCGGCGAGCTGGCGACGATGGCGCTGCTGTTCGCGGCCGACACCGCGTACGCCGCGGCGGCCGACAGCCTGCACATGCACGGCGGCTACGGCTACACCCTCGAGTACGACGTGCAGCTGTACTTCCGGCGCGCGAAGGCGTGGCCGCTCGTGGCGGGCGACCGCCGCGCGGCCTACGCGGGCCTGCCGCGCCGCCTCTTCGGCGCGGCGTCCCCGACCACGGCAGGGGTGTGACGATGGACTTCCGCGAATCCGACGAGCTGGCCGAGCACCGCGCCGCCGCCCGCGCCTGGGTCGAGGCGAACGTCCGCCCCGAGTGGGCCGGCGAGCAGCGCCGCAGCGGCTGCCACCAGACGATGGAGCTGCACGCGCGGTTCGCGCGCGACGGCATCCTCGCCGCCGGGTGGCCCGCCGAGTACGGCGGCGGCGACGTCGACCCGGACTACGCGCGCGCCGTCTTCGAGGAGTGCGCCCGCGCGGGCCTGCACTTCGACGGGTGGGCGACGACGTCGATGGTGCTGCACACGATCCTGCACGTCGGGACCGAGGAGCAGAAGCGCCGCTACCTGCCCGGCGCGCTGCGCGGCGAGATCCTCGTCGCGCTCGGCTACAGCGAGCCCGACTCCGGGTCGGACGTGGCCGCCGCGAAGACGACGGCGGTCCGCGACGGCGACGCGTGGGTCGTCGACGGCCAGAAGATGTTCACCAGCACCGCGCAGGTCTGCAGCCACGTGTTCGTCCTGGCCCGGACGAACCCGGACGCGGCCAAGCACGCCGGGCTGTCGCTGCTGCTGGTCCCGACGGACGCCCCCGGGTTCGAGTGCCGGCCGATCCGCACGCTCGGCGGCCAGGTCACCAACGCGACGTTCTACACCGGCGTGCGCGTCCCCGGCACCGCCCTGATCGGCGAGGTCGACCGGGGCTGGGACGTCATGCGGGTGGCGCTGGTGTACGAGCGGGGCGTCGGCGGGCCCGCGTCCGTGGACCACGCGATCGCCGCCGACCTCGCCGCGTGGGCGCGGGACGCGCGCCGCCCCGACGGGACGCCCGTCCTGGACGACCCGCTGGTCGCCGAGCGGATCGGCCGGATCGCCGTCGAGGAGGAGGTGTCCCGGCTGCTGGGCGGCTGGATGGACTGGCACGCCGCGAAGGGCGGCGTCCCGGGCCCCGAGGGGTCCATGCGGAAGCTGTACTGGAGCGAGTCCAACCAGCGCCACCTCGCCGACGCGCTGGACGTCCTGGGCGCCGAGGGCCTGCTGGCGCCCGGCGCGCCGGACGCCCCGGCGGGCGGGGCGTTCGAGCGGGAGTTCCGGGCCGCCACGGTCACCACCATCTACGGCGGGGCCAGCGAGGTGCTCCGCGACATCATCGCCGAGCGGCACCTCGGCCTGCCGCGCAGCCGTCCGCAGGTCAGGCCCGCCCGGCCGCCCGCGTGACCCGCCCGCGCGGGGCACGGCACCGCGCGGGCGTCCGACCCTTCCACCTCCGGAGGCCGCGACCGGCCTCCGTCTCGCGAACAGGAGCCGATCCGATGGCGGACGACCTCGACAGAGCCGACTTCTTCCGGGGCGGCGCGCTCAACGTCGACCCCTACCCCTACTTCGACGCCCTGCGCGGCAAGTGCCCGGTGCACCGCGAGCCCAACCACGGCGTGATGATGGTGACCGGGTACGACGAGGCCGTCGAGGTGCTGCACGACTCCGACACGTTCTCCTCGTGCCTCTCGGTGACCGGCCCGTTCCCGGGCTTCCCCGTCCCGCTGGAGGGCGACGACGTCACCGCGCTGATCGAGGAGCACCGCGACGAGCTGCCGATGAGCGACCAGCTCCCCACGCTGGACCCGCCCGTCCACACCGCGCACCGCAGCCTGCTGATGAAGCTGCTCACCCCGAAGCGCCTCAAGGAGAACGAGGAGCAGATGGAGCGGCTGGCCGACGGCCTGCTCGACACGTGGCTCGACGGGACGGAAAGCGAGTTCATCCGCGGGTTCGCCGGGCCGTTCACCCTGCTCGTCATCGCCGACCTCCTCGGCGTCCCGGACGCGGACCTGCCGGAGTTCCGGGCCCAGTTCGACCTCCAGGAGAACACCGGCACGATCGGCGGCACCGACGACGGGGGCCTCGCGCACACGCCGCTGGCGTTCCTGTACGAGCGCTTCGCCGCCTACATCGAGGACCGCCGCCGGGAGCCGCGCGGCGACGTGCTCACCGGCATCGCCGCCGCGACGTTCCCGGACGGCTCGGTCCCCGAACCCATCGAGTCGGCGCGGGTCGCCGCGAACCTGTTCGCGGCCGGGCAGGAGACGACCGTCCGGCTGCTCGGCTCCGCGCTCAAGGTGATCGCCGAACGCCCCGACGTGCAGGCGTGGCTGCGCGAGGACCGCTCGCGCATCCAGAACTTCGTCGAGGAGACGCTGCGCCACGAGAGCCCCATCAAGGGCGACTTCCGGCTGTCGCGCGTCCCCACCACGGTCGGCGGCGTCGACATCCCGGCCGGGACGACCGTCATGGTGGTGAACGGGGGAGTGAACCGCGACCCCCGCAAGTTCGAGGACCCCGGGAGGTTCGACCCGGCCCGCGCGAACGCCCGCCACCACGTGGCGTTCGGGCGCGGCATCCACACCTGCCCCGGCGCGCCGCTCGCCCGCGCCGAGGCGCGCGCCGCCATCGAGCGGATCCTGGACCGCACGTCCGACATCCGCGTCTCCGAGAAGAAGCACGGCCCCGCGGACGAGCGCAGGTACAAGTACGTCCCGACCTACATCCTCCGCGGGCTCACCAGCCTGTACCTGGAGTTCACGCCGAAGGAGGGCGGGAGCCGATGAAGGTCACGATCGACGAGGACCGCTGCGCGGGGCACGGCGTCTGCTGCTCCACGTGCCCGGAGGTCTTCGACCTCGGCGACGACGGGTACGCCGTGGTGCGCGTGCCGGAGGTCCCCGCCGAGCACGAGGAGCGGGTGCACGCGGCCGTCCGCAACTGCCCGGAACGCGCGATCACGGCCGAGTGACGGGGCGCGGAGGCGCACGGCGGGAGGCCGGCTCCGGGCATCGGAGCCGGCCTCTGGCCGGGGTTTCAGCTCCGGGCGTCCAGCCGGTCCGCCGCGAGTTTCCGCAGGTCGCCGGTCTTGACCTTGGAGCTTCCGGTGAGGGGGATCTCGTCCTCGGCGAAGAACAGAACGTGGCGCGGCACCTTGTAGCTCGCCAGGCTCTCCCGCAGGAAGGCGCGCAGCGCGGCGGCGTCGCGGGGCGCGCCGTCGCGCGGGACGACGCAGCCGACGACGACCTCGCCGAGGGTCTCGTGCGGGACGCCGACGGTGTGCGCCGCCTTGACCGCGGGGTGCGCGGCGAGCGCGGCGTCGACCTCGCGCGGCGAGACGTTGGCGCCGCCGGTCTTGATGACGTCGGTGAGCCGGCCCGTCCAGTGCAGCCGGCCCTCGCCGTCCAGGCGGCCGCCGTCGCCGGTGTGGAAGAACCCCTCCGCGTCGAGCGTCTCGTCGAGGGGCGCGCCGAGGTACCCGAGCATCAGCGTGGGGCCTTTCACGCAGATCTCGCCGCGCTCGCCGCGGGGGACGACCGCGCCGGTGAGCGGGTCGACGATCTTGACGGTGTTGCCCGGGAGCGGCACCCCGCTGCTGCCCGCGTGGACGTCCTCCGGCGTCTCCGCCGGATAGGCCGTCGTGATCGTGAACGTCTCGGTGTTGCCGTAGGCGCGGCCCGGCTCGGACCAGCGCGACGACACCGTCGGATGCTTCGCGAGCGGGGTGCCGCGGTCCACGAACCGCAGGCTGCTCAGGTCGGCGCCGGCGTAGCCGGGGGCGCTCTCGAGCTGCGCCCACTGGTGCGGCCAGGCCAGCGGCAGCGTCACCCGTTCCGCCTGCATCAGCGCGAGCGCCTCGGCGGGGTCGAACGTCGGCTGCAGGACGAGCGAGCCGCCCGCGGCCAGGGTCGTCCCGATCGCCATGCCGAAGTTGCCGGACCAGAAGAACCCGTTCGCCGTCCAGGTGCGCACCTCGTCGTCCGGACCGACGCCGTACATCCGCCGGAACCGCCACAGCTGGACGGCGATGCCGCGGTGGGCGCTCACGATGCCCTTCGGGCGGCTCGTGGAACCGGACGAGAAGAACAGCGCGGCGGTGTCGCTCGGCAGCACCGCGTCCGCCGCCGCCTCCAGCGCCCCGCGCGGCTCGGCGGCCCCGCGCGCCAGGAAGGCGTCCCAGCCCTCGATGCCCGGCGCGGCCTCGCCGACCGCGGCGACGTGCCGAAGGTAGGGGTACCGCGCCGACCGCAGCGGCGCCGCCTCCGCGCCGATGCCGGGTTCCAGCCCGGTGAGGACGGCCGCGAAGTCGCGCTTCGCGGCCGTCCGCTCGAACAGCAGGACCGAGACGCCGGACGCCCGGAGCAGGTGGTCCAGCTCGGGCGGCGTCGAGAACGTGCTGAGCGGGACGGCCACGCCCCCGGCGAGCGACGTGCCGAACACGGCCGCGAGCCACTCGGCGCGGTTCGTCATCAGGACCCCGACGCGGCCGTCCTTGCCCAGGCCGCACGCCCGCAGGGCGCGCGCCACGCCGAGCGAGCGCTCCCACAGGTCGGTGTAGGTCCAGCGGACGGCGTCCGCGCCGGCGTCCGCGCCGGGGCCCGTGCCGGGGCCCGCGCCGGTGCGCATGACGAGCGCCTCGCGCTCGCCGTACCGGGACGTCGTCTCGCGGAGGAACCCGGGCAGGGTGAGCGGCCCGAGGCCGGGTTCGGAGTCGAGCGGCGGCCCCGACGCGAGGGAGGGCATCGGGGGAGGGGAGGGGGTCTGAGCGCCCATCGGCGATCTCCTTGACGCGGCAGGGGACTAGAGCGGGAGCTCGACCTCGGCGGTGCAGGTCACCAGCACGGAACCCTCCTGGTTCGTGAGGCGCAGGTCGACCCGGACGAGCGGCACCCCCCACGCCGTGTCCGTGTCCTTTCCGCTGACCTCGGCGTCGAGGTACGTCACGTCGCCCTCGAAGGCGGGGCCGCGGAAGTCGGCCTTGGAGTGCCGGACCATGCCGTCGGTCCCGGCCCAGTAGGCGAGGTAGTCGGTGCACCAGGCGCCCATCGTGGCGCCGTAGCCGTAGGCGCGCGCCATGCCGACCTCGCCGGCCCGTTCGGCGTCGATGTGCCCGCGGGACGGCCCGACGTACAGCCCGTCGCGCTTGCGCGGGTCGATCCGGGCGCCCTCCTCGTCGAACGCGAAGTCCTCGCCCCAGCCCGGGTCCTGGTGGACCCACGGGTCGTCGACGCCGTCGGGCGCGACCCAGTGGAACGTCCCCCAGATGTTGAACAGGAAGGCGCGGTACTCGGTGGTGAAGGACGCGATGCTGTGCGGCCCGATGACGCGGCGCGGCAGCCGGTCGCCGACCTCGACCTCGTCGAACCGCGGGGAGGCGCCCGCGCGGTTCGACATCAGCCAGTCGTGCCGGATCTTCGCGATCTCGTCGAGTTCCGCCCGCGTCCAGCTCTTCACCGGACCGAGCCGGTCCTCGTACATGCCGCGCCGCCGCGCCTCCTCGTACAGGTAGCGGATCGCGGTGGACCGCTCGCGGGCCACCAGGGCGCCGTGCTGGTTGGTGTGGACGGTGTCGCCGCGGGAGAACATCGTCGGCCCGGCGAACTTCGTCTCGGCGACCTTGTAGTCGTGGAAGCGGCGTTCCTGGAAGAGCGTGTCGCCGGGCCGCACGGGGGTGCCGTAGAACCACCACTCCTCGCCGCCGAAGATGAGGTGGCTGCCGGGGATGCGGCCCACGCACGCGGGCGCCGCGCCGTGCCCGTAGTCCAGCGCGACCGCCATCGACTGCGGCGCGACGAGCCCGCCGAACCTCGACGCGCGGGCGAACTCCTCGTCCCAGTGCAGCGGGTTGGGGTAGTCCATCGCCATGGCCCAGCGGCGGATGTCGGACGCGCCGCACGGCTCCCACAGCTGCCCGCCGCCGATCGGCTGCCCGAGGCGGTGCGCCACGTCGGACAGGTCGAGCCCGGGGGTCCCGGACCCGTTCGGATTCGTGCTCATCACCGCTCCCTCACCGGTTGACGTCGACGACGATGCGGCCGCGGACCCGCCGTTCGAGGAACCGGCCGGCCGCGGCGACGGCCTCGCCGAGCGCGATCTCCTCGGTCATGGCGTCCAGCGCGTCCGGGTCCAGGTCGCGCGCCAGGCGGTCCCATGCCGCCGTGCGCCGCGCGCGGGGCGCCGACACGCTGTCGATGCCGAGCAGCGACACGCCCCGCAGGATGAAGGGGGCGACGGAGGCGGGGAAGTCCATGCCCTGGGCGAGCCCGCACGCGGCGACGGCGCCGTCCCGGCGGGTCTGCGCGCAGGCGTTGGCGAGCGTGCGGCTGCCCAGGGTGTCGACGACGCCCGCCCAGCGCTCCTTCTGCAGCGGCCTGCCCGGACCGGCGAGGCCGGCGGCGTCCACGACGGTGTCCGCGCCGAGCCGCCGCAGGTAGCCGGCCTCCGCCGCCTTCCCGGTGGACGCGGCCACGGTGAACCCGGCCCGCGCGAGCAGTGCGATCGCGACGCCGCCGACGCCGCCCGTCGCGCCCGTCACCAGCACCTCGCCCCCGCCGGGACGCACGCCGCGGTCGAGCAGGGCGGCCACGCACAGGCTCGCGGTGTACCCGGCCGTGCCGATCGCCATGGCCTGCCGGGAGCCGAACACGGCGGGCAGCGGGACGAGCCAGTCGCCGTTCACGCGGGCCTTCTGGGCGAGCCCGCCCCAGTGGCTCTCGCCGGCGCCCCACCCGTTGAGGACGACGCGGTCGCCCTCCTTCCAGTCCGGGTGGGCGCTCTCGGCGACGGTGCCCGCGAGGTCGATGCCGGGCACCATCGGCCACGCGCGCACGACGGGGGAGGCGCCGGTGATGGCGAGCGCGTCCTTGTAGTTGAGCGTGGAGTATTCGACGTCGACGCGGACATCGCCGTCCGGCAGGTCGGCCTCGTCGAGGCGCGTCACTTGGGCCCGGGGAGAGCCGTCTTCGGTGATCAGGATCGCCGAGAACATTGGCGAAACCGTCCTTCCTGAAAGCCGCGAGAAAACGGACGCGCCGGGACCGTTCGCCCCGCCCGGCCCGCTTCACGGGCCGTTGACCTGGCCGGAGGCGGCTCCGGGCAGGAAATCGAAAAGGACGCCGCGGATGTGCGGCCGGTGGTGCGCGGGCAGCGATGCGCGGCCGGTGAACGCCGTTCCGGCGTTTCGCCGCGGCCGCCGCGAAGCGGGATCGGCCGGTTCTCCGCCGTGCGTTTCCACGGCGGTCACCGGCGCCGGTCGGTGCCGATTCCTCGTAGCAAGAACATCATTCTCGTCAAGTGAGCATGAGGCTTGCACGGTCCGGATCCGCCGTCAAGCCCCGGTGTGCGGCTCGCGCCGGGCGGACACCGGGCGGTCCGGCGATGGGACGGAAGGACGGTTCTCGCTTGCTGAGAGGAGTCTTGTGATCAGTGAGGGCAAGCGTTACATTCCTTGCAAGTATTGATAGCTCGGGAGGGGCCATCGTGATGCGAGAGGCGCGCTATACGGGCGCGGCACCGACCGGCCTCGCGGACGGGTGGAGCCTCGAACGGCTCTGCCCGCCCAGCCGGCTGTTCGGCGCGAACGGCCTGCGCACCGGCCCGGACGGCCGCGTGTACGTGGCCCAGGTCGCGGGGAGCCGGATCAGCGCGCTCGACGTCGACTCCGGCGCGCTGGAGACCGTCAGCGCGCAGGGCTCCGAAATCGTCGCGCCCGACGACGTCGCCTTCGACGCCGCCGGCGACCTCTACGCCACCGAGTACTACGACGGGCGGGTGAGCGTGCGCGGCGCGGACGGCCGCACCCGCGTGCTCCGCGACGACCTGCCGGGCGCGAACGGCATCACCTTCCACCGGGGGCGGCTGTTCGTCGACGAGTGCCGGGTCGGCGGCCGCCTGCTGGAAATCGACCTGAACGGCGGCGCCCCCCGCGTGCTGCTGGAGAACCTGCCGATGCCCAACGCCATGGAGGCCGGGCCCGACGGCCTGCTGTACTACCCGGTGCTGGGGTCGAACGACATCTGGCGCGTCGACCCGGACGGCGGGGAGCCCGAGCGGGTCGCGGGGGACCTGGGCGTCCCGGACGCGGTCAAGTTCGACGCCGAGGGCCGCATCGTGTCGACGCAGGCCGCAACCGGGGAGGTCCTGCGGATCGACCCCCGCACCGGCGAGCGCACCGTCCTGGCGGCGCTCGATCCCGGCCTGGACAACCTGGCGTTCGCGGGCGACCGGCTGTTCGTCTCGAGCTTCACCGGCCGGATCACCGAGATCCTCGGCCCGGGCCGCACCAGGGACGTGCTGCCCGGCGGCCTGACCTGGCCGCTGGACCTGACGGTCGGCCCCGACGGCACCCTCTACGTCGCCGACGGCACCTACGTCTACGGCCTCCGGCCGGGTGGGGAGCCCGCGGTCCTCGGCATGCTCTTCAGCCCCGGCTGGCCCGGCTACGTCCGCGGGATCGGCGCGGTCGGCGGCGGCGCGGTCGTCGTCACCACCTCCAACGGCCGGATCGCCCGGTGGGACCCCGCCCGCGCCGAGCACCGGGTGCTGGCGGGGGAGGACGACCCGTTCGACCGGCTCTACGGCGTGGCGGTCGCGCCGGACGGCGCCGTCGTCGCGGCCGAACTCGGCACCGGCCGCGTCGTGTCGGTGCGGGACGGGGAGGTGACGACCCTCGCGTCGGGCCTGGACCGGCCGATGGGCGTCGCGTTCCGCGCGGACGGCGCCTGCCTGGTCTCCGAGTCCGGCGCCGGGCGCGTCGTCGCGATCACCGGCTCCGGCACCGCCACCGTGGCGGACGGCCTGGCCGAGCCGCAGGGCGTCCTGGTCCGCGGCGGGACCCTCACCGTCGTCGACGCGGGCGCGAAATCGCTGGTCGAGATCGACCCGGACGCCGGGACCCGCACCGTGATCGCCCGCGACCTGCCGGTGGGCGCCCCGCTCGGCGCGCCCCCCAAGCCCCTCAAGGGGCTGATGCCGTTCTCCGGTCCGCAGGGCCTCTTCGCGGGCATCGCCGCGGGACCGGACGGCGCCCTCTACGTCTCCGGCGACGCCGAGGGCAGCGTCCTCGCACTCCGACGGGAAGGCCGAACCGAGTCATGACGTCCCACGACTTCCTGGGCCTGGACGGCCGCGTCGTCATCGTGTCCGGCGCGGGCGGCGGCGGCATCGGCACCGCGGTGGCCCGGCTGGCGGCCCGCGCCGGCGCCACCGTCGTCGCGGTGAGCCGCTCCCCGGAGAACCTCGAGAAGCACGTCGGGCCGCTCGCCGCGGCGGGGCTCCCGGTCGTGCCGGTCGCCGCCGACGCCTCCACCGACGAGGGCGTCGCCGCCGCGATGGAGGCGGCGGTGAAGGCGCCGGGCGAGCTGTACGGGCTGGTCAACGTCGCGGGCGGCGCCGCCCCGGAGACGTGGATGCGCGCGACCCGCGTCACCCGCGAGGACTGGCGGGCGCTGTTCGCGCAGAACCTCGAGACGATGTTCTTCATGAGCCGCGCGGTCGCCGCGGAGCTGCGCGCGCAGGGCCGCCCCGGCTCGATCGTGTCGATCTCGTCCATCAGCGGCATGAACACCGCGCCCTACCACGTCGGCTACGGCACGGCGAAGGCGGCGCTGGTCGCGGCGACCCGCACGATGGCCGTCGAGCTGGCCCTGGACGGCGTCCGGGTGAACGCCGTCGCGCCCGGCGTGACCGAGACGCCCGCGTCCGGCACCTACGTCGACGAGGACCCGGAGCGCGACCGCCGCGCCATCGCGATGGGTCGGCGCGGCCGCCCGGAGGAGCAGGCCGGGCCGATCCTCTTCCTGCTGTCGGACCTGTCGAGCTACATCACCGGGCAGACGATCCTCGTGGACGGCGGCCTGAACCTCAAGTGGAGCCACCTGGCCGCCGACAACACCACGCTCTTCCTCAAGGACGAGTCGTTCCGCGCGGCCATCACGCAGTAGCCGGGCCGCGTCGCCCGCCCACCCCCGAGCATCTCCTGACGGAGTTGGAGCACGTCATGAGCGAAACCCTCGAGAACACCCGGGCACCGGCCGAGCCGCTGTCGGAGCCCATGACGATCGGCGTGGAGGCGTACGTCTCCGAGGAGTACGCGCGGGCCGAGGGCGACCGGCTGTGGGCCAAGGTGTGGCAGCAGGCCGCCCGCGTCGAGGAGCTGCCCGAGGTCGGCGACTGGCTCACCTACGACATCCTCGACGACTCGGTCATCGTGGTCCGCACCGCGAAGGACCGGTTCCGCGCGTACCACAACGTCTGCTCGCACCGGGGGCGGCGGCTCGTCGACGTCCCGCCGGGCGCGCACGACGCCCGGGGCCGCGGCCGGGGGTTCGTGTGCGGCTTCCACGGCTGGCGCTACGACCTCGACGGCGCGTGCACGCACGTCCCCGAGCGGGAGGACTGGCCGTGCGGGCTGACCGACGAGCGGATCGCCCTGCGCCGGGTGAACATCGACACCTGGGGCGGCTGGCTCTGGATCAACCTGGACCCGGACTGCGAGCCGCTGCGCGACTACCTGGAGCCCGCCGCGACCCTGCTGGACCCGTTCCGGCTCGAGAACATGCGGTACCGGTGGCGGCGCTGGCTGGTCTTCGACTGCAACTGGAAGGTCGCTTTCGAGGCGTTCATGGAGACGTACCACGTCCCCTACACCCACCCGGAGTTCATGGAGTTCGGCGGCTTCCTCGGCTGGGCCAGGTCGCACGGCAGGCACAGCAACATCGGCTACGACGCGCCCAAGAACATGGACGAGAACCAGGGCAAGGTCCGGCTCGGCTCCGGCGACGACCCGCGCAAGGCGACGGCCGACCTGCAGAACTTCACCTGGGAGAACGCCAACACCAACACCACCTGGACGCTCGTGCAGGCGGCCCGCGAGCTGGTCGACGACGTCCCGGAGGGCACCCCGGGCCCCGAGGTGCTGCGGCACTGGCTGGACTCGGCCCGCCGCAAGGACGCCGAGCGCGGCGTGATCTGGCCGACCGTCCCGCCGGAGGCCGTGGCGAAGGCCGGCACCGCCTGGCAGATCTTCCCGAACTTCCAGATCGGGCACGCGCCGAACAACATGCTCTGCTACCGGTTCCGGCCGTACGGCCACGACCCGGACAAGTGCATCTTCGAGGCCGCCGTCTACGAGCTGTTCCCGCCCGGCGAGGAGCCGGAGACCGAGTGGGTCCACACCCCGGAGGACGACCCGGGATGGCGGACCGTCCTGCCGCAGGACTTCTCGAACATGGCCGCCGTCCAGAAGGGCCTGAAGTCGCGCGGCTTCACCGGCCCGAAGCCCAACCCGTACCGCGAGCGCAGCGTCGTGAACCTGCACCACAACCTCGCGAAGTACATGGGGACGGGCGAACCGCGCGACCTCGCCTGACCCGCCCCCCGAGCCCCGAGCCCCGAGCCCCGAGCCGAGGACGCATGCACGACTGCGAACCCACACAGACACCCGACATCGACCACGCGGCGCTCCGGGCCAGGTACCTGGCCGAGCGCGACAAGCGGCTCCGTCCCGAGGGGCAGCGGCAGTACCTCGCCGCCGAGGGCGAGTTCGGGGACTACTACGACGCCGACCCCTACACGCCCGCCGCGCCCCGCGAACCGATCTCGGCCGACATCGAGGCGGCCGTCCTGGGCGGCGGCTTCGCGGGCCTCATCGCCGCGGCGCGGATCAAGCGGGCGGGCGTCGAGGACTGCCGGATCATCGAGCTCGGCGGCGACTTCGGCGGCGTCTGGTACTGGAACCGCTACCCCGGCATCCAGGTCGACACCGACAGCTACTGCTACCTGCCGCTGCTGGAGGAGACCGGCTACATGCCGGTGGAGAAGTACTCCTCCGGCCGGGAGTGCTTCGAGCACGCCCGCCGCATCGGCAGGCACTTCGGCCTCTACGACGGCGCGGTCTTCGGTACGAAGGTCGAGTCGATGCGGTGGGACGGGGAGATCCGGCGCTGGCGGATCGCCACGAACCGGGGCGACGACCTGCGGGCCCGCTTCGTCGTCATGTGCCAGGGGCCGTTCAACCGGCCGAAGCTCCCCGGCGTCCCCGGCATCACCGAGTTCGAGGGGCACATGTTCCACTCGGCGCGCTGGGACTACGCCTACACCGGCGGGGACATGGACGGCGGCATGGACGGCCTCGCCGGCAAGCGGGTCGCGATCGTCGGCACCGGCGCGTCCGGCATCGGCGTGATCCCGCACCTCGCGCGCTCGGCCGAGCACCTGTACGTCTTCCAGCGCACCCCGTCGTACATCCACGAGCGCGGCAACGCGAGGACCGATCCCGCATGGGTGAAGACGCTGGAGCCGGGCTGGCAGAAGGAGCGGCAGCGCAACTTCCACACCGCCGCTTTCGAGGCGTTCGCGCCCGGCCAGCCCGACCTGGTCTGCGACGGCTGGACCGAGGTCAGCCGGAACCTGGCCGCCCACCTGGACGCCACCGGCGGCTGGGACGCGCTCGCCGACCCGCGGACGTTCATGGAGCTCCGGGAGATCCAGGACTACCGGGCGATGCAGCGGATGCGCGACCGCGTCGACGAGATCGTCGACGACCCGGAGACGGCCGAGGCGCTGAAGCCCTACTACCGCTTCCTGTGCAAGCGCCCGGGCTTCAGCGACGACTACCTTCCGACCTTCAACCGCCCGAACGTCACCCTCGTGGACGTCTCGGGCAGCAAGGGCGTCGAGCGCATCACCCCCAAGGGCATCGTCGCCCGCGGCGTCGAGCACCAGGTCGACTGCATCGTCTTCGCCAGCGGCTTCGAGATCACCACCGACCTGGACCGGCGGCTCGCCATCGAGCCGTTCACCGGCCGGGACGGCCTGTCGCTCTACGACCACTGGTCCGGCGGCTACCGCACCCTGCACGGCATCACCAGCCACGGCTTTCCCAACCTGCTGTGGACCGGGTTCCTCCAGGGCGGCGTGACCGCCAGCACGACCGCGATGTTCGAGCAGCAGGCCGACCACATCGCCTACCTCATCGCCGAGACGCGGGCGCGCGGCGCGGCGACCCTCGAACCCACCGCCGAGGCGCAGGACGCGTGGTGCGCCACGATCCGCGACAACGCCATCGACAACGTGCGGTTCATCCGCGAATGCACGCCCGGCTACTACAACAACGAAGGCGAGCGGAACATCCGGTCGCACCTCGGCGAACCCTACGGGCCCGGCTTCTTCGCCATGGAGGAGCTGCTGCGGGCTTGGCGCGACGCGGGCGCCATGGACGGGCTCGTCCTGGACGGAAACGCGGACGGACACGCGGACGGGGACGCGGACGGCGGGGCGGGCGGCCGATGACCGGCGGCGAGTTGAGATTCGACGGCCGCGTCGCCGTGGTCACCGGCGCGGGCCGGGGCCTCGGCCGCGCCTACGCGCTGCTGCTCGCGTCGCGCGGCGCGGCGGTCGTCGTCAACGACCCCGGCGGGACGATGCGCGGCGACGGCACCGACCCGGGGCCCGCCGCCGAGGTCGTCCGGGAGATCGAGGCCGCCGGGGGAGAGGCCGTCGCGTGCACCGCTTCCGTCGCGACGCCCGAGGGCGGCGCCGCGATCGTCGGGACGGCGCTCGACCGCTACGGCCGCGTCGACGCCCTGGTCCACAACGCCGGGAACCACCGGCCCGCACCGCTCGCGGAGATGACGCACGAGGACCTCGACGCCGTCCTGGACGTCCACCTGCGCGGCGCGTTCAACGTCGTGCGGCCCGCGTTCCCCGCGATGCGCGACGCGGGCTACGGCCGCGTCGTGCTGACCTCGTCGATCGGCGGGCTGTACGGCAACCGCGGGGTCGCGAACTACGCCATGGCCAAGGCCGGCGTCATCGGCCTGTCCAACGTGGTCGCGCTCGAAGGCGCCGACGCCGGGGTGAAGTGCAACGTCGTCGTCCCCGCCGCGGTCACCCGGATGGCCGACGGCATCGACACCTCCGCCTACCCGCCCATGGGCCCGGACCTCGCGGCCCCGGCCGTGGGGTGGCTCGCGCACGAGTCGTGCTCGGTCACCGGCGAGATGCTGGTGGCGATCGCGGGCCGGGTGGCGCGGGCCTTCATCGCCGAGACGCCCGGCGAGTACCGGCCGTCCTGGACGGTCGAGCAGGTCGGCGAGCGGATCGGCGCGATCCGCGACACCGCCGCCCCGTGGATCCTGCCGGTCGTCCCGTCGGCGCACAACGACCACATCGCGAGGAGCTTCGCGATGGCCACGAAGGGAAGCGAGCATGCCGGTTAAGGTCTACGAGCGGATCCTGGACCTCTTCGAGGCCGAGGGCATCGACACGATCTTCGGCATCCCCGACCCGAACTTCGTGCACCTGTTCCACCTCGCCGAGGAGCGCGGCTGGAACGTCGTCGCGCCGCACCACGAGGCGTCCGCCGGGTTCATGGCCGAGGCGGTGGCGCGCATGACCGGCAAGGCCGCCGTGTGCATCGGCACGCTCGGCCCCGGCATGGCGAACATGGCCCCGGCCGTCCAGTGCGCCAAGGTCGAGAACTCGCCGGTGATCTTCCTCGGCGGGCAGCGCGCCCGCATCACCGAGCAGCGGGTCCGGCGGGGGCGCATCCAGTTCGTCAAGCAGTCCGGGCTGTTCGAGCCGTCGGTCAAGTACGCGGCCAGCATCGAGTACGCCGACCAGACCGACGAGATCGTCCGCGAGGCCCTGCGCAAGGCGCTGACCGGCACCCCCGGCCCGGCGTACATCGAGTACCCGGCCCACGTGATCCAGGAGGAGCTCGACGTCCCCCCGGCGGCGCCGCCCGAGCGGTACCGCCTGGTCGGCCAGACCGCGGGCGCCGAGCGGGTCGCCGAGGCGGCCCGGCTCATCGGCGCCGCGAAGCAGCCGGTCATCCTCGTCGGGCACGGCGTCCACACGTCCCGTTCCGGTGCGTCGGTCCGGGCCCTCGCGGAGAAGATGGCGTGCCCGGTCGTCCAGACGTCCGGCGGCACCTCCTACATCGCGGGCCTGGAGGACCGCACCTTCCCCTACGGCTTCTCCCCGTCGGCGGTCGACGCCGTCGTGAAGTCCGACCTGTGCCTCGCCCTCGGCACCGAACTCGGCGAGCCCGTCCACTACGGGCGCGGACGGCACTGGGCCGAGAACGAGGCGGACCGCACGTGGATCCTCGTGGAGCAGGACCCCGAGGCGATCGGCGTGAACCGCCCGATCGACGTGCCGCTCGTCGGCGACCTGCGCGCGGTCGTCCCGCAGCTCGCCGAGGCCCTCGGCGACACCCCCCGCGAGCCGTCCCCGGAACTCGCCGGCTGGATCAGGGAGGACGCCGAGCGGCTCGCCGGCCTCGCGGACTCCGCCCCGTCCGGCATGTCGCCCGTCCACCCGGCCCGCCTGGTCGTCGAGGCCACGAAGGTGTTCCCGGCGGACGGCATCATGGTCCGCGACGGCGGCGCCACGACCATCTTCCAGTGGACGTACTCGCAGGCCAAACCGCACGACGTCATCTGGAACCAGAACTTCGGCCACCTCGGCACCGGCCTGCCCTACGCCGTCGGCGCCTCCGTCGCGGACGGCGGGCGGCGCCCGGTCATGCTGGTCACCGGCGACTCGTCCTTCATGTTCCACATCGCCGAACTGGAGACGGCGGCGCGGCTGAACCTGCCGCTCGTCTGCGTCGTGGCCGTCGACTACGCGTGGGGCCTGGAGGTCGGCGTCTACAAGCGCACCTTCGGGCAGGGGTCGCGGGAGACCGGCGTGCACTGGAGCACCGGCACCCGCCTCGACAAGGTCGGCGAGGGCTTCGGCTGCCACGGCGAGTACGTCGAGCGCGACGAGGACATCGCGCCCGCGATCAAGCGGGCGTTCGCGAGCGGGAGGACGGCGGTCGTCCACGTCGCGGTCGACCCGAAGGCGAACTCCGAGGAGATGCCGAGCTACGCCGAGTTCCGCACCTGGTACGCCGAGGGGATGCAGTGACCGATGTCCCGTGCAGCCCCCGGGAGAGAGAAGGCGAGTCATGCGCGAGTACCTGACGTTCTACATCGGGGGCCGGTGGACCGACCCGGCGGAGGACCGGACCCTGGACGTCGTCAACCCGGCGACTGAGGAGGTCTGCGGCCGGGTCGCCGCCGGGACGGCGGCCGACGTCGACCGCGCGGTCGCCGCCGCCCGGGACGCGTTCCCCGGCTGGTCGGCGTCCACCCGCGACGAGCGGCTGGAGCTGCTGAACACGATCCTCGGCGAGTACCGGAAGCGGATCGGCGACCTCGCCGCGGCGCTCACCGAGGAGATGGGCGCGCCCGCCGCGCTCGCGGGCGGCTTCCAGGTGCAGCTCGGGCTCGGGCACCTGACGACCGCGATCGAACTCCTCGAAAGCTTCGTCTTCGAGGAGCAGCGCGGCGAGACGCTGATCGTCAAGGAGCCGATCGGCGTCTGCGGCCTGATCACCCCGTGGAACTGGCCGCTGAACCAGATCGCCGTCAAGGTGTTCCCCGCCCTGGCGACCGGCTGCACGATGGTGCTCAAGCCGTCCGAGAACTCGCCGTTCAGCGGGCAGGTCTTCGCCGAGATCCTGGACGCCGCCGGTGTCCCCGCGGGCGTCTTCAACCTCGTGCAGGGCGACGGTCCGGGGGTCGGCGCGCCGCTGTCCGCGCATCCCGGCGTCGACCTCGTGTCGTTCACCGGCTCGGTGCGCGCCGGGGTCGAGGTCGCGCGCAGCGCCGCGCCCGGCGTCAAGCGGGTGACCCAGGAACTGGGCGGCAAGGGGCCCAACATCGTGCTCGACGACGGCTCCCTCGCCGAGAACGTCGCGAAGGGCGTCGGCACGATGATGAACAACTCCGGGCAGACGTGCAGCGCCCCCTCGCGCATGCTGGTGCCGCGCGCCCGGATGGCCGAGGCGATCGACGCCGCCCGCGAGGCGGCGTCCGGCGTCACCGTCGGCGACCCCAACGGGGAGTTCGGCATCGGCCCCGTCGTCTCCGGTGCCCAGTTCGAGAAGATCCAGGCGCTGATCCGGAAGGGGATCGACGAGGGCGCGACCCTGGTCGCGGGCGGCACCGGCCGTCCGGACGGCCTCGACAAGGGCTTCTACGTCAAGCCCACGGTGTTCGCGGACGTCACCAACGACATGACCGTCGCCCGCGAGGAGATCTTCGGGCCGGTCCTCACCATCCTCGGCTACGACGACGTGGACCACGCGGTCGAGATCGCCAACGACACCGAGTACGGCCTGTCCGGTTTCGTGGCGGGCGAGGACCTCGCCCAGGCCCGCGCCGTCGCCCGCCGCATCCGCGCCGGATCCGTCGCGATCAACGACGGGTTCGACTTCCACGCCCCGTTCGGCGGCTACAAGAAGAGCGGCAACGGCCGCGAATGGGGCGAGTACGGCTTCCACGACTACCTGGAGGTCAAGAGCATCCTCGGCCACGGCCCCGCCTGACGGGCGCCCGCCGCGGGTGCGATCATGCGTCGCATGACGTCCAGTGCCCGGCGGCTGATCGACGCGGCCCGCCTCGCGCCGCCGCCCGGCCCGTTCGACTGGGAACGGGTCGGGCGGCGGCTCGGAACGCCCGTCCCCCGCGACTACCGCGACCTGCTCGACGCCGGTGGCGGCGGACTCTGGCTCGACTTCGTGAGGCTCCACGTCCCCGCGCCCGGCCCCGGCTTCGCCCACGTCGACCTCGAAGAGTCGGGGCGGGAGTTCGAGCAGCTCCAGGAGTTGTTCGAGGACGAGGTCGTCGCACCGCCCGACGACCTCGCCCCCGACACCCGGCTGCTGCCCTGGGCCTCGACCGGCACGGGCGTCACGCTCTACTGGCAGGTCTCACCCGGCGCGGCGCCCGACACGTACCCGATCCGGATCTCGGACCGGAACGGCGACGTGTGGGAGACGCACGACCTGCTCACCACGGACCTCCTCCTGGACCTCGTCCAGGGTGAGGCACCCGGCAAGCTGCTCGACGAGTCATGGATGGACCGCCGCATACCCTTCAAGCCCTACACCCCCGAGTAGCGCGGCAAACGGGCCGCCCCCGACCATCAGAGGACGGCCCGCCCCGTGGTTCAGCGGACCCGGGAGAGGAAGGCCCTCCACTCCGCACGTGTCATCTCAAGGACCGGTGAGGTGGGCGCCGCCTTAGAGTCCCGGACGCCGATTGTGCCGTCTGCGGCTCGGGCGACTTCGACGCATTCGCCGTTGGGGTTGCTGTGGCTTGATTTTCGCCAGCCGGTGTAGTGCGCGGTCATGGCGTGCGCAGGTGAGAGAGGAGCGCACTCCACTCCGCGCGCGTGAGTTCAAGAATGGGGGCGGCGTGATCTTCCTTGGAGTCCCGGACGCCGATTGTGCCGTCTGCGGCTCGGGCGACCTCGACGCAATGGCCGTTCGGGTCGCTGTGGCGTGATTTGCGCCAGCTGGTGTAGTGGTTGGTCATGATTTCGATCCTGCCTCGTCGGTGAGACCGTCGGCCACCTGCTTGAGGAAGGTGATGCTGTCCTCCGTGGACAGGGCGACCTCACGTAGACGGTCGTACATCTTGTTATATCTCGTCAGTTCCTTGCGCTGGGTAAGGATGAAGTCGGTGGTGACGGTGTCGACCACGGCTGTGGGTGGATCGCCGGGGTCGGCGAATGAGTAGAGGTAGAAGGAGGACTTGGGAAGGAGCCCACCCGGAATCAGGGCGTCGTGGGGGAGCACCCGGAAGGTGATGCGTTCCTCGTTCTCGGTCGTAGAGACCAGGTGTCGTATCTGTGCCGCCTTCACGTCCGGTGGCACTGCCAGTCGGTGGATGACGCACTCATCGAGGATGGTTTCGTAGGTGGGGCCGTCGGGCCGGAGCAGTTCCTGCTGACGGTGTTCGCGGGCCTCGATCAACCGCTCCGGTACATACTCCAGCGTCCCCTGGAGTTGGTCGAGTTCGATCAGTGCGGCCAGGAACTCGCGAGTCTGCAGGACTCCCGGCATAGCGGTCTGGTCGTAGCTGCGGATGGTCTGGGCGCTGCTCTCGAAGTCGGCGGCGATCTTCTGGCGGGGGCCCATGGACATGCCGTAGCCGTCCCACCAGCCCCGCTGTGCCGCCTCGCGGGCGAGGCGCAGGATGCTCTCCTGCTGCTGAGGCGTGGCCTCGTAGATGTCGAGCATGCTCATGATGTCGGCGAGTTCGGGCCGCAGTTGGGCGTTCTCCAGCCGGGTGATCTTGGATTTGGACAGATAGATGCGTCCGGCGACTTCCTCGACGGTCACGCCGCGCTCTTCGCGCAGCTTGCGCATCTCGACGGCGAGCCGTCGGCGGCGAAGGTAGGCACTCGGCATTTCCGCTCCCCCCTGAACGGATGTCGGGCCGTGATGACCTGTGATCATCACGCTGCGTACAGCTCCATAACTTTGTGCATCTGGTCAAGTCTCGCAACCGGATTGGTCACGCGGAGGTGGTCGTCTCCAAAAAAGGCCAGGTCAGAGGGGTGGTGGGGTCGAACATCGGGGCGAGCAACTTTCGCACATTCAGATTTTTGCGGCGCGGAAGCCTGGTCGCCCGGAATCTGATCGCCCCGATCAGCTCTCTGGCGGCGCCTTTCAAGCGATTACTCGTGCTCGGGTGGTGACCGGCTGTGACGATGGGCTCGTGGAAGAAGGGGTGACCCGATGGATCCGCAACATCGTCTCCACCCGTGAACCGAGGTGATCGATCATGTCTCCGTCGCCGTCTCTCGAAGCCGGGCCCGCGCCGCTGCGCTGGCGGCGCTCGTTCCCCGGCGGTCCCGAGCAGGCCCGCGCGGTCCGGCGGTTCGTCGGCTGCCTGCTGGCCGACTGCCCGTACCTGGACGACGTCCTGCTCGCCGCCGACGAACTCGTCGTGAACGCGCTCCGGCACACCCGGTCCGGGCAGTGCGGCGGCCGGTTCGCCGTCGAGCTGGCGCACGGGCGGGACGGCGTCCGCGTCGCCGTCACCGACCAGGGCGGGCCGGGCGAGCCGGTGTGCCGGACCGCCGGCGACCTGGACGAGTCCGGGCGCGGCCTGCACACCATCGCCCTCCTCGCCGCGAGCTGGACCTGGTGCGGCGACGACCGTGGCCGCACGGTGTCGGCGGTGTTCGCGGGGGAGTGGTCGGCGTGAGGGGCCCGGTGGCGTGGACCCACGACCAGGTCCATCGGCGGGTCCGCTCCGCGATGGCGGCCGCGATGCGCGCGGACGACCGGGCCGTCGAGAGGTTCGCGGCCGGGGCCGGCCTCGACCCGCACACCCGGGCGTTCGTCCTGGAGGCGCGGCGGCTCACGCTGGCGTGCACGGCCGCGCTGACGTGCGTCCTGTCGGCGCACCGGCCCGGCGGCGGTCCGGACGGCGCGCCGATCTGCCGGGGGTGCGGGACGGCCGAGTGCTGGACGCTGCACGGGGTCGCGGACGTCCTCGCCGCGTACGCGGTCCGTCCGGCGCCCGTCGACCGGGCGGAGGCGTGGCGGCGGGCGGACGCCTGCCTCGGCGGGCGGCCGGTGCCGCTGTCGGTCGAGGAGTTCCGGGACGGCTTCATCGTGCGGCCCGCCGAGGTCGCGGCCGACGACCTTAGCCCCGTGCTGGTCGTGGACCGCGACACGGGCGCGCTGAGCCGGTGGCCCGCGATGCCGTCCGGGCTGCTCGCCCGCGAGTACGAGCGCTACCGGGAGCCGAATCAGGGATCGCGCGGGTAGGGACCGTCGTTGCGGGCGCCGCGTCCGATGAGTTCGCGGCTCCCGGCCGGTCGACCCCGTGACAGCCGAGGAAAGGACACCGCCATGTCAGAGCTTCTCGTCGACTTCATCACCTCCCTCGACGGCTACGCGTCGGGAGAGGGGTGGCCCGGATTCTGGGGCCTGGAGGGGCCGGAGTACCTCGCGTGGCTCGGCGAGCAGCCCGAGGTCACGTACCTGATGGGAGCGAACACCTACCGTCTCATGTCGGGCTTCGCCGCCGGGGAGGTCCCGGCCGGGCAGGACGAGTTCCGGCCCGAGGAAGAGCAGTCCGTCGACGAGCTCACGCGGGCGTCCAAGGTGGTGTTCTCCTCCTCGCTCGACGAGCCGCTGGCGTGGGCCAACTGCACGCTCGTCCGGGAAGACGCCGTCGAGGCCGTCCGCGCCATGAAGTCGAGCGGCTCCGGGCCGCTCAGCACGATCGGCAGCCTGAGCCTGTGCCGGTCCCTGCTCCGGGCCGGGCTCGTCGACCGCTTCCGGGTCGTGATGTTCCCGGTGATCACCGGGGCCACGGGCGCGGAACGCATCTACGACGGCTATCCGGACGTCGCCCTCGAGATGATCGGGCACCGCACCTTCGACGGCGGCATCCAGCTGGTCGAGTACAAGCCGCGAGTGCTGGAGCACCCGCCGCTCGGCGCCCCCGCGTGACGTCGCCCCGGCCGCCCCTCAGAACCCTCGTTTCCGGATGGCGTGCGCCGCGCGGTCCAGGTCCTCCCGGAAGTCGGGGTGGGCGATGGCGACCAGGCGGCGGGCGCGTTCGGCGAGGCCGCGGCCTTTGAGTTCGGCGGCGCCGAACTCGGTGACGACGACGTCCACGTCGCTGCGCGCCGTGGTGACCGGGCCGGACAGGGCGGCGGTGATCCGGCTGACCGTGCCGCCCCGGGCGGTGGCGGGCAGCGCGGTGACGGCGCGCCCGCCCCGCGAGCGCGCCCCGGCGCGGACGAAGTCGACCTGGCCGCCGGTGCCGCCGACGTAGGACGCGCCGCTCTGCTCCGCGTTCACCTGGCCGGTCAGGTCGACCTCCATCGCCGAGTTGATCGTGACGAGGCCGTCCAGGCGCGCGAGGACCCCCGCGTCGTGCGTGTACGACGCGGGGGTCATGCGGATCAGCGGGTTGTCGTGCGCGAACGCGTAGAGCCGGGCGGTGCCGATGAGCGCGCCCGTGACCGAGACGCCCCGGTCGATCGGCTTGCGCGCGTTGGTGACGGCGCCCGCCTCGATCAGCTCGACGAGGCCGTCGCCGAGCATCCCGGAGTGCACGCCGAGGTCGCGGCGGTCGCGCAGCAGCCGCAGCAGCGCGTCGGGGACGGCGCCGACGCCGGTCTGCACGACCGCGCCGTCCCCGATGTAGGCGGCGGCGTGTGCCGCGATGGCCCCGTCGGTCGCGGTGATCCGCGCGGGCGGCACCTCGACCGGCGGGCGCGACACGTGCACGGCGACGTCGATCTCGGACGCGTGGAGGAGTTCGCCGCGCGTGAAGGGGACCCGGTCGTTCACCTCGGCGACGACGACACGGGCTTTCGCGACCGCGGCCCGCACGTGGTCGGTGATGAGCCCGAAGCTGTGGTTCCCGTCCCCGTCGGGCGGGCTGACCTGGACGAACGCGGCGTCGCACCCGATGGCGCCCGCCTCGATCAGCGGGCCGACCTGGCTGACGTGGCACGGGACGACCGTCAGCCGGTGCGCCTTGCTGAGCGAGCGCAGCGCGCCGATCGCGCCCATGCTGGACACCGCGAACGACTCCGCCGCGTCCGGCGTGAGCAGCCCGGAGAAGCTCGTCGCGATGAAGAGCGACAGGCCGCCGATGCCGCGGCCCTGCTCGATGAGCGCCGCGATCAGCGACGTCGGCTCGCCGCACGCCTGCCCGGCGACGATGCGGTCGCCGGGCCGCAGGACCGCCGCGAGGTCGAGGTCGCGGACGTCCCCGACCGTCCTCACGTCCGTTCCCCGGCGGCCAGCAGCGCCCGCGCGCGGGCCAGGTGCGGGCGGTCGAGCATCGCGCCCCGGTGCGCGACGACGCCCGCGCCGGGGGCGGCCTCGAACAGTCCGACGATCTCGCGGGCCTCCGCGAGTTCGTCCTCCGTCGGGGTGAACGCCTCGTTGATCACCGGGACCTGGTCGGGGTGGATGGCGAGCATGCCGCGGAAGCCGTCCCGGCGGACCCGCGCGGCCCGCGCCCGCAGCCCGTCCAGGTCGCGGAAGTCGCCCTGGATGGTCTCGATCGGCGCGACCCCGGCGGCGGCCGCGCCGAGCAGGCACAGGCTGCGCGCCAGCTCGTAGGTGAACGTGTACGCGCCGTCGGGGGCGCGGTTCCCGCTTGCGCCCACGGCGTCGGCGAGGTCCTCGGCGCCCCACGTCATGGCCGCGAGCCGCGGCGCGCCCTGGTAGGTGCCGGTGGTGAACATGCCCTCGGCGGTCTCGGTCACGAGGGCGATGACGCGGGTCGTCCCGCGCTCGGTCCCGGCGGCCGTCTCCAGCGCGGACAGGTAGTGGTCGAGGGTCTCCGCGTCCGCGCGTCCCCGCGCCTTGGGCAGCATGACGCCGCCCGGCCGGGACGGGACGACCGCCGCGAGGTCGGCGAGGGCGTGCGGGCCGTCGAGCGGGTTGATCCGCACCCACAGCCGCCCCCGCTCGTCCTCGGGGCGGGCCGCGAGGAAGGCCGCGACCGCCGCGCGGGCCGCGGGTTTCGCCTCCTCGGCCACGGCGTCCTCCAGGTCGAGCAGGACGACGTCCGCCGCGCCCGCGGCGGCCTTCTCCATCTTCCGCTCGCTGTCGCCCGGGGCGAACAGCCAGGAACGTGCGCCGAACATGCGTGCTCCGTCTCCTAGTACGACGTCTCCTCAGTACGACCTGGGCAGGCCGAGGACCTTCTCCGACAGGAAGTTCAGGATCATGTGGGGGCTGACCGGCGCGGTGCGCGGGATGAGGATCTCCCGCAGGTAGCGCTCGACGTGGTACTCCTGCGCGTAGCCCATGCCGCCGAGCGTCAGCATCGCGGTGTGGCACGCCTCGAAGCCGGCCTCGGCGGCCAGGTACTTGCCGGCGTTCGCCTCCACGCCGCAGTCCAGGCCCTTGTCGAACATCGCGGCGGCCTTCATCACCATCAGGTTCGCGGCCTCCAGCTGCGCCCAGCACTTCGCGAGCGGGTGCGCGATGCCCTGGTTCATCCCGATCGGACGGTCGAAGACGACGCGCTCGTTCGCGTAGCGTGCGGCGCGGTGGACCGCCGCGCGGCCGAGCCCGACGGCCTCGGCGGCGAGCAGGATCCGCTCCGGGTTGAGGCCGTGCAGGATGAGCTCGAAGCCGTCGCCCTCCGCCCCGATGCGGTCCTCCTCCGGGACCCACAGGTCGGTGAGGAACAGCATGTTGGAGTCGACGGCGTGCCGCCCCATCTTGTCGATCTTGCGGACCTCGGTCTTCGACCGGTCGAGGTCGGTGAAGAACAGCGACAGCCCGTCCGTCCTGCGCTCCACCCGGTCGAGCGGTGTGGTGCGGGCGAGCAGCATCATCTTGTCCGCGACCTGCGCGACGGAGATCCAGATCTTCTCGCCGTTGACCAGGTAGCCGCCGTCGCGGCGCTCCGCGCGGGTCCGCAGCCGGGTCGTGTCGAGCCCGGCGTCGGGCTCGGTCACCGCGAAGCAGATGCGGTGGTCCCCGGCGAGCACCGGCGGGATCATCCGCCGCCGCTGCTCCCCGGTGCCGAACAGGTTCACCGGCTGCATGCTGAACACCGGGCCGTGGACGCTCGACGCGGCCGCCATGCCGCCGCCGGACTCGGCGACCGCCTGCATCATGACGGCCGCCTCGGCGATGCCGAGCCCGGCGCCGCCGACGTCCTCCGGCATCGCGACGCCCAGCCAGCCGGACTCCGCCATCGACGCGTGGAAGTCGTGCGGGAACACGCCCTCGCGGTCGCGGCGGAGCCAGTACTCGTCGGGGAACCGCGCGCAGTGCTCCAGCACGGCCTCGCGGATGCGGCGCTGGTCGTCGGTGAGCGTGAAGTCCATGCGTCTCCCTGGTCGGTGGGGGCGGGGCGGTCAGGCGGGGCCGGGGCCGAGTCCGTCCAGGACCTCCGCGGTGTGGGCGCCGAGCCGGGGCGCGGGCCCGGCGACCCGGCCGGGCGTCCGGGAGAACCGGGCCGGGGCGCCGGGGAAGCGAACCGGCCCGTTCGGCGTCTCGACCGTTTCGAAGAACCCGGCCGCGTTCAGGTGCGGGTTGTCGAAGAGCTCGTCGAGGGTGCGGACGGGCGCGGCCGGGATGTCGAGCGACCGCAGCAGTCCGAGCCATTCGCCCGTCGTCCGCTCGCGGAACGTCTTCTCCAGCAGCGCGTAGACGGTGTCGATCTGCTCCGCGCGCCGTTCGAGGGTGGCGAACCGTTCGTCCGCCCACGCCGGGCGCACCGCCCCGACGAACGCCGCCCACTGCTTGTCGTTGTAGACGAGCGCGGACACGTGCCCGTCCTTCGTGCGGTACGGCCTGCGGTTCGGCGCCAGCGCCCGCGGGTACCCGGCGGGGCCGAGCGGAGGGTCGAACATCGCGCCGTTGGCGTGCTCCACCAGCATGAACGCCGCCATGGTCTCGAACATGGCGACCTCGACCTCCTGGCCCTCGCCCGTCCGCTCCCGGTGGAACAGCGCCGCCATGGTCGCGTAGAGCGCGGTCATCCCGGCCACCTTGTCGGCCAGGATCGTGGCCGCGTACCCGGGCTCGCCCGCCAGCGCCTCCTGCGCCGATGGCAGGCCGCACTCCGCCTGGATGGTGTCGTCGTAGGCGGGCAGGCCCGCGTCCGGGCCGCTCCGCCCGTAGCCGTAGCAGTTGGTGTAGACGATGGACGGGTTGAGGGCCGCGACGTCCGCGTACCCGAACCCGAGCGCGGCGATGGCCCGCCCGCGCATCGAGTGGACGAACACGTCGCTCGTCCGGACGAGGCGGCGCAGCGCGTCGGCGCCCTCGGGGGTGCGCAGGTCGAGGACGACGCCGCGCTTGCCGCGGTTCACGTTGACGAAGACGCCCGACATGCCGGGCTCGGGCCCGACCGAGATGTAGCGGGTGTCGTCCCCCGCGGGCGGCTCGACCTTGACGACGTCCGCGCCCATGTCGGCCATGAGCTGCGTGCAGTAGGGGCCCATGACCATCGACGTCAGGTCGACGACGCGCACCCCGGACAGCGGGCCTGTGTGCTTCATCCTGCGAGCCTCCGCGGCGGTCTCGGCCGGAACGGTCCCGATCCGGGCTAAAGGTAGAATACTTGTAAGGATAGTGATATCAACATCGGGTGAGCAGCAGCCGGACGATCGCTCGGGTCCTGGACGCCGCACTCGCGGAGCGTCCGCACGCCACCGCCGTCGAGGCCGCCTCCGGCGCCTGGACCTACGCCGACCTGGACGACCGGGCGCGCCGCGCCGCGGGCGCGCTGCGGTCCCTCGGGGTGCGGCCGGGCGACCGGGTCGCGGCCTGCCTGCCCAACGACCTCGACATCGTCGCCGCCTTCCACGGCGCGCAGCGGATCGGCGCGATCTGGGCGGGCATCGGGGAGGCCCTCGCCGAAGCCGAGCAGCGCGACCTGCACGACCTCTGCGACCCCGCCGTCGTGCTGGCCGGTCCGCGCTGCGCCCTCACCGCGCCGACCCGCGTCGACCCCGACCGCTGGGCCGACCTCCTGGAGCGCGGCGCGGAGGCGCCCCCGGCCGAGGCGGACGCCGACGCGCCCGCGGGCATCGCGTTCACCAGCGGGACGTCCGGCCGCCCGAAGGCGGTCGTGCACAGCCACCGCACCCTGCTGCTGCCCGGCCGGGCCCTCGTCGAGACCCGCGGGTGGGGCCCCGAGCTGCGCAAGGGCGACAGCTTCCCGCTGACGATCCTCAACCTCATGGTGCTGTCGACGCTGCTCACCGCGCAGGCGGGCGGCTGCTCGGTCGTGATGGACCGGCGCGACGCCGACGGCATCGCCGCCTGGATCGCCGGGCACCGCGTCACGGTGTGGAACGCCGCCCCCGCGCAGCTCTACGACCTCGCCCGGCGCCCCGACCTCGACCTCTCCGCGCTGCGCGAAGTGTGGAGCGGCGGCGGCGACACCCCCGACGCGGTGCGGCGCGCGTTCGCCGCGACGCACGGGATCGTCCCGCGCGCCACCTACGGGCTGACCGAAGCGCCGACCGTCGTCTCGATCGACCCGCCGGGGGAGGAGTGGCGCCCCCGCGCCAGCGGCCGGACGCTCCCGTACCTCGACGTCGCCGCGTACGGCGACGACGGCGGGCGGCTGCCGCCGGGCGGGCTCGGCGAGCTGAGGCTGAGCCCGGTCACCGGCGGCCCGTGGGCGGGCGCGTGGCGGCCGATGCTCGGGCACTGGGCGGACGGCGGCGTCCGCCCGCCCGCCCCCGGCCCCCCCCCCCCCGGCCCACCCCCCGCCCGCCCCCGGCCCCGTCCCGACCGGCGACATCGGGACGGTCGACGCCGACGGCTGGGTGACGGTCCTCGACCGCAAGAAGCTCGTCATCGTCCGGGGCGGCGCGAACGTCTACCCGCTCGAAGTGGAGCGGGTGCTCGGCGCGCACCCGGACGTCGGCCGGGTCGCGGTGTGCGGGGTGCCCGACGACCGCCTCGGGCAGCGGGTGGCCGCCGTCCTGGAGGGCACCGGCCCCCCGCCCGACGTCGCGGCGCTCGCCGGCGCCTGCCGCGCCGAACTCGCGCCGTACAAGGTGCCCGAGATCTGGGTCCGGGTCGAGACCCTGCCGGTGAACGCGATGGGCAAGGTGCAGCGTGCCGGGCTGCCCGACCTGGTCGAACGGCACCGCGAGGCGGGAGCGCACACGTGGACGGGCCGGTGAGCGGGCCCGGCGGGGCCGCCGCGCGGATGTTCGGGCTCGACGGCCGCGTCGCGATCGTGACCGGGGCGTCGTCCGGGCTGGGCGCGGCGGTGGCCGAGGCGCTCGCCGCGCTCGGCGCCCGGGTCGCCGCGGTCGCCCGCCGCCGCGACCGGCTCGACGCGCTCGCCGCGCGGACCGGCGGGCTCGCCGTCGCCTGCGACCTGTCCGACCCGTCGCGCGCCGGGTCCGTCGTCGCGGCGGCGGCCGAAGGGCTCGGGCCGCCGGAGATCCTCGTCAACGCGGCCGGGAGCATGTTCACCGAGGAGCGCGCCGAGGCCGAGCCGCTCGACGCCGTCCGCCGCACCCTGGACCTCAACCTCGTCGCGCCGATGGCGCTCGCGCAGGCGTGCTTCCCGCACATGCGGGACGCGGGCCGCGGGACGATCGTCAACGTCTCGTCCATCAGCGGCCGGGTCGGCGTGCCCGGCATCCCCCAGGCGTCCTACGCGGCGAGCAAGGCGGGGCTGTCGGGGCTGACGGCGGAGCTGGCGGTGCAGTGGGCGCGGCACTCGATCCGGGTGAACACGGTCGCGCCCGGGTTCTTCCGCAGCGAGATCACCGGCCCGCTCTACGGCAGCGAGCGCGGCGCGGAGTACCTGCGCCGGAACACGCCGCTGCCGAAGGAGGGCGCCCCGGACGACGTCGTCGGCGCCGTCGTCTGGCTCGCCGGGGACGCCGGGAGCTACGTCACGGGGCAGACGATCGTCGTCGACGGGGGCTGGACCGCGCGCTAGACGCGGGTGCCGCGGCTGGCCTGCATCGCCTGGCGGGCCTGCGCCGACGACGCGTTGACGACGTCGTCGTCGAACCGGTCCAGGAGCAGCTCCTGCGTCGCGGCCACGTGCGCGCGGGCGAGCCGCCCGGCCTCCCGGTGGCGCCCGGCGGCGATCTCGTCGCGGATGCGGCCGTGGACGCCGACGACGCTCTCCGCCTCCTCGCGGGACGGGTACTCGCCGCGGCGGGTCAGCGCCTCGGCCCACGTCACCTCCTGCGCCGACCACAGCGCGACGAGGCTGCTGACGATGTACCGGACCGTCGCGTTCGGCGTGAACGACACCAGCAGGTCGTGGAACTCCCGGGCCGTGCGGGTGAAGGCGAGGCCGTCGCCGACCAGCGCGCGGGAGGCGTCGATGTTGGCGGTCAGCGCGGGGACGACCGCCTCCCCGCGGTCGGGGCGGCGGGCGCACTCGGCGGCGCACATCGGCTCCAGCGTCTGCAGCCCCTCGGCGAGGTCGCGCAGCGTGACCCGCCCGCCCTGGAGGACGAGGCCGAGATGGTACGCGGCGGACGCGCCGTCCGGGCGGTGCACCTCGGCGCCGCCGACGTTGCCGCGCCGGACGGTCACCAGCCCCTCGGTCTCGAGGATGCGCAGCGCCTCGCGGACGGAGGGGTAGCTGACGCCGAACTCCTGGACGAGATGGTCCTGGGTGGGCAGCCGGTACGAGTCGTCCCCGGCGAGGATCCGGCCGCGCAGTTCGTCGGCGACGGTCTCGGCGATGCGGCGCTGCGGGACGCGGGTCTGTCGGATGGGCGTCACGCAGTCCGCTCCTCGGGATCCCAATGCATGCCGCGAGTATAGTGTCCGGCACTGGATTGCGAGTATTGCAATCCTTATAAGGTTAACTTACCGTACGGGCATGGACTTCACGATGGGGCCGGCCGCCGCCGCGCTCCGCGACGAGCTGCGCGGGCTGGTGGCGCGGCACGTCCCGCCCGGCTACCTCGGAGCCTTCACCGACGACCCCGCGGACCTCGAGACCGCCCAGAAGTTCTGCCGCCTGCTCGCCGAGCGCGGCCTGCTCTGCCCGGCCTGGCCCGCCGAGTACGGCGGGCGGGACGCCTCCCACTGGGAGCAGACGGTCGTCCGCGAGGAGATGTGGGCCCACCACGAACCGCGCGGCGCCCAGTACATGGGCGTCAACTGGGTCGGGCCGACGATCATGCGGCACGGCACCGCGGCGCAGCGCCGCGCCCACCTGCCGCCGATCGCCCGCGGCGAGGTCGTCTGGTGCCAGGGCTTCAGCGAGCCCGACGCCGGGTCCGACCTGGCGGCGCTGCGCACCGCCGCCCGGCGCGACGGCGACGACTGGGTGATCTCCGGCCAGAAGGTCTGGACCTCCTACGCGACCATGGCGCAGTGGTGCTTCCTGCTCGCCCGCACCGCCCGCCGCGAACGGCGGCAGCAGGGGCTGACGATCTTCCTCGTGCCGATGGGCGCCCCCGGCGTCGAGGTCCGTCCGATCGGCGCCCTGCTGGGCCCGCACCACCTCAACGAGGTGTTCCTCGACGACGTGCGGGTCGGCCCCGGCGCCGTGCTCGGCGAAGCCGGCGAGGGCTGGGCGGTCGTCCAGGAGGTCCTGTCGTTCGAACGGGTCGGCATCGCCCGCTACGCGCGCTGCGAGCGGCTGCTGCAGGCCGCGCCGCGCGTCCTCGGCGACGCCTGGGACGAGCTGCCCGCCGAGCTGCGGGTGCGGTGGGCGCGGATGCTGGCGCACTGCCGCCGCGCCCGCCTGCTCGCCTACCGCGTCGTCGCCGTGCAGCACGAGGGCCGGGTCGCGCCCGCCGACGCGGCGGCCTACCGGATCGCCGTGACCCGGCTCGACCAGGACAGCGCCGACGTCCTCGCGGAGATCGCCGAGTGCACCGAACCCGCCCCGGACGGCGACCCGGGCGCGGACGCCGAGGCCGCGCGGTTCCGCCGCGCCGTCGAGGACCACCGGACGTACGCGCACGCCTCGACCGTCGCCTCCGGGAGCATCGACGTGCAGCGGATGCTGCTGGCCCGCGCACTGCTGGCGGCGCCGTGAACACCGAACCGAGCGAGGAGGCCGCCGAGTACGGGCGGCAGGCGGTCCGCGCGTTCGGGGCCGCGGGCGGCGACGCGCTCGTCCGGGACGCCGAGCGCGAACCCGCCCGCCGGGCGGACCGCGTCGCGCCGGTGCTGGACGCCCTCGGCGCGTGGGACCTCGAACCGCGCCGCGACCCCGCCGACCTCGAAGCCGCGGCGGCGCTGTGCCGCGCCGCCGGGCACTGGGCCGTCCCCTACCCGGTCGCCGAACGCCTCGCCCGCCCCGCCGACCTGGACACCGACGCGCTCGCGGTCGTCGCCGGCGCCGCCCCCAAAGCCCCCGCGGCCGGGCTCGGCCTGCGCTGGACCGCGGTGACGCTGGACGGGCGCCGCGGCACTGCCGCCCCCTTCCCGCAGGCCGGCGGGCCCCGCGCGTCCGCGTTCGTCACCGGGCTCGACGTCCGCCCGCTCGACGCGGACGGCGCGGGCGACGTCGCGCTCGGCCTGGTCCTGCCGTGCTGGACGCTCCTCGGGATGCTCGACCGCGCGGTCGGCCTCACCCGCGCGCACGTCCTCGCCCGCGAGCAGTTCGGGCGGCCGCTCGCCGAGCAGCAGGGCGTCCGGTTCCGGCTCACCGATGTTGAGGTGGAGCGGAGCGGCGTCGAAGCCCTCGCGAAGTACGCGCTGTGGAGCGTCCAGGCGGACCTGCCGGAAGCGCTGGACGACGCCCTCGCGCTGCGGCTCGCGGCGCTGGAGGCGGCCGACGCCGTGTTCCGCACCGCGCACCTGCTGCACGGCGCCGTCGGCTTCTGCGACGAGTCCCCGCTGTCGTGGCTGTCGCGCTACAGCCGCCCGATCCGGCGGCTGCCCCTCGGCCCGTCCGCGACCGCGGACCGGCTGACCCGCCGGATCGGGCGCCGGGGCCTGACCGGCCTGTTCCCGGGCGGCGACCGGTGACGGCCGCCCGCCTCGACGACGTCCGGGCGGGCGTCCGCGACTGGTGCCGGGAGCACGTCCCGAAGGACTGGCGGCGCGCCCAGACCGGCGTCCCCGACGAGGAGTTCGCCGCCTTCCAGAAGGAGTGGTTCCAGGAGCTGCGGCGGGCCGGGTACGCCGTCCCGCACTGGCCCGCCGCGTGGGGCGGCGGGATGCCCGTCGCCGAGCAGGCCGTCCTCTACGAGGAACTCGCCGCCCACGACGCGCCCCGCCTCGTCCTGGCGTTCGTCGCGATCCACCACGCGGCGGCCACGCTGCTCGCGGCGGGCACCGACGCCCAGCGCCGCCGGCACCTGCCCGCGATCCTCGACGGCGAGATCTGGGCGCAGGGATTCTCCGAGCCCGACGCCGGATCCGACCTCGCCGCGCTGCGGACGTCCGCGCGCCGGGAGGGCGACGCCTACGTCGTCAACGGGCAGAAGTGCTGGGCGAGCGGCGCCGCGCACGCCGACTGGTGCCTCCTGCTGGCCCGCACCGACCCGGACGCGCCGAAGCGGCACGGCATCTCCTACTTCCTCATGGACATGCGGACGCCCGGCATCGAGGTGCGCCCCACCCGGCAGGCCACCGGCGAGGCGCACTTCTGCGAGATCTTCCTGGACGACGTCGCCGTCCCCGCCGCGAACCGGATCGGGCCCGAGAACGGGGGCTGGCGCGTGGCGCAGCGGACCCTCGGCGCCGAACGCGGCATGACCATGCTCGAACTCGCCGAACGCCTCGCGGGCGGCTTCCGCCGGCTCGTCGGCCTGTGCGGGCGGACCGGCGCGCTCGACGACCCGCCGACCGCGGACCGGCTCGCCGCCCTGGAGACCGAGCTGGCGGGGCTGCGCGCCCTCTGCGCGAACCTGGTCGCGAGCGGCGGCCACGGCCCGGCGGACGCCTCGATCGTGAAACTGCTCTACAGCGAGCTGCTGCAGCGCATCACCGACCTCGGCGCCGAGGCAGCCGGGCTGACCGGCCACACCGACCTGCGCAAACCCCTGTCGAGCGGGTGGGAGTCGGGCGCCTGGCCGCTGGACTTCATCGCCTCATGGGAGTGGACGATCCCGGGTGGCACCAGCGAGATCCAGCGCACCATCATCGGCGAGCGCGGCCTCGGCCTGCCCCGCGAACCGGGGGAGGGCCGATGACCGCCGACCTGTCCGAGTTCCACGACGAGCTGCGCGCGTCCGCGTCCGGGCTGCTCGCGAGGCGGGCGGACTGGCGCGCCGTCGCCGCCGCCGGCTGGACCGGCCTGGAGGTCCCCGCCGCGTTCGGCGGCGCGGGCGGCACGTTCGCCGAGGCCGCGGTCGTCCTGCGGGAGATCGGCCGGGCCGCCGCGCCCGGCCCGTACCCGTCGGTGGCGGCGCTCGCGATCGGGGCGCTCGGCCTGCTGCGCCCGGGCCCGGCCCGCGACGGGCTGTTCCGCGAGACCGTCGCGGGCACCGCCGTCCCCGTCGTCGCGATGGACGCCGACGGCATCGCCGGCGCGGAGGCGTTCCGGGTCGCGGACGGGCCGCGCGGCGGCGGGCCGCGGCTGGACGGCTCGGCCGGGTTCGTCCTCGACGCCGCCGCCGCGGACCGCGTCCTCGTCCCGGCCCTGGACCCGGACGGCCGCGCCGTCGTCGTCGACGTCGCCGCGGCCGACCTGGGCATCGAGGACCGCCCCGTCCTCGACGCCACCCGCAGCCTCGGCCGCGTGACCGCCGACGGCGTCGCCGTCCGGCCCGGGGCGGTGCACCGCTACCGCGTCCCGGACGCGCCGCGGCGGCTGCGCGACCGCGCCGCCGTCGCCGTCGCCTGCGACAGCCTCGGGCTCGCCGAGGCGATGCTCGACGCGACCGTCGCGCACGCGGGCGTCCGGTGCCAGTTCGGCCGTCCGATCGGGTCGTTCCAGGCGGTGAAGCACGCGTGCGCCGACATGCTCGTCCGGGTGTCGGTGGCCCGCGAACTGGTGGCCGCGGCGGTCGCGGCGGACGGCGGGCCGGACGCCGCCGTCACCGCCGCCATGGCGAAGTCGTACGCCTGCGCGGCCGCGGTCGAGGTCGCGGGGAAGGCGATGCAGCTGCACGGCGGCATGGGGTACACGTGGGAGAGCGGCGTCCACGTGTACCTCAAGCGCGCGGCCCTCAACCGCTCCCTGTTCGGGACGCCCGCGCGGCACCGCGCCCGCCTGGCCGAACGCTACGCCCGCGCGTGACGCGGCGGCCGGCCCGGTGGGCGGGGCGGTCAGAGGGGGCGGTCGGCGAGGACCTTGCGCAGCTTCTCCTGCGCCCGCGCCGCCTCCCGCGCCCGGTAGGCGATCGGCATGTAGCGGAGCCGCTCGGGCAGCAGCGGCGTGCCGCGGCCGATGACCGCCGCGACGGCGCGCAGGCGGCGCTCGTCCGACGCCGACCAGGACAGGCCGAGCTTGTCGCGGGCCGCCGGCGGCAGCGTGCCGACCGTGATCAGCCGTCCGAGCCTGCCCCCGACGAGGCTCAGCGGCGCCACCATCGGCCGCAGCCGCGCCGGGACGTTCGGGGGCACCTTGTCCATGCTGTCGAGGACTTCGAGGGCGACCTTGTGCGGGACGAGCGTGTTCTCGACCATGTCGTCGAAGTAGTCCCAGTAGTCGGCGACCGTCGCCGGGAACATCCGCTCGGGCACCCGCAGGATGCGGCCGAGGTCGAGGAACTCCTCGTAGACCTGCCGCTGCTCCTCGTCGCCCATCGGTTCCGGCGCGAAGTAGCGGGACGCGGTCACCGCGGCGTAGAAGCCGGTCAGGTGCACCCACGCCCACGGCTCGGCGGACAGCGCGTGGTGCCGGTTCCCGTCCTCGTCGACCGCGCTGAGCGGCTTGTGCATCTCCCGGAGGCGGCGGCCCTCGTCGATGGCCTCCTGCCCGCCGTACACCCAGGTCTGCACCGACGCGAAGCTGCGCATGGCGCGTCCCACCGGGTCGGTGCGGAAGCTCGACAGCCGGTCCACCACGGCGCCGATCGCCGGGTGCATCGTCTGCAGGATGAAGACGCTGTTGCCCGCGACCGCGGAGCTGTACAGGCCCATCGTGTCCCACAGGATCGAGCCCGGTCCGAAGGGGACCGGTTCCCGGCCGCGCTCCGCGGCCGGGACGATCTGCCCGGTCGCCGGCTGCTCGGTCGCCGACCGCCCGGTCGTCAACTGCTCGGTCGTCATCTCCTCGTCTCTTCCTTCCGCGCGCAGGGGGCTACGGGATAAGTTGAACGCGAATAAGTAGTCGCTTACAAGTCGCGTTCGCTGTGAGGTGCCGCATGAGCCGCCCACCTGGACTGACGCCCCGGAGGGTCCCCCGGCAGGACCGGTCGCGCCGCACGGTCGAGGGGATCCTGGACGCCGCCACTCGCGTTCTCGCCGAACGCGGGTACGACGGCGCGTCCACCAACCGCATCGCCGCGGCCGCCGGGATCAGCAACGGATCGCTCTACCAGTACTTCCCGAACAAGGACGCCATCATGGTCGCGGTGGTCGACCGGTTCGCCGACCACCTCACCGAGCGGCTCGGCGCCCAGATCGACGCCACGATGACCGAGCCGTGGCCGGTCGCGGGCCGCGCCCTCCTGGACGTCCAGATCCGGCTCTTCGAGGAGCACGCCGACCTGCTGCGCATCATCGTCGAGCAGATCCCGCGGCTCGGCCCGTTCGACAAGCTCGCGGGGCTCCAGCGGCGGCTGACCGACCTGGTCCGCGTCCAGCTCCTGCTGAACCGGTCCGATTTCCGCGAGGACCTGGACGTCGACACGACGCTGTGGATGCTGACCGAGATCGTCGGCTCGGTCTCGGTGCGGTACGTGCTCGACCGCCCGCCCGTCCCGCACGAGCGCATGGTGGACGAGCTCGCCGACCTCGTCATCGGCTACCTGCGGGGCTGACCGCCGCCGGTGGGGCGGACTTGGCCTCCCATTTGCGGTCTTTTGGGGCTTTGGTACCGTCATGCCCACATCGGCGCCCGGAGGGGCGCCCAGACCATCGATCAGTGTCCGCGTCACCCCGGCGCGCGTGCGTGCGGGGGACGGCGGCGACGCCGAGTCCGCGTCCGCGCGGAGCCGGGGAACCAGCGCGATCGACGCCCGGACCGGCCGGTCCGCGTCGCTTCGCAGGGGTGAATCGGCGCCTCGCCACGAGGCGCCGTAGGGCGTCTTCCATGCCCGAATCCGTCAGCTAACCCGGTAGGCGGCATGGAAGGAGCAGCCGTGATAGGTCGGCACGCCATTTCAACGAAAGTCACCGCCCCGCTGGCCGGCATGGCCCTCGCGGGCATCTTCGCCGGGTCCCTCGCCCTCGCGTCGTCGGGCGGCGACGAGGACCCCGGCGGCGACCGGCGCGCCGCGGCGCTCTCGGCGCACCGCGCCGCGCCGTCGGCGGCCCCCGAGGAGCGCGAGAGCGGCCCCCCGAAGCTCCCGGCCGACTGCAAGCCGAAGGAGGCCGCCGACCTCGACCACGGCAACGGGCGCATCCCGGACGAGGAGCTGTGCCCGCTGCCGCAGGAGGACGAGTCGCTCCGGGCCGACGCCGCCGCCGCGTTCTACGAGCTGAACGCCGCCTACCACGAGCGGTTCGGCGAGGAGATGTGCGTCCGCAGCTCCTACCGGAGCTACGAGCGGCAGGCGGAGCTGTACGCGAGCATGCCCGCGGGCATGGCCGCGGCGCCCGGCAACAGCAAGCACGGGCTCGGCATCGCCGCCGACCTGTGCGGCGGCGTCGAGGAAGAGGGCACGCCGCAGTTCGAGTGGCTGGAGGACAACGCCGAGGAGTACGGCTGGATCCACCCGGCCTGGGCCTACAGCAACCCGTACGAGCCCTGGCACTGGGAGTTCGACGTCGGCCAGGACGACTGACCTCCCGGGGCCCCGCGGGCGCCGAACGTCCGGGGGCGGGCGGCCCGCCTGCTCGCCCCCGGGCGCCGCGGGCGGGCGTTGCGCCCCGCCCCGCCCGGTGCACGAATCCCATTCGTGTGAGCGAGAATCATCTTCCCGGCCGGTCGGACGACGTCGCGGACCGCATCGCCCGGCGCACCCTGGCCAAGCGGGGCGCGGCCTACGCCGGCGAGGTGCGCCGCCTCCTCGACGCCGCGCTCGAGGTCATGCGGGAGTGCGGGACGGCGTCGCGCCCGCGCGTCGCGGACATCGTGAGCGCCGCGGGGCTGTCCAACGAGGCGTTCTACCGCCACTTCCGCTCGAAGGACGCGCTGGTCGCCGCGCTGCTCGAGGACGGCACCGAACGCCTGCACGGCTACGTCGCGCACCGGATGGCCAAGGAGCCGACCCCGGAGCGGCGGGTGCGGGCCTGGGTCGGCGGCGTGTTCACCCAAGCCCGCGAGGAGATCGCCGCCACGACGCGCGCGGTCCTGTGGAACGCGGGGGCGCTGAGCGAACCGGCAGGCTCCAAACCGCCCGTCGCCAGCGGCCGCCTCGCCGAACTGCTGCCCGGCCCCTTCCGCGAACTCGGCAGCGACGACCCCCTCCTCGACGCCTCGCTCGCCGCCCACGCGACCTTCGGCCTGCTCGCGGACTACGTGTGGGGCGGCACCGAACCCACGGACGGCGACGTGGAACGCGTCACGGCGTTCTGCCTCCGCGCGATCACACCGGCGAGGACCGGAGCGGAGGACGGGGGCGCCGGCCCGCGGGCGCGGTGAGCCGCCGGGTCACCTCCCGGGCTTGCGGGCGACCCCGCACGCCCCCAGACCCTCGATCTCGTCGCCGGGCTCCCGCTCGGCGGGGTCCAGCTCGGGCCGCCAGCGGAACGGGTCGACCAGGCCGGGCTCCAGCAGCTCGAAGTCGGCGAACAGCGCGGTGATCTGGTCGCGGTCGCGCAGCGTCCCGAGGCCCATCGTCCCCTGGTACGCCGTCGCGACGTCCTGGAGGGACGGGAGCACGTGGCTGATCGTCAGGAAGCTGCCCGGCGCGAGCCGGTCGCGGAGGCGGGCCAGCAGCTCGGCGGGCGTGGGGTCGGGCAGGAAGTGGAACAGGGCCAGCGCGCTGACCGCGACCGGCTCGCCGAAGTCGAGCGTCCGGGCCGCCTCCCGCATGATGCGGTCGATGTCGGCGACGTCGGAGTCGATGTAGGCGGTCGCCCCCTCCGGACGGCTGGTCAGCAGCGCGCGGGCGTGGGCGAGCACGATCGGGTCGTTGTCGACGTACACCACGCGGGACTCGGGCGCGACGCCCTGCGCGACCTCGTGCAGGTTGGGCGACGTCGGCAGCCCGGTGCCGAGGTCGAGGAACTGGCGGACGCCGTGCTCGCGCGCGAGCACGGCCACGGAGCGGGCCAGGAACCTGCGGTTGGCCCGCGCCAGCGGCCGCAGCTGCGGGCAGATCTGCAGCACCTGCCCGCCGAAGGCGCGGTCGGCCGCGAAATGGTCCTTGCCGCCGAGGTAGAAGTCGTACACCCGGGCCGGATGCGGCTCGTCGGTGCGCAGGTCCGCTGGGGGGTTCTCGGTCATGAAGGTCGCTTCCTAGCGGGAGCCGGTGTGATCATTTACCGGAAGGGTATCGGCGAAACGTTCCGTTGGTCCTGTCTGGACGGAACTCCTCGCGGCCGGTCGCGTACCACCGCACCGCCGCCGGCTTGGTGCGCGCCGCGCTCGTCCCGCGGGCGGTCGACGGGCTGGAGACGGCCGGCGCCCGGTGCGACCGGCAGATCCTGCGGCTCGGCCTCGCGGGGAGCGAGGCGGCCGGGGCCGAGGTGTGGGGCGACCGGGCGCGGGCGCGCGTGGGGTCCGGAGGGGCGCGGCCGGATCGCCGGGTTCCTCTACGACAACGGCCTGTCCCCGTTCTTCTTCCTGCGGCAGCACGGGTCGCCCGAGTCCGAGCCCGTCGGGGCGTCCCACGGCGGCACGGGCGTCGAGGGTTGACCGGCCCCGCCGTCCGGCCCGCTTTCCGTGGTCCTTTCCGTGGTCGGCACGGAGGCGCCCGGACGCCCGCCGCGACATGCTGGTGCCACGGCGAACGACCGGCCCGCCGGGCCCCGACCCCAGGAGTGACCATGACCAGCACGTCCACCGCCGCCTTCCGCTCCCGCGCCGAGCGCCGCCGCGACACCGAGCACCGCCTGGCCCGCGACGTCGACGTCTGGGTGGCGAGCGCGTCGCCGGACGGCCTGCCGCACCTGGTGCCGCTGTCGTTCGACTGGGACGGGGAGCGGCTCATCCTCGCCACCCCGCGCGACAGCCGCACCGGCCGGAACCTGGCCGCGTCCCGCACCGTCCGGCTGGGCCTCGGGCCCACCCGCGACGTGACCGTGATCGACGGCGAGGTCGAGGTCCTCGAGATCGACGCGCTGCCGCGGGAGCGGGCCGACCGGTTCGCCGCGCGGACCGGCTTCGACCCGCGCGCGCAGTCCGCGCCGTACCGCTGGTTCCGCGTCGCGCCGCGGCGCGTCCTGGCCTGGCGCGAGGAGAACGAGCTGCGCGGCCGCGAGCTGATGCGCGACGGCCGCTGGCTCGCCTGACCGGCGCCCCCGGCGCGGCGGGGGCGACCGCCCGGGCCGCGGCCGCGCGCGAGTAGCGTGATCATCACGACCGCGACCGAAAGGGATGGGTGACGTGGAGATTTCCGGCGTCGGAGTGTGGAGTCAACAGCTGCGGTACGGCGACCGCGGCGAGGCGGCGGAGGCCGCCGCGGAACTCGAGGAGCTCGGGTACGCCGCGCTGTGGATCCCGGACGTCGGCGGACCGCTGTTCGACGCGGTCGGCGGGCTCCTCGAGGCGACCGACCGGACGGTCGTCGCGACCGGCATCCTGAACCTGTGGATGCACGCGCCGGCGGACGCCGCCGCCGCGCACGCGTCGCTGACCGCCGCGCACGGCGACCGCTTCCTGATGGGCATCGGGGTGAGCCACGCCCCGCTGGTCGACGCGAAGGAGGCCGGCCGGTACCGCAGGCCGCTCGCCGCGATGACGTCCTTCCTCGACGGGCTCGACGCGGCGGAGCCGCCGGTGCCCGCCGCGAGCCGGGTGCTGGCCGCGCTCGGCCCCAAGATGCAGCAGACCGCGAAGGAGCGGAGCCGCGGGGTGCACCCCTACCTCGTCCCGGTGGAGCACACCCGCCGGACCCGCGAGGCGCTCGGCGACGGCCCGCTCGTCCTCCCGGAGCAGACCGCGATCCTGTGCGGGACGCGGGACGAGGCGCGGGCGATCGGGACCGGCTGGCTGCGCGGCTATCTGTCGCTGCCGAACTACGCCAACAACCTGCTGCGCTCCGGGTTCTCGTCCGAGGACGTGGAGTCGGTGAGCGACCGCCTGTTCGACGCCCTCATCGCGTGGGGCGACGAGGAGGCGATCAAGAACCGGGTGGACGAGCACCGGGCCGCCGGCGCCGACCACGTCTGCGTCCAGGTCCTCACCGCCGACCAGGACGCCTTCCCGCGCGACGCGTGGCGCCGCCTCGCCCCCGCGCTGCTCTCCGGCTGACGGACGACGGAACCGACGACGGAACCGACGACGGAACCGACGACGGAACGGACGGCGATCAGGACGACGCCTGGTCGCTGTCCTTCAGCCTGCCCCAGCCGTGCCAGCGGTCCACCCGGACCCACGCGGTGAACCGCGCGCGCGTCCGGTCGGGGTAGGGCTCGCCGGTGTAGTGGCGGGAGAGCCGGTCGATGTCCCGCAGGTCCGCGTCCTCGTGGATCTCGGTGACGTGGCCGATGAGCGTCACGTGGGTGTACCAGTCCTCGCGGTCGAGGACGGTGAGGGAGACCCGCGGGTCGCGCCGGAGGTGCCCGAGGCGCACCCTGCCCTCGTCCATGTTGACGACGGCCCGGCCGTCCTCCCACAGGTACCAGGTCGGCGTGGAGACCGGCGCGCCGTCCGAGCGCACGGTGGCGATGACGCACGGGTTGGGCCTGGCGAGCAGTGCGCCGGCCTCCCGCGGCAGCGGCGGCTTCGACATTGCGGACTCCCCGTTCTCCGGAAGCGTCGGGCTCGTGGACACCTACCCTCGGTAGTCGCACCGACACCTGCGGGCACCCGGCCCGCGTGACCGGCCGTTCCGGGCGCGGGTCCGCGCCCCCTTCTCTCCACCCGGCCCGCCGACCGGATATCGGCCGGGCCGAATTTCGCCCGTTCTGAGGGCTGGAATTCCCCTTCTTTCTCATCGCACGAGGTCGCTCACGCCTCGTTAACGGTCAGACATTTCCCGTTTTGCGCATTGATGTTTGTCCATAACGGACTTAGGAGACGCTGCGGCTGAAACCCCCCGTCGAGAGGTCTCCCATGAAAAGACTCCCCGCCGCCGCCGCGGCGACGGCCGCCGCCGCGGCCGTCCTCGTCGCCGCGGCACCGCCCGCCTCGGCGGCCCCGCCGCCCCCTCCGGGCGAGACCACCGCCCGCACCCACCTCGCGGAACTCACCGTCCGGGCCGAAGGCTCGATGACCGGCTACGACCGCGAGAAGTTCCCGCACTGGATCGACCAGGGCGACTCCTGCAGTACCCGCGAGGCCGTCCTCAAGCGGGACGGCGAGAACGTCGCGGTCGGCTCGGACTGCTACCCCACGAGCGGCTCCTGGTACAGCCCCTACGACGGGGCCACGTGGCGGCAGCCGTCCGACATCGACATCGACCACATGGTGGCGCTCGCCGAGGCGTGGCGCTCCGGGGCGTCGAGCTGGACGACGTCCCGCCGCCGGACGTTCGCGAACGACCTGGGCAGCTCCCAGCTCTGGGCGGTCACCGACAACGTCAACCAGTCCAAGGGCGACCAGGACCCGGCCGAGTGGACGCCGCCCCGCGCGGCCTTCCACTGCATGTACGCCCGGTCGTGGATCGACGTGAAGTGGCGGTACGGCCTCACCGTCGACGCGGCGGAGCGCGACGCCCTCGCCGGCCTGCTCGACACCTGCTGAGCGCGCCGGTGACCCGGGCCCCGGAACCCGGCCACCGGGTTCCGGGGCCCGGACCGTCACCGCGGCCGCGGGACGGCCGGCCGCCTCACCGGGTGTCGAAGAGGTTGGGGCGCCCGGCGCGGAACCGCCGGGCGTCGATCTCCTTGAGGCCGTCCAGTTCGGGCGGCCGGTGGAGCCGCCACACCGGGACGCGCGCGGCGGGGGAGTCCGCCGCGTCCAGCAGGGCGTTGACGGCGGCGCGCCCGGACTCGTTCGCGCCCTCCATCGTCGCCAGGTCGATGTTCGTGCGGACGTAGTCGCCGGCCATGAAGAGGTTCGGGATCGCGGTCCGGGACTCCGGGCGGTGCTCCCAGCTGCCCACGGTGTTCACCATGAGCGGCTCGTCGTTGACGTTGCCGCCGGAGGGCGGGTGCCACGCGATCGCCGGGTCGAGGACCCAGGAGTGCAGCATGCCGTCGGGCAGGACGGACCTGCCGGTGTCCTCCAGGTGGTCCTTCATCTGCGCCCAGCACTCCTCGGCGATCTGCGCCCTCGTGCACTTCTTGGCGGGCTTCCCGTACAGCATCCCCGGGGTGTCCCAGTCGGATATGTCGAGCGAGAGGCAGTCGGCGACCTCCCCGTCGCCGTAGTCGCGGGGGAAGTCGCGATCCCAGATGCGGCTCTGCAGGACGGCGGTGATCTGCCACGGCGAGTCCATGAAGTTCACCTCCTGGCCGATGCCGCCGGGCGTGCGCCGCAGGAAGAACTGGAGGCCGTTCATCCACTCGGTGCGCAGCTCGCGCAACGACGCCAGCCCCGGTGCGAGGTCGAGGACGGCCGGGGAGAGCAGCGCGCGGGCCCGGTCGACCGGCACCGCGCAGACGAACCAGTCCGCCGCGGCGCTCCGGCGGCGGCCCGCCGCGTCCACCAGCCGCACCGACCGGATGCGCCCGCCGCCGGTCTCCAGCGCCTCGGCCGACTGCCCGACCGCGAACCGCACGCCCCGTCCGCGCAGGTACCGCACCCACGGGTCGATCCACGCCTCGTTGGTCGGCGCGTTCAGCATGCGGGCCAGGCCGCCGTCCGCGCCGAGGCCGAGCCCCGACAGCACGAACGCCTCGCCCATGGCGCCGACCGTCCGGGTGCTGGCGATCCGCTCCTTGACGGCCACCAGCCCGCGCGTCAGGAACCGCGCCACGATCGTCCGGTAGTCCGCGGACGCGCCCTCCGCGCGGACGTACTCCCACCACGGGACGCGCTCCCACTCGCCGAACCGCCGCTCGTCGCTGCTGGTCAGGTAGACGACAAAGCGGTTGACGAACAGGGCCAGCTCGGCCGGCGGGACGGCGGCGGCCTGCTCGACGAGGCCGGTGGCGGTCTCCCGCAGCACTTCCGGATCGAGGCCGCCGGGCGCCGCCGGTTCGGGCACGGTGATGTCGGACCGGCCGCCGTTGCGGGCGATCCGCGCCGCGGTGAGCGGCAGCAGGTTGTCGTGGACGCCGTTCGCGTTGCCGGGGAACGGGATGCGCCGCATCGTGTCCGGCACGTTCCGGTAGAAGCCGGGGAAGAAGCGGAACCCGTGCTCGCCCGGCAGGTCGCGGCGGCCGTCCGCGCCGGTGCCCCGGACGGGGATGCTGCGCGACTTGCCGCCGAGGGCCTTGCGCTCGAAGACGGTGACGGCGAAGCCGCGTTCGGCCAGCTCGTGGGCGGCGGCCAGCCCGGCCATGCCGCCGCCGAGCACGGCGACCGTCCGGCCGTCCCGCCCGGCCGCCGCGCGGGCGGCGGGCGCGGGCAGCAGGACGCCCGCGCCGGCGGCGGCCGAACCGGCGAGGACGCGGCGCCGCGACACGGCGGCGGACGGCGGGGGAGCGGTTCCGGCGGGACGCCCGTGCGGCCTGCTCATGGCGATCTCCTCGGGGGTTCGGGGGCGGCGCGTCCGGTCGGGGACACGGTCAGGACTGCGGCAGCCGGGCCTTCAGCGTGCGGATGTGCTCGATCAGGCCGAGCGATCCGGGGACGGTCCGGCCGAGCGACTCGGGCAGCGCGAGCAGCCCGAAGTCGAGGATGAACGGGTCCACCACGTGGAAGCTCGTGCGGATCCCGGGCCGCGCCCCCCGCAGCCCCTGGGGCGTGGCGAGCAGCGAGGACGGGCAGGACAGCGTGGTCGTGTCCGGGTAGCTGAACAGCCCGGACGTCCGCCAGTCCGACAGCTCGATCGTCGCCATGCAGCCGTAGGTCTCGCGGGCCGTGACCCGTCCCACCACGCCCTGCCAGGTCCCGTCGCCCTTCACCACGCCGCCGAGCAGCGTCGCCGAGCCGTCCGGTTCGTGGGAGACGCCCCACTCCCATCCCGAGTAGCGCTGGTCGGCGACGTTGAACCGGCCCCAGTTGTGGTCGTGGTAGCCGCGCCATCCGGTCACACTGACGGGGGACGAGGCCCCGGGCGGCTGGAGCCACCCGCGCACCCGGCTCGTCGCGACGGGCGACGTCCAGTACATCGTCTGGCCGTCGTAGGCGATCGGCCCGCCCGTCACCCCCGGCAGCGCGTCCTCGAACCAGATGTCCGCCTTGGCGAACAGGCCGTGCCACCGCAGGCGGTAGGCGCCGCGGCCGGGATCCCACACCAGGCTTCCCGCGCTGCTCTCCACGACGGGCCCGTCCATCGCGGTCACCTTCGCGACCGGCTCGGGCAGCACCGTCTTCGGCCCCTCCTCCGGATACCAGAAGATCAGCGCGGCGGGGACGGGCTCGGTGAACAGCATCGCGATGAAGGTGCGGCGCGTCGCGGGGTCCATCACGTGGACGTACCACCACTCGGTCGTGGAGCCGGGGTGCGGGCCGTCGTCGGACGGCTCGGCGAGCTTGCCGGGCACCTGCGTGAGGTCGGAGCGGGCGATGTCGGTGCGCGGGATCCAGGAGTCGGCGTCGGCCGGCGCGGGCCGCGCGGCGGCCGGACCGGCCGTGAGCGGGACGAGCGCGGCGGCGGCGAGCACGATCGCCGCGGCGGCGCGGCGGGCGGTGCAGCGGCGGGCGGCGGAGCGGCGGGCGGTGGAGCGGCGTACCACGTTGAGCCTCCTCGGCTGAGCCCTCCGTGACGTCCGGCCCCCTCCGGCGAGCCGTGGACCGAGTGTGATTCGGTCTCCGGAGGCTGTCAAGCAGTGTGTCGACACACTGTCCGATCCTGGCCCCGGACGCCGGCGCCCGCCGCCGGTACCCTGCCGTCATGGCCTCCACCACCCAGCCGCGCAGGAAGGTCCGGGAGCGGCGCGAGGACGTCCGGAGCCGCGTGCTGCGGACGGCCGCGGAGATGATGGCGGACGGCACGCCCTACACCGAGCTGCCGGTGCAGCGCATCGCCGAGCGCGCACGGGTGGCGCGGTCCACCTTCTACCTGCACTTCCCGGACAAGAGCCGGCTGCTGATCGCGCTCGCCGAGGAGGCCGTCGAGGCGCTGTTCGGCGAGGCCGTCACCTGGTGGCGGGCCGACCACGCCGACGGCGTCGACGGCGTCGCCCACGCCATGCGGCAGATGATCGCCGCCTACCGCGAGCACCGCCGGGTCCTGCGCGCCCTGGGCGAGGTCGCCGGGTACGACCCCGACGTCGCCGACTTCTGGCGCGACCGGATGGGCCGCTTCACCGAGGTCGTCCAGGCGCGCCTCGACGCCGAACTGCGCGCCGGGACCGTCGACCCGGAGCTGGACGCCCCGACCACCGCGCGGGTGCTGATCTGGACGGTGGAACGGACCATCTCGGCGCACTGCCACCACGACGAGGGCGCGGGCGACGAGCGGATCGCCCGCACGCTCGCCCGCACCATCTGGCTGACGGTCTACGGGGTCCCGCCCGCGCCGCCCGCGCCCGGCTGACGCCCGTCCGCGCCGCCCGCCCGGGCGAAGCGCCGCGCCATCGCGTGGAACGCCTCCTTCGGCTCCCAGTGCCAGTCCCCGGGCCGCTCCGGCGACTCCCAGATCGGCTTCACCAGCGAGTAGCTCGCGAGGTCGAGGTCGAAGCGGCGCTGCGGCCGGTGCGGGGAGTCCGGCGCCACGAAGTTGTAGATGGTGGCCGAGTACAGGCCCATCGACTCGAAGGCGTCGAACACGTCGCCCAGGTAGGCGGCCTGCGCCCGCTCGCTGCGCCGCACGTCCGCGGTGATCTCCGGCCGCGGCTTGTCGTAGTCGACGATGTCCCAGCCCATCCCGCCGTGCTCGGGAGCGCCCTCGAAGGTGCAGGTGCCGCACTCGGTGATCGCGACCGGCTTGCCGAACCGCCGGTACCGGCGCAGGTCGCGCACGTAGCCGGTGCGTCCCGAGTGGTACCCGTAGTAGTTGACGGAGACGAGGTCGAACAGGCCCCAGTCGACGCTCTCGTCCGCCTCGTCGCTCGCGGCCCCGTAGGTGAGCGCGCCCCGGAAGACGGACCTGCCGGTGGCCGCGGCGCGCGCGATGAACTCGCGCAGCCGCTCGGCCGTCACCGCCGGGTCGTAGTTGCCGCTCATGATGTTCTCGATGCGCTCCAGGGCGCTCTCGCCCGGCACGATCCCCGGCACGAACAGGAGGAACTCGCAGCCCACGCTGAGGTGGACGCGCGCTCCCTGGCGCCGCATCCGCTCGGCCGCCCGTCCGGTCTCGGCGAGGTGGTCGAGGATCTCCTCGTGCGGCCGGTCCGCGAGGCGGGGCTGGAGCCAGACGTGCAGCCCCCGGTCGGCGGCCTCCTCGGCGGTGGCCGTGAGCCGCCGCACGCCGTCGCCGAACACCGACACCGTGCTCGCGTGCAGGTCCCCGGCGATGACCCGCAGGTCCGCGCGCATCCGCGCGGCGTCCCACCCCGTCTCCGGCGTCTCGCCGTCCTCGACGGCGTAGCACACCCCGCGATGCCGCAGCCCGCGCCGTCCGCCGGACGGCGCCGCCTCCCCGGTCCCCGCGAGCGCGACCCCGGCCCGTCCGGCCACCGCCGCGGCCCCGAGCGCGCCCGCGCCCGCCAGGAACCGCCTCCTGCCTGCGTGTTCGTTGCTCATGGGCGACAGTCTCCGATCCGGCGGCCGGGCGGATCGTCCGCCATCCGTCTAGGGCGCGGCGACCGAAGTATGCGGGCGCGGCCCACTTTGGTGGCGGTTCCCGCGCCCTTGCGTCCGCCCGGCGCGGCGTTATCGTGACGGGGGCGATCCGGGCGGAGCGGAGAAGGCGCCCGGGGCGAGCCGCCCGTGCCCGGAGGGAGCCACGTATGAACTGGCGCGAGCTGTACGGGCCGGGAGTGCCCGGCGAGATCGCCCCCGAGGCCGGCGACGTCGTCGCGCTGTTCCGGCGGCGCGCCGCCGAACGTCCGGACGCCCCGCAGCTGCACTACTTCGGGACGACCCTCGACCGCGCGGCCACCGACCGGCTCAGCGACGCCCTCGCCGCCGGGCTCGAACGGCGCGGTGTCGGCGCGGGCGACCGCGTCGCGATCGCCTTGCAGAACACGCCGGTCTGCGTCCTGGCCGTCCTCGCGGTGTGGAAACTGCGCGCGACGGTCGTCCCGGTGAACCCCATGTACAAGCGGCGGGAGCTGGGCCACCTGCTCGCCGACTCGGGCGCCCGCGTCCTCATCGCGCATCCCGAGGCCGCCGCGACGGTCGAGGCGCTGCCCGATGCGGCCGTCCTCTACTCCGGCGCCGCCGCACTGGCGGCCGACCCCGTCGGCCCGTGGCCGGACGGCGACCGGCCCGACGACGTCCTGGCGATCCTCGACGAGGGCGGCACGCCCCGCACTTCCGCCGCTCCCGGACCGGACGAGCCCGCCCTGCTCAGCTACACGTCCGGCACCACCGGGCCGGCGAAGGGCGCGGTCAACACCCACCGCAACCTCGCCTGCCAGGTCGCGGCGTGCCGCGCCTGGTTCCGGCTGGACGAGAGCGACTCGATCCTCACGACCGCGCCGCTGTTCCACATCACCGGGCTCGTCATGCACCTGGCGCTCGGCCTCGGCGCGGGCCTCCCGCTCGTGCTGACCCACCGGTTCGAGCCGAGGACCACCGCCGCGCTGGTCGAACGCTACAAGCCGACGTTCACCATCGGGTCCATCACCGCGTTCATCGCGCTCCTCGACGAGCCCGCGACCCGCGAGCACGACCTCGGCTCCCTGACCAAGGCGTTCAGCGGCGGTGCCCCGGTGCCGTCCGCGACCGTGGGCCGCTTCGAGGACGCCTTCGGCGTCTACGTCCACAACGCCTACGGGCTCACCGAGACCACGGCGGCCGCCGTCGCCGTGCCGCTCGGCGCCCGCGCGCCGGTCGACGCGGCGTCCGGGGCCCTCGCCATCGGCGTGCCCTGGCCGAGCGTCCGCGTCGAGATCCGCGGCGAGGACGGAGAACCGCTGCCGCCGGGCGAGGTCGGCGAACTCGCCGTCGCGGGCCCGCAGGTCGCCGCGGGCTACTGGCGGAACCCGGAGCAGACGCGCGCGTCCTTCCCCGGCGGCACGCTCCTCACCGGCGACGTCGGCTTCATGGACGCGGACGGCTGGGTCTACCTCGTCGACCGCAAGAAGGACATGATCGTCGCCGCGGGCTACAAGATCTGGCCGCGCGAGGTCGAGGACGTCCTGTACGAGCACCCGGCCGTGCGGGAAGCGGCCGTCGTCGGCGTCCCCGACCCCTACCGCGGCGAGACCGTCCGCGCCCACGTCAGCCTCCGGCCCGGCGCCGCCGTCACCGGCGACGAGCTGCGCGAGCACTGCCGCGCACGGCTGGCCGTCTACAAAGCCCCGGCGCAAGTGCTCATCGAGGACGAACTACCGAAAAGCGTCTCCGGCAAGATCCTCCGCCGCGAACTGCGCGACCCGGCCCCGGCTTCGGAACGCCGCTGAGCGGAGCGGGCCGCCGGCTCAGTCGCCCCAGAACTCGTGGTCCACGCGTTCCTCGCGGCGCCCCTTCGCCGGCCGCTCGTCCGGGAAGGCGTCCGCGAGGGCGCCCGGGCCTTCGGCCGGCGGGGGAGCGGCCGCGCCGGGCTCACCCACCGGATCGGAGCGGTCCCGGCGGGTGGCGACGACCGCGGCGAGCGCCGTGGTCAGCGGCACCGCGGCGATCAGCCCCAGCGTGCCCGCCGCGCTGCGGACGATCTCCTGCGCGATGACCGGGGTGGTGATCACCTCGCCGAGGGGCTGGCTGCCGACGCTGAACATCAGCAGCAGCGGCAGGGACGCGCCGGCGTAGGCGAGGATGATCGTGTTGATCACCGAGGCCACGTGGGCCCGCCCCACCCGCGCGCCCGCGCGGTACAGCTGCAGGAGCGAGTACGCCGGGTTGGCGTGCGCCAGCTCCCGCACCGTCGCCGCCTGCGTGACGGTGACGTCGTCCAGGATGCCCAGCGAACCGATGATCACGCTGGCCAGCAGCAGCCCCTGCGTGTTGATCCGGTAGCTGAGGTCCAGGTAGAGCGAGCTGTCGTCGGTGATGCCGGTGAGGCTGGTCAGGTCGATCGCGGCCATCGCCAGCACCCCGGTGAGGGTGAGGCTGCCCAGGGTGCCGATGACCGCGATCGACGTGGACATCGTGAACCCGTGCGTGAGGTACAGCACCGCGAGCATGATGGCCGCCGCGCACACGATCGCCGCGAGCAGCGGCGGTCGCCCGTCCAGGATCGCCGGGATCAGGAACCACAGGAGCAGCGCGAACGTGACGGCCAGGCCGACGAGCGCCGTCAGCCCGCGCCACCGGCCGAACGCGATCACCGCGAGGACGAACGCGGCGCCGACCAGCCACAGCGAGCCGGAGCGGTCGTGGTCGGACAGCTGGTAGGACGGGCCCTGGCCGCCGTCGGCGGGCAGGTGCAGCAGGATCACGTCGTCGCCCGCCGTGAACACCCGGGTGCCCGGGCCGCTGGGAAGCTCGGCGCTCACCACCCGGCCCTCCGTCGGCCCGGACGTCAGCTCGACGTGCGCGGTCCCGCACCGCCGCGGATCCGTCGGGGGCGCCTCCTCGCCCGCACCGCCCGCGTCGATGGGGGCGCCGCCGGGCGGCGCGACCTCCGGGCAGGGCTTGAGATCGACCCGCACGACCGTCCCGGGCACCTTCTCCAGCTGCACGGCCGCCGGGCCGCCCGGAGCCTCGGGGGAGGACGGCCACATCCACAGCAGGGCCGCCAGCGTCACCAGCGCCAGCGGGACGATCGCGGCCAGGACGGCGCGGACCGCGGAGCGGGACGCGGGCCGGTGGGGGTGCTCGGCCGTCCCGTGGCCGTGGTGGGCGCCCATGCTCGACGGCTCCTTCGCAGTGCGGTTCCTCCGACGCCGCGCGCGTCGCCGTCCGGAGGCACGGTGAACGCGGTCGGGCGGTGCTCGCGGACCTCGCGGGGGGCGGCGGCATCCCGTGCGTGTGCCGCCGGTGCCGACCGGACGGACGTCTCCGACGTCGCGCAGGAAGCACTCTACTGTGCGCGGCCGGGGCGGGATCCGTGATCGGCGGCGGCCACCGGGCGTCCTGCGCCCGCAGGTCCGGCGAAGCGCGCGACGAAGCGGGCGACGGCGTCCAGCGCCGCCGCCGACTCGGGCCGGTCGGGGGCGAGGCGCCGCCGCCCGCCTCTGGACCGAGAGCGAGAAGCTGCTCGCCGGACTCGGCCGCTGAAGCCCGGTCCGTCCCGCCCGCGGCGCGGCCCTCGGGCCCTCAGTCCCGCGGCTTGCGGCGCCAGGGGAAGGCGCGGCGCCGGGAACGCCCGCGCCCGGCAGGTGCGGGGCCCGGCGCCGCGGGGGCCTCCGTCGCGGGAGCCTCCACCGCCGGGGCGCGCGCGTCCCGCCACTGCTCCACGACGGCGTCCGGATCGACCCGCCGGACCACGACCGGCACCTCGGACGGCCGCCGCAGCGACTCGGCGATCCGCCGGTTCAGATCCCCCACCAGCTCCCGGACCTCCCGCTCGGAGCGGAGTCCGCGGACGGTGCCGGGCAGCCGGTCGACCTCCTTCCGCAGCCGCAGCGGCTCGGGAAGCATGGCCTCGGTGTCCAGCCCTTCGCGGCGGGCCTTGTCCACCGCCCACCGCTCCACGCTGAAGGGCCGGTCGAGACCGGTGAGCGGCTTGCCCGCGCCGGGCAGGTCGTCGAAGTCGCCGCGCTCCCGCGCCTGGCGGATCTGCCGGTCGATCCAGGTCTCGAAGCCCATGCCGACGGGCTTGCGCTCGGTCATGCGGGCCCCACCTCCCCGGACTCGGGCCGCTCCCCAGGCTAGGCGACCCCGCCGCCGGCGGACCCGGGCGCGGACGGCCGGAATCAGCGCGGCGCGGCGGTGCGGGCGCGCAGCGCGGCCAGCCGCGCCTCCCCGAGCGCCGCCATGGCCTCGGCGAGCAGCGTCATCTGCGCGGTGAGGTCGCGGTCCGGTTCGGCCTGCAGCGCCACGAACGCTCCGTCGAACCCGGCGATGCCGAAGTACTCCAGCTCGTCCGCGACGGCCCGGGCGGCCTCCTCGCCCTCCTCGGCGAAGGACGCCGCGATCATCGCGTTCATGTGCGCGCGGCCGTCCCGCCGCACCCGCTCGACGATGGCGTCCACCTCGGCCTCCGCGGCCTCGGCGCTCATCACCAGGAGCAGGTGCAGGCGCAGGAAGTCCGGACGCGCCATGAACGCCTCGCCGGTGCGCACGAGGTACCAGGTCAGCCGTTCGCGCGGCGTGCCCCCCTCGGGACCGCCCGCCTGCGCCCGCCGCATCGCCGCGAAGAACTCGTAGGCGCCGCGCGCCATGACCGCCGAGAGCAGCCCGGCCTTCGAGTGGAAGTGGTGGTACACCGCGCTCTTCGGGAGGCCGGTCTCGCGGCTCAGCACCGACAGCGACGTGGCGGCGTACCCGCGCTCCGCCATGATCCGGGAGGCGACGTCCAGGATCTCCTCCCGGGACCTGCGGCCGCGCCGGTTGCCGCTCTTCTCGCCGTCCACGGGTGAAGCATAGATCCCCGGCGTCCGGGCACCGGCCCCCGTTCTGCACAGCGGAATCTCATGGACGCCTCGCAGGTCAGCGTGTGACGATGGCCACGATCGTACCGAACGATCGGTCCAAAACTTGTGAGAAGCCACCCGGAGCCCGCATGCCCCAGCACTTCGACGCCGACGTCGCGATCGTCGGCTACGGCCCCACCGGCGTGACCGCCGCGCTCACGCTGGCGCGGCACGGCGTCTCGGTCCTCGCGTTCGAGCGGGACGAGGCCATCTACCCCCGGGCACGCGCCGTCACCGTCAACGACTGGACGATGCGCATCTTCCAGAGCCTCGGCATCGACCAGTGGATCGCCGCGGTCATCGAACCGCAGCGGGCGCTGCGCTGGACGACCTACGACGGCACCGAGATCATGCGGGTCGAGCACCCGCCGTCGACGCTGGGCGCCGGAACCCGCTTCTACAACATCTACCAGCCGACCATGGAGGCCGAGCTCCGCGCCTGCGCCGCGGAGTACGGCGGCCTGGTCGACGTCCGCTACGGCGCCGAGGCGGTCGGCCTGGAGCAGGACGCCGACGGGGTCACGGTGACGGCGGCCGACGCCGCGACGGGGGAGCGGCGCGCCTTCCGCGCCCGCTACGCGATCGGCGCCGACGGCGGCGGCAGCGCCGTCCGCGGCATGATCGGCGCCCGGCTGCTCGGCGACACGCTCGACGTCCGGTGGATCGTCATCGACTGCCGCGTCAAGCGCTGGTGGCCCGACCGCGACGTCCGGTCACCCCCTTCGAGCCGCCGCTGATCGCCCCGCCGGTCCTCGCGGCCGGCCGGCTCCGCGGCCCCGTCGGGGACGCCTCCGCCGTCGGCCGCATGATCCCGCAGCCCGTCGCGGGCGACGCCACCGGCCGGATGGCGCGGCTCGACGACCTGCTCGGCGACGGGTTCGTCCTGCTCGGCGCGGACACCGACCCCGCCGGACTGCTCGCGCCCGAAGAGAAGGCGGGATGGGACGCGCTCGGCGCCCGCTACGTCGCCGTCCGCCCCAGGACGGCCTACACCCGGAGCGCCGACGACCTCGTCGACCTCGACGACGTCCTGCTGCCGTGGCTGGCCCGGTACCGCGCCCGCGCCGTCGCCGTGCGCCCCGACCGCTTCGTGGCCGCCGCCGACCCGTCCGGCCTCGCCGTCCCGGCCTGACCGACACCGAGAACGAGGAGCACGACCCCATGACCGGAATCAAGGAACTGGCGTACGTCGTCTACGAGGCGAGCGACCTGGACGACTGGGAGCACTTCACCGTCGACCTGCTCGGCATGCAGCTCGCCGGCAGGAGCGCCGACGCGCTCGAGCTCCGCACCGACGCCAAGGCGTACCGCTGGTCCGTGCGGCGCGGCCCCGCCGACGACCTCGCGGCCAGCGGCTACGAGGTGGAGGACGGCGCCGCCCTCGACGCGATCGTCCGCCGGCTGACGGCCGCCGGCGTCGCCGTCGCCGAGGGCGGCCCCGACCTCGCCGCGTCCCGCCGCGTCGACCGCGTCGCCGTGACCGCGGACCCGATGGGCAACCGGATCGAGCTGGTCACCGGCTTCGCCGACGCCGACACCCCGTTCCGCTCCGACGTCCTGCTCGGCGGGTTCGTCACCGGCGCGGGCGGTGCGGGCCACCAGGTCCTGCTCGCCCAGGGGACCGCCCGCGAGACCTACCTGGAGTTCTACGAGGGCCTGCTCGGCTTCCGCGTGTCCGACCGCATCGTCGAGGAGCTCGCGCCGGGCGCCGTCGCCGACCTGACCTTCCTGCGCTGCAACCCGCGCCACCACTCCGTCGCGTTCGGGGACATGCCCCACACGAAGCGGACCCACCACTTCATGCTCGAGGTCGCCGACATCCGCGACGTCGGCACGGCCTACGACCGCTGCATGGACGCCGGGCGCCCCTTCGAGATGACCCTCGGCATGCACCCCAACGACCGCATGTTCAGCTTCTACGTGCGGACGCCCTCCGGCTTCAGCGTCGAGTACGGCTGGGGCGGCCTGCTCGTCGACGAGGCCACCTGGGAGGTCGCAACGCTCGACCGGCTGCACAGCTGGGGGCACCGCCCCCCGGAGACCGTCGCCGACCTGCTCGCCCGCGCATCCGGAAAGGACCTGCACTGATGGCGCCGACCCAAGAAGACACCGCCCGCACCGTCCGGACGAAGGAGTGGACGCTCCGCTACTACGAGGCGGGCGTCGGACACCCCCTCGTCCTCCTGCACGGAAGCGGACCGGGCGCCACCGGCTGGAGCAACTTCTCCGCCAACATCGAGGCGCTGGCCCGGCACTTCCACGTGTACGCCGTGGACATGCCCGGCTGGGGCGACTCCGACCCGGCGACGGTCGACCGCCTCGACCACGTCGACGCGGCGATCCAGTTCCTGGACGCCCTGGGCATCGGGAAGGCCGCGTTCGTCGGGAACTCGATGGGCGGGCAGACCGCGCTGCGGCTCGCCACCGAGCACCCCGGCCGGATCACGCACCTCGTCACCATGGGCCCGCCCGTCGGCCGGGCGCCCGGCCTCTTCGCCCCCGGCGGCGGCCCGTCCGAGGGCCTGAAGGTCCTCATCGAGACCTACCGGGACCCGAGCCCGGAGAACATGCGCAGGCTCGTCGAGATCATGTGCTTCGACACGGCCCGGTTCGCCACCCCGGAACTGTGCCGGGCCCGTTCGGCCGCGGCCCTCGCCCGTCCCGAACACCTGCGCAACTACGTCGACGGGCTGCCCGCGGGCGCGCCCCTCCCCATCTGGGCCAAGCCCGAACTGCTCCCCGGCATCGCGGTCCCCACGCTTCTCATCCACGGCCGCGACGACCGGGTCGTCCCCTTCGAGAACTCGCTCCGCCTGCTCGCCGACATCCCCGACAGCAGGCTCGTGCTGCTCAACCGGTGCGGGCACTGGGCGATGATCGAGCACGCCGACGAGTTCAACCGGCTCGTCACCGACTTCGTCCGCAACACCCCCGGACACCGGGACTGACGTCCTCGCGCGCGGCCGCCGCCCGACCCGCGGTCGGCGGCCCGCCGCGCCGCGAAAACCCGGTGCGCCGGCCGCGCCGCTGTAGAAGGGCAAGGTGCCTTTCGTCGACACTCCCCTGACCGAGCCCATGCGGCACGCGGTACGAGAAGCGCGGGGACGGCCCATCGAAGGCGAGCCGGTACGGCTGTACGGCGGAGAGGAGTCGGCGGCGCCACGGTCGTCCGGAGGCCGTCCGGCTCGTCCGGCACCGGCTGCGCCGCGAAGCCGCGTACTACGAGCACGCCCGGCGCCGGGGCGTCCGGCACGACGAGGACGACATCGACTACCGCGAACCCCGCGTCAAGGCCTTCTTCGACCTCCGGCCCTGGCGCGATCAGAGCCGCACGGGGAGGGACACCAGGCCGCGGACGATCGATCCCTCCCGGTGCCGGCGCAGCTCGGACGGCGGGACGGCCGGCGCGAGGCCGGGGAACCGCTCCAGCAGGCCGCCGATCGCGACCTGGCCCTCCAGGCGCGCGAGCGGCGCCCCCAGGCAGAAGTGCGGCCCGTGCCCGAACGCGAGGTGCCGGTTCGGGGCGCGGGTGACGTCCAACCGGCCCGGATCGTCGAAGGCACCGGGGTCGCGGCCGGCCGCCCCCAGGGAGACGTGCACCCAGGACCCGCGCGGGACGCGCACTCCCGCGATCTCCATGTCCTCCACGGCGATGCGCTGGCTCGCGCGCTCGATCGGCCCGTCGAAGCGCAGGAGCTCCTCCACCGCGGACGGCAGCAGCTCGGGCCTTGACCGCAGGAGCTCCCGCTGGTCCGGTGCCCGCAGCAGCGCCAGGACGCCGTTGCCGATGAGGTTCACGGTCGTGTCGTGCCCCGCGATGAGCAGCAGCGCGATCGTGTTCAGCAGCTCGGAATCGGTGAGCGCCGCGTCCCCGTCGCGCGCCTCGACCATCCCGCTGATCAGGTCGTCCTGCGGCCGGGCACGCCGCTCGGCGACGACACCGGCGAGATACCCGGTGAACAGCCCGGCGACCTCCCGCCGCCGCTCGAGCGCCGCCGCGCCGTGCGCCGGCGCCGTCATCACGGTCGTCCAGGCGCGGAACTCATCGCGGTCCTCCGGCGGAACGCCGAGCAGCTCGCAGATGACCTGGACGGGCAGCGGGACCGCGAACGCCTCCAGCAGGTCGACGGTCCCGGACAGGCCGTCCAGCAGGCCGTCCGCGATGTCCTGGACACGGGGCCGGAGCGCCTCCACCCGCCGCGGCGTGAACGCCTTGGCGACCAGCCGCCGCAGCCGCGTGTGGTCGGGCGGGTCCATGCCGAGCATGGTGCCGCCGAAGTACGGCGCGGGATCCACGGGCACGGAGCTGTGCGCGGTGTCCTTCGACAGCCGCGGATCGTTCAGCGCCGCATGACCGTGCTCGTGATCGACCACGAGGAACGCGTCGGCGCCCGGAGGGAAATCGATGCGGTGCACGGGCCCCTCGGCGCGCAGTTCCGCGTACAGCGCGTACGGGTCGCGGGCGAACTCCTCCGAAAGCAGGAAATCCATCGGCAGCACCCGCGGAGCCATCAGCGCACCTTCCCGACGCCGCCGAGAAAGCCCGTCCTGCTCATGTCCGGCTCGAAGAAACCGGCGTCCGGACGCCAGTCGCGCACCGGAACGAGACCGGGCGGCAGCACCTCGGTCCCTTCGAAGAACCCGAGGAGCTCGTCACGCGTCCGCGGAATGATGTCGCCGGCGCCCGTCCGGCCGTATTGGTCCCGCACGGCGCCCTCCTTGTCGGCGTCCTGCTTTCCCAGGAACCCGTGCGAAAGGACCAGGTGGCTGCCGGGCGCCAGTGGCTCGAGCAGCCGCGCGACGATTTCCCCGGGCCGCGCCTCGTCCGGGACGAAATGCAGGACGGCCAAGAGCAGCACGGCGATCGGCTGGGAGAAGTCGAACCGCTCCCGCACTTCGGGGTGGTCCACGATGCTCTCGGGACGGAGCAGGTCCGCCTGGAGCACCGTGGTCCCGGGACCGTCGGCCAGCAGCGCCCTCCCGTGCACGAGCACGATCGGATCGTTGTCGACGTAGACGATCTGCGAGCCGGGCGCCACCCGCTGCGCGACCTGGTGCGTGTTCTCCTGGGTGGGAAGCCCGGACCCGATGTCCAGGAACTGCCGCACCCCGCGCTCGGCCAGCATCGTGACCGCCCGGGAGAGGAACCCCCGGTTGGCGCGGGTGAATTCCAGCACGTACGGCATCGCGGCGAGCACCTGTTCCGCCGCCTCCCGGTCGGACGCGTAGTTGTCCTTACCGCCCAGGTAGTAGTCGTACATCCGCGCGACGCTGGGGACGTTCGGATCGATCCCCAAGTCCGAGAGTTGCTCGTCCGATGCCATACCCGGCCTCCTGCCATAGGACACGGCCAATCATCGTAGGCCCCGAGCACCCGCCTTAGGGGCCTCTTTCAAACGAGCTGTTCGATGAGGACGCGGCAGATCCGCTGCAATTCCTCATCGTCGTCGATGCTGCCGAATCTGCCGCGGCGCTCCGGCCGGAGCAGCTCGGCCCGAAGCTGAGGCACGGCAGGGACTGCGGCGTCACCCATCCGCTCCAGGCAGGCGACGACCTCGTTGGCGGTGAAAGGGTTCTGCCCCCAGGCTTGCAGAAGAGTGTCCAGCACCACCGGCGCCTCCGGAACGCCGCCGATTTCCCACAGAGCGTTCGCGCAGGAGACCCGGTTCCACTCGTCGCCGTCGGCCAGCAGGTCCCGCAGCCGGGGGAGTGCTTCCCGCGCGTGAGGGCCGATCCCGGCGAGCACGTCGGTCGCCTTACCGATCCCGACGGCGCGGTCGTCCAGCAGACCGAGCGCCGGCCGGACGACTTCGTCCGGATCCCCGCCGATGGCCCACAGCGCGGCGACGGCGGCGGGACGCGCGGCGCCGTGCGCGATCAGCGGCCGGATCGTCCGCAGCGCGGGAGCCGCGGACGGGCCGAACGCCGCGAGCGCGTCGAGGGCCGAGCTCGCGATCGACCACAGCTCACGAGCCACCGCCGCGTCGAGGGTCTCAGCGATCGCCTCGACGGCGCCGTCGGCGAGTCCGACCAGGGCGGACAGAGCGGAGCGCGCACTCATGTCGACCGCGTAGTGGGCGAGGTCGAGACTCCTCAAGTGGTCGCACACGAGGGGGACCAGCCGCTCAGCGGCCTGCGGCAGCCTCCCGGCGACCTGCACCGCCCGCCAGCCGTCCTCTCCGCCGTCCAGCGCCGCGACGAGGCTCGGCACCGCCCGCACATCACCGAGACGAGCCAGCGCTTGGACGGCCTCCTGATGGCCCCTGCGCACGTGCGGCCGAGCCGAGCACCAGCCGTCCGGTCCCCCGACGTACGCCGCCAGAGCCTCCCGAGCGGGTTCCGCGATCGCATGGCAGGAGTTCAACGCGGCCGCCGCCTCCGCGGCGACCTGGGGGTGGGACGCGCCGAGGTGCTCGGCGACGAGCATGACGAGCCGCGCGTGGTCTCCGCGCCAGCCCGCCATGAGCTCCCTGCTCATCCGGATGGCGTCCAGGCGGGCCCCGGGATCGCGGCTGCGCAGTTGCTCGGCCAGAAGCGTCGTGCGCGCCGGAACCCTCTCCGCCAAGGTTCCGTGGAAGGTCCGCAGCAGATCCGTCGTGGGCGAGTGGACCGAACGATGCCGTTCGAGGTCCTCGAAGGCGGCGACGATCTGCGGCGGCCCGTCGCCGGGAACCGCCGGTCGAGGCGGGGAGCCCCACGCTTCCTCCGCCCCACCGACATCCGCTTCCCGCAACAGCTCGATCGCGGCCGCGACGGTGCCCTCGTCCACCTGCCCGGGCGCGCAGCGAGCCCGCTGGACCACGGCCGCGAGCCTGGTCTCGGGGACCGCGTGCGGATCGGCGGCCAGCGCCGCGAACCACGCCGTCGCCTCCTCCGCGTGCTCCGGCAGGCGAAGGGCCAGGTTCGCCATCGCTTCGACGATCAGCGACTGCACGACGAAGCTCGGCTCGTCCGCCATCCGACCGCGCAGGACCTCCGAGGCCCGGGCGACGTCGTCGACGAACAGCCCGAGCCCCGGCACCGCGGCCCGGCGCACGCGAACGTCGGGATCGCACGCGAACCCCACGAACGTCTCCGCGCGGCCACGCACCACCCTCGCGGCCCCAGCGAAATCGATGTGGCCGACATACTCCACGTCACCGCGCCCAACGGCTTCCGACCCGATGCTCACCAGCAACTCGACGACGTCGTCCCGTCCAGGCGTCGCGGTGTCGTCGGCCAGCTCGAAGAGAAACGGCAGACTCGCCACCGTGCAGGCATACACATCGCCCTGGTGATGAACCGCGCCGTAGAACCTGCTGAGAGCTCTATCCCGCTCCTCCTCATCCGAAGAGCGCAGCGCCAGCAAAAGCCCCGGAACTTCCTCGGCCGAGCCGTACGCATGCACCATCGACGACCAGTCGATGTCATGAAGTCCACTGAACATACGCCGCATCCTGCCCACCCCCACCGACACACGGCCCCTCGAGAAGCAATCACTCACCGGACGAGACGGGGCTAGGGTCCCCTACCGTGGACGCCGCTGATCTCGATTACCGGGCCAGAACACTTTCCGGCTGCATTCCTTCGTATGTGGTCTCGCGGCTCGTCGAGTTGGGCCATACCGATGAGGTGGAGTTCCAGGCCGGTCGCGGGGAGTGGTTCTGCGCTCGTGAACAGGCCCGGCTGCTCGCCGAACGGGGGCGGCGGGCGGCGGCGCTGGAGGTGCTGGCCCCGTATGTCGCCACCGGGTGGTGGACGGCCGTCGAGGCGGTGGCGGGGATGCTGGAGGAGTGGGGCAGGAGCGACGAGGCCATCGCGTTGGCCCGCCCGCACGCGGAGGCGGGGAAGCGGTCGGCGCTGAGGTTCTTCGCGCTCCTGCTCGCCCGGCACGGCAAGGGCGATGAGGCATTCGACCTGCTGCGCCCGCACGTCGGGGACGGGTGGCTGGCCGCCGCCCTGGTCGACATCGCCGGAGGCGCGGGCCGGGACGACGACGCCGCCACACTCCTGACCGCCCGTATCGAGGAGCCGCGGACCTGCGACGACCCGACGTACCGCCGCCGCGTCATCGAACCCTCCAACGCCGTCGACCTGCTCGCGGCGATCCGTGAACGCCAGGGCCGCGTCGACGAGGCGATCGACCTGCTGCGCACCCGGGAAACCACCTCGGTCAACGATCGGGACCAGCTTGCGGACCTGCTGGCCCGGCAGGACCGGATCGAGGAACTGCGTGCGTACGCGGCGGTCGAGTCTCTCGGGACCGCCGCGCAGTGTCTTGCGGAGGTGCTGGAGGAGCGTGGTGACGTGGAGGGCGCGATCGCGGTGTACCGGCAGCCGGGAGGTTCACTTTTCCGCAGGAACCACGGGGCCGTTCGTCTCGCGGAGCTGCTGGTGCGGCACGGGCGGGGCGACGAGGCGACGGACGTGCTGCGCTCGCTCGCGGACGCCTCCGGTGGTGCGGAGGACTGGATCATCGACATGCTGTGCACGCACTATGCCGACCAGGGCCGCCCCGAGGACGGACTGGCCTACCTCGACACCCTCAAGGAGCGCGACGGCGAAGAGGGCTGGGAGTTCTTCCGGATAAGGCTCCCCTTGCTGGTCGCGTGCGGCCGCCGCGACGAGGCGATCGACCTGGCGATGGCGCATCCCGAGCACGACACCTGGGCCATCGCCGAGCTGCTGGCCGACGCCGGACGCACCGAGGAGGCCATCGCCCTCCTCGAACCGGACGAAGATGTCGTCGGGCCCGTCCTGGCCTGGCACTTCATCGATCTCGGCCGTGTGAAGGACGCCGTAGCGCTCCTCCAGCGGCCCAAACCGACGCCGTCCACGCTGCCGCAGGACGACCTCACAGCACGGGGCACCTCACCATGAATCTCGTCCCATCGGGCTCATCCCGGCGCGGGCTTGTCAGGGTCGAACCGGAAGACCTGCCCGCCCCCGGTGGGCTCGCAGGGGAGCTGCTGGATTGCGGAGCCCTCGCCGGTCGAGCCGTCCGGGACGCCTAGGCACAGGCCACTGTGCACCGGGCGCAGCCGGAAGCCGCGGGTCGGGGCCGAGACCCGCTCCAGGCGATGCCCGGTAGCCGCCTTCCTAGCGTCTTGGTCAGCCAGGCGACCACGACGGGCGTTCCCCCGGCGGCCAGACCGTCCGCGACGCACAGCGCGACATGCGTGGGAGCGGCGCGCACGGCGAGGAGAAGGGCGGCCGGGGCGTCGCGGAACTCCGCCCGCAGTCTCCGCAGGCGGCCGGTCATGCCGGGACGGCGTCCGGCAGGTCTGTGATCACCTGCGCGGTCGCGGCGAGCCGTTCGCGGGACTCCTCGACGTCCTCGGCCGGCCCGTTCACGACGGCGAGGACATGCTCGCGGCCGCCGGGGAAGGCCGCCGCGTAGCGCACGAACTCGGGCAGCGATTCGCGTGACACCGTCCGGCCGTCGGTGGTCGTGGCGCTGAACGGGGCGGGCACGTCGCCCATGTTCGGCCTGGGGCGGCGCCGTTCGTCGTTCAGCAGCCAGGTGTGCTCGCGAAGCCGCCGGACGACTCCCAGCGTGAAGACCAGATTCACGCCGCACACCAGTGCCAGGACCACCACCTGGGTGATGAGAAAGGGCATTGCGGACCTCCTTGCTATGGGGTTCGCTCAGCGGGACGCAGCCGCAGCACAAATCAGCCTCCCACCTTCGGCGAGGCTCGACAGGCTTGATGGCTCGGAGACAAGCGTCGCCAGCACGTGTCCACAATGCGGCGGCGTTCTCGCAGGCTCCGACAGCGCCATCGGACTAACGGCAACAAGGCCCAGGGCGACGGCCACCTCGCGCTTTCTGCGAATATCTTTGCTGGGCTCGTCGCGATCCGGCGCTGTCCGAAACGGGCTGTGGCGCGGACGGCGGTCCTCCGCCCGGCGGACGAGACGGACCTCAGCAGGGCCTTCGCTCTGCTGAGCGGAGAACTAGCGGTTGCGGGACGGCTCACATGGCAGTCACCATGCGTGGCGTCATGGACCCCACACTCGGTCGGAGCGAGTGAACACCGCTGCTCGCGGACGTTGAACCTGAGGCGCATCCGGTGCCGTGTGAACCGGGGGCGGTGAGGACGCTCTGATTCGCTCACGAGCGGCTAACGGACGATCAAGAAGGCCGGTCCTCCGTGGTGGAGAACCGGCCTCTGAGCTCTGTCGGGACGGCGGGATTTGAACCCACGACCCCTTGACCCCCAGTCAAGTGCGCTGCCAAACTGCGCTACGTCCCGGTGCCTGCCTGTCTCGGCGGGCGTTGATTACTCTAGCGCAGTCCGCGGGGTTGTGCGTACCGGGAATCCGAAGGCCGAGGGTGGCGGTGGGACGGCCTGGACGGTGCGGGGTGTGACGCGGGTCACTCGGTGGGGTAGGGGTTGGTCCCCGGAGGGTCACTGGAACGGGTGAAGTTCGGGCATCCAGGGAAAACCGGGTTAAAGATACGGGTAGGAGACCCGGAAAGGGACGAATAGTCCTTCGTTGGCGTATGTAGCTTTTTTCTCTCGGGGCATGCCGTGCCGAACGGGGGAGTGGCTTGGCCGAAGCGGAGGGGCCGCGCGCGCCGGGGGTGCACGCGGCGGTGCCCGACCTTGAGGACCTGCGGGGGGCCGCGCATGACCGCGCGATCCTGGCCGAGGCGCGGGTCGTGCTGGCGCGCAGGCTCGGGGTGCCGCCCGGGGAGGCGCTGCAGCACCTGATCTGGCTCGCGCGCGACCTGGACATGGAGCTCGCCGAGGCGGCGGCGCTGGTGGTCAAGGACGTCGGGGCCGGGGCGGCGGAGGCCGTCGCGGCGGCGCGGCGGGCGCCGCGGGCGGAGGTGGCGCGGACGCGGCGGGCGGTGGTGTCGGAGGCCGAGGACGTGCTGCGGCGGGTCACCGCGGAGGACACCGGGGGCGATCGGGAGATCCTGGCCGGACTGCCGGACGATCCGGTCGCGCGGGCGGTGCTGGACGGCGCGCTGGACTCGGCGGCGCATCTCGTGCCGGTGCGGGGGCCCGAGGGGAATGTCGCGGACTTCCTGTACGCGCGGTTGAACGAGCAGGCGAGGGATCTGTTCGGCCGGGGCGCCGAGAAGCTGACGGGGCGGCGGCTGCTGCAGACGGATCCGGGTGCGGCCCTGACGGGGGTGTTCGAGGAGTACGTGGGGGTCCTCGACGGCGCGGGGACGCTGAAGCGCGATTCGATCATGTACACGACGGCGCAGAGCGGGTTGTCGCGGACGTCGCGGATGAGCGTGCGGTGCGTCCGGGTGCCGACGGGGGTGTGCGTCGTCTGGCGCTACCACAGCAGGGAGGACCGGCTGGCGCGGCGGCTGGAGCGGGTGGAGCGGCTGGCGCAGCTGGGGTTCGGGGAGTGGGACCTGGTGACGGGCGAGGCGTCGTGGACGCCGCAGATGCTCGCGAACTACGGGGTGTCGCAGGACGAGGTGCCGCCGATGCCGCACGATCTGCCGAAGGTGGTGGCCGAGGACGATCTGCCGCTGGTGGAGGAGGCCCTGCAGACGCTGTTCTCGCGGCGGGAGCCGGTGGAGGCCGAGCACCGGGTGATCGGGGCGGACGGGCGGCCGCGGCACCTCTGGGTGTTCGCCGAGCCGGTCCTGGACGACGCGGGCCTGCCGGTGTCGGTGAACATCGTGTCGCAGGACATCACGCGGCGGCGGGGCGTGGAGCGGGCGCTGGCGGACACGCGGCGGCAGATGCTGAAGCAGCAGGCGCGGACGGCGCAGGAGCGGCGGGTCGCGGTGACGCTGCGGCGGGCGATCCTGCCGGACGAGAGCGAGCTGGAGCGGCTGCCGGGGGTGCGGATCGCGCTGCGCAGCCTCGCGGCGGAGAGCGCGGCGCGGATCGGCGGCGACTGGTTCGCGACGCGGGGGATGCCGGACGGACGGGGCCTGTTCGCGATCGGGGACGCGGCGGGGCACGGGCTGCCCGCGGCGGCGGCGATGGCCCGGACGCGGAACGGGCTGCTGGGGCTCGCGTTCACCGGGGAGCCGGCGGGCCGGCTGGTGGGCTGGCTGAACGAGCTGGTGGGGACGATGGACCCGCCCGCGACGGGCACCGCGATCGTGGGGCATTTCGACTCGGGCCGGGGCGTCATGGAGTGGACGTGCGCGGGGCATCCGCCGCCGATCCTCGTGCGGGGCGGGCGGGCGTGGCCGCTCGAGGTCGTCCGGGATCCGATGCTGGGTGCGATGCCGGGGTGGGAGTACACGACGATCAAGACTCCGCTGGTGCGGGGCGACATGGTCTTCCTGTACACCGACGGCCTGGTGGAGCGCCGGGACGCGGATCTGGACGAGCGCATCGAGCGGCTCACGCGGATCCTGGAGGAGGGGTCGGGCCGTCCGGAGGTGGCGCTCGACGAGGTGCTGGCGCGGATGGAGCACGACCGGGCGGCGGACGACACCACCCTGTTCGCGCTCCGGGTCGAGTGACGGACGCCGCCTCTGACCTGCGTCGATGCGATGGTGTGACTTAGGGCACAGCCGAGGCGGCGGTGGGCGGCCCGGGGGGCGGTGCCGGGCCGCCGCGCCGGGCGTCTCGTCGATCTCCGGGGGCGCCGGACGGCGGTGCCCGGCAACCCCTGTGCGCCAAGGGTTCCGGGACCGCCGATAAAGATCGGGAAGAACGGCCCGCGGGTGAGCGTTGGGATGTCCTTGAAGGCCGCTTGACCAGGGAAAAGATCATTTTTGGCCTGGTTTGCTTTCTTTCTGAAGGTTGGTACCTTCAACCCGAATCTCGCAGCGCGATCCACGCGTTGTACCGGCCGTGCCAGGGGCGCGGCCGCCGGTCGCGGAGCGGTCCACGCACGCGACGCGCGCCATGCACGCGCGCCCCTTCAAGAGCAGTCGCTCAGAGAAATCCGACAATCCAGCGCCGCACGCGCGGCGTGAAGGCCGAGTCCGCGCAGGTCCACGAGGGCCGCAGCGGAGCCGGGGACCCAAGTTTCTGGGGTGAATCGGCGCGTTTCGAGCGCGCCGTAGGGCTCTTCCATGCCCGAATCCGTCAGCTAACCCGGTAGGCGTCATGGGAGACAAGGAGATTCCCTGCATGACCGGTCGTTTCGATCGACTTACCGAGTCCGTGAAGCGCCTGAACCCCCAGTCCGCGGTCAAGCGGCTGGCCCCCGAACTCGCGATCAAGCGCGTGACCCCCGAGGACCGGGCCGTCGGCGTCGCCGTCGGCGCGGTGCTGGCCGGCGCCGTCGGGCTGTCGGTGTTCAACCCCATGGCGGGAGCGAGCGCGGCCACCGAGGCCGCGGGCCCGACCGTCGAGAAGGCCGCGGCCGTCACGAACACCGCGGCGGAGAGGGCCGAGCCGGCGTCGTCCTCGACGATGAGCCTGGCCGAGGCCAAGGCCGAGGGCTGGAAGGTCCCGCCGCGCGCCGTCGAGGCGTCCGAGGTGATCGACCTCGCCAAGGAGCAGGTCGGCATCGAGGAAGAGGGCCCGGGCAAGATGACCAAGTTCCACGAGTGGTGGACGTCGACGCCGCGCGCCGAGGCGGCCGCGAGCAGCGGCGGCTTCTCGGTGGACGCCTACAACGGCGCCGCGTGGTGCGACATGTTCGTGTCGTGGCTCAGCGCGGAGACCGGTGTCAAGGGCATGGGCTGGGACGCCTACACCGTGTCGCACGCCAAGTGGTTCGAGGACCAGGGCCGCTGGGGCCAGAAGGCCAAGCCGGGCGCCATCGTGTTCTTCGACTGGGGCGCCGGTTCGGACGGCTCCATCGGCGACATCGACCACGTCGGCATCGTCGAGAAGGACAACGGCGACGGCACCGTCAGCACCATCGAGGGCAACAGCAACAACGCCGTCGAGGAAAGGGTCCGCGACAAGGGCCAGATCGTGGGCTACGGCTACCCCGAGTACGCCTGATCGACCGGCACCGGCCGATCACGAAGGCGCCCGGCGCTCCGCCGGGCGCCTTCGGCGTTCGCACGGTAATGCGAACCATTGACAGGCTTTGGCCGCGCTTGGACCTCCCTCCGCCGTTCCTGGAAAGGAATCCCTGGCACGCGGAGGAGCGGAGGGAGGCCCATGCGGGTGCGCCCGGATGTCAGTGTGGTGGTGATCGCCTACAACGATGCGCGGCGGCTGCCCCGGGCGGTCGCCTCGACGCTGGCGCAGTCGCTGCGCTCCGTGGAGACGGTGATCGTGGACGACGCGAGCACCGACCGCACCGGGGACGTCGCGGAGCGCCTCGCCGCCGCGCATCCGGGCCGGGTCCGGGCCGTGCACCTGCCGGTGAACTCCGGGGGGTGCGGCCGTCCCCGCAACACCGGGGTCGAGCGTTCGGACGGCCGGTTCGTCATGTTCCTCGACAGCGACGACCTGCTGGACCGGCACGCGTGCCTCAACCTGGTGTCCGCCGGCGAGGAGACCGGCGCGGACCTGGTCTCGGGCCTGTGCACGAGGGTGTTCCTGAACCGCCCGCCGGACGCGAAGAACCGGATGCGCCCCTGGTATCCGTGGCTGTACGAGCGCAGCGCCGTCTACGGTTCGCTCAGCGAGAACCCCGATCTGCTGTACGACACGCTGTCCACGAACAAGGCGTACCGCAGGGAGTTCCTGGACGAGCACGGGCTGCGGTTCGTCGAGCGCCTCCACTACGAGGACCTGCTGTTCACCGCCGAGGCGTACCTGGCGGCCCGGCGCACCGCGCTGATCCCGCACCGGGTCTACAACTGGCTGGTCAAGGACGCCGCGGCGGGTCTGTCGATCTCCAACCGGCGCGCCGAGCTCGCGAACTTCGCGGACCGGCTGGAGATCCACCGCCGCATCGACATGCTGTTCGCGCTCCGCGGCGCCCACGGGCTGAAGCGCGCCAAGGACGTCAAGTTCCTCAACCACGACCTGCTGCTGTACCTGCGGGAGCTGCGGGGGCGCGACCCCGGGCACCGGGCGCGGTTCCTCGACCTGGCGGCGGGCTACGTCGCCGAGCTGGACCCGCGGGCGTTCGAGGACGCCAACCCGATGGCGGCGGCCGCCGCGTACCTGATCCGGGAGGGCGACCACGCGGCGGCGCTGGCCGCGGCCGAGCACCGGCCCGACCACCCCGTGCTGGGCGCGCCGCTGGCGGAGCGGGACGGCCGGATCTACTGGGGCGCGCGCCCGCCGCGCGGGGGGCTCGGGCGGCGCGTGCTGGACGTCACGGGGTTCGGCTTCCACCTGCGGCCGCTGCGGGAGCTGTGCCCGGGGAACACGGTGACGCGGCTGGAGGTCCGGGACGGCTGCGCCCGCATCGCCGGGCACGTCCTGAACCCGCTCGGCCGGGTGCCGCCGGACGCCGACCTGTCGGCGGTGCTGGTGTTCCGGGACCGCCGCGGGCGGGCGCCGGCGGCGCGGGTCGGCGCGGACGTCGAGCACCGCGGCGACCGGCTGGTCTGGCGGGCGGAGTTCGACCCGCGGCGGTGCGTCCGGCCGATCGGCTTCGTCGACCGGCTGTGGGACGTGCGGCTGCGCGTCACGGTGAACGGCGAGACGATGGTCACCCGCCCGGGGAGCGGCACCGGTTCGCCCCCGCTGAACGACGTGGACCTTCCGGTGCGGCCGCGGCTGACCCGCCTCGCCGGGGACGTCCTGCGCTCGCACGTGACCGCGGCCGGGCACCTGTCGTTCGTCCTGGACGGGCGCGGCCGCGGCGCGCGGTTCGCGGGGGCGGTCGTGCGGGGCGCGGCGGGGACCCCGGCGGGACGGGGCTCGTGGCGGCGCGCGCGGCGGCTGCACCGGTCGGCGCGCCGGGCGCTGACGTCGCGGCGGACGAAGACGGCGGTGTTCAACCGGGTCCTGACGCGGCTTCCGGTGCGGCCCGGGCTGGCGGTGTTCGAGAGCCACCTCGGCCGGTCCTACTCCGACAACCCCAAGTACATCTACCGTGAGCTGCGCCGGTCCGGACTCGCGGTGGACGCGGTGTGGTCCTACCGGTCCTCGCCGAAGGGGTTCCCGCCCGACGCGCGGCTCGTCCGGCGCGGCTCGTGGGCCTACTACCGGGCGCTCGCGCGGGCGCGGTTCTGGGTCGACAACCAGGGCTTCCCGGACGGCCTGCGCAAGCGGCCCGAAACCACCTACATCCAGACGTGGCACGGTTCGGCGGTCAAGCTGATGGGCCTCGACCAGCCGCGGCTCAAGGGCGGCCCCGCGGGCGGCCGGCACCGGCTCCGCCGGATGGTGGAGCGCTACGACTGCTTCCTGGTGCGGTCGGAGCACGACGTCCGCACCCTGTGCCCGGCCCTGGGCGTGCGCGCGGAGGCGCTGCCCGCCGGGTATCCCCGCAACGATCCGCTGGTCCGCGGCGCGGACGCCGATCCGGAGACGGCCGCCGAGGTCGCCGAGCTGCGCAGAGAGCTCGGGCTGGAGGGGGACCGGCGCCGGGTGCTGCTGTACGCGCCGACGTTCGCGACCGGCCCCCGGGGCCGCCCGGTCCGGACGCTGGAGCCGCCGATCGACCCGGACGTGTTCGCCCGGGAGCTGGGGGAGCAGTTCGTGCTGCTGCTCCGGCCCCACTACCTGTGCCGGGCGGGCCTCCCGCCGTCCGCGCGCGCGTACATGCGGGACGTCGGCGACGTGCCGGACGTCACCCCGCTGCTGCTGCTCGCGGACGCGCTGATCACCGACCGCTCGTCGATCATGTTCGACTACGCGCTGCTGGACCGTCCGATCGTGCTGCACCTGCCGGACGTCCCGCCCGGTCAGGGGGGCGACCCCGGCGGCGGGTACGTCGACCTCGAGCGGGACGCGCCCGGGCCGATCGCCCGGACGGCGGACGAACTCGTCGCCGCGCTCGCGGACCTGGACGCGGCGGAGGCGGTGCACGCGCCCCGCCGCCGGGCGTTCGCCGCGCGGTTCGGCGAGCACGACCGCGGCACGGCGGCGCGCACGGTCGTGGAACGCTACTTCGCCGATCGGGGGCGGGCATGCTGACGGGCAGGGAGACCGGCGGGGGCACCGCCGGGCGGGACGTCTTCGTCGTCTGCAACAGCGCCGACGGCGTCGGGGGCGTCCAGCGGTGGGCCCACCACACGGCGCGGCTGTTCGCGGAGCGCGGCGACCGCGTCACGCTCGTCGGGATCACCGCCGGTCAGGGGCCCGCCGCGCACGACCCGGCCGGCGCGTACCGGGTGGCGGCGCTGCACGGCCGGTGGCGGCCGCCCGCCCTCGCCCTCCCGCCGCGCTCGCCGCGCGCCCGCCTGGACCCGGCCGCGCGGGGGCGCGACGCGTGGCGCTCGGCCGCGCAGCGGCGCGGCGCCGCGCGGCTCTCCCGGCTGCTCGCCGCGGCCCGCCCGGGCGCCGTCGTGATCGTCGCGCAGGTGTGGGCGATGGAGTGGGTGCGGCTCGCCGACACCTCGGGCCTGCGGGTCGTCGGGATGACGCACGAGTCGTTCGAGGCCACGCGGCGCTCGTCCCGCTACGGCCGGGTCCGGGAGCACTACGCGCACGCGGACCGGCTGCTCGCGCTGACCGCGGAGGACGCCGACGCGTGGGCCCGCGCGGGCATGACCAACGCCGGCCACGTCCCGAACCCGCTGCACGTCGAGCCGACGGTGTACCCGACGCTCGACCTGCCGGCCGTCGCCTGCGTCGGGCGGCTGTCGGACGAGAAGGGCGTCGACCTGCTGCTGGAGGCGTGGGCGCGGGCCAGGGAGCGGCGCCCGGGCTGGCGGCTGCACGTCTACGGCACCGGACCGGACGAGGAGGCGCTGCGGCGCCGCGCCGCCGAGGCGGGCCTCGCGGACACCGTGGAGTTCCGCGGCGTCGTCGCCGACGTCGAGGACGCCCTGGTGGAGGTGTCGGTGTTCGCGCTGCCGTCGCGGGCCGAGGGGTTCCCGATGTCGGTGCTGGAGGCCATGGCGTACGGGCTGCCCACGGTGGCGTTCGACTGCGCGCCCGGCGTCCGCGCCCTGCTCGAAGAGGCGCCGCCCGGGGACGGGGCGCCCGGGCACGGGGCGTCCGGGCTGCTGGTCCCGCCGGGCGACACGGCGGCGTTCGCCGAGGCGCTCGGCCGGCTCATGGACGACCCCGACCTGTGCCGCGAGCTGGGGGCGAACGCGCGCGCGTCCGTCCGGCGGTTCCGGCCGGAGGCGGTGCTGGCGCACTGGGACCGGCTGTTCGACCTGCTGCACCGCGACCTCCCGGCGGTCCCGGCGGGGGACCCCGCGCCGACCGGACGGACGGCCCCGGCGCGGGACCGCGCGGAGCGGAGGCGCGCGCGGCGCGGGCGCCTCGCGCGCGAGGCCGCCCGCGGGACGGCGCGACCCGCGGCCCCCGCGGCCCGGCCCGCCGCCGCCGGGCGGGACGCCGCACCCGCCCTGGAGGGCGATTCTTTCTAACAACTGTTTGGTAGAGTGCGCCACGTGAACGAGAACGAGTCCCCCGAGGACCGGGCGTTCCGGGCCGAGGTCCGCGACTGGCTCGAGTCCAACCTGGCCGGCGAGTTCGCGCACGCCCGCGGGCTCGGCGGCCCGGGCCGCGAGCACGAGGCGCACGAGGAGCGGCTGGCCTGGGAGCGGCACATGGCCGCCGCCGGCTGGACCTGCGTGGGCTGGCCGAAGGAGCACGGCGGCCGCGGCGCGAGCCTCCGGCAGCAGGTGATCTTCCATGAGGAGTACGCGCTCGCCGACGCCCCCGCCCGGGTGAACCACATCGGCGAGAACCTGCTCGGCCCGACGATCATCGCGTTCGGCACCGAGGAGCAGAAGGCCCGCTTCCTGCCCCCGATCGTCGCGGTCGAGGAACTGTGGTGCCAGGGCTACTCCGAGCCCGACGCCGGGTCCGACCTCGCGAACGTCCAGACCCGCGCCGAACTCCGGGACGGCGCCTGGGTCGTGAACGGGCAGAAGGTGTGGACCTCGCTGGCGCTCGAGGCCGACTGGTGCTTCGTCGTCTGCCGCACCGAGCCCGGATCGTCCCGGCACAAGGGCCTGTCCTACCTGCTGGTGCCGATGAAGGCGGACGGCGTCGACATCCGGCCGATCGTGCAGCTCACCGGCACCTCGGAGTTCAACGAGGTCTTCTTCGACGGCGCCCGCACCGACGCCGCCAACATCGTCGGCGCGCCCGGCGACGGCTGGAAGATCGCGATGGCCACCCTCGGCTTCGAGCGCGGCGTCGCCACCCTCGGCCAGCAGGTCGGCTTCCGCCGCGAGTTCGAGGGCGTCCTCGACCTGGCCCGCCGCACCGGCGCGATCGACGACCCGCTGCTGCGCGACCGGCTCGTCCGCTCCCACATGGGCCTGGAGATCATGCGCCTCAACGCCGTGCGGACGATGGCCGGCGTCGCCGCCGGGGCGCCCGGGCCCGAGTCGTCCATCTCCAAGCTCGTCTGGGGCACCTGGCACCGCGAGCTCGGCGAGCTGGCCATGGAGGTCCTCGGCGCCGCCGGCCTCGTCGCCGACGGCGAGCCGTACGACCTCAACGACTGGCAGCGGCTGTTCCTGTTCTCCCGCTCCGACACCATCTACGCCGGGTCGAACGAGATCCAGCGCAACATCATCGCCGAGCGCGTGCTCGGGCTCCCGAGAGAGGCCCGCGGATGACCCCGCCCCCCTACGTTCCCGGCCACGACCTGCTGAAGGACCGCGCCGTCGTCATCACCGCGGCCGCCGGGGCCGGGATCGGCGGCGCCACCGCCCGCCGCTGCCTGGAGGAGGGCGCCCGCGTGCTGATCTCGGACGCGCACGAGCGGCGGCTCGCCGCGTCCGAGCAGGAGCTCGCCGCGGAGTTCGGCGCCGACCGCGTCGCGTCCCTGCCCTGCGACGTCACGTCCGAGGACCAGGTCCGCGCCCTGTACGACCTGGCCGTCGAACGCTTCGGGCGCGTCGACGTCGCCGTCAACAACGCGGGCCTCGGCGGTACCGCCGACCTCGTCGACATGCCGGACGAGCAGTGGGACCGCGTCCTCGACATCACCCTCAACGGCACCATGCGCTGCACCCGCGCGGCGCTGCGGATCATGCGCGGGCAGGGCTCGGGCGTGATCGTCAACAACGCGTCGGTGATCGGCTGGCGGGCGCAGCGCGGCCAGTCGCACTACGCCGCCGCCAAGGCCGGGGTCATGGCGCTCACCCGCTGCGCGGCGCTGGAGGCCGCCGACTTCGGCGTCCGGATCAACGCCGTGTCGCCGTCCCTCGCCATGCACCCGCACCTGGTCAAGGTCACCTCGGAGGAACTGCTGGACGAGCTGACGCGCCGGGAGGCGTTCGGCCGCTACGCCGAGCCGTGGGAGGTCGCCAACGTCATCGTCTTCCTCGCCGGCGACTACTCCTCGTACATGACCGGAGAGGTCGTCTCCGTCTCCTCCCAGCACCCGTAGGAAGTGCGCAACCCATGAGTCCACGACGGCGCGACTCCGAGGGCACCGCGGCCGCCCGCGCGGTGCGGCGGGCCGAGCTGCTCGCCACGGCCGCCGAGGTGTTCGCCTCCCAGGGCTACTCCGCGACCACCGTCCGGAAGGTGGCCGACGCCGCCGGGATCCTCGGCGGCAGCCTCTACTACCACTTCGACTCCAAGGAGTCGATGGCCGACGAGATCCTCTCGACCTTCCTGGACGAGATGTGGGCCGGGTACGAGCGGGTCCTCGCGGAGGGCCGCAGCGCCCGCGACACCCTCGAGGGCATCGTCGTGGAGTCGTTCCGCTCGATCCACCGGCACCGCCCCGCCGTCGTGATCTACCAGAACGAGTCCAAGCACCTGGCGACCGGCGAGCGGTTCCGGTACCTGCTCGACTCGCAGCGCCGGTTCGAGGAGATGTGGCTGTCGCTCCTCGACCGGGGCGTCAAGGAGGGCGCGTTCCGCGCCGACCTCGACCGGGCGCTGATCTACCGGTTCATCCGCGACACCGTCTGGGTGGCGGCGAACTGGTACGAGCCCGGCGGGCGGCTGTCCGCCGACGACATCGCCAAGCAGTACCTCGCCATGTTCCTGGAAGGGATCAAGGCGAGCTGACCCGTACCGCCCCCCACCCTTACCCGCCTTTCAGCACCCCCAGCCTCCACGAAGGCCCCACGAAGGAGACACCATGGCCGAGGCGTACATCGTCGAAGCGGTCCGCGCGCCGGTCGGGCGGCGCGGCGGCGGGCTCGCCGGAGCGCACCCCGCCGACCTGGGCGCGCACGCCCTGACGGCGCTGATGGACCGCGCGAAGGTCGACCCGGCCGCCGTCGAGGACGTGGTGTTCGGCTGCGTGGACACCGTCGGCCCGCAGGCCGGGGACATCGCCCGCACCTGCTGGCTGGCCGCCGGGCTGCCCGAGGAGGTCCCCGGCGTCACGGTCGACCGCCAGTGCGGCTCCTCGCAGCAGGCCGTGCACTTCGCCGCCCAGGCCGTCCTGTCCGGGACGTCCGACCTGGTGGTCGCGGGCGGCGTGCAGAGCATGTCGCAGATCCCGATCTCCTACGCGATGATCGCCGGCGAGCAGCTCGGCTTCACGCAGGGCCCGTTCGTCGGGTCCAAGGGCTGGGTCCGGCGCTACGGCGACGGCGAGGTGTCGCAGTTCAACGGCGCCGAGATGATCGCCCGCGACTGGGACCTGTCCCGCGAGGACATGGAGAGGTTCGCCTACGAGTCGCACCAGCGGGCCATCCGCGCCATCGACGAGGGCCGCTTCGCGCGCGAGATCGCCCCGTTCGAGGGCGTCGAGCACGACGAGGGGCCGCGCCGCGACACGTCCCTGGAGAAGATGGCGGGGCTGAAGACCCTGGTGGACGGCGGCCGCCTCACCGCCGCCGTCTCGTCGCAGATCTCCGACAACTCCGCGGCCCTGCTGATCGCCTCCGAGCAGGCCGTCAAGGACCACGGCCTCACCCCCCGCGCCCGCATCCACCACCTCTCCGCGCGCGGCGAGGACCCGATCCGGATGCTGTCGGCGCCGATCCCCGCGACGGCGTACGCGCTGAAGAAGACGGGCATGACGATCGGCGACATCGACGCGGTCGAGATCAACGAGGCGTTCGCGTCGGTCGTCCTGGCGTGGCTGAAGGAGACCGGCGCCGACCCGGCGATCGTCAACCCCAACGGCGGCGCCATCGCGCTCGGCCACCCGCTCGGCGCGACCGGCGCCCGGCTGATGACGACGCTGCTGCACGAGCTGGAGCGCACCGGCGGCCGCTACGGCCTGCAGACGATGTGCGAGGGCGGCGGGCAGGCCAACGTCACCATCATCGAACGCCTCTGACGGACGGCGCCCGCGGGGCGGCCGTCCCGGGCCGCCCCCGTGCGCCGCGGTCGCCGCGGCGGTTCGGCATAATCCCCTATGAAATATATGAAAGGGGTGCGGCCGGTGATCGACGTCGCGGGATGGGCGCCGGAGGCGCGGGAGACGACCGAGGTCATCGGCGCGGCGCCCGCGGCGGCGCTGGCCGGGGTGCTGGACGTCCCGCCGCCGGGGGAGGAGCTGCCGCCGCTGTGGCAGTGGCTGCACTTCCTCGAACGGCCGGCGCAGCGCGAGCTCGGCGCCGACGGGCACCCCCGGGACGGGCGGTTCCTCCCGCCGATCCCCGACCGGCGGCGCATGTTCGCCGGGGGCAGGTTCCGCGCCGCCGAACCCCTCCGCGTCGGCGACACCGTCACCCGGCGGGACGAACTGGCCGCGACGGCGGTCAAGGCGGGACGCACCGGCGAGCTGCTGTTCGTCACCGTGCGGCACACGTTCCTGCGGGACGGCGCCGAGATCGCGGTCGAGGAGCAGGACCTCGTCTACCGCAGCGGCGACGCGGCCGCGCCCCCGGCGGAACCCCCGGCCGGGCCGTCGTTCGAGCCCCCGGCCGTCGCGGCGCCCTGGACGCTGCCGATGGCGGCCGACCCCGTGCTGCTGTTCCGGTTCAGCGCCCTCACCTACAACGCCCACCGCATCCACTACGACGAGCGGTACGCCACCGCCGTCGAGGGCCACGCCGGACTCGTCGTCCACGGCCCGCTGCTGGCGATCCTGTGCCTGGAGCTGCCGCGCCGAGCGGGCGTGCGGGTGCGCGAGCTGGCGTTCCGCGCCCGCAGGCCGGTCTTCGCGGGGCAGCCGTTCGCGGCGGCCGGGGGCCCGGACGGGACGCTGTCGATCGAGGCGCCGGGCGGCGTCACCGCGATGACCGCGACGTTCTCCTGAGCGTCCGCCCGCCCGTGCGCCCCTGCCCGGGGCCGACGTCCGGTCCGGGCCGCCGGGTCAGATGCGGTGCCGGTCCACGAGCTGCTTGACGATCACGTTCCGCTGGATCTCGTTCGTCCCCTCGCCGACGATCATCAGCGGCGCGTCCCGGAAGTAGCGCTCGACGTCGAACTCGGTGGAGTAGCCGGCCGCGCCGTGGATGCGGACGGCGTTCAGCGCGATCCGCATCGCCGCCTCCGACGCGTACAGCTTCGCCATGCCCGCCTCCATGTCGCAGCGCTCGCCCGCGTCGAGCCGGGCCGCCGCGTCGAGCGTCAGCAGGCGGGCGGCGCGCAGCTCGGTGGCCATGTCGGCGAGGAGGTTGCCGACCGACTGGTGCTCCCAGATCGGCTTGCCGAACGACTCGCGTTCCTGGGCGTACCGCAGCGAGTCCTCGAGGGCGGCCCGGCCCACGCCCAGCGCGCGCGCCGCCACCTGGATGCGTCCGACCTCGAGCCCGCGCATCATCTGCGCGAAACCGCGCCCCTCCTCGCCGCCGAGCACCGCGTCGAGCGGCGCCTCGTACCCGTCGAACGCCAGCTCGCAGCTCTCCACGCCCTTGTAGCCGAGCTTGGGCAGGTCGCGCGACACGGTCAGCCCGGGGCCGTGCCCGACCAGCAGGATGCTCATCCCGCGGTGCCGGGGCGTCGCGTCCGGGTCGGTCTTGCACAGCAGCGCGATGAGCCCGGACCGGCGCGCGTTGGTGATCCACATCTTGGCGCCGTCGACCACGTACCGGTCGCCGTCGCGGCGCGCGACCGTGGTCATGGCCTGCAGGTCGGAGCCGCCGGACGGCTCGGTCAGCGCCATCGTGGCCCGCAGCTCGCCCGTCGCCATCCGCGGCAGGTAGCGGGCCTTCTGCTCCTCGGTGCCGAACACCGACAGCAGGTGCGAGACCACCGTGTGCCCGCCGAACGCCCCGGCGAGCGTCATCCAGCCGCGGGCGAGCTCCTCGGTGACCAGCGCGTAGCACGCCTTCGACACCTTGGCCTCGCCGTACGGCTCGGGCACGGCGAGGCCGAAGACGCCCAGCTCCTTCATCCGCTCGATGAGCCGCTCCGGGTAGGCGTTCGCGTGCTCCAGCCCGCGCGCCGCCGGGCGGACCTCCCGGTCGACGAAGTCCGCGACGACCTCCACGATGGCGCGTTCCTCCGCGCTGAGCTCGAACACCGCCGCGTCTCCTTCGCCTCGCCGACCCGAGAATGCAGTTTCATATATTTGATAGGCGACTGCCTCGCTGTCAACGCGGGTCGTCCATAATGTGAGCTCCCGACACCCGTCCCGGAGGCGATGACCGTGCCCATCCCCGGCGAGAGCCGCGCCGGCGGCGCCCCGCCCGGCTCGCCGCCCGGCGGCTCGCTCGGCGGGCGCCGCCAGCTCAGCGACGAGGTCGCCGCGTACGTCCGCGAGCTGATCATGTCCGGGCGGGTGCGGCACGGGGAGTTCCTCCGCCTCGAGCGGGTCGCCGACGACCTCGGGATCAGCGTCACGCCCGTCCGCGAGGCGCTGCTGTCGCTGCGCGGCGAGGGCTTCGTGACGCTGGTGCCGCGCCGCGGGTTCATGCCCGCGCCGCTGTCGCGGCGGGACGTCCAGGACCTCTTCGAGGCGCAGGCGTACTTCGCCGGCGAGCTGGCCGCCCGCGCCGCCGAGAAGATCACCGGGGAGGAGCTGGCCGAGCTCGCGCGCACGCAGGAGCTGCTGGAGGACGCGTCCCGGACGCGCGACGCCGAGGGCATCGAGCGGGCGAACCACCGGTTCCACCGGACGGTCAACCTGTGCGCGGACTCGCCGAAGACGGCCTGGCTGCTGCAGCTCGTGGTGCGGTACGCGCCCCGCCGGTTCTTCTCCAGCATCGACGGCTGGAGCCAGGCGTCGGTGGACGACCACCACCTCGTCCTCGCCGCGCTGCGGGCGGGCGACGCCGACGCGGCCCGGCAGGCGATGCGCGCCCACATCCGGCACGCCGGGACGCTGCTGGTCGTGCATCTGGAGGGGCGGGGGTTCTGGGACGACGGCGGCGCCGGCTGAGGCCGGCCCGGGAGGTCTTCCTTTCCGTCATCGGCGCCAATATCGTATAAAAAATTGCCGACGTGGAGGTGAGGATGGCGGACCGGCTTCGGCAGACCCACGGGCTGTCGGACGAGCAGCGGGAGATCCTCGCGACCGTGCGGGCGTTCGTCGACAAGGAGATCCTCCCCGTCGCGACCGCCCTCGAGCACGCCGACGAGTACCCGCAGGCGATCGTGGACGGCATGCGCGACCTCGGGCTGTTCGGCCTGACGATCGCCGAGGAGCACGGCGGGCTCGGGGAGTCCCTGCTGACCTACGCCCTCGTCGTCGAGGAGCTCGCGCGCGGCTGGATGAGCGTGTCGGGCGTCATCAACACCCACTTCATCGTGGCCTGGATGATCGACCGGCACGGCACCCCCGAGCAGCGGGCGCACTACCTGCCGAAGATGGCCGCCGGCGAGATCCGGGGCGCCTTCTCCATGTCCGAGCCCGACTGCGGCTCCGACGTCTCCGCGATCCGGTCCCGCGCCGTCCCCGACGGCGACCACCACGTCATCGACGGCCAGAAGATGTGGGTCACCAACGGCGCGTCCGCGAACCTCGTCGCCACCCTCGTCAAGACCGACCCGGACGCGGGGCACCGCGGCATGACGACGTTCCTCGTCGACAAGACGCCCGGGTTCGGGGAGGTCGCGCCCGGCCTGACGATCCCGCGCAAGATCGAGAAGATGGGCTACAAGGGCGTCGACACCACCGAGATGGTGTTCGACGCGCACCGGGTCCCGTCGTCCCGGATCCTCGGGGGCGAGCCCGGCCGCGGCTTCTACCAGATGATGGACGGCGTCGAGGTCGGCCGCGTGAACGTCGCGGCCCGCGGCTGCGGCGTCGCGATGCGCGCCTACGAGCTGGCCCGCGACTACGCGCGGCGCCGCGAGGCGTTCGGCCGCCCGATCGCCGAGCACCAGGCCGTCCTGTTCCGGCTCGCGGAGATGGCCACCAAGGTCGAGGCCGCCCACCAGATGGTGGTGATGGCGGCGCGGCGCAAGGACTCGGGCGAGCGCAACGACCTCGAGGCCGGGATGGCGAAGTACCTCGCGGGCGAGTACTGCAAGGAGGTCGTGGAGGCGTCCTTCCGGATCCACGGCGGCTACGCGTACTCGAAGGAGTTCGAGATCGAGCGGCTGTACCGGGAGGCGCCCATGCTCCTCATCGGCGAGGGCACCGCCGACATCCAGAAGATGATCATCGGTCGCCGGCTGCTGGAGGACTGAGCGGGTGCTGCCTCTCGAGGGGATCACCGTCGTCGCGCTGGAGCAGGCCGTCGCGGCGCCGTTCGCGTCCCGGCAGCTCGCCGACCTCGGCGCCCGCGTCGTCAAGGTCGAGAAGGTGGACGGCGGCGACTTCGCCCGCGCCTACGACGCCGGCGTGCGCGGCGGGCTCGGCACCCACTTCGCCTGGCTGAACCGCTCGAAGGAGTCGGTGGCGGTCGACCTCAAGACCGACGAGGGCCGCGCGATCCTGGACGACCTGATCGCGGGCGCCGACGTGTTCCTGCAGAACCTCGCGCCCGGCGCCGCCGACCGCCTCGGGTTCGGCGCCGCGCGGCTGCGGGAGCGCGACCCCCGGCTCATCGTCGTCGACATGTCCGGGTACGGGGCGAGCGGGCCCTACCGGGACAAGCGCGCCTACGACATGCTCGTCCAGGCCGAGGCCGGGCTGATCTCGGTCACCGGCACCCCGGAGACGCCGGTGAAGGCGGGCACCCCCGTCTCCGACATCGCCGCGGGCATGTACGCGTTCTCGGGCGCGCTCGCGGCGCTCGTCCGGCGCGGGACGACCGGGGAGGGCGCGTCGGTCGAGGTGAGCATGTTCGACGCGGTGGCCGAGTGGATGGGCCAGACGGTGTACACGACGCTCTACACGGGCGCCGTGCCGCCGCGCTCGACGCTGGGCCACCCGGTGATCGCCCCCTACGACGCGTACCCGACGGCCGACGGCGCCGACGTCGTCATCGGCGTGCAGAGCGACGCGGGCTGGGCGGCCCTCGCCACCGGCGTGCTCGGCCGCCCCGAGCTGGTGTCCGACCCCGACTACGCGACGAACATGGCGCGGGTCCGCAACCGCGCGGAGGTCGACGCGCTCGTCGCGTCCGTCACCGCGCGGCTCGGCCGGGAGGAGCTGCTGCGGCGCCTGGACGAGGCGGGCGTGCCCAACGCGACGCTGAACGACGGGCACGGCCTGGTCGCCCACCCGCAGCTCGCCGAGCGCGGCCGGTGGCGGGAGGTCGGCTCGCCGGTGGGGACGATCCGGGCGCTGCTGCCGCCGATCGCCCTCGCCGGGACCGAGCCGCGGATGGACCCGGTCCCGGCGCTCGGCGAGCACACCGACGCGGTGCTCGCCGAGCTGGGCCGCGACGCCGGGACGGTCGCCCGGCTCCGCCAAGGATCCCGAAGAACCAAAGCAGGCGATCCACCTGCTGCACGCCCGGCCGCCTGCGCCGGGACCATGCCCGATCGTGTGCGACAAGGGGTTCGCCGGGGCCGGTGCGGAGGAGGCCGCCGCCGACCTGGGCCAGGTCCTCATCCGCCCGTCCGCCAAGACGAACCCGCACCGCAGGCCGCGGTCTTCCCGGCCTGGCTGCGCCGGCGCGTCTGCGCCCTCAACGCCGCCATCTGGCACAACTGGCTGATCGGCCCCCCTGATCTCCGCTGCGCTTCGGGGAGCGGGTGGTTATCGTGACTGCATGCCCGAGACGTCCTCCGGCGGTGACCGCCGCCGCGCCGAACTGCGCGACTTCCTGCGCACCCGCCGCGCCCGGGTGACGCCCGCCGACGTCGGGATGCCGTCCGGCGGGCGGCGCCGCACCCCCGGCCTGCGCCGCGAGGAGGTCGCGGTGCTCGCGGGCGTCGGGGTGTCCTGGTACACGTGGCTGGAGCAGGGCCGCGACATCAAGGTGTCCGGGGACGTCCTCGACGCGGTCGCCCGCGCCCTGCGGCTGGACCGCGCCGAGCGCGAGCACCTCTACCTGCTCGCCGGCCTGAACCCGCCGCGCGCCGCCGCCGGCCCCGCCGTCCCGGTGACCCCGGAGCTGCGGCGGCTGCTGGACGCGTGGTCGCCGCGCCCGGCGTACATCCGCGGGCGGCACTGGGACCTCGTCGCGATCAACGACGCGGCCCGCGAGGTGTTCGGGTACGGCGACACCGACCACAACTGCCTGGTCACCTTCTTCACCAGCATGCGCTACCGGCGGCAGCACCTGCACTGGGAGGCGGCGGCCCCGGGCGTGGTGGGCCGGTTCCGCGCCGACGCCGCCCGCCATCCCGACGACCCCGAGTTCGCCCGGATCGTCGCCGACCTCGGCACGGTCAGCCCGGAGTTCGCCGAGCTGTGGGCGCGGCACGAGGTGAGCACGGGGGCGCAGGCGGTCAAGGCCGTCCTGCACCCGGAGGCGGGGGAGCTGGTGTTCGAGTCGACGCTGCTGCCGCTGGCGGACCGGCCCGGCCAGGACCTGGTGCTCCACAACCCCCGGCCGGGGACCGGCACCGAGGAGCGCCTCGAACGGCTCATGGCCCGGCGGCGCCTGGCCGCCGCGAGCTGAGGCGGGCCGAGGGTGGTGGTGCCACACCCACGATAAGCGGACTCTGCCGCGTTCCCCGGGGCCCCGGCAGCATCGTCGGCATGACGAACGACTCACGTTTCGACGGCAAGGTCGCGCTCATCACGGGCGGGACGAGCGGCATGGGCCTGGCGGCCGCGCGGCGGCTGCTGGAGGAGGGGGCGCGGGTGGTCGTGACCGGCCGCGACCAGGGCAGGCTGGACGCGGCGGCCAAGGAGCTGGACGGCGCCGCACCGGGCGCGGGGGAGCGGGTCCTCGCGGTCCGCGCCGACGCCGCGAGCCTCACCGACCTGGACGCGCTGATGGACGCCGTCCGCGACCGCCACGGACGCCTGGACGTGCTGTTCGCCAACGCGGGGGTCGGCGCGTTCGGCCCGACCGCGGACGTCACCGAGGCCGAATTCGACCGCACCGTGGACGTCAACTTCAAGGGCGTCTACTTCACGATCCAGAAGGCGCTGCCGCTGCTGGCGGCCGACGCCTCGATCGTCATCAACGCGTCCTGGACGCTGCACCGGGGACTGCCGACCGCGTCCCTGTACTCGGCGACGAAGGCCGCGGTGCAGAGCCTGGTCCGCACCCTCGCCGCCGAACTCGGGCCGCGCGGAATCCGGATCAACGCGGTCAGCCCGGGGTACATCGACACTCCGATGTTCCGCGCCGCCATCCCCGCCGACGAGGTGGAGGGCACCCGCGCGCAGGTGGCGTCCGGGCGGATCGGCACGTCCGAGGAGGTCGCGGGCGCCGTGGCGTTCCTCGCGTCGGCGGACGCCGCGTACGTCAACGGCCAGGACCTGATCGTGGACGGCGGCCTCGTCGGGGCCGTCGCGTGACGGTCGTCCCGTAGAGCACGAAGAGGAGAGCACATGAGGAAGCGCGAGTTCGCGGGCACCCCCGTCGGCGCCGTCGGGCTGGGCTGCATGGGGATGAGCTGGGCGTACGCCGAGTCCGAGCGGGACGACGACGCGTCCGCGGCGCTGATCCGCGAGGCGCTCGATCTCGGGGTCACGTTCCTCGACACCGCCCAGCCGTACGGCGACGGGCACAACGAGACGCTCGTCGGCCGCGCGCTGGCGGGGCGGCGGGACGAGGCGGTGCTGGCCACCAAGACCGGGCTGGTCGTCGAGGACCTCGCGTCCCGGCGGATCGTCCGCCGGGGGACCCCCGAGCACGTCGCGTCGTCCGCCGAGGACAGCCTGCGCCGCCTCGGCACCGACGTCATCGACCTGTACTACCTGCACCGCGTCGACCCGGAGGTGCCGCTGGCCGACACCTGGGGCGCGATGGCGGAGCTGGTCGCCGCGGGCAAGGTCCGGCACCTGGGCCTGTCGGAGGTGACGGTCGCGCAGGCGGCGGAGGCCCACGCGATCCACCCCGTCGCGGCGGTCCAGTCCGAGCTGTCGCTGTGGACGCGCGACGCGCTCGGCGTCCCCGGCGGCGCCGCGGGCGGCGCGAGCGACGGCGTCGCGGGCGCGGGCGACGCCGGCGACGTCGTCGGCTGGTGCGCCGCCAACGGCGCCGCGTTCGTCCCGTTCTCCCCGCTCGGCCGCGGCTTCCTGACCGGGACGGTCACCGCCGCGGACTTCGAGGAGACCGACTTCCGCGCCGCCAACCCGCGCTTCCAGGAGGAGGCGCTGCGGGCGAACCTGCGGATCGTCGACGCCGTCCGGGAGGTCGCGGCGCGGCACGGCGCCACGCCCGCGCAGGTCGCGATCGCGTGGACGCTGGCGCAGGGCGACCACGTGATCCCGATCCCGGGCACGAAGAAGACCCGCTACCTGCGCGACAACGCGGGCGCGGCCGGCCTCGACCTCACCGCCGCGGACCTGGCGGACCTCGACGCGCTGCCGTCCGCGGTGGGCGGCCGGTACTGAGCGGCGGGCAGGCCGGGCGGGGGCGGTTCCGGGCGCCCGCCCGCGGTGAGCGGGTGCCGTACGCTCGGGCGATGCCCCGACCGCGCTCGCTCACCCCGGACCGGGTCGCCGCCGCGGCCCTCGCCGTCATCGACCGGGACGGCCTCGCCGCCCTGTCGATGCGGGCCGCGGCGAAGGAGCTCGGGATGAGCACGATGGCGCTCTACCGGTACGTGCGCGACCGCGAGGAGCTGGAACGCCTCGTCGTCGAGCTGGTGCTCGGCGCGGTCGACCCCGCGCCGCCGCCTCCCGGCCCGTGGCGCGGCCGGGTCGAGGAGATGGCGCGGCGGGTGCGGGACGCGGTCGGCGCGCACCCCGGCACCGTTCCGCTGACGCTCGTCCACCGGCACCGCTCCGCGGGCGTGCTGCGCTGGTCGGAGACCGTGCTCGGGATCCTCGCCGAAGCGGGACTGGAGGGGCGCGCGCGGGCCGTCGCGCTGCGCGCCCTGCTCGCCTACGTGATCGGCGCGGTGCAGATGGAGCACCTCGGCCCGCTGTCGGGGGAGGGGACGGCCGCCATGGCGGAGCTGCCGCCGGACGAGTTCCCCCGCATGGCCGAGACCGCGCGGCACGCCCGCACCATCGCCCCCGACGAGGAGTTCCGCCGGGGCCTGGCGGCCGTGCTGCGCGGTCTCCGCGCGGACGGCGACCCCTAGCGCACCAGGAGGCCCTGCTGGGCGGCGATCCGCTCCGCGGCCTGCGCCACGATCGCGCCGATCAGCTCCGCGCAGCTCGGCAGGTCGTCGATCACGCCCACGACCTGCCCGGACGCCATGACGCCGAGATCGGGACGGCCGTCCACCATCGCCGCCTTCAGCAGCATCGGCGTGTTGGCGGCCATCAGCACCTGCGACCAGGACAGGTCCTTGCCGTGCTTCATCGCCTTCCCGTCGGCGACCATCTCCCGCCACGACATCCCGGACAGCTTCTTGAACCGGGCGCCGTTGCGCAGCGCCCGCAGCAGCCCGCCGACCCGGCCGGACGACTCCAGGCCGTCCACGAGCTCGCTGCGCAGCACCCGGTGCGGCATCCCGTCGACCTGCCGGGTCACCACGGTCTCGCCGGTCTCCAGGTACACCTGCTTGACCGCGTCGGGCACCGAGCTGTCGGAGGTCAGCAGGAACCGGGTGCCCATCGCCACGCCCGCGGCGCCGTACGACAGCGCCGCCGCGAGGCCGCGGCCGTCGAAGAACCCGCCCGCCGCGATCACCGGGATGTCGACGGCGTCCACGACCTGCGGGAGCAGCAGCGTCGTCGCGACGGCGCCGGTGTGCCCGCCGCCCTCGCCGCCCTGCACCAGGACGGCGTCCGCGCCCCAGCCGGCGACCTTCTCCGCGTGCCGCCGCGCGCCCACCGACGGGATCACCACGAGCCCGGCGTCCTTGAGCTTGGCGATCAGCTCCTTCTTCGGGGCGAGCGCGAACGAGGCGACCTTCACCCCCTCTTTGATGAGGAGGTCGATGCGGTCGCCCGCGTCGCCCGCGTCCGCCCGCAGGTTGACGCCGAACGGCGCGTCCGTCCGGTCCTTGACCTCGCCGATCGCCGTCGCGAGCTGGTCGAGCGTCATCGTCGCGGACGCGAGGATCCCGAGGCCGCCCGCGTTCGCGACCGCCGTCACCAGGCGCGGCCCGGCCACCCAGCCCATGCCGGTCTGGACGACCGGGTGCCGCACCCCGGTGAGCCGGGTCAGCGGGGTGTCGAGCACCTGCCCGGTCCCGGTCACGACGGGACCTCGCGCTCGCGCAGCCCCTTCGGGTCGAGGACGTCGCGCATGACGCGCAGCTCCTCGGCGTCCGGGAGCCGCGTCTCGGGGACGCCGTCCGGCACGACCAGCTCGAACCCGGTCGCGGCGACGACGTCGTCGACGGCCACCCCCGGGTGCACCGAGCGGAGCCGCATGCGGCGGTCGGGGGTGTCGAAGTCGAGCACGGCCAGGTTCGTCACGACCGCGCGGATCTCGTGCGCGCCGCGGTCCCAGCCGACGCCGCTGACCATGTCGACCCGCTCGGTGAACACGCGCGTCGAGTGCTTGGGCACCCAGTAGCTCGTCGTGTTGAGCAGCGTGTTGCCCGGCCCGCCGCGGACGCCGAGGAGCTGCCGGGAGGGGCGCTCCCAGTCGCCGATGCACGAGATGTTGGTGTTGCCGTACCGGTCGATCTGGCTCGGGCCCATGACCACGTGGCGCCGCCCGTTCAGCACCAGCCACAGGTGGTCGCGGAACGGCAGCCAGCCCTCGACGACGTCCGCGGGCGCGCCCAGCGGGAGCGGGTCCGCGCTCAGCGACGGTCCGCCGTCGGTCGTCAGCAGGTCCGGTTCGAACGTCGACCGCGCCAGCCGGGAGCCCAGCATCGGCACGAACCCGGCGACCGCCGCCGCCACGATCTCCCCGTCGCCGCGGAACAGCTCCGCGCACGCGACCGCGCAGACCTCCGCCCGCGTCGCGTCCGTCGCCGCGTCCGTCGTCGCGGCCGTCTCGTTGGTCGCCATCACTTCTCCTCCCGCCAGGCCCGGACGGCGTCCTGGTACGCGGCCTCGTCACCGGACAGGAAGCGGTCGCGGAACGCGGCCCACTGCTCCGGATCGGCCGCCGCCTTCGCGTACAGCTTCTGGAACGCCTCGTCCCGCCCGTGGTCGGGCGCGCAGTCGGTGAAGTGCGCCCCGTTCGGCGTCTCCACCACCCCCGCCACCTGCGACCGGCTGATCAGCAGCGACTGCGGCGGGCCCTCCTTGGCGAAGTCCGCGGTGTCGACGAGCCGCTCGCACGACACGTACGTCCGGTCCGCGGCCTTGGCGAACAGGTCGTCCATGTAGGGGTCGGGGCCGAGGTACTGGGCGTTGCCGCGGGCGTCGGCGCGGTTCAGGTGGACGAGCGCCGCGTCCATCCGCAGGGCCGGGACGGCGACGAGCTCGGTGCCGTCCTCGTAGGGCGACCGGACGGTCCGCAGCTCCGGGTTGACCTTCATGACGTCCGAGCCGAGGCCGACCGGGGTGGGCAGGAACGGCAGGCGGTGCGCCGCCGCGTACAGCCCGAACATGAACATGCCCTCGTCGTACTCGGTCAGCTCGATCGCGCCGGTCTGGCGCGCGTGCCGGAAGTGCGGCTCGAGCGGGACGGAGTCCATCGTCACGAACGCGGTGACGAGGCGCCGCACCTTCCCGGCGGCGCACAGCAGCCCGACGTCCGGGCCGCCGTACGTCACGACGGTGAGGTCGGTCAGGGACGACCGGCAGATCGCGCGGACGAGCGCCATCGGCTTGCGCCGCGACCCCCAGCCGCCGATGCCGAGCGTCATGCCGCTCTCCAGCGACCCGACGATCTCCTCGACCGTGGTCACCTTGCTCATTTCGCTCCCTTGGCCACGAAGGCGTCGCGGTGGGCGTCGCCCGCGCCGACGAGGTTCAGTTCGAAGGTGAGGCCCTGCTCGAAGCGGTAGCTGCGCTTGACGTCGACCGGGTCGATGCCGTTCAGCGACTCCTTCGCGCGCCGGATGACGTACCGGTCCTTGGCGGCGATGTTCGCGGCGACCTCCAGGGCCTTGTCGCGCAGGCCGTCCGCCGGGACGACCTCCAGCACCGATCCGTGCCGGTGCAGCTCGTCCGCCGTGACGTTGCGGCACGTGTAGACCATCGCGCGCATCAGGTGCTGCGGGACGAGCCGCGCCAGGTGCGTCGCGGCGCCGAGGGCGCCCCGGTCCACTTCGGGAAGCCCGAAGTAGGCGTCGTCCGACGCGATCACGATGTCGGCGTTGCCGGCGAGCCCGATCCCGCCGCCCAGGCAGAACCCGTGCACCGCGGCGATCACCGGGACCTCGCAGTCGTAGACGGCCGCGAAGGCCGCGTAGCAGCCCCGGTTGGCGCCCACCAGCGCGGTGTGCCCCTCCGTGGACTGCATCTCCTTGATGTCGACGCCCGCGTTGAAGCCGCGGCCCTCGGCGCGGAGCACGACGGCCCCCACCTGCGGGTCCCGTCCGGCCGCGAGCACCGCGTCCGCCAGTTCGTGCCAGCCCGCGACGGTCAGCGCGTTGACCGGCGGGGCGTCCACGACGATCTCGGCGACCCCGTCCCGGGTCGTGGTGGAGACTCCCATGCGCTACCTTTCCACCAAACATTTGTTAGAACTGACCGTAGCAGAGGTGCAAAAGGAGGCGGGATGCCCGAGGTGGTGGGATGTCACTGACGCTGGACCTGAGCGGGAAGACCGTCGTGGTCACCGGAGGCGTGCGCGGCGTGGGCGCGGGCATCAGCCGCGCCTTCCTGGCGGCGGGCGCCGACGTGGTGGCCGTCGGCCGCCGCGACCCCGACGCGCTGCCCGAGGCGGACGGACGCGCGGCGCGGTTCGTCTCGCTGGACGTGCGCAAGCCGGAGGCCGTCGAGGAGTTCATGAACGGGCTCGACCGCGTCGACGTGCTCGTCAACAACGCGGGCGGCGGCCCCTTCCTGCCCCTCGCCGACGGGGAGCTGCGCACCCACGCGAAGATCATCGAGCTGAACCTGACCGCGCCGCTGCTCATGGCCCGGGCCGCCTACCCGCGGATGCGCGAGCTGGACACCGGCGGCTCGGTCATCAACATCGGCAGCGTCAGCGGCGTCCGGCCGTCGCCCGGGACGTCCGCCTACGGCGCCGCCAAGGCCGGGCTGCACAGCCTCACCCGGTCCCTGGCCGTCGAGTGGGCGCCGCACGTCCGGGTGAACACGCTGATCCTCGGCATGATCCGCACCGAGACGGCGCACCTGCACTACGGCGACGAGGAGGGCATCGCCGCCGTCGGCCGCACCGTCCCGATGGGCCGCCTCGGCACCCCCGACGAGGTCGGCGGGGCCTGCGTCTACCTGGCGTCCGACCTGGCCTCCTACGTCACCGGCACCGAGATGCTGCTGCACGGCGGGGGCGAGCGCCCCGCCTTCCTGGACGCCGCCACCGTGAACAAGGAGACACGATGATCTGCAAGGACCGCGTCGTCGCCGTCACCGGGGCCGGCCGCGGCCTCGGCCGCGCGCACGCCCTCGAGTTCGCCCGGCAGGGCGCCCTCGTCGTCGTCAACGACCTCGGCGTCGCCCGCGACGGCACCGGGGATGCCGCCGGCGGCCCCGCGCAGGAGGTCGTCCGGGAGATCGAGGCGCTCGGCGGGAAGGCCGTCGCCAGCACCGACGACATCGCCACCGACGCCGGCGCCGCCGCGCTCGTCCGCACCGCCGTCGAGACGTTCGGGCGGCTGGACGTCCTGGTCAACAACGCCGGGTTCCTGCGCGACCGGATGCTCGTCAACCTCTCCGAGGACGAGTGGGACGCGGTCATGCGCGTCCACCTCAAGGGCCACTTCCTGCCGCTCAAGCACGCGGGCCTGCACTGGCGCGCCGAGAGCAAGGCGGGCCGCCCCGTGGACGCCCGGGTGATCAACACCTCGTCCGGCGCCGGTCTGCTCGGCAGCGTCGGGCAGGGCAACTACTCGGCGGCCAAGGCCGGCATCGTCGGCCTCACCCTCGTCGCGTCCGCCGAGCTGGGCCGGTACGGGGTGACGGTCAACGCGATCGCGCCCGCCGCCCGCACCCGGATGACCGAGGAGGTCTTCGCGCAGACGATGGCCGCGCCCGGCGAGGGCGAGTTCGACGCGATGGCCCCCGAGAACGTGTCCCCGCTCGTCGTCTGGCTCGGCTCGGCCGGGTCCCGCGACGTCACCGGCCGCGTCTTCGAGGCCGAGGGCGGCAAGATCTGCGTGATGGACGCCTTCCGGCACGGCCCGACGGCCGACAAGGGCGCCCGCTGGGACCCGGCCGAGGTCGGCGAGGTCGTCGCCGGCCTGCTCGCGCAGGCCCCCGCCCCCGAGCCGGTCTACGGCGCGTCCTGACCCCGGACCGCCCGCCGGCCCCGGGTCAGGCGTTCGCGGCGTCGCGCAGCACGCTGCTCGGCGCGGCGCCGCGAACCCGCTTGAACGCGTTGCTGAACGCGAACCCGTCGGCGTACCCGACGCGCCGCGCCACCGACGCCACCGTCGCGCCGGGCTCGCGCAGCAGGTCGGCGGCCAGCGTCATCCGCCACTCGGTGAGGTAGGCCAGCGGTGGGCGGCCGACCAGCTCGGCGAACCGCCGCGCGAACACCGCCCGCGACTGCCCCGCCTCGGCCGCAAGCTCCGCCACCGTCCACGGCCGCGCGGGGCTCTCGTGCAGCAGCCGCAGCGCGCGCCCGACGTGCGGGTCGCCGAGCGCCCGGTACCCGGCGGGCGGCTCGGCGTCCGGCCGCGCGAACCACGCCCGCAGCGCCCGCACCAGCAGCATGTCCAGCAGCCGGTCCAGGATGATCTGCTGGCCCGGCTCCTCCCGCGCGACCTCGACCGCCAGCAGGTCCAGCAGCGGCGCGAAGTCCGGCCGCGCCGGGACGACCGCCAGCGGGGGCAGCGCCTCCAGCAGCCGCTCGGACACGTCGCCGCGCATCGGGTACTCGGCGGTGACGAACAGGTCCGAGCCGTCCGGCACGAGCCCGAACGTGCGCGGCCCGAGCCGGAAGTTGTGCCCGGCGGTCGCGGGGCCGCCGTCGACCGCGTAGCAGCGGTCGGCGTCCAGCACCACGATCTCCGGTTCGGCGCCCGGCCGGTCCCCGGCGACGATCGGGGCGCCGCCCCGCAGCAGCACGATGTCCCCCCGCCCGGCCCGCACCGGCTCCCCGCCGTCGCGGGAGATCCAGCCGGTGCCCCGGAGCATCGTGGCGAGCGACAGCGGCGCGGGCGCCGCGAAGCGCACCGCCCACGGAGGTTGCGCCACGGAGCGGCAGTACACGGCCCCGCGGGCCCGCACCCCGGCCAGCAGGTCGTCCAGAAGGTCCATGCCGAGACGATCTCACATGCCTTCGAGACGCACGGCCATGGAACGTCTCGGCGCCCGCTGGTGTGCTGGGCGCATGACCGAATCACCGATTCTCGTACTCGGCGCCCGAGGCAAGACCGGCCGCCGCGTCACCGCCCGCCTCACCGCCCTCGGCGTCCCCGTCCGCGCCGCGTCCCGCTCGACCGGGACGATCTTCGAGTGGGCCGACCGGGACACCTGGGGCCCCGCGTTGGACGGCGCCCGCGCCGTCTACCTCGTCCCGATGAACGAGAGCGTCGACCAGGACGCCGTCGCCGAGTTCGCGGACGCCGCCGTCGCGGCGGGCGTCCGGCGGCTCGTGCTGCTCGCGGCGCGCGGCGCCGGCGGCGGGCCGCAGCCCGCCCAGGAGCCCGCCGAACGCGCCGTCCGCGCGTCGGGCGCGGAGTGGACGATCCTGCGCCCGGCGTGGTTCGCGCAGAACTTCAGCGAGGACTTCTTCCGCGAACCCCTGCTGGCGGGCGCGCTCGCGCTGCCCACCGGCGAGGGGCGCGAGGCGTTCGTGGACGCCGGGGACATCGCCGACGTCGCCGTCGCCGCGCTCACCGGCGCCGGCCACGCGGGGGAGGTGTACGAGCTGTCGGGGCCGGAGCCGCTGACGTTCGGCGCCGCCGTGCGGATGATCGCGGAGGCGTCGGGGCGCGAGATCCGGTACACGCCGGTGGAGGTGCCGGAGTTCACCGCGATGCTGGAGTCGCTGGGGGTGCCGGCCGCGTTCGCGGAGATGCTGGCGGGCCTGCTGACGACCCTCCGCGACGGCGACGGGGACCGGGTGGGCGACGGCGTCCGCCGCGCGCTCGGCCGGGACCCCCGCCCGTTCGCCGAGTACGTGAAGGAGGCGGCCGCCGCCGGCGCCTGGGCGGCGGCGCCCGCCGATCAGCGCGGCCGGTAGTCCGCCAGGTAGCGGCGGACCCGCTCCGCGTAGGCCCGCTGCTCCTCCGGGACGCCGCCCGCCTTGACCACCGTCTCGGACGACGTGCGGTACGTGGCGGCGAGGTTCAGCGCGGGATCGCCCGGGACGCCTTCGAGGTCCTTGCCCCAGTAGCACAGGAAGCGGCCCATCGCCGGGATCGACAGCTCCGGCGTGATCTCCGCCGGGCGGGGTTCGGGGTTGTCGAGGCCGCCGGGCTGCCAGTGCACGAGGACGCGCGGCGTCCAGCGGGCGATCCCGTACTCGTCCTTCGCCGGGTCCGCCAGGTGCGGGTCGAAGCCGCTCTCCGCCTTGAGCATCGCGGCGATCAGCGCCGGGCTCAGCCCGGGCATCTCGCACCATTCCCCGGCCTCGACGATGAGGCCGCGGTACTCCTCCGGCACGTCGGAGCCGGGCCGGAACCAGCGCGCGCCGGCGGCGCCGGCCGCGCCGGTCGCCGCCGCGCCGCCGCCCGCCTCGCCGACCACCCAGAACGCGGCGCCCGCCGCGACGGCGCAGGCCAGCGCGCCCGCCGCGGCGAGGACGGCCCGGCGCCGGCGGCGCGGGGAGCCCGCGCCCGGGACGGTCCGCGGCGCGTCCCGGCCGGACGCCGGGGAGGCGGCGGGGAGCGGCCCGGCCGCCCCCTCGGGAACCTCGGCGCCCTCGGACACCTCGCCCCCCTCGGGGATCTCCAGGCCCTCCAGCGCGGCCCCGAACGCGGCCGCCGTCGGCCAGCGCCGCTCCCGGTCGGGTTCGAGCGCCCGCAGCACCGCCGCGTCCACCTCCGGCGGGATCCCCGGGCGGACCTCGCCCGGCGGGCGGACCGGGGCGCCGGGCGGCTCCCCGGTGAGCAGGTGGTAGGCGAGGGCGCCGAGCCCGTAGACGTCGGCGCGGTGGTCGGGCGCCCCGTCGACCTGGGTCTGCTCGGGCGCCATGTAGCCGGGCGACCCGGCGGGCAGCGTCAGGCTGGACAGGTGGTCGCCGGTCCGCGCGATGCCCAGGTCGGCGATCATGACGCGTTCGCCGCCGCCCGGCGCCGTGCGCAGCAGCACGTTCGACGGCTTGAGGTCCCGGTGGACGATCCCGAGGTCGTGCAGGTCCTGCGCGCCGCGCGCGATCTCGCGGGCGAGGGCCAGGGCGTCCGCGAGCGCGCCCGGCCCGGCGTCCGGCCCGGCGGACGGGCCGCCGGACGGGTCGGCGGCGAGCCGCTCCTCCAGCGTGCCGCGGTCGGCGTAGGTCATCACGAAGTACGGGCGCCCGCCGGGCAGCTCGCCGATGTCGAAGACCTGCACGAGCCGGTGCGAGTCGGCGCGGCGCAGCAGCCGGGCCTCCTGGACGAACCGCTCCCGCACGTCGGCGTGGAGCGTCCAGTGCTCGCCGAGAATCTTGATCGCGACGGGGGCGTCGAGGTCCGGGTCGTGGCCGAGCCACACGGACGCGAACCCGCCCGTCCCGAGGAGGCGGTCGATCCGGTAGCGGCCGGCGGCGCTGGGTGTGCTCACGTCTACCCATGGTGACTCATCGGAGGCTTCCGCGCACTACGTTGCGTGATGATTTAAGTACGCCCCGCCGTGGAGGGAATGGCGGCGCCCGTGGACGCGTTGTGGTTCGGGCGCCGCGGGAAAAATGGATCGCTCCGCCGGGAGCCGTCCGGCTACCGTGCATAGGTTCCGAGGGCGGCGCCCGATGAGACCTGGCCGAGGCAGGGGCGCGACGCCCGCGGCCTATCCTTGTCAACGGTTATGAGGACGCCTGTGAGATCGCCGCTCGCCGACCTGCGCGCGCGCCTGCCCGAACTGATGACGCGCGACCGCAGCAGGCTGCGCCGCCGCATCGACGGCACCGAGAAGATCAAGGACGCCGCGCGGCGGGCGAAGGTCGCCGAGGAGGTCGCCGCCGAGGTCGCGGCCGCCGAGCGCCGTGTCGAGCGGCGCCGCGCCGCCGTCCCGGCGATCACCTACCCGGCCGAGCTGCCGGTCTCGCAGAAGAAGGACGACATCCTCGCGGCCGTCCGCGACCACCAGGTCGTGATCGTCGCGGGCGAGACGGGGTCCGGGAAGACGACGCAGATCCCGAAGATCTGCCTGGAGCTGGGCCGCGGCGTGCTCGGGTCCATCGGCCACACGCAGCCGCGCCGGCTCGCCGCCCGCACCGTCGCCGACCGTATCGCCGAGGAGCTCGGCACCGAACTGGGCGACGCCGTCGGCTACAAGGTGCGGTTCACCGACCGGTCGAGCGACGACACGCTCGTCAAGCTGATGACGGACGGCATCCTGCTCGCCGAGATCCAGACGGACCGGCTGCTGCGGCAGTACGACACGCTGATCATCGACGAGGCGCACGAGCGCAGCCTCAACATCGACTTCCTGCTCGGGTACATCAGGGAGATCCTGCCGAAGCGCCCCGACCTCAAGGTGATCATCACCTCCGCGACGATCGACCCGGAGCGGTTCTCCCGGCACTTCGGCGACGCCCCGATCGTGGAGGTGTCCGGCCGCACCTACCCGGTCGAGGTCCGGTACCGGCCGGTCACCGACCCCGACGACCCGTCCGCCGACCCGGACCGCGACCAGATCCAGGCGATCATCGACGCGGTGGACGAGCTGGGCCGCGAGGCCCCCGGGGACGTGCTGGTGTTCCTCAGCGGCGAACGGGAGATCCGCGACACCGCGGAGGCGCTGACCAAGCACCTCGCGCGGCAGCGGGGGACCACCGAGGTCCTGCCGCTGTACGCGCGCCTGTCGGCGGCCGAGCAGCACCGCGTGTTCCAGCCGCACCGCGGGCGCCGCGTCGTCCTGGCGACGAACGTCGCGGAGACGTCCCTGACCGTCCCCGGCATCAAGTACGTCGTCGACCCGGGCACCGCCCGGATCTCCCGCTACAGCCACCGGCTGAAGGTGCAGCGGCTCCCGATCGAGCCGGTGTCGCAGGCGTCGGCGAACCAGCGCAAGGGCCGCTGCGGCCGCGTCTCCGAGGGCGTGTGCATCCGGCTGTACTCCGAGGAGGACTTCGAGTCCCGCCCGGAGTTCACCGATCCCGAGATCCTGCGCACGAACCTCGCGTCCGTCATCCTGCAGATGACGGCCCTCGGGCTCGGCGACATCGCCGCGTTCCCGTTCGTCGAGCCGCCGGACCGCCGCAACGTCAAGGCGGGCGTCGACCTGCTGCACGAGCTGGGCGCGATCGACCCGGCCGAGAAGGACCCGCGCAAGCGCCTCACCCCGCTCGGCCGCCGCCTCGCGCAGCTGCCGATCGACCCGCGGCTGGCCCGCATGGTCCTGGAGGCCGACCGCAACGGCTGCGTCCGCGAGGTCCTCGTCATCGCCGCCGCGCTGTCCATCCAGGACCCGCGGGAGCGGCCCGCCGAGCACCAGCAGGCGGCCGACGAGAAGCACCGCCGGTTCGCCGACCCGACCTCCGACTTCCTCGCCTACCTGAACCTGTGGAACTACCTGCGCGAGCGGCAGAAGGAGCTGTCGGGCAGCGCGTTCCGCCGCATGTGCAAGAACGAGTTCCTGCACTTCCTGCGCATCCGCGAATGGCAGGACCTGCACGGCCAGCTCAAGCAGGTCGCCAAGTCCCTCGGCGTCACCCTGAACGACGCCGACGCCGCGCCCGACCGCGTCCACGTGTCGCTGCTGTCCGGCCTGCTGTCGCACATCGGGCTGATGGACGCGCCCGGACGGTCCGAGCGGGCGGGACGCGGAGACCCGGCCAAGCGCGAGAAACCGCGGCGCGGCCACGAGTACATCGGGGCGCGCGGCGCGAAGTTCGCCGTGTTCCCCGGGTCCGCGCTGTTCAAGAAGCCGCCCCGCTGGGTGATGTCGGCCGAGCTCGTCGAGACGTCCCGGCTGTGGGGCCGGATCAACGCCAAGATCGAGCCCGAGTGGGTCGAGCCGCTCGCCGGGCACCTGGTGAAGCGCAGCTACAGCGAGCCGCACTGGTCGAAGAAGCAGGCCGCGGTCATGGCGCGCGAGAAGGTCACCCTCTACGGCGTCCCGATCGTCGCGGACCGCCGCGTCAACTACGGCTCGATCGACCCGGAGCTGTCGCGCGAGCTGTTCATCCGGCACGCGCTCGTCGAGGGCGACTGGGAGACCCACCACAGGTTCTTCCACGACAACCGGGCCCTGCTCGACGAGGTCGAGGAGTTGGAGCACCGCGCCCGCCGCCGCGACATCCTCGTGGACGACGAGACGCTGTTCGACTTCTACGACGCCCGGATCCCCGCGGACGTCGTGTCGGGCCGGCACTTCGACGCCTGGTGGAAGAAGGCGCGCCGCACCGACCCCGACCTGCTCGGGTTCGAGAAGTCGATGCTCATCAACGACTCCGCCGACGGGGTCAGCGAGGCCGACTACCCGGACGTGTGGAAGCAGGGCCCGCTGCGGCTGCGGCTGACGTACCAGTTCGAGCCGGGCGCGGACGCCGACGGCGTGACCGTCCACATCCCGGTGCAGGTCCTCAACCAGGTCCGCCCGGACGGCTTCGAGTGGCAGGTCCCCGGCCTGCGCGCCGAACTGGTCACCGAGCTGATCCGGTCGCTGCCCAAGCAGCTGCGGGTCAACTTCGTGCCCGCGCCCGACTACGCCCGCAAGGTCCTCGACCGGGTCGCGCCGCGCAGCGAACCGCTCCTGGACGCGCTGGAGCGCGAGCTGACGGCGCTGACGAGCGTCCCGGTGGCGCGGGAGGCGTGGGACCCCTCGCGCCTGCCCGCCCACCTGCGGATCACGTTCCGCGTCGTCGGCGGCGAGCCCGGCCGGAAGGGGGCGCGCACCCTCGGCGAGGGCACCGACCTGGACGAGCTGAAGCGCCGCCTCGCGGGCAAGGTGCGGGGGACCCTGGCGAAGGCGGCGTCGACCGTCGAGCGGACCGGCCTCACCGACTGGACGATCGGCGAGCTGCCCCGCACCTACGAGCGGAAGCAGGCGGGGTACGACGTCAAGGCGTACCCGGCGCTGACCGACGAGGGCGACGCCGTCGCCGTCCGCATGTACGAGACGGAGGCCGAGCAGCGCCGCGCGATGTGGCGCGGCACCCGCCGCCTCGTCCTGCTGAACGCGCCGTCGCCGGTGAAGCTCATCCAGAGCCGCCTCACCAACCAGGGCAAGCTGGCGCTCAGCCACAACCCGCACGGCTCGACCGCCGCGCTGTTCGACGACTGCGTCACCGCCGCCGCCGACCTGCTCATCGCCGAGGCGGGCGGGCCCGCCTGGGACGAGGCCGGGTTCCGCGCCCTGCACGACCGGGTCCGCGCCGACCTGCACGACGCGACGGCGCGGATCGTCGCGCAGGTCGAGCGGATCCTGGCCGAGGCGCACGAGGCCGACCGCCGCATCCGCGGGACGAAGAGCATCACGCTCGTCCCGGCGCTGTCGGACGCGCGCGGCCACCTGGAGTCGCTGGTGCGGCCCGGGTTCGTCACCGCGACGGGCGCGGCGCGGCTGCCCGACCTCGTCCGCTACCTGCGCGCCCTGCAGGCCAGGCTCGACAAGCTGCCGGAGAACCCGAACCGGGACCGGCTGCTCGCGGGGCAGGTCGAGGCGCTCAAGGAGGAGTACCGCCGGACGCTGCAGCGGCTGCATCCGGCGCGCCGCGAGGACGAGCCGGTGCGGCACGTCCGGTGGATGATCGAGGAGTTCCGGGTGAGCCTGTTCGCGCAGCAGCTCGGGACGCGCTACCCCGTGTCGGACAAGCGCATCCGGAAGGCCATGGCGCAGCTGTGACCCGCGTCCTCCGCCCCGGGCGCCGGGGCGGGGACGCCGGATCACGCCTGGGCGGAGGCGAACATCTCCAGGTGGCCGCACTTGCGGCACCGGTGCGCGTCGATGCGCCAGCGGTCCTTGCCGAAGCGTTTCGCGCCGCCGAGGACCCCGAGCTTCAGCGGGCCGGGGATCCAGCGGGCGTAGCCCTTACTGTGCTCGCCGGCGTCCTCGATGAACCCCGGGTCCAGTTCCGCGCCGTCGCACTGCGTGCACCTGATCGCCGTCATGCCGCGATGGTAGGCGGTTGCACCGGTGATCACGCGGCGATACGACTTGACCATGGAGTTGCGGGAGTTCTATCCGGCGGTTCGGCCCCATGAGTCCGGATTCCTCGACGTCGGCGGCGGCGAGGAGATCTACTGGGAGGTCTGCGGGAACCCCGGCGGCAAGGCGGCGGTCTTCCTGCACGGCGGGCCGGGCGGCGGCGTCCTGCCGGACCACCGCCGGTTCTTCGACCCGTCCGCCTACCGGGTCGTGCTGTTCGACCAGCGCGGCTGCGGGCGCAGCCGCCCGCACGCCGGGGACCCGTCCGTCCCGCTGGAGCGGAACACGACCCCGCACCTGGTCGCCGACATGGAGCGGCTCCGCGAGCACCTCGGCATCGGCCGCTGGCTCGTCTTCGGCGGAAGCTGGGGCAGCACGCTCGCGCTCGCCTACGCGCAGGCGCACCCCGACCGGGTGACGGAGCTGGTGCTGCGCGGCGTCTACCTCGTCCGCCCCGAGGACGAGGCGTGGGCGTTCGCCCCCGGCGGCGCGGCGCGGCTCTTCCCCGCCGAGTGGGCGGCGTTCCGCGACGCCATCCCGGCGGACGAGCGGGACGATCTCGTCGCCGCCTACGGCCGCCGCATCCACCACCCGGACCCGGCGGTCCGGACGCCCGCGGCCCGCGCGTGGATCGACTGGGAGACGGCGGCCAACACGCTGCTGCCCCTGGCGCCGCCGGACCTGGACGACTCGGCCGTGCTGGCGTTCGCGCGCATCAGCCAGCACTACATCGCCGCCGGCGGGTTCCTGCCGCCCGAGGGCCTCCTCGCGGGCGTCGACCGGATCCGGCACGTCCCGGCCGTCGTCGTGAACGGCCGCTACGACATGAAGACCCCGCCCGACCAGGCGTGGGAGCTGCACCGGGCGTGGCCCGAGGCGGAGTTCCACATCGTCGAGGACGCGGGGCACGGCGGGTCCGAACCGGGCGTCCGGCACCGGCTGATCGAGGCGACCGACGCCTTCCGGCCCTGACCACGGGACGTCGCGGCGGCGGCGGGGCGGCGCCCGGGCCGTCCGGTCGGCGGCCCGGGCCGTTTTCCGTCGCCGGGTGCGTCGTGGCGGCCCCACAACTGCCACCCAAGTCACTGCGGCCACGCCGACTAGTGCGTATCGTTCATTCCATGCCTAACAGCCAAGAGCGCGACAATAGCGGCCCGCAGGAGACGGCCGCGACGTCTTCTGCCGCGGTCCCCCGGGGACCGGGCGGCGACGTCGGCGCGTCCGGGGGATCGGGGGAGACCGCGGTGGCCCGCATGGGAGACCCCGTCGCGGTGTGGCCGTGCGCGAACTGCGGGCGCCCCGTGCCGCAGCCGGTCGGAGCGACCCGCGTCGTCCGCTACTGCCAGGACGACGACGGCACGTGCGCCCGCGAGGCGCGCGAGCGCCGGGAGCGCGGCCGGGACGCGCCGGGCCTCACCGGGCACGTCGCCTCCACCTGGGAGATGGTCGAGCGGCTGGAGAAGGCCGCCGACGTGCTCGCCGAGTCGCTGACCTCCGAGCTGAGCGTCGCCGGGGTGGAGCGGCGCGTCGCCGAGGTGCGCGCCGAGGCCGCCCGCGAGCTCGCCGTCGCGCAGAGCGAGCGGGACGCGTCGCAGCGCCGGGCCGAGGAGGCGTGGCAGGAGGCGACGTCCGCCCGCCACCGCGCGGAGAACGCGGAGCGGGACGCCGAGCGGGCCCGCGAGGAGGCCAGGCTCGCGACCGCCAAGCGGGACGCCGCCCAGCAGGCATGGGAGGAGGCGCACCAGATCGCGCAGCAGTCGATGACCGCGAAGCTGGCCGCCGAGAGCGAGCGGGACCGCGTCGCCGCCCGCGAGGCCGAGCTGCTGGCGGCGCTGGAGAGCGCCCGGGCCGAGCTCGTCGAGCTGCACGCCAAGGTGTCGGAGGCGGAGAGCGGCGCCGAGGCGCAGCGCGTCGAGGCGGCCGTCGCCAAGCAGGGTGCCGAGGACCTGCGCAACGCGATGCGGGACGCCGAGGCGCAGCGGCAGCGCGCGATGCAGGCCGCCAGCAAGGCGGAGGCCGAGCGCAGCGCCGCGCTGCGCGCCCAGTCCGAGGCCGAGGCCGAGGTCGTCCGCGTGCAGGCCCGCGCCGACGAGGCCGTCAAGGAGCGCGACGCCGCGCAGGCGCAGGCGCAGGCCGCGGCGGCCGAACGGGACGAGCTGACCGGCCGGCTGAACGACCAGGCGACGCAGCTGCGGCAGCTGTCGCAGTCGGTCGCCGACCAGCAGGCCGCGCTCACCGCGCTGGCCGAGGAGCGCGACGCGGCCCGCGCCGAGGCCGACCGCGCCCGCCGCCAGGTGGACCAGTTCACCCAGGGCACCCTGTCGCCGGGCGCCCCGCAGGGCGGCCGGCTGCAGAGCGGGCAGATGCAGAGCACCGCCATGCAGAACGGCGCGCCCCCGCACGGCCCGCAGGTGCCGGGCATGCCCCCGGGCCCGCCGCCGATCGGCGGCCCCGTCCAGGGCGGCCCCGTCCAAAGCGGCACCGTCCAGGGCGGCACCGGGCCGCACGGGGCCCCGGGCGCCGCCTCCTACCCGCTGCCCGGCCAGAACGGCGCGCAGACCGGGGCCCAGAACGGACTCCAGGCCGACCAGGGCCGCGCCGTGAACGGCTCGGACCGGGAGGACCCCCTGTTCACCGGCCCGTGACCCGCGCCCGCGGGCCCGCCCGGCGGCACGGACGCCCGGCCGCCGGGCCCCGGATCAGCTCCCGAACCGCTCCGGGTCGATCTCGATCCAGATCTGCTCGGCGCGGCCCAGCAGCCGGCCGTCCGCCCCGTACAGCGCCGTCGCCGTGTGCGTCTTGCGGCCCTCGCGGCTGCGCGTCGCCCCCATGACGACGCAGCGCTCCCCGGCGGCGGGCACGTCGGACACCTGCGCGGTCATCGTGCCGAGCACCGCCGGCCGGGCGGCGACGTCGAACGACCAGGCGCCCGGGCAGTCCAGCGCGGCCCACACCAGCTCCCGCGCGGGGGCCTCCTCGGGCGTCCACGGCGCCGCGACCGTGTCCTCGGCGACCGCCCCCGGCTCCAGCCGCAGCCCGTCGCCGGGCTCGCGGTCCGGGCCGCACACGAAGCAGCCGGGGAACGGGTTGTTCCCCGCCGCCCGGTACTTCTCCGCGGCCAGTTCCGCCTCCTCGAACGGGACGCCCGGGACCGGCGGCACCACGATCGCGCCCGCCAGCGCCTCGGCGACCAGCCGCTCGCCGTCCCACAGCCGGACGCTGTGCCACCGCTCGTCCTCCGCCGTCACGGTCAGCTCGGTGTCCAGCGGCGGAGGCCGCCGCAGGGTCACCGTGACGGTGTCGGTGGGCACCCGCTTCGCCAGGAGCCCCGCCACGTAGCCGCCGTTGCCCGACTCGTCCGGGCCGTGGAACCGTCTCTCGATGATCACTTGCCGTTTCCCCCGTGCTCACGATCCACCCCAAAAACGGGACCGATCATAATGAGCCGGTCGGACGTCCGAAGCGCCGACCCCGTCCGCGACGGCGGAACGGTCCGGCGGGCGGCGGCCGGACGGCGGGCGGCGGCTCAGACGGCGCGCGACGGCTGCGGGCGGCCCGGCCGGGTGGTGAAGAAGACCGACAGCGACCCCCGCAGGCGCGCTCGGACGGTCTCCTCGTCCACGGGCCCGTCCGGGCGGACGGGCGTGCGGTCCAGGGCGCGGGCGATGAGCCGGTCGACGTTGCGGTCGGCGACGAGCACCGAGCACGTGTCGCACGCGTACCACGGGTACAGCATGTTGAGGACGGCGACCGCGGTGTCGTCGTCCGACAGGTGCGTGGTGTCCAGCTCGACCTCGAACATGTCGGTGTCCTCGGGGTCGAGCGTGGGGTAGTACAGCCAGCTCGTCTCCGGGCCCCCGCAGAAGTCGCACGCCCGGTCCTGCGCGGCGGGCTCGCCCACCGCGAGCTCCAGCTCGTGGTCCCACGGCTCCACCCTGCGGTTGTGGCGGTAGCCGACGCCGTCGAGCGATCCCTCGCGGTTGTGCGTGACGTCGTGCACCTCGCCGCCGCAGCGGGCGCACATGAAGCCGATGTCCTCCATGTCCCTCCCCTGATCGCTGAGGCACCGGCTCTCACAGTATCCGTCCGGAGGCTCCCGTTGTACCCGGGTGCCGGGCGGTGCGGATAAGTTGGAGATCTTCCCCGACGCCCGCGCCCGGCGATCCCGGCCTCCGCCCGCGTCCGTCCCGCTCCGGCGCGCCCCGCGGTCCGCGTCCCCGCGACCCGGTGTTCCATGCCCCTCCCCGCGCGCCCGCACCCTGATCGGAGGTCCCGATGCCCCCCGCCGCGCCCGGTGTCGTCCTGAACGCCGACAAGATCGATCTGGTCCGCGAGCGCCGACTCCTGCTCGACCGGGTGAGCATGACGGTGCTGCGCGGCGAGCACTGGGCGCTGCTCGGCCCGAACGGCGCCGGCAAGAGCACCCTGCTCGGCATCCTCGGCGCCTACGCCCATCCCACGCGCGGCTCCGCCGAGATCCTCGGCCACCGCCTCGGCCGCGTCGACGTGCAGCGGCTCCGCAGGATGATCGGCCACGTCAACCCCCGGCACCCGCTGGAGTCGGCGCGGACGGTCCGCGAGATCGTCCTCACCGGCGCCACCGGCACGATCGAGCCGGTGCCGCGCTGGACGCCGTCCGCCGGCGAGCTGCGCCGCGCCGACGAGCTGATCGCGCTGCTGGGCCTGGCGCACCGCGCCGACGCCCGCTGGCCGAACCTGTCGCAGGGGGAGCGCGGCCGGTCGCTGATCGCGCGGGCGCTGCTGCCCGACCCGCCGCTGCTGCTCCTCGACGAGCCCGCCACCGGCCTGGACGTCGCCGCGCGCGAGCGGCTGCTCGCGAGCATCGACCGGCTCCGCGCGGACCGGCCCGACCTGGCGACCGTGCTCGTCACCCACCACCTGGAGGAACTGCCGACCAGCACCAGCCACGCCCTGCTCCTGCGGGAGGGGCGGGTGCTGGCGTCCGGGGCCGCCGCGGACGTGCTCACCACCGAGTCCGTCAGCGAGTGCTTCGACCACCCGATCACGATCACCCGGCACGGCGGCCGCTGGGCCGCGACCGCCGGGCCCGCGTAGCCGCCGCCCCGCCGGTCGGCCCGCCCGTCAGCCCGCCGCGACCCGGTGCCGGGCCAGGTGCGCGAGGACCGACTGGTTCGCCTCCCAGCCGTCCGGGAACTTCACCGGGACGCCCAGGTGGACGGGCTCGGCCGACGGGTGGGCGTCCAGCAGCTCGGGGATGCCCGCCCGCGCCACCACGATGCACGCGTGCCGGTGCCGCGACGCCAGCACGCACAGCCGCCCCGACTCCAGGTGGAACGCGGTGGCGTCGCGGCGGCCCGACAGCGGGTGCAGGACGACCGTGACGTCGTACTCGCGGCCCTGCAGGCGGTTCGCGGTGTCGACGGTGATCCCCGCGCCGTGCGGGCCGAGCGCCGCGCGGATCGCGGTGACCTGGTCGCGGTGCGCCGCGCCGATCGCGACGCGCGCCGCGTCCACCTGCGCCGTCCCCTTCTCCGAGTGCGCGACCGGGCCGCGCTGCAGCAGCCGGACGGCCAGCGCCGCCGTCGCCCGGACCGCCTCGGAGTCGGTGCGCAGCGTGTGCCGCGCGGGCAGCTCGAACAGCGCCCAGCCGGTGGCCGCGGCCTCCTCCAGCGCCCGGTCGTAGGTGGTGCCCATGCCGCCCGCGGAGAACTCGAGTCGCCGGTCGTCCGGGCCCGTCCCGGCCCGGAACGGCGTGAACGGGTAGAAGGCGTCCGCGACGACCGGCGCCGCCGACGCCGGCAGCCGCCACGACACCGGCAGCCGGTGGACCGGAAGGTCCGGATTGTGGGCGAGCAGGACGGACACGGCGCTGCGCATCGGGTCCCACGCGAGGCCCGCCCAGCGCTCGACCTCGACCGTGGAGAACGGGTCGAGCTGGCCGGGGTCGCCCACGAACAGCGCCCGCTCGAACCGCCCGGCGATGCGCAGCAGCATGTCCGAGCGCATCTGGTACGCCTCGTCGACGATCGCCCACGGCCACGAGCCGTCCGACAGCGTCGCCCACTTCGCGGCCGTCGCGATCACCACGGCCTGCTCGGCGAGGTCCCCCGCCTTCTGCCGCACCTGCACCTGCGGATGGGCCAGCACCCGCTCGGACGGCACGTACTGCGACGCCGACAGGCGGCCGATCGTCAGCCGCGGATGCGCGTCGGCGATCCGCTCGATGAGGTCGTCGACCTGCTCGTTCGTCTGCGCGACGATCATCAGCCGCTCGCCCGCGTCCGCCAGGTGCCCGGCGGCCCGCACCACCAGCGTGGACTTGCCCGCGCCGGGCGGGGAGTCGACGACGACGCCGCGGTGGGCGCCCGACAGGTCCGCCAGGACGGCGTCGACGACGCGGGCCGCCGCCTTCCCCGGGTCCTCCGCCGGGACCCCGGCGGCCCCTCCGTCCGGACGTCCCGCGGGCGCGGGGGCGGGCGACGGCACCGGCGTCAGGCGGCGCGTCCCCGGCGCGATCCGGTCCGTCGTCTCGCCCGTGGTCATGACCATTCCTCTTCGGCGTCCTCGTCGGTCGGCACGTAGTCCTCGGGCGGCCCGCCGTGGGTCCACGGCGTGTCCTCCCGGTCGGGGAACTTCGCCTGCCCGAACGAGCCCTCGGTCAGCGACGTGAAGCACACCCGCTCGCCCACCTGCGGGACCACGCCGGGCTCCGGGGTCAGCTTGCGGCCCATCCCGCCGGTCAGCTCCAGCAGCACGCCCCCCGTGCCGAACTCCACGATCCTCCCCTTCAGCGCGGGCCGCGCCGCGTTGCACACGGTCGTGCCGACGTCGAGCCGGACCGGGTCCTCGGTGGAGACCCGCAGGTACGGGCGCAGCTTCGGCCGCTTGCCGGTCTCGTCCAGGCGGGTCGGGTCGCACTCGGTGACGACGCCGCCGAACGCCTGCCCGGACAGCCGGTGCTCGGCCATGACCAGCGGGTCGTCGAACGCCCGCTGCGCCTCGTAGGCGTCCTGCGCGCGCTCCAGGTCGTGCAGCCGCCGCGCCGCCCGGACGGGCGTGTCGCGGCGCGCCTGAGGATACGCCTCGCCGAACGTCTGGTGGTAATACGTGAACGCGTCGCGGTCGCGCTCCCAGCGGCGCGGGACGCTCGCGCCCTCCGGCAGCGCGCGCAGCACATCGGCCGCCCGCCACATCAGGTCCCAGGTGGGGGTGAGCTGGGACGCGACGGCGGCGCGCAGCCGCTCCTCGGCGCGGGGCGCGCCGTTCGACCGGTCGTAGGCGGCGATCGCGGGCGCGAGCACCTCGTTGTCGAACGTCGGGTCGGTCGACGGCCCCGCCGGCGGGCACGTCACCGGGTCCTCGGCGCGGGCGGCGGCGGCCGGGCCGTCCATGCCGTCCGGCGGGTCGATCCAGCCGAGCAGCGCCGCGAGGTTCCCGTCCTCCAGGGAGCTCTGCCCGGTCGCCCAGTGCAGCCGCAGCGCCTCCGTCATCGCCAGCAGCAGCGACGACCCGGGATGGTCGTACCGGTCGGCGAACCAGGTCAGCCACCGGCCGAGCACCGGCACCGCCGGATCCACCGCGTAGGGGCCCTCCGTGCCGCGGAACCGGGTGGAGCGGCCGAGCAGCCGCAGGAACGTGACGCCGCCGCGGTTCGGCACCAGCACCTGCGGCGCGTCCCCGTACCGGATCCGCTCCTCGATCTCCCCGGACTTGGCGGCGGACCTGCTCGGCGCCAGCGTCTCCACCGGGCCGCGGCTGGTCTCGATGTGGTTCAGGACGAGCTTGGCGGCCTCGGCGGCGAACGCGAACCGCAGGTCGCGGTTGCGCGGCTGCGGGACGACCAGCAGCGAGGGGTCGTCCCGGTCGCTGCCCAGCATCATCGCCAGCGGCGCCGCCGCCTCCCCGGCGAGCCGCAGCGGGATCAGCACCAGCGGCGCCGCCGAGACGTGGCAGTGCCGCACGGTGGCGAGCGGCTGCGCGAGCCCGGCGGCCGCCGCCTGCAGGCGGGCGAGCGAGGACAGCGCGCTCATGTGCCGATCACGCGGCGCCCTGCGCCGCTCCGGCCAGTGCCTCGGCGCGCAGCCGGGCCGCGGTGCGCAGCTGCTCGGCGGTCTCGGCCAGGTCGTCGGAGGGCGTCAGCACGCCGTCGGCGAGCGCCAGCGCGGTCCCGATGGCGTCCACGCCGCCGAGGTCGTCGCGGACCGAGCGGCCCAGCGCGCCCGTCGCCCCGCACGCCCGCGCCTCGTCGCGGCAGAACAGCGCCATCTCGCAGCCCGCCATGCACTCGGGCGCGTACCGCGCCTCGACCGCGCGCACCGACTCGGCGAGCGCGTCGCCGGGCTCGAACGTCAGGTCGTCCGGGAGCGCGTCCAGGATGCGGTCGATGCGGGTGATCCGCGCGAGCTGCCGCCGCAGGACGGCGAGCTGCGGGCGGACGTCCAGCGGCGTCGCCGTCGGCCGGTTCGAGAAGTTCTCCGGGCACACGAGGAACACCTCGTGCGACACGCGCGCCGGGTCGTGCCCCAGCTCCTCCACCAGGCGCCGCAGCGCCAGCACGTACACCGCCGACTGCCGGGCCGCCGCCGCGACCTGCTCCGGCTCGGCCTGCCCGTCGACGACCGCGAACGACTTGATCTCGATCACGTGCAGGCGCCCGGCGAGCTGGAACGCGATGACGTCCGGCTCCAGGTAGGCGGGCTGCCCGGCGATGTCGAGGCGCAGCAGCGGGTGGTCGAACAGCGTGCCCTCGCCGGACTCCAGCGCGCGTGCGATCAGCCGCCGCGTCCGGGTGTGCCGCAGCTCGCGGCCCTCGTTGCCCGCGACCACCTCGAGGTCGTCGTAGGCGACCTCCGGGACGGCGAGCCCGAGCCGGTCGCGCAGCAGCGTCAGCAGCTCCGCGCACCCGTCGGCCTTCACCTGCGCCTCGAACGCGTTGCCGCGCGTGATCGCGAACTGCGACTGGCCGAACGGCGCCGGGAACCCGAGCGCCCGCGCCACCGCGTCCTTGTCGACGCCCGCCGCGTCCATCACCCCGCGGCGGGCGCAACCGGGATTGCCGGTCAGCGCGGCGATCGTGCGTGCGTCATGGTTGCGCGGGGGAGCGCCGCCGCGCAGCCGGTCCAGGTCCGGCGCGGTCTCGGTCATCGGTCCGTCTCTCCATTGACGGCAGGGCGCCGTGGGGCGTCCTGCAGGGCCCGCAGCCGGCTGCCGAACAGCCGTTCCGCGTCGTCGAGCCGGTCCAGGGCGCGCCCGGCGGCCGACTCGCGCCGCCGCCGGTCCGCCTCCCGGTGCACCTCCAGCTCCTCCCGGGCGGCCTCGGCGAGCACGGCCGGATCGACTGTACCGACCGTACCGTCGACCGCACCGGGAATGTTGGACGCGAAACGCCACAGCAGCCGCTGCACGTCGGGGTTCGGTTCGCCGCGTCCGGTCCGCCGGGCATCGGCGTGCTCGGCCAGCCGGATCGCGGACGTCAGGAAATCGGTGCGCGGGCTCAGCGGGCCCACGATGCGGCGCTCCAGCGGCCACGTGCTCACGGTGAGCAGGCCGCGGGCGGGGGCGAGCAGGTCCGCGGTGAGCGCGGCGCACAGGTAGTACGGCCGGGCGTACGGCGCGGTGCGGAACGAGCGCTCCTCGTCGCGGCGCAGGCTCGACAGGCGGCCCGCCGCGATCTCGCCGGGGAAGAACGCCGCGTAGACCGTTCCGACGAGCTTGGGGGCGGACGGGACGCCGAGCAGCGTCAGCGCCTGGTGCACCTGCTCGCGGACCGGCAGCAGGCCCCGCCGCGAGCCCTTCCCGGTGGCCTTCGCGCCCTTCGCGCCGCTCTTGGCCGAGCCTTTCGCGGAGCCCTTCGGCGCCCCCTTCGCGCGCCCGCCCTTCCCGGACGCCGCGGCCGCCGACCGTCCGCCGGACGGACGGAGCGGCGCGGTGCGGCGGCCGACCGGGTCCCCGGCCTCGGCCGCGTCGGCACCGTCGCCGAGGACGAGATCGTCCCAGGCGTCCTCGGCGGACCGCAGCTCGCCGCGCAGCTCGCGGGCGGCCCGCCGGTCCCCGGCCGCCATCGCCCGGCGCACGCCCGCGCGCAGCTCGGCGATGCGGGCCTCGAGCGCGTCGGGGGTGGACGGGCCGGGGGAGCGGGACATGCGGCAGACGGTACAGGAGGTCCCAGACAATTCCAGAGTTTTCCAGTATTTCGGCGCGTTATCCGGCGGTGTGGCCGAGATGTCCGGGAGAAGGGCCCTGCCTGCGCCGCACCAGCGAATACCGCCGGAGAAGGTGACGGCGGAACACGGCGCCCGGCAGGACGCGCGGGGCCCCTTCCCCGTCACGCACCTCGGCCCACGTCATGCGGGATCGCCGACGGCGCGGGGCGCGCGGGAGGCGGGCCGGCGGACGAGGAGGCCGTCCCCGCATCCCGCGTCCAGCGCCTCCCCGCAGTCGGCCGGTACCCGTCCGCCGTGCTCACGGCCGTCGGCGCCACCGGGGAGGACGTGGTCAGCGGGTGTCGCGGCGGAGCGGATGCCCCTCCGGCACCTCCACGATAACGATCTTGACGCCCGCCGGGTCCTCGATCCACATCTCCACCAGCCCCCACGGCTCCTCCCGGGGCTCCCGGACGATCCGCGCCCCGGCCGCGGCGAGCCGTTCGTGCTCGGCCCGCACGTCCCGCACCTGGAGCCAGATCATCGCCGCCGACCCGTCCCCGGCGGCGCCGTGCCCCGACACCTCCAGGAACCCGGAGCCGAGGAAGAACACGACGCCGGGGGAGTCGGGCGGGCCGAACTCCCGGTAGACGGCGAGCCCCAGGACGTCCCGGTAGAACCGCTGGCTGCGCTCCGCGTCCGCCGGGCGGAGCAGGATCCGGCTGCTCAAAACCTCCATGCACCCATCCTCGCCCGGCGCCCGTCCCGCCCCGGAACCGGGCCCCGTTTCGGGGCGGGCCGCTTCCGGAGCGGAGCGGGTCAGCCGGGGAAGCTGGCGTGGTAGGTCGCGGCCATGTCCGCGTCGCCGTGGCCCTGCTCGATCGCGCGGCGGAACCGCTCGCCCGCCGCGTCGTTGACGTCGACGCGGATCCCGGCGGCCGCGGCGGCGTCGTGGATGATGCGGGTGTTCTTCTCGGCGGTCCGGACGGCGAAGCTCGGCGCGAGCTCGTCCTCCACGATCGCCTTCATCTTCGTCTGGAGGTACGCGTTGTCGAGCGGACCGCCGGTGAGGACCTCCCCGAGCAGGGCCGGGTCGAGCCCGAGCGCCCGGGTCAGCGCCACCGACTCGGCGATCACCGAGGTCAGCGAGATCGCGTAGCCGACGGCCGCGAGCTTCAACCGGGTGCCCGCGGCGGCCGCACCGTCCTCGTCCAGCCACAGCGTCCGGCTGCCGAGCGTGCCGAACACCGGCTCCAGCACCGGCCGCGCCCCCTCCGGCCCCGCGGCCAGCACGATCAGGTTGCCCTGCTCGGCGGGCTGCTTGGTGCCCTGGACGGGCGCGTCCACGAACGTCACGCCGTGCTCGCCGGCCAGGGCCGCCAACCGCGGCACGTCCGCCACGGCGACGGTGCCCATCTGCGCCCAGACCTGCCCGGCGCGCAGGCCCGGCGCCGCGTCCGCCATGACGGCCAGCGCCGTCTCGCCGTCCCCCAGGATGGTGATGACCGCCTCGGCGCCGGTCACCGCCTCGGCCGGGGACGCGGCCACGGCGGCGCCGTCGGCCCGCAGCGGCTCGGCGCGGGCCGCCGTCCGGTTCCACACCGTGACCCGGTGGCCGTCGCGCAGCAGGGTGCGGGCCATCGCGGTGCCCATGATCCCGGTTCCGAGCAGAGCGACTTCGGTCATGATCGTCTCCTATCTGAACTGAGCGGTACGAAGATCATGCGGCATCGGCGGCGTGCCGCGGCGCGCGGCGTGCGTCCGGCCGCGCCCGCCGATGTCAGCCGTAGGCGTGCCCGTCGCCCGGGCCGTCCGCGCCCGCCTCGGCGGCGGGACCGTCCCCGGCGCCCGGCGCGTACGGGGCGGCGAACGCGTCCAGCGTCCGCTCCAGATGGGCCGACCACCAGGTGACGAGCGCCGCGTGGCCGCGCTCCTGCGGCGGCCGTTGCGCCGGATCCGGCGCGCCGGACCCGGCGGCGCCGTCCTCGCCGAGGTAGCGCTGCCGCAGCGGAGCGACGTCGCACAGCCGCTCCCACCACGCCCGGTGCACCGCCGACTGGATCTGCCCCGCGTCGAGCGGGAACGACGCGCGGTGCCCCCGGACGAACGCCTGCACCCGGTCGAGATCGAGGCCGCGGTCGTCCTCGCCCGCGAACAGCCGCGCCGCCGCCCGCACCACCTCGCCCGCCACCGGGCCCGTCGTGAGACCGTCCCAGCCGAGCACCGCGGTCACGTTCCCCGACCCCCCGTACCGGAGGTTCCCGCCGTGGAACGAGCCGTGCAGGTGCCCGACCGTGCAGACCTCCGCGTCCGGCGGCTGGTGGTCGGCGAACTCCGCCAGCAGCGCCCGCCGCTCCCGCAGCCGCCGCTCCGTCAGCGCGGCGAAGTCGGTGCCGCCGCCGCGCGGGACGGCCGCCAGCAGGGCGTCGACCGCCGCCGCGGCGTCCGCCGCGCGCGGCGCGGGCACCAGCATGCTCTGCTGCACGGGCGGCGTCAGCCGCTCCATCTCCGCGTGCAGCCGGCCCAGCAGCCCACCGAGCTCCTCGCACTGCGCGAACGTCAGCTCCAGCCCGTCCCGTCCGCGCCCGCCGGCCCACGGGAACAGCTCGTACCCGCGTCCGGCGGCGGTGACGAGCGTCCGGCCGGTCCGCGCCGGGACGGGCGCGAGGACGGGCAGGCCGGCCGCGTCGAGCGCGGCGGTGATCCGGTGCCGGAACAGGATGCGGCGCCGGTCGGGGGCGGGGTGCTCCTTCAGCAGGTACGCGCCGTTCGCGGTGTCGATCCGCCGGGACCGGCGGACGGCGGCGCCGTCCGGTCCGGGGCCGGCGAACCGCGCGTCCGGCCCGAGGTCCCAGCGCCGCAGGAGCCGCGCGGGCGGCCCCGCGTCGCGCCCGGCGCCGTGCCCGCCCGCGGCGGCGGCGTCAGCGGACTGCGACGTCGGCATGTCTGACGTCCGCGCTTCTGACGTCGGCGCTTCTGACGTCGGCGCTTCTGACGTCGGCACCTCTGACGTCGGCACTGTGCACCTCGGCGGCCTCGGACGGACGGCGGTCGAACGGATGTTCCAGGCCGACGCTACACGGCCCGCCACCGCGGGGAAAGGCGACCGCGCTCAGACGCGCTCGAGGACGACCACGGGGATCTCGCGGTCGGTCTTCGTCTGGTACTCGTCGTACTGCGGCCAGGTGGCGGCCATCTTCCGCCAGAAGGCGGGCTTCTCCTCGGGCGTGGCGGTGCGGGCCCGCGCGGTGAACTTGTCGCCCTTCACCTGCACCCGGACCTCGGGGTTCTCTTGCAGGTTCAGGTACCACAGCGGCGGCTCGTCCGCGCCGCCCTTGGACGCGACCACCAGGTAGGCGTCGCCCTCCGGCTGGTAGATCAGCGGCGTCGTCCGCGGCCGCCCGGTGCGCCGCCCCGTGGTGGTCAGCAGCAGCGTGACCGTCCCCTGCCAGTCGTGGCCCTCCGCGCCGTCGGTCTCCTGGTAGCGGGCGACGTGCTCCTCGCCGTACAGCATCCTGTGCCCCTTCCGTGGCTCCGTGCCGATGCGGACGACCTTCCCCGCCGCCCGCCCGCCGATGCGCGATCCCGGGAACCGGGCCGGTCACAGGTCCCTGAGGACGCCGCTCAGCAGGCCGCCGGTGTCGTCCGGGCGCGCCGCGGTGATGCACAGGTTGTTCATCGCGCGCATGTAGGTGTCGACGTCGGTGGGCTTGTCGAGGTACAGCGCGCTCGTGAGCTGCTCCAGGTAGACGACGTCGGACAGGCCGGGCTCCGCGAACCGCAGGATCGTGAACGGGCCGCCGGCCGCGGCGTGCCCGCCCGCGCCGAACGGCACGATCTGCAGGGTCACGTTCGGCAGCTCCGACATCTCCATCAGGTGCCGCAGCTGGCGCCGCATCACGTCGCGCCCGCCCAGCGGGCGCCGCACGACCGCCTCGTCCACGACCGCCCAGAGCGTCGGCGCGCTGGGCGAGGTGAACCGCTCCTGCCGGGTCGTCCGGACCCAGACCCGCCGCTCGACCTCCTCCTGCGACGCGTCGGGGAACCCGAGGCGGACGACCGCGCGGGCGTAGTCCTCCGTCTGGAGCAGGCCCGGGACGAACTGGAGCTCGTAGGAGCGCAGCAGGGACGCGGCCTCCTCCAGCCCGAGGTACGCCTCGAACCAGTTCGGCAGCACGTCGCCGTACCGGTGCCACCAGCCCGGCGTGTTGGCCTCCTTCGCCAGCTCGAGCATCTGCTCGCGCTCGTCGGGGTCGCTGACCCCGTAGAGGGTGAGCAGATCGGCGACGTCGCGGGTCTTGAAGCCGACGCGGCCCAGCTCCATCCGGCTGATCTTCGAATGCGAGCCGCGGATCTCGTACCCGGCCTGCTCGGTGGAGATGCCGCAGTCCTCCCGGAGGCGGCGGAGCTGCGCGCCGAGCAGGATGCGCAGGACGGTCGGCCCGCCGCGCCGCGGATAGTCGATCAGCCGTCCGGCCGGATCATCTTCGGCCGGAGGAGTCGGAACAGCTGAATCCTGGGGCAAGGGGGTCACCAGCCAGTCGACGGGTCTGCGCGGGACGGTACGGCACCGCCCTATGTTAGAGGATCGAAGCACGATTTTGGGAAGTACGGAAAAGGTGTCTTCGTAATCTCCCAATCGTGCCGGAACGGGCAGCGCAGCGCGGTGCCGTACGCCTCGAAGTACGGACGGTCCCGCCGTTCGGAGCCGCAGACGATACTCCTCTCGCCTATGCCGCGCCAACGTGTCCCTTCGCCGCACCGATCGCGGAAGGGCGGTTTGGAGCGTGACCACGGGTTCGTTCGGCGCTGTGGGTGGCGGTGCGGCGGCGGACCGTGTCCGGCGCGGCCGGACGGACGCTCCGGCGCGGCAATTCCGAGCCCGCTTCGGTTGTCGCTTCGGTGGCGGCGCATCACGGATGGCACATGAATTGCCGGTCGTTCTCGGGCGCCGCAGTCGACCAATCGGCGTCGATTTCCGTGCCGTCCGATGCGGCGCGATAATGGCGGGCGTCCGGCGGTCCGCCGAACAATACGCGAGGGCGCGCCGCGGCCGTCCGGGGGGTGCGCCCGGCGGCGGCCGTGCCGCGGGGGAGGCCCGGAAGCGGCTTCACGGGGCGGCGGTCCCGGCGGGGCCCCGCCCGGGCGTGACCCGGATCTCGTCCGCGTCGCCCCAGGTGCCCGCCGCGGTGACGAAGGTCTCTCCGCGGCCGGGCGTACTTCCGAGGATTCCGGCGTTCACTGGTACGGAGGCGCAGCGCACGCGCGCCGCGAAAGCGGACGGCAGCCATGCCCCGTGCGGCGCTTCGCCCGGATTCCAGCCCATCACCGACCGAATTGGGGGAATCATGAACGCTACCCGTGAGCGACCCGACATCCGGTTCCTCGTCTCGGGCGACGTCACAGCGCACGAGCGCGGCGCGGCCGAACGCGCCGTCGGCGAGGCGCTGGCGGAGGCCCGCGGCGCCGTCACGTCCGTGCAGATCACGCTCAGCGTCGTGGCCGACCCGGCCCTGCCCCGCCCGGCGCTGGCCCGCGCCGTCGTCGAGATCGACGGGCGGGTCGTGCGGGCCCAGGCCGCCGCGCCGCGGCTCGTCGAGGCCATCGCGCTGCTGCGCTCCCGCCTCGCCGTCCGGACGGCGAACCTGCGGGTCGGCTGACCCGGCACCGCCGACGGCGGCGCCCGTGCACCGGACGCCGCCGTCCTCCCGCGGTCCGGGCCCGCGCGGCCCTCAGGCGTCGCGGCGCCGCAGCACCAGCCCCCGGCGGCCAGCGGCACCAGCGCGTACGCGGCCAGGACGGCCGACGCCGCCACCGGCGGCAGCAGGTGCCCGTAGATGGACGGTTCGGCGCCGCGTCCCGAGATCTGCGCCGGCAGCCCGCTCAGCATCACCGACCCGACCCGCTCGTCCCACGGTGCCGGCAGCTGGAACACCGCCGTGGGCAGCACGTGCCAGACGAGCACCGCGCCCGTGATCGCCCCGGCCGCCGACCGCAGCAGCACGCCGAGGCCCAGCCCGAGCAGCGCGAACACCGCCACCGACGTCCCGGACACGGCGAACCCGGGCAGCTCCTCGACGACCGCCGCGCGCTGGTCGGCGATCGGGCGGTCGCCGACGGCCGGCCGGGAGGCGAGGAACACCCCCACCGTCGTCACCTGCCCCGCGACCAGGCCGACCGCGCCCACCACCAGGGCCTTCGCGGCCAGGAACCGCCCGCGCCCCGGGACCGCGGTCAGGCTCAGCCGCACCATGCCGGTCCGGTACTCCGACGTCACGCTCAGCACCCCGAGGACCGCCAGGCACAGCCCGCCCACCCACCCGGCGAGCTCCAGCACCGGGCGGATCGCCACCTGCGCGCGGTCGTCCGCGCCGAGGCCGTCCCAGGTCCGGGCGAGCTGCGCCGCGAGCAGCACGACGAACAGGGAGAACGCGACGGCCGTCCCCAACACGCCGTAGGTCGAGCGGACCGAGCGCAGCTTCCGCCACTCCGCCGCCGCCGCCCGGCCCAGCGCGCTCCCCGCCGGGACGGGCGCGACCGCGCCGGTCACGCGTCCCGGCGCGCGAACGCGTACGCCCCGGCGCCCAGCATGACCGCGACGTAGACGACGAGCAGCGCCGCCGCGGCGGGCCCGGACAGCCCGCCCTCGCCCGCCGTCGACCCCGGCACCGGCGCGACCTGGTTCGGGAAACCGGCCGGCAGCAGCCACCAGATCCGGTCGTCCCACGGCGCCGGCAGCAGCCGCACGAGCGGCGGCGCGACGAACACCAGCCCCATTCCGATCGTGATCGTCGCGGCCGTCGAGCGGAGCAGCGCCGCCATGCCCAGCGTCATCAGCGTGATCGCCGCCGCCGTCACGGCGATGGCGACCGCGTTGGCGGCGTGGTCGGCGAGCGGGCCGTCGAACCCCGGCATCGGGCGGTCGCCCGCGATGGCCCGTCCCGCCAGCAGCGCCGCAGCGAGGCTCACCAGCGCGGCGGCGCCGACCAGCCCGGCCGCCGCCAGCGCCTTGGCGCCCAGCAGCGGCAGCCGGCGCGGCATGGCGGTGAGGCTCGTGCGGATCATCCCGGTCGCGTACTCCGACGTCAGCATCAGCGCGCCGAGCACCACGGCGCAGACCGGGAGCACCGCCGTGAGGAACTGCGTCGGCGGCGCCGGGGCCAGGTCCGCGCGCTCCGCGGCGGACAGGCCCTCCCAGTACCGCACCGCGTACAGGGACCAGAGCAGGCAGAACAGGAACGCCACCCCGATCGCCGCGAGGATCGCGGCCGTCGACCGGACGGTGCGCAGCTTGTGCCACTCCCCGGCGATCGCGCCCGTCCACGTCCCGCCGGACCTCGCAGCGGAGCCCGCCGCGCGGCCGTGCGCCGCCGCGGCGTCCCCGGCCGGGAACCCCGCCCGGCGTTCGCCCGTGCCGGTCCCGCTCATCGCGCCACCGACCCGAACTCGGCGCTGTCGGCGGTCAGTTCCATGTACGCCTCCTCCAGCGACGCGCTCTGCGCCGCCACCTCGTGCAGCGGGATGCCGTGCGCCGCCGCCCGGTCGCCGATCTCCGCCACGTTCAGGCCCGTCACCGTGAGCGCGTCGCCCTGCGCGGTCTCCACGCGCCCGCCGGCGGCCGCGAGCACCGCCGTCAGCTCGTCCGGGCGCGGCGAGCGCACCCGCACGCCCCGCGCGAACCGGTCCGCCAGCTCCCGGACCGACGTGTCCGCGATCAGCCGGCCGCGGCCGATCACGATCAGCCGGTCGGCGGTCATCTCCATCTCGCTCATCAGGTGGCTGGAGATCAGCACCGTGCGGCCCTCCGCCGCGAGGGACCGCATCAGCTCGCGGATCCAGCGCACGCCGTCCGGGTCCAGGCCGTTCACCGGCTCGTCGAACAGCAGCACGCCCGGGTCGCCCAGCAGCGCCGCCGCGACCCCGAGCCGCTGCCGCATGCCCAGCGAGAAGCCTCCGACCCGCTTGCGCGCCACCCCCGCCAGGCCGACGAGCTCCAGCACCTCCGCCGTCCGGCGCGGCGCGACGCCGTTGCTGCGCGCCAGCCAGCCCAGATGGTCGATCGCCCGGCGGCCGCCGTGCACCGCGCCCGCGTCCAACAGCGCGCCCACCTCGAACATCGGCCGCCGCAGCGCCGCGTACCGGCCGCCGTTCACCAGCGCCTCACCGGACTCGGCCCTGTCCAGGCCCAGCAGCATCCGCATCGTCGTCGACTTCCCCGCGCCGTTCGGCCCGAGGAACCCGGTCACCGTCCCGGGCCGCACCGTGAACGACAGGCGGTCCACCGCCGTCGTCGCGCCGTAGCGCTTGGTCAGCTCACGTACCTCGATCATGCCGTCCACGGTCGTCCCCCGACGGCCCCGCGCGCATCGGAACGCGGTCCGGACCGCGCCGTACGCCCGTGGTCGGAGACCGCCCGGCCGCCTCCGACCACGGTCCGACGCCCGCCGGGCGGACGCGCCCGCGCGCGGCATCCGGATACCGTTGCGACGTGCACGAGCCCGATGCGCGCGTCCCGCCCGCCCCGCTCGGCCCGCGGGTCGCCCGGTCCAAACTGATCGCCCTCGACGCCGCCGCGGCGCTGCTCTACATGCTCGTGATGCTCGCGTCCGCGGGCCCCGGCGTCTCCGCGGTCACCGCCGGCCCGCTGCTCGCCGCGTCGGGCCTCCCGCTCGCCGTGCGGCGGATCTGGCCCGTCCCCGTGTTCGCCGCAGTGCTCGCCGCGTCCGCCCTGGCGCTGCTGGCCGACATGCCCTCGGACGCCTTCGTCGCCGCGGCCTACGCGCTCTACACCGTCGCCCTCACCCGGCGGCGGCGGAAATGGGTGCCCACCACCCTCATCGGCATGCTGAGCTGCGTCGTCATCCTCGGCGCCGCCCTCTTCGGGCCGATCGGATGGCGGGCCGAGCGGCTCGGGTTCCTCGTGCTCGGCCTCGCGGTGCTCGGCGCGTCCTGGGCGCTCGGCCGCACCGTCCGCGACCGCCGCGAGCACGCCGCGCGCTTCGCCCGCGAACTCGCCGACCGCGCCGTCGGGGAGGAGCGGCTCCGCATCGCCCGGGAGCTGCACGACATCGTCGCCCACAGCATGAGCCTCATCGCCGTGAAGAGCGGCGTGGCCGTGCACGTCGCCGAGGCGCGCCCCGCCGAGGCCGTCGACGCCCTCCGCGTCATCGAGGCCACGAGCCGCGGCACCCTCGCCGAGATGCGGCACCTCCTCGGCGTCCTGCGCGCCGACGCCGCCGGCGAGGGGGCCCTCACGCCGCCCCCGGACCTCGCCGCCCTCGACGGCCTCGCCGAACGGGCCGCCATGGCGGGCGTCCGCGTCGACCTCGACGTGCGGGCCGGCGACGTGCCCGAGAGCGTCGCGCTCGCGGTCTACCGCATCGTCCAGGAGGCCGTCACCAACGTGGTCAAGCACGCCGCGCCCGCCCGCTGCCGGGTCGGGGTCGTCGCGGGCGGCGGCCGCGTCGGCATCGACGTCACCGACGACGGCCCGGGCACGCGCGTCCTGCCCGGCGGCCCCGGCGGCGGGCACGGGATCATCGGGATGCGCGAGCGCGTCATGATGTACGGCGGCGAGTTCAGCGCCGGGCCCCGGCCCGAGGGCGGATTCGCCGTCAGCGCCCGATTCCCCTACGAAACGTGAGCACCGTGGAAGAACTCCGCGTCCTCGTCGCCGACGACCAGGCCCTGGTCCGCGGCAGCTTCGGCGTCCTCATCGACACCGCGCCCGGGCTCCGCGTGGTGGGGGAGGCGGGGAACGGCGCCGAGGCCGTCGAACTCGCCGGGCGCGAACGGCCCGACGTCGTCCTCATGGACGTCCGGATGCCCGAGATGGACGGGCTCGAGGCCACCCGCCGGATCTGCGCGGCCCACCCGGACGTCCGCGTGCTGATCCTCACCACGTTCGACCTCGACGCCTACGTCTACGGGGCGCTGCGGGCGGGGGCCAGCGGCTTCCTGCTCAAGGACACCCCGCCCGCCGATCTGCTGTCGGCCGTCCGGGTGATCGCCGAGGGGGAGTCGCTGCTCGCGCCCACGGTGACCCGGCGGCTGATCGCCGAGTTCGTCCGCGGCCCCGGCCCCGTGCGGCCCGCGCCCGACGGGCTCGGCGCCCTCACCGCGCGGGAGCGGGAGGTCCTCACCCTCATCGCGCGCGGGCTGTCGAACGCCGAGCTGGCCGAGCACCTGCACCTCAGCCCCGCCACGGTGAAGACGCACATCGGGCACCTGCTGGCCAAGCTGCACGCCCGCGACCGCGCCCAGCTCGTCATCGCGGCCTACGAGACCGGGCTCGTCCGGCCGACGGCCCGCTGAACCCGGCTCACAGATCCCGAAGGACGGGCGCGAGGCGCTCGTACCCGTCGGCGGCCGACGCGAGGTCGGGGGCCAGGACGGACACCGCCACGTGATCGGCGCCCGCGTCCAGGTGCGCGCGGACGCGGCGGGCGACCGCCTCCCCGTCGCCCCAGGCGAAGCAGGCGTCCACGACCTCGTCGGTGCCGCCGCCCTCGACGTCCGCATCTCCGTAGCCCAGGTCCCGGAGCGCGCGGACGTAGGGGGAGCCGGGCATGGACAGCAGGCCCGTGCCGCGCGCGATGCCGCGCGCCGCCGCCGCGTCCGTCTCCAGGATCGCCGACTGCATCACCGCCACGAGCTTCCCCTCGCCGAGGCGCTCCCGCGTGCGGCGCGTGTGTTCGGCGGGCATCGCCGCGGGCAGCGCCCCGTCGGCGCGCTCCCGGGCCAGCTCCTGCATCTTCGGGCCGAGCGCGGCCAGCAGCCGGGGGAAGGGGACCTCCGGCGCGGGTGCCGTCCCCGCGGCGGCGTCCATCCCGTCCAGGTACTCGCGCGTCCGCGCCAGCGGGCTCGTCCACTTCTGCCCGCTCTGCTCGACCATCATCGGCATGCTGACGCCCACGCCCAGCGCGAGCCTCCCCGGGTACGCGTCCGCGAGGACGGACGCGGCGCCCTGCATGGCGGCGGGATGCCGCGCCCAGAGGTTCGCGACCGACGAGCCGAGCACGATCCGCTCGGTGGCGGCGAGCATCACGCCGAGCTGCGCGAACACCTCCCGGCCCCCGATGAGCTCGTTCACCCAGAGCGCCCCGTAGCCCGCGTCCTCCACCCGCCGCGCCGCCCGCCGCCACTCGTCGGCCGGCGCGATCGGCGTCATGAGCACCGCGCCGATCCGCCCCAGCCGCCGTGCCTTGTCCACCGTCGTCGTCATGACTCTCCCGTAGAATCGGAACGTATCACCCGCTTAGGACCGTACCGGAACGATCGCCCCGGTTGTCAACGGAAGGGGGCACGGCCCGTGCCGACCGATCGACCGCCCATGCGCGCGGACGCCCGCCGCAACCGGGAACGCATCATGGACGCGGCCCTGGAGGCGTTCGCCGCGGACGGGAGACTCGTCCCGCTCGACGAGATCGCGCGCCGCGCGGGTGTCGGCGCGGGCACCGTGTACCGCAACTTCGCCACCAAGGAGGCGCTGTTCGAGGCCGTGGTCGCGGTCCGCATCCGGGCGATGGTGGACGAGGCCCGGGCATTGGCCGCCGCGAACGACCCCGGAGCGGCGTTCTACGACTTCGTCGCCCGGGTCGTGGAGGAGGCGATGGTCAACCACGCGCTGTGCGAGGCCCTCACGGAGCAGGGGGCGAGGGCGCTGGAGGGGGAGTGCATGGACGCGGCGTTCACCGACGCCCTGGACGTGCTGCTCCGCCGGGCGGCCGAGGCCGGCGCCGTCCGCGGCGACGTGAACGTCCACGAGGTGCGGACGCTCGTGAACGGCTGCATGGCGATGGAGCGCTTCCGCCGCGCCGCCGTCCCGCCGCGCCGCATCACCGCTCTGGCACTGGACGCCCTGCGCCCCGACGTGACGAAACCGAGTAACGAAACGAAAGTGTCACGAAAGGTCGGCGCCTGCGAGATCTGCGACCGCCCCCTGGCCAGTTCGCGAACCGGCCGCCCCGCCCGCTACTGCGGCCCGGCCTGCCGCCAGAAGGCGCACCGCCGCCGCACGCGCGGCTGAACCTCAGGACACCGCCCGCACCAGGCGCGCCGCCAGCTCCCGCGGATGCCCGAGCGCCACCAGATGCCCGCCGGGCAGCTCCTCGACCGGGATCCCCAGCCGGTCCCGGACGACTCCCCGCTGCCATTCGAGCGGGAACAGCCGGTCGTCCCGCCCCTGCAGGAACACGGTCGGCGTGCCGGGCCACGCCTTCAGCGGCCACGGCTCCTCGAACGGCGCCGACGACTGCGGCGGCTCCTCCCGCATCGCCTCCGCGACCACGTCCGGCGGGACGTCATGGAAGAAGATCTCCATCGGGTCCAGCTCCTCGGTGGGCGTCCGCCCCTGCCGCACCGCCAACTCGGCCGCCGCCCGCGGCTGCCCGGTGTTCCCCCACCATTCGGCGCCCGTCTCCCCGGGTACCGGCACCATGGCGTTGACTAGCACCAGCAACCCCACGGGCACCCGCGCACACACGAGCGGCGCCGTCAGCCCGCCCATCGACTGAGCGACCAGCACCACGTCCGTCCTGTCGCCGATCGCGGACACCACCGTGTCGGCGTACTCCCGCAGCCCCGCGGAGTCGTCGTCCGCCGGAAGGTCGACGGCCACCACGTCGTGCCCCCGCAGTTCGGGAATCAGCCGATGCCAGTACCAGGCCCGCCCACCGGCCCCGGGAATCAAAACGAAGGTAGCCACAATCCCAGCCCCCGAACGGAAACGACCCTCGACGGGCAGACTACCCCCGCCCGGGCCCGCGACACCGGCCGATAAACGCGTTGACCGCCCATGCAGCGAACGCCACCATGCACCGCGACGCCGCCCCTCGACGAAGGCATGACATGACCGTTCCGCTCCGGCAGATCCGCGCCGAACACGACCGTGACTCGATCACCGTCTACCAGGCGTACCGGCCGGAAATCGGCGCACCCGCCATCGCCCACGGCACGTTCGTCGACCCCTTCTCGCGCAACCGGATGACCTGGATCAAACCCTCCTTCCTCTGGCTGATGGCGCGCAGCAACTGGGCCCGCAAGCCGGGTCAGGACGTGATCCTCGCGGTGCGGCTCACCCGCACCGGATGGGAAGAGGCCCTCGCCCTGGCCGTACCCACCCGCGCCGACCGCCGGATCTTCCGCGACTCCGACGAATGGCGCCGCCGTTTCGCGAACTCGACCGTCCACGTCCAATGGGACCCGGAACGCTCGCTGCGCGGACAGAAACTCGAACACCGCAGCATCCAGATCGGCCTGAGCCGCCACGTGATCGACCGTTACGTGGACGACTGGATCCTCGGTATCGAGGACCGCACCCCCCTCGCCCGCCGCATCCACCGCCTGCTCCAAGACGGCCAGGCAGCGAAAGCGAGAAACCTCCTCCCTTCGGAACGCCCCTACCCTCTGCCCCCCAACCTGGCCAAGAACATAGGCGCAACCTGAACACCTTCGAGCGCGGAAAACCGGCCCTCGAAATCACGAATCATTGGGCACCACGCTGGTCGATATCCCACGATGGGGACATGGCTCAGACTCCCGTGCACACCGACGACGACATCGCCGCGCTCACCGCTCGAGTGATCGATGAATGCGGCGCACTGGTCATCATGAAGGCGGACCCGTCCGACACCGACGATCTGGTTCGGCGCCTCGACCGGGACCTCGACGCGGCCTTCGGGGACGAGTCCACCGAAGTCACGGTGCGCATGGTCCTGGGCTCGGCCTGCTCAACCGCGGCCAGGGCCATTGAACACTTCGTCGCAGCCCTCCAGCTGCCGTACGCGGCGACGCGAGGCTGGACGGACTTCGGGGAAGCCCTGAACGACCGTTCCACCAACGCGGAGTGCATCGTCATCACCGAGGCCACGCAACTGCTCAAGCACGAGGACTACGACCTGTGGCAGGAGCTGGTCGACGGCCTCGGCCCCCACGATCACCGCTCAGGCTGCCTCTACCGCGGCTGGCGCACCCTGGTCCTGATCGACACCGAGTTCCGTTGGAACGAATGGGTGTTCAACTCCGCACACCACGCGCCCCCCACCCCCACGAACCCATAACACGGCCCCCGCACACCGACAAAGCCACACGACCACCCGAACCCATAACCACCCCCGTCCCCCGCCCGTACCGCCCCCTGCCCGCCCCCCCGTGCCCGCCCCCCCGTGCCCGCCGCCCCGTGCCCGCCGCCCGTACCGCCGCCCCGTGCCCGCCGCCCCGTGCCCGCCCCCCGTGCCCGCCCGTTCATAGCCCGCCACGTCACGCCCCCGGTTCCCTGCCCTGCCGGGCCCCGTGGGCGGGTGCGGCAGGTGGCTGGCGGGCGGGTAGTGCGGGTGCTGGCAGTGTGGGAGGCGTGGGCGGCGCGCACGGAGCGGTAAGCCGGACGGCGGCTGTGCGGCTGGAGACGCTGGCTCGGGTGTCGCCTTGGGGCGAACCGTGACCGCTCAATCGCCTTCGGGCGGTGGGAGGCGGAGGACGACTCGGCGGGTGAAGCCGCCGCGTTCGGCGGCCTTGGCCGCGCGGCGGCGTTCCAGGTCGCCGGGGGAGAGTCCGTGGACGGCGGCGAGGGCGTGGACGACCTCCAAGATGTCGGCGAGTTCGTCGGGATCCGCGTCGGCGGTGTACTCGGTCACCTCCTCCGAGAGTTTGGCGCGCAGTAGGGACGTGTACTCGTCCTGCCCGGCGATACGGGTCTGCGGGGTTCGGCCGGAGCCGGTGATGATCTCCGGGATGCGGTCGCGGACCAGCTTCTCCGCCGGGGCGCCGCCGCCGTTTCGGCGGTCGAGCGCCTGGATCCACTGGACCGCGACCGCGGCCGTCTGCACGAGTTCGCCGCGCAGCAGGACCGGATCGGACTCCGCGAGGGCTTCGGAGAACTCCTCGGCCAGGATGTGCCGCCAGGCCAGCTCTCCGGACGCCGCGGCGTCCGCGCAGTCGCGCTTGGACTGATCGGCGCGCTCGGTGAACGCCGGTCCGGTGCCGTCCGGGAAGTCCTGGACGCCCCAGGTCCGCTCCTGGGCGTCGCGTTCGGCGGCGACGTCGGCCAGCACCTTCTGCAGAGACTCGTCCATGACGGGCGACGTTAGCCGCCGGGTACGGACGCGGCCGGTGTTCGGTCGGGTTCGCGGCTCAGCACCTGGTGGAGGGCCGAGGGCAGTTCGTCCCACAGCCAGTCGTTCAGGGTCCCGGGAAAGTCGGCGGGCTGCTCGATGGCCAGCCGCCCGGGACCGGCCTCGACCAGCCGTACAGTGACGGGGTCGCCGTCCCACATCGGCCGTCGGCCGCCCCAGAACTCGGCGAAGTCGGTGCCGGTCAGCGCCGGCTCGGACGTCACCGTGTGCCGGCCCGGATGCCGTCCGAGGGGAAGGAGCCGCTGCGCGGTGGTGCGCAGGACGTTCAGCGCGGCCACGTCCTGCGGGCAGGCCACGCCGGTGATCTCGAGTTCGGGGATCCCGAAGCGGCGCAGCCCGCGGGACCTGAGGCGGACGCAGGTGCAGTCCTCGCCGTCGTCGGCTTCGCAGCGCCCTCCGGCCCGGTAGGGCGGGAGGGACGCGCCGAGCCACCCGTCGGCGAGGACGAAGTCGCCGAAGTCGCCGGGGCGGGACGCGGGGAGGATCTGGTCCGTGTCGAGGTCGACGGGGACGCCGCAGACCTCCTCGGCGATCGCCAGGGCGGCGGCGCGCACGATGTGCGGCGCCGTCGGAAGATCGTCGACCCTGAGGACGGACGTGACTCCGATGTGCCGGTCGGCCCGTTCGATCGCCTCGCCGTCGGCGGCGTCGACGCCGACCGCGCGGTGCAGCCGCCACGGCGCCGAGTCCGCCGGATGGATCGTGATCATCAGGCCGGGCGTCCCGAGGCGTTCCGCGGCTGCCTTCGCGTACGGCTCGGGCAGGGCCCGGCGGATCACGGCGGCGACGTCGCCGGGAGCCCGGTCCGCGGCGACGACGAACCGCGCGGTCGTCTCCTCGGGGACGGTGATCGTGACTGGCATGGCTGCCTCCTCGCGCTCGGCCGGTGTGGAACCCAGCCTCGGCGAGCACCGAGGGGCATGTAATCGGAAATCGAACCTGTGGATAAAGCGGGACGGCGGCGGGCGGGCAGGGCCCGTCCGCCGCCGTCCGGCGTGCGCCTCAGCGGGCGGACACGTCCACGTAGTGACGCTCGCCCGGGCCCACGTAGACCTGGCGCGGGCGGCCGATCTTGGTGGCGGAGTCGTTCATCATCTCGCGCCACTGCGCGATCCAGCCGGGCAGCCGGCCGAGCGCGAACAGGACGGTGAAGGCGTTCGTGGGGAAGCCCATCGCCTTGTAGATGACGCCGGTGTAGAAGTCGACGTTCGGGTAGAGCTTCCGCTCGACGAAGTAGTCGTCGCTCAGCGCGACCTCTTCCAGGCGCATGGCGAGGTCCAGCAGCGGGTCGGACTTGCCGAGCGCGTCCAGGACCTTGCCCGTCGCCTTCTTGACCACCGCGGCGCGCGGGTCGTAGTTGCGGTAGACGCGGTGGCCGAAGCCCATCAGCTTGACGCCGGGCTCCTTGTCCTTGACCCGGCGGACGAACGTCTCGATGTCGTCGCCGTCCTGGTGGATCCGCTCCAGCATCTCCAGGACCGCCTGGTTGGCGCCGCCGTGCAGCGGGCCGAACAGGGCGTCGACGCCCGCGGAGACCGACGAGAACAGGTTGGCCTGGCTGGAGCCGACGAGCCGCACGGTGGAGGTGGAGCAGTTCTGCTCGTGGTCGGCGTGCAGGACGAACAGCATGTCGAGCACCCGGACGATCTCCGGGTCGACCTCGTAGGGCTGCGTGGGCAGGCCGAACGTCATGCGCAGGAAGTTCTCGACGTACCCGAGGCTGTTGTCCGGGTAGAGCAGCGGCTGACCGTTGGACGTCTTGTACGCGTAGGCCGCGATCGTCGGGAGTTTGGCGATCAGCCGGATGCTGGACTGGTCGACCTGCTCCGGGTCGAAGGGGTCGAGGCTGTCCTGGTAGAACGTCGACAGCGCGCTCACCGCGGACGACAGCACCGCCATCGGGTGCGCGCGCCGCGGGAAGGCGGAGAAGAACGCGCGGAACTTCTCGTCGAGCAGGGTGTGGTTGCGGACGCTGTCGGTGAACGCGGCGAGCTGGTCCCCGGTCGGCAGCTCCCCGTAGATCAGCAGGTAGGCGACCTCGAGGAAGGACGACTTCTCGGCCAGCTCCTCGATCGGGTACCCGCGGTAGCGCAGGATGCCCGCGTCACCGTCGATATAGGTGATGGCTGAAGTGGTGGACGCGGTGTTGGTGAAACCGGGATCAAGGGTGACGTGCCCGGTGTCCTTGAGCAGCGTGTTCACCCCCAGTCCGGAGGGCCCCTCGGTCGCCTCGGTCACCTCGAGAGGCATCCGGCCGCCCGCGTGGTTGAGCTCGAAATCCGACATACTCGCTCGCTCCCAACTGCGTCCACACCTGCGTAGACGTTCCGCTCTTCATCGTATCCAGGTGATCACATGGGCCAATCCGTGCCCGGCGCGTTGACGGACGGCGCCGCAGGTGCTCACGTGGAGTCATGAGCGACCGTGAGGCGGCCGGACTGGTCGCGCGCGCCCGCGCCGAGATCGGGTCCGCCGAGGGCGGCAACCGCTTCCTCGATCTCCTCGAATCGGGCGACTTGCCCCGAGAACGCCTGGTCTGGCTGGCCGTCGAGGAGTATCGCATCGTGCGCAGCGATCGGCGTAGTTTCGCCCTCCTCGCGGCACGCCATCCCGATCCGCCCTCCGGCGACCTTTTTCTGGAGCTGGCCCAGGGAGAGGGGCACGCGCTGGGCCTGCTGGACGACTTCGCCGCGGCGCTCGGCGAGAGTGAGAAGAATCTCAACGCCCGGGACCCTCTCCCGTTCGCTCAGGCATACCCCGCCCACCTCGCGCAGCGGGCGGCCTTCGGCACGGCCACCGAGGTCGCACTGGCCATGCTGGTCAATCTCGAGGAGTGGGGCGGGTACTGCGCGCGCACCGCCCGCGCCCTGCGGGCCCGCTACGGCTTCACCGAGCAGGCGGTCGCGTTCTTCTCCTTCTTCGCGGAGCCGCCGCCCGGCTTCGGCGAGCGGGCCCTGGCCGTCGTGGCGGACGGACTGGCCGCGGGCGACGATCCCGTCGAGGCCGTCCGGTGCGCGCGGCTCGTCCACGCCTACGAGACGGCTTTCTGGGACGCGCTCGCCGAAGGTCTCTGACCCTTACGGGGACGGCTCCCGGAGCGTGGGCAGCTCGGCGGTGACCTCCCGGAGCGTCTGCTCGTTCGCGCCGATCAGCTCCTCGACGCCCGAGGGCAGCCACTCCACGCCGTAGTGGGCGTCCAGGAGCGTGGAGAACGCGGTGAGGACCTGGTCCGGTGACGGGCGGTCGTCCGGCAGCTTGCTGAGGCAGCGCGTCACCACGCCCCGCATCGGGTCGGGCAGCCTGCTGAGGTCGGGGATGCCGTGCACGATCCGCCCGCGCACCTTGCGCCCGTTGCCGAAGGGAGCCGAGCCCGTCGCCGCGAACACCAGCGTCGACCCCAGTGCGAACACGTCGCTGCGCGGCGTCACGGGCTCGCCGAGCGCCTGCTCGGGCGACATGTACGCGGGCGTCCCCATGACCTCCGTGCGGGAGAGCGGGACCGCCCCGAGCGGCCGCGCGATGCCGAAGTCGATCACACGGGGGCCGTCCGACGCGAGCAGCACGTTGGACGGCTTGAGGTCGCGGTGCACGACCCCCGCGTCGTGGATCGCGATGAGCGCCTCCGCCAGCCCGGCACCGAGCCGGCACGCGGCCCGCTCCGGCAGCGGCCCCTTCTCCAGCACCGCCTTCGCGAGGCTCACCCCGCGGATGTACTGCGTCGCCAGCCACGGCCGGTCCGCGTCGGGATCCGCGTCGACGACGGGCGCCGTGTAGAACCCGCTGACCGACCGCGCCGACGTCACCTCCCGCCGGAACCGCGCCCGCCACTTCGGGTCGTCCAGCAGCTCGTCCCGGATGACCTTCACGGCGACCGCCCGGCGGCTCGGCGACGTCGCGAGGAAGACCTCGCCCATCCCGCCCGAGCCGAGCCGCGCGACGATGCGGTAGGGGCCGATCATCTCTGGGACTGCTGGCTGCATCGACACGTTTCCGATCTTGGAGGGCGCGCTTCATCGTGCCATGAACCGGAAGGCGTCCCGCCGGTGCGCCGCTCAGGTCCAGGGAAGCGCGCTCCGGTCGGCCCAGTAGCGCTCCGGCGGGATGCTAAGGCCCGCGAGCACCTCCAGTGCCCGTGCGTCCAGGGACACGCCCATCGCCTGCATGTTGGCTTCGAGTTGCGCGGGGCTGACCGCGCCGATCAGCACCGTGCCCGCCCAGGGACGGCTCAGCGCCGCCGCGATGGCGAGGGCGTCCGGCTCCACGTAGTTCTCGAAGGCGACCGTCCGCGCCGCGAACGGCGGGCGCAGCGCCAGCTTCCCGTTCGCCATCACCTCCTTCAGGATCACGTGCAAGCCCTCCGCGTGGGCCTCCCGCAGCGCGTCCTCCGCCGAGGTCTCCAGGATGTTCCACGTCGACTGGACGGTGCTGAAGATGCGCTGCCCGGACACCTCCAAGGCCATGGCGCGCCGGATGGTCTCGCCCTGCTGCGGCCCCGACGTCGAGAAGCCCACGCGGATCCCGTCGGATGCGGCCTCCGCAATGGCCTCCTGGAGCCGGACGTCCTTGAAGAGGGGGCTGTCCAAGGTGAGCGAATGCACCTGATAGACGGACAGATGGTCGTTCAGAAGTCCCCGGGTCTCCGAGTACTGGGACTGGTACCGCTGCAGGCTGTGCTCCTTGCGTTCGTGCACGGGCGCTTCGATGTCCCAGTCGCCGACGTACGCGTAGCCCCATTTGCTCGACACGGTCACGTTGCCGGGCGCCCGGTCCTCGAGCCACTCGCCCAGGAACTCCTCGGCCCTGCCGTACGACCGTGCCGTGTCGATCCAGCGAATGCCCGCCGCGTAGGCGGCGTCCAGAAGATCCCAGGTCGCCCGGCGGAGGTCGTCCACGCCCCGGTGCAGCGGGAGTTCCTCCGCCCGGCCCACGTTGATGTACGCCGGACGGCCCACCGCCGCCAGCCCGATGCCCAGCCGTCTCGTCAAGTTCATGTCCTTACTTTTGCACGCTCTAGACCCTTCCCAAGCACATGGGTCGTCGAAATGACCAGCAATAACCGAAATGGGGAAAACGTTCTCGCGAAGTTATCCACAGGCCGGTGTTCCGTGTGCGATGGCCGGGCGCGAAAGCGAAGGTGGAAGCCGACGACCCGAGGACGAAAGGACCGCCATGCCCGCCCATTACGGCACCCACCAGTTCGCCCGATACCTCGGAATCTCCCGCTGGCAGATGCGCGTCGGCAGGGAGCACGGCATCCTTCCCGAACCCGACATGGACGGCGAACGCTGGTCGTCCGGCCTCGCCGAGAAACGCAGGGACGACGGCGAACGGGTCGCCGCCGCCTTCGGCGAGGAGCCGCCGGTCGGCTCCACCCGCGCGGCCGCCCGCCTCGCCGCCCGAGTCCGCCTCGACGTGGAACGCCGCGACGTGGAGGTCCTCGCGGCCCGCGGCGACCTGACCGTCATCAGCAGCTTCCGCGGCCACCCGGTCTACCTCCTCCGCGACATCGACGCACTCGACGCCGAGGCCGTCCGGGACGTGGTCGCCGCCCGCAAGGGCCCCCTCCTCGACAGCGTCGACGCGGGCGGCGCCGCGACGATCCTCGACTGGCCCCGCAAGACCTTCGACCGGATAGCCGAGGAACGCGGCCTCGAACGCGACCGACTGGGCCGCTTCGGCCTCCGCGACGTCCACGCCCTCGCCGACGACCCCGAGCTGACCCGCCGCATCCTCACCGAGAAACGCGAGCTGGCCTCGGCGAGATCCCGCAGGGCCGAGGCCCGCGTTGAGGACGCCGCCCGCGCCTGGCTCGCACGCTGCGACGCCTATCTCGACCGCGCCGCCGACGAGCCACCGGACACGGCCGTCCTCCGCAGGGCCCTCCGCGCCCTCCGCACCCTGAGAGCCGAAACCGCCGCTCCACTCCCCGACCCCTGACCACCCGCCCCCACCGCCACTAGCCCGGCGCCCCGCCCCACCCCTTTGCCGCAAACCGCACCCGCACTGGCAGTATCCGACTGCGACGCTCGTTGCCGCCATGGCGGTTACTGCCAGGTGCGGGACGGCGCTCGGCTGTCGCGTTCGCGCGCCGCCCCACGAAGCCGAGGTTCACGACTCAAGGGGCGCGAGGCGCAGGGCCGTGCACCGGACCCCGACGGCGGTGTCGTGCCAGTGGGGCAGCGCCCATCGCCGTTCGTCCGGCAACCAGACCGCTGTCGCGGGAGCGGGCCCAGGCGCGCTGGCGTGCGGACCGCGGGGAGCTGTATCCGGCGACCCGGCCGACGTCGCCGGCCGCCGGGGCCCTTAGCCGCGGCGCCACGACCGGCCGCGCATAGCAACCACCGCCGACCGGGGGCGCTCGCCCCCGAAACGCCCTGCTGCCGCGACCACGGGTGGCTCCGCGCTCCACAGCATGTCGCCAGACGCGCATCCGGGCGTACACGCACTGGGGGCGCGGTGGGGCGCGAGGGGGCCAGAGCGCGGAGACATAAGGGCGACCCTCACGGAGTGCGTGCATCCGGGCACGCGGACGTCCTGGTCGCACGGCAGGGGGCGAGGAGGCCGGGGCGCGCGGGGACATGAGCGCGACCCTTGCGAGTGCGTGCATCCGGGTGCGTGGACGTTTTGAGGGCTCAGTGGGGGCGAGGGAGCCAGGGCACGGGCACGTGAGCGCGACCTTCGCGCCGTGCTGGGCCGCCACGCTGCCTGGATTGCCGCCCGTCGACTGCCATGCCGAGTCGTTGCCGTGTCGGCCGGCGCTTGGTCGGGTGTGGTCGAAAGGCTGGGCGGCGCGAGGCCGGGTTTGTGGATGTTGGCCGACGTGGCGCTGCATCGACTGCCGCGCTGGCTGTTGCCATGGCGGCTGTTGCCCTGCGGCGGCCGGGGTCATGCTGGCTGGCTGCTTCTGTCGGTCGGGTCGCCGAATATCGAGCTGGCGCGGTTCGCTGAGCCCGGTGCCCCGGTGCCCCGGGGCCCCGGGGCCCGGCGCTCTGGCGCCCCGCGCTGCGGGGGCGGTTGGAGGTGTGTGTACCGCGCTGAATGTGCCCCTGGGCCGTCTGTGCTCGGTCAGGTGCGGCGGGCGGTGGAGCGGCGGTTGGGGCGTCGGCGGACGGGCGGGGGCGTGATGGCGGCGTAGAGGAGGTCGTGAGCCTGGATTCTGGACATCGTCGGCAGGCTGGCGGGCAGGGTCGCCTCCGTCGGAGGGACGGCCACCAGACCACCGGCGGTGATGGTCGCGCGGTCGCCGGTCCAGGGGCCCAGCAGGATCGCAGACACCCCGCCTCGTTGGATGTCCAGGATTTCGTGGATCCGGTCGGTCTCGCCCGCGCAGTCGGCGACGAGGAGCAGCCGGGGGATGGGGGGTTTGCCGGCGTTCCGGCGGATCGTCAGCTCGGTTTCGAGATAGGCCAGGGCGGCGTCGAGATTCCCGGGGATGAACAGTTCGGACATGTCGTCGTCGAGGAATTCGTCTTCGTCGAGGCCGAACATGCGGGTGACGTCCGGGCGCGGGATCACGATCAGGGACGGGTGTTGCGTTCCGAGGGCGGCGAGGGTCAGCACGCGGGCCGTTGCCAGGGCTCCCGGGCCCGCGAGTCCCACGGTGCCGACGGCGAACGGGTCGACCGGCGGCCGGTGCCGGAGCGCCGGTGATGGCGACGGGTTCGGGGATGCGGGGGAGGAGAAGCGGCGTCGCAACGGGTAGCAGATCGCGGCGACGACCGGGAGAAGGAGGAGGAGCAACGCCGTTGCCACGGTGGCGGTGGTGGCGTGGGAGCGGGCGGCCGGTGGAGGTGTGTCCGAGTCCGGATGTGCCGCAGATGTGACGTCTGCCGCGTTGGTGTGGGAGGTGAGGAAGTATCGAGGCGGTTGCAGGGCGGCCTGGAGGGGTGGTGGGTGCGGGAGATTGATCTGGGGGGTGCCTAGCGACTTGGCGTGGTCGGTTGGGGGATGTGGTTGGTCTTGACGTTCGTTCCTGGCTTGGGCCGGGGTGGGGGAGTAGCGGTCGGGCTCCCGGCTCTTGCGCTTGGGGTGCTTCGCCCTGGCGGGAAGTTGGGAGAACAGGAAGAGGTGTTCGCCTTGGCGGTCTTCCCTGTGGACGGCGGTGAACGCTGCGCGGTCGACGGCGGGGACCTGCCGGCGGGGGCGTGGAATGTCGGGGGACGTCGCCTCCGCGGTCGCCGGGGCGCCGATGGAGAGGACGCCGGCCGCCGCCGTGCAGCCCAGCGCTCCGCATGCGGAGCGGCAGAGGCCGCCGACCACGGCGGCGAGTCTGAGGTCTGCCACGAAACGGTTCATGTTCGCCCCGGGGGATCGCCTTGGTCGTCGTCGGGACCCGATCGTAGCCAGGGTGACTACAGAGCGTTGACTTTTGGTCACATTGAGGCTGTGGGGGTGAAGATCTTTTTTCGTGCGCCCCGGTGTGCTGCCTGGTGATTTCGCGTGAAATGCGGGCCCGGAACACGTGACCGTGCGGTGCTCCCACGGTGCAGTGGGAGCCACACATCTCGAACCGTGGGGTCAGGCGGCCGCGGGCAGCGACGGGTCGGCGGGCGAGCTGATCACGTCGTAGAGGCCGAGCGGGATCTGGTCGCCCCAGAGCCAGTCGTTGACGGTGCCCTCGTGGTCCTCGGGCGGGCCGACGGTCAGCAGACGGGGGGTGAGCGGTGTGAGGACCACCTGGAACGGGGTCGGGGACGTCAGGCGGACCCGGCGGCTGGAGCCCCAGAAGTCGCCGAAGTCCGCTTCGGTGAGGTGGACATCGCGGTCGATCGTGCGGGAGCGGTGGGCCGGGCCGGTGGCGAGCCAGGACCAGTGGTCGTTCAGGAGCCGGCGGGCCGTGGAGCGCAGCACGTTCAGCGCCGCGAGGTCGTGCGGGCAGGCCACGCCGGCGATCTGGAGTTCGGGCAGCCCGAACCGGCGGAGGCCGCGGGTCCGGAGGCGGACGCACGAGCAGCCGTTGACGCCCTCGGGGTCGCGCTCGGGTTCGGGGGCGGTGCAGCGGCCGTTCGCCCGGAACGGCGGCAGGACGTCGCCGAGCCACTGGTCGGCGAGGACGAAGCGGGACCGTTCGGCGCCGGGTGCGAGGACGTGGCCGGTGACCAGGTCGGCCGCGACTCCGCCGACGGCCTCGGCGAGGGCGCGGGCGGCGGCCCGCGCGACCTGGGACGCGCGCGGCTGGTCGGTGATCGGCGCGGCGGCGGTGACGAGCACGAACTCCTCGGCGTCGTGGAAGGCCCACGCGGCCCGCCGGTCCTCGGGGCGGACGGACGTGACGCCCAGCGGGTTCCAGCGCATGGCGGTCACGTGGTCGCGGGCGAGGTCGAGGGAGGGGGAGCCGACGCGTCCGGCGATGTGCGCGTCGTAGGGACCGGCGGACGTGCGCAGCAGAAGGTTCGCGAGGTCGTGCGGGACGTGCTCGGCGGCGACGGCGAACCGGGACACGGTGGTCGCGGGTACCTGGATCGTGATCATGCGGGTCTCCTTCCGTGGTGACGGGGCCAGCATGGGCCGCCGTGACCGTCCGGCGCGGCGGAAGCGCGGGCTGTGGATAACCGGGGGTCGGGATCCGGTCACGACACGCCGTTCACCATGGAAAAGACCAGCTTCGGCCGAATTCGCGGCGATTCGCGCGGCATCGCGGGCGTAATTGGGGGGAATGTGTACGTTGTGTAGATCAACACTGCTGTGAGCTGCGGGGACGGACCCGCCGCCCAGCCGTCGAACAGGAGGTCCCCGTGACCCGAACGCTGTCGAGGGGCACCCGAGTCACCGGTGCCGAACGCACGCAGCTGGCCAAGGAGCTCGCTCCGCGGTACGCGGCCGGCGAGAGCATCCGGGACCTGGCGGCCGAGACGGGCCGGTCGTACGGGTTCATCTACAACGTCCTGAAGGAGGCGGGGGTCCCGCTGCGCGGCCGCGGCGGCAACACCCGGCGCAAGAAGGGCTGAACCGCTCCCTGCCCGTGACCCAATCCGACGAGCACGAACCGACGCACACAGAGGCGAGCAAATGAACGGACGTCCCCCTCGCCCCCCGGGGGACCCCGTACGCAGCGGGGCCGCGCCCTACATGAGGCGACGCGCCCCGGTGACCTCCGAGCGGCCGTTGAGGCTCGCGAGGTCCGCGGCCGCCCGTCCGGCCGCCCAGCCCTCGAGGTTGGACACCGAACCCGCCTGTCCCATGGCCAGGTTCGGAAACAGCGACTCGACCGCCCGGTCGACGGCCGCGCCGCGCGCCGCCAGCACGGGAAGCGGATCCCGTTCGCCGGCGACCCGCTCGGCCGCGACCCGTTCCGCCGCGCCGTCGGCCGCGCCCCGCAGCCGTTCCCCGATCCGCGCCGCGTAGGCGTTGAGGAACGCGTGCCTGAACGATCGCGTCCTTGAACGGCCTCGTGCGTCCCGCCGCGGGCCCGCCTGGACCATCGCCGACGTCGCCTGCACGAGCAGGGACGTGAACAGCATCTCCACCGCCGCCAGGTCGGCGGGATAGCCCAGCACAGTGGAGAACCCCAGTTCGCGGTGCCACACGGCCCGGCAGTGGTTCGCGTCCGCCACCACCGTGAGCAAGACGGCCTTGGGCGCGTCGTACGGATTGTCGACGGGCACACGGCATCCGGCCGGCGCGGCCACGTCGTCCGACTCGGCGTCCAGAAGCGCGTGGTCGATGCTGTGCCGGGCGATGAGCTCCTGGGCGCGCGCGCTCAGCGCCTCGGCCTCTTCGGGGAACTCCGTCGACTCGGCCTTCGCGAGCAGCGCCCGGACGCGCCCGAGCATCCGCTGGTCGACGTCGCGCGCACGGTGCCGGGGGACGTCCCTGGGCGCGGACCCCGGCGGCGGCCCGATCCGCGCGAGCCGGGGCAGACCCTCCAGGAGATGGATGAGCTCGGCGGCGCAGGTCACGAAGGTCGCGCGGTCGGCGTCCTCACGCGCGCACCAGCCGCCCGGGTGATCCGCGTCGTCGCCCCACCAGACCCGCGCGTCGAGGTCGGCGAGCTGCTGCCGCCAGCGCTCGTCGACGGTCGCGGCGGAGTAGGCGCGCATCTCGGCGGCGATCGCGTCGGTCGCCAGCCGCGCGTGCCGGGCGGAGCGGCGGCGCGCCGTGTAGCGGACGACGTCGGCGGGCTGCCAGCCGCGTTCCCATGCGGTGGTGACGGCCCGGTGCAGCCGTCCGGCGAGGCGGCGGTCGGCGGCGCGGGCGTCCGGGTGCGCGGCGAGCGCGGACGCCCGCTCCCGGAACACGCCCGTGTCGCCGTGCGACAGTGCGGCCAGGGCGGCGTCGACCAGCTCCGCGGAGTCGCCCTCCCGTGGCGGTCGCCACGTATCGCGCACCTGCCGCTCCCGTCTCGTGAGGCCGTTCCGTCGAGGACAGGAGGCATACTGCCACGTCCCCGCACCGACCCGTGCGCGGACGCGTCGCCGTACGCACCGCGGCCTGGCCGGGCGGGCCGGGCCGCGACTGCGGGGGCCGGGCGCGACCGCTGGGGGTGGACGAGACTGCGGTGCTGGACGGAACCGTGGTGCTGCTGGACGGGCTGGACGACGCCGGGAAAAGCGGCGTCCGCATCGCGGCGACACCCGTACCGTCCGCGCCTCGCCTGTCGGTGACAATCCAAGGTGAATGCCCCATGCCGTCGTCAGCAGCCTTCAGCGGCGGTCAGCGGCTGTCGTCGGCCTGTCATGCGCAGACCCCCGAGCTCGTCCCCTGGGGCCGGTACGTCGAGCACGTCGACGCCCTCGCGGACATGGTCGCGTCCCCTCGCGTCGGCGACCCGGCCGCCGAGGTCGAGCCGCTCGTCGCGCGCCGCCAGTGGGAATGCGTTCGGGGGATAGCGCGGCGGGCCGCGCCGAGTGCGCGCGGATCGTCGCCGCTGTTCGCACGCCCGCTCGCCGCCGCCAATGCCGTTGCCGAGCCGGGAACCGGGAGCCGGGGGACGAAAGGGGCGCCGACGGATCAGATAACGGGGCGCGGGTTCGCCGAGATTGCCCCCGGGGTTGTCCGGGCGTTCTGCCGTGCCCGTCCCGAAGGGCGCCGTCCGCCGTCCGTCAGTGGCAGCCGTCGGTCGGTCGCTCGTAGGTGCTTCGGCGGTCGTTCGCGGGGCGGCCGCCGGTAGCGGATGTCAGCCGCCGTCGGCGGCGGGGTGGGGGTCTCGCATCTCGTCGACGACGACGCTCTGGTAGGCGCGGGAGGTGTCGGGGACGTAGCTCAGGCGGGCGAGAGCCCGGCCCGCGTCGTCGCGGATCTCGAAGTGGTAGTGCTCCGGGGTGTCGCCGACGTGCGCGACGGCTTGGTCATGCCGGAGCCGGCACATGGTGTCGACCTTCTCCAGCGCCACCTCCAGGGTCCCCGCGTCGCTGATGAGCCGGGCCGGCTCGCTCGTCTCCCAGATCTCGAACATGGTCGCGTCCTGTCGGCGGTGTGTCGGAAGGAACGGGCGGGACATTCCAGACGTCGGGAGACAGCTTGCGCTGAAATGGTGGATCTTTCAATCAGTACAGATCTCAGATCGATCACTATTCGGAGTCGTTCGCCCCCGTAGCGTCATGCGCGCCGACGGTGACGGAGGTCTCCCGCGCCGCCGGTTCGACGAAGCGCAGCAGCGCCTCGCCCTCCGCCGTCAGCGCGTCGACGGCCTCCGGCGGCAGCGGCTCGAACGGGCGGAGCCGCAGGGTGGCGACCCGGCGCTTGTACTCGGTCTCCCAGACGCCGCGCGCGAACCCGTCCCACAGGAACACGGCCCGCACGCGGAGGTTCTTGGTGGTGAGGTTCGGGCGGTGCGCGTCGGCGATGATCCTTCGGCGGTCCGCGTGCGCCAGGACGAGCGAGTCGAACTCGGGCAGGAAACGCGCGGGCGCCGGGACGTCCGGGTCCGGCCGCGGGGCGTCGGGAAGGTCGAACAGTTCGCGGCCCGTGTCGTCGGTGAAGACGCGCAGCCGCGGCCGCAGCCGGTCGAACACCTCCCCGAGCCCGGCCAACCCCGACCAGGTCTGCGCGTCGGCGGCCGAGGCGGGACCGAAGGCCGCCAGGTAGCGCAGCATCAGCGCGTCCACCGCCGGTTGGGCGGCGAGCGGCGAGCCGAGCCAGGAGTCGGCGAGCGCGAACTCGGACGCGCGCGGGAAGCCCCACCGGTCGTCCGTCGGCACCATGACCAGCGGGACGCACATCCGGACGGCGTAGCCGAGCGCCCGTTCGTTGACGTCCGGGAACTCGTCCTGCAGCAGCGCGCGGATCTCGTTGAACGTCCTCGGCCGGTCCCGGAGCAGCGTGCGCGCGGCGTCGGCCGTCGCGGCGACGTCGAGGCCCTCGGCGCGGCTTCCGAGGACGCGCAGGCCGCCGTCCAGCATCGGCTGGAGCGTTGTGCGGAAGGCGCTGTAGTCCGGGCCCGTCATCAGGTGCAGCGTCGCGCGCATCGCGGTCGCCCGGACGACCGAGCGGTCGTGCAGGGCCGCGTGGAGTTCGGACGCCTCAAAGCCGTCGAGGCGTGACCAGAGGCCGAAGTAGGGCGGTTTGGGCTCCTGCGCCTGCATGCCGAGCAGCCTGCCGACGGCCTCGGCGACGGTCGTCCGTTCGCGCGCCAGGAGCATCTGCCGGGCCAGGGTCGCCCGGTTGAGGTCGCGGATGCCGAGTGTTTCCGTCACCGCGCCGAGCCTACTCTCGGCCGCTTCCGGGCCTGGAGGCGACCGCGCAGCGCCGTCTGGGCGTGCTCCCGCAATGACGCGTGAACGGGCCCGGCATCGCAGCGGGCGTGCCGCGCGAGGGGCAGGACGAGCGGCGGCAGTTCCAGCGGGCTCGGCACCCACGCGAGCCCGAGGCCCGCCGTAAAGAGCCGGTGCGGCCGTTCGCTGGCGAAGCCCACGAGGTTGCTCTCCCGGACGGACGAGCAGCGCCGCGGCGATCGTCGGGACGGTCGCTGCGGCCCGCCTTGATTCCGACGCCCGAGAGGCGCTCGTTCAGGGGCCGGTCAGCCGTCCGCGCCGTGTATGGACAACGTGGGCGGCCCGGCCGAACGACCGATGTGACCGGTTCTCCAGCGCTGGCGGCGACCGTCCCGGCGAACGCCGCGAGTCCTGCCGCCCCTCGTCGTCGGACACCTCCAGGGCCGACTCGAACCCCTCGACGCTGGTGGGCCGCCTCGCGCAGCGCCAGGCTGCAGTTGAAGGAGTTGCCGCGGCAGATCGCCTGCGGGTTGTTCAGGTCGAGGCTCCCGGCCCCAAGCTCGCGTCGGTGTCGATCCCGGTCGCTGCTGCCCGCCCGCGCCGGTCTGGGGTCTGGAGTGAATGGTGCCGCGCTGGCACCGTCCTGACCGGCTGGTGTGTGGACGGTCTGCTGCGGTTCGGGGCGGGGCGTTGAGCGCGGTCGACGCGGCGGTGCACGCGGGGGAGATCGAGGCGTTCACGGACGGGGTCTCCGCCGGGTATCGGGGTCGTCGCCATCGTGGTGGGCGTTTTCGCGGTCCTCGCGGCCGCAAGACGGCCCGGGCCTGGGGCCGTCGAGGGGGTGCGGAGGGCGTTCGGGGCGGGTGAGACACGAGTGAGATAAGTCTCAGGGTGCTCGGCGGCGGCAGCGCGTGGTGGGTCCGGCGGCCCGGTTGGGCAGGGAAGTGCAACGTCAGGCGGTGCGTCGCCGGGGGCGGGCCGTCTGGTCGTGTCTGGGCCGGTTCGGTCTCGGACCGGGCGGCGTCCTCCGCATCGGTGCTGGTCAGGGCGTTGCGGGAGGTCGGGAAACGGGAGGTCGGGTGATCGGGAACGAGCGGTGGGCGGGAAGGTTACGGGCTGATATACCGTAAAATGCACGTGCATCGGCTCTTGCACATGCACGCCATTACTAGCAGGATTGCCCCGGACCCCCCGCACGTGAACTCGCCGGAGATCGCGATGACCGCACACTTGAGCGACAGTGACCGACAGGCGCTGCGGCTGGCCCAGGATCTCCGCGAGGAGATGCGGGCCGCGCTCCCGCAGCTGCCGGCCGACCCGTCGGTTTCCCCCTTCGTCGACCCGGGCGGGACGCCCAGCGTCCTCCTGCGGATGGACGCGGACACGGCGCGCGCGCTGATGGCCGTGCTGGCCGAGCGCCGTGCGGCGCCCGCGGGGGAGCAGCCGGCGGAACCGCGCCGGGCCGACGGCTCGCACGTGCCGCCGCCCGTGCCCCCGCAGAGCGCGCAGCCCGCGGCCCCCGCGCAGGCGCCCGTGGCCGCCGCCGGCGTGCCGTTCGGTGAGCCGGCCTTCGGGATGAGCGCCGCGCCCTACGGGCAGCCCGCGTTCGCCGAGGCGCCCTACGCGCAGGCGCCGTACGGGGAGGCTCCGTACGGCGAAGCCCCTTACGGTGAGGCCCCCTACGCCGAGGCTCCTTACGCGCAGGCCCCCTACGCGCAGGCCCCCATGGCGGGGCAGGACACGGGCGGGCACATGGCTGTCGGCGGGACCGGCCCGACGCCGCTCGTGCCGTCGGCCTACCCGACGCACTGACCCCCGGCCCGTGCGTTCCCGGGCGTAGGGAGTCCCGCCGAGCGCCGGCTCGCGCGCCCGTCCGAGCTCCCTTGGACGGCGTCCACTCTTTCGATGATCGGCCCCGGCCGCCCTTGGGCGGCCGGGGCCGACTCGTTTCCCGTGTGACCGCCGCCTCACGGAGGTGCGTGGAATGCGGGCCGCCCGTGCGGCGTTACTCCCCGGACACGACGAGTGGGGCGGTGACCCGCCCGTACGCCGTGAAGGTAGATCGATATCGTCCCGGGCCCGGCTCGGGCACCGTCCGCCGAAGATCGTTGCGGGGACGGGGCGACCGGCCGGAAACGCCGATGAGAAAGGCGATCCGGCGCAGTTCTCGATAAAACGATCTACCTTCTCAAAGGTAAAATATCCCTGGATTTGGCGAAATGTAGGTAATGGCGTATATGCTCGTCGTCAGGTCCCGGTCAAAGAACCCTTGACCTGGGCCGTCACAGAGCCGTCGCTCCCGCCCGCCAGGCGGGGACCACTCTGCCGAATCGCGGCCGCATCCATGCAGCCGGCCGCGGCCGGGCGGGCCTGAGCGCCCCCGGTCGGCAATTCTCCCGCTTCATTCCACCCGCGTCGACGCGCGCCCGAGCACGGGCGTCCGGCGAACGGCGCGGGCGCGGCCCCGCCATGCCCGCGGGGTGCGGCATGCGGGTCCGCTCAGCGGCGGTGCATCTCGAGTCCCGAGTCTCGAAAGCCGTTCCCTCCTGCCCGGACGACCCCTGTGCTCCGGCGCGGAACGGCGGTCCTGTTGACCGAACGAAGGAATCACATGCAGAAGCGAGCGATCAACGTCGTCCTGACCAGTATCACCGGCACCGCACTTGCCGGCATGCTCGTGGCCGGTGTGGCGGCCGCCAGCGACGACGGCGCTCCCGACCAGCAGCGGCTCCTGTCCGAGAAGATCACCGCGCAGGAGCACAGCCCCTCCCTGCCGGGCGAGGGGAAGGCCCGGCCCGAGCCCGCGAAGCCCGAGCCGGGGAAGGCCGGCGGCGCCGAGGCGAAGCAGCCCGCGAAGCCCGACGCCGCCAAGGACAAGAAGGACGAGGACGTGCTGCTCAGCGGCACCACGAAGGCGTCCTACTTCTGGGACGACGGCTCCGGCATCCGCGGCGACACCGGCGCCCCCGCGAGCGGGGAGCCCATGCAGAAGGGCATGTTTGCCAGCCCGAGCTGGCCGATGATGACGAAGGTCCGGGTCAGCTACGACGGGCGCACCGTCACCGGCTTCGTCGGCGACCGCGGCCCGGGCGAGCCCTCGCACCGCGGCATCATGCTCGACCTCGACACCCACACCTTCCGGTACCTGCTGGACGGCGGGGAGCCCGAGAGCAACTACGACGCGGGCACCGGCCAGGGCCACATCGAGGGCCTCAAGTGGGAGGTCCTGGAGTGGGGCGACGGCGCCGGCGAGCGCGGCGAGCCCCAGCCCTTCGGGTCCTGACCCCCGGCCTCCGCGCGAACGGGCGACGCCCCGGCGATCTTCGGATCGCTGGGGCGTCGCCCGTTCAAGGAGGGGACGCGGAACGCGTTACGCCGTCACCGGCGGGGAAGCGTCGAGCAGCCGCCGGAACGCCGCGGCGGCCTCGCCGATCCGGCGCACCGAGCACGACTCGTCCGTGACGTGCGCCTGCTCGGGATCGCCGGGACCGTAGACCACGACGTCCGGTCCGCCGAGCATGCCCGTCAGCACCGAGGCGTCCGTGAAGTACGTCGCGTACTCGGGCTCGCGCGCGGACGCGCCGGGCGCGAGCAGCTCCAGCACGCGCGCGACGTCCGGGGAAGCGGGGTCCGTGGCGACGCCGGGCAGGTCGACGAGCCGCTCGAGCCCGACCTCCGGCCCGCACAGCTCCGCGATCGCCGCGACGGCCGCGTCCGACCCGAAGCCCGGGACGGTGCGGACGTCCAGCCGCATCTCGGCGCGGTCGGGCACCAGGTTCGGCTGCACGCCCGCGTGGAAGGTGCCGACGTTCACCGTCACCGGCCCGTGCGTCGGGCTCACCGGCCATCCCCGGTGCCCGTGGACCCGCGTCGCGGCGGCGGCCAGCGCGGCGAGGGCGTTGCGGCCCAGCTCGGGACGCGAGCCGTGCGCCGACACCCCGTGCGCGGTCGCCCGCAGCCACAGCGTGCCCTTGTGGCCCAGCACCGTCCGGTTCGCGGTCGGCTCGGCCACCACCAGCAGGTCCGTCGGGACGAGCGACGCCGGGTCGAGCCGCGCGGCGCCGTCGCATCCGGTCTCCTCACCGAACGTGAACACCAGCTGCAGCGGACGGTCGCGCCCGGCGTCCGCCGCCGCGGCGATCTGGCACGCGACGCCCGCCTTCATGTCGCTGCTGCCGCGCCCGAGCAGCCGCCCGTCCCGCACCTCGCCGCAGAGCGGGTCGAACGACCAGCCGGACGGGTCGGCGGGCACGGTGTCCAGGTGCCCGGTGAGGGTGACCGGCACGCGGGGCGCGGCCGGTCCGCGGCGGGCGACGACGTTCGCGCGCCCCGCCTCCGGCTCGTCCACGCGGACGTCGAAGCCCGCGCCGTCGAGCACTCCGGCGACCAGGTCGGCGGCGGCGCGCTCCCCGCCGGCCCGGGTGTCGGTCCGCACCAGCCGCCGCGCCAGGTCCAGCGCGTCGATCGTCGGGCCAGCCGTGTCCATTCCGTCCCCCTGCAGCTCAGGCGTCCGCGCGGGTGCTGTCGCGCACGACCAGGCTCGGCACCAGCGAGATGTGCGCGGACGGCCCGCGCTCCTCCCGCGCGGCCCCGGCGGCCGCGGCCAGCAGCCGGACGGCCTCGGCCGCGATCCGCTCGCGGGGCTGGTCCACGGTCGTCAGCGCCGGCTCGCTCAGCCGCGCGAACTCGATGTTGTCGTAGCCGGTTACCTGCACGCGTCCCGGGACGTCCACGCCGTGCGCGCGGCAGGCGCGGGTGACGCCGAGGGCGATCAGGTCGTCGGCGCACACGATCGCGTCCGGCGGGCCGCCCTCGGCGATCAGCCGCGCGGCGGCCGTCTCGCCCCACTCCACGCTGTAGTCGCCGAGGAGGACCTGCTCGGGCGCCACCGCGATGCCGAGGTCGTCGGCGCGGCGGCGGAACCCGGCGAAGCGCTGCTCGGTCGAGGAGTTGGTCAGCAGCGAGCCGACGAACGCGGCCGAGCGCGCCCCGCCCGCGTGCAGATGGTCCATGACCTGGCGCATCGCGGCGACGTCGTCCACGCCGACCCAGTCGGTGCTGGTGCCGCCGACGAACCGGTCGAGCTGGACGAGCGGCAGCCGGTCGGCCGTCTCCTGCACGGCGGCGCCGCTCAGCGTGCCGTGGCTCGGGCTGACGATGATGCCGTCGACGTTGCGGGCGACGAGCGTCGCGAGCCGCCGCGCCTCGACCTCGGGGTCGGAGCGGGCGTCGCACAGCAGCAGCTCCTTGCCCTCGCGGCCGAGGGCGTGCTCGACGCTTTCCACCAGCGAGGTGAAGAACGGGTTGGAGATGCTCGGCACGACCATGCCGACGGTGTCGGTGCGGCTGTTGCGCAGGGCCCGCGCGATCGAGTTGACCTGGTAGCCGAGCTCGTCGGCGGCCGCCCTGACCTTGCGCTGCACCGCCGCGGAGACCGGCCCGCGGCCCGACAGGACGCGCGAGACCGTCGCGGTGGAGACCCCCGCCCGCTCGGCGACCTGTGCGATCGTCACCCGCTGCAATCGATTACTCCTCCAGCCGCCGCCGGCGCCGAACCCTGCCAGATCAAGTTGAGATATGCCGACTATACCCCCTTGACGGCCTGGGGATCTGAAATCTACGGTTCTCCAAAACTTCACTGCAATCGATTACACAGGAGGCGGCATGACGGCGGCGACGGGGAACGACGAGCGGGCGCTGGGCGTCTTCCCGCCCAGGCCGAACGCGATCGAGGAGCTGTTCGGGACCCGCAAGGTCGTCATCGGCGTCGTCCACCTGCCGCCGCTGCCGGGCAGCCCGCACTACGAGGGCGTCCCGATGGACGACGTCTGCGCGTTCGCGATCGAGGAGGCGCGGGCCTACCTCGACGGCGGCTGCCACGGCGTCATCGTCGAGAACCACTGGGACATCCCGTTCCTCAAGCCCGGCGAGCACGGCTACGAGACGGCCGCGGCGATGGCCGTCGTGACCGACCGGGTCCGGCACGCCACCGGCGGGCGGACGGGCGTGAGCGTGCTGTCGAACGCGGCCGAGTGCTCGATCGCCTCCGCGTGGTCGGGCGGCGCCGGGTTCGTCCGCGTCAACCAGTGGGCCAACGCCTACGTCGCCAACGAGGGGATCATCGAGGGGCAGGCCGCGCACGCCGCCCGCTACCGCAGCCGGATCGGCGCCGGACCGGTGAAGGTCTTCGCCGACGTGCACGTCAAGCACGGCGCGCACGCCATCGTCGCGGACCGCACCCTCGCCGAGCAGACCGAGGACGCCGAGTTCTTCGGCGCCGACGTGCTGATCGCCACCGGCTCCCGGACGGGCGACGCCGCCGCCCTCGACGAGGTCGAGGGCATCGCCGCGCACACCAGCCTGCCGGTCGTGATCGGGTCGGGCATCACCGCCGCGAACATCGGGGAGCTGCTGCCCGCCTGCGACGGCGTCATCGTCGCGTCGTCGGTCAAGGACAACGGCCGCTGGTGGGGCCGCGCGGACGCGGCGAAGGTCCGCGAGCTGACCGCCGCGGCGGCGAAGGCCGGAGCGGAACTGCCGTGATCGTCTTCTGCGGGTACGCCAACGTCGACCTGACGGTCGAGGTCCCCGTGCTGCCCGGCCCGGCGGCGCGCGTGCAGGCCACCCGCGTCCGGCGCGGCGAGGGCGGGATGGCGGCGAACGCGGCGGTGGCCGCCGCCCGGATGGGGGCCGACGCCCGGTTCGCCGGGGTCGTCGGGCCCGACCCGGAGAGCACCGCGTTCCTCGCCGCCCTCGCCGGAGACGGCGTCGACACCCGCTGGACGTCCCGGTCGGGCGTCCTCACCACGGCCGTCGTGCTGCTCACCCCGGACGGGGAACGTTCCATCATCAGCCAGGACGACCTGGTGACGGCCGAGCAGGTGGCGTCCGCGGCGGCGGCCGCCCGGGAGGCCGGCGCCTGGCTCTACCTGGACGGCTACCGGTTCCCGGCGGCCGCGGACGTGCTCGCCGGATCCGGGCGGCCGCGCCTGGTCGTCGACCTCGACGGCTGCGACGGGCCCGACGCGATGCGGGCCGCGCTCGCCGCGGCCGACCACGCGCTCGTCGGCCGCGCGCAGGCGACCGCGTTCCTCGCCCCCGACACGGACCCCGGCCCCGGCGGCCACGCGGCGGCGGACGCCGCGCTGGCCGCCGAGGCCGCCGCGCATCGGGTAAACCTGGTGGTCACCGACGGTGCGCGCGGCTGGACGCTGTTCGCGCCGGACGGCGCGCGGCACGCCGGCGCGGCGATCCGCGTGACGGCCGTGGACGCCACCGGGGCGGGGGACTGCTTCGCCGGCGTCTACTGCGCGGAGCTCGACCGGGGGACCGCCCCGCCGGACGCGGCCCGCACGGCCGCCGTCGCGGCCGGGCTGTCGTGCACCCGGCCGGGGGCGCGCGACGGCCTGCCGCACCGCGCGTCCGTCCTGTCCCGGATCCGCGCCGAGAACGACCCCCGAACCACCGCCCCCCGCCCGGACGACCGACCCGCCGACCTCCGAACGACCGAACCCCGAACGACCGAACCCCGAACGGACGGCTCCCGCCCGAACGACTCCCGCACACCGGCCCCGGACGCGCCCGCCGCGCCCGCCCGGCCCCATCGAGAGGAGACATGATGCGACACGCGGTGCGGGCCGTGGTCGCGCTCTGCCTGCTGCTGACGGCGACGGTCGGGTGCGACGTGCAGGCCAGGCGTGAGATCGCGGCCGAGAAGAAGGCCACCGAGAAGGGGCCGCCGCCGCCCGAGCGGATCGCGGAGTCCTGCGAGGTGGACGGGCGGCCGCCCAGGATCGGCGTCGTCCCGATCAACCTCCAGGCCCTCTTCTTCAACCAGATCAACACGGGCGCGAAGACGGTCGCGGACGCGGCCGGGGCGCACATGCAGGTCGTCAACGGGGACGACGACTCGGCGAAGCAGGCCGACGCGATCGACAACCTGGTCGCGGGCGACTACGACGCGATCATCGTGGACGCGGTCGACACCGAGGGCATCAAGCCCGCGATCCGGCGCGCGAAGGCCGCCGGGGTGCCGGTCGTCGCGGTCGACGCCACCGTCGACGACCCGGCCGTCGCCACCCAGGTCGGCACGGCCAACGCCGAGGGCGGCGAGCAGATCGCCGCGGAGCTGCTGGAGATGTCCGGCGGGAAGGGCGGGATCGGCGTCGTCGGCGCCCTGAACAGCACCGTCCAGAACGAGCGGCAGAAGGGCTTCACCGACGCGGTCACCGCGGGCGGCATGAAGATCGAGACGGTGGTGGACGGCCGCAACGTCCAGGAGCAGGCCCAGACCGCCGCCGAGAACCTGCTGACCGGCAACCCCGACCTGCCCTACGCGTACGCGACGGGCGAGCCCGCGCTGATCGGCCTCGCGGCGGCCGTCCGCAGCCAGGAGCGCACCGACGACATCGAGGTCGTCGGCTGGGACCTGTCCCAGCAGGCCGTGGACGGGCTCCGGGAGGGCTGGATCGCCGGCGTCGTCCAGCAGAACACCTTCACGTTCGGCCACGCCGCCATGAACGCCGCGATCGACCTCGCCTGCGGCCGGTCCGCCCCGGCGGACGTGCCCGTCCCGACGCAGATCGTCACGCCCGCGAACGTCTCGGACTACCTGTACTACCTGGAGAAGTGATGACCGAACCACCCCTGGTCTCACTGCGTGGCATCACCAAGTCGTTCGGTGCGGTGAAGTCGCTGCGCGGCGTCGACCTCACGCTGGCGCCGGGCGAGGTCCTCGGCCTCGTCGGCGACAACGGCGCCGGGAAGTCCACGCTGATGAAGGTCCTGGCCGGCGCGCTGCAGCACGACACCGGGACGATCGAGATCGACGGCCGCGAGGTGCGGTTCGGCAGCCCCGCCGACGCGCGCCGCGAGCGGATCGGGATCGTCTACCAGGACCTCGCGCTGTGCGACACGCTCGACGTCGCGAGCAACCTGTTCCTCGGGCGCGAGCCCCGCAGGGGACCGTTCATCGACCGCCGCACCATGCACCGCCGGGCCGCCGAGACGCTGTCGGAGCTGCACGTCCGCGTCAAGTCGACGTACCAGGAGATCGGGCACCTGTCCGGCGGGCAGCGGCAGGCCGTGGCGATCGCCCGCGCGGTGTCGTTCAAGCCGCGCGTGCTGATCCTGGACGAGCCGACGGCGGCCCTCGCGGTCGCCGAGGTCCGCCAGGTCCTCGCGATGATCAAGGACGTCGCGGCGCAGGGCGTCGGCGTCATCCTCATCACCCACCGGCTGCAGGACCTGTTCGAGGTCTGCGACCGCATCACCGTTATGTACGAGGGCCGCAGCGTGGACGACGAGCCGGTGTCCGCGCTCGACATCGAGCGGCTCGTCGCCCTGATCACCCGCTCCGGCGCCGCCACCGGGCCCGAGTCCACCGAGGAGGTGGCCTGACATGACCGTGCAGGCCCCGCCCGCGCCCACCGTCCGCGCCGAGACGCCCGGCCTGTGGGAACGCGCCAACAAGGCGACCCTGGCGATGGCGGGCGTGACCGTCGCGCTGTTCGCGGTCTTCGGGATCGCCTCCGACAACTTCCTGACCTTCGACAACATGTCGAACCTGGCGACCCAGGTCGCGATCACGCTGATCGTCGCGGTGGCGATGACGTTCGTGATCACCACCGGGCAGATCGACCTGTCGGTGGGGTCGACGGTCGCGTTCGTCGCCGTCCTGACCGCCGAGATGCTCCAGGCGGGCTGGGACTCCTCCCTCGTGATCGTCGCGGCCCTGCTGGCCGGGCTGTTCTGGGGCGGGGTGAACGGCTACCTGTCGGCCTACCACCGGATCCCGCCGTTCATCGTCACGCTCGCGACGATGTCGGTGATCCGCGGGCTGGCGCAGCTGTGGACCGAGGGCTTCTCGGTCCCCATCGACGCCCGGCTGTACGTCGCCAAGATCGGCCGCGCGGAGTTCCTCGGCTTCTCCGCGCTGGCGTGGATCGCGCTCGGCACCGTGGTGATCGGCGCGGTGCTGCTCGCCAAGACCCGGTTCGGCAACTACGTCAACGGGATCGGCTCGCAGGAGGAGTCGGTCCGCCGCGCCGGGGTGAACACGAACCGCATCAAGATGGTCGCGCTGATGCTGACCGGGCTCGCCGCGGGCGTCGCCGGGCTGCTCACGGCGGCCCGGCTCGGCTCCGGCTCGGCGAACTCCGCGCAGGCGTTCGAGCTGACCGTGATCGCGGCGGTCGTGCTCGGCGGCACCGACCTGTTCGGCGGCCGCGGCACGATGACCGGCACCGTCATCGGCGCGCTGATCACCGGGATGATCGCCAACGGGCTGACGCTGCTCGGGGTGAGCCCGTTCCTCACGCCGATCGTCACCGGCCTGGTGCTGCTCGCCGCGATCTGGCTCAACCTGCGCGGCCACGGCATCGCGGAGCTGGGCGCGCACCTCCTGGGACGCGGCCGCGGACGGGACCGCGCGAAGGAACCCGCGTGACCGGGGACCGGCCCGCCCGCGGCGCGGCGGTCGAGGTGGCCACGGTGACCGGCCCGGCGTCCAGCGCGGACCTGGGCCTCACCCTCACCCACGAGCACCTGCGCAACGACGTCCGGAAGGCGGTCGGCGCGCCGGCGGACCCCGCGCTGGCGTACCTGCGCGACGCCCGCACGACCCCCGAACTGGCCTGGCTGCTGCGCGAGGAGCCGTACGCCTGCCTGGACCACTGCACGCTGGACGACGACGCCGCGATGCTCGCCGACCTGCGGTCCTTCGCGGCCGCGGGCGGCGGGACGGTCGTGGACGTCACGCCGGGCGGCCTCGGCCGCGACCCGCTCGTCCTGCGGGCGTTCGCCGAGCGCAGCGGCCTGCGGATCGTCATGGGCTCCGGCTGGTACCTGGAGCCGTACCACCCGCCGCACCTGGCCGGGACGGACGAGCGCGGCCTCGCGGCCGAGCTGGTCGCGGAGCTCACGGACGGCGTCGCCGGCACGGGCGTCCGTCCGGGCGTGATCGGCGAGATCGGCGTGTCGCCGGACTTCACGCCCGCCGAGCACCGCGCGCTGCGGGCCGCGGCCCGCGCGCAGCGGGAGACCGGCGTCCCGCTCTACGTGCACCTGCCCGGCTGGCAGCGGCGCGCGCACGAGGTCCTCGACATCGTCCTGGACGAGTACGGCGTGCCGCCCGGCGCGGTGGTCCTGTGCCACATGGACCCGTCCCACGACGACCCGGGCTACCAGCGCGCGGTCGCGGACCGGGGCGTCTGGCTGGAGTTCGACATGATCGGCATGCCGTTCCGCTACCCGGGCGAAGGGCAGTCGCCCGCCCCGCACGAGACCGCCCGCGCGGTCACGTGGCTCGTCGTGCACGGGTACGGCGGGCGGCTGCTGCTCAGCCACGACGTCTTCCTCAAGAGCATGCTCACCGCCTACGGAGGCAACGGCTTCCGGTACGTGCCGACCCTGTTCGTCCGGCGCCTGACCGAGCTCGGCGTACCGCGCCGCGTGGCGGAGGGCCTGCTGCGCGACAACCCCGCCCGGCTGTTCGAGGCCGCCGCGGCCTGACCGGCGCGGTCCCCGCGACCGTCCGGCGCCCGGCGGCGGCCGAGCACCCACGACCGACCCATCCGAAAGAGAGGAACCACAGTGAGCCGCGTCCTGATCGCAGGAGAGAGCTGGGTCACCCAGTCCACCCACATCAAGGGGGTGGACTCGTTCACCACCACCTCCTACGTCACCGGCGTCGAGCCGCTGCGCCGCGCGCTGGAGGGCCGGGGCCACGAGGTGGTGCACATGCCCGCCCATCTGGTGCCGGCCGAGTTCCCCGGGGACGCGGACGCCCTGGCGGCCTACGACGTCGTCGTCCTGTCGGACATCGGCGCGAACTCCCTGCAGCTCGCGCCGGAGGTGTTCGAGCAGGCCGTCCCGGGCCGGGACCGGCTCGGGGCTCTGCGCGACTGGACGCGGGACGGCGGCGGCCTGCTGATGGTCGGCGGGTACCTGTCGTTCACCGGGTTCGAGGCCAAGGGCGCGTTCCGCAACACGGTCCTGCACGAGGCGCTCCCGGTCGAGCTGCTGCCCGAGGACGACCGGGTGGAGCTGCCCGCCGGGGCCGGTGCGGCCGTCACCGACGCCGGCCACCCGGCGCTCGGCGGCGTCGCGGGGGACTGGCCGGTGCTGCTCGGCTACAACCGGGTCAAGGCCCGGGAGGGCACCGAGGTCCTGGCCACGCTGAACGGCGACCCGCTGGTCGCCGTCGCGGGGTACGGCACCGGCCGCTCGGCGGTGTTCACCTCCGACTGCTCGCCGCACTGGGCGCCGCGGCCGTTCTGCGAGGACTGGGACGGCTACGCGAAGGTGTTCGGCGGCCTGGTCGAATGGCTCGCGGCGTGACGCGTTCGCGGGCGCTGCTGGACGCGTGCGCCGAGCCGCTCGAGCGGGCCGCGGCCATGCGGTTCGCCGAGGACGTCCGCACGGGCGCCCTCGGCGTGCAGGAGTTCGCCGACTACCTGGAGATCGAGGCGTCGTTCGTCGCCACCGCCGCGCGGCTGCACGGGCTGGCGATCTGGGACGCGCCGGACGCCGCGGCGATCGAGCGGAACGCGGCGGCCGTCCACGCGCTGACCACCGAGCAGGCCGACTACTTCCGCGCCGCCCGCGCGGCCTGGCCGGTCCCGGCGCGTCCGGGCGCGGCGGCGCGCGGCGCGGTGCTGTCGGAGTTCGCGCTGGCGGCGGCCCGCGAGGGCGGGCACCCGGCCGTGGTGACGGTGATGTTCGCCGCCGAGAGCCTGTACCTCGCCTGGTGCGGCCGGGCGCACCGGGAGGGCCGCGTCCCGGCGGGGCCGGTCGCCGACTGGGTCGCGCTGCACGCGGGCGACGCGTTCCGGCGGGGCGTCGAGGCGCTCGCGCGGGAGGTGGACGCGATCCCCGCGGACGTCCCGGACGACCGGCTCGCGCGCTGGTTCGCCGGGATGCTGGAAGCGGAGATCGCCTTCCACGACGCCGTCTACGCCTGACGCGGCCGACCGGCCAGGAGCGCCACGACCGGCGCGAACTCCTCCATCGCCGAGTCGGGCACCTGGTAGTAGGTGAACCCGTAGCGCTCCCGGCGCTCGGTCATCTGCGCGGCGATGTGCTCGGGCGGCCCGACGAACTGGGTCGGCATGCCCAGGACGAGGTCGGCGTCGGCGCCCCAGCCGCGCGCCGCCGCCACCCGGGCGGCGGCGGCGCGCGGGTCGGCGCCGAACCGCGGCGTGACCATCATGCTCAGCTCGACGTCCCGGTCCCCGGCGGCCTCCCGGACGCGGTCGACCTTGCGGGCGATCGTGTCCGGGAGCCGCTCGGTGATCGCGTCGGAGATGGCCCCCTCGGGGAGCGCCCGCGGCAGGATGCCCACCGTGTCGGCGTGCCGGCCGGCGATGCCGAGCATCCGGGGGCTTCCGGCGCCGATGACCAGCGGCGGGCGCCGCGCGGGCCGCGGGAAGACGGTCAGCCCGTCGATCCGGTAGTGCTCGCCGGCGAACACGGTCTTCTCGCCGGCCAGGAGGCTGCGGAGGATCAGCAGCGACTCCTCCAGCCGCCCGACCCGCGTCCCGGCGGCGTCGAACGGGATCCCGGCCGCCGCGTACTCGGCCCGCAGCCATCCGGCGCCGATGCCCAGCTCGAACCGCCCGCCCGACAGGTGGTCGAGCGTCGCGGCCTCCTTCGCGAGCAGCACCGGGTGCCGGTAGTCGTTGGCGAGGACCATCGTGCCCAGCCGCAGGGTGCCCGTGACGGCCGCCGCCGAGGCGAGCGCGACCATCGGCGCGAGCTGGTCCCCGAAGGGCTCGGTCACGAAGTGGTCGCGCAGCGTCAGCGTCGCGTAGCCCAGCTCCTCCGCGCGGCGGGCGGTGGCGGCCAGCTCGGCGCCGGACCGGATCGACTCCCCGACGACCCCGAAGCGGAATGCGCGTGCCTGTTCGTCCATGGCCCCGAGCATGGCGCCGGTACGGGCGGCGGCGCTGGCAGGAAAACGACGTGGGCTTCGCGAACCGGCGCGGGGGTCGGCGGACGCGCAGACCGGCGGGACGGGCGAGCGGCTCGGTCGCCGTCCGTGCGGCGTAAGGGCGTCACCGACTGCCCGGCCCCACCGGTCCATTCCAGCGTGCGTCGCGGACGGCCCGTCCGCAAGTCACCGGGCGCCGTGCGGTTCGACGCGCTGGGCGAGCAGCCGCCCCGGCCAGTCGCCGACGGTGAACTCGGCCACCGGCTCGAAGCCGTTGCGGCGGTAGTACTCCACGAGCCGCCCGTCCCCGCCGCCGTAGCAGTCGACCCGCAGCAGCCGGGCGCCGCGCGCCGCGGCCTCCCGCTTCGCCTCGGCGATGAGGGCCGCGCCGACGCCGTGCCCGGCGAACGCGCGGTCGGTGACCAGCAGCGAGATGTACAGCTCCGGTTCGCCGGCGGGCTCCACGTAGGGCATCGGCTCCGGTCCGGCCGCCATGAACCCGGCGGGGCGGCCGTCGATCTCGGCCTCCCACACGCCGTTGTCGCGCGCGATGCCGGTGATCCGCTCCACCCGGCGCGGGTCCCGCGACCACGGCTCGGTGCCCCACTGCCCGGACCGCCCCTCGCGGACGAGCCATTCCACCGCGCCGTCCAGCATCGCCAGCATCGCGGGCGCGCTCTCCGGCCCGCCCCTGCGGATCCTCATGTGCCACCTCCGCCGGTGATCATCGCACGGCGGGACGGCGGGACGGCGGGGGCGGCCCGCCCGGCGTCAGGCGGACGCGATGAAGGTCTGCGCGCGGCGGAAGAGGCCGAGGGTGATCGAGTGGAGCAGGTCGCCGGTCTCGCGCGGCGCCTTCCCGGCGCAGGCGCGGGCGTGCGTGCCCTCCAGGACGATGCCGAGCTTGAAGCACGCCAGCACCGCGTACCACCGGATGGCCGCCAGGTCGCGCCCCGCGACGGCGTCCGCGCGGCCCGCGTAGGCGTCGACGAGCTCGTCCGCGGCGGGCAGCCCGCCCGCGGCGCCGAGCGGTCCGGCGAGCGCGGCGCTCTCGTCGTCGCGGTCCGGCCAGGTGGCCAGCAGCCAGCCGAGGTCGAGCAGCGGGTCGCCGATCGTGCACATCTCCCAGTCGACGATCGCGGCGATCTCCGGACCGGTGGGGGAGTACATCAGGTTGGCCAGGTGGTAGTCGCCGTGCATGATCCCCGGCCGCCACGTCGCCGGGCGCCGCTCCCCGAGCCAGCGCGCGACGTCGTCCAGTCCGGGGATGTCGGGGCCGGGGTAGCCGTCGAGGGCGCCGTAGGAGTCCAGCTCCGCGGTCCACCGGCCGACCTGCCGCTCCAGGAAGCCGGCCGGCTTGCCGAAGTCGGCGAGCCCGACGGCCTCGTGGTCGACCGCCCCCAGCGCCGCCAGCGCGCGCGCCGCGTTCAGGCCCATCTCGTGCCGGACGGACGCGTCCTTCGCGTGCGGGTCCGGGAGGGTCACGGAGGCGTTGAACCCGTCGACCGGGGTCATCAGGTAGAACACGGCGCCGTTCATCACGGACTCGTCGGGGCAGGCGGCGACCAGGCGCGGCGCGGGCACGTCCGTGCCGTCCAGCGCGCCCAGCACGCGGGCCTCCCGGCGCAGGACGTCGTTGGTGCGGGCCCGCAGGTGCGCGGGGCCGCGCCGCAGCACGTACTCCCGGCCGCCGCGCCGGAACCGGACCAGCGTGTTCTGCGTCCCGCCGGTCAGCGGCGCGACGTCCTCGAACGGCCCCTCGGGCAGGCCCCGGGCGTCCATCCACCCGGCGAGGACCTGGAAGTCCACGAGCGCGCGATCGATCTGCTCAGGCTGCTGCACGGCGGGGTCCCTTCGACACGGCGTAGTACCGGAGAGTAACAGTCATGCACTTGCATTACTCAATCAATCGCCTGCATTATCGGCGGGACGCCAGCCACCGACGGCAGGAGACGCGCCATGGCATGGGACTTCGAGACCGACCCCGCCTACCAGGAACTCCTCGACTGGGCCGACGCCTTCGTGCGGGACGAGGTCGAACCGCTCGACCTCGTCCTCGGCAGCCCCTACGACAAGTCCGACCCCCGCTACAAGACGCTGGTGCGGCCCCTCCAGGACCGGGTGCGCGAGAAGGGGCTGTGGGCGTGCCACCTCGGCCCCGAACTCGGCGGCCAGGGCTACGGCCAGGTGAAGCTGGCGCTGCTCAACGAGATCCTCGGCCGGTCGCGCTGGGCGCCGTCGGTGTTCGGCTGCCAGGCCCCCGACTCCGGCAACGCCGAGATCATCGCCCACTTCGGCACGCCGACGCAGAAGGAGCGCTACCTGCGGCCGCTGCTGGACGGCGAGATCTCCTCGTCGTACTCGATGACCGAGCCGCACGCCGGCGCCGACCCCACCCTGTTCACCACGCGGGCCGTCCGCGACGGGGACGGCTGGGTCGTCAACGGCGAGAAGTGGTTCTCCTCCAACGCCCGGCACGCCGAGTTCCTGATCGTCATGGCGGTCACGAACCCCGACGTCAGCGCGTACGAGGGCATGTCGATGTTCATCGTCCCCGGCGACGCGCCCGGCCTGGTCACCGTCCGCAACGTGGGCGTCGGCGGGGAGCGCGAGGGGTCGCACGGGTACCTGCGCTACGAGGACGTCCGCGTCCCGGCCGAGAACCTCCTCGGGGACGAGGGCGGCGCGTTCGCCATCGCCCAGACGCGGCTCGGCGGCGGCCGGATCCACCACGCCATGCGGACGATCGCGCAGGTCCGCAAGGCGTTCGACATGATGCTCGAGCGGTCGGTGTCCCGGCAGACCCGCTTCGGGCCGCTCGCCAAGATGCAGATGACCCGGGAGAAGATCGCCGACAGCTGGATCGAGATCGAGCAGTTCCGGCTGCTCGTGCTGCGCACCGCCTGGCTCATCGACAAGCACCGCGACTACAAGAAGGTCCGCAAGGACATCGCCGCCGTGAAGGCCGCGATGCCGAAGGTGTACCACGACGTCGTGCAGCGGGCGATGCACCTGCACGGCGCCCTCGGCGTGTCGAACGAGATGCCGTTCGCGTCCATGATGATGGGGGCGCAGGCCATGGCGATCGCGGACGGGCCCACCGAGGTCCACAAGATCACCCTGGCCCGGCAGCTGCTCCGCGACGTCGAGCCGGTCGAGGGCCTGTGGCCGTCCGAGCACCTGCCGACCCGGCGGGAGGCGGCGCGCGAGCGGTTCGCCGACGCACTGGAGCTGGCGATCGGCGAGGAATGACGGGCGAGTGACGGGCGAGTGAGGGACGGCGCGGGATGAACGACACCCGGGAACGGCTGCTGGACGCCGCCGAGCGGCTCTACGCCGAACGCGGGGTGGACGCCGTCAGCCTCCGCGAGATCGTGCAGGCGGCGGGCGTCCGCAACGCGACGGCCGTCCAGTACCACTTCGGCGACCGCGCGGGGATGGTCCGCGCCGTCTTCGCGCGGCACGCCCCCGAGGTCGAGGCGCGCCGGCACGCCCTGCTGGACGCCTGCGAGGCGGCCGGCGGCGGCGACCCGGAGGCGGCCGTGCGGGCCCTCGCCGCCGCGCTCGTCCGCCCGCTGACGGCACGGCTCGCCGACCCGTCCGGACGCGCGTTCCTGCAGGTCTGGGCGGACGTGCTGAACCGCCCGGACCCGATCGTCCCGGTCGCCGTCCTGGACGACCCGGCCGACAGCCTGTGCCGCTGGCGCGCGCTCGTCGAACCCCTGCTGGAGGAGGACGCGGCGCGCCTGCACCGCCGGTTCACCGCCGTCCGGTACGCCGCCATCGAGGTGGCGCGCCGCGCCCGCTCCGGCCCCCGCACCGACGACCGCCTGTTCACCAGCTACCTGATCGACGTCGTCGCCGCGATCCTCGGCGCCCCGGTCTCGCCGGAGACCCGCCGCCTCGCCGCCGAACGCGACGCCGCCCGCGGGTGACATTCGTCCAAGACGGGCCCGCGCACCCGGGCGCAGAGTGGGCATGTATTTCGCGATGACCAGGGAGGACGACATGGCGAACGAGAAGAACGGCGCGATCAGCCCGATCGTCGGCTACACCGACGTCGAGAAGGCGCTGGCGTGGCTGGAGCGGGCGTTCGGGTTCGAGGTCCAGGCGGTGCACCGGGACGACGACGGCACCATCGTCCACACCGAGATGCGGCACGACAACGGGGTGCTCATGCTCAGCGGCGGCAACCCCGGGAAGGCGGCCAACTACGTCGTGGTGGCCGACCCGGACGCCCACCACGACCGGGCGAAGGCCGCGGGCGCGGAGATCTTCCGCGAGCTCGCCGACAAGGACTACGGCTCCCGCGACTACGCCGCCCGCGACCTGGACGGCAACGAGTGGTACTTCGGGACCTACCGGCCCTGACCGCCGGCGCCGCCCGGCCCTGCCGCCCGGCCCTGCCGCCCGGTCCCGGCCGGACGCCGGGGCCGGGCGCCGGGGCCCGGAAAACCCGGAGACCCGGACGGGCGCCTCTGCCAGGGTTGGCCGATGACCATGTCCCGAACAGAGCTGCTGCGCTGGCAGTTCGACTTCACCTGGGCCCTGTCCGAGTACCACCTCGACCGGCTCGTCCCCGCCGACCACCTGTGGGAACCCGGGCCCCTGTGCTGGACCGTCCGCCCCACCGCCGACGGCGGCTGGGAGCCGGACTTCGCCGAGACCGAGCCCGACCCCGTGCCGGTTCCCACCGTCGCCTGGATCACCTGGCACATCGGCTGGTGGTGGGGCGTCGCCCTCGACCACGTGCACGGGCGCCCCCCGCGCGACCGCACGGAGATCGTGTGGCCGGGGGAGGAGAAGGCCGTCGCCTGGCTGCGCGGCCTGCGCGCCGAGTGGGCGGAGGCCCTCGACGGGCTCACCGACGCCGACCTCGACGCCCGCACCGCCTACCCGTGGCCGGAGGACGCCGGATACACCGTCGCCCACACGGCCGGCTGGGTGAACGCCGAGCTGATGAAGAACGTCGCCGAGATCGGGCAGCTCCGCATGCTGCGCGCCGCGTCCGGCGGCGGGGACGCGGGCGGAAAATGAGCGGAACGCGCTGATCGCCCGATGCTACGGTTCGGGTGCCGGCCGCGGGACTCCAGGTGCGACTTCCGGAACCCGCCTTTACAGCGATGATTCGCCGCTCGCGCCCCCCATTCCCCGGCCGGCACCCCCCATCCCCGGCCAGAGCGGGACGCCATGACCGAGACGTTCGCCGACCTGATCGCGTGCGAGGACGCGCTGATGTTCGTCAACGCGGCGATCACCTCCACGGGGCAGCGCGAGTTCCACCACGCGCAAGGCGAACAGCGGCTCAGCCTCGACTTCCTGCACGAGTACATCCTGGAGAACTACCGGGACCTGTACGCGGCGGCGCTCGCGCTGAACGTCAACGACCACAACGCCGCGATGATCGTCCTGAACCTGCTGCTGCGGGCGGGCGACGTGGACGCGCAGCGCCGCCGCCGCGAGGGGCGGCTGATCGCGCGGCGGCTCGAACTGCTGCCGCCGCAGCGCGTCTACCGGCTGTTCCGCGAGCTGCGCCGCCGCGGCGTCAACAACCGGCGCACCCGCGCGATCGTGCGGGACTGGATGGCGGCCCGCCCCGACCCCGCGTTCGACGCGGTGAAGTACCGCGGCGCCGTCAAGAGCGCGATGCGGCACGCGCACGTGCGCCCCGGCGCCGCCGCCGGCGGGGAGCTGGGCCCGTTCCTGTTCGCGCCGCGCGGCGTCAAGCGGTTCGGCACGCCCGTCTTCGAGACGTGGCGGCGGGCGCACTTCGAGCGGGAGGCGCTGTACGACCTGCCGTACACGGTCGCGGAGGGGTTCGCCGCCAAGCACAAGGTGCCCCGGGAGGTCTTCCTGCAGCGCATCGAGGCGCGGATGACGCGCCTCGAACGGCTCCGCCTCCAGGAGAGCGCGGGCGTCGGCGCGGACCTCGGCGCGATGCCCCTCACACGGCTCGCGACGTACGTGCTGTCGCTGCCGCTGGACGACCGCGCCCGGCGCCGCGCGGAGCTGACCGAGGCCCTGCGCACGTCCGCGCGGCGCGTCGCGGGCGCCGCCCGCGGCTCGTGGGGGCGGGTGGCCGCCGTCCTGGACGACAGCCACTCGGCCTCCGGGTCCGGGCAGAAGCGCCGCCGCCCGCTCGCCGTCGCGCTCGCCGCGTCCTGCCTGCTCGAGGCGCTCGCGAAGGAGTACACGCCGCTGTGGACGTCGGGCCGCACCGACGAACTGCTGGTGTACCCGTTCGGGCCGACGCCGCTCGGCGAGCGGATCCTCGACGCGCTGGAGACCGGCCCCGAACGGCTGATCATCGTGTCGGACGGCTGGGACAACGCGCCGCCCGGCCTCGCCGCGGACGTCCTGCGGATCTGGCGGTCGCGCCTGGACTCCGGCCACCGGTACGGCGGCGCGCAGCGGGTCCAGATCACGCACCTGAACCCGGTGTACGACGCCGACGACTTCGACGTCCGACGGCTGGCGCCGACCGTCCCGACCGCCGGGATCCGCGACGCAGAGGACCTGCCGACCCTCGTCGAGCTCGCCCGCTTCGCCGAGGGGCGCGTCGGCCTGGCCAGGCTGCAGGCGCACCTCGACGACCGGACCGCGCGCTTCCTGGAGGGCTCATGACGTTCGGCCTGGACGGGCTGGAGACCCGCCCCTCGCAGACGTGGGGCTCGATCCGGCTGGTGCCGCTGGTCCGCGACGAGCCCGTCCCCGGCCTGCGGCTGCACCGCGTCGCGTTCGAGGAGCCGATGTCCGTCGTGGACGTCGGCGACGGAACGGCCTACGCGTCCTACATCCCGCACGCGTTCGTGGCGCGGTGGGACGGCGGCGACCAGACGCCCGGCGCCTCCTACGGCGCCCGCCTCCTGGAACGCGACACCGCGCCCGCGCCGGAGCGGATGCCGATCCGCACCGTCCGGCGCATGGCGCGGAAGGCGGGCAAGGACCGGCTCCGGTTCCTGCCGCTGCACTTGGCCGTCGAGGGCTACCTCGCGCTGCACTTCGGCGGCCCCACGATCGCCTGGGAGGAATGGTCCCGCAAGGCGATCACCCAGGGGCTGTCGCCGCGCGCCGAGGCCGCCTACCTCGGCCACCGGGTGCGCGGGCTGGAGGACGCGCTCCGCGTCTTCGAGATCCACCCCGGCCAGTGCGGCGTGCTGGTCTACGTCGCCGACGCCCTCGCGAGCGCGTTCGTCGTCCCGCACCCGGACGACTACCGCGCGCTCCACGCGACCCTCGTCGAGGACATGTTCGGCGAGACGGTCTACCTCCACGGGCTGCTCGCCGCGCGGACGGGGGACGTGTCGGCGGGGATCGACGACGCCCAGATCCGTTCGCTGGCCGACCTGCGGACCGCCGCCGACCTCAGCCGCGCGGAGTGGGCGGCGTTCCACGACGGGGTCATGGCCCGGTGGCTCTTCGACGAGCGCGCGACGTACCGGAGCGTCCAGCGGCTGCGCGGGTTCCGCCTCACCCGCTTCCTCCCGTCGTTCGAGACCAAGCGGGAGAACCACATCGGCGAGGCCATCGCCGACGAGGACGGCCGCCTCGCCTACCTCAAGACGTTCCGGCTGTCGGAAAGCCAGATCCGCCGCGGCCACCTGCTGAACTCGCTGGCCGAGCACGACTGGCGCCTCGCCGACGCGGCCGCCGCGATGCACGTCACCGAGGCGAACCTGGCGCTGCGGATCGACCGCGCCGGCTACGGGAACCTGCTGCGCCGGGACGTCCTCGACATGTACCGCGCGCGGGCGCGGCGGGGCGAGACCTACCGCCCCCGCCCGCCCGGCGGACCCGCGGGCGAGCCCGCGGGCGGCGGCACGGTCACCTGAGGCCGGCGAACAGGTCGTCCTCCAGGTCCGGGGCCGGGACCCGGCTGAACCGGCGGACGAACGCCTCCCGCGCGAGCACGAGCGGCCGCACGTCCTCGGGCATGCGCAGGATGAAAATGTTCTCGCCCTGGCTGGCGTGCGCCTGCAGCGCCTTGAACTTCCGCTCGGTGTACGCCGACACGTCGACCGTGGTGGTGACGAGCTCGTCCGGGGTGCCGAAGTCGTCCGGCGGCTCGAACCCGAGATCGATGCCGAGCTCCCGGGCGCCCTCGATCATCTGCCGGACGCCGGACCGGGGGACCGCGGTGTAGTAGAGCTTGTCGGGCACGCCGGAGCGCTCGGCGGCGGCCACCGCGATCCGGTGCGCCATGATGTGGTCGGGGTGCCCGTAGCCGCCGTTCTCGTCGTAGGTGACGACCACCTGCGGCCGGTACTTCTCCATCAGCGCGACCAGCGGCGCGACCGCGTCGTCGAGCGGCACGTTCGCGAACGCGGCCGGGTCGTCGTTGCCCGCCCACCCGACCATGCCGGAGTCGCGGTGGCCGAGCAGCTCCACGCGGTCGATGCCGAGGTGCCCCGCGGACTCCTCCAGCTCGGCGAGGCGGCGCCGCGCGACGCCCGCCGCGTCGTGCCCCGGGTCGCCGGGCTTGAGACCGCCCTCGTCGTCGCCCTGCTCCCCGTTGGTGCAGGTCACCAGCACCGTCCGGACGCCCTCGGCGGCGCAGCGCGCCAGCACCCCGCCGGTGCCGAGCACCTCGTCGTCGGGGTGGGCGTGGACCGCCATCAGCGTGAGTTCCTGGGGCATCTCGTGCGGCTCCTCGGCTTCTCTCCTGGGACGACGCCGGTGACGCCCGGCGCGGCACCGCCGCGTCGTCCGGCACGATCAACTCTACGGCGGCCGAAGCCGGAAAATTACCTCCTCATCCGCGCCCCGATCGCCTACCGTCCAGGTATGGGGTCGCCGGTGATTCTCCTGGACGTCGACGGGGTGCTGAATCCTTTCCAGAGGCCGAGCCGCCGTTTCAAGCGGCACCGGTGCTCGCCGAACGGCATCACCTACGAGCTGTGGCTCAACGCGCGGCACGGGCCGGCGCTGCTCGACCTGGCCGAGTCGACCGGCGCCGAGCTGGCCTGGGCGAGCTACTGGTGCGACAACGCCAACATGTGGATCGCCCCGCGGATCGGGCTGCCCGTGGCGCTCCCGTACGTCCCCATCCCGCGGTTCCCCGGCGCGGACGAGGGCGTCTCGCTCGGCGCGTGGAAGGCGCGGCACGTCGCCGCCTGGGCGGAGGGCCGCCCGTTCGTCTGGTTCGAGGACGAGCCGGACGCGACCGAGCGCATCGCCGCCGCCCCCGACGTCGCCGAGCACCTCCTCGTGGAGATCGACCCCATGACCGGGCTCACCGACGAGCACCTGCGGACGGCCGGGGACTGGCTCCGCGCCCTGGCCCGCTGACCCGGCGCCCGCCCGCCCGGGCCGCCGGTCTGCGCCGGTTCCATTCGTCCAAGACGCGCCCCGCTCCGGCTCCTTAACGTCGTGCGCAGACGAGAGGAGCCATCGATGTCGGCACGACCAGCGCTGCTGGACATGGCATTCGGATACATGCCCGCACAGATCATCCACACCGCCGCCGAACTGCGGCTCGCCGACGCCCTCGCGGACGGCCCCCGGACGAGCACCGACCTCGCCGCGCGGACCGGCGCCCACGCGCCGTCCCTGTACCGGCTGCTGCGCGGCCTGGCCTGTCTGGGCGCGGTGGAGCAGAAGGAACGCGACCTGTTCGCCCTCACCGACGCGGGGCGGGCGCTCCGCGCGGACGGGCCCGGCTCCGTCCGCGCGCTCGTCCGGCTGTTCTGCGGGCCGGACGTGTGGGCGTCCTGGGGCGACATGACCGGGACGCTCCGCACCGGCGAGGACGCGTGGCGGCGGGTCACCGGACGGACATCGTTCGAGTCGTTCGCCGCGGACCCGGAGCTGTCGGCGACGTTCAACGCGGCGATGGCCGAGCACACCCGCACGATCGCCCCCGCGATCATCGGGGCGCACGACTTCGCCCGGTACCGGACGATCGCGGACCTCGGCGGCGGCGACGGCACCCTGCTCGCCGCGATCCTGCGCGCCGTCCCGGGCCCGCGCGGCGTGCTGTTCGACCTGCCGCCCGCCCTCGCGGCGGCGCCGGAGGTCCTCGGCGACGTCGCCGGCCGCTGCGAGATCGTCCCCGGCGACTTCTTCGCGTCCGTGCCGCCCGGCGCCGACGCCTACCTGCTCAAGAGCGTCCTGCACGACTGGGACGACGAGCGCGCCGCCGCGATCCTGCGCACCTGCCGCGCCGCGCTGCGCCCGGACGCCCGCGTGCTGATCCTCGAGCAGGCGATGCCCGAGGTCGTCACCCCCGACGACCGCGGCACCGTGATGAACGACCTCAACATGCTCGTGTCGGTGGGCGGGCGCGAGCGCACCGAGGACGAGTTCCGGGAACTGGCGCGGGCCGCCGGGCTGTCCGTCGCGTCGATCGGCGGGCCGCTGCCGCCGTCCGGCTACCGCGTCATCGAGGCGCGGCCCGCGGACTGACCGGACGGGCGCTCCCCGGACAGGTTCAGTGGCGCGTCCAGTCGGGCTGCGCGAAGTCGGCGACCCGCGCCCGCCCGCCCAGCAGCACCACCTCGCGGAACTGCCACAGCAGCGCGCCGGTCGGCGCGTGGACCCGCCAGTCCGGGGCCAGCCGCATCTGGAGCATGCTCCCGCCGTCCGGCTGCGGCACCCACCGCGGCGTGTCGTCGGCCGCCAGCCGGCGCAGGCTCGTGTGGTGCACCGACCGGACCTCGCGCGGGTCGGGGACGAGCGGGCCGGGATCGTCCAGCGCCACCACGACCGGGGTGATCGCGAACCCGGAAGCGGCCGGGAAGTCGTCGAGCCGGCCGAGGACGTCGGCCGCGCCCGCCGTCAGCCCGATCTCCTCGCGCAACTCGCGCAGCGCCGCGCGCTCGGGCGTCTCGCCGTCCTCCGCGCGCCCGCCGGGCAGCCCCCACTGCCCGGCGTTGCGGCCGCGGTCCGCACGCTTGATCAGGACGACCGAGGGCGCGCCGTCGTGCTCCAGCACGCACAGCACGACCCCCGCGCGGCGCATGCCCGGGGCGTCGGGAACGGTCGTGTGGGCGAAGGCGGCCAGCCGTTCGGCCGCGACCTCGCGGAACGCCGCCAGGTCGTCGAGGGGGGACGCGGGAGGGGCCATGGGGCCGATCCTGCCAGGATGCACGGCGCCCCGCCGGGTAGGGGGCGGCGCAGCGGGCCGCCCGGCCGTGTCGCGTTTCTCCAAGACGGCGCGCCCGGGCCCGCGTAGCGTGGCCGCGTTGATTCGAACAAACAAGCGAAGGAGGGGTCATGGACCTTCGTCACCGGATGCTTCCCGCCGCCGAGGCCGCGGCGCGGATCGTCCTGGAGATACCGGAGGCCCGGCTGGACGACCGCACCCCCGACCCCGAGTGGGACGTGCGCGCCCTGGTCAACCACCTGATCCTGTGGACGTCCCGGGGCGAGAACGCCGCCCGCAAGGAGCCGACGACCGGGCCCGGGGAGGACCACGACTTCACGGCCGAGCCGCGCTGGGCCGAGCGGTTCGAGGAGCAGGCGCGCCGGACGGCCGAGGCGTGGCGCGACCCCGCCGCCTGGGAGGGCACCACCAGCCTGACCGGCAACAAGGAGGGCATGCCCGCCCCGTTCGTCGGCGGGATCCTGTACGGCGAGTTCGTCGTGCACGGCTGGGACCTCGCCGTCGCCACCGGACGCGACCCCGGGTTCCCGCCCGAGGTCGTGCAGGACGCGTGGGAGCAGCTCGTCCCGACCGCCGAGGTCGGCCGCGAGTACGGGGCGTTCGGCCCCGAGGTGCCCGTCCCCGAGACGGCGCCGCTGCTGGACCGCCTCGTCGGGCTCGCCGGCCGCGACCCGAACTGGCGACCCTGAGCGGTCCTGACACCGATTTGGCCGAGCGGCGGGCGATCGGGGCGCGATCCGGTGCCCGCGCGCTCTACGCTGGTGACATGTCTTCAACGTCTTCGATCCGAGTTCGATTCGCGCCGTCGCCGACGGGCATGTTCCACGTGGGCGGCGCCCGGTCCGCGCTGTTCAACTGGGTGATGGCCGCGCAGTCCGGCGGCACGCTGGTGCTGCGGATCGAGGACACCGACGCGTCGCGCAACAGCCCCGAGTGGACCGAAGGCATCATCCGTGCCCTCGCCTGGCTCGGCATGGACGGCGAGCAGTACGAGGGCCCGTACTTCCAGTCGGCGAACGCCGACAAGCACGCCGAGGCCGCCCGCACGCTCCGGGACGCGGGACGCGCCTACTACTGCGACTGCACCCGCGAGGCCGTCATCGCCCGCACCGGCGACCAGCACAAGGGCTACGACGGGTTCTGCCGCGACCGCGGCCTGGAGCCGGGCCCCGGCCGCGCGCTGCGCTTCCGCGCCCCCGACGAGGGCCAGACCGTCGTCGTCGACCTGCTGCGCGGCAAGCCCGTCTTCGAGAACGCCGTCCTGGAGGACTTCGTCATCGCCCGCGCCGACGGCTCGGTCACGTTCCTGCTGGCCAACGCCGTCGACGACATGAGCCAGGGCATCACGCACGTCGTGCGGGGCGAGGAGCACCTGTCCAACGCGCCCAAGCAGCAGTTGCTGTGGGAGGCGCTCGGCGGGGAGCCGCCGGTGTGGGCGCACGTCCCCGTCATCGTCAACGAGAAGCGGCAGAAGCTGTCCAAGCGGCGCGACAAGGTCGCCCTGGAGGACTACCGCGCCGAGGGGTACCTCGCCGAGGCGATGCGCAACTACCTGATGCTGCTCGGCTGGGCCCCGTCCGGCGACCGCGAGATCGTCCCCTGGGACGTGATCGTCGACGAGTTCCGCATCGACGACGTCAACACCTCCCCGGCGTTCTTCGACGAGAAGAAGCTGCGCGCGTTCAACGGCGAGTACATCCGCGCGCTGCCGGTCGAGAAGTTCATCGCCGAGTGCCTGCCGTTCCTGCAGGAGGCGCCGTTCGACGTGGACGTGTCCGTCTTCGCCGAGCTCGCGCCGCTCGCCCAGACCCGGATCGCGCTGCTGTCGGAGATCGTCGAGATGATCGACTTCGCGTTCCTGGACGAGCCGCCGGCCGACGAGAAGTCCTGGACCAAGGCCATGAAGGAGCCCGCCGCCGAGATCCTCGCGGCGGCCGAGCGGGCCTACATGGACGCCCCGTGGCGCGCCGACGAGCTCAAGGACCGGCTGGAGCGGGTCGGCCAGGAGCACGGGCTCAAGCTCGGCAAGACCCAGGCGCCGGTCCGCGTCGCGGTCACCGGCCGCACCGTCGGCCTGCCGCTGTTCGAGTCGCTGGAGATCCTCGGCCGCGACCGCACCCTGGCCCGCATCGCCGCCGCGCGCGCCAAGCTCGCCGCCGGGTCCTGACCCGGCCGGCCCTCACCGGCCCGCGGCCTCCCCGCCCCGGGCGGGCCGCAGGCCGGTGTGGGCCGCGCAGAACGCGAGGATGTCGGTCTGCAGGCCGAGCCAGCGCGACAGCGACCGCTCGCCGTGCCCCACGTCGGCCTCGCAGCGCAGCAGCACCGGCGCGTCCGACGAGGTCGCGTACTGCAGCGCCGCGGTCATCTTCCGCGTGTGCATGGAGTCGACCCGCGGGTCGGTCCGCGCGCACGTCAGCAGCACCGGCGGGTAGCCGGTCCCCGCTCGGACGCGGTGGTAGGGGGAGTAGCCGAGCAGCACGGGGAGCTGCTCGGGATCGTCGGCGGTGCCGAACTCCTCGGTCCACAGCCGCCCGATCCCGAACCGCTGGTACCGCACCATGTCGGTGACCGCGTCCGTGATCACCGCCGCCGCGTACAGCTCCGGGCAGCGGACGAGCGCAGCGGCGACCAGGAACCCGCTGTGCGAGGAGCCCCGCATCGCCAGCAGCTCCGGCGTCGTGTACCCGCCGTCGACCAGCGCGCGGGCGGCCGCGGTGAAGTCGTCCACGGCGTTGGGCTTGTTGCGGCCGCGGCCCGCCGCGTGCCACGCCGTGCCCTCCTCGCCGCCCCCGCGCACGCTCGCGACGGCGTACGCGCCGCCCGCGCCGACCCACGCGGCGACCGCCGGCGAGTAGGCGGGCGGGGTGGACGCGCCGAACCCGCCGTACGCGCTCAGGATGAGCGGGCGCGGGCCGCTCTCCCCGGGCGGCACGAGGACGTGCATCCGCACCGGCGTCCCGTCGGCCGACCGGTAGGTGATCCGCCGGACGTCCGGACGTGCGCCCCCGGCGGCCTCCGCGCCGTCCGGCGCGTCCTCGGCGACGCACGAGCCGTCGCGGACGTCGACGCGGTGCACCGCCGGCGGGGTGGTGTAGTCGGTGTAGGCGAACCAGGCGCGGGGGCCGCCGGCGGGCGGCGCGGTCAGCCGCGCGACGGTGCCGTACCCGGGTGCCGGGACGTCCCGCAGGACGGTCCCGTCGGCGGCGTGCAGGCGCAGCTCGCTCGCCCCGTGCCGGCTGCGGACGGTCAGCAGGCGCGGTTCGCCCGAGTCCGGGTCGGTGAGCGTCGCGCAGTCGGCGAGGACGCGGCCCGGCTCCTCCGCGACGATGGTGCGCCACCGGTCGGCGCGCGGGTCGGCGGGGTCCACGGCGCAGAGCCGCCCGAACGGCGCGTCCCGGTCGGTCACGGCGACGATTCCGCCGTCCGGCGCGAACTTCAGCACGGCGCGCGCGCCGTCGGCGGTGCCGTCGTGGACGAGCGCGGGCGCCAGCTCCCGCGCGTCCTCGTCCGGCGCGTCGGCGAGCCACAGCAGGTTCCCCGACGTGGCGCCGGGCGCGGCGCTCAGCATGAGCCGGCGCCCGTCCGGCCCGATCGTGACGGCCAGCTGCGGGAGGTCGGTGGCGAACAGCACCGGGTCGCCGGCGGGGTCGGCGCCGATGCGGTGCAGCCGCAGCCGCCTGCCCGCCTCCAGGCCGGGCCCGGGCGTGTCGACGTAGCAGAACGCCGCGTCGCCCCGCAGCCACGCCACCGGGGTCGGGCGGCCCGGCTCCAGCGGACCGTCCACGAGCCCGCCGCCGGCCACGTCGAGGACCCACAGCAGCGGCCGCTCGTCGCCGTGCCGCGTCATCTGGTAGGCCAGCAGCCCGCCGCCGTGCGACGGCCGCCAGACCCCGAGCGTCGTCGCCCCGGACGCGTCCAGGGCGAGGGGGTCGAGCAGCACACGCGGCGGCTCGTCCGGCCCGGCGGTCATCAGCACGGGCAGCTGCATGCCCGGCGTCCGCCGCAGGTAGAACCGGCGGCCGTGCCGCCACACCGGGGGAGACCCGGTCGGGACGGCGGCGCCGCCCGCATCGGCCGCCGCCGCCAAGCGCGCCAGCCACCCGTCGCGGTCCGGCCAGCCGGCGGCGTGCCGTGCGAACGCCTCCGCCTGCCCGTCCAGCCATGCGGCGCAGTCCGGGTCGTCGGCGTCCTCCAGCCACCGGTACGGATCGGGCACCTCGTGCCCGTGCAGAAGGTCCACGATCGCGTCCCGGCGCGCCGCCGGCCATTCCGTCGCCGTGCTCATGCCTCTGTGCCCACTTCCGTGCCCCGTCTCGTGTGCCCGCTCCGGTCCCGGCCACGGCCGAGGGCTCCCCGCACGGCGGGGAGCCCTCGGTCGCACCTGGATCGGGTCAGTTCCGGTCGCCCTCGATCAGCTCCTGGCGCCATCCCTCCAGGGTGATGACCTCGTCGGCGAGCAGCAGCGGGAGTCCGATCTGGGTCGGAAGCTCGGTCATGTGTCCCTCCGGTAACGCTCCGTGGCGATCTGAATGCACACAGGTATACCAGCTCTACGCGACGCGCATAGGCCGTTCGGAAGAGACCGCGATGAGAAAGCCGGTCAGGACTCCTCGGCGGGGACGCCCGCGGCGGACGCCCCCTCCACGGGAGCCTCGTCGACGGCGAGCGCGGCGCGCAGGCCGGACAGGCGGCGCTCCAGCTCGTCCATCTCGTCGCGCAGCGCGGGCGGCACCCGCTTGCCGAGCAGCTCCGCCTGCTCCTCGACCGCCTTCAGCAGCTCGTCCAGCCGCCCGGCGAGCGCCCGCCGCGCCGCCGGACCCGACTCCTCCGCCGGCCGCGCCTCCAGCAGCGTCGACTGCTCCCGCAGCAGCGCGGACTGCTCGCGCAGCAGGGTCGTCTGGTCGCGGAGCTGCTTGTTCTTGTTGTGCAGCTCGACGAACACCGACACCTTGGCGCGCAGCACCCACGGGTCGAACGGCTTGGAGATGAAGTCGACCGCGCCCGCCGCGTACCCGCGGAACGCGTAGTCGGGGTCGCTGTTGACCGCCGTCAGGAAGATGATCGGCAGGTCGCGGGTCTTCTTGCGCCGCTTGATGTCGCGCGCCGTCTCGAACCCGTCCATGCCCGGCATGACGACGTCCAGCAGGATGACCGCGTACTCGTCGGTGAGCAGCGCCTTGAGCGCCTCCTCGCCCGACCTGGCGCGGACCAGATCCTGATCGAGGGAGCTGAGGATGGCCTCCAGCGCGATGAGGTTCTCCTCGCGGTCGTCCACGAGCAGGATCTTCGCCTTGTCGTCCACGCGCGTCCCTCCGATCCGGTCGGCCCGCCGTCCTGGCCCGTGACCGCACACGTTCACCCACGGCAGACCCTACTGCCCGCGGCGCCGTTCCTCAGCGGACGACGGAGGGCTTCAGCCAGTTCCGCATGACGTCGAGGAGATGGTCCACGTCCACGGGCTTCGGCACGTAGTCCGACGCGCCCGCCTCGAGGCTCTTCTCCCGGTCGCCCTTCATCACCTTCGCGGTGATCACGATGATCGGCAACTCGGCGAACTGCGGCATCTTCCGGATGGCGGAGGTGGTGGCGTAGCCGTCCAGGCCCGGCATCATCACGTCCATCAGCACCAGCGCCACGTCGGGGTTGCGGTGCAGGAGGTCGATGCCCGCCTGCCCGTCCTCGGCGTACAGGACGTCCATCCCGTAGCCCTCCAGAACGCTGGTGAGCGCGAACACGTTCCGGACGTCGTCGTCGACGATCAGCACCTTGCGGCCCGACAGCACGGTGTCCAGGAAGTCCGCGGGAGGCTCCGCCAGCATGCCTTCGACGGCCCGGTCGGGCTCCGCGCGGCGCCGCGCGCGCACCGGGCGCCGCTCGCCCCGCCGGCCGGTCTCGGGCGCCGCGGGCGCGGCCTCCGCGGCGGGCGCGGCGCCCTCCGCGGCCTCCGCCGCGTCCTCGGCCGGGGCGATCGCCGGGACGTCCGGCTCGGCCACCGCGCCGTCCTGCGGCGCCCTGCGGCGCCCGTCGGACTCGCTGTACTGCGCCGGCAGGTACAGCGTGAACACGCTGCCGTGCCCGGGCTTGCTCTCGGCGTGGATCTCCCCGCCGAGCAGCCGCGCGATGTTCCGGCTGATCGACAGGCCGAGGCCGGTGCCGCCGTAGCGGCGGCTGGTCGTCCCGTCGGCCTGCTGGAACGCCTCGAAGATCACCTGCAGCTTGTCGGCGCTCACCCCGATCCCGGTGTCGATCACGCGGAACGCGATGACGTCCGGGGTGTTCCACAGCGCCGGCAGCGTGAAGTCGATGTCCCCGGCGCGCTCGATCAGCAACCGGACCTCGCCCTCGGCGGTGAACTTCACCGCGTTCGACAGCAGGTTCCGCAGGACCTGCTGCAGCCGCTGCTCGTCGGTGAACAGCGTCCCCGGGACGTCCGGGGCCACCTCCACGCCGAACTGCAGGCCCTTGTCCTGCGACAGCGGACGGAACGTCGCGTCCACGTAGTCGACCAGAGCCGGCACCGACAGCCGCTGCGGGTGCAGCTCCATCTTCCCGGCCTCGACCTTCGCCAGGTCCAGGATGTCGTTGATCAGCGTCAGCAGGTCCGTGCCCGAGTCGTAGATCGTCTGCGCGAACTCCACCTGCTTGTCGGTCAGGTTCCCGCCCTGATTCTCCGACAGCAGCTTGGCCAGCACCAGCAGGCTGTTCAGCGGCGTGCGCAGCTCGTGCGACATGTTCGCCAGGAACTCCGACTTGTACCGCGACGAGATCGCCAGCTGCTCGGCGCGCTCCTCCAGCGTCCGCCGCGCCTGCTCGATCTGGTAGTTCTGGATCTCGATCGCGCGGTTCTGCTGCGCCAGCAGCGCCGCCTTCTCCTCCAGCTCGGTGTTGGAGTGCCGCAGCTCCGCCTGCTGCCGCTGCAGCTCGTCCGACCGCTCCTGCAGCTCCGAGGCCAGCCGCTGCGACTCGGCCAGCAGCGCCTCGGTGCGGGTGTTGGCGCTGATCGTGTTCAGCGTCACCCCGATCGTCTCGATCAGCTGGCTGAAGAACGCCAGGTGGACGTCGGTGAACCGGCCGAACGACGCCAGCTCGATCGCGCCGAGGACCGTCCCCTCGAACACGATCGGCAGCACGATGATGTTGACCGGCGACGCCTCGCCCAGCCCGGAGCCGATCTTGACGTAGTCGGCGGGCGCCTCGGAGATCAGCAGCGGCCGCCGCTCCTGCGCGGCCTGCCCGACCAGGCCCTCCCCGAACGCGAACCGGACCGTGCCCTTCTGCGTCCGCCGCCGCGTCCCGTACCCGGCGATGAGCGCCAGCTCGGTCTCCTCGCCGGAGGGCTCCGCGAGGTAGAACGCGCCGTACTGCGCGCTCGCCGTCGGCGTCAGCTCCCGGATGATCAGGTTGGCGACCTGCTGCAGGTCGCGGTGGCCCTGCATCATCCCGCCGATCCGCGCGAGGTTCGACTTCAGCCAGTCCTGCTGGTCGTTGGCGCGGGTCGTCTCCCGCAGCGTCGCGACCATCAGGTTGACGTTGTCGCTCAGCTCCGCGACCTCGCCGCGCGCCTCCACGGTGATGGTGCGGGTCAGGTCGCCCTCGGCGACCGCGCTCGCGACCTCGCCGATCGCCCGGACCTGCGTGGTCAGGTTGCGGGCCAGCTCGTTGACGCTCTCGGTCAGCCGCTTCCAGGTGCCCGAGACGCCCTCGACCTCCGCCTGCCCGCCGAGGCGCCCCTCGCTGCCGACCTCGCGGGCCACGCGGGTGACCTCGGAGGCGAACGACGACAGCGTGTCGACCATCGTGTTCAGCGTCGTCTTCAGCTCGAGGATCTCGCCCTGCGCGTTGACGTCGATGCGGCGCGTCAGGTCGCCGTGCGCGACGGCCGTCGCGACCTGCGCGATGTTGCGGACCTGGTAGGTCAGGTTGGACGCCATGCCGTTGACGTTGTCGGTGAGGTCCTTCCACATGCCGCCGGCGCCCGGCACGATCGCCTGGCCGCCGAGCCGCCCCTCGGTGCCGACCTCCCGCGCCACGCGGCTGACCTCGTCGGCGAAGGCCGACAGCGTGTCGACCATCGTGTTCAGGGTGTCCTTCAGCTGGAGGATCTCGCCCTGCGCGTCGACCTCGATGCGGCGCGTCAGGTCGCCCTGCGCCACCGCCGTCGTCACCTTCGCGATCCCGCGGACCTGCATGGTGAGGTTGTTCGCCATGCCGTTGACGTTGTCGGTGAGGTCCTTCCAGACCCCGCTGACGCCCGGGACCCGCGCCTGGCCGCCGAGCCGTCCCTCGGTGCCGACCTCGCGGGCGACGCGGGTCACCTCGTCGGCGAACGCCGAGAGGGTGTCGACCATCGTGTTGACGGTGTCCTTGAGCTCGAGGATCTCGCCCTGCGCGTCAACAGTGATCTTCTTGCCGAGGTCGCCCTGCGCGACCGCCGTGGTGACCTGCGCGATGTTGCGGACCTGGAACGTCAGGTTCGACGCCATGCCGTTGACGTTGTTCGTCAGGTCCTTCCAGACGCCGCTCACGCCCGGCATCCGCGCCTGGCCGCCGAGCCGTCCCTCGGTGCCGACCTCGCGGGCGACGCGGGTCACCTCGGAGGCGAACGCCGACAGCGTGTCCACCATCTGGTTCACCGTCAGCTTCAGCTGCAGGATCTCGCCCTGCGCGTCGACGGTGATCTTCTTGCCGAGGTCGCCCTCGGCGACGGCCGTCGTGACCTGCGCGATGTTGCGGACCTGGTACGTCAGGTTGTTCGCCATCGCGTTGACGTTGTCGGTGAGGTTCTTCCAGACCCCGCTGACGCCCTGCACCCGCGCCTGGCCGCCGAGCTGCCCCTCGGTGCCGACCTCGCGGGCGACGCGGGTCACCTCGTCCGCGAACCGCGACAGCTGGTCCACCATCGTGTTCACGGTGAGCTTGAGCTCCTGCAGCTCGCCCGTCGCCTCCACCGTGACCTTGCGGGTCAGGTCGCCCTTCGCGACGGCCGTGGTGACCTCGGCGATGTCGCGGACCTGCGCCGTGAGCCGGCCCGCCATCGCGTTCACCGCCGCCGTGACGTCCCGCCACCGGCCGGTCATGCCCCGCGACGGCGCCTGCCCGCCGAGCCGCCCCTCGGTGCCGACCTCCCGGGCGAACTGCGTGACCTCCCAGGTGAACTGGTCGAGCAGCTCCACCATGCCGTTCACCGACCGCGCCATGCGCAGCAGCTCGCCGCGCATCGGCCGGCCGGCGACCCGCAGCTCGACCCGCCGGCTCAGGTCCCCCGCGGCGACGGCCTCCACCACCTGGTGCATCCCGAGGGAGAGGTCCGTCAGCTTCGCGATGATCGCGTTGGCGTCGTCCACCGCCCCCGCCCACGAGCCCTTCAGCGTGCCGGTGGTCAGCCGCCCGCCCAGCCGGCCCTCCCGGCCGATCTCCCGGCGGACGCGGGCCAGCCCCGCGTTCAGCTCGCTGCCGTTCTGCCGGATCTCCTCCAGCAGCGCCCCGGCCACCGCCACGGCGCCCTCGCCGGGCAGATCCAGCTCGGCCTTGGCCTTCCCGTCGCGCACGGCGACCAGCGCCTTCAGCAGGGGGGCGAGATCGGCGTCGCTGTAACGCGGCGTGGTGTCGCGCGACCCGCCGGAGCGGGCGCGAGACGCGGTGCGCGGCATGCTATTCATCCTCCTGGCCCGCGTTCGTGGGGTACCGGATGCCACTGACTCCTTCTCCGGGCCTTTTCCGGCCGCTTCGGGCGGCCTCCCGGCCGCATCTGTACTCTACGTTGCCGGACGGCCCGGAGCCCGAATCACACTCTGCCGGTCAACGGACGGTAACGACCGCGCATCCGTGCACGTAGTCTTCGCACGTAGTCTTCGTGTTACGGTCTGTCGTGTCGTGGCCGGGGGCTCGACGTCCCCGGGCTCGGAGGTGCGGTGCGGCCCCGGCGCGCGGCTCTTCTGGCCGGGCGGTCGAGCAGTCTGTCACGATAGCCAGACCCGGGTAGTGGACGCATCGAACGAGGGACGACAGTTGGATCGGCAGACGGCGTCGGCCACCTTCCCGTCCGCCGCGGCGGCGGTCGCGGACGCGCGCCGGTTCGTCCGGAAGGTGCTCGCCGACTGGGGCATGGACGAGATCTCCGACGACGCGATCCTGGCGACCAGCGAGCTGGCCACCAACGCGATCGCCTACGCGGGGACGTCCTTCGAGGTCACCTGCCGGCTCGAGGGCGACGACGTCGAGATCGAGGTCCGCGACCGGCACCCCACCCGCGGCATCGAGATGCCCGGCGTCACCGCGTCCAGCGGGCGCGGCCTCCCGTCCATCGCCACGCTCGCCGACTCGTGGGGCGTCTCCTACGACCGCCGCACCAAGGGCGTGTGGTTCCGCCTCCCGCGTCCCGGCGCCGAGGCACGGGACGAGGACGACCGTGAGCCCGCCGGTGAGCCCGTCCGCGAGGACGCCCCGGGCCCCGAGACCGCCGAAACCGACCGGGGCGCGCCGCGCGCCGAGCCGGCCGCCGCCCGTCCGGCCGACGCCCCCGTCGACCTGACGGCCGCGGACGAGAGCGGCACGGACGAGAGCGGCGGGGACCGGGCCGCGGCGTCCCCGAACGGCGCCGCGGCGCTGCGCGACCGCCTGCGCGAGCGCGCCGCGCGCCCCCGCGAAGCCGACCCGGCGGCCGACGCCGCGGTGGCCGCGGACGCGCGCGTCGCCGGCGAGGGCGTCGGCGAGGTCCCCGCCGACGGGGCCCGGCTGCTCCGCTCGCCCGCCGCCGTCGAGTCCATGCAGGACGGCGTCGCCGCCGTCCGGGAGATGCTGGGCGCCGAGGGCGCGGCCATCCTACTCACCGAGCGCGACGGGCGGCTCATCATGGGCGCGTCCAGCGGCACCGCCGCCGAGCTGCCCCTCGGCGAACTGTCGGTCGCCGGGCTCGCCCCCGCCGTCCGCGCCGGATCCCCCTGGGTCGCCGTGGACGCGGCCGACCCGATCGCCGTCGCCCTGCGGGCCAGTTCGGTCACGGCCGCGCCCCTGGAGTCCCAGGGGCGCCTCACCGGCCTCCTCGTCGCCGTCTCCACCGCCCCGGGCCGCTTCACCCAGAGCGACGGGGCCCGGACCGGACGGCTCGCCGAAGAGCTGTCGCTCTCCCTGGAGAAGGCCCGGGTCGGCGAGCTGGAACGGTCCTGGCGCGGCTGGCTCAGCTTCGTCGCCGAGGCCAGCGACCTGCTCGCCGGCACCCTCGACCAGGAACGCACGATGGCGCTCGTCGCGCAGCTCGTCGTGCCCCGGCTCGCCACCTGGTGCGCCGTCTACACCGTCGCCGAGGCCGAACCGGCCCGGCTCGCCTACGTCTGGCACGCCGACGAGGACCGCGCCGACGGCCTGCGCGCCCTGCTCGACGAGGCCGGGCCCGCCCCCGCCATGGACGTCCCCGGGCCCTGGCACGGCTTCGCCGAGGCGCCCGAGGACGTCCGCGCCGCCGCCGGCGACACCGCCGCCGACCAGGTCTACGCGTTCCCGCTGATCGCGCGCGGGCGGCGCATCGGCACCATCCTCATCGGCCGCCCCGCCGGCGACCGCTTCGCCCGCAGCGCCATCGAGCTGGCCGAGGAGCTCAGCCGCCGCGCCGCGCTCGCCGTCGACAACGCGCGCCTGTTCTCCGCCCAGACCGCCATGAGCAGCGCCCTGCAGCGCAGCCTCCTGCCGCCCGCGATCCCCGAGATCCCCGGCCTCGAGGTCGCCGTGGTGTACGAGCCGGCGGGGGAGGGCAGCGAGGTCGGCGGCGACTTCTACGACGTCTTCGAGAGCGGCCCCGGCGACGGCGCGCCCGCGCTCGACGACGCCGCGCCCGGACGCTGGCGGTTCGCGATCGGCGACGTGTGCGGCACCGGACCGGAGGCCGCCGCCGTCACCGGACTGGCCCGCCACGCGCTGCGGATCCTCGCCGCCGAGGACATGTCCGTCCCCGACGTGCTCGGCCGGCTCAACCGGCTCATCCTCGGCGAGGGGGAGCGCGGACGGCTGCTCACCCTGCTGCACGGCGAGATCATCGCCCGCCGCGCCCGCGACGGCGTGACCATCCGGCTGTCCAGCGCCGGGCACCCGCCGCCGCTGATCCTCGACCCGGACGGCGGCGTCCGCGAGGCCGCGTCCTCGCAGCCGCTGCTGGGGGTGTTCGACGACGTCGACTTCCAAACCGATACGGTCGAACTCCGCCGCGGGGAGGTGCTGCTGTGCGTGACCGACGGCGTCACCGAGCGACGTTCCGGCGGACGGCTGCTCGGGGACGGCAACGGGCTCGAGCGGCTGCTGGCCGGCTGCACCGGGCTCAGCGCGGGGGCCGTCGCCGCCCGCATCCAGCGAGCGGTGCGCGACTTCGGCCCCGAGCCGTCGAACGACGACGTTGCCCTGATAGTTCTGCGGGCGTCATGATGGAGACCAACGATCGGTAAGGTGGGGTGGCGTGGGGCTTGCCTTGCACACGACACGACAGGACGGCCGCGCGACGATCACCGCGCGCGGTTCCATCGACCTGAACTCCTCCGATGAGCTGCGCTCACGGCTGACCGAGCTCGTCGACGCGGGGGAGCGGGCCGTCGTGGTCGATCTCGCCGCGGTCGACTTCTGCGACTCGTCGGGCCTGAACGTCCTCGTCCGCGCGTACAAGCACGCGCGGGCGCAGAACGCCACGCTCACCGTCACCGGTGCTTACGGACGGGTCGAGAACGTCCTGCGGACGACCGGCCTGGACCGCTTCCTCATGGAAGACGCGCCGGAGGAGACGGCGTCCGACGGTGGACGGTGACCGGCACACCGAGGACGGGCACACGGGAGTTCGGGACATGACGGAGCGGGACCCGATGCAGAACGGCGAGCGGGCGGAGTGACCGACCCGATGACCGAGACCACGCTGCGCGCGGCGCCGCAGACCGAGGCGGTCGAGTACGCGCGCCGCCTCGCCGCCCGCACCATGCGCACCTGGGCCCTCATGGAACGCGAGGAGCTCGTCACCGCCATCGTGGCCGAGCTGGTGGCCAACGCCGTCCGGCACGCCGGGACGGCGCTGGAGCTGCGGCTGCTGCGCGGCGCCGGGCGGGTCCGCGTCGAGGTCCGCGACCGCGCCGCCCAGCTGCCCCGCCTCACCGTCCCCGGCCCCCTGGACGAGTCGCACCGCGGCCTGTTCATCGTCGACCGCTTCGCCACGTCCTGGGGAGCCGACCCGGTCACCGGCGGCAAGGTCGTCTGGGCCGAGGTCAGCATCTGACGGACGCCCGGAACGACGGCGCCCGGCGATCCCGCGGAGGGACGGCCGGGCGCGCGCGCACGAGGCTCAGACGGACTTGCGGTACAGCTCGGCGACCATGAACGCCAGGTCGAGCGACTGCCCGCGGTTCAGCCGCGGGTCGCAGGCCGTCTCGTACCGCTGGTGCAGATCGTCCTCCACCAGCCCGTGGCCGCCGCCGACGCACTCGGTCACGTCGTCGCCGGTGAACTCGATGTGGATGCCGCCCGGGTGCGTGCCGAGCGCCCGGTGCACCTCGAAGAAGCCCGCGACCTCGTCCAGGACGTCGTCCAGCCGGCGCGTCTTGTGCCCGCTCGGCGCCTCGAACGTGTTCCCGTGCATCGGGTCGCACACCCACGCCACCGGGGCGCCGCTCTGGTGCACCTTCTCGATCAGCGGCGGCAGCGCGTCCCGGATCTTGCCGGCGCCCATCCGGGTGACGAACGTGAGCCGCCCCGGCTCGCCGTCCGGGTTCAGCCGGTCGATCAGCGCGAGCGCGTCGTCGGCCGTCGTCGTCGGCCCCAGCTTGACCCCGATCGGGTTGCTGATGTGCCGGAGGAACTCGACGTGCGCGCCGTCCAGCTGCCGGGTGCGCTCACCGATCCACAGGAAGTGCGCCGACACGTCGTACGGGCGGCCGCTCAGGCTGTCGATCCGGGTCAGCGCCCGCTCGTACTCCAGCAGCAGCGCCTCGTGGCTGGAGTAGAACTCCACGCCGTGGAACTCGTCCGGGTTCACCCCGCACGCCTTCATGAACGTCAGCGCCCGGTCGATCTCGCCCGCGAGCCGCTCGTAGCTGCGTCCCGCCGGGCTCTGCTGGACGAAGTCGCGGTTCCAGGTGTGCACCTGCCGCAGGTCGGCGTACCCGCCCTTGGTGAACGCCCGGCACAGGTTCAGCGTCACCGCGGAGCAGTGGTACGCCTTCAGCAGCCGCTGCGGGTCGTTGCGGCGCGACTCGGCGTCGAACGCGAACCCGTTGACGGCGTCGCCCCGGTACGCGGGCAGCTCCACGCCGCCCCGCGCCTCCACCGGCTTGGACCGCGGCTTGGCGAACTGCCCCGCCATCCGCCCGATCTTCACGACCGGGACGCTGGCGGCGTAGGTGAGCACGACCGCCATCTGCAGCAGGGTCTTCAGCTTGTTCTTCACGGCGTCGGCGTTCGATCCCTCGAACGTCTCGGCGCAGTCGCCGCCCTGCAGGACGAACGCCTCGCCGCGGGCCACGTCCGCGAGCCGGTCCTTGAGCTGGTCGCACTCACCGGCGAAGACGAGCGGCGGCTGCGCGGCGAGCTCGGCCGCGACCGCCCGGACCTCGTCCGGATCGTCCCATTCGGGCTGCTGGAGGGCGGGGAGGGAGCGCCAGGCGTCCAGATCCCCAGAGGGCGTGGAAGTACTCACGTGGAAAGGCTATGGCACGGTCCGCCGCGGCGGGGCCATCCGCCCGGGACGGACGGCACCTCCGGCCCCGAACGCGAACCGGGCGGCCCCGTTCGGGACCGCCCGGTGACGTTTCTCGGACCGTGGGGACGGGCCGCGGCCGCCGCTCACGCGGCGCGGCTGCCGGCACCGGCCCGCACGGGGCCCCGCACCGCGGCGTGCGCGTCCGCCAGCGCCCGGCGGCCGCTCAGGTCCGTCTCGTTCGCGAGCTGCCGCAGGCGCCGCAGCGACCGGTCGGTGATCTGCCGCACCCGGTTGTGGCTCAGGCCGTACCGGGCGCCGATCTGCGCGTACGACAGCGGCTGGCCGCTGTCCATCCCGAACCGGGCCCGCAGGATCGCGGCCTCCCGCTCCGGCAGCCGGTCCAGCAGCCGCGCGAGGCCCTCGATGTCGTCCAGCGCGAGGATCTCCGCCTCGGGCGTGACGGCGTCGGGATCCTCGAGCAGGTCGCCCATCGGCGTCTCGCCGGCGTCGTCGACGGTCGCGTCGAGGCTCGCCGGGTCGCGCCGCCAGCGCAGCAGCTCGTCCACGTGCTCGGCGTCGGCGCCCACCGCCCCGGCGAGCTCCTCGCGGGTGGGCTCGCGGCCCAGCTCGCGGCCGAGCTGCCGCTCGGCGCGCCGCAGCCGGGAAAGCTCCTCCTCCACGTGGACCGGCAGCCGGATCGTGCGGGCCGTGTGACTCAGCCCGCGCCCGATCGCCTGCCTGATCCACCACGTCGCGTACGTGGAGAACTTGAAACCGCGGCGGTAGTCGAACTTCTCCACCGCCCGCATCAGCCCCAGGTTCCCCTCCTGGATGAGGTCGATGAGGGGCAACGAGTCGGTCGGGTATTTGCGGGCGATCGAGACCACGAGCCGCAGGTTCGCCTCGACGAAGCGCTGCTTCGCGCGCAGCCCCGCCGCGGTCAACTCCTCCAGCTCCTCGCGGGACACGCCCTCGGGCACGTTCCCCTCGGCGAGGAGCTGTTCGGCGTACAGGCCCCCTTCGATCGCCTTCGCCAGATCGACCTCTTCCTCCGCGTCCAGCAGGGGGGTTCGGCCGATCCGGTCGAGGTACGCCCCGACAAGGTCCTTGTCGGTGACGTCGACCCTGTCGCCCTTGGTACGGGTTGCAGCCATCCTGACCCTTCTCCGGTGCGATCTCCCTATGGGGACAACGCTAATTACCGCTCTGTGATTCCCAGCGGGGGAATACTCCGAGGCTGTAAGCCGCTCTACGGACCTGATACCCCGACTGAGGAGAATCCGACATGGCGACCGTGAACCTGACCGTCGACAACTTCGACGAGGTGGCCCAGGGCGACGGGATCGTGCTGGTCGACTTCTGGGCGTCCTGGTGCGGCCCCTGCCGCCGGTTCGCGCCCGTGTACGAGAAGTCGGCGGGCAAGCACGACGACATCGTGTTCGGCAAGGTCGACACCGAGGCCGAGCCCGAGCTGTCGGAGCGCTTCGGCATCTCCTCGATCCCCACGCTGATGGCCATCCGCGACGGCGTGATCGTCTTCGCGGAGCCCGGGGCGCTGCCCGAGCAGGTCCTGGAGAACGTCATCGAGCAGGTCCGCGGGCTCGACATGGACGACGTCCGCGCCCGGATGAAGTCCTGACCGACGCCGGCGAAGTGCCCCTGTGCGGGCGGACGCGTACGGGCGGACCATACGGGCGCACGTGTGCCGATGGAGGAGCATGTGCCGGTGGGAACGGCCGGTGGCGTCCGGCCGTTCCCCGAGGCCGGCCGTGACGGACGCGCCGGGTGGCGAGCGCGGCGCCCGCCGGGTGACGGGACGGGGACGCCCGACCGAAGCCGCGGCGGCACGATGGCAAAGAAGGCCGCCGCGCCGCCCGTTCCGCCCGGTGGATGGACGATGATGGACGGATGCTCGTCGATGTCGTGCCATACCTGGTGTGCCCCGTGTGCGGAGCGGACCTCGCGTTGACGGACGGCCGGCTGCACTGCCCGTCCGGACACGCTTTCGACATCGCACGGCAGGGCTACGCGAACCTGCTCCCCGGCAACGCCCGCCCCGGCACCGCCGACACCCCGGAGATGGTCCGGGCGCGCGCCGAGTTCCTGGGCGCCGGCCACTTCGCCCCGATCGTCGACCGGCTCGCCCGGACGGTCGCCGCGTCGCCGGACGGCCCGGGCTGCGTCCTGGACGCGGGCGCGGGCACCGGCTACTACCTGGCCCGCATCCTCGACCGGACGCCCGGCGCCGTCGGCCTCGCGATCGACATCTCCAAGCACGCCGCGCGCCGCGCCGCCAAGGCGCACCCGCGCGCCGGCGCGGTCGTCGCCGACCTGTGGCGCCCGCTGCCGGTGCGGGACGGCGCCGCCGACGCCGTCGTCAACGTGTTCGCCCCCCGCAACGCCGCCGAGTTCCACCGCGTCCTGCGTCCCGACGGGCCGCTGTTCGCCGTGACCCCCTCCCCGGGGCACCTGGGTCCGCTCGTCGAGTCGCTCGGACTGATCTCGGTCGACGAGCGCAAGACCGAGCGCACCGACGCCGCGCTGGCCGGCTACTTCAAGCCGGACGGCCGGGAGCGCCTGGACACGGAGGCCGTCCTCACCCACGAGGAGATCACCACGCTCGTGGGCATGGGGCCGAGCGCGCACCACGTACCGGAGGAGGTGCTCCGGGAACGCCTCGGACCGCTACCCGATCCGCTGCCGGTTCCCCTCTCCTTCGTCCTGTCCGCCTACCGGCGCCTCGAATAGCCGCGCGGGAGCGGTCCCCGCAAAGGTGAGCGACACCTGCGGAACCTCGCCCGGCTCCATCGGATCCCCGACGTGGGGGAGACCGTGCCGCCCGTACGCGAACGACGTGGAGACGGACCGGACCGTCCCGGCGAGGATCACCCGCTGCAGCGCCTGCCCCGCCCGCAGCCACTCGGCGGGGGAGTCGCCTCGCGTCGCGAGCAGCGCCCGCCGGACCCCGTCGCGGGGACCGGCCGGCAGGACGTGGAGCCTGGCGCCCTCCAGCCGTGCCGCCTCACCGAGCTCGTTGACGGCCGCCGCGGACGGCCGCCGTCCCGCGACCGGAGGGGCGAACGGGCGCAGCGTCGCCGCGTAGAGCAGCCGTTCCTCCCGGGTCACCCGGTGCCGCCCCACGAGCCGGACGGTCGCCAGCAGCGTCGGCCGCTCGACGTCCGGCAGGAGGCGCACCACGGGCGCGTGCCCGAGTTGCGCCGCGGCGAGCCGCACGTTCACCAGGACCGCGCCGCTGCCGAGATGGAGCCCGCGCCCGCCCGGATCGTCAGTAGGGCGGAACCTGCCGCGGTCGGCGTGGACCTCGATCAGGCCCGGCACGACCTTCAGCCGCCATGCGTGCACGTCATGGATCGTCGGCCCCATGGTCGCCGCGACCACCAGACGTTCCGCCGAAGCGCGGATTCCGACGGGCACACTCACGAGGCGCTCCTCCTCACTCCGGCCGGTTCCTTGCCGGGCCGGACCGCGGGCCCGCACCGCCCGACCGTCCGAACCGCCGGAAACCGACCGAACCACCGGAACGGGACGCTCGGGAGCACGGGCCTGCGACGGTACCGCAAGCGTGACCTCGCGCACATAGGTTGTGAACTGGGGTTAAGAAGGGATGAAACGGTTCGGCGGGAGCGCTGTCGAGGAGAGTGGCGCGCGGGTCTGATTTGACGGTCCGACAAGGGCGCTCTAATGTTCTTTCTGCCCCGAGGGGATGCAGAACGCCGCAAGGCGGTCGGCCCCGGGGACGTCGGGACACGGATAACGGTTCGAGTCACGCTCGAGCTGCTGTACCATGGAACGACACGCCCGGAACGGGATGCAGGACGCCGACAGGTGGCCGGCCCGCAGGGCACTCCCACGAGACGATCGAGCGGACTCCGCGTCCGCGACATTGCCGCGCGGGACGGACAAGCCTCCGACGAACGAATCGATCTTGATCGGTCCGCTTGACACCGGAAGCGAGTCTGGTAAGTTAGAAGGGTTGCCCCGGAGCGAGGGCCGCGAGAGCGGGTCCGAGCGCGGTGGGTGTCCGTTTCTTGAGAACTCAACAGCGTGTTAAAAGCCAGTGCCTTTAACGATTCGGCCGGCAGGCCGGATCACCCCCGAGGCCCTGCACCTCCGTCAGGGGATGTAAGGCTGGGGATTTCTTTGAGGCAAGCACCCGAGTGGTGCATTGCCGGGATTGTTTCCAAGGTTTGGCTCTTCGGGTTC